>CALRNJ020000026.1:0-3260 GCA_943369475.1 Sphingomonas paucimobilis | reverse complement strand
TCGAAATCGGCGAGCACATCCAGTTGCGGTCCCAGCGTAACGGTCCACCCGCCGGGCACGCTGATGTTGATTGGCACGGCAATGCCGCCTTCGACTTTGCCATTGCCAACGCCAAGTTTGGCAGTCGGCAGCTTGACGAACGGCAGGATCGCCAACTGGAACGCACCATCAGCGCTGGTAAGCCGCTGCTTGAAGCGCACCGTGACATCGCCGACCCCCGACAGCGTTGTCACCCGCCCGACCGCGTCGCGGCTGCGAACAGTGGTGAAGGGCACCCAGTTCAGCTGGACATCACTGCTGTCGCTCACGCCAAACTTGAAGGTCGGGTTGGTGAACAGCAGCTGATCACTGCGCGCGGCTCCGCTGCTGCTCTGCAGCCAGTTGAAGCCATCGGCCTCTATCTGGATGAGCCCCTTGGGCACCGTGCAGGCAAAGTTCGACTTGGTTGGCCGATCGGTGCAGATCGGCGCCTCGGCCGTCGAAGCGGTGGGTACCGCGGCTTGCTGCGCCGCCAGCGGGCTGGCGATCAGGGCAGTCGAGAGCAAGATGCGCATGTGCGTCACTTTCAGGCGAGAGAATGGGCATCGACAACGAAATCGATCGCATCCGCTCAAGTGATCATGAGCCGATAGCCGATACCCGGTTCATTTCGGATCAGCTGCGGTTTGGTCGGATCGACCTCAAGCTTTTTGCGAATGGCGCGAACGGCGACACGAAGATATTCGACATCATTCTCGTGGGCTGGCCCCCACACTGTCTTCAACAATTGCGCGTGGGTCACGACCCTTCCGGCGTTGCGAGCCAGCAGCTCCAGCAGCGCGTATTCCTTGGGTGCCAGCCGAACTTCCTGGCCCTGGCGGTGAATCAGTCGTGCAGTGAAATCGATCACCACGTCACCAAAGGCAACTTCACCAGATTGCTCGATGTCTGCTGATTTCGTTCGCAGCGCCGCGCGCAGGCGGGCCAGCAACTCGTCGGTGTCGAACGGTTTGACCACATAGTCTGCCGCTCCCAAATCGAGGGCTGCGATCTTTTCGCTTGTCGCATCGCGTGCTGACACCACAATCACGACCATGCCCATGCGCGCAAAACGCGCGATAAGTTCGATGCCGTCGCGGTCGGGGAGCCCCAGATCAACCAGTGCGCCATCGGGTGAATGCGTCTCAGCCAGATGAATCGCCTCCCGCCCCGATGCAGCGGCGAGCGTGCGGTAACCGCCACGAGTGACCGCCGCTTCCAGAAGGCGGCGGATTTGCGGCTCGTCATCGACGATGAGGATCTGGGCGGTGGTCATGCGCGGGCAAAGCCGGGGATGGTGACGGAAAAGACAGACCCGCGACCGTCGGTTCGGTTCGACACATTGACGCCATGCCCAATAGCTCGCGCAAAGGCATCAACGACGGCAAGCCCGACACCCGATCCCGGCGCGCTGTCCGCATTCTTGCCGCGCCGGAACAGGCCAAACAGGTCTTGGGCGTCGTCAGCAAGGCCCGCGCCGGAATCAACAACGGACAAGATGGCCCCGCCTGAACTGTTGCCCGCAACGCAAACCCCGATTGCGGACCCTTCAGGGCTGTATTTTGCCGCATTGTCGATCAGGTTCATCGTGATGTGGTGCAGCATCACCGCATTGCTGGCGACCAGCGGCGTGCCCGGCGCGATGTCGATCTGGACCCGGCTGCGAACTGCTGCGGGCATGGCATCGACGGCAGCGGCAATCGTGTCCGTCAGGTCAATCGCTTCAATTGCCGGCGGTTCGGTGGTTGATTGCAGGCGGGCCAGTTCCAGCAAGCTGAACAGGGTCTGCTCCAGTCTCAAGGCATCCTGCCGCACGAGCTCCAGCTGGGACGGATCCACCCCTGCCAATGTTTCAAGGCCAGCCCGCAGGCTAGCCAGTGGGGTTCGCAAATCGTGACCGATAGACGCGAACAACGCTTCCCGCATGGCGTTGGCCTCGGCGCGTTGCCGGTCCTCTGCTTCCCTGTGCGTCAGGTCCAACCGGTCAAGCGTGTCCGCTGTTTCGTCGATCATCGTGCGGAGCAATGAAAGCGCCTTCACATCCGGGGCTTCGCCCGACACCTTGACGATCAGGCTCCGATGGCCCGCCCGCGCCGCCACATAAAAGGCTGAAGCAGCGGCAAGCATCGGCGATCCTTTGCCGGCGACGTCCCGGTGCGCCATGGCCCAACGCGCGGCAGCATCATCCGCAGGGCCGGCGATTTCGAGATCCTCAACGGTTTCCACAAGCATGCATGGTACGTCTATCACCTGGCCCATCGCCTCGCCGGCAACCGCGAGGACAGAGGCGCGGTTATTGAGTGTGAGCAGACGCTGGGCCAGACCGGACAGCGCTGCGCTGTTTCGGGCCTCGGCGCGCGCCGCTTCTCCTGCCTCTGCCAGCCGCGCGGCAACCGAGGCCGTGAGCAGGGCAACGAGCGCATAAACCGCCAGCGTCACCAGATCGCTGGCGCGCGCAATATGAAATGTCAGGCGCGGTTCAAGCGCGACAAAGTTGAACGCAGCCCCGGCGATTAAGGCAAAAGGGATACCAGCGCGCCGCCCCACGCCCGATGCGGCTGCAACCACCGGCAGCAGGAACAGCAGCGCGAGATTGGCTGTGCCAAAGCCCGGAACCACGAGTCCCAATGCCGTCAGACCGGCGACCAGGAACGATGCCGACAGCAGCCACCCTCGCTTTGATGCACCGGACCGCACGTCAAGCACCCACGTCAGACGCGGACACGTGACCCGAGCTCAACAACACGCTCGGGCGGTATCTGGAAAAAGGCGGTGGGGTCTGCTGCATTGCGATGCAGGAAACTGTAGACGATGGCCTGCCACAAGGGGAGGCCGACCTCCGCGCTGGGCGAAAGCGAATTGCGGCTGACAAAGAAGGACGTGCCCGCCGCACGCACCGGAAGCCGTCCATCGCCGTGCAGATCGCTCGGCACATCTGGCGTTTCCATATAGCCATAATTCAGCGTGACGCGGGCAAATCTGCCATCAATACGTTCCAGAGTCATGCGCTCGGCAGGATCAATATAGGGGCGCGTCGAGTTGCGAACGGTCAGGAGGATATTCTCCTCATGGAGAACCTGATTATGTTTGAGATTGTGCAGCAGTGCAGGCGGCGCGACGTCCGGGTCTGATGTCAGAAACACGGCGGTTCCCCTGGCGGTCGAGGCCGAACCCGCGCTGAGCGAAGGGGCAAGCTCGTTCATGTTGACCGTGGTGCGGCGCGCATCTTCAGCGAGAAATGC
>CALRNJ020000025.1:0-3837 GCA_943369475.1 Sphingomonas paucimobilis | reverse complement strand
GTGGAACGCAGCCACGAGATCGGGGCTTCGGCCGCTGATCTGGACCGGGCCGAAGCCCTGAAGGCGCGGGCCGCCCGCAACCGGGTTGCCGATCCCAGCATCGGCCTGCGCGCCTTTTCCGAACAGGGCGGCAACGAAAAGGGGGTGGGGCTGGTGATCGCCATGTCGCTCGGTGGCCGCGCACGCGCTGCTGCTGTCGATCGCGCCGCCGCGGCCAGCGCGTCTGCCGCGGCCGAGCTTTCTGCCACGCGCATCGCCATCAATGCCATGGCGGCCGAAGATGCCGCGTTGGCTACCGGTTATCTCAAGGCCTGGGAACAGGCGCAAAAGGCCGCCGAAGCCGCAACCGATGCTGCGATGCGCCAGCGCGATGGCCACAAACTGGGCGGCATTGATCTGGCAGATCGGCTTGTGGCCGAACGTCTCGCCCGTGACGCCGCCCTGGACGAGGTAAGGGCCCGCAGCGCTGCCTTGGAAGCCATCACACGCCTGCGTGTCGACAGCCACACACTCTGGATGCATGCCGAGGAGCCAGGCCAATGAATATCATCCGCAGTTATCCGCGCGCTTCCATCATTTTGCATTGGGGCATGCTGCTGCTGATCGCCGCGACATATGCCTCCATCGAGCTACGAACATTTTTCCTCAAGGGCAGTGACATCCGCGAAGGCTTCAAGAGCTGGCACTTCATGCTGGGCCTGAGCGTGCTGGCTTTAGTGATCGTGCGCATTGTCGTACGGTTGCTGGCCAAGGCCCCGCCAATCACTCCGGCGCCGCCGGCCTGGCAAAGTTGGTCCGCACGCGGGGTGCAGCTGGCGCTTTACGGGTTGATGCTCGGGATGCCGTTGGCCGGTTGGGCGATCCTGAGCGCGAGCGGCAAGCCAATTCCGTTTTTCGGACTCGGCCTGCCGCCGCTGATAGGGCCAGACAAGGCGCTGGCCAGCAGCATCAAGGAGATCCACGAAACCGCCGGCAGCGTGGGCTATTGGCTGATCGGACTGCACGCGGCTGCAGCCCTTGCGCATCACTATTGGTGGAAAGACGACACGATGCGCCGGATGTGGCCGTATCGCAGGCGGGTGGCCGTTCGCTGATTTCACTTGATGGCAAGCAGATGATTTGGAGCCGATGGCCGGCCACCAGGCGCTGGAACTTACCCGAATTCCGGCAGCAGGAACGATATCGCCACGCCCAGCATTACCAGGGCAAAGGCACGGCGGACCATCTTTGTTCGGGACGGATCGTTTAGCCACACGTGGGCCCGGCTGCCTGCCGCAACGATTCCGATATGGATAAGCGTGGCAACCGTGGCGCTGATGACTGCCAGCAGCATGGCGTTACCAAGCTTTAGTGTGCCGCCGTTCAGGAACTGGGGTGCCACCACCACGAAGAACACATAGGCCTTGGGATTGAGCAGGTTGATCAAGCCGCCCGCGAGAAAGGCTCGCCACGCGGTGCGGTCGGGTGGCAACGGCGCTGCAGACTGGCCGGGCCCGCGCCAGGCCTCGATCGCCAACCATATCATCATTGCCGCACCCGTCAGTCGCAGCGCGATCCAGAGCCGCGGTTCGGCTTCCAGCAGGGCTGCAAGACCCAGGGCCGCGAGCATCCCGTTGGCCAATAACCCCAAGGCGATGCCAGCAACAGCCGCGAGGCCGGGCCGTCTGCCTTCAGTGGCTGACAAGCCGGCAAGCCAAGCCATGTTGGGGCCGGGAGTCAGCTCGATCAGCAGCACGGCAAGTGCAAAGCCGATGAGATTCATGGCTGGGCCCGTCGCTATACCGCCGTGCCCACCAGCCGGCCAATGCAGGCAGTGAGCGCCATGGCAAGCGCCCCCCAGAATACCACCCGGCTTACAGGTTTAAGCGCCGCCGCTCCGCCGGCCCGCGCACCCACGGCCCCCAGCAAGGCGAGGAACAGGATCGAGCCGGCCGCTTCGCCGACCACCATCCAATCCATCGGCAGTACTGCGGCCAACGCGAGCGGAAATGCGGCACCCACCGTGAAGGTGCCGGCTGATGCCAACGCCGCCAGCACCGGCTGTGCTGCTGTGGTGGCCGTGATGTGCAGTTCGTCGCGCGCATGGGCGCCGATGGCATCATGCGTCATCATCTGGCTGGCCACGCGTGCGGCGGTTTCCGCGTCTACCCCGCGCGCCCTGTAAATGGCCGCCAACTCTTGCAGCTCATGATCCGGATCCGCCGCCAGTTCGGCCCGTTCGCGCGCAAGATCCGCCTCTTCAGTGTCGGACTGGGAACTGACGGAGACATATTCGCCGGCTGCCATCGACATGGCACCTGCGACCAGCCCGGCGACCCCGGCCACCAGCAGCGCTTGTCGATCGGCCCCGGCGGCAGCCACGCCCAAAATCAGGCTGGCGGTGGAGACGATGCCATCATTGGCACCCAGAACAGCCGCTCGCAGCCAGCCAATGCGGGACACCAGATGGAATTCTTCATGCGGCCTCATGTGCTCTGCCATCCCCACAATCGTTGCAGTCGGTGTTCTTACTGTAGCTGATTCCCACTCATCTGCCGGCTATTCCCAACGGGGCATTGTCGCGCCGACCCATGGCAAGGCTGAAGACAGGTCTCCCTTCAATCATTGGCTCGACCGTATGTGCGGCAATATGTTCAATCTCAGCATCAAGCGTTCGCAACCGGTGCATACCGGGCTTAGGAACTAGGACTCTGTTTGTATTGCATTTTGTGGCTTCCAGACAAACAGCATGAAGCGAGCTAGAGGCCATTTGAACAGGATGAGATAGCTCACGTGCAGCGCAACGAGGCCAATCAGGAGATTGGCGAGAAATTCATGCACCTCTCCAAGCAAGCCCTCTTCATCATCGCCTTCGCCCTGAGTGACTTCGTCGCCGCCAGCACCAGTAGGTCGCGCATCGTCATCGCCAGCGACCAGATATTCTGGAAGCGAAACGCCCGTGCTTCTGGCTTCAATTGATTGCAATGTCTTGCCCTGATCCATCAAGACTCCGGTGGTTGTAACCCCCAGCAGGGCGACAGCAATCCCCAGAAGCAATGTGCGACTGATGGCCGGATGCGTGAAAACGGTACCGAGCTTGAGATCATGGAACTTTGGGTAGAAGCGCTGAAGGCCGAGTGCCCCAGAGCCAAGCATGGCCATCAAAAGGCGCAGGGCGATCAGAATGATCACACCATAGCCGAGCAGCTGATGGAGCGGTTCGGTATCCTCGGCAAGATAGGCCGCTATGGCCAGAACGGCGATCATGGCGTGCCAAGCGCGCAACGACTTCATGGGCTCCATCTCCAGTCCGCTCAATTAACCAGTCAAAACGGAACTGGTTCCGAGGCCACGGACAGCAATTCCGTCAATTGACCTATACAGACATTAACGTTCCAACCTGTCACCTGGCTGACAACCATCGAACGCCATTGCGCACCTGCCATCTGTACAGCATCGCCGGCGCTTGCAGTCATGAGTCCAAAGACCTCCGGCGCGTCTTTGGCAAAAGCGCTGCAGCACCCGAACATTGATGCCGGAATTTCTTCACTTGCTTATCAGCCTGGTGCTGCCCGCAGGGCTGCTGCCGAAAAGCCGCGATCGAAAGAACGTCAGCTCGTTATCGGCGAGAGCCCGTGAGCTGATATTGCGCCAGCGGCCCAATGGCTGCCGTTTGGGGAGCAATCCTGCGGCGCGCTGCGCTTATCCTTTGTCAATCGGCGTCGAAAACTGACCCCTTTCCGGCGTGCAAAATTGACCCCCCTCGATGGTCGCGCTGGCGACTTCGGAGGGCCGCGTAAATGGGTTAGCTGCGGTGTTTGAACCGCCAGCTGTCATTGCCGGTCTCGATGAGATCGC
>CALRNJ020000024.1:0-4360 GCA_943369475.1 Sphingomonas paucimobilis | reverse complement strand
GCAGGGGTGCCCCCGCCGACCCGCGACTGACCAATCCCTACTTCGGTGGGGCAAAGCCAGTCGCGGTGAGGTCAACCGGCAGCCGCAAGGCTGCCAAATCGCCAGAGACACCAGCCCTGGTGGCTGCCTGACTTAAAGCGATAGTGCCCTAGCAGTCGCACCAACCGTACAGCGCGAACGGCAGCTTCGGGACGCCTTGCTGCCGTCTGGATTGACCGCAAGCCGATCCTCAAATGCTCGAAAGCCGGTGTTCAAACGGACAATTGGCCGTGGTGCCTGTTGGGCTGCTCGCAGTCAGTCATGTTTTCCGTCGATCGCTTAGAAGGCTGCTAAGTGCAGCACTATTTCGCTTCTGGCTTGCGAGGCGATTGGTCGTTTAGCATCGGCGCCGGCAGTACGCCGAGCACCGACTCTACCGCCATGCCGATCGCCAGCAGTCGGCGATCACTGCCGGCCGGACCATCAAATTCGATCGCAACAGGCAGGCCGCCCGCCGTCAAACCGCACGGCATCACCAGCGACGGCAGGCCCAATGTGCTGGCCGGGCTGATGTTGCGGGCCATGGCGGTGGCAAAGGGCACATTTCTGCCGTCGATCTCGACATGAGCGTCGTCGCCTATTGGCGTTGCTGGCGCCATCGTGGCTGGCAGCAGCATGGCGTCGATGCGATGATCAGCAAACCACTCCGCCATCGCGCGTTGCAGCGCCGGCCGTTCCACGTCGCGGGCTGCGGCATAGACATCGTCAGCGATGGCCGATGGCGCACCGCGCAATCCTACCTGGGCAAACACGCCGGCCACATCAGCGCTGACGCTGGCGAACATGGTTTCAAAATCAACCGGCGCGGCAGACTCCATCAGATAGCGTTCCAGCGCCGGTACGACATCATGCGCCTGGATCGCACTGGCCACCGGCACGACCCTGTCCATTCCAGGCACCTGCGCCTCGACGATCACTGCACCCGCCCTGGCGAGCCGGGCCAGCGCCATATTGGTCAGCGCGGCCACTTCCGCATCAATGCCGGCAAAGAAGAAACTGCGGTCGATGCCGATGCGCAGGCCAGCAAGTGTTGCGGGCATGATCGGCGCATCCTCTCCAGTTACCACGGCATCAAATAGTGCGAGATCGGCAACCCAGCGGGCGTGCGGCCCGATCTGGTCGAAGAGCGGAGTGATCGGCGCTGTGCCATCGGTGGTATAACGCCCCGTGGTTGGCCTGAAGCCGGCAATGCCGCACAGCGCCGCCGGCACCCGGATGGAGCCTTGCGTATCTTCTGCGACCCCCAGCGGCGCCATCCGGGCGGCCACAGCCGCCGCGGTCCCGCCCGAAGAGCCGCCTGGAATGCGCGAGGGGTCATAGGGGTTGTGCACCGCGCCAAATTCCAGATTGTTGCTGGTCCACCCAAACGACAGTTCGTGGATATTGGTTTTGCCCAGCACGATGGCGCCGGCCGCTTTCAGTCGGGCGACGATGGTGGCGTCATGCGCCGGTATCCAGCCACGCAGCGCCCGGGTTCCCACCGTCGTTTCGATGCCGGCGGTGTTGACGCTGTCCTTCACCGGAATGGGCAGGCCGTGCAGTGGACCCAGCACGCCGCCAGCCGCCCGGTACGCATCGGCTGCCCGCGCCGCAGCGCGCACCGCTACCGGATCAAGCGTGATGAACGCATTGAGCGCGGCACCGACCGCACAACGGTCCAGCAGCGCATTGGCATAATCCAGAGCCGATATCTCGCCTGCCCGCATTGCCGCTACGGCCGCGCTTGCCGAAAGCTCGATCATGTCTGCGCTGTCCATGTCGATTTCCTTCTGTCACAGGTTCCGACTGTCGTGGGCCCATGCAGATCCAATGGGTCACGTCGAACACATCTGCAAGCTGATCGTGCTGCGGCCGCAAGCGGGTGCACTATCGGACACGGCGCCGACAGCTAGTCTCGCTCTTTTCGCATCGACTTCTCGATTGCTAGGATTTCCGCGTGGGAGAGGTGATACTTGACCAACGCTTGGAGCGCCTCTGTACTGCGCAGCAGCCCCGCGAACGTCTTCGCCGTCACGGTCCTGTCCACGAGCGCACCGCTTTCCTCCACCACGGCCATCTCGCCTCCCGCAGCATTTAGGGCGTCCTGAAAACTGGCACCGGACTTGGTTACGAACCCGGTCGCAAACTTCAGGAGGGGACGCGCAAGCGTCTGAAAGGAGAGTGCTTTCCGCAGGCGGCGCTGGTCTCGAATTTGGCAACAGGCAGATCGCCGCCGCCGGCCGAACCGAGACCAGCAAGTTCGATGTCGTCCTGCGCGGCAACACCATCTCCAGAAATGGCCAGGCCGATCTGAAGCTGAGTGCGCCAACGGCACGGATCGATGCGCGAAAGAATTGCTGGGGCGACGCGCAAGGGCTGGCGGAGGACCGCATTCAGCTGTTCGCGCCCGCCAAGCGCACACAGCTGGATGCGGCCGAAGCCCTTCAATGCCCTAAATGAGGGCTGAGTTGGCGTTGGCGCAAATGCCTGTCTGGCCCTCTTTTTGCGACGTGTCGCGAACAGTCTCCCGAGCGTCAGCTCTTGCCAGCAGCCGTCATTGCGTTGCCCGAATAGAAATGGCGGCAATGTCCGAGGCGCAGATGTTCTCCCTTTCGTCGAACCTGATCAAAGCACGACGACTTCCGGGCGAAACTGGAGATAGCGCGAGCGGCTCGTATAGGGCGCATTCTGACCAGTAAACTCGGTCATCTTCCGAGCTGATCTTCGCGTTCTTTCAGCGATCCTACGGGCGAAGTCATTGATGTTGCCTACCTCAAGGTGGCGCCAGCCAACTGTGCCGTCGCCGAGAGGGTGGTCTGCGCCGCGTTGAGGCCGAGCAGGAAGTCCTTGTCGCTGTACGTGGCGTAAAGGTCTGTCGGTTGGTGCCATTGCGGGTCCCAGCCGCTGCCAATCTGGGCACCGCGTTCGTTCTCTCGCAGGCTGACGGCTGGCGCCAGGTCCATGAAGGGCGTGGAGTCGGTATTGGTCATGTGGCGTCCGACCACGGCCGGATAATCCGTGGCATAGCGCTCGTTCGCCGCTTGCAGCGCCCAAGCCAGCTCCTGGGACTGAGCGGCAAATTTCGACGCGGACTGAAATTCGATGTTCACGTCCGCTTCGGGACGCTGATCCGGACTCATGCTGCCGTCGGCCCGCGGCATGCCATGGTCGAACAGCATCATGTCGTGTTGCATTACGCCAAGCCACTTCGGCTCTGGATAGCGGCCGGATCCAGCGGGCCATTCCTTACCTTGCAGGGCCGCCCGTTGCTCAACATAGGCTTTAGCCGCGTTGAGGCCTGTCTCTTCATTGTTCCACAGGATGAAGCGGATGGATCTGTTCGTTTGCACATCCGGGCTGCTGAACACGCGGGCCAGTTCCATCACCAGCGCCGTTCCTGAGCCGTCGTCGTTGGCGGCCTCGCCAAAGCCGGTGCCGTCCATATGCGCGCTGACGATGTACATCTCGCTCGGATGGCGGCTTCCGATCTTGGTGCAGTAGACTGCCTCGCGCGGCCCCGGAACCGCCGGTGGTGTATTCAGCGCCCTGAGCCGGGCGTCGGGCTGGGCATTGGGGTCATTGTTGACGCCCGTCTTGCCCGTGAAACCGCGCGGGCGCCCGCCGCCGACCGACCGGCGCGGTTCGTCGGAAGGGGCCGGCGCCGCTGCGGCAGGCGGCGCCCGGTAAATGCGCTCCTCGCCGAATGTGTATTTCAGGCGCTCGGTGTTGGTGCAACCATAGCTCTTCAGTTGGCCTTCGATCCAGTCGACCGCAGCGCGGTTGCGCGCGGTGCCCTGGCGGCGGTCACCGAACTGGGTGAGGCCCTTGATCGTTGCCTTGTAGCGTTCCAGGTCGAGCCTCTTCACCAGCACGCGGACGGGATCGACCGTCGGCGCTGCCGGTTGTGCTAATACCGGCCTAGCCAGGACGAGGGCCGTAAGCCCGAAGAGGACCCAAAGGATGTGCCCTGTCTTGGAATGAGCCGGCATCTCGTTCATTCCGTCATCCTCTCTGCGCTGCGATCCAAAAGAGATCGGTGAATCTAAACCAACAGTAGCCGAGTATCTGCCGTTGGAAAGGGCACTATCGCTTTAAGTCAGGCAGCCACCAGGGCTGGTGTCTCTGGCGATTTGGAGGCCTTTCGGCTGCCGGTGGACCTCACCGCAACCGGCTTGGCCCCACCGAAGTAGGGATTGGTCAGTCGCGGGTCGGCGGGGGCACCCCGGCTCCCGGATCGGTCAGAGCATCGCGCCCTGACCCGTCGCTCCCCGAACCCGCGCACGAGTTCGGCAAGGACCGCGGCCTTGCTCTGGAACAGCCAACCATTGGGGCGCGCACGGCG
>CALRNJ020000023.1:0-4515 GCA_943369475.1 Sphingomonas paucimobilis | reverse complement strand
TTTTGGCCAGGTTTTTTCGGTTGAACGAGAGGAACATAATGCGTGCATTGCTGTGATGCTGATCGCGCACCGCATCGCATTGGACCCGACCGACCGGCAACGAACCTATTTCGCGCGGGCCTCCGGGGTGGCGCGCTTTGCGTGGAACTGGGCGTTGGCCGAGTGGCAGCAACAGTATGAGGCCCGGAAGACGGATCCGTCATTACCGCAGCCGTCTGAAGCCAGCCTGCGCCGCCAGTTGAACGGCCTGAAGCGGGAGCGGTTTGCGTGGATGTTCGACGTGACCAAGTGCGCCGTGCAAGAGGCGATCATCGATCTTGGCGCGGCTTTCCGGTCCTTCTTCGAGAAGCGCGGGCGCTATCCCCGGTTCAAGAAGCAGGGCGTGCGCGACAGCTTCTGTGCCGCCAACGAAGCCGGCACGTTTCGCGTGGATGACCGACGGATGAAATTGCCCGTCGTGGGCTGGGTGCGGATGCGTGAGACGGTGCGCTTCACCGGCACGTTAAAGCGTGTCACCGTCAGCCGTGAGGCCGACCGTTGGTTCGCCAGCGTCATGGTCGAGACCGATGATATCAAGCCGGTGGAGCAGCCGAAGGAGGCTGTCGGCGTTGATCTTGGCATCACCACACTGGCGACGCTTAGCGACGGCCCGCTGATCCTCGGGCCAAAGGCGCACAAGGCGCTGCTTGGTCGTCTGCGCCGGACAAGCCGGTCGCTCTCGCGCAAGCGCAAAGGTTCGGCCAACCGGCGCAAGGCCAAGGCGAAGCTGGCACGGCTGCACAGCCGGATCGCCGCCATCCGGCGTGATGCCACCCACAAGGCCACGACGATGCTGGTGAAGACCTATCGCCGGATTGGCATCGAGGACCTGAACGTACGCGGCATGGCCCGTAATCGCCATCTCGCCCGATCGATCATGGACTGCGGATTCTTCGAGTTCCGCCGCCAAATCAATTACAAGGCGCGGTTCTATGGCGCGACTGTCGTGGTCGCGGATCGCTGGTTTCCATCAAGCAAGACTTGTTCTTGCTGCGGTTCGGTCAAGGCCGAACTGGCGCTGTCGCAGCGGATCTTTCGGTGCGACGCCTGCGGGCACGAGATCGACCGCGATCTCAACGCTGCCCGCAATCTGGAACATCTGGCCGCAAGCTCTGCGGCGTCAGCCTGTGGAGAGGATCGCTCTGGCGTGGTGCGCAAGCCCCGCGTGAAACGAGCCTCGGTGAAGCAGGAACCGAACAACAAACTCGCTGCATAGCTTTAATAAGCTATGTGTAGATTTGTGTAGGTTTCGGAGAGCGGTAACGCAATCATCAGCAAATTGAGCGCACCTTCACCCTGATCCTGATTGCGAACAGTATCGCCGACCCAAAGACGACCCGGTAACTTCAATGACCCTTTGATCTTCCCAGCAGCTTGTCAAGCATGTCCGCTATGGCGACATGCCCTGCCGCATTCGGATGCCATGGGGCGCCTTGTGAGCGCTGATAGCCGGGGGCAAGGCCCATGCTCCATGGCACCGGCGAACAGGGCGTGTGCCCTTTCGAGGCGACGTCCACGTCAAGCACGTCGGCATGGCTGGCGCGGGCAGCGGCGCGGGTCGTTGCGGCAAGACGTTGGGCCATGATCCTTGCTTCGGCGGCATCGGGCGCCGAAATTGTTTCCAAAGAGCAGGGCTTTTCGGAATTCATTGCCACATATGGCACGAATACCAGCCGGGCTGCCGGTGCCCGGCGGCGGACCTCAGCAGCGATGGCGCGCAGGCTGCGATCAAGCTTGAGATAATCGGCCTCGACCGGCAGCGGGACTGATCCACACGGTCCTGCAACAGCCCCGGCGCGACAGCTTCCGGCACGCAGCCAGGCAACAAAGCGCAGATCATTCCCGCCGATAGTGATTGAAACCAACCGCGCATCTCTGGTGACCGCATCGATCTGAGCCGGCAGCTCGTTCCAAGGGCCGAGCACATGTTCGGTGGTGGCGCCGCCGCAGCTGACATCAATCAGATCAAGATTGCGCCGCGCCGCAAGCAACGTTGCATAATTGTTCACCGTGCGACCACAACGAGACTGTTTGGTGGCCTGCATTTGGCCAATTCCTACCCCAGCCGCAAAGGAACTGCCCAGGGAAACAAAACGGGACTTCGGCGGCAGATTGCTGGCCACCATGCCGTCCCTAGCCGCGCAGCCAACCACCAGCAGAAACAGCGGGGCTGCCATTACGGGGAATTTCACGATGTCCTGTCCCTTACAAAGGAAGTTGGCACCTCAGCCCCGTGCCGGATCGTGGAAGGGCTTGCAACCGGCGATGGTGACGCGTTCCATCACGCGGCGGGCGGGGAAATAATCGCTAGCGGCGAAATGCTGGGTGGCGCGATTGTCCCAGAAGGCGATGCTGCCCGGCTTCCAGCGGAAACGGCACTGGCGTTCGGGGTTGCTGACCGTGGCATAGAAATGCGCCAGCAGGCTCTCGCTTTCCAGCGGGCTCAAGCCCTCGATATGGCTCGTGAAGCCACCGTTTACGAACAGCGTCGGCGCGCCAGTTTCGGGGTGGGTGCGCACCACCGGGTGGGACTGCGGCGGATATTTGGCGTGCAATTCCTCCGGCGCCTTGCCCAGCTTCCTGGCAAACACCCGGGCGATATCATGCACCGCATTGAGGCTGCGGGCGATGCGCTGCATTTCGGGGCTGAGCGACAGGAAGGCCAGGTGCATGTCGACAAACAGCGTGTCGCCGCCCACTTCCGGCACCTCAATGGCGCGCAGGATAGATCCGAGCGAGGGCCGCTCGCGCCAGGTCACGTCGCTGTGCCACGCGTTTTCGGTGCCCCGGCTGTCCGGCCCGTGCGCGATGCGCAGGATTTCGGGGTTGGGCTGGTCCTTCGGCGTGGCCGGGTGGATTTCGAGATCACCGAAGTGGCGGGCAAATTCGATATGCTGAGCCGCCGTGATGTGCTGATCGCGCAAGAAGATAACCTTGTGGGTGAGCAGGGCTGCCCGGATCGCCGGCACTTGTGCCGCAATATCGGGCGATGCCAGATCAACTCCGTGAATCTCTGCGCCGATGGCCGGCGTCAACGGCCTGATGTCCAACGCGCTTGTCGTCATTGCCGTTGCCATAACATCCCCCCTCGCCGCCTTGACCGATCTAGAAAGTATCAATCCGCCACGGCGCCCTATCAAGCGCCAATTTGGTGAGGATAAGCAGGCCATCGCTCTGGCCGCAAACTGGTGGCTGGCTTCTGCGCCGCGTCGCGCTAAGCTCTGGCCAAACCAAGGGAACAATGATGCTGATGCGCAAAGCCGAACGCGTCATGCGCAGTTGGCACGCTGATAGCCGTGTCTGGGATCGGCTGGAGGCGCGGCCCGGTGATATCATCGTGTGCACCGCACCCAAATGCGGCACCACCTGGACCCAGCGCATCGTTTCAATGCTGATGCTGCAATCCGCAGCGCCGGCACCGGTAATGCAGATGCACCCCTAGCTCGATGCCTTCGCACGACGATACGCTCTACATCCATGTCGCGCGCGATCCGCGTGATGCCTGCTTGTCGTATCACAACCATGAAAACGGCCTTTCCGATGAGGCGTTTGCGAGAATGGATGCGCAGGGAGTTGCCATTCCGGAAATCGCCGCCCACTTGCGGATCCGCATGATTTCTTCGTAAGCGGTGTCTGGGCACCGCGGTTTCTGCGCTCGCCTGATTGTGGCACGCGCCTCGTCTGATTTGACGGAAGGCGTGGGCTATGGACCTACAAACTGAGCTATCGATGTATGCTACGAACCGGGCGCGGCCGATGGAGGTTGTGCCTGGTCCGACGGGTCGGCGTCGCTGGCCCGACGATCTGAAGGCGAGGATTGTGGCCGAGACGCTGCAGCCTGGCGCCAAGGTGAGCGAGGTGGCAGCGCGCTATAGATTGCTGCCCCATCATATTTCGGCCTGGCGCTCTCTTGCCCGCAAAGGTGGGCTGGCGCTCGCTGACCGAGATATGCCGGCATTCGTGCCGATTTCGTTATCGCCCGAACCGTCGACGAGTGCATTGGCCGTAAGCCACGCAGCACCAGAGTTGCGGATTTCCGTTGGCGAAGTGACGCTGCACGTTCCCGCCGGCTTTCCAGCGCGCGAGGCGGCCGCTCTTGTCGCGGCGTTGCGGACTTCGCTGTGACGCCGTTGGAAGACCCAGGTCTGCGGATCATGGTGGCCACCCGGCCGATCGACTTTCGCCGCGGCCATGATGGACTTGCCGCCTATGCCCAGATCGCGCTGGGCTTTGCGCCCACGCAGGGGCTGGTCCTGATCTTTCGTGCGCGTCGCGGCGACCGGCTGAAGATCCTCTACTGGGACGGCAACGGCATCGTGATGACCTACAACTAGCTGGTTTCATACTGCATCCCTTTCCCTTTGATCGGAGCATTTTGGCGCGCTGCCACGTTGGAGGGCGGCAGCGCGATCGACGAGGGTGTTCCAACGGCTGCATTGCTTGACCGGCATATCTGGTCCGGGGATTTCGTAGAGG
>CALRNJ020000022.1:0-5714 GCA_943369475.1 Sphingomonas paucimobilis | reverse complement strand
CGGTCCAGATCAGCGGCCGAAGCCCCGATCTCGTGGCTGCGTTCCACCACCAGCAGCGCCAGCTTTGCCGGCCCCTCGGCGGGCAACGCTGGTTCGGGCAACGGTGGTGCGCTTTGCGGCAGCGGCAAGTCGGGAAACGTGGCGGCCAGCACGGCACGGGCAGCAGCAGCACGAGCCTGCGCCTGCAACCATGCCGCGCGCACGGCGGCTTCTGCTGCCTGCGCCTGGTCAAGCTCCAGCGGGCTGGCATCACGCAGGTTCAGTCGCTGCTTTGTCGCCGATACGGCTGTCGCCATGATCTGCGCGGCCTCGTTCAACGTGCGCTGTTCTGCGGCAGCGCCCAGCCAGGCCCACCATTGCCGTGACAACACAAGCGCGGCCTGATGGCGGGCATCATCAGCGCGATTGTCAGCGCCTCGAATAGCGGCAGCGCCTGCACGGCGATCGAGCGCCCCTTTGCCGGGCTGACGAATGGGGCGGGTGAACTGAAGATCATATTCGGGCACCAACCCAACCCCGCGCACATCGCGGCGCTGGACCGTGCCCTGCACGACCACTTCTTCTGGCCCGACACTCAGGATGCGGGCATCGGCGCGCGCTTCTCCGATCCGGGCGTGGGCGGCGAGCACGCTGGGGTGATTGTCCAGCGCCTCGGCCACCGCGGCTTCAGGCGGCAGGCCAGGTTCGGCCAGCGCAGGCGCGGCCAACAGCAACAAACAGGCAGCAAGTGGTTTCATGCGGGTTCCGCCTCGCCAAATCTGGCATAAAGCAGGGGCAACAGCACCAGCGTCAGCAGCGTGGCGCTGACCAGGCCGCCGATCACCACAATGGCCAGCGGCTTCTGGATTTCCGATCCAGGCCCGGTGGCGAACAGCAAGGGCACCAGGCCAAAGGCGGCAATGCTGGCGGTCATCAGCACCGGGCGCAGGCGGCGGCGGGCGCCTTGATCGACAGCCTGCGCCAACGGCAGGCCTTCTGCGCGGAGCTGGCGGATGTAGCTGACCATCACCAGCCCGTTGAGCACGGCGATGCCCAACAGCGCGATGAAGCCCACCGAAGCTGGCACCGACAGATATTCGCCGCTAGCCCAAAGCGCGAGAATCCCGCCAACCATCGCAAAGGGGATCATCAGTAAGATCAGCACGGCCGGCCGCAGGGCCCGGAAGGTGATCACCAGCAGCGCCAGGATCAGCGCCAGGGCAACCGGCAGCACCAACGACAGGCGGTCAGCGGCCCGCTGCTGGTTCTCGAACTGGCCGCCCCATACGATGCGATAACCCTGCGGCAGGGGTACTTCCGTAGCAATCCGGGCTTGCGCATCGGCCACATAGCCAACGATGTCCCGGCCCGAAACAAATGCCTGCACCAGGGCAAAGCGCGAGCCATTCTCATGCTCTAGCTTCACCGGGCCGGCGACGCGCGCCGCCACGGCAACATCGCCGGCGCGCACCTGCTGGCCGGCGGCCCCGATCAAAGGCGTATCGACCAGCGCTGCGGTGCCATCGGCTGCCGTTGCAGCGCCGGCATTGATCATCACCGGCACACGGCGCAGCCCCTGCGTCACGCTGCCGGCCGGCAGACCTTCCAGCTGGGCGCGCAGCACATCCTGAACCTGGGTAACGGTCAATCCGGCGCGGCCGGTGGCCTCCCGGTCGATGCCCATCTGCAGATAATCGACACTGTCATCGGCAACGGTAATCACTTCGGTTGCGCCGGGCGTGCTCCGCAGCCGGGCAGCAACCGCACCGGCCAGGCGCGACAGCTCGGCAAGGTCGGGTCCAAAGATCTTCACGGCCAGATCGCCCCGGCTGCCCGTCAGCATTTCCGACACGCGCATCTCGATCGGCTGGGTATAGCTTGGCTCGATGCCGGGATGGGCGGCCAGCGCGGTGCGGATCTTTTCTGTTAACGCCGCCTTGTCAGGCACGGTCCATTCAGCCCGCGGTTTCAGCGCAAGGAACATGTCCGTTTCGTTCAGTGCCATCGGATCAAGGCCGAGTTCGTCCGCACCCAGCCGGGCATAAGCGCCGGTCACTTCGGGCACCGCGGCCAGCACGCTTTTCTGCACCGCCAAATCGCCATCAATGCTGTGCTGCAAGCCGACGGACGGATGCTTGGCCAGCTGCACCAGCACGGCGCCTTCATCCAGCGTCGGCAGGAAGATCTTGCCAACCTGCGTGTAAGCAAAGCCGGCAAATGCCAGCGCCACAACCGCAAAGCCGACAACCAGACGCTGGTGGCCGCGCGCGGTGGCGAGCAACCGGGCATAGGCCGGATTCAGCTTTCGCATAAGCCAAGGCTCTTCACCCTCGCCATGTGCCTTGAGCGCCAGATCGGACAGCATCGGTATCAGCGTGAGCGCCAGCAGCAGGGATGCGGCCAGCGCCAGCACGATGGTGACGGCCACGGGCGCAAACAATTTGCCTTCGAGCCCCTCCAGCGCCAGCAGCGGCAGGAACACCAGGATGATGATGACGATGCCTGATGCCACCGGCTGAATCACCTCGCCCGTGGCCAGCCCGACCCGCAACGAGCGTGATCCGGCGTCACTGCGCGCCAGATGCTCGACGATATTCTCCACCACCACCACCGCGCCGTCGACGAGCAGGCCGATGGCTATGGCCAGGCCGCCCAGGCTCATCAGGTTGGCGGTCAGGCCAAAGCTGCGCATCAGGATGAAGGTGATCAGCGCCGCCATCGGCAGTGCCGCCGTCACAACCAAAGCCGCCCGCCAATCGCCCAGAAACAGCAGCAGCAGCACGATGACCAGGACCGCTGCTTCCAGCAAGGCTTCCTCGACAGTGCCGACGGCATGGTCAATCAGTTCGGACCGATCATAGAACACATCGACCTTCATGCCCGCCGGCAGGCCCGGTTCCAGCTCGGCAAGCCGTGCCTTGACGCCGGCCACCACTTCGGCCGCGTTGGCGCCGCGCAGGCCGATCACTACGGCCTGAACGGTCTCGCTCTTACCGCCAGCGGTCACGGCGCCATAACGTGCGAGGCTGCCGATCCGCACCTGGGCCACATCGCGCACGCGCAGCGGGCCGGACGGCGTCGCCCGGATTACGGTGGCCCCTAGATCATCCAGGGTCACCACAGCGCCGACCGCCCGCACAATCAAGGTCGACTCCCCTGCTGCCGCTCGGCCGGCACCGTCGTTGCGGTTGCCTGCCTCGATCGCGGCGCGCAGTTGGTCGAGATCGACGCCGGCCGCAGCCAGCGCTGCCATGTCGGGGACCACTTCAAAGGTTTCGACACGGCCGCCCAGCACGTTGACATCCGCAACACCGGGCACGGTGCGAAGGCCGGGTCGCACGACATAATCCAGTACGCGCCGTCGTTCCGCCAGGCTTTGCGGGCCGTCGAGCGTAAACATGAAGATGTCGCTCAAAGGCGTGGAAATCGGTGCCAGCCCGCCTGAAACACCCGGCGGCAGTTCACCGGCAACGGCGGCAAAGCGCTCTGCAACCTGCGCCCGCGCCCAATAGATATCGGCCGCATCCGAAAAGCTGATGGTGATATCGGCAATGGCGTATTTGGCCACCGATCGCAGCATCTGCTGATCGGGCATGCCCAGCATCTGCTGTTCGATCGGCGTGATGACCCGCGCTTCCACCTCCTCGGGCGTCATCCCCGGCGCCTTCAGGATCAATTTCACCTGCGTGGGCGCGATTTCGGGGAAGGCATCGATGGGCAGCGTGATGAAACTCCACACGCCAGCCACGGCCACCAGCAACGCAAGCACTGCCGTGATCCAGCGCCGGGCGAGGGCCGTGTCGACAAGACGCTGCAACATCAAGGCTGCACCGCCGCGCGCAATTCGGGCAGGTTGCTGATGGCCACGGTTTCGCCGGCCTTGAGCCCAGCCACGATCACTGCCGGATCGCCGCTGCCCACGCGGCTCACAGACCGGGCGACAAAGCCGGCGCCGGTTTTCACGTACACGAGCTCGCGACCATTTTCGGTGGCGACCGCTGCCGCCGGTACATTGACCGCCCCTGTCGGCGCTGCTGCATGGATGGTCAGCCGCAACAGTCGGCCGCTGACAAGTGATACACCACCGTCGGTCAACCGCGCTCGCGCCGCAAATGCTCGCGTGGTCGGATCGAGGGACGTAGCGACTGTTTCCAGCCGGCCCGACTGGCCTTCCTCAGTGCTAACGGGCAGACCTGCCCGAATTTCCGATGCCAATCGCTCGGGGATCTGCACAGCCAGCCAGCAGCTGCCTTCGCGTTCGATAATGATCGGTGCGCTCGTGCCGTCCAGAGCGGCACCGGCATCCATAGCCATGCTCACAACGCGTCCGGCAATTGGCGCGAGCAGCCTGATGGTTCCGTCGCGGCCAACATTGGCCTGATCCAGCATGGAGCGAGCGGCCCGGACGCTGATGTCATCCTCGTTACTGGCTGTTGCTGCGGCGTCGGCCCGGCTGCCGGCAACAACGCCGGCCCGTGCCAGCTCGGCCATGCGCGCGGCTTCGGCCGATGTCAGGCGATGTCGGGCTTCTGCCTGTGCCAATTCGGCTGAAAGGCCCATGGCGTCACGGCTCACGACAACAGCCAGCAACTGGCCCTTGCGCACGGCCTGGCCGGGTTGCACGTGCACAGATCGCACCAGGCCGGCAAAGGGCGTGGCCACCGCAATCCGGGCGCCGGGCGGCTGCACCACGGTGGCCGGCAACTGCGCCAACGTCATTTCAGTGGCCGCAGCGGCGGCGGCCGTCCGCGCTGTGACACGCGGCAGCTGTTGCGGGGCCGGGTCGGGTGACGCCTGACCGCACCCAGCCAGCGCGGCAGCAACGATTAAGGGGGCGGCTTGTCTGAACATGCCGTCCATGTTGCAGCACGAGCTTGCACGAACCTGACAATCTGTCAGCCTGTTGCAAGATTCCGGCGGCATGGTTGCCGCGATGGAGACGTGGCCGATGCGCCTGTTGCTTGTGGAAGACGATGTGGATCTGGCGGGCCGCCTGGCAAAGCGGTTGACGGCAGCAGGGTTTGCCGTCGATCGCGCTGCCGATGGCACCCATGCGCTGGATTGGCCCGATCTCGACGCGCACAGCGCCATCATCCTCGATCTGGGCCTGCCGGGCATCGACGGCCTCAACGTGCTGCGCCACTGGCGCGCCCGCGGCATCAGGGTGCCCGTCATCATCCTGACTGCCCGCGGCAACTGGCAGGAAAAGGTTGAGGGCCTGAATGCGGGTGCTGATGATTTCGTGGTCAAACCGGTGCATTCGGAAGAACTGATTGCCCGCCTGCACGCCCAGATCCGCCGTCATGAAGACCAGGGCGCGCCCATGCTGAAAGCCGGCGATCTGGCGCTGGACCCTGTCGCGCGCTTTGCCACACATGCTGGCGCCCGCATCGACCTGTCCCGGCAGGAATATCGCCTGCTGGAGGCGTTCATGCGCCGTCCCGGCCATATCCTGTCGCAGGCGGATCTGCTGGAGCGCCTCTATCCGCTGGAGGCCGAGCGGGACTGGAACACGCTCGAAGTCCAGGTCAGTCGGCTGCGTCGCAAGCTCGGCGTTGGCGCCATCACCACCGTGCGCGGGTTGGGTTACAGGCTGGAACCATGATGACCGGTGGCGGCCAGTCCAGCCTGCGAATGCGCTTTGCGCTGGCCATGTTGGCGTGGGTCATCGGCGGACTGCTGATTGTCGGCTTGTCGGCCAGCGCCCTGTTTCGCCGTCACGTCGAAGGGGTGTT
>CALRNJ020000021.1:0-5946 GCA_943369475.1 Sphingomonas paucimobilis | reverse complement strand
GACATATAAGCTTCGGTTTAACCACGGTATTCGGAACCTGAAATCCCGAACCGTGGACCGCCGCCCACATGTCCCTTCATTTTAACCTACAATGAGAAAGAGCAAAACCGACCAGTCCCCCGGAAAACCAGGACACTGACCAGCGTCTTGTTCGAGGTCGGCGGCAAACACTTTGCTCTCATCCAATGGACCTGAGCGGTGGGTTCGTCGTCGACCGGAGGCGCCATATGTTCGGCTCGGCTCGTCTCGTCAATTCATTTTTTCGCGCTGCTGCATTTTTTTACGTCGCCAGAAGCGCATCCTTCCCAATTGCACTGACCCTTCCTTGGTGAACCGCTCGCTTCGCATGCTGGCTTTGGTTGAGGAGGCAGCAGCGTCTCCGCAGCCTCGCACCTGATTCGTTCAACGAATCGCCAAGGTCTCTCCAATGCAGAGGAAAGCCGTGAGCATAAGCTCAGGATTTTTTTCGCGTCGTCCATCAACGAAACACAATCCTGGTCAACCCACACGATCGCGCAGGGCGTACCAAAGCATGCCGAGCATGTGCAACGGGCCTCGCAAGAGTGTGCCGCCGGGGAAGCCCGAAGGGGCCACGGCAGCGAACTGGTTGAAGGAAGCTGTCTCGCCCAGTACGGCTTCAGCGAGCATCGCGCCGCCCAAGGTGGAGAGCACCGCCCCCTGGCCCGAGTAACCGTGCGCCCACGACAGCGCCCCCTTTCGGCCAATGTCGGGCAAACGGCTGCGGGTGATCGAAACAAGGCCACCCCAGGCATGGGAGATTCCGATGCCAGCCAGCATCGGGAAACTGCGTTCCAAGTAGGGCCGTACGAAAGCCGCCATGTCGGCTGGAGGGTAGGGACTGTAGCGTTCACCTCCACCGAACATTAGTCGGCCATCGGGCGTGCGTCGGAAATAATTGACCACGAAACGGCTGTCACTCACAGCTTGGTTCTCAGGGATAAGACCAGTGCCGCCATCGGGCAGCACATCTGTGGTAACGATATAATTGGCCACCGGCATAATGCGGCTGTGGACCCGGGCATCGAGCGGCCCGAGCAAGGCGTCGCCGGCCACGATCACTTGCGCAGCGGTGACGATGCCGGTGGGCGTGTGCACCGCCATACGCCCTGCCCGCCGTTCCAGTCGCTTTACCGGGCTGGCTTCATGTAGATGCGCGCCGGCCGCCGCAGCGGCGCGGGCGAGGCCTAGCGTGTAATTCAATGTGTGGAAATGGCCGCCGCCGGCGTCGAGCAGCGCGCCGTGGCTGGGAGTGGCTACCGCCGCCCGCGCGGCGTTCGAATCGAGCACCGACAGGCCGTGATAACCAAGCCGCGACGCCACTTCGGTTTCGCGGGCAAAATATTCAAGCTCGCGTGGCCTCACGGCGATGGTGAGGTGGCCAGTGAGCGCCAGGTCGCACTCAATGCCGTGCCGCGCCACCAGATCGACCACAAGATCGCGGGCGGTCAGGGCGAGGCGGAACAGCGCACCGCCCTGCTCCGCCCCGAAGCGCGCCACCAGATCGGCTGCTCCCAGCCGCAAGCCCGGAATGATCTGGCCACCGTTGCGACCCGATGCGCCGTGCCCGATACAACCGGCTTCCAGCAGCACCACGCTGGCTCCACGCTGCGCAAGATGCAGCGCCGCCGACAGCCCGGTGGCGCCGCCGCCTATGATGGCAACATCGGCCTGCGTATCGCCGCCAAGAGCGGCATGAGTTGGAGCGGCATGGGCGGTCGCCGCATACCAACTCTGAGCAAAGGCGTAGCTGTCGCTCACACCTTCAGCAGCAGATGGTCACGCTCCCAACTGCTGATAACGCCCTGGAAAGCTTCCAGCTCGGCCGCCTTGATGGTGGTGAAGCTGCGGAAGAAATAATCGCCCAGAAGCGCCCGCACTGGATCGCAATCGTTGAAGCGTTCCAGGGCTGCTTCGAGGCTGCGCGGCAGGGTGCGTTCAAAGTTGTAGGCGTTGCCGGACGTCTTGGGCGACGGCTCTAGTTCCTCGGTCATGCCCAGATAGCCAGCGATCAGCGTGGCCGTCATCGCCAGATAGGGATTGGCATCAGCGCCAGGCAGGCGGTTTTCAACGCGGCGGTTGTGACGATCGGTGATCGGCACGCGCAGGCCGCAGCTGCGGTTATCGCTGCCCCATTGCACGTTGATCGGCGCGCCATGATCGGGCCGCATCCGGCGGAAACTGTTGACATTAGGTGCAAACATTGGCGCAAGCGCCGGCAGATAGCCTTGCAGCCCGCCCACAAAATGGCGGAACAGTGCGGCATCACTGCCATTGGCATTGGCAAACAAATTGTGGCCATCGGCCATACCCACCACCGAAGTGTGGAGATGCATTGCACTGCCCGGCTGGTGTTCCATCGGCTTGGCCATGAAGGTGGCATAGACGCCATGCTTCAGCGCCACCTGGCGCACGATCCGTTTGAACAGCATCACCTGATCGGCCACCCGCACCGGATCGCCGTGGACAAAGTTGATCTCCAGCTGTGCGGTGCCGGCTTCGTGGATCATCGTGTCGAGGTTCAAATCGGCGGCTTCGGCATATTCGTAGATCGCCTCAATCAGGTCTTCATGCTCGGTGATGGCTTCCAGACCATAAGGCTGCGACGAGGTTTCGGCACGGCCGGAACGGCCAGCCGGCGGAGTGAGCGGAATATCCGGATCGGGATTGGGCGCGGTAAGATAGAATTCCAGCTCCGGCGCCATTACCGGCTGCCAGCCCTTTTCCTCATACAGCGCCACCACCCGTTTCAGCAGATGACGCGGCGAGGAGGCCCAGGGCGTGCCATCCGCATGATGGGCATCAGCAAACACATAGGCGGTGGGCGTCTTGAAGCCCGGCGCCACGCAGAGGGTGGCCGGGTCCAGGCGCAGCACCATGTCCGGATCGGAGAACGCCTCCACATGCTCATCGACATCGGCGTATTCGCCTGTGATCGTCAGCGAAAAGATTGACGATGGCAGGCGCAGGGCGTTGTTGCGGGAAAACTGCACCAGCTTGGCGGCCGGGAACACCTTCCCACGCAGCACGCCGTTCATGTCGGGCACCAGGCATTCCACTTCGGAAATGCCCTTGTCCCGGACCCAGTCACCAATATCGGCCATGATGGCCTCCCTTATAAAAGGCGAAGCGCTGGCTCGGCCTCGTCTAACGCCGCGCAGATAATGCTGACCATTCGGTCGATCTCGGCATGGCTGATGATGAGCGGCGGGCTCATCACGATCGAATCCTTCACGCCGCGCACCATCAAACCGTTGGCGATGCAGATATCCCGTACCACGATTCCGGCCTTGCCGCCCGGCCCAAAGCGCCGATTGGTGCCGGGCTCCGCCACGATTTCTATGGCGCCGATCAAGCCGAGGCTGCGCGCCTCCCCCACCAGCGGGTGGCCGGCAAGTTCGGCCAGCCGCTGCGCCAGATAGGGGCCGGTGTCTTCCCGCGTGCGGCGGATCAGGTCCTCGCGCTCGATGATCTCCAGATTCTTCAGCGCCACGGCCGCTGCGGTCGGGTGGCCGGAATAGGTATAACCATGGACGAAATCATCAGGATTGGACTTGATCGCTGCCACGATGAAATCGGCAACACCCACCGCCGAGATTGGCAGATAGCCCGAGGAAAGCCCCTTTGCCATCGTCACCAGATCGGGCGTGATGCCATAATGCTGGTGACCGAACCATTGGCCCAGCCGGCCGAAACCGCAGATCACCTCATCACAGCAGAGCAGGATGCCATATTTGCGGCAGATCGCTTCGACACGAGGCCAGTAACCGTCGGGTGGGATGATCACTCCTCCAGCGCCCTGCACCGGCTCCCCAATGAAGGCCGCGACATTCTCCGGCCCGGCGGCGATGATCGCGTCTTCCACGGCCTGCGCGGCGCGCGCGGCAAAGGCGTGTTCGTCTTCAGCGAAACCATCGGCGAATTTGTAGGGCTGCATCACGTGCACAAACCCTGGTAGCAACGGCCCGCCCTGCGCATGCATTGGCGCCATGCCGCCCAAGCTCATACCGGCGATGGTAGACCCATGATAGCCGTTGACGCGACCGATGATCACCTTTCGCTGCGGTTCGCCCTTCACCTGCCAATAATGTCGCGCGGTACGGATAAGCGTGTCGATCGCTTCGCTACCCGACGAGTTGAAGAAGATGTGGGAGAAAGGGCCACCAAGCAGCCCGGATAGCTTGGCGGCAAGCTCCACCGTCGGCGGTGCCACCGTCTTGAAGAAACTGTTGTAGTAAGGCAGCTCAATCATCTGATTATAGGCGGCTTCGGCCAGTTCGGCGCGGCCATAGCCGACATTCACGCACCAAAGCCCGGCCATGCCATCGAGCAGGCGCTCGCCATCGCCATCGATGATGGTGCAGCCTTCGCCGCGCACGATGATGCGGCTGCCGCCCATATCTTCCACCGCCTTCCAATCCTGTTGCGGAGGCAAGTGATGGGCGACATCAAGCCGCCGGAGTTCGGCAATATTGTGATTACGAAGAGGCTGGGCGGTTGGGGTCATGCGTCAGTCTCCGCATTCAGCGGCCGTCCGCGCAGGGCACGGCCGAGGATCTGAAAGAAAGTGGCAGCATCGGCGTCACTGTCGGCCGTCCATTCCGGATGCCACTGCACCGCTAGCACGGGGGCATTGGCGATGCGGGCAGAGACCGCCTCCACCATGCCATCAGGCGCGACCGCCTCAACGGCCAAGCCTCCACCAAGCCTGGCAATGCCCTGATAATGAACGCTGTTGACGCTGAGCGCTGCTCGTCCATGGGCTTTCGCGAGCACGCCGCCGGGAGTGAGCGTAACGCCGTGACGGTGATCGAACATCTCCATGAACGCCACATCGTCGGGCGCGTGGTGATCCTTCAACTCGCGGGTCAGTGTTCCGCCCAGAGCGACGTTGATTTCCTGCAGGCCACGGCAGATGCCGAACAGCGGCTTGCCGCGCGCCAACACCGCCCGCACCAGCGCCGCCATCATCGCATCCCGACCGGGATCAAACGGAGGGTCGCCCGCCTCAGGCTCACCATAGAATGACGGCTGCAGGTTGGACGGGCTGCCGGTGAGCAAGATACCGTCCAGCCGGTCGATGACCTCCTCTGCCGTCATCAGATCGGGCAATGCCGGCACCAGCAACGCAGCACAATCGGCGTGGCGCATGGCGGCCGCCACATAACGATTCATCACCGCCTGAGCTGGTTCCACGCCCACTTGCCGAGTGCAGCAAATGATGCCCAAGACCGGCCTCATGAAAGCAGCACCGCTGGCGAACAGGCATGCCAAGCCAGCCACACCGCCTCGCCCAGCGAGAAATCCTCCTGGTCCCAGCGTGTCAGGTTCGACCGCAGCGCCTTCAGCTTCTGGCCGTCCGGCAGCGTCACCTCGTAAAGGCTCTCGCTGCCCAGATAGGAAACATGGGTGATGGCGCCGGCCACCGCATTTCGCCCCTGTGGCGCGTCACCCAGATGCGGCGGTGCCGGTGTGGCTTTGTGCAACTCGATCTTCTCAGGCCGCAGCGCCAGCCACAGTGTAGTGCCGGCCGCACCCGTCACACCGTGATCGAGAAACACCGGCTGTGCGATGCCCGCCACTGCCACTTCGGCATGATCGGGTTCATCCACCACCAACGTGCCTTCCAGCATGTTCACCGAACCGATGAAATCGGCGACGAAACGACTGGCCGGGAATTCATACAGGTCAGAGGGACTGGCCACCTGTTGTAACAGACCGCGGTTCATCACGGCACAGCGATCGGCCAGCGCCAGCGCCTCGTCCTGATCATGCGTGACCATCACGAACGTGATGCCCACCTGCGCCTGCAACTGGCACAATTCGGTACGCATCGCTTCACGCAATTTCGCATCCAGCGCCGACAGCGGTTCGTCCAGCAACAGCACGCGCGGCCGTTTCACCAGCGCGCGGGCCAGCGCCACCCGC
>CALRNJ020000020.1:0-6891 GCA_943369475.1 Sphingomonas paucimobilis | reverse complement strand
CGTGGGCACGTGATCCTCGAGCCTGAACTCATAAAAAAGCTGCTCCTGACCATCCAGCTTGCCCATCATCGCGGCTCTCCTCGGCAACCGAAGAGAGTGAATCACATGTCAAAAGCAGCTTCAATCGGTCGTTTTTCAACAGCCTCGATCGCCACGCGGACTGGCGGCGATCAGGCGGATATGCCCGTCGGCCGGCATGGCGATGCCAGGCAGTGGCTGCCAGACGCCGCCGACCAGCCGGACCAGCGAATTGTCCTTGCCGGCATTGTTGCGGCAGTTGGCCAGCCCTGCGCCAACCAGCCCGCCATCGGGCATGGTCGCCATGAAACAGCGAGCCGGGTATCGACCGATAAGGGAACCCGCAGCAGCATCGACCAGAACCGCCGGCGCCGGTGCTCCTTCGGCGGCACCATTCAGCGGGTCGTCACTGTCATCCTGGGGCAGCACGTAAAACTGGTTATTATTGATCCATCGAACGAGATTATAGTCACCCGTCAGCGGTACCGGCGTTAGAAAGCGCCCCACCGTGATGTCGAACAATTGCACCTTCGATGCGGTTTCGCCAACCGGCGTGTCCTTCTCGTCAAGGGTGAGGAAGGCCAGGCGCTTGTCGTCAGGTGACAGATCGGCATCGTCAATCCCACCCAGCAACTGGCTGGCCGCTCGCATCGGATGACGCTTGCCGCTCGCATCACGCAGCTCGAAGGCGAGCCCGGACCGCAGCATTTGCCAGCGACCATCGGGCGAGGCTGGCAGCGCCGGCAGGATGCGCAGGGCTTCAGCCTTCGTCATATCGCTCATTTCACTGTGAACAACACCAAGGGCCTGGGTCCAACGCGTCATCTCCGACGTCCAGTCCTTCCCGGCAGCGAGCGGACGCAGCGGGCGCGGCGTGACCGTGCGTACCTGGCGACTTAATATGTCCACCTCATAGGCACGGCTGCCGCGCAGATCGGCACTGGTCTCATCCAACACTGTGCCGTCGAGGCGAAGCGTGCGGCCGTCAGGCTGCAGCACCATCTGCTCCAGCCTCATGAACTCGGTCATGGATGTGGGGTTGGCGGGCAGGTGTAGCCTATCAACAATCACGCCGGCGGCAGAATCCCACACCAGCAGTTCGTGCAGCAAGCCTGATGCTGTGAAGATAAAACGACTGTTTGTTGACCAGGCTGCCACGTCGAAGCCGCCTTCGGACATAGCCTGCACAACGATCTTGGGCTTCACTACGGCCGCTGGACGCGCAACCTGGGCCGCTGCCGGCGTGGGAGCGTCGGCTGCCAACAGGGCTGCCGCCCAGAGCATAGCCAGCATCCGCATCCGCTCTCTCCCCACGAGTGAAGAAAGAGTGAACAGCGCGAGCGTTCAAGTCAATCGCCTTCGGGCCAGTCGGCCGATTGACCCGCGCCACCACCGGCCATCGATCAATGACATGTAGCCGTTCGTCACGATGTTGCCTGCATTGGCGGGGGCAGGGTGCAATCTGCGAACGATGTTATCAGGCTGGGTCTGGTCGGAGTGGGCAAGATTGTACGTGATCAACACGTGCCAGCGATCGCGCAGACGCCGGGCATCGAACCTGTGGCCGTCGACAGCCGCAATGCCCAACTGGACGGAGTGGCCTGTTTTCTCAATCTGGATCCATTCTGGCGGGGAAGCCGCGCCTTGATCCCGTGGTGATGCGCCAGCCGGCGCAAGCGCGTTATGCGGCGGCGCGCGCCGCGCTGGCGGCCAGCTGCCAAGTGTTGCTCGAAATGCCGCCGGGAGCGGCGCAATCGGAAGTGGAGGCGCTGGCCGATCTGGCGGTGCGGCAGGGTTTGGCGCTGCTTCTATCATAGCATGCGCGCGAGGCTGCGGCTGCAGCCCAAGCGCGGGACTGGTTGGCGGCGGCCGAAATCCGCTCCGTCATTTACAACTGGAAGGAAGATGTGCGCGTCTGGCATCCGGGGCAAACCTGTTCGTGGCAGCCGGGCGGTTTAGGCGTGTTCCATCCGGCCACCAATGCGCTGTCGATCCTCACCGCGATCCTGCCGAAACCGGTTCTGATGTTCGCTAGCGATCTCGACATGCCGGCGAATTGCGCTGCGCCGATGCGGCCACCGCAGGGGGCGAATTGCACTACGTCAACGGAGATGCCAGCAACGTGCAGGATGCGCACGGCCGCGGCCAACCTTTCTATGGGGCAAATTGCCATGGCTGCAGGGGTTGCCGCCGGCGCAACGCTTTGCGACTGTGATCTAGGGAGCGCGCTATGCACAGCAAAAAGGCCAACCGGGCGGTGAGCGTCGGCACGGGGCGGAGCCGATGAGTTCGCTGATCAAAGTCGCACCAGCGCCCGAAGCGCAGGCCTATCTGGCCGCGCATCCCGAAATCGAATTTGTTGATATCATCTTCACCGGCCTGTCGGGCACGGCGCGCGGCAAGCGCATCCGCGTGCATGAACTGGCGGCGCTTTATGGCGCAGGCCGGCCGCTACCGGTGTCGATACTGGTTGCTGATGTGACCGGCCAGGATTGTTTCGATACCGGTATGGTGTGGGAGAATGGCGACAGTGATCGCTTCGCGCGGCCGGCGCCCGGCACGTTGGTGTCTTCAGGGCCGGGCCGGGCAACCGTCATCACCTCGTTGTTCGAGCCAGGTGGGGACGTGTGTGAGATTGATTGCCGTGCTGTGCTGGCCCGCGTGGTGGCGCGGCTGCAGGCCGATGGCTTCACGCCGGTGGTAGCCTGCGAACTGGAATTCTATCTTGTCGATCGCAACCGTGACGATGGTCAGCCGCCGCAGCCGGCGCGGATGGGCGGAGCACGACCGGCCACGCACGGCACCTATGGGCTGGAAGAACTGGATGACGCCGGGCCGTTCCTTGCGGACCTTTGGGCTGCTGCGGATGCAGCCGGCCTGCCGCTGGAAACAGCCATATCCGAATATGCGCCGGGCCAGATGGAATTGACCCTGAAGCACCGCTCGGATCCGCTGCGCGTGGCGGATGATGTGGTGCTCTACAAGCGGCTGGTGAAGCAGGTGGCCCGTCGCCATGACATGCTGGCGACGTTCATGGCCAAGCCCTTTGCCGATGCCGCCGGTAACGGCCTGCACCTGCATGTGTCTATAAACGATGCGGCTGGCGCCAACATGTTCGCCAGTCCCGCCGGCAGCCCCAACGTGCCATTGCTCCACGCCATCGGCGGAATGAAGGAGGCGCTGGCCGAAAGCTTTGCCATCTTCGCACCCAACGCCAACAGCTATCGTCGGTTCAAGGCTGGCAGTTTCGCGCCGGTTGCGGCCAGTTGGGGCATGGACAATCGCACCACCAGCTTCCGCATCACCGGTGGCCCGGACGAAAATCGCCATATCGAACACCGTATCGCAGGGGCTGATGCCAATCCCTATCTGGCACTCGCCGCGCTGCTAGCCGGGGTGCACCGCGGGTTGACGCACCGAATCGATCCTGGCCCGCCGGTGATTGGCGACGGCTATGCCGCTGCTGCCGGTGATGATCCGGCCACCGCCGCCCTGCCAGGGGACTGGTTTGCTGCGGTGCGGGCGCTCAGCGCTGGGCATATCCTGCCCGATTATCTGGGCGCTGCCACCATTGCCATGTTCGCCAGCGTCAAGCGTACCGAGCAGGAGCGGTACATGGCGGTCGTGCCGCCGTTGGATCACGACTGGTATCTGGCGAATGCCTGATTTGTCGCGCCGCAGCTTTGGTGGGCTGGCGGCGGCCGTGGTGCTGGATGGCTGCTCGCGCGCCTTTCCTGTGGGGGCCAATGGCGAGGAACAGCGGCTGAACTTCTACAATTGGGATACCTATATCGGCGAGACGACGCTGGCCGATTTCCAGAAGGCGAGCGGCGTTGACGTGCGCATGAGCCATTATGCCAACAACGACGAACTGTTCGCGCGGCTGCGGGCCGGCAATCCCGGTTTCGACGTTATCGTGCCGTCCAACGAGTTCGTCACCCGGTTGCAGATTTCGGGGATGCTCAGCCCGCTTGATCACGTGCGCATTCCCAACAGGGCCAATCTGGCGCCGGAGTTCGTGGATGTGCCCTATGATCCGGGGCGACGCTGGTCGATGCCTTATACCTGGCTTGCGCTGGGCATCGGTTATCGCAAATCGCGCGTGGATGGCGTGCCCGACAGTTGGAAATGGGTGCTGGATTCGGCTCGTTATTCCGGCCGCATCGGGCTGCTGGCGGAAGGGGATGATCTGATCCGGCTGGGAGCGAAATATCTTGGCTATTCGGTCAACGCCGTGACGCCTGTGATCATGGAGCAGGTGACAAAAATGCTCATTGCCCAGAAACCGCATGTGAAGCTGTTCCACCATGATGAAGGCCAGGATCTGCTGGCGTCGGGCGAGATCGATCTGGTGGTGGAATATAATGGCGATATCGCGCAGGTTATGGCCGATGATGATGATCTGGGTTTCGTCATCCCGCGCGAAGGCACGCTGATAAACAGCGATTGCCTGTGCGTGCCCACCGGCGCGCCGCGACCGGACAATGCCCACCGCTTCATCAACTATCTGCTCGATGCGCAGGTGGGGGCCGACATCGCCAGCACCATCCGTTTCCCCACGCCCAATGCGGCGGCGCTGGCGCTGATGCCGGATGAATATCGCACCAACCCGGCGATTTTCCCCACCGGTCCGGCCATGGCGAAGAGCGGATATGGCCGTTTCCAGGGGATCGGCCATATCCGCGCCGTGGAAGAGGCGATCACGCGGGTGATGGCGGCATGATGCAACAACGGCCCTCGCAGGCGCGCAACGTGTTTGCCGCCGTGGTCTTGCCGCCGGTGCTGTGGCTGTTCGGTCTGTTCCTGGCGCCGCTGGCGGTGATCTGGACCTATAGTTTCGGCGAAAACAGCACGCTTGTTGATATCGCCATCACGGGCAACTGGGGGAATTATGCTCGCGCGCTGAAGCCGCTCTATCTGGTGATATTGCTGAAATCCATGGGGTTTGCCGCGCTCACCACGTTGTTGTGCTTCATCCTGGGCCTGCCAGTGGCGCTGGCCATCACCTTTGCTGGCCCGCGCGCCAAGCTGCTGTTGTTGGTGGCGATCATGCTGCCGTTCTGGACCAACCTCTTGATCCGCACCTATGCCCTGATGGCGATATTGCGCACCGAAGGGCTGATCAACGCCGTGCTTGGTGCCCTTTGGGGACTGGTGCCCGGGTTGCCGCCGTTTGAGCCTCTGCCGCTGATTAACAACAATTTCGCTGTTGTGGTGGGCCTAGTTTATGTCCACCTGCCGTTCATGGTGCTCCCGCTCTATGCGGCGTTGGATCGGCTGGACCGCTCGCTCATCGAAGCCAGCCTTGATCTGGGCGCCGGCCATCTCGCGACCCTGTGGCGCGTTGTGGTGCCGCTGGCGCTGCCCGGCATCATTTCGGGTGTGATCATCACCTTCATTCCAGCCTTGGGTGCATATCTCACGCCCGATCTGCTCGGGGGCACCAACAGCCAGATGATCGCCAACGTGATTGAGCGCCAGTTCCGCTCCGCCAATGATTGGCCGTTCGGCGCGGCGCTGTCGTTCCTGCTGATGTATCTCACCTTTGCGGCCCTGATGGTGCAGGCGGTTATCAGTCGCCGCAGCGCCGAACGCGAGGATCCGCGATGAAGGGGCCGCTCGATTATCTGGCGCGCTGGCCGCTCAGGCTGTGGCTGGCCATGATTGGCCTGTTTCTTTATCTGCCGCTGCTGGCGCTTGTGGTGTTTTCCTTCAACGACAGCCAGCGCATAACTGTGTGGCGCGGTTTTTCGCTGCGCTGGTATGCCGAATTGTTCCAAGACGGCGAACTGGTAGCGGCGTTTGGGAATTCGCTGGTGATTGCGGCCGCTTCCACTTTGATTAGCCTGCTCCTCGGCACGTTGGCCGCCCTGCTGCTGTGGCGCTTTCGCTTTGTCGGCAAGGCGCCGCTGGAGGCATTATTGGGCCTGCCGATCGTTGTGCCGGAAATCTGCCTGGGCGTGGCGTTTCTGGTGTTTTTCACCGCCATCGTGCCGTGGCCCACCGAACTGCCGTGGCCAGTCAATCTGGGCGCAATCATCATCGCTCATGCCACCTTTTCGTTTAGCTTCGTGACGTTGGTGGTGCGGGCGCGGCTGGCCAGTTTCGATGGTGCCCTGGCCGAAGCCGCCCGCGATCTGGGGGCCCGCGAATGGATGATCTTCCGCGATATCATGGTGCCGCACATGGTGCCGGGGCTGGTGGCGGGCGCGCTGCTGGCCTTCACGCTCAGCCTCGATGATTTCGTCATCACTTTCTTCACCTCCGGGCCGGATACCATTACCTTCCCGATCAAGGTCTATTCGATGGTGCGTTTCTCGGTCACCCCTGCAGTGAATGCCGCCTCCACTTTGCTCATCCTGCTGACCGCCGGCCTGACCGCGCTGGCGCTGTGGCTGCAGGGAGCGGATATCGCCAAGCAGGCCGCATGACCAAGGGAAGCTCCATCATCCGCTTCGAAGGCGTCACCAAGCATTATGGCAAGGTGGTGGCGGTGGACGCTGTCGATCTGGAGGTGCGCGAGGGCGAATTCTTCGCGCTGCTGGGGCCATCGGGCTGCGGCAAGACGACCTTGCTCAGGATGCTGGCCGGGTTCGAAATACCATCCGAGGGTCGCATCCTGATTGACGACGAGGATGTCACGGCTGTGCCCCCCAACCGCCGGCCGGTCAACATGGTGTTCCAGAATTATGCCGTGTTCCCGCACATGAGTGTGGCCGACAATGTGGGCTATGGCTTGAAAGTCGATGGCGTAGGCGGCACCGAACGCGCACGGCGGGTGGAGGAGGCGCTGGGCCTGGTCAAGCTCGACGGGCTGGGCAGCCGCAGGCCTGATCAGTTGTCAGGCGGGCAGCGGCAGCGGGTGGCGCTGGC
>CALRNJ020000019.1:0-9261 GCA_943369475.1 Sphingomonas paucimobilis | reverse complement strand
CTGCTCTATCAGCGCTTGCTGATCACGCAGCAGCGCGTCCTTCTCAGCCTCGGTCAGCCGGCGAAATGGAGCAAGCACCATTGTCAGGATGAATCACGCCGCCGAGTCCGTGGCAAGCCCCTTCAGCCAGGGGGGTGAGCAATTACGCCGGCGCCGCCGCGGAGCGTGTCGGTGCCATTGCCACCAACAACCGTGTCGTTCCCATCTCCACCATCCAGAAGGTCGTTACCATCGCCGCCGAAAAGAGAGTCATCGCCTAAGCCGCCGTCGAGCGTGTCAGTTCCATCACCGCCACTGAGGGTATCGTTACCCTCTTTACCATTCAGCAGATCGTCTCCTGAGAAGCCAACAAGAGAGTCATCACCTAAGCCGCCATCGAGAATGTCGTTAGCTGCCCAGCCTCGAAGCGTATCGTTCCCTGCCTCGCCAAATAACTGGCCGGCGCCAGTTGTATTCGTCGAAATATAAATATCATCATTGCCGGCGCCGCCGCGGAGCGTGTCAGTGCCATTGCCACCAACAACCGTGTCGTTCCCATCTCCACCATCCAGAAGGTCGTTACCGTCGCCGCCGAAAAGAGAGTCATCGCCTAAGCCGCCGTCAAGAATGTCGTTAGCTGCCCAGCCTCGAAGCGTATCGTTCCCTGCATCGCCAAATAACTGGCCGGCGCCAGTTGTATTCGTCGAAATATAAATATCATCATTGCCGGCGCCGCCGCGGAGCGTGTCGGTGCCATTGCCACCAACAACCGTGTCGTTCCCATCTCCACCATCTAGGACATCATTTCCGTCTACGCCGAAAAGGAAGTCGTCACCTGCGAAGCCAAATATTGTGTCGGCCCCACTTGTACCCCGAAGGTTCACGTCATTACCGATGGTTCCGTTAATAAGCATAAATCCCTACGACAGCAGAATGACCGGACGGCCAGCAAAGAGGAATTCATCTCAACAGTCAATGCTATTGGCAATTTGCATTCGAAGTAACACTTTAGGTTGTTCGGCCGTTGAATGGATTTGTTGGAACATACGCATTCCCGACTGATTAGAGGTTACCCCGCCCATGCACGGACGCTGGCTGGCGTGCCAATGTGCGGTAGACCGTTGGCCGCGACACCTGGAACAGTTCAGATAGGTCGCTGATGGAATGATCGCCCGTATAATACATGCGGCGCAGTTCCTTTTGCTGCTTGTCGGATAGCTTCGGCTGCTTGCCCTTAGCTCTAGCCACCGCCATGCCTTCGCGGGTGCGCATGCGGATGAGGCCGCTCTCGAATTCCGCGAAGGTGGCTAGGATGTTGAAGAACATCTTGCCCATGGGATCAGTAGGGTCGTGAACAGTGGCGCCGATCTGCAGCTTTACCCCTCTGCCCTTCAACTCATCGGCGATGGCGCGAGCGTCAGGCACAGATCGCGCCAAGCGGTCGAGCTTTGGCACCACAAATGTGTCGCCGCTGCGCACTGCGGCCAGTGCCTGGTCCAATCCAGGCCGCGCCCGGTTCGTGCCGGTCAGCCTATGGTCGGTGTATATCCGCGCCACTTCCACGCCGAGTTTTACCAAAGCTTCCCGCTGGGCGGCCAGGTCCTGCTTGTCGGTTGAACAGCGCGCGTCGCCGATGGCGATACCAGTCATGCCGCAGGCCGTACGTTTACACCCCTTTCAATGCAAACATCAAAGTACCAGTTATATGAGAATCGGCGATCGCGACATTTGCCGTGAAAACCCCCTGCTCTGCCCGCGGCAGATCTAATGGCTTGAGCACTGTACGGTTGAGGATCTGCTAGCGGTCACGCTGCGAGCCAGCCTCGCGCGCCCATCGCGGCCAGCAAGTCGCAGCGCGCCCTTGCCGGAAAACCGACATCGGCTTTTCAGGCTAGTCGGCCATCGCCAACGGCAGGCGCAGGAAACGACGGCCCTGCGCATCGGGCGGCGGGAGTTCGCCCGCCGCGATGTTCACCTGCAGGCTGGGCAGGATCAATGTCGGCGGTGCCAGTGTGGCATCGCGGGCGGTCCGCATGGCGATGAAGCTGGCGGCGTCAACACCGTCATGCACATGGACATTATGTGCCTTTTGCGCGGTCACACTGGTTTCGCAGGCAAATTCGGTGCGCCCAACCGGTAGATAATCATGCCCGACAAAGATCCGGGTTTCGGGGGGCAAGAGCAGGATCTTCTGGATGGAGGCATACAGCGTCGCCACATCACCGCCCGGAAAATCACAGCGCGCGGTGCCATAATCCGGCATGAACAACGTGTCGCCAACAAAGGCCGCGTCGCCGATCACATAAGTCAGGCAAGCCGGTGTATGGCCCGGCGTGTGCATGACGCGGATGGTGAAATTGCCCATCGGTAGAGTTGCGCCATCCTCCACCAGCACGTCAAACTGGCGTCCATCGGTGGGCAGCTCGTCCATGCCAAAGCGGGGCGCAAACACCTTCTGCACCTCGGCAATTCGCGACCCGATCACCAACGGCGCGCCACTCTTGTCGCGGAGCCAATGGCCGCCGGCCAGATGATCGGCATGGGCGTGGGTTTCAAGGATCCAGCGCAGCTTGAGCTGGCGCTGCTGAACCACGCTGTACAATGCCTCGAGGCCATTGTGCGAGACACGGGCGCCCTTTGGTTCATAATCCAGTACCGCATCGATAATCACCGCCTCGCCGGTGTCGGGATCGGTAACGAGATAGGTCCATGTGTTGGTCGCATGGTCAAAGAACGGACTGACGTCAGGGTGGTTCATCTCTATCTCCTGTCGTACGACATTAGCAGTTGCTAAATTAGTTTCAAGTAGGTATATCCACCTCCATGAACATGTCCGCGAACCTTGAGGCCTTTGAGGCCAGCGCCGCAGAAGCTGCCAAGCTGATGAAGGCGCTCGCCAATGAACGCCGGCTGCTGATCCTGTGCCAAATTGCCGATGGCGAGCGCTCAGTGGGGTCGCTTAACGTCGGCCTGTCGCAATCGGCCTTGTCGCAACACTTGGCGCTATTGCGCGAAGAGGGTGTGGTAAAAACCCGGCGCGAGGCGCAAACCATTTATTATTCGATCGCCAATCCGGCCGTGCACAAGGTGATCCAGACCTTGGCAGAAATCTACTGCCCAGAGCTGGCTTGCGTGCCGGCTTGACCAACCAGCAAGGGCATTGCGATGGAAGTCGGACTGGCACTAGGACTTCCGGCAGCCGTTGCGGGTGGGGCCATCATCGCCCTGCTGCTGGGCCTGTTCGGTGGCGGCGGCTCCGTGCTGGCGACGCCGCTGCTGCTCTATATTGTTGGTATTGCTGATCCGCACGTGGCCATTGGCACGGGGGCGGCGGCCGTCGCCCTGAATGCGGCGGCCAATCTGGCGGTGCAGGCGCGTGCTGGCACCGTGAAATGGCCTTGTGCGCTCTCCTTCGCCGGAGCTGGCCTTGCCGGTTCGTTGGCGGGCGCGGTTTTGGCGCAGCGCGTGGACGGGCAGGCGCTTCTCAGTGCCTTCGCGCTGGCCATGCTGGCCGTGGGGCTGGCTATGTTGCGTCCGGCGAAATCCGTAGGCGACCCCGCGGTGCGGCTTGATCTGCCGATGACGCTGAAGCTGGTGCCTGCCGGGCTTGTTGTTGGCCTTGCCGCGGGCTTCTTCGGGATCGGTGGTGGTTTCCTGATCGTGCCCGGCCTGATGGCGGCGACTGGGATGACCCTGGCCAACGCCGCAGCTTCCTCATTGGTTTCGGTGATGGTGTTCGGCGTCGCAACGGCCGGCACCTACGCGGTGGCCGGCCGGGTGGATGGCCCGGCGCTGTTGGCGATGATGGCCGGCGGCATCATTGGTGTGCTGGCCGCCAAACCACTGACACCGCGCCTTGCCACCCGTGCCGCGCTGGCCCGCCGGCTGTTCGCGATCATGGTGATCCTGACGGCGCTTTACGTGGGCTGGCGCTCACTGGGCTGAGGTGGGCAGTGCCAGTACGTCATCCCGCAACACGACATAGATGGCCGGGATCACCAGCAGGGTGAGCAGGGTTGAACTGGCCAGCCCGAACAGCAGCGAGATGGCCAGGCCCTGAAAGATCGGATCGGTGAGGATGGTGGCCGCCCCGATCATCGCCGCGGCCGCCGTGAGCACGATCGGCTTCACATGAATGGAGCCGGCCTCGATCAGCACCTGCCGCAGCGGTTTGCCCGGTGCGCTGGCGTGGCGGATGAAATCCACCAGCAGAATCGAGTTGCGCACGATGATGCCGGCCAGTGCGATGAAGCCGATCATCGATGTGGCGGTGAACGGAGCGCCAAATGCCCAGTGACCAAAGACGATGCCTATCAGGGTGAGCGGCACCGGCACCAGGATCACCAGCGGCAGCTTGAAACTGCCGAACTGGCCAACCACCAGCATGTAGATGCCGATCAGCGCCACGCCGAACGCGGTCCCCATGTCGCGGAAGGTCACCCAGGTGATCTCCCACTCACAGTCCCACAGGATGGTAGTGCCTTCGCCTTCCGGCATGACGTGGAAGCTGATGTCGGGTTTTTGCAGCCCGGCCTTGGCCCAATCATGGGCCTCCACCAGCCGGTTGATTGCCAGCACGCCATAGACCGGGGCTTCATGTTCGCCGGCCAGTTCGGCCATCACCATATCGGCCGGGCGGCCGTCGCGGCGGAAGATCATGCGATCGCCAATGCCAGTGCGGGCTTCCACCAGTCCGCCCAGATCGCTGCTGCGGCCATCTTGGGTCACCGCCACAGGCAGGGCCGCCAGCGCGCCCCCGTCCCAGCGGCGATCGGCGGCATCAAGCGCCAGCACGATCGGCAGTGCCGGCTGCCCGGCGGCGCGTGGCACCTGGCCCACAACGGTATCGCCCAGCGCTAGCCCAATGCTGGCCTTGATCTGGCCTTCATCGAAGCCCAGCGCATCCAGCCGGTCGCGGCGGGACACGAGGTCAAGTCGGGGGCGGCCCTGGCCCATGCTGTTGTCGATATCGACGATTTAGGGGACTAGGTGGAACAGCTTTTCCAGCTCGGCCGCCGTCTTCTGGCGAGTGGTGGCATCAGGCCCATGCACTTCGGCAAGAAGTGTCGCCATCACCGGCGGCCCCGGCGGCGTTTCCACCACCTTCACCGCCGTGCCGGCCGGCAGCGGCAGGGAAGCGAGCCGCTGGCGCAGATCGAGGGCGACATCATGACTGGCGCGGTCGCGGTCATCGGCGTGGGCCAGCGCGATCATCACGTCACCCTGTTCGGGCAGCCGTCGCAGGAAGTAATGGCGCACCAGACCGTTGAAGTTATACGGGGCCGAGGTGCCGGCATACGCTTCCATCGCCACCACTTCCGGCAGGGCGCGACGCTCTGACCGATCCGGGAGCCGGGGTGCCCCCGCCGACCCGCGACTGAGCAACCCCTACTTCGGTGAGGCAAAGCCTGTCGCGGTAAGGTTAAACGCAAGCCGCAAGGCTGCCAAATCGCTGCCAGCTCAAGCCCTTGTGGTCGCCTCAGTTAAAGCGATAGTGCCCACTCGCATCTTGCGCCTGCCGTTCGGTTAGCCCAATCATGGTGAGCGGCGACACCATGGATTTGCGCGGCCGATCGTCTGATTATCCCCATTGGTCTTTGCCCTAGCTGGTCTGGTCGCGCCGTTCATCAGCATCAATGCTATCGTTCGTCGTCAATTCCCTTGCTCTCGCCTGAAGGTGATTTACATGCGCATCTTGCTTTCAATCAGCATGATCGCCAGCCCGCTGGCGGCACAGCAGGCAGTGGTACCCACCGCTTCGACGGCCGAGGCGTCGATCTGCACCGATCGGCCGACCAAGTCGAACTTTGCCTGCACGGTGCCCAAGGGACTCATCCAGATCGAGGCTGATGGCTTCAACTGGCTGCAGAGCAGCAGCGGCGGCTCGCGCACAGATCAGCTGCTGTTAACCAACCCGACCTTCAAATATGGGCTGAGCGACAGCAGTGATGTCCAGCTGAACTGGGTGCCCTTCACTACCATTCGCAGCCGCGACGCAGCAGGGCAGGTTACAACGCTTTCGGGGATCGGCGATATCACCGTTCGCTTCAAGCAGCGGCTTACCAGCGCTGATGGTGCGTTCCAGTTGGCGGTCCTGCCGTTCATCAAGCTCCCGACTGCCAAATTTGGCGTTGGCAATGGCAAAGTCGAAGGCGGCGTTGCTGTGCCAGTCAACATCAGCGTGCCCGGTGGCTGGACCGTTACGCTGGGACCGCAACTGGATGTGCTGGCCGATTTCGATGGCACCGGCCGCCATGTTGGCGTCACAGGGCTGATCAACATCGCCAAGCAGTTCGGCAAATTCACCCTCTACAACGAGATCTGGACCAGCCAGAATTTTGATCCCAGTGGTACGGTCAGCCAATACAGCTATGACGTGTCCTTGGCCTGGCTGCCGCAGCCGACGCTGCAGTTCGACATCGGTGCCAACGTCGGGCTCAACCGCAACACGCCCGATCTGGTTGCCTATCTCGGCATCTCAACGCGCTTCTGAAACTGCCTGGCCACGACCGCCTCGTTCCGTGGAAGTGCCACTGAAGAATGTCCGTTTGACCATGCGCTTACGCCTAGGCTGGATGGCAGCAAGGCGCCGTGACCGGGCAATTAGCGCAAAAGCAAGCTTAATCCCGCACGGTTCCAGCCCACTATGTTGTCGCAGGGGCAATAGTGGCCCAACCGTTACCAGTGTTTTGGTGTATCTGCCACGATATCGGAAGTGCTTGAAACACCGTAACGGACTATCGGCGGATAGTGAGCAGAAGGCTGGAACATATGACGCGAAGCAAAGCAGTTGTCATTGGCGCAGGGATTGGCGGCATATCGTGCGCCATTCGCCTGCAAAGCCTCGGCTTCGATACCGAGATTGTCGAAGCGCTGGATGCGCCCGGTGGCCGCGCCTATGTGCGCCGGGCCGATGGGTTTGTATTCGACATGGGGCCAACCGTGCTCACCGTGCCACACTTCATCGAGGAGCTGTTCAGCCTGCAGCAGGACCATGCGATGCTGGGTGAGCCGGATTTCCCGGCCCAAGTGCTGGATGAAAACAATCGCATCCGCGAAGGCATTTCGGGTGGACCAAACACCAGCAAGTATTTGGAAATCTTGCCCATACTGCCATTTTATCGCATCTATTTCGATGATGGCACCTTCTTCGATTATGATGGCGATCCATTGAGCACCCGCGAACAGATCAAGCGGTTGGCACCCGAGGATCTGGAAGGTTATGAAGCCTTTCACGAACAGGCCCGCGCCATTTTCCAGCGCGGCTTCCTGCAGCTGGGCTACACCTATTTCGGCAGCCTCGGCTCGATGCTAGGCGTCGTGCCCGACCTGTTGAAGCTCGGTGCGGTGCAGCCGCTGTTCAGCCTGATCAGCAAATATTTCAAGTCCGACAAGATGCGCCAGGTGTTCAGTTTCGAGCCCCTGCTGGTCGGCGGCAACCCGATGAAGGTGCCGGCCATTTATGCCATGATCCACTTTGTCGAGAAAACCTGGGGCATTCACTTTGCCAAGGGTGGCACCGGCGCGCTGGTGCAGGCAATGATCACCAAGTTCGAGGAAATGGGCGGCCGGCTGCGGCTGAATGCGCCGGTGGACAAGATTCTGGTGGAAAAGCGCGTTGCCAAAGGCGTGCGGTTGGTGGGCGGCGAGGAAATTGCCGCCGACGTCGTGGTGTCCAACGCCGATTATGCCACCACCTATCTGAAGCTGGTGGACAAGGCGCATCGCCGCATCAACCGCGACGCGCTGGTGAAGTTCCGCAAGCAATCGATGTCGTTGATGGTGATCTACTTCGGCTACGAACGCCGCGACAATGATCCTGATCTGCGCCACCACAACATCATCCTTGGGCCGCGGTATGAGGCGTTGCTGGACGAGATTTTCGAGAAGAAGGTGATGAGCCCCGACTTTTCGCAATATCTCCACATCCCCACGCTCACCGATCCCAGCCTGGCGCCCCCCGGCCACCATGCCGCCTACACGCTGATCCCGGTGCCCAACAACGCCAGCGGACTGGACTGGGCGGTGGAAGGGCCCAAACTGTGCGACCGGGTGCTGACCTTCCTGGAAGAGCGCGGCTACATCCCAGATCTGGCTGCCCGCCTGAAGCACAAGAGCTTCATCACGCCGGATTATTTTGAACAAACCTTGAGCAGCTATCTTGGCAATGGCTTCGGCGTGGAACCGGTTCTCACCCAGACCGCCTTCTTCCGCCCGCACAACAAATCCGAAGATGTGCATGGCCTCTATCTGGTGGGCCAAGGCACGCAGCCGGGCGGCGGCACGCCTTCGGTGATGATGTCGGCCAAGATGACCGCGCGCGAGATCGCGCGGGATTTCTTCGTGGATGCCAAGGTGGTGAACGGCGTGCCGCGCGAAAGGGAAATCGTGGCCTGAACGTCGGTGGTAAATGCGATCGGCCTTCTCGCCTTGACTGAGGCGACCACAAGCGCTATGTACAAAGCGTGAACAAAGAAGCGCTCTCCCTGCGCGGTTTCAATCGTCTCCTCCCCGATGAAGAGGCAGCTCACGCTTGGTTCGAGGTGTCTCGTTGGCCGGATGGTCCGGTGTGCTCCGGATGCGGTTCCGTTGGCGATGCCTACTGGCTTAAGTCGGTGCGCCGTTGGCATTGCAAGCGCTGCTCGAAGCAGTTCACGGTCACGGCCGGAACGCCGATGCATCGTACACATCTGCCGCTGCTGGTGTGGGCACAGGCCATCTATCTGATCGTGGCAAGCAGCAAAGGCATTTCTGCGGTCAAAATGTCCGAGATGCTGGGTGTTTCCTACGAGACAGCATGGCATCTCGGACACCGCATCCGCGCCATGATGGCAGAGCGGAGCCCGCTGTTGTCCGGCATCGTCGAGATCGATGAAACATACGCCGGAGCCCCGCCACGCAAGCGGGCGAAGCCTGAACACGACGATGACGACAGTGAGCCGCCGTCTCCCAATCCAAAAGGCCGTGGCACGAAGCGCCCGCTGTTGCTGGTCGCGGCAGAACGTGGAGGCGATGTCGTCGTGCGGGTCATCCCGACCCATGGAAAGTCGGCCATTGCGACGGCGCTGGATGGGCTGATCGATCCGGAAGCCACGGTCGTCACGGATGGGCTGCCTGCCTATAAGCACATCGGTCGGCGGCGGCCGCATCTGTCGGTGAACCACTCCGATCGCCAGTATGCCCGCACGGACGAGGACACCGGCTTGCGCGTCCATGTGAACCGGGTCGAATCCTTCAACGGCTTTCTGGGCCGCGCCGTTGTTGGCGTGTTCCATTTCGTTT
>CALRNJ020000018.1:0-16561 GCA_943369475.1 Sphingomonas paucimobilis | reverse complement strand
GTAGCTCGTCAGGCTCATAACCTGAAGGCCGCAGGTTCAAATCCTGCCCCCGCAACCAACAAAATGCCCCGCCGGCTCTTCCGGCGGGGCTTTTTGTTGGTTAACTGTGGATCCCTGCTGAAATGTAAGTGGTGGTCGGGCATCATGCTTTTGCCGATACGTGCCCATGTTCTGGCCCGCCTCTGGCTTTCCCGCTAGAAGGCCGGCTATCGAGTGAACGCATTGGCACGGCGGCGCAACTGATGCACAAGCGCCAGCATGGCTGACGAATTCGAACTTTATGATCTGAAGGTGGAGGTAATGGCCCCTCCTGACGCGAAGCTGTGGTGCAATGCTCAGCCCGGGGATTGGTTTGAAGTGCGTGGCGAATTACTCTTCCTGCCGCCGGGCCAAGGCTTTTCGATCTATGGCCTGGCCGCAGTGTTGCCGTTGCTCGCCGCAAAGCAGCGCGTCACCCACCACAACGACTGGATGGACAGCGACGCCGAAATCGCCTGCCCCGATCCCAACTGTCCATCCCGCCTGCGCATCACCCGCCTGGGCAAGCGCACATTCCGCCGAGCCGACACTACGGCGACGGTGAAACCATGAGCGTCGAACGCACCGATCTGGCACCCGGCTACGCGATTTCCCGAATAATCCGCGGCGGCTGGCAGTTGGCGGGCGATCACGGCCCGGTAGAACGGGACAGCTTGAACGAGGGCTTCCTCGCCTTTTTCGATGCGGGTATCACGACGCTGGATTGCGCCGATATCTACACAGGCGTGGAGGAGATGATCGGCAGCTTCCGCTGCCATCTTTCTAGCGCCCGCGGCGCCGAGGCGCTGGCTCGGTTGAAGGTGCACACCAAGTTCGTGCCCGATCTTGCCCTGCTGCCCACGATCACCCGTGCCGATGTGGAAACCATTATTGATCGCAGTCGCGCCCGGCTGGGAATGGAACGGCTCGATCTGGTCCAGTTCCACTGGTGGGACTATGCCCAGCCGCACAGCGTCGAAACGCTGTTGCACTTGCAGGCGTTGCAGCAAGCCGGCAAGATCGCTCACATTGCCGGCACCAATTTCGATGCCGCCCATCTGGCCGAATTCGCCGCCGCCGGCGCGCCGCTCACCAGCGTTCAGGTGCAGTACTCCCTGCTCGATCGCCGCCCGGCTGGCACCTTCGAGGCTACCGCGTCTACCAGCAACACCGGGCTCATCTGCTATGGTGCGCTGGCAGGCGGCTTCCTCTCCGCCCGCTGGCTGAGCCAACCCGATCCGGCTGAAACCCTCAGCAACCGCAGCCTGATCAAATATCGCCTGATTATCGATGAATGTGGCGGGTGGGACGCGTTTCAGGCGCTGCTTTCAGTCCTCAATCGCATCGCGCAGAACCACGCTGTTCCTCTCTCTGCCATCGCCGCGCGTTGGGTGCTTGATCAACCCGGCGTCAGTGCCGTCATCATCGGCGCCCGCCACGCTGGCCACCTGGCTGACACGCTGGCCATCGGGAACGTGCGCCTCTCCGCCGCCGACCATCAAGCAATTGTCGCTGTTTTGCCCGCTGGGCCGCAAGGGGACGTTTACGCTCTCGAACGCGATCGCAATGGCAGGCACGGGCGGATCATGAAGTATAATCTCAACAAGGCTTGAGGCGCGAAGGCATCCTTTTTCTGCTGCTTCCCGTTCGGCACTCCGCTATCACCCCCTTCATGAGCAAAGATCCCGTCGCCCTCAATAGCCAAGGCATGCAGGCGCTGCAGCGTGGTGATGCAAAAGCGGCCATCGTGGCGTTTGCTGCGGCGGTGAAGGCAGATCCGGCGGCAGCGATTCTGCATTATAATCTGGCCAATGCGCATGCGCTCGCGGGCAAAACGGCGCCGCAGCTGGAGGCGCTCAACGCAGCGCTCGATCTTGATCCCTATATGGCCCATGCCCTTCTAGCACGCGGTCGCCTTCACGAGCATGAAGAACGCGCGGCTGAAGCGCTTTCGGATTATCAGCGGCTACTGGCAGCGGTCGATCCGCGCGAGCAGGTGGGGCCGGGCTTTTCGGCGGGGCTGCAACATGCCGCCGGCGTGGTCCAAGCGGCCAATGACACGCTCGCCGCGCGGCTGGATGCGGCGCTTGCCGAAGATCTGGCGCAGGCCTCGCCCGCATCGGCCAACCGGATGCGCCACGCTATGGAAGCCCAGTTGGGCCGCCGCCGCATCTACGTGCACCAACCGCTGGCGCTGCATTATCCCTATCTGCCTGCCATCCAGTATTTCGAGCGCGACCTGTTCCCTTGGCTCGCTGAGTTGGAGGCCGCTACCCCGCTGATCCGCGCCGAGCTGCAGGCGCTCCTGGCGACGGGTGGTGACGGCTTCGCGCCTTACGTGAACTATCCACCCGGCGTGCCTGTCAACCAGTGGCGCGAATTGAACCACAGTGACGCCTGGGCGGCCAGGTTCTTCCTGCACCACGGCAAGCCCGACGAAGCGATGCGCGCGCTCTGTCCCAGAACGGCCAAAGTACTTGACCGCATGCCTTTGTTCGATCTGCCGGGTCGCGGGCCAACCGCCTTCTTTTCGCTCCTCAAACCGCGCACCATCATCCCCCCTCACACTGGCGCCACCAACATCCGCAGCATTATCCACCTGCCGCTCATCGTGCCCGAAGGCTGCTGGTTCCGTGTCGGCAACGAGACCCGCCCGTGGATCGAAGGCCACGCCTTTGCCTTCGACGACACCATCGAACACGAAGCCCACAACCCCACCGACGAATTGCGCGCCGTGCTGATCCTCGACACTTGGAACCCCTTCATCGCACCTGACGAACGCCCCCTCGTCACCCGCTGGGTGAATGAACTGGACGCGCACGGGCGCGGGTTGGCGGGGTTTTCGGCGGCTTGAGGGGCAGTTAAGGTTCAAAGATGCGCCATTCTTTCCCCATTACCCAATGATATCGCGTGCCCGCAGCCAGGCGATGATCGCCTCGGCGGCGTCCGCTTCGGTAATGCTGGTGGTGGTGATGTGCAGCTCTGGGTGTTCTGGGGCTTCGTAGGGGCTGTCGATGCCGGTGAAGTTGCGCAGCTCTCCACTGGCGGCTTTGGCGTAAAGACCTTTTGGATCGCGGGCCTGGCAGATTTCGATGGGGGTATCGACGAAGACTTCGATGAAGCGTTCGGCACCTACCAGCTGCCGGGCCAATTCGCGTTCGGAGCGGAAGGGTGAGATGAAAGAGCAGGTGATGATCAGGCCAGCGTCTGCCATCAGTTTTGCGATTTCGCCGATGCGACGGATGTTTTCGACGCGGTCGGCATCGGTGAAGCCGAGATCACGATTTAGGCCGTGGCGGACATTGTCGCCGTCGAGCGCGTAGGTGTGGCAGCTTAGCGCGGCTAGCCGAGCTTCGACCAGGTTGGCGATGGTGGATTTGCCGGAACCCGAAAGCCCGGTGAACCAGATGACGGCGGGTTGGTGGCCTTTCAGCGCGCTGCGTTGGGCCTGGGTGACCGTCATCGGCTGCAAGTGGATATTGCTGGCGCGCCTGAGTGGATGGCGGATCATGCCGGCGCCGACGGTGTTGTTGGTGTAGCGATCGATGAGGATGAGGCCGCCGGTGTCGCGGCAATCTCTATAGGGATCAAACAGCACCGGCGCGGCGGTTTCGAGGTTGGCGAGGCCGATTTCGTTCATGGCCAGCGTACGAGCGGGGCGCTCATCCAGCGTGGTCATGTCAATACGGTGCTTCAGTAGCGTGACCGAGGCCGGGGTGGTGAGCGGACCGGATTTGAGTAGATAGGACCGGCCGGGCTTCAGCTCATCCTCGTCCAGCCAGATAAGATCAGCGGCGAATTGCTGGGCGACGTTCGGCCGGCTCTCCGGGCTGACCAGCATGTCGCCGCGCGAGATATCGATCTCGTCTTCCAGCACCAGAGTGATGGCGTCTTCCGGTCCGGCGTAGGGTAGATCGCCATCCACGGTGACGATGCGGGCGACCTTGCTGGCCTTGCCGGAGCGGGCGGTGACGATGGGGTCACCGGGCTTCACCTGACCGGCGACGATAGTGCCTGCATAGCCGCGGAAGTGGGCGTCGGGTCGATTCACCCATTGCACCGGGAAACGCAGCGGGCCGCTGCCGTCGGCGGCGGCAAGTTCGATGGATTCCAGATGTGCGATCAGGGTGGGGCCCTGATACCATGGCATTTCGGCAGCTGGGCTGGCGAGGTTGAGGCCGGCGCGGGCGGACATGGGGATGGCGGTGAATCCGGCAAAGCCCAGCCGATCGGCAATGACGGTGTAGTCTTCAATGATGGCGTGGAAGCGGTCTTCGTCAAAGCCGACGAGGTCCATCTTGTTCACGGCCAGCACGATGTGGTCGATGCCCATCAGCGAGGCGATGAAACTGTGGCGGCGCGTCTGCGGCAGCAGGCCCTTGGAGGCATCGACCAATATGATCGCCAGATCGGCAGTGGATGCGCCGGTGGCCATGTTGCGCGTGTATTGCTCGTGGCCGGGCGTATCGGCGATAATGAAGCGGCGGCGCGGCGTGGCGAAGAAGCGCCAGGCGACATCGATGGTGATGCCCTGTTCGCGCTCGGCCTCCAGACCGTCGAGCAGCAGGGCGTAGTCCACGTCTGCGCCGGTGGTGCCGTGCTTGCGGCTATCGGCGGTGAGCGTCGCCAGCGTATCGTCCATTATGGCCTGACTGTCGTGCAGCAGGCGGCCAATCAGGGTGGATTTGCCGTCGTCCACCGATCCGCAGGTGATGAGCCGCAGCACGCCATCGCGGTTGAGGGCATTTGCCATCAGAAATACCCCAGCCGCTTTTTTTGTTCCATTGATCCATCGCCGTCGCGATCGATCACGCGGCCCTGGCGTTCAGAGGTGCGGGTATCAGCCATTTCGGCGACGATGTCGGCCAGCGTTTCGGCGTCGGACTCCACCGCGCCGGTCAGCGGGTAGCAGCCCAACGTGCGAAAACGGATGCGGCGCATCATCGGCTCTTCGCCCGGTTGCAGCGGCAGGCGATCATCGTCCACCATCAACAGCAAATCATCACGGATAACTGTGGGGCGTTCCGCGGCGAAATAGAGCGGCACCACCGGAATGGCTTCGGCCTCGATATAGCGCCACACGTCCAGTTCGGTCCAATTGGAGATCGGGAAGACGCGCATGGATTCCCCCGGCCCCACCCGCGTGTTGTAGGTGCGCCAGAATTCGGGCCGCTGTCGGCGCGGGTCCCAACCTTGGTGGGCGTCGCGGAACGAAAATATGCGTTCCTTGGCGCGGGATTTCTCTTCGTCGCGCCGGCCGCCGCCGATGGCTGCATCAAAGCCGCCGCCCGTTAGCGCCTGCAGCAGGCCTGTAGTGCGCATCACTTCGGTGTGCAGCGCCGATCCATGGGTAAAGGGGTTAATGGCGCGCGCCGCGCCTTCTTGGTTCACGTGCACGCGCATTTCGATGCCCAGCGCCGGCATCAGCGTGTCGCGGAAAATGCCCATGGCCGCAAATTCCCACAGGCTGTCGACATGCAGCAACGGAAAGGGTGGCAGCGACGGCCAGAACGCCTTCAGCGCAAGGTGAAGCATCACCGTGCTGTCCTTGCCGATGGAATAGAGCATCACTGGCTTGCGGAACGAAGCCGCAACTTCGCGCATGATGTGGATAGCCTCCGCCTCCAGCCGGGCCAAATCGGGCGGCAGCGTCTGCCGTGTGTGCGGCTTTGCGGCGTGGCCGCGGCTATTGCGGAACCGCGCGGCGTAGGTGGTGATGGTGGCTTCACTGTCCATGCAGCAGCCTTAATGGGTTCGCTGGCAAAGCAAAAGGCCGCCGGTTGCTCCTGCAAACCCTGAAGATTGTGGCGAATTGGCCACACAGCGAGGCGGAAACGACCACTTCGACGTTTGCGTGCTTTACAGGAGGGCGGGCATTTCAGAGAAGCGACGCAGGCCTGAGAGGGGCTGGGGATTGTGCTGGTGTGCCGTCAATGGCACCGCGAGGGGAATGGGCCGCCACCGAAAAGGGGGCGGACTTTATCCTAGTGACGCATGATACCCTTGAAATTTGGTCAGTAGAAGGAACATACCGTGACGCAACTCAACAATTCGCATCGGCGCCTCGCGCTGACGTCCAGCGTCGCCACGCTGGCTCTCGCCCTGATGGCCGGCCCGGCGCTCGCTCAGACGGCCACTGCCGCCGCTGAAACCGAAGCTGCCGAAGAAGGCACGATCGTCGTTACCGGTACCCTGATCCGCAACCCGAACCTGGTGTCGGCTGTGCCGATCACTACCACTTCGGCTGACACCATTGCCCTGCGCGGTAGCAACGTGGCCGAAGAAGTGCTGCGTGAAATTCCGGGCTTCGTTCCGAGCATCGGTTCTGCCGTGAACAACGGAAACGGCGGCGCCAGCTTCGTCGATCTTCGCGGCCTCGGCACCAACCGTAACCTCGTTTTGCTCGATGGCCAGCGTCTGACCCCCGCCGGTCTGGGCGGCGTCGTCGACTTGAACAATATCCCGCTGGCCCTCGTCGAGCGCGTTGACGCGCTGACCGGCGCCGCCGTGACCACCTATGGCGCCGACGCCATCACCGGCGTCGTGAACTTCGTCACCAAGAAGAACTTCACCGGCATGGACCTTCAGGTCTCCAACGCGCTTAACGAGCGTGGGGACGGCCATCGTCTGCGTGCCGACCTGACCATCGGCGGCGATTTCGCCGACGGCAAGGGCAACGCCGTGATCAGCCTTGGCTATCAGAAGGCCGATCCGGTATTCCAGGGCGACCGCGATATTTCGCGCAACGGTATTTCGTCCTACACCGGCGGCGTCGGTGGCGGTTCTCCGACCACGACCCCTTCGCGCCTGTTCGGCATGCGTCCGCTGCTTGCCAACGGCCTCCCCGACACCAATCCGGCCACACTGAACATCGGCAACACCCAGGTTTCGCCGGATGGCAGCCGCGCCATCCCGTTCTACCAAGATTTCAACTTCAACCCGTTCAACATCTTCCAGACGCCGTTCCAGCGGTTCAACATTTTCGCTAAGGCGAACTATCAGATCACCGACAATATTGAGGTCTATGGCCGCGGCATGTTCTCCAAGAACACCGTGCGTACGATCATCGCGCCGTCGGGCCTGTTCGCACAGACGGTCAACATCCCTCTGTCGAACCCCTTCATGAACGCGAACATCCGCAACCAATATTGCGGCTTCAACACGACGCAGGCGCTGGGCACCTACACCCCGCGCTTCAGCCAGGCAGAGTGCAATGCCGCTGCCACCGCGCTCAACCCGACCGATGCCGCCTATCGCACCGTTCGTGTCCCTGTCAGCCGCCGCACGGTGGAAGCCGGTACGCGTGACAGCGAATACACGACGACCCTGTTCGACTATACCGCTGGTCTTCGCGGCAAGGTCACCAACACCATCGATTGGGATGTGTCGGCTAGCTATGGTCAGAGCGAAAATATCGCCCGTGACACTGGCTACCTGATCACTGATCGCGTGCAGGATGCGTTGCTGGCCACCAACACCACCACCTGCATCAGCGGCAATCCGCTGTGCGTGCCGTTGAACGTGTTCGGTCCAACCGGCTCGATCACGCCGGCGATGGCGCGTTTCATCTCTGCGGACTCCTCGACCCGTCGCACCACCAGCCTGACCCAGGTTCGCGGCCTGCTGTCGGGTGATCTGGGTGTCGGCTTTGGTGATGCCGAACCGATCGCTTTCGCTGTCGGTGCTGAATACCGCGATTACGGCGCGGCTGTGCTGCCGGATGACTTCTCGGAGCGTGGCGCTCTGGGCGGCGGCGGCGGCCCGACCCCGCGCGTCGAAGGCGGCTACAACGTCAAGGAAGTCTATGGCGAAGTCATCGCCCCGATCCTTGAAGGCAAGCCCTTCTTCGAGAACCTCACCCTCGAAGCTGGTGCCCGTTACTCCTCCTATGAAGTCGCTGCGCCGGGCAATCCGTCGTTTGATGCCTTCACCTGGAAGGCCGGCGCCACGTGGGAAATGGCCCAGGGCTTCAAGGTCCGTGGTAACTATAGCCGGGCTGTCCGCGCCCCGAACATTGGCGAACTTTTCTCACCGGTTTCGCGCGGCCTGACCAATCTGGGCGCTGACCCGTGCGCTGGTGCGGCCCCGGTTGGCAATGCCAATCTGCGGGCCATCTGTATCGCTCAGGGCGCCCGTGCTGGTGACATCGGCACGATTGAGCAGCCGGCTGCCGGCCAGGCCAACGCCTATGGCGGCGGCAACCCGAACGTGCAGCCGGAAAAGGCCAGCACTTGGACCTTGGGTGCTGTGTTCCAGCCGAGCTTCGCGCCAGGCTTGGCGCTGACGGTTGACTATTACAACATCAGCGTGACCGACGCGATCACGACCCCGCTGCCCGGCGATGCCATTTCGGCCTGCTTCGGCAACATCACGGCTGCCAGCGCCACCAGCGCAGCTTGCACCGCCATCATCCGCAACCCTGATTCGGGTTCGTTCGATGGTGAAGCCTTTGGTCTGCCGCGTCCGCTGTCGAACCTCGGTCGCCTGAAGACAGACGGTCTGGATCTGAACCTGACCTACTCGACCGATCTCGGCTTCGCGAAGCTGGGTTTGAACGGTAACTTCAACTACACCTTCCGCTCGCAATTCCAGGCGACTCCGACCTCGGTAAACCGTGAGTGCGTTGGCTACTTCAGCGTCAACTGTTCGTTTACCGGTTCGATCCAGCCGAAGTGGCAGTCGTCGGTTCGCACCACGCTGGGCTTTGAAAGCTTCGACGTGTCGCTGCTGTGGCGCCATATCGACAGCGTGATCCAGGAGCCGCTCGACGCTGCTCAAAACGGAGCGTTCTTCACGGCCTTCCGTAAGATTCGTGCGTACGACTATTTCGACCTGACTGGTCGCTTCAACATTATGGACAATATCACCCTGATCGCGACGGTCAGCAACCTGTTCGACACCAAGCCGCCTCTGGTTGGTGCTGCGGCCGGTTCGACCTCGTTCAACAGCGGCAACACCTTCCCGTCGACCTACGACGCGCTGGGTCGCCGTTACACGATGCAGGTCAACGTCCGCTTCTGATGAAGCGCCCGCAAGGGCTGTGAAATGCGAAAGGGCGGGTGGCAACACCCGCCCTTTTTGTTATGTAGATTTCGAGGCAGTGAGAGCGCCGGTAGCTGCCGACGGCGGAGTTTAGCCCAACAAAGTGCGCGGCAACTGCATCGGCATGCCGGCCGCCTTGGCCACGGCTTCCGCCCAGATAGCGACTTTGGCAATCTCATCGGAGTGCGCTGCTTCGGCGGTACGTTCAGCGGCACGATCTTCGGCGTTAAAGGCCTGGCCGAACTTGCTATGCCGGCCGAAAATTGGCCCGGATACAACAGCTTGTACGTCCAGTGGCACGTCGAAGAAGCGGCACAGGGCCGTCATGGCTGCCTCGGGCTGGGCCAGCAGAAGCTCGGAATCGAGCGTTGTCACCTGATTGCCGAACTGTGTCGCCAAGCGTGCAAACAAGGCATGCTGGGCCAGCCACCCCATGGCTGCGATCTGCAGATCGGTCTGCCCGAGATAGTCCTCTCCGCTGAAGCCAAAACTGTGCAGTCCCTGCTTCAACTGCTTCAGCAGCAAATCGCGCACCCAGATCCGGCCATCCATGCTCTTGCGCGCCACCGAACCTAGGAACACCGACAACGGCGCATACAGCAGCAGCGCTCGCGCCTGCGGCCGCAACTGCAGCATCAGGGGCGCCATGGCGTTGCACAAGTTGCTGGGTTTGATCACCACTGTTTCGCCGGGAGCGAAGGGCCGAGCCAGCAGCGTCAGGCTGCCATCAAGCACGGCGGCGATCTGGCGCCCTTCACCGCCGCGCAGTTGCCAGCCGATCAGATCGTTCAGGATCACCGGTTCCTTGAGGCCCATCGCTAGCCCCGGCGCATCAAAGGCTCGCGCCAGCAGCGTGGAACAGCAGAAGGCGCTGTGCAGGATGAAGCGCAAGGGGGCCGGCCTACCGGCCTCGGACAGTGCAGCGGTACGGGCGATGACCGTGGGTTTCGCCTCGCCCAGATACTCATCGGTCAAGAAGGTGGCGGCACCGTGCGCAGCCCGCGGCGTGTGGCGGAAGTGAATGGCATCATGCTGCGGATCATACCGATGCGGTAGCCAGACGGGATCAGAAGCTATGGTAGGCACGTTGCCGATTTGACGGCACAGCCAATAAAGTGCAATCCCTCAGGCCCGAAATGCCTGTTGTTAGGGCCCGTTTAAACCACGATGGAGGACCGCCGATGTTGCGCCGTCATTGCCTCGCCCTGATCATCGCTGCTGCCGCGCTGGTTCCCACCGCTGTTCAGGCGCAGACTGCTGCTCCGGCGGCCGCCCAGCCGGCCGCTACACCAGTGGACAAGAGCCAGCAAATCATCTGCAAGCGCGAGAAGGAGACCGGCAGCCTGGTGAAGGCCAAGCGTACCTGTCTGACGCGCCAGCAATGGGCCTATGTGCAGGACACCAACCAGCAATTCGCCCGCGAACTCAACAACTCTACCATGAGCCGCCCCGGCAGCCAGTAACCGCTGCTGTCGCCACCTGCGTGACGGCGATGTGCCATGAACGATCCTGACAAGGCCGCCCTTGAACGTACAGCGCAGGCCGGTATCACGGCCCTGCAAAATGGTGACGGCCCAGCGGCGCGCCGGGCCTTTGAAGCCATCGTGGCCAGCGGCCGCGCCACTGTGCAGATCTGGCTATGGCTGGCGCAGGCATGTGACATGTTGGATGATCGCGCCGCCGTGATGGCGCACGTGGCGCGCGTGGTGGAGCTTGATCCGGCCAATCCCTATGCGCTGGTCATGGCTGGTGAGGTGCAGACCCGCAGCGGCAATGATCGCGCCGCCATCGCCTGGTACGAACGTGCGCTGAACGCTGCCCAGGGCCGGCAGCTGCCGGCCGATCTGATCGCCCGGCTCAACCGCGCCGCCGCTGCCCGTGAGGCCGCCTTTGCTCGGTTCGAAGCCGAAATGAAGGGTGCACTGGACGACGCTGGGATTAATCCGGCCAACGCTGGCCCGCGTTTTGCCGAAGCCTTGCAGATCGTGTCCGGACGCAGCCAGCCCTATCTGCAACAGCCCACGAGCTTCTACTATCCGCGCCTGCCGCAGATGCCCTTCTATGAACCGGCGGACTTTGCCTGGACCACCGCGCTGGCCGCCGCGCTGCCAGTAATCCGCGCAGAAGCCGAAGCGGTCATGGCACAGGGTGCCGGTATTGCGCCTTATGTGGAGGTTGATCCCGATCGCCCCAACAAGGGCCATGCCCTGCTGGCCGACGCCCGCTGGAGCGCCTTCCATCTGTTTCGCGATGGCTTGCCGATCGCCAATCATGCGGCGCGCTGCCCGGCGACCATGGCGGCGCTGGCCCAGGCGCCCTTGCCGCGCATCGCCGGCACGGCACCGATGGCGTTGTTTTCGATCCTGGCACCGCATACCCATATCCCGCCCCACAACGGCATGCTGAACACGCGGCTGATTTGCCATCTGCCACTCATCGTGCCTGATGGCTGCCGCCTGCGGGTGGGCGCTGAGGTGCGCAACGTGCGTGCCGGCGAGGTGCTGCTGTTCGACGACAGTATCGAGCATGAAGCCTGGAACGACAGCAATGCGCCGCGAGCCATATTGCTGTTTGAAGTGTGGCGCCCGGAACTGACAGAGGCCGAACGCGAGGCCCTGACCGTGATGTTTGAAACGGTGGCGGCCTACACCCCCGATCAGGCCTGAATGGACCTGCCCCAAACCAGCCAGAATGGCGACGCACCAGCCATCGTGAGCGAGCAACGGCTTTCAGCTGAAGCGCTGCGCCGCCGCGGCGCGGTGCTGGCGGGAGAGGCTGTTGGGGACTGGCCGTGGCTGCGCAGCTCGGCAAGGGGGCTGGTGGTGTCCGGCTTGCCCGGCACTCTGGTGACACTGGACGGCTTGCGGCTGGCGCCGGCGGCTAGCGGCATAGTGGACCTGACCCTGCTGCCGCTGGGCATGATTGACAGTGCGCGCTTGGGTGCAGGCGCTGCCGGCGTGGCGCAGGGCGCTGGCGCCCTGAGCGGCGCGGTGGACCTGTTGTTGTCGCCGGTGGGCGGCGGTGGCCGGCTGCTGGCGGCTGCGGGAGCGCAGTCCGGGCGCGGCATTGGCCTGGTTGATCTGCAACTGGGCAATGATTTCGGCTGGGTGGGCGGCGGCTATTCGCGCGGTGGCGCGCTGCCCGACGGGGCCACAGAGCAGGATCGCTGGCATCTGGCGGGGCGGTTCCAGAAGGATATGGGTGGCGCGCAACTCTGGGGCCGGGGGATGTTTGCCCGCCGCACGCAAGGCGAGAGCCGCGCCGATTGGCATGATGTGGCGCTGGGCCTTTCGGGTGGTACACGCTGGCAGTGGCGGCTGACGGTGGCCAATGGTGGCCATCAGGAGGCGGCGGACGCCAGCAGTCGGCTGGCGCAGGCGCGTGCCATTGTGAGCGGGCCGACGGGTCTGATCCTGTCGGGCGCGGTCGAGCCAATCAGCTTGGCAGTCGGCGCGGAATGGCGCCATCTGCGGCTGGGGGCAGCAAGGGTGACGGCGCGGGAGTTGTTTGCGGAAGCGGCAGTGCCGATCCTGCAGGACAAGCCGGCCTCCGAGAATCTGGTGGCGACGCTGGGAGTCCGGCAGGCGTGGCTGGCCGGGCGATCCGAAACTTTGTGGCAGCTGGGTGGGCGCTGGGAGGCGTTTCCCGGCATTGCATTGCGCGGACAGGTGGCGCGCGGTGTGGATGATTTTGCGGCATTGAGCGGGATGAGTCGCAGCGTCGGCCTGATCGCGACGCCGGCCTTCGTGCCCGGCGTTGCGCTCAGCGTTGATCGCAGATGGCAGTCACAGGGTGCCGCGCGTGTGCAGGCGTGGGATGTCTCGGCCAGTTGGCGCGGGCGGGTGAACGAGGACACGCAGCTGGCCCTGACAGCTCTGGCGACGCACCATGACCGTACGGATTTCACCTTGGTTCCGGTGCCGCGCTTCGCGAGCCTACTGCGGGCGACTCTGGAAACGGGTCGGTGGGCGTTGAGTGCCGGCTGGCGAACCCGCACAGCGCTGGCTGGCGGGCTGGATGTGAGCGCGGAGCGGCAGATCGGCGAAAAACTGCGGCTGATCGCCAGCGTCAGCAACGCCGGTGATGCCGGCAGCGCTGCCGGCCCGGTGGGCCGGCAGGCGCTGCTGCAGATCGTGGCGGGCTTTTAGGCCGGTACCAGCACCAGCTTCCCGTCGCCTTCGTCCACCTTCACCTCGCTGCCATCCGGCACGCTGCCCGAGAGGATCAGTTCGGCCAGCGGGTCCTGCAGATGTTTCTGCACGGTGCGCTTTAGCGGTCGCGCGCCGTAGACCGGGTCGTAGCCCACCCGCGCCAGCCAGCGCCGGGCCGCGTCGGTGAGGTCCAGCGTCACCTTGCGATCCTTCAGCAGCGCTGCCACGCGAGCCACCTGGATATCGACGATCGGCGCCATCACTTCCTGACCAAGACGCTGGAACAGAACGATTTCGTCCAACCGGTTGAGGAATTCGGGGCGGAAATGCCCGCGCACCACTTCCATCACCTGCGGCTCGGCCTCGCTGATCGGCGCACCATCCGGCAGGGCAGCGATATACTGGCTCCCCAGGTTCGAGGTGAGGATGATCAGCGTGTTGGTGAAATCCACGGTGCGTCCCTGGCCATCAGTGAGCCGGCCATCGTCCAGCACCTGCAGCAGCACGTTGAACACGTCGCCGTGGGCCTTTTCCACTTCGTCGAATAGCACCACCTGATAGGGGCGCCGGCGCACGGCTTCGGTCAGAACGCCGCCTTCCTCGTAGCCGACATATCCGGGAGGCGCGCCGATCAGGCGAGCGACGCTGTGCTTCTCCATGAACTCCGACATATCGAGTCGCACCATGGCGCGCGGATCGTCGAACAGGAATTGCGCCAGCGCCTTGGTCAGCTCGGTCTTGCCCACCCCAGTGGGGCCAAGGAACAGGAAGCTCCCCAATGGCCGGTTGGGATCCTGCAGGCCTGCGCGCGCCCGGCGCACCGCGCTGGAGACGGCCTTCACGGCGGCGGCCTGGCCGATCACTTGCGCTGAAAGGATGCTCTCCATCTTCAGCAGTTTGTCTCGTTCGCCCTCCAGCATTCGGTCCACCGGGATGCCTGTCCAGCGCGACACGACCGCGGCAATGTCGTCGCCGGTCACTTCCTCTCGCACCATGGCTTCAGCAGTCACGCTTTCGGCTTCGGCGAGCTGGCGTTCCAGTTCCGGGATGCGGCTGTAGGTCAATTCGCCGGCTTTGGCATAATCGCCGCCGCGCTGCGCCTGCTCCACCTCGATGCGGGCAGCGTCCAGCTGTTCCTTGATGCGGGTGGCGCCAGCCAGCTTCTCCTTCTCGGCCTGCCAGCGCACGGTGAGCGCGCCGGATTCCTCTTCAAGGCCTGCCAGTTCCTCGTTCAGGGCGACCAGCCGCTCCTTGGATGCGGCATCGGTTTCGCGGCTGAGTGCAGCGGCTTCGATCTTCAGCTGGATGATACGGCGGTCGAGCGCTTCGATTTCTTCGGGCTTGGATTCCACCTCCATTCGCAGGCGCGATGCAGCTTCGTCCATCAGGTCGATGGCTTTATCGGGCAGGAAGCGGTCCGCGATGTAGCGGTTGGACAGCGTCGCAGCGGCCACGATGGCGCTATCGGTGATGCGCACGCCGTGGTGGAGTTCGTATTTCTCCTTCAGCCCGCGCAGGATGGAGATCGTGTCTTCAACGGTGGGCTCTCCCACCAGCACCGGTTGGAAGCGGCGTTCCAGCGCGGCGTCCTTCTCCACATGCTTGCGATATTCTTCCAGTGTCGTAGCGCCGATGCAATGCAGTTCCCCACGGGCCAGCGCGGGCTTGAGCAAGTTGGAGGCGTCCATGGCACCTTCCGCCTTGCCGGCGCCCACCAGCGTGTGCATTTCATCAATGAAAAGCACGACATCACTGCCTTCCGCGCGCACTTCATCAAGCACGCCTTTCAGCCGTTCTTCGAACTCGCCGCGATACTTGGCGCCAGCGATCAGCGCGCCCATGTCCAGCGCCATGAGTCGCTTGTCCTTCAGGCCATCGGGCACGTCGCCATTGGCGATACGTAGCGCCAGGCCTTCAGCGATCGCTGTCTTGCCCACACCGGGCTCGCCGATGAGCACCGGGTTATTCTTGGTGCGGCGGGCGAGCACTTGAATCGTTCTGCGGATTTCCTCGTCGCGGCCGATGACGGGATCCAGCTTGCCGGCACGCGCCGCTTCGGTGAGGTCACGGGCATATTTCTTCAGCGCATCGAAACTGTCTTCGGCGCCGGCGCTGTCGGCTGTGCGGCCCTTTCGGACGGCGTTGATGGCTTCGTTCAGCGCCTGCGCGGTGACGCCGGCGCCCTTCATCGCCTTGCCGGCTTCGGTGGTGGTGGCCAGCGCCAGCGCAACCAATAGGCGTTCGACGGTGACAACACTGTCTCCCGCCTTCACCGCCACCTGTTCTGCGGAGTCGAGCACGCGCACCGTGTCGTTGTCCCACGCCAGGGATTGCGCGCCACTGCCCGATACCTGCGCGATCTTGGTCAGCGCCTGATCGGTGAGTTGCACGGCGGTGGCCGGGGTGCCGCCAGCGGCCTTGATAAGGCCAGAGGCGTGGCCCTGCTCATCTTCCAGAAGCGCTTTCAGCACATGTTCCGGCGCGACGCGCTGGTGATTGTTGCGGATTGCGACCGTCTGCGCCGATTGCAGGAACCCCTTGGCGCGATCGGAGAATTTTTCGATGTTCATGGGCGGATGGTCCTCCTGTTCACCGGAGGATATGGTGTGGCTTTATGGCAACACAAGTAGGAGTGTTGCGGAATTGGTGTTCAGCGCGGTTTGAGCCAGCCGAAGACAAAGCCACCGATGCTGCCAGCGAGGCAGAACAGGATGAAGCCAACTATGCCGCGCGCACCAGCCAATGGGGTCATCTGGAACTGGGCGTGCATGGCCATCAGCACGGCCGCAATGGCAAGGCCGCCGGCCAGTGGCCAGGCACTGGGCGCAAGTAGCGGCAGGCGCGGCTTCAGCCAGTGCGCGGCACTGAAGGCGACCAAAAGGGCAAAGCCGAACACGGCCAGCAACGGTAGCAGCAGGCCAGCGAAATCACGACCCGCGGTTTCCAGCGCCAGCCCGGCGGGGATTTTCACGCCAAGTTCAACCAGCGCGGATTGCACCTGCCAACTCTGGATCATGCTGACGATCGCGGTGGTGGTGAGAACAGCGGCGAACCAGGCGGGGGCTGTACGCAACAGGTTTTTGAGGGATGCCATGTTATTTTTTCCTGTTTGTTATTGCTTCTTACTACATGATGGACTCCCGACAGAAGGATTGATTCGGCGAAAATGGTAATCAAGCTGAGAAAGTTGTTCACAGTACTTACTGCGACCGTTTGCGGTCACTTAACGACGGGCGCGGCGCAGGCGGAGCAAGTGCAGGTGATGGCCAGTGGGCTGGATCACCCGTGGAGCCTTGCCTTCTTGCCGGCAGGCGATGTGCTGGTGACAGAACGTGCCGGGCGGCTGTGGC
>CALRNJ020000017.1:0-17410 GCA_943369475.1 Sphingomonas paucimobilis | reverse complement strand
GCGCGTAATCGCCGCCTGCGGGCTCGATCCCGATGAATGGCAGGGCTTTGCCTTCGGCACCGGGGTCGATCGCCTCGCCATGCTGAAATATGGCCTCACCGATCTGCGCGCCTTCTTTGATGGCGATATCAAGTGGCTGAAACACAACGGCTTCTCGGCCTTTGACCTGCCCTCCATTTCTGCTGGAGCCGTCTCGTGAAGTTCACCCTGTCCTGGCTCAAGGACCATCTCGACACCAGCGCCAGCGTCGATGAGATCGCCGCTGCGTTGACCAGCTGCGGCCTCGAAGTCGAAGGCATCGAGAACCCGGCCGAAGCGCTGGGCGCTTTCACCATCGCGCATGTGCTCACTGCCGAACGCCACCCGCAGGCCGACAAGTTGCAGGTACTCTCCGTCGATACCGGCAGCGGCGAACCCATGCAAGTGGTGTGCGGCGCGCCGAACGCGCGCGCCGACATGAAGGGCGTGTTCGGCGCGCCCGGCACCTATGTTCCGGGCAGCGGCATCACGCTGAAAGTGGCGGCCATTCGCGGCGTCGAATCAAAGGGCATGATGTGCTCGATGCGGGAGCTGGAACTGTCGGACGAGCATGACGGCATCATCGCCCTGCCCGACGATGCCCCGGTGGGCGCACGCTATGTCGATTGGGCCGGGCTGAATGATCCGGTGTTCGATATCGCCATCACGCCGAACCGGCAGGAATGCCTGGGCGTGCTCGGCATCGCGCGCGATCTGGCCGCGGCCGGGGTGGGCACGCTTAAGGCCCGCACAATTGCGCCGGTCACCGGCCGTTTCCCGATGCCGCGACCGATCAAGGTGGAGGACGTCGAGGGCTGCCCCGCCTTCGCTGGCCGCGTTGTGCGCGGCGTGACGAACGGCGCTTCGCCGGATTGGCTGCAACGCCGCCTGCGCGCCGTTGGCCTGCGCCCGATTTCGGCGCTGGTCGACATCACCAACTTCCTGAGCATCGACAGCGGCCGACCGTTGCACGTCTACGACGTCGCCAAACTCAACGGCGGCCTCACCGCCCGTCGCGCCCGGGCTGGCGAAAGCTTGGCTGCGCTGAACGGCAAGACCTATGCGCTCGACGAGACGATGACCGTCATCGCCGACGACGCCGAAGTGCACGACATCGGTGGCATCATGGGCGGCGAGCGCAGCGGCTGTTCCGAAACCACAACCGACGTGCTGATCGAAGCGGCCTATTTCACCCCCGAACGCATCGGTACCACCGGCCGCGCGCTTGGCGTCAATTCGGACGCGCGCGCCCGCTTCGAGCGCGGCGTTGATCCACAGTTCGTCGTTCCCGGCCTCGAACTGGCCACGCAGATGGTGCTCGATCTGTGCGGCGGTGAAACGTCGGAAATGGTCATTGCCGGCACAATTCCGGACACCAGCCGGAGCATCGCCTATCGCCCGACGCGCGTGCTCGGCCTCGCTGGGCTGGACGTGGCCGAGGATGAACAGGCCGATATCTTGGCTCGTCTCGGTTTCGGCGTGACCAAAGGCGATGTGTGGCAGGTCGCAGTGCCGTCCTGGCGCCGTGATGTCGATGGCGAGGCCGATCTGGTTGAAGAGGTCGTGCGCATCCACGGTCTCGACCGCGTGCCGGCGACTCCGCTGCCGCGTGCCGAGGGCGTCGCCGCACCCACCGCTACCCCGCTGCAACGCACCCAGCGCCGTCTGCGCCGCGTGCTGGCCAGCCGTGGCTATGACGAAGCCATCACCTGGAGCTTCCTGCCACCATCGCAAGCCGACGCGTTCGGCGGCGCAGCGTTCAGTCTCGCCAATCCGATCTCTGCCGACATGGCCGCGATGCGCCCCAGCCTGCTGCCCGGGCTCCTGTCCGCCGCCGCCCGCAACATGGATCGCGGCGCCGCCTCCGTGCGCCTGTTCGAGCTCGGCCAGCGTTATCTCGCCGATGCCGAACGCCCGACGGCCGCCATATTGCTCGCCGGCGAAGGGCGCGGACGTGACTGGCGCTCCGGCCCAGCCACCAAGCCCGACGCCTATGATGCCAAGGCCGAAGCTCTCGCCGCGCTTACCGCGCTTGGCGCGCCGGTGCAGCGTCTTCAGGTCGTCGCCCCGGCGGACGGCTGGTGGCACCCCGGCCGCGCTGGCCGGCTGGTGCTGGGCAAGGTCGCGCTCGCCGATTTCGGCATCATCCACCCGCGCACTTCGGTGCAGTTCGACGTGAAGGGACCGGTGGCGGCGGTCGAACTCTATCTCGATGCGCTTCCGCCGCGCAGCCGCAAGCGCGAGGCCTGGGCTCCCAACCCGCTGCTGCCGCTCAGCCGCGATTTCGCCTTCGTGGTTGATGAAAGCCTTGCCGCCGACAGCCTGCTGCGCGCCGTGGCCGGTGCCGACAAGGCGCTGATCGCCGGGGTGCGCCTGTTCGACCGCTATGCTGGCCCCGGCATCGAACCGGGCAAGCTCAGCCTTGCTGTGGAAGTCATGCTGCAACCCACCACCGCCACCCTTACCGAAGCCGACATTGAAGCGATTTCGGCTAAGGTGGTGGCAGGGGCGGCGAGGCTGGGCGCTACGCTCAGGAGTTAGGCCTCAGGAGTTAGGGCGCGCCACGTCCGATTGCGTTACAGGCGACAGGCGAATTTCCACGCGGCGGTTCTGGCTGCGGCCAGCGTCGGTGTCGTTGCTGGCCACGGGCATTTCCGCGCCATATCCGCGCGTTGCCATACGCGCACGCTGCACGCCCTGATATTGCAGATAATCTGCCACTGCGCTGGCGCGGCGCTCCGAAAGCGGCTGATTGATCGCGTCACTGCCAGTGGAATCGGTATGGCCAGTCACATCGATGAAGGTCGATTGATAGCTCGCCAGCGTCTTCGCGACCTGATCGAGCGCCGGGCGCATGTCGGGCCGCACGCTGGCCTGATTGGTGTCGAACGCGATGCCCGAAGGCAGCTTGATGGCGATCTCATCGCCGCGCTGCTCCACTTCGATGCCGCTGCCGGCCGTGCGCTGCTTCAGTTCGCGCGCTTGCTTATCCATGTAACTGCCCACGGCGCCGCCGGCGATGGCACCCACGCCGGCCCCGATCAGCACTTCAGCGCGGTTATTGCGCCCGCCGAGCAGCGCGCCGAGCAGCGCACCAGCGCCAGCGCCAGCCGCTGCCGTGCCCGCCGGCCGGGAGATACGCCTGCCGCCGGTTTCGGGATCGGTAACGCAGCCACCAAGCGCAAGGGCACCGGATAGCGCGGTAATCATGATTGCATTCTTCAAAGTCATTCTCCCTTTCAGCCATTACGCTCCAAAGCAAGCCTGGTTCCATCATGAACGGGCTTTGCAGGACCGCCCTCCTTCCCGTATGAAGGCCATGAGCGGGCATTCTGGCCCCGCGTTGCCGTTCCGGACCATATGGCCGCCTTTCCCTGGCTGGATGCCGCGATCATCGCGGGTTTGATCCTGCTCAACGGCTTTTTCGCCATGTCGGAACTGGCCATCGTTTCAGCCCGGCGGCCACGGCTGCGTGGGCTGGCCGATCGCGGGTCGCTTGGGGCCAAGACAGCGCTCACCCTTGCAGAGGATTCGGGCCGTTTCCTGTCAGGTGTGCAGATCGGCATTACGCTTGTGGGTATCATCAACGGCGCCTATTCCGGCGCCACGCTGGCCGTACCGGTGGGTGATCGGCTGGCCCTGTGGTTTGGCCTGCCCGCGCACACGGCAGAGGAAGTCGGCTTTGCCGTGGTGATCGTGATCGCCACCTATCTCTCGCTGATCGTGGGTGAACTGGTGCCCAAACAATTCGCGCTGCGCAGCCCCGAAGCCATCGCCGTGCTGGTGGCGCCGATCATGCTGCAGTTCGCCCGTTTCACGACGCCGTTCGTCTGGGTACTCGACCGCTCCAGTCGCCTCATCTTCCGCCTGCTCGGCCAAAGCCGCGAGGGCGACCAGACCGTAACCGAGGAAGAACTGCGATCCGTGGTGGCCGAAGCCACCACCGCCGGCGTGATCGACGCCGAGGAAAGCGACATGATTTCGGGCATCATGCGCCTGGCTGATCGGCGGGTGCGCGGCGTGATGACCCCGCGCGGTGAAGTCGAATGGATCGACGCCGATGCAGATGAGGCCGTGGTGCGCGCCAGGTTGGCCGCGACACCGCACAGCCGCATCCTGGTGGCGCGCGGCGGCGTGGACGACATCATCGGCGTGCTGCAGGCGCGCGACGTGGTGCAGGCGCTGATTGAAGGCAAACCGCTTGATCTGGCGGCGCTGGCCCGTCAGGCGCCGGTGCTGCCCGACGTGATCGATGCGGTGGAAGCGCTGAATGCGCTGCGTGATGCCGATATCCCGATGGCGCTGGTGCATGATGAATATGGCCATTTCGAAGGCATCGTAACGCCGTCGGATGTGCTATCGGCCATTGCTGGAGCGTTTCGCAGCGATGTTGATGATCATGATGATCCGCCCGCCGTGGAACGCGATGATGGCAGCTGGCTGATATCGGGCGCACTCCCGGTGGATGAACTGGCGCATCGATTGGGCGTGCCGCTGCCCGATGATCGCGATTATGAGACCGTTGCGGGCCTGGCGCTGGAACAATTGCGCCACCTGCCGAAGACCGGCGAGAAATTCCGGGTAGGGCCGTGGCAGTTTGAAATCATCGACATGGATGGTCGCAAGATCGACAAGTTGCTGGCCAACCGGGCACAGGATGGAGCAATGCCATGAAAAGGGCAGCGCTGCTGCTGATCGCGGCCACACCGCCGCAACCGAAAAAGATGATACTGGACAGCGAAGCCTATACAGAAGCCGCCAGCAAAGCCGGAGTGGAAGGCGATATCGCCATTGATCTGGCGATCGATGCCAAGGGCTTGGTGACCGGTTGAACAGTCATCAAAGGCGCCAATCTGCGCGCTGGCCAAACTCAACTAGCGCTGCCTGCCGGAATACGATGGTGCCGGCAAGAAAGCGCCGGGCACCGCGCCCGCATAATGGCTTCGCCTTCCGCACTTCCCGGCGTTGCCCACTGCCCGGTGGGCAGATGGTCTGCGTGTTTCTCTAACCCTGACTCTTCTCCGTGCCGGCATAGGGTGGCACCGAGGGTGCGCGCTCGTCAAGATTGACCCAAAGGGCCAGGCACGCCGCCAGCAGCAAGACGGCACCACCCGCAAGAACAGCCGGGCGATGGTTTGCGCCACCGGGCGTGAGCGGCGCCAGCAGGGCCAGCACCGGGATCAGCAGCGGAACGGTAGCAAAGGGCATGGGTGCACCGATGCCAAGGAAGGCGAAGTGGAACAATTCCGTCCCCAGCGCCAGGCCGGGAATGGCCAGCAGCACCGCCGGGGCGAGCTGCGCCACGCGGGACGCGCCAGGCCGGGCACCTAGCACCGCAGCGATGGCAGCCAGCAGCGCTGGCCAAGCCAGCACCGGTCCGGCACCGGGCAACATGATCTGCGCGACCAGAGCCCCGGAAAAACACAGTGCTGCCCAACTGAGCCAGCGTTCCCACAGGCTGCCTGCCGGGGCCGCACCCAGGAACAGTAGCACAGCAAGCGCTGCCAGGGCCGCAACCACTTCCAGCCGCGACAGGGCGGCGAGCCGATCATAATACTCTGCACCCACACTGCCTGACAGCAGGTTGAGGCCGAACATCAGCAGCCCGGCGATGATCAGCGCAAGCACAGCCTGGCCCAAAGCCATCAGCATGCCGCCCAGCGACCATTCGGCCCGCCGCCAATAGCCTGCCAGCAGCAGCAGGCCGGCAATAGCCGCCAGCAGGCCCCACCCGGTAGCAGGAGAGTAAACAATGATGCCCAGCAATGGCGCACTGGCGAACACGGCGTTTTCGGTGCGGGCAGGCAGTTCAGGCGCTGAGACCAGATCGCGTGTTATGGCCAGCGCGCTTTCCCCCAAATGCTGCAGTGCGCCCTGATCCAGCCGGTCAGGTGTCATCAACGGGCTGTGATAGCCCCAGGCATCGCCGATGAACGCAAAATTCAGCCCGGCCTGACCGCGCAGCTTCACCGGTGTGAAATCAGTATCGTTGGGCAGGCTTTCATAAAGGGTAACGGCCAGGCTGCTGGCCGAAGCGCCTTTCGCCACGGCGGCAAGGCGGCGGACCAGATCGCCGTTCTGCGGGCCAGTCTGGAACATCATCGCCCGGCCGCCGCCACCGCGCGCTTCCAGATTGATCGTGACGCCGATGCGCGCCGCGATCGGATCGGCCGCTGCGCCCGGCGCAAAGATAGCGCGCGCGCCAACCAGGCCCAACTCCTCTGCATCGGTAAACAGCAGCACAAGATCGCGGCTTTGCTTCGCCTGCTGAATGGCGCGCGCCACTTCCAGCGCTGCGGCTACACCGGCGATGTCATCGGCAGCACCGGGCGAGGCCCACACCGAATCATGATGTGCCAGCAACGCAATAGCCGGCGCGGTGGAATCCTTGCCGGCGCGCACGGCCACAAGGCTGACCGCGGGCGCATTGGGGTTGCCGCCCCATTTCGCCAGCCGCCGCGCCGGCTTTTCGGCAAGCGGCGTCACGACACGGCGGGTGGTGAAGCCCAGCCCGACCAGTCGCCGCTCCATCGCGACAATCACCGCCAGATTGGCCGGGGTACCGGTGGGGTGAGGCTCCTTCGCCAGCACCCGCACATCGGCCATGGCGCGCCCGGCGCTGAACTGGTCGGCTGGCGCGCTGGCAGCAACAGGCGCTGGCGTTTGCGTGGTCCACCAGCCGAGCAGCAGCCCGGCACCAAGGGTGAGCAGGAAAAGCGGCCAGCGGTTCACGCGCTATTTCGCGCCCAATTTCTGCGCCTGGCTCCAGGCGAGATCCGCCAGCGCCTCGAAACCTTCGGCACTTTTCTTGGCGTGGGCTGATGTGGCGGTGCCGCGGATCACCCGGCCCTTGATGCCGTGGATGATGCCAGCCAGCCGGAACATGTTATAGGCGACATAGAAATCAATGTCGGGAACCCCGTCACGCCCGGTACGGCGGCAATAAGCGTCGATATACTCCTGCTCACTGGGCAGGCCCATTGCTTCCAAATCATTGCCCACAAGGCCCGTCGTAGTGCTGGGCGGCATGCGGTACATCATCAGGTGATAGGAAAAATCCGCCAGCGGATGACCAAGTGTCGACAATTCCCAATCCAGTACCGCCAGAACCTTGGGCTCGGTGGGGTGGAAGATCATGTTGTCACAACGATAATCCCCGTGAACGATGCTCACCTCGTCGCCGGGCGGGATGTGAGCGGGCAGCCATTCAACAAGCTTGTCCATCGCCGGATAGCGGCCGGCATCGACGTCTTCGAGATACTGTTTCGACCAGCGGCCGATCTGGCGGGCGAAATAATTGCCTGGCTTGCCAAAATCGCCCAACCCAGCGGCGACGGGATCGATCATGTGCAGATCGGCCATCGTTTTGTTCATGGCGTCAAAATAGGCGCGGCGTTCATCCTTCGGCACATTGGGGAAGGTCGTGTCCCAGATCACCCGGCCATCGACACAGTCCATGATGTAGAACCAGGTGCCGATCACGTCATTGTCCTGGCAAAGCCCGAACGTACGGGCGACAGGAAAGCCTTGTGCATAGAGAGCAGTGATCACCTTGTATTCGCGATCCACGGCGTGCGCCGATGGCAGCAACTGGCCCGGCGGTTTGCGGCGTAGCACATAGTTCTGCCCCGGCGTGATCAGCTTGTAGGTAGGGTTGGATTGCCCACCCTTGAACTGTTCGATGCTGAGCGGCCCGGCATAGCCTTCAACGTTGGCCTGCATCCATGTCGCGAGGCGGCCGGCGTCGATCTCCTGGCCGGGACGCACCGCACTGGTACCCGAAAACTGCTCCTGCCGATCGCTCATCGCGCCTCTCCCCATTGGGCGGGTTCAGGCGGTCTTGCCGATATCCCGCCGGAAATGGCCGCCGTGCCATCTTATCTTGCGAATAGCTGCATAGGCGAGCGCGCGCGCCTCGGAAATATCATGGCCCAGCGCCGTGATGTTGAGCACGCGGCCACCGACAGCGACCAAACGGCCATCCTCGCTGCGCTTCGTGCCGGCGTGGAACACGCGCACGCCCAAGGCTTCGGCGGCACTCAACCCGTCGATCACCGTGCCGGCTACCGGCTTCCACGGGTAACCCTTGGCGGCCATGACCACCGTCACCGCCGCATCCTTGCTCCATTTGGGATCTACGTTGGCCAGGGTGCCGGTCGCGGCCGCCCACATCAGTTCGACCGCATCGGATTCCAGACGCAGTAACAGCACCTGCGCTTCGGGATCACCCAGCCGCACATTATATTCGATCAGCATCGGGCCATCGGCGGTAAGCATCAGCCCGGCATAGAGAAAACCCTGAAACGGCGTGCCGCGCGTCTTCATGGCCGCCAGCGTCGGAAGCACGATGCGCTCCATCGCCTGTTGCTGCAGCGCCGGGGTCAGGCGCGGGCTGGGCGATATCGCGCCCATGCCACCGGTATTCGGCCCTTCATCGCCATCGCGCAGTCGCTTGTGATCCTGCGCCGTGGGCAGAACCCGCACGGTTTCGCCATCGGTGAGGATGAACAGGCTGGCTTCCGGGCCCTCGAGGCACTGCTCCACCACCACCGGGCCATGGATTTCGGCCAGCGCAGCAAGGCCTTCCTCGTTGGATTCAGCTACCGTCACGCCCTTGCCGCCAGCCAAGCCATCGGCCTTCACCACCACTGGCAGCGGGTGGACGGCAACATAATGATGGGCATCGGCCGCACTGGCGAAACGCCGGAATCGGGCGGTGGGAATGTCGTGCTCAGCGCACAGATCCTTGGTGAAGCCCTTGGATGCTTCCAACTCCGCCGCGGCGGCCGATGGGCCAACCACCGGCACGCCTGCCGCGCGCAACGCATCGGCCACGCCAGCGACCAGCGGTGCTTCCGGGCCGACGACGACCAGAGCAATACCTTCCGTCGCCACGAAGCCTACTACGGCCTTGGGATTGTTCACATCCAACGCCACGCAGGTCGCAACCTCGGCGATGCCGGCATTTCCGGGCGCGCACAGCAGCCGGCCACAGCGCGGCGACTGCTTCAATTTCCAGCACAGCGCATGCTCGCGGCCGCCGCCGCCGAGCACAAGGATATCAACAGATTCGGGGCAGCCACTCATGCATCCTTCCCTATCATGCCAAAATGTCGCGGCAAGGCGGTTTCCCGGTGGCCATCCAAGGTTTAAGGAAGCAGATGTGAACGAGAGCCCTGACAACACCCCCGAATATTCGGTCAGCGAGATCGCCGGCGCGCTCAAACGCACGGTGGAAACCGCGTTCGGCCAGGTGCGTGTGCGCGGCGAACTTTCAGGTTTCCGCCGCCAATCCAGCGGCCACTGGTATGGCAGTTTGAAGGACGAGCGGGCCCTGATCGACCTCGCCATGTGGCGCGGGCCGGCGGCCAGCTTGAGCTTCCGGCCCGAAGATGGCCTGGAGGTCATCGTCACCGGCAAGCTCACCACCTATCCCGGCCGTTCCAAATATCAACTGATCGTCGAATCGATGGAGCCGGCCGGCGTCGGTGCGCTGCTCGCCCAGATCGAGGCGCGGCGGCTGAAACTGCAAGCCGAAGGCCTGTTCGATCCGGCGCGCAAGAAGCCACTGCCGTGGCTGCCCGGCGTGATCGGCGTTGTCACCAGCCCCACCGGTGCCGTGATTCGCGATATTCTCCACCGCCTCGCCGATCGCTTTCCGCGCCGGGTGTTGGTGTGGCCGGTGGCGGTGCAGGGCGAAGGATCGGCCGCGCAGGTCGCAGCCGCCATCGCCGGCTTCAATGCCATCGCGCCGAGTGGGGCTGTGCCGCGCCCCGATCTTATTATCGTCGCGCGCGGGGGTGGTTCCGTCGAGGATCTGGCGGCGTTCAACGAGGAAAATGTCGTGCGCGCCGCCGCCGCCAGCCAGATCCCGCTGATCAGCGCAGTCGGCCATGAGACGGACACAACCCTTATCGATTATGCCTCTGACTGGCGCGCGCCCACCCCCACGGCCGCAGCCGAACGCGCCGTACCGGTACGCGCCGAACTCGCCGCCAGCATCGCCATGCTGGCCGGGCGGCTGGATGCCGGCGTGGTGCGCGGCTGGAAACTTCGCCGCGAACGCAGCGTGAGCCTGGCCCGCCGCCTACCGCAAGCCAGGAACCTGATCGGGCTGGTGGCACAGCGCATCGACGATCTGGGGGAACGCCTGCCCAATGCGCTCAATGCCCGTGCCGCGCAGGTGACCCTGCGGCTGACCAATGCCGGTACTCGCCTGCGCCCCCAACTGCTCGCTGCCCGGCTGGAGCGCAGCCATGAGCGCTTGGCCGGCACCTCCGCCCGGCTCGCCCCGGCCCTGGCGCGGCCGCTGAATGCGGACGCTCAGAAACTTACCCGCATCGGCGCTGGCTTGCGCCCGTTCCTGATCGAATCGCGGCTGGCGAGCGTATCGGCGCGGCTGGCCCAGGCCGATCGCATGCTGGCCAGTCTCAGCCCGCTCGCTGTGCTGGCCCGCGGCTATGCCATTGTCACCGGCCCGGATGGGCACGTCGTCGCCAGCGCAAGCGCTGCATCGGCAAAGCCGAGCTTGACGATCCGCTTTGCCGATGGCGAAACCCCTGTATTCACTAAGCCCGTGGCCCAAGGGAGCCTGTTCTGATGCTCGATCGTTTCGGCCGACCGGCCAAATTGCTCTATGAATCGGGCAGCTTCCGTATCATCGAAGCCGGCGATCATGTGCTGTGCGCCGTCACCGGACAGAGCATCAATCTGGCGGCGCTGCGTTACTGGAGCCACGAGTTGCAGGAAGCCTATCTCAGCGCCGATATCGCCAGCCGGCGTTATGCCGAGCAGCGCGCGAAGGGCGTGTTCCCGGCGTGATGCGCTATTTGGCCTTGCCGGTTCTGGTGGCGACCGCCGCCATCACCGGTGCGGCCGCGCCGCTGCCACTGGAGATCGTCCAGCCGCTTACCGCCGTGCAGGGCCAGTTGCTGATCACTTCGCTGCCCGCGGGCAGCCACGATCTGCGGCTCGACGGCCAACCGGTGCATATGGATGCTGATGGCCGCTTCATGTTGGGCGTGGACCGGGATTTTGCCGGCACCAAGGCGCTGGAGTGGGTGACGAAGGATGGCCGCAGCGCGCGGCGCGATCTGGTAGTGGCCGGTCGCGAATGGGTGATCGATCGCCTGCCGGCACGATTAAACCCGCCGGCCGATCCCAACGCACCGCGCAACTTGGAATATGAGGCGCGGCGCGAATCCGAGGTGGCACAGGTGAAGGCTGCCCGCGCCGAAATCTCGCCCTGGCCGTTCTGGCGCGCGCCGTTCCAGTGGCCAGCAGTGGGCCGCATCTCTACCCACTTCGGCGCCCAGCGCGTTTATGGCGACATCCCGGCCAATTATCACAGCGGCATGGACATTGCCGCCCCGCACGGCACGCCGATCACCGCCCCCATTCCCGGCGTTATACGGCTGGCAGCCGGGCCGTTCATGCTGGAAGGCAATATCATCATCATTGATCACGGCCGCGGGCTGCATTCGGCAATGATGCACCTCTCAAAAATCGAGGTGAAACCCGGCGATATCGTGGCCCAAGGTCAGGTGATTGGCCGCATCGGCTCTACTGGCCGCTCGACGGGGCCCCATCTGCACTGGGGCATGACGTGGGACGGGGTGCGCGTCGATCCGGAAGCGCTTCTGCCGCCGATGCCGCGAAAGGACGCAGCGGAGCGATAAGCGCTTGTTTTCTTCGTCACCCCGGCGAAAGCGAGGGTGCCGGTTGGGGTCCGTTCACTCCACCACGCGCTTTACCCGCACGGCCAGCTGGCCTTCAACATTGGCCAGATAACTGCCCATCGCGGCGCGCCGGATGCGGATCTTCATGCCCGGCTTGGGATCGCGGCGGAAACCAATGGCGTCGGTCTGCAGCCAAGTGCTGCCGTCGTCCAGCACGAACCGCCAGCCGGCGGTGCGACTGGGCCGGGCGGACGTGATCGTTGCCTCGATCTCGGTCAGCGCGCCGCGCTCGTCCTTCTTTTCGCCTTCGGCCACTTCGTCCTTGTCGGCGCCGAACAGGTTGAAACTGGGCAGCGCCAGCCCGAACAGGCCGCGCCGCGCCTTCTTCACCTCTTCCTTGTCGGCCACCAGCACGTCGCGACTTTGCACCGCGTCGGCTAAAGCCGCCACGCCGGCATCAAGGCAGGCTAGCCGCGCGGCGCTTTCAGTGATCGCGCGGCAATCGAGCAATTTCTGCACCACGGCCGGCGGTGCCTGCTTCGGTTTTTCGGCAGCAGCAGCGGGAGCGGCGATCAGCAGCAGGGCGAGCGGAGCAGCAAAGGCGGCAGCAGGGCGCATGGGTGAACCTCGTATTTCCAGACGCGCCTTCGATACGCCATCGCGGCATTGCCGCCAACTGGCTTGCCGCCCGGCAGCAGGCAGGCCATGACAGGTAAAACGGAGGGGTCATGATCAAGCACGCCACATTCGCAATCTTGCTGGCCAGCAGCGCCGCCGCGCAAACGCCTACAATGCTGCCAGACATCGCCGCCCCATTCAACGCGGAGACACCGGCCGCCGATTATGTGCGGCGCGAGGTGATGATCCCGATGCGCGACGGGGTAAAGCTCTACACGGTGATCGTGATGAAGAAGGGCACGGCGAACGGCCCGATCCTGCTGACCCGCACGGTGTACAACGCAGGGAAAAACACGTCGCGCAACCCCAGCCAGTCCATCACCGAGATCTTGCCGGTCAGCGACGCCGAATTCGTCACCGATGGCTATATCCGCGTCTATCAGGATGTGCGCGGCCGCAACAAATCTGAAGGCGATTATGTCATCACCCGGCCGCTGAAGGGCCCGCTCAACAGCACGCAGACTGATCACAGCACCGACGCCTATGACACGATCGACTGGCTAGTGAAGAATGTGCGGGAAACCAACGGCCGGGTTGCCATCACCGGTTCGTCCTACCCCGGCTTCACCAGCCTGATGGCGCTGGTCGATCCGCACCCGGCCCTGAAGGCCGCCGTGCCGATGTCGCCCATGGTCGATGGCTGGGTGGGCGATGACTGGTTCCACAACGGCGCCTTCCGCCAGACCATGCTGGATTATTTCACCGGGCAGACCGCCACCAAGGACGATGGCGACCCGGTCGCCATGGGCAAGCGCGATTATTATACTGAGTTCCTCAGCGCCGGATCGGTGGGCGGCTATATCGCCCGCTATGGCCTCGACACGCTGCCCGGCGTCAAGAAACTGATGGAGCACCCGGCCTATGACAGCTGGTGGCAGGGCCAGGCGCTGGACAAGATATTGGGCGCCCGCCCGCTGACCGTGCCGACCATGCTGGTGGTGGGCCAGTGGGACCAGGAAGATTCCTATGGCGCCCCGGCCGTCTATCGCGCGCTGGAACCAAAGGACACCGACAACAAGCTGCTCAGCCTCGTCATCGGGCCGTGGCGTCACAGCGGCGTCAATTATGATGGATCATCGCTGGGCGTCCTCAAGTTCGCAGGCGACACCGGCCTGCAGTTCCGCCGCGACGTGATGAAGCCGTTCCTCGATTCCCATCTGAAGCCCGGTGCCCCAGCGTTCGACACGCCGCCAGTCCTCACCTATGCGGTGAATGCCGACAAGTGGCAGCGCCACGATCGCTTCCCGGCCGGCGAGACGGTGAACCTCTATCTTGATGACCGCTTCAGCCTGTCCTTGAAGACGCCGTCGGCCAAGGCGGCGCATGATGACTATGTGTCGGACCCGGCCCACCCGGTGCCGTTCGTGCCGGTGCCAGTGAACGTGCGTGACCGCACGGTGTGGGGGCCGTGGCTGGTAAGCGACCAGCGCCATGCCAGTATACGCCCCGATGTCGTCACCTATGTCTCCCAGCCGCTGAAGGCCCCACTGCAGATCCACGGCCAGCCGGAAGCCAATCTGTTCGCCAGCACATCGGGCACGGACAGTGACTGGGTGGTGAAGCTGATCGACGTCTTCCCCGAAGAGAACAGCGCGCAGCCTGATCTGGCCGGCCTGCAACTGGGCATCGGCATGGAGATTTTCCGCGGCCGCTACGTGAAGAGCTTCGAGAAACCGGAGCCGCTCGTCCCAGGCAAGGCCGAGCGTTACCGCTTCCTGCTGCCTGGCGTGAACCATGTGATTCCGGCCGGCCACCGGCTGATGGTGCAAGTGCAATCCAGCTGGTTCCCGCTCTATGACCGAAACCCGCAGAAGTTCGTGCCAAACATCTTCACTGCCGCGCCACAGGATTATCAGAAGGCGACGCAAGGCGTGTGGCGCGATACACAACGGCCCAGCCACATCGCCATTCCGGTCGTGGGCGGCGCTGCTGCTGCCCGCGCTGCCCTGAACAACTGAGAGTAACTGAAATGTTGACCACCTTTCCGATCACCACCCTTGCATTGGTGCTGGCTCTGATTGTTTATTTCGCCCTGTCGGTGAATGTCGGCCGCGCTCGCGCCACCTGGAGCGTGCCGGCCCCAATGGCCAGCGGCCACCCGGAGTTCGACAAGCGTTATCGCGTGCAGATGAACACGCTGGAGCAATTGGCGCTGTTCGTGCCCGGCGTAATCGTCGGCGCACCGGTACTGGGCGATCTCGTCGCCGGCGGCCTTGCCCTGTTGTGGAGCATTGGCCGCATCGTCTTTGCCAGCGCCTATTACACGGATCCGGCCAAGCGCGGGCCGGGGTTTGGCCTCACCCTGCTGCCCAGCCTGGTGCTGCTTCTGGCCGGCGCCTGGGGCGCGATTTCCGCGCTTATCTGAAAACTCAACCGGCCCGATGTCCGCAGGGGCACCGGGCCGGAGGGGAGCGGCGCCAGGCAGGAGAGAGTGCCCGACGGTCGCGAACTTAGAAGCGCCAGCCTACGCCCACGCCGATGATCAGCGGGTTGATATCCGCCCTGAGGTTGTTGACCAGTGCGCCAGTGGTCAGACGGGCGTTGGTGTTCATGTCGACATATTTTGCATCAAGGTTGAGGAACATCTTTTCGCTGATGTCGAAATCGATGCCGGCCTGCAGCGCGAAGCTGAAGCTGTTCGACAGGTTGACGTTGGTGGCGCCGATGGCATTCACCAACTGGGTCGAAGCCTTCTCGTTGTAGAACATAGTCCAGTTCACCCCGGCGCCCACATAGGGGTGAATCTTGCCTTCCGGCACGAAGTGATATTGCAGCGTCAGCGTGGGCGGCAGCACCCAGGTGCAGGCCAGCCGGCCGACGCCAGCGAGGCTGCCGCCGCCTTCCACGCAATGCTTGGTGGTCGCCGCGATCAACTCCACGCCGATATGATCGGTCAGCATGTAGGTGAAATCGATTTCGGGCGCATAGGCATTGGTGATGCTGCCGCTGCTGGTCGGGAAGGTGGGCAGCACTGGGCCGACCTTCTCCTGCGGCTGCACGGTGATGGCGCGCAGCCGCAACAGGAAATCGCCCTGAGCAGCCAGCGCCGGGCTTGCCCCCAGCATCAGCGCAACAACGGCGGTAGCGGTCTTCATCGTCTTGGTCATTGGGTTCGTCCCTGTTGTCGTGATGACCGACTTGTGGCGAAGCCTGCTGCGCACCTCTTTGATCTGGCTCAACAAATGCCTAAGGGTGATTGCGTATCGGGTTTCCCCCTAGCACCCGAAAAGTGAGGGCTGGCGAAGCCGCCTTCACCCTGCCAGGCTGGGCCAAAATCAGGGGAGGATCGATCATGGGCACACTTACGGGGCGCGTGGCCTTCGTTACCGGCGCGGCCAGCGGCATCGGCCGCGCCTGCGCCGTCCAGCTGGCAGCCGAAGGCGCCATCGTTTTCGTGACCGATATCGATGCAGAAGGCGGCCGCAAGACGGTGGAACTGATTGAAGCCGCCGGCGGCCAGGCAACATTTCGCGGCCAGGACGTGACCGAAGAGCCGCGCTGGGCCGAACTCGTCAAGCGCGTCATGGATCTCTATGGCCGGCTCGACATATTGGTGAACAACGCTGGCATCGGAACCTCGGGCCTGATCACTGATGTGACGTTGGAACAGTGGAACCGGCAGATGGACATCAACGTCACCAGCTGCTTCCTCGGCACCAAGCATGCGCTGCCGGCGATGCGAAGCCCTCGCCCCGATGGCCATGTTGGCGGCTCGATCATCAACATTTCCTCGGTGGCCGGGCTGGGCGGTTCCGCCGGCATGTCGGCCTACTGCGCCAGCAAGGGCGCGGTACGGTTGCTCAGCAAGGCCGTGGCGATGGAATGTGCGGCCATGAAGGACGGCATCCGTTGCAACAGCGTGCACCCAGGCATCATCGACACACCGATCTGGCAGAAGATCGATACGTCAGGCGCGCTGTCTGCCGCACTGTCCACTGCAAGCCAGCCAGGAGCCAATGCCATCGATGTCGATGCCGTCGGTGCCGGCGCCCCGGTCGGCTTTGCCGGCAAGCCTGAAGATATCGCGGCCGGCGTGGTGTTCCTGGCCAGCGATGCCAGCCGCTACATGACGGGTTCGGAACTTGTCATCGACGGCGGGTGGACGGCGCACTGAGCGCCGGCAAGCTGCGGGTTACGGCGTAACCCGCAGCACCTTGCCAGCATCTTCGTCCGTCGTCAGCCACACTGCACCATCGGGGGCCACCCGCACATCGCGGATGCGCGCCTTGATCGTGGGGAAGATGCGTTCCTGCCCCACCACGCGGCCGCCATCATCCACATCCACCCGCCGCACATGCTGATGCGCCAGCGCGCCCAGGATAAGGCTACCCTGCCACTTGGGCCACAAAGCGCCGCGATAAACTGCCAGCCCCGACGGCGCGATCGAGGGCACCCACACGGCGCGGCCATCGACCATGCCGGGATAGGTCTGGAACGGGCTGATGGTCGCGCCACTGTAATCAAGGCCCTTGGTGGCCACCGGCCAGCCATAATTGCCACCCTTTTGGATCAAGTTCAGCTCATCGCCGCCCTGGGGCCCGTGTTCATGGGCCCACAGCCGACCATTGGCCGGGTCAACCGCAATTCCTTGTGGATTGCGGTGGCCATAGCTCCAGATATGGGGCTGCGCGCCCGATTTTCCGACAAAGGGATTGCCCGCCAGCGGCCGGCCATCATCGGCCATGCGCATAATCTTGCCCAAGCCCGATTGCAGCCGCTGCGCCTGTTCGCGATAGTCAAAACCGTCGCCGGTGGTCAGCGCCAGGCTGCCGTCGGACAGGAAGGCCATGCGGCCGCCAAAATGCACCGGCGTATCCTTGGCCGGGCTCACCTGGAAAATGATCTTGGTCTCCACCAGCCGATCGCCGTCCAGCCGGGCGCGGGTGACCCGGGTGAAGTTGGCCCCCTTTTCACCGGCTGCATAGCTAAGGTAAATCAATTGGTTATCCGCAAATTTCGGATGCAGAACCACATCGAACAAGCCGCCCTGACTGGCCAACCGCACCCCCGGCACGCCGCTGATGGCCCGCTTCTGC
>CALRNJ020000016.1:0-18735 GCA_943369475.1 Sphingomonas paucimobilis | reverse complement strand
CGCAATCGCCGCGACCAGCAGGGCTTCACATGCCTGTGGTGCGGTCACAACATGCACGCCGACCTCAATGCGGCAGCCAACATCGAAGCGCGCCGTGCGCGCCCCAATGGTTGGCTGTTCCAGAGCAAGGCCGCGGTCCTTGCCGAACTCGTGCGCGGGTTCGGGGAGCGACGGGTCAGGGCGCGATGCTCTGACCGATCCGGGAGCCGGGGTGCCCCCGCCGACCCGCGACTGACAAACCCCTACTTCGGTGGGGCCAAGCCGGTTGCGGTGAGGTCTACCGGAAGCCGAAAGGCCTCCAAATCGCCAGAAACACCAGCCCTGGTGGCTGCCTGACTTAAAGCGATAGTGCCCACCCCCAGGATCCACCCTGCGAACTCGGCGTTATCACGGATCGCCTCGAGACTGCTCGGCATGGGCACAGCGCGGCCTTCATCAAGCGTCGCATCGATCCATGCTGCCGCCGCCTCTTCGGCCCCGGTGAGAGCTTCGTCGAGGGTGTCCCCGGCTGAAAAGCAACCCGGCAGATCGGGCACGACCACGCCGAACGCCGCTGTCTCGGTGCCGGGTTCAATGGCAATGGGATAACGCATATACCGCTCCTACAGGCCAGCTTGCTTGCGGATCGCGGCGACTAGGCCCGCTCCAAGATCCTTCTTAGGGTGCGGCACCACCACATGCCAGCGCACGCAGATCGAATGACCGTGCAGGGAACAAGTCGATCACCAAGTAATCGAAAGCAGGCGGTCAAACGGCCATTCGGCGATGGCGGCAAGCGGGCTGTGCCCGGGCAGGCCGCTCAGTCGACGGCCCAGTCGGCGACATTGGTTTGCAAGCCTATAAGTGCCAAACCGTGGGCGATAGAGGTCAGCTCATTGCCGGTCGCGATTTTGCCGATGTCAAAGTGCCTTTCGAACAGGGTGCGTATGCATGGGATCAGCGAACTGCCCCCGGTCAGGAAAACCCGGTCGATCTTGTCTGCCGCGATGCCGGACGTAGCGAGCACGCGTGAAACTGCTGCTTCTATTGCTGCCACGTCGGGTGCGATCCAGCGCTCAAAATCAGCCCGTGTCACCGGCTGCTCGATCGACAACCCGGCGCCATTGAACCGGAAAACCGTCTGCTCCGCCGAGGACAGCTGCCGCTTTAGGTCGCCGACGGTTTCGTAGAGGCGGTAGCCCAGTTCCTGCTCGATGATGGCCATCATGCGGCCGATTGGCTCTGGATCGACGGCGGCACGGCGCAGATTGCCAAGTTCGGCAAGCGCCTTGCGGTTGCGCAGCAGCGCCAGCCTGGACCAGTCCGTAAAATCGGCAAACCAGCCCGCCGGTATGTCGAGCAGCTTGTCGAAGGAACGATACTGTCCGCCTTTGCCAAGCAAAGGGAGCACCAGATGCTCGAGGATACGGGAATCGAAGGTGTCACCAGCGATGCCGATGCCCGCGTGACCGAGCGGCGTACAGCGCTTGCCGCCCGCAGCAGCGTCAATATTGACGACGGAAAAATCGCTGGTACCGCCGCCAAAGTCGGCGACCAGAACGGTCGCTGACGCCTCGAGCCTGGCTGCGAAACTGAAGGCTGCACCCAGCGGCTCGTAGACATGGTATGCCTCGTCAGCGAAGTCAGCGAACATGGCGTCGTAGCGGTCACGTGCGAGGGCCTCGTCCGGCCGGTTGCCGGCAAAGGTGACGGGTCGGCCGATGACAAGCCGCCGTGTGCCATTGCCCAAAACCCCGCCTGACCGCGCCGACAGCTTGGTCAGGAACAGGCGGCCCAGGTCTTCGAAGCGATAGCGGCGCTCGAAGATCGTCGCACTTTCGAAGGTTCTGGATGCGACGACAGACTTGAACGATTGGATGAAACGACTGCCTTCGGGGCAAGCCAGATATTCTTCGATAGCCCATGGCCCCGCCGCAGCGGCGATATGCGCTTCCTCTTCCCAGAAGCACAGGGCCGACCGGAACACGGGGTTGGGACCGCAAGGAGCCTCCAACGCGATTAATTCGGAGGTGCCGTTCGCCGCAACGGCTGCGACGCTGTTTGTGGTGCCAAAATCAAGGCCGACAACGTCTGGAGGGTTTGCCTTGGGCATGCGACGTCATCGCCTAGCGTCAGCACAGATTGGGCACAAGCCTTCGGTGGATCTTGTACCGGTCGACATCGGGAGGCTGGCCAATCGCCTTGACGGCCATCAAGGCCGATGGGCACGCTCGCTAGATTGGCGCACACGGGTTCACTGTCGCGGAACTTCACTTGTTAGATCTGCAAAAGCCGTACACGCGATAACGGTGCTGAGGCTCGTCAGTTTGGCACCGCAGGTGGCGAGAATATCCCGCCCGCAGGACCGCTGCGCAACCGTTTTTCCGGCAACAGGACGCATAGCCTCTCAAATCTCATTCGCGCGGGCAAACTTGGCGATATACTCGCCGGCACGAAAGGCCAGCGCTTCAATCGTTTGTGTGGGTTGACCGCGACCGGACGTCACCATGCTAGAGCCGTCGCATATAAACAGATTTCTGATGTCATGTGTTCGGTGATGTTTGTCGATCACGGATGTAGCCGGGTCATTGCCCATGCGGGCCGTGCCCAACAAATGGACGCCGCCGTTGCTTGGCCCGACGTCGCCGGGCACGATCTGCTTCGCCCCTGCTGCATCCATAATCTCAATGGCGCGCTCCACTTGCCAGTTGGCATGCTTGATATCGTCCGGATGATCCTTGTACGTCACCCGAATAGCCGGCACGCCCCAGGCGTCCTTCAGGTCCGGATCGAGGTCGACACTGTTTGTCTCGACCGCCAGCGATGTGCCATGGCCTGAAACTGTCATCCAATAGGTATAAGACTGAAGATATTCCTTGAAGCCCGGTCCCCACGCCGGCGTGCCCTTGGGAACGTTTTGCCCCCAGGTGAGGGGGCCACCTGAGCGTGCATCAAAACCGCCTCCACCATAAAATCCGCGCTTTGGATCGGAGTCATAGAAATCGTGCAGGATGCGCGTAACGTTTGCGCCCTTATATTCATTGAGCGGATGCTCGAACCGGGCCGCAGCACTCCCACCTTTGTTGAACATCAAATACTTGCCCACAGCGCCGCTGGAATTGGCCAACCCCTGAGGGAAGGCGTTGGTGGCAGAGTTCAGGAGCAGTCTGGGTGTTTCGGACCCGTTGGCGCACACCACAACGGCGCGAGCCTTCTGAAACTGTTCCTTTTGATCGTGGTCAAAATAATGAACCCCTGTCGCGCGCCCGCCAGCGTTCATACCGATGCGAAACACATAGCTGTTGGCTCTCACCTCACAACGCCTTGTTGCTTCGGCTTCCGGGATAACGGTCCACACCGAGGAGCCTTTGGCTTCGACTTCACAGGCGAAGCCGCCACACAGGCCGCATTGTATGCAGGGCGGGCGGCCCTTGTATTCCACCGAGTTGATCGCCATCGGCGCCGGAAACGGATGGAGCCCAAGCTTGCGCGCGCCGCGTTCGAACAGCACGCCCGATGATTTCACGGGCAGTGGCGGCATTGGATATGGTTTGCTGCGCGGCGGATCAAACGGGCTTGCACCTGCCAGGCCCGATACACCGACTTCCCATTCCACTTTGGTGTAATAGGGCTCTAATTCAGCATAGGTGATCGGCCAGTCGACAAGATCGGCACCATCAATCGAGCCAAGGCGGCTGCGCTCGATAAAATCGATTTCGTGCAGGCGCCAGAAGTTGGCGTTGAAGTGCGCGCTGCTGCCGCCCACCACGCGCGCATAGGTTAACGGGTTGCGACCGGCCGCCCTTTCTGCCTTCTGCTTGGGGTCGCTGCGGAAAGTTTGGGGATTGGTGGCGGGGCTGTTGGTGATGCCGGAGAGATAGCGATACTTCAGCTCGTCATGCTCAAATTCTTCGGAACCCAACCGGGGTCCTTGCTCCATCACGACGACCGAGTTGCCAGCACGTGCCAATTCCCGTGCGATGATCCCGCCGGCAGCACCTGAACCAACGACGATGAAATCGACCGTCTCGCTGGTCTTGTAGGTCTTGCGTTCCATGAACAAACCTCCCTCAGGCCGTGTAGGGCTTGGTGCCGGGATAGGGTTCAAACCCGGGATAGTCCGTGTCGTAATAGCCAAACGGCGGAGCCCAACTGTGGTTGTCCTCAACGCCCAGCAGGTTCCAGCCCGCATATTCCCGGTTCCCGCCATATTTTGGCAGGGCGATAAGGCCGAGCACGGTCAGTCGGCGGACCGCAGCAAAGAAGGGCGTCTTGTCGACTTCGCGGAGCCACGCGATCTGCTGGGCATCAGGGGTAACGGCGAAGGATTTTTCGGCACCATTTTGTTTGGCGTAGAAGCTCTGGAATTCAATCAGCCCCTGCCGGAATGAGGGCAATTGCGCGGCAAAGAAGCTGCCCAGCGCATTGTCGATAAATGCGATAACACCCGCTTCGCGCGCGCCGGGCGTGGCGCCGCTTGGGACGATTTGGCTCGCAATAGCCTCCACATCGGCAGCTTCGGCCGCTGTCAACGTCGTCAGCTTGGCAAGCGGCGCACCCGGCCCCGCCGTATGGCCCGCGTGCGGACTGGCATGCTGGGCCGCAGCGGCAATTTGCGGCCAGTTCATGGCAATCCAGCCCGTGCTGGCCAGATTGCCGATTGCGATCAGGAATTTACGGCGCGACGCAGTTGGCGTGTCCATGGGATGCTCCGATTGGCATTGCACGACAAATGAAGACGTTAAACGCGGGATCATGACGCGATATGAGGCGAACAGCCCATAGCTGACATGAGCCTTACGGGACGCCTGGTGCCGAAGCGTTTTATGACGAGAACTGCGGAAACAGCCTGATGATGGTCCGCTGGCTGATCTGATGAATAGCAAAGCCGCCACCGGGCCATCAGGTGGCTGTCCTAAGCGCGATGTCAGAAAGCAGCGGGTTCTGTTCCGCCATCATGGCGCGGATGCGATGCCCCAGATGCCATGCTGTTTCGGAGGAAACACCGAGCATCTCGGCCATCTTCACAGCTGAAATGCCCTTGCTGGGTGCGACGCTCAGATAGATGGCCTGCGCCCAGACCAGCAGTGGCAAGTGTGTCCGGTGCATTGGCGCACTGGCCGTGACCGTGAATTGCCGGCGACAGGGCCTGCATTGCCAACGACGCACAGCTGAAAGCCAGGTCGCGCTTTTGACGCGGCCACAACCCGGGTAGACAGGGCCGTCCGGCCAGCGCGCGTCCTCGAACCAGGTACGGGTTGCCTCTTCGTTGAGAAAGAGGCGGTTGAAATCACGCAAGGACAGGGAAGCCTTGTTCACGCTTTGTATCTATACCTGGTAGGCAGATTGTTCAAGGCGATAGGCTCGGAAGCAATTACAAACCTATCGCAACTGCAATTGCACATGCTGCGATGCGTTGGCATCTGTGCCCAGCCAGACATCGAACAGCCCGGGATCGAATAGCGTGCGGCGTTCGTTGGCGTTCCAATAGGACAGCATGTCGGTATCGATGCGGAAGCTGACGTCATGGCTTTCGCCTGGTGCAAGCGTGATGCGTTGGAACGCCTTTAACTCACGCACCGGGCGCATGGCGCGGCCGGCGCGCTGGTGGATGTAAAGCTGCACCACCTCGTCGCCCGCGATTTTGCCGCTATTGGTGATGCGGGTGGTGACTGTGACATGGCCGCCGGCACTGAGCACTGGTCGATCGAGCACAGGCGGTTCAATGCGGAAGCTGGTGTAGCTCAGGCCATAGCCGAACGGGAACAGCGGCGTTGACGGCGCGTCGTGATACAGGCTGTCGGCGCGGTCCGGCGTGTGGTTGAGACTGCGAGCATAGTGGATTGGCACCTGACCCACACTGCGCTGCCAGGTGACGGGCAGCTTGCCGCCGGGGTTCACATCGCCAAACAGCGCGCGGGCCACGGCCGTGCCGCCGCGCGTGCCGGGATACCAAGCCATCAGAATGGCCGGCACGCGACCGACAATGGCGCTGATGTCCAGTGGCCGGCCGGCGATCAGCACAAGTGTTACCGGCTTGTCCAGCGCCAGCACGGCATCGAGCAGACGCAACTGGTCTCCGGGCAGCTGCAAGTCGCTGGCTGACGCGCGCTCACCGCTCTGGCTCTGCGCTTCGCCCAACACCAGCACGACCTGATCAGCGGCACGGGCGGCAGTCACCGCAGCATCGAAGCGCGCCTTGCTTTCATCCTCCGTCCAAGGGGTGGCTTTCGGCCCAAAGGCTTCCAGGCCGGATGGCAGTGCCCGCAACAGCTGAACGCCGGGCTGTACGTCTACCGTGGCAAGCCCGGCCAGCCGCTGCGTTATTCCGCGCGCCACTGTCACCGTTTCGGCCTTATCGGGCACAAAAACCCAGGGGCCCAACGTGTCTGAACCGCTATCTGCCAGCGGTCCGATTACTGCGAAACGTCGGGCCGCGCCTGGCTTCAGCGGGAGGGCATCGCCCTTGTTCTGCAGCAGCACCAAGCTGCGTTCGGCCACAGTCTGAGCCAAGGCGCGATGGGCTGGATCCGCCAATGTTCGCGCAGCAGCGCCTTCATCGACATAGGGCTGCTCAAACAGGCCCATGCGGATCTTGGCCACGAGCACCCGCTCGACAGCGCGGTCGAGCACGGCCACCGGCACCTTGCCCTGTTCCACCAACGCCGGCAGACGGGCAAAGGCATTGGGCCCCAGCGCCATCTCCATATCGTTACCGGCCAGCAGTGCCCGCGCGGCGGCATCGGATTCGTCAGTGGCGAAATGCTGTCCCACCTGGTTCTGCACGCCATTGGCATCGGAAACGACAAAGCCGGTGAAGCCCAGTTCCCCCCGCAGCAGGTCGTCGAGCAGCCATTTCGAAGCCACCGCCGGCTGCTGGTTGATGTCCATATAGGCTGACATGATGTTGCCGGCCCCGGCCTCGATGGCCGCCGCGAAGGGCGGCAGATAGACATTGCGGATCTCGGCTTCTGACAGCGAGACCGGCTCATAATCCCGCCCGCCAGGCGCTGCGCCATAGCCCAGGAAATGCTTGGGGCCTGCAAGCACCCGGCCTGGTGTGCCGATGGCTGGACCCTGCAGGCCACGCACTTGCGCTGCGGCCATTTTGCTGCCGAGCACTGGATCTTCGCCGGCGCCTTCAACAATGCGGCCCCAACGCGGATCGCGGGCGATGTCCACCATGGGCGCAAAGCTCCAGTGGATGCCACTCGCCCGTGCTTCCGCCGCCGCTGCAGCCTGCGCCTGTTCGACAACTGCTGGATCAAAACTTGCTGCAAGGCCCAATGGCACCGGGAAAATCGTGCGGAGGCCGTGGATCACGTCAAAGCCGAACAACAATGGGATTCCCAGTCGGCTCTTCTCAACCGCTAGCCGTTGCAATTTGTTGATGCGGGCAGGATCCGACACGAACAAAAGCGAACCCAGCCGGCCTTGCGCGACGGCGTCATCCACCGGTGGCAGAAACGGCACTGAGAATGCCTGCGAAAGCTGGCCGGCCTTTTCGACCAAAGTCATCTGATTGATGAGGCTACGGGCGCGAATGACAGCATCCGCTAATTCGACTTGGGTCATTCGCGAGCCCCTTTATCCATGAAGGCAATCGGCATGATGCCGCAAAGCGCCACTCCCACCAACGCTGCTAAAAATGCGTTAAACGTTGACATGGTTAAGCCGCGATTTGTTTTCAGCCGACGCGAGGCACGCGGCCGGGCTGACTTTTCACACTCAGCGGATCGAAGGCGGCGCGGGCCAACTCCGAACCGATCGCGCAGATCCATAACCGTGCCGGGATGCGCCGCAGCCAGATCATAGGCCTCAGCCGGCTCATCCCACGCGTCGAATAGCCGATTGGCGCAAGACCGTTTTAAAGCCACTCCCGTCTGCCGGGCCTGATAGCGCAGGGCGGTCACAGGCCGGGCGGTGCATGGTCTAGGGTGACGACCTGCCGATCCGCAGCCGCGCTGCCGATAGCGGAGATGATCTCCAGTATATGTCGGGCGCGTTGTGCACTTGTCGGCACTTCGGCACGGGCGCGCGAGGCGGCCCAGGCGCTGATCGGGCCGATCGCCCAGACAGACGGCGAAAAGGCTGGGCCATCGAGTGCGAGATCCTTGGTGCCGTCTGCAGTTTTCAGACGCAGCGTCCCATCCGGTGCGTGTGCGTTAGTGATGCAAAGGCTGCCGGCGTCGCCGTATAGCGACAGTGTCGGCGGATCGGCGCTGATACCATCGAAGCTGACAATCACGGTGCTGATCGGCCCGGCCGCATGGCGAAGCGTGGCATGGACATGGGTGGGGACGGTGACGGCAAAGCTGCTGCCGGCCGCCGGTCCGACGAGTATTTTGCGGACCGGCCGGGCCTGGCTGGTCATGGCCGCCACTTCGACCACCGGGCCGAGCAGCGCAATCAGTGCCGAAATCTGGTATACGCCCATGTCGTGCAGGGGACCAGCGCCCGCCCCGTACAGATGCGCGGGGCTGGGATGGAACAGCTCGGGCCCCGGATAGACGAGCGTCGTCAACGCACCAACGATGCCGCCGAGGCGATGTTCGGTCATTAGCCGGCGTGCCGTGGCGAGCGGCGGCCAGAGGAATGTTGCGGGAGCGCAGGCAAGGAGCAGACCGCGCGCTGCAGCTAGCGCGATCAACGCGTCGGCTCCCTCGACGGTCACGGCCAACGGCTTTTCGGAATAGACCGGCTTGCCTGCCTCCAGACAGGCGCGGGTCACGCCCTCATGGGCGGCGGCCGGGGTGAGGTTGAGCACATAATCGACCGATGGGTCGGAAAGCATGGCTTCGAACCTCACCGCCCGGACGCCGTGCGCCGCAGCAATCACTGCGGCGCCTTTGCCTGTCCGGGAACAGATGGCGACGACCTCGAACCCCGGCGTTGCGCGTAGCCCCGTGATATAAGGGCCGGCGATGGTGCCGGCGCCAACAAGGCCGACGCGCACCGGCTGCGCGCCCTGCGCCATCAGAAGCTGTAGCGTGCGGTCAGACCCCATGTCCGCGGTTCACCGGTAAACCTGATGTAGCTGTTGCCCACCGGGAAGGACGGTGCGCCGGCAAAAGGCAGCAAGTTGGTCACCGCGCCGAACGTCGGTCGGCCGCCGCGACCGAAGGTGATGACGTCGGTCAGGTTGCGCACGAAGCCTTCAAGAGCCCAGCCGTTACCGATGCGGCCGATGCCGATCCGCATGTTGATCTTGGTATAGTCCTCCTGAACGAGGTTGGGATCGTAGGTCAGTTCTGTAAACACCGAAGTGCGGTAGAACACATCGGCTTGGCCATAGATCTTCAGCTCGTTCGACACCGGCGTTTCGTAGCGCGCAACAAGGCTGCCCGAGAACTTCGGCGCATCGGTTAGCGGCCGGCCGCCCAGATCGATGACACCCGACGGGCCTTGGGCGTTGGGGAAGCGGGTGAATTTCGCATCGACATAGCTCAACGATCCGGTCAGTGTCATGCCGGCGAACGGACTAAGGGTCACATCGGCCTCAATACCCTGTGAACGCAAGCTGGCAGCATTCTGCAGGAAAAACCGCAGAGTGTTGTTGCTGTCGGTGAACGACGACAGCGCCTGGAAATTGTCATAGTCAGTGCGGAAGGCGACCAGCGAGAACGTGCTGCGAATGGCGGGAATGCTGCCCTTCAGTCCGATTTCATAGTTGTCGACGATTTCGCTGTCGAAGAAGAAATCGGCGCCCGGAACGTTGCGCAGCAGATTGGCGTCGTCGTTGATGCCGAAGGCCTTATAGCCGCGCGTATAGGACGCATAGGTGCGCAGATTGTCGTTGAACGCGAATTCGGCAACAGCGCGCCACGTTAGCCGGCCACCGGAACGGTTCTGCTTGTTGAGGGGAATGGTCTGGATAGGCGAAAGTGCGGTTCCGTTGGCGCGCAGCCGCTCCGCCTGCGCTGTGATGCTCTTGTCGTCGTAATTGTAGCGCACGCCGCCAGTAAAGCGCAGGCGGTCGCTCGCGTTGACAGTTGCCTCGGCGAACAGCGCGAAATTCTGGTTTGCAATATCGTTGGAGCTGGGCGAATTCTGCGCCACGGCGTTGCCGCCAAGGAGCCCGGCCGTACTCGAATCTATAACCAGTGCCGAAACCTCGGTCACGTCTTTACGGAAGTAATAGGCACCGGCAAGCCAGCTGAGGGGGCGATTGGTGGGCGAGGTGATGCGGATCTCCTGGCTCAGCTGCTGGTTGGTACGCTTCACACCAGGGAAGTTGAGAAGGTTGAGGCCGGTAAAGTCGATATCCGCGGCGCTGAACTGGTCGATGTCCCGGAACGACGAGATTGACAGCAATTCGTGGCCCCCACCGAGATCGAAGCGGGCTTCAAGCGAGAAGGCGATCAGATCCTGGTTGAAGTTATTGATGCCGTCGGCAGCGACAACCTGGTTCTTCATCTGATCGCGCGGGAAGGGCACGCCGCTGCCAACGAACGGGAAATTGGCCGATGCCGTGGCAAAGCGCTGATAGAGCGCCTCGGGGACGTTGTCGAAGACAGGAAGACAGCAGTTCTGCCGCGTTTGCGAGTACTCGCCAGTGAAGAGCAGCGTCACCGGCCCGCCTTTGTCGAGCAGCAAGCGACTGCGCAGACCGAAGGCGTTCTGATCGTTGCTGTCCTTGCCGATGAGGTTCTTCAGAAACCCGTCGCGGCGGTGGTAAAAGCCGCTGAGCCGGCCGAACAGGGCGTCCTTGACCAGCGGTCCGGTAACGGTACCCGCCATCTGGAGGCGGTTGAAATTGCCATAGGTCACCTGCACGTCGCTGCCGAATTCCCGTTCGGGCCTGCGGGTGACGAAGTTGATGATGCCGGCGGGCGAGGCATTGCCGAACAGCGTCGATTGCGGCCCCCGCAGGACTTCGACGGCGGCAAGGTCGTTGAAGTCGCCGATGCCGATCGATGTGCGGTCGGTGAAAACGCCATCGACATAGATGCCGACGCTGGGTTCCAGTGCGGCGCTGCCACCGGCGGTGGTCACGCCGCGAATGCCAACGTTCGATTGGACCGGCGATTGCTGTTGCGAGAAGACGACGCTCGGCAACAGGGTGGCAAGCTCGGAGAAATTGGTCGCGCCGGTGGCGCGAATTGTTTCGGCGGTGACGACGCCGACCGAGATCGGCGACTGCAGCACGGTCTGCCCGGTCTTGGTCGCCGAGACGACGATGGTGTCCGCGTCATCGGCTTTGGCCGTCTGTTCCTGGGCAGCGGCGGCCGAGGCCAGAAAGACGGTGATCGCAAGCGCGGCAAGCGATGCGGATGTGCCGAGTGCGTTGTTGGTAGTGCGAAACGTCATTTCATCCTCCCCTGACCGTGATCGGCCGTTCCCCTGGACAGCTTGCCGCTCCATTAGTCGACGGCACGTACCGACCGCAGGCTTGCGTTAGCAATGACCTGCTGTCAAGATACATACACGTATGCATAGATGGAGGGCGTGATTTGGCCGGCGCGAAAGAGGATGAAGTTTATGTCGTGCCGTCGCCCGACGGTTCTGCCGGATGGAGCATCGAAGGGGTGTTCTTTCGCGACACTGTCTATTTCGACCAATGGAGCTGGGATTTGGGGCAGGCGCAGCGATTGTCACGCACAGCATCGACGAATCGTGTGCAGGAATTTCACAGCCTGACACAGGCCGACCGGTCGCAAGCGGTCGGCCTGCGCCGGCAGTTGACGGTTCATGCCTCAGGGTTCGATGATTGCTGGGACCTTATCAACAGCTCCCCGGATCCGCAGGAGGTGACGCTGAAACTGAACGCCCGCCCGCGGATGGTCGACATTTTCGCCTTGCGGATGGACGCGGCCACGCAAACGGCAGTCGACGTCATCCGCGTCTCGGCGGACCGTATCGATTACCAACGCAAGGCCGCCGACGGTGTCGTCAACAGTGCGACTGTCAGTTGTGCAGCCGGCCTGAACGACGATTTCGGATGGACCGTCACGCTCCCGCCCGGCGCGACGCACAGCCTGCGGATCGAAGTGGCGATTGCCAGTTCCGATAGCGGCGCCGGTGCGTCGATGCCGCTGCCGTCCTACGCGGGATGGCGAAGTTCGTTCGGTGCGCTGGTCGGGCGGCATGCCGCGGTCGATCAGGCGATCGACGATCTGCGCACCCTCCTGCTGGCGACCGAATATGGCCCTTATCCTGCGGCGGGCCTTCCTATCTTCATCAATTTTTTCGGCCGCGATGCGCTCATCGCCGGCATGATGATCCTGCCGTGGCGGCCCGACGTGCTGCGCACCGTGCTGGCGTTCCTGGCGGACCGGCAGGGCCGGACCAGCGATCCCTTCCGCGAGGAACAGCCGGGCAAGATCCTGCACGAGGTGAGGCGCGGCGAGTTGAGCCGCACCGACCGGATTCCGTTCGGCCGCTACTACGGCTCTGTGGATTCGACGCCGTTGTTCCTGATGGCGGCGGGCGCATACTTCGCCGCGGCCGAAGACCCCGCGCTGATGGACCAGATCGGGCAGGCCATTGCTGCGGCGACGGACTGGCTGACCAATCATCTGAACGGCGTTTCGGGGCTGGCAACCTTCGAGGCATCCGGATCAGGGCTGACGGTCCAGTCGTGGAAGGATTCAGGCACGTCGATGGTTGATCAACATGGCGAACAGGCTCGCCAGCCGCTCGCCGTGGCCGAAGTGCAGGGCTATGCCTATGCCGCGCTTTTGGCGGCCGCAACGCTGCTGCCCGAGCGCGCGGAGGCATTGACGAGCCGTGCCGCTGCGCTGCGCGAGGCCTTTCAGAGCCAGTTCTGGCTTCCGGATCTCGGCACCTATGCCATGGCGCTCGATGCAGATCTGCAGCCGCTGCGAGTGCTCTCGTCGGACCCGGGGCACTTGTTGTGGGCAGGCATTGTACCTGACGATGTGGCGCCAGTCCTTGTCAAGACACTGCTTGGCAATGCGCTCTGGTCTGGCTGGGGGCTGCGAACGCTCGGCAAGACCGAGGTCGCCTACAACCCCGTCTCCTATCACCGCGGCAGCGTCTGGCCGCATGATACCGGAATCTTCGCGATGGGGCTGGCGCGCTATGGCTTCGATGCCGAAGTTGCCGTTGTGGCCCGGGCCATGCTCGATCTCGCGGCGGCGTCGCCGGGGCAGCAGATGCCCGAACTCATATCGGGCTTCGATCGGACCGAACATCGCGAGCCGGTGCCCTATACCCATGCCAACGCGCCTCAGGCATGGGCCGCCGCTGCTGTGGTGCGGATGGCGGATTATCTGTCCTGGGCCGAAGGGGGGGCAGCGTAATGGCGCTGCTTTCGCAGGAGGATCGGCAATCCTTCCTCTATGCGGTCCCCTACCTCACCCATGCGCTGGCGATGACACCGCTGATTACTTTCATCCCGTCGTTCTACAGCGAGACCCATGGCCTATCGCTGGCGCTTGTCGGCGCGATCCTCTTCTTCACCCGGCTGACCGATATCGTCACCGAGCCACTGGTCGGCATCCTGAGCGACCGCACGCGGTCGCGTTTCGGGCGGCGCAAGCCATGGATCATTGCCGGGCTGCCGTTCCTGATGCTGGGTATCTGGATGGTGTTCGCGCCGCCGGTGAAGGTGACGCCGGCATACGCGGTATTCTGGATCGCGGTCACCTACATCGCCTTCAATGTCGTCGACACGCCCTATAAAGCCTGGGGCGCCGAGCTTTCGAAGAGTTATTCGGGGCGCACCCGGGTCGCCGGGTGGCGTGAAGGGTTCGGCATCGCGTCGTCGATGTCTGCGCTGGCGTTGATCTTCGCACTGCAGCGCAGCGGCATGGGCAGCACCGCCGATCTCATGTTCTGGCTCGGCACCAGCTTCGTCATCCTGATGCCGCTGCTATTCTCAGTCGGCCTCATATTCGTGCCCGAACCCGATGTGGAGATCGTCTTCGTACCGCCGGTCAGCTTTCGAGAGGCGGTGGCCGTGCTGATCTCCAACAAGCCATTCATGCGCCTTCTTGCCGGACTGGTCGTCCTGATGGCCGGCGCCATTATCGGGGCGTCGCTGCACCTCATCGTCATGGAAAAGGTGTTTCACGCCAAGCACCTGTTCCCGATTATCCTCGCCGGGGAAAATGTCGCCGGCCTTGCTTCGCTGCCGTTCTGGCTCTGGCTGTCGCGGCGGATTGGCAAGCACCGGGCGCTGGCGATTGGCACGCTCGGCATGGCGCTGCTGAGCTTTCCCATTCCGCTTATCGACCCTTTGCGCGCCGATCTCTATGCCGCCTGCATCATCATCCGGGGCTTCGCCGGCGGGGCACTGGGCATCCTCGTCGCGTCGATGATCGCCGATGTCGTCGATTTGGATACGCTGCGCACCGGCAAGGCACGCAACGGGCTCTACTTCGCGCTGTTCGGAACACTCGGCAAATTCGGGTTAGCCTTCGGCGCGCTGATTGGAACCAGCATTCCGGCGCTCGCCGGCTTTTCGATGACAGGGGCGAACAGTGAAGCCGCTGTTTTCTCGCTGATGGCGACGTACGCTTGGATTCCGATGGTGATTATGGGATTGGCGAGCCCGTTCTTCTGGTTCTATCCCCTCACCGAGTCGGTGCAACGGGACCTGCGCGCCCAGATCGCCGCCCGCCGCATCGAGGAGTTGCCAGCATGACCGAAGAGGCGCGGTCTTCAGAAGAAAAGGAACTCCGGCGCACCATCGTGCCCAAGGCGGAACAGGCGCGCCGCACGCGCGCGTTGATCATTAAGACCGGGATCAGGTGCCTCGCCACCTATGGCTTTGCGACCACGACCATGCTGCTGATCGCGCGGGAAGCCGGCATCTCGCGCGGACCGCTCCATTACCATTTTGCTGACCGCAACGCGTTGATGGCGGCGATCGCGGAGGCGCTGCCGCAGGGTGTCACGGCGGCGCTGCTCGAACGGCTGAACGCGCCGCGGACCCTCGACGATCGGCTGCAGGTCCTCGTCGACCTGGCGATCGAGGAGCATCTCGGTGCCCATCACTTTGCCGCGATGGAGCTGCTGCTGGCGGCGCGCAACGATCCAGAGCTCCTTGCCGCCATCCGGCCGCACTTCCTTGCCAGCGAACTGGCGATCGATGACTGGTGGACCCAGTATTTCCGGATGCTGCAATGGCCGCCGGCGCGGCTGGTTGCGTTCCGCCATGTCATAGTTGCCTGCCTGCGTGGCCTCGCGCTCGATCATCTCCTGCAGGGCGACGCGGCAGCACACAGGGAAGCCATGGTGCTGTTCCGCGAGATGTTCCTGATGGTGGCAAGGGCGCCGACGAATGATGGCTAGCGTTACAGCGATGCTCCTCGCCGCTGCTGTCCCTGCCATTGTTTACGCGCCTGCCGGTACGATTGAAGGGGCCGTCGAGAACGACGTCGCTGTGTTTCGTGGTATTCCCTACGCCCGGCCGCCCGTCGGCCCGTTGCGCTGGCGTGCGCCCCAGCCGCTGCCGCGCGCTACCACGGCGCGCATCGCACGCGAATTCGGTCCTGTCTGCATGCAGCCCGACCCGAAGGGCGACGCAGGCGTCGGCGCCGAGGCTCAGAATGAAGATTGCCTGACGCTCAACATCTGGGCGCCCCGAGGAACCGGCTCCCGCCGCGCTGTTATGGTCTGGCTGCACGGCGGCGGTTATATCAGCGGTTCCGGTTCGGCACTGCTCTACGATGGAGCAGCGCTGGCGCGGCGCGGGGTGGTGGTGGTGACGCTCAATTATCGGCTCGGCCGCTTCGGCTTCTTCGCACACCCCGGCCTTCCGGCTGGCGAAGGTGCCAATTTCGGCCTGCTCGACCAGCGCGCAGCGATGCAATGGGTGCAGGCAAACATTGCGGCGTTCGGCGGCGACCCGCGGCGGGTCACGCTGTTCGGCAACAGTGCCGGGGGTGAAGCGGTGCTGTTCCACATGGCGGCGCGGGGCTCGCGTGGGTTGTTCTCGCGCGCTATCGTCCAGTCGGGCCTCGGCGGCCGCGATCTTCGATCGGCAGTCGCTGCCATCGAAGACGCGCGGGCGGCAACACCCATCGGCGAGTTGCGAGCGCTCCCCGCTAGCGCCATTCTCGCTTGGGGCACGCCGTCGGTTTATCGCGGATTCGGACCGACGATCGATAAGGTGATTGTCGACGAGACCATCGAGAGCAGCTTCCGCGCCGGCCGCCAGGCGCGGGTGCCGTTAATCATCGGCTACAACGGGTTCGAGATTCCGCCAGCCGCGATCGGGGGCACCGCTGCCGCGCTAGCGCTCGTAGGCCACGACGCGGAACAGCGCGCCCGGGGCGTGGCCGCCTATGGGTCGATCGCTGCCTATGAACAGCGGATCGCCAGTGACGCGCTGTTCCGCGCGCCAGCGCTCCGCCTCGCCCGGCTCCACGCCCGGAGCGCGCCAGCCTGGTCCTATGAATTCGACGTCGTCTCACCCGCCGCCCGAAAGCGGCTCGAGGGGGCGCCTCACGCCTCGGAACGGGCCTATGTGTTCGGCAATCTTTCCCGCTTGGGCTGGCCCACCAATACGCAGGATGCCGAAATCGCAGACGATATTGGGCGGCGCTGGGTTGCGTTCGCGAACGGCGCGGCGCCAGATGCTGACACTGCCTGGCAGTCTGGCGAGGCCGGCCGACTGCGCTTCACCCATGATGGCGTCACTGGCGCACCGCGGCTTGCTCCCACGGTGGCGCGCTTTCTGGAGCAGCCATGACCCCGCTCCACATCGTCGCTGTCGGTGCGCACCCGGATGACATCGAACTGTCGATGGCGGGCCTGCTGATCAGCGCGGTACGCGCCGGACACCGGGCGACATGGGTGGTGGTTACGGATGGCGCCGCCGGCGGCGGCGGACATGATCCGGATCTGGCGACGCGGCGCGGCGCCGAAGCTGCGGCCGGCGCTGCCCGTGGCGGCGCCGACCTCATCGCCCTTGGCTTTCCCGACGGACGCCTGGCGTGGACCGATGCCGCTGCCTCTGCCGTGGGCGGAAAATTGGCGGCACTGGCGCCCGACCTGATCGTCACCCATCCGCTCAGCGACTATCACCCGGACCACCGGGCTGTTGCCCGAATGGTAGGCGACACTGCACCGCTCGGCGTACCAATCTTGCGCGCCGATACGTTGCTTGGGCTGCACTTCATCCCCGAACTGCTTTTCGACATCACGCCGGTGTTTGAAGCCAAGATCAGCGCACTCGCCGCCCACGAGAGCCAGGCGACGCAGGCCCTGCCCGAGGCAATAGGGGTGTGGAACCGGTTCCGAGGACTGCAGTCGGCTGGCCGCCGTTTCCGCTATGCCGAAGCCTATGCTTTCGACCACCGGCTCGGCGTAAACACCCACACGCTGCTTATGCGTCTCGGCGGTGATTATCTCCTGCTCTAACAGCTGCAGCGCCCCAATGTGACCGTCACATCGGGGGCGGCACAATTGAAGCTAGGTACGTATGCGATGATGGGCGTTATCGGACCTGACGTCGCGTCAGGCTCAAGAGCCATCGTTTCATGCAGCGATGAGCCTGCCAGCACTGCCTTTCATGCCGGCGGTGGACACGCCCAGTTCGACGCCGACAGAGTCCATTGATTGTGCAATCGGTTTGATATCATCGGTCTCTACCTTAACGCTGGCAAACGAGCGGTCGGCCTCACGGCGGACAGTTGCGCGCTTGAGTTCGCCGGTGAAGCGCACCACCTCACGCATCCGCACTCTTCCCCACAAGCGCCTGCAGGTCCATCGTGTCGTTGGTCGTTGGTTGCTCCTGGTTCAAGGTGAGTGTTGCAACCCAACCTTATCCGAATATCGCCGATGACCACGCGTCCGGTCAGCTTCGCTAACGGTAAAACCTAAACCACGTCTCGGGACACGACCTACCATCGACGCAGCGCCGTGATCGACACGCCTTGCACCGCTTCCGCTTCTTCGATGCCTACCAACCTCGTCATTCTGCAAAGATTGAATAAAATCGATGCATATTCCAAGCAAGCTGCTCTTACTACGCCCGCTTGCGAAGGGTGCCGGCTGCCAAGGCGGCCATTCCGGCGCCGATGATCAAGATCTGCATCGATTGCCGTGGAAAACCGAAGATCGGTAGCAGCAATGATGATCGCATTGGGCACTATCGCTTTAAGTCAGGCAGCCACCAGGGCTGGTGTCTCTGGCGATTTGGCAGCCTTGCGGCTGCCGGTTGACCTCACCGCGACTGGCTTTGCCCCACCGAAGTAGGGATTGGTCAGTCGCGGGTCGGCGGGGGCACCCCGGCTCCCGGATCGGTCAGAGCGTCGCGCCCTGACCCGTCGCTCCCCGAACCCGCGCACGAGCTCGGCAAGGACCGCAGCCTTGCTCTGGAACAGCCAACCATTGGGGCGCGCACGGCGCGCTTCGATGTTGGCTGCCGCATTGAGGTCAGCATGCATTTTATGGCCGCACCACAGACAGGCGAAGCTCTGCTGGTCGCGGCGATTGCGTTTATCGAGGTAGCCGCAAGCCGAGCAGGCCTGGCTGCTGTAGGCCGGGTTCACTTCCGTGGCCTTGATCCCGTGGCGGTCGGCGAGGTCTGCCAGCTTGGCCCTGATGACGGCTCGCCCGCAGTTGCGCAGGATGGCATTCAAGCGCCGAGACAGGCCGGCATGGCGGAAGTCGAGACGTTCCAGCACAATCTCTGCTGGCTCGCCGCGATCATCGAGAGCAGCGCATCGTAACGCTTCAACCAGGCGAGCCAGGCTTGGCCGAGCAATTGCCCTTCCGACGTGGCAAACAGCGTGGACAGGCCAAAGTCCAATGCAATGGCGCCCTGTCCGACGTAGGATG
>CALRNJ020000015.1:0-29016 GCA_943369475.1 Sphingomonas paucimobilis | reverse complement strand
CGCATTGCTGCGGGCGCACGCCGGCGACTGACTTACTTCTTGTCTTCGTCCACATCGGTGAACTCGGCGTCCACCACGTCGTCGCTGGCCGGCTTGGCTTCGCTGCCAGCTTCGTCGGCCTTGGCCTGCTCAGCCTGGTACACGGCCTCGCCCAACTTCATGGCGACCTGACCCAGCGCCTGCACCTTGGCGTTGATGGCGTCGGCATCACCCGAATCCAGCACCGCCTTCACATCGGCGATGGCGGTTTCGATGCTGGCCTTCACGTCCGGGGTCAGCTTGTCACCATGGTCAGCAAGCTGACGCTCGGTCGAGTGGACCAGGCTGTCGGCCTGGTTGCGGGCTTCGGCGGCAGCGCGGCGCTTCTTGTCTTCCTCGGCAAAGGCCTCGGCATCGCGCACCATCTTGTCAATATCGTCCTTGGAAAGGCCGCCCGACGGCTGGATGCGGATCTGCTGCTCCTTGCCGGTGCCCTTGTCCTTGGCGTTCACCGAAACAAGGCCGTTGGCGTCGATGTCGAACGTCACTTCGATCTGCGGCACACCGCGAGGGGCAGGCGGAATGCCAACCAGATCAAACTGGCCCAGCATCTTATTGTCCGCTGCCATTTCGCGCTCCCCCTGGAACACACGGATGGTCACGGCTGACTGGTTGTCGTCGGCGGTCGAATAAACTTGGCTCTTCTTGGTCGGGATCGTGGTGTTGCGATCGATCATGCGGGTGAACACGCCGCCCAGCGTTTCGATGCCCAGCGAAAGCGGGGTCACGTCGAGCAGCAGCACGTCCTTCACGTCGCCCTGCAGCACGCCCGCCTGGATGGCGGCGCCCATGGCGACCACTTCATCCGGGTTAACGCTGGTGTTGGGCTCTTTGCCGAACAATTCCTTCACGAAAGCACGCACGCGCGGCATGCGGGTCATGCCACCGACCAGAATGACTTCATCGAGATCACCGGCCTTCACGCCGGCTTCCTTGATCGCATCAAGGCACGGCTTGCGAGTGCGCTCGATCAGGTCGAGTACCAGCTTTTCCAGATCGGTGCGGGTGATGTTCTTGACGAGGTGCTTCGGCCCGTTCTGATCAGCGGTAATGAAGGGCAGGTTCACTTCGGTCGCGACCGAGGACGACAGCTCAATCTTGGCCTTTTCCGCAGCTTCCTTAAGGCGCTGCAGGGCCAGCTTGTCCTTGGTCAGGTCGATGCCTTCGGCCTTCTTGAAATCGGCGCTCAGGAATTCAACCAGCTTGGCATCAAAATCTTCGCCGCCCAGGAAGGTGTCACCGCTCGTAGACTTCACTTCGAAGACGCCATCACCCAGTTCGAGGATGGAGATATCGAACGTGCCGCCGCCAAGATCATAGACGGCGATGGTCTTGGCGTCCGTCTTCTTGTCGAGGCCATAGGCTAGCGCGGCCGCGGTCGGCTCGTTGATGATGCGCAGCACTTCAAGGCCGGCGATCTTCCCCGCATCCTTGGTGGCTTGGCGCTGGGCGTCGTTGAAATAGGCCGGCACGGTGATCACGGCCTGCGTCACGGTTTCGCCCAGATAGGCTTCCGCGGTTTCCTTCATCTTCTGCAAGATGAAGGCGGAAATCTGCGACGGGCTGTAATCCTGGCCACCGGCATTGACCCAGGCATCGCCATTAGGGCCGCGCGCGATGGTGTAGGGCACCAGGCCGGCATCCTTGGTGGTCAGCGGATCATCGAAACGGCGGCCGATCAAGCGCTTCACGGCGAACACGGTGTTTGACGGGTTGGTGACGGCCTGGCGCTTAGCCGGCTGGCCCACAAGACGCTCACCATCCTTGGTGAACGCCACCTGCGACGGCGTAGTGCGCGCGCCTTCGGCATTTTCAACCACCTTCGGCGCAGAGCCTTCCATCACGGCCACGCAGCTGTTGGTGGTCCCCAGATCGATCCCGATAACCTTCGCCATGGTAAGTCACGTCCTGTTCTGTGGGCCCGAACCTCAAGCGCCCCATGAAGGCAGCGCGGCACGGTCCGTCCCCGGTTGAGCTTGCTGGCCGATGCCCCGGCCGATGAATGTCGTATCGGCGATATAGGGAGCGATTCCGGGGCTGCAAGACGGGCACGATGCGATTAACTGCGCAGGTGATACCGAATCCCCACCCTGCGACCATCCGCGCGCTGACCAGCGGCGAGATTGCACTGGCAGCCAGCGTGTTCGGCGCATCCCTGGACACAACTGCCGTCACCGTGCGCCGGGCCAAATACTGGGCGCTGCACCCGTGGTGGGTGACGATGGCACCCGATGGCCATATCTGGTGCCATCCCCATGGCTTCAACTGGTCAACCGACTATGCCGCCGAACCGGTTTCAGTCCAAGCGCACTTCATCCATGAACTGGTACATGTATGGCAGGTGCAGACCGGCGGCCACTTGGCGCTGCGCCGGCCACCGTTCGCGCGCTATGGCTATACGCTCACGCCAGGCAAGCCGTTCGGGCGTTATGGCATCGAGCAGCAGGCCTGCATTGTTGAACATGCCTTCCGGGCGCGAACCAAAGGCGATGAGGATACGCTGGCACGGCTGGCGCCGATCCTGCCATTTCCCATTTGGCCGTGACGGCAACTCAGGCAAAGCCGCGACCGCGCTGGATGGCAAGGTCGCACGGCCTGCACAGCACCCGCACATTGCCATCGACATAACCGCCTGCCGCCGACAGCCGGTCTAGCACGGTATCGCTTTCCGGCAGTGGTTTGGTACATTGGGCGCACTGGCCTGCCTGCGCCTTCACCATCCGCGCCTTGAGCGACGCCCGCGCATTAGGCTTGCCGCGCTCGTCGTAGCTAAGTTCTTTGTAGACCTTCCGGTTGAGCGCAAAGCGCAGCCCTTCATCCGAGCCGGCCGCCGTGTCGATCAGGGCACGGATATCGGCGAGCAACGTGCGCGCGGTGGCAAGTTCGGTTTCAGTGAGGGTGCGGTTGGGGGTCATGGTTTCGATACCTCGATCAGCAATTTGCCAAAGTTGCCGCCGGTGTAGAGCTCCTTGACCGTTTGCACAGCATTTTCGAGGCCGGGACGAATATCCTGCCGGGTTTTCAATTGGCCGCTGAGCATCCAGCCTGCGAGCGCCTGGCCGCTTTCAGCAAAGCGCGGAGCGAAATCGGTGACGATGAAACCGCGGATGACAAGCCGCCGCATCAGGACCATCGTCCAGAAACCCGGCGGTTCGGTGGGCGTCACGTCGTTGTAGCTGGAAATCATGCCGCAAAGCGAAATGCGGCCGAACAGCTTCATGCGCTTCACCACTTCGACCATGATTGGCCCGCCGACCTGTTCGAAATTGATGTCGATCCCGCCGGGCGCCAGCCGATCGAGTGCGGCACCTACATCCTCGTTCTTGTAATCGATGCAGGCATCGAAGCCGAGTTCGTTCACCACATAGTCGCACTTGGCCTTGCCGCCGGCGATGCCGATGACCCGGCAACCCTTGATCTTGCCGATCTGGCCAACAATCTGCCCCACGCCGCCGGCTGCAGCCGAAACCACCAAAGTTTCACCCGGCTTGGGCTGACCAATATCAAGCAGGCCGAAGTAAGCGGTGGGGCCAACCAGTGCCAACGTGCCATAGCTGGCGGCCAGCGAGATGCCCGGCAACTGGGGCAGTGGCGACATAAAGCTGCCATCAGAAATCATGTAATCGGCCCATTCGCCCAGCCCAGCCATTATCTGGCCGGGCTCCACGCCAGGCTTGCGGCTGGCTACAACGCGCCCACACACGCCGGCCCGCATCGGCGCGCCGAGTTCGACGGGGGGCATGTACTGCTCCTGATCGCTCATCCAGATGCGGTTGGTCGGATCGAGCGACATGTAGATGACGCCGAGCCGAAATTGCCCGTCGGCGAGTTCCGGCAGAGTTTCGCTCACAATTTCCAGATCGCTGTCGGCAATTTCGCCCACCGGCCGGCGCGCCAGCTTCCACACCTTGCGTTGCATCATGCCTCTCCCCTTTTTATCCCGTCCAGAAAATCGCGCAGCGCCGTGGCCGCCACCGGCTCTGTAAGCGTTGGCGCATGGCCCACCCGTGGCACGGTGATTGCGGCCAGGCCGGGCAGGTGGCGCTGCATCTCGGCTTGCGTCGCGGCCGATAACACGTCCGACAATTCGGCGCGCAACAACAGGACCGGCAGGCCCGGCAGGCTATCGAACGCGGCCCAATCATCAGCCCCGGCATCACCGTTCGGCAACCGGAACGGTTCGGCGATGCGCGGATCATAATCGAAAATGATGCGGCCCTGCGGCCCCGCCCGGCAAAGGCGCTTGGCAAAGGCCAGCCATTCGTGCAGCCCCCAATCGGGGTGGATAGCGGCGTTGCGCACACCCAGATCACGGGCGGCATGCACCCACGTCATCCAGTTGCCGCCGCGCCCCACATTGGCCTGCAGGCGCTTGAAGCCCGCCGGTTCGATGGCCGGGCCGATATCGTTCAGCACCACGCCAGCCATGCGGGCGCGGTGCGCGGTTGTCATCCGCAAGGCCAGCAGGCCGCCCATCGAGGAACCGATCACCACGAAGCGATCAACCCCGGCCGCATCCAGCACCAACGACAAATCGCGCAGATATGTGAGCGGCACATAGGTGAGCGAATCGCGCGCCCACCCCGATTCGCCGCGGCCGCGCAGATCGGGTGCAATCAGCCGCCAATCGGCCCCCAGCGGTTCGGCGAGCGGGGCAAAATCGGCGCCATTGCGCGTCAGGCCGGCGAGGCACAGCAGCACCGGGCGGTCAGCAGGCACACGGGCGTCATGATGCTCGCGCCAGCACAGTCGCACGCTATCGCCCGTAAACACATAGCCTTTCTGCCATCCGGGGGCCGGTTCGAGCCGCGAGGCCGGAGCAGAGAGGGGGGAGACGGTCATATTTTGACTCTGACTCAACTCTCTTGTTATAGGAAGTCATTACCGTGGGGGTAAGGAAGAACAGTTAAAGTGGCAACGCGCGCTCTCGATACCCGCAACTCAAATGCCGGAACGGCCCGCACCGGTGGCCGTGCCGCCCCGCGTTCTGTATCAGGCGCGGTCGATATGCGCGCCCGCCGCTATGACCCGACGGAAACCAAGGCACGGGTGCTGGCTGCTGCCCACATGCTGTTTTCGCGTCAGGGCTTTGCCGCCACCGGCACCGCCGATATTGCCCGAGAGGCCGATGTTTCGGAGGGCTCGATCTTCTATCATTTCGGCTCCAAGAAAGCGCTGCTGGCCGAATTGGGGCGCCGCCATGGCGAAGCGATGATAGCCGCCATGGAGGAAGGCTACACTCTGGAAGATCTGGAGCCCGGCATCACAGTGCCGCGCGTTCTGCGCTTCGTGCGTGACAACATGATCTGGGAAGGCGCAGAGTCCGATTGCGCCGAGTGCGGCCCGAAAGCCAAGATGGCGCAGACGCCGGATGCCGAGCCTTTCTATCACGCTGCCAAGGCAGTCACGACCGACTGGATCAAGCGCCACATGCAGGCCGCTCTGGCCAAGCACGAAGTGACCGGCGTGGACATCGATATCGCCGCCAGCTTTACGCATCATGTCGTTGGCGATGCCATTGACCGCTGGCTTTGCGCTGCCTCCCCCGAAGAGGCAGACCGCGTTGAACGCGAGACTGTGCGCTACATCCGCGCCGCCAGCGGATATCCACTGGATTGAGGTGCCGGCTGCGGCCATAGGCTGAAGCCCATGGCCGACTTCATCCCCGAAACCACCATTCTCGAACTGGGTGCGGACTTTTTCGATCCCGTCGAAGCCGCGCCGTTTGCGCAAACCATTTTGCGTTTTCGGAACGACTGCGCCGCCGCGCAGATAGGGCTCGATGGCCTGAGCGATGCCGACTGGCTGCAGCATTTCGGCCGTTTCGTGCCGCTGCCGGGCAGCCTGACCAGGCCACTGGCGCTGCGCTATCACGGCCACCAGTTCCGCACCTACAACCCCGATCTGGGCGATGGCCGCGGGTTCCTGTTCGCGCAGTGTCGCGACGATCGCGGCCGCCTGATGGACCTTGGCACCAAGGGCAGCGGCACCACGCCGTGGAGCCGGATGGGCGATGGGCGCCTCACCCTGAAAGGCGCGGTGCGTGAAATCCTTGCCACCGAGATGCTGGATGCGCTGGGCGTCGCCACCAGCCGCACGTTCAGCGTCATCGAAACCGGCGAAAAGCTGATCCGCAGTGACGAACCCTCGCCCACCCGCGCCGCCGTGCTGGTGCGGCTCAATCACAGCCATGTCCGCTATGGCAGTTTCCAGCGCCAGGCCTTCCACCAGAACCGCGAGGGGCTGACGAAGCTGGTCGATTACTGCCTCTCCTACCTGGCGCCCGAAGCCACTGGCCCCACCCCGGTCGCAGCGCTGATCGATCATGCGGTGAAAGGCGCGGCACGCATGGCGGCGCAGTTCATGGCGGCCGGCTTCGTCCATGGCGTGCTTAACACCGACAATATCAACATCACCGGCGAAAGCTTCGATTACGGCCCCTGGCGCTTTGCCCCGGCCTGGGATGCCGGTTTCACCGCCGCCTATTTCGATCATTCCGGCCTCTATGCCTTTGGCCGCCAGGCTGAAACGCTGCAGTGGAACCTGTTCCAGCTCGGCAGCGCGCTGCGGCTGATCGCCGAGGTGGACGAACTGAAAGGCCCGCTTGAAACCTATCCGCTTCGCTATCGCGCAGCGCTGTCAGACGCGGTGCTGGGCCGGCTTGGCATCAAGCGGCTGGGGCCCAGCGAAGACGAAGTGCTGGTAGAAGCCATCCAGAAGGCGCTGGTCGCCACGCAGATGGACCCGGATCGTTTCTTCTTCGATTGGCGCGGCGGCGTGCGGCGCGGGGCTTCGGTGGCTGATCCGCACTACAGCCATGATGGCTTCACGGATTTCCTGACGCTGATCTCCGATTTCGCGGTGGGCGCGCCGTCGCACCCTTACTGGGCCGATGAAGCGCCCTGCACCATGCTGATCGACGAGGTGGAGGCGCTGTGGGCGCCGATTGCCGAGCGCGACGATTGGGCCCCGCTCCACGACAAGATCACCGCCATCCGGCGGATGGGCGAAGCGCACCAATAATCCCTCTTCCCTTGCGGGAGAGGGCGAGAGACGCCGAAGGCGGCCCGGGGTGAGGGGTCCGCATGTGCCAACAGGTGAACCCCTCACCCCGCCGCGCTGACGCGCGAGTCGCCCTCTCCCACAAGGGGAGAGGGGATACTCTCACCGCACCAGCATCGGCCCGAGCTCCCGCCCGCCAAACACATGCACATGCAGATGCGGCACTTCCTGGTGCGCATTAACCCCGGCGTTGGCGAGCAGGCGATAGCCCGGCTCTTCCAGACCCAGCAGCTTGGCCACTTCCCCCACCGCCCGCACGAAACCGGCGATTTCCGCCTCGCTCGCCGTGGCCGAAAAATCTGCCCAGCTGCGATACGGCCCCTTGGGAATCACCAGCACATGGGTGGGCGCCTGCGGGTGGATGTCGTGGAAGGCCAGCGCGTGCGGCGTTTCGTGGACGCGCTTGCACGGGATCTCGCCGCGCAGAATGCGGGCGAAGATATTGTTCTCGTCATAGGCACCAAGGGCGTCCACAGGCATGTTGAAGGCTCCCACGCAATTGCCGCCTGTTCGTATCACTGCTGCCGCAACCGGCAAGACCTGCCCGCAAGGATTACCCCCATGTCCGCCGACACATCCGACGAAGATTATGTCTATGACGAGGTCAGCGGCGAATGGCTGCCCGCCGCCGAACTGCGGGCGCGCGCACCCGCTACCGATCCTGATATGGTGGAAATCCGCGATGCGGTCGGCAATCTGCTCGCCGATGGCGATCAGGTGACCTTGATCAAGGATCTCGACGTGAAAGGCGCCGGCCAGACGCTGCGCCGCGGCACGCTGATCAAGTCGATCCGCCTCACCGGCGACCCCCAGGAGATCGACTGCAAGTTCGACGGCATCAAGGGCCTCGTGCTGCGCGCCGAGTTCGTCAAGAAGCGCTGATCAGAGATTTCTTGCGTCCGCCGCCCGGCGGGCTTATTCACCCCTTGCTCGCACCCGTCCTGGCGTGCGGCAGGCTTCACTTGCATCTCGCCGCGATCAGAGCCACGCGCTCGCCGCCGCGAAGCCGAAAGACCAACATGCACCTCCAAGAACTCAAGAAGACCCCGCCCGCCGAACTGGTGGCGATGGCCGAGGAAATGGGCGTCGAGAACGCCTCCACCCTGCGTAAGCAGGATATCATTTTCGGCATCCTGAAAGCCGCCGCCGAAGCCGGCACCGAAGTGATGGGCGCTGGCACCATCGAGGTGATGCCCGATGGTTTCGGCTTCATGCGCTCGGCCGATGCCAGCTATCTCGCCGGCCCCGACGATATTTACGTGAACCCGCAGATCGTGCGCCGTTATGGCCTGCGCACCGGCGACACGGTTGAAGGCGAGATCAGCTCGCCCAAGAACGGCGAACGCTATTTCGGCCTCAACAAGGTGACTGCGATCAATTTCGACGATCCCGAGGCCGTGCGCCACCGGGTGAATTTCGACAATCTCACCCCGCTCTACCCGGATGAGAAGCTCAACCTGGAGCTTGGCGATCCGACGTCCAAGGACAAGACCGGCCGGGTGATCGACATTGTCGCCCCGCTTGGCAAGGGCCAGCGCTGCCTGATCGTCGCCCCGCCGCGTGTCGGCAAGACGATCATGATGCAGAATATTGCGAAAGCGATCAGCGCCAACCATCCGGAATGTTTCCTGATGGTGCTGCTGATCGACGAGCGCCCCGAAGAAGTCACCGACATGCAGCGCACGGTAAAGGGCGAGGTGATTTCCTCCACCTTCGACGAGCCCGCCACCCGCCACGTGCAGGTCGCCGAAATGGCGATCGAAAAGGCCAAGCGCCTGGTTGAGCACAAGCGTGACGTGGTCATCTTGCTCGACAACATCACCCGCCTGGGCCGCGCCTACAATACGGTCGTCCCCAGCTCCGGCAAGGTGCTGACCGGCGGTGTGGACGCCAACGCCCTGCAGCGCCCCAAGCGCTTCTTTGGTGCGGCGCGCAACATCGAGGAAGGCGGCTCCCTCACCATCATCTCCACCGCGCTGATCGACACCGGCAGCCGCATGGATGAAGTGATCTTTGAAGAGTTCAAGGGCACCGGCAACGCCGAAATCGTCCTCGACCGCAAGATCGCCGACAAGCGCGTCTTCCCGGCCATCGACATCGGCAAGAGCGGCACCCGCAAGGAAGAGCTGCTGGTGGACAAGGAAACCCTGTCCAAGATGTGGGTGCTGCGCCGCATCCTGATGCAGATGGGCTCGACCGATGCGATCGAGTTCCTGATGGACAAGATGAAGGATTCGGTGACGAATGCGGATTTCTTTAATGCTATGAACAAGTGAGGCGGCTGGAAATAGCGGAGCTATTTCCAGACTCGCCGAACTTCGGCCAGCGAACGAAAAGGGCGGCCCCAACAGGCCGCCCTTTTTGATTCGTCTGACGGCGTGGCTCCGCCACGCACTTCCTTCCACTTACTTCGGCACACCAAGCGGACTCGGCGGCTCCGCCGCCGGGCGCGCCAGCCAGCACCCAATCAGCCAGTGATGGCCTTCCGCACCTCCGCCGACCCCCAATCCAGCGTCCCCGACACCCGCCAGATCTCCTTGCCTTCCTCATCATAGAGGATCGTCACCGGCAACCCCTTGGCCTTGATCGCCTCGGCATAGCTGCCCGGCTGGTCCAGCCCGGTTTCGATATTCTTGAACTTGTCCTTGCCCCAGAATTTGTCGACCACCTGCCAGCCTTCCATGTCTTCGGAAATCGGCAGCACCATCACCGGCACTTCGCCGGCCAGTTTGTCGAGGGCGGGCATCTCCGCGATGCACGGCGCGCACCATGTCGCCCACAGGTTGACCAGCATCTTCATACCCTTGTGATCGCTGAGCTTCTGCTTGGTGCCGCCCTTCATTTCCCAGGTCACCGCCGCCGGGCCGGGTTCGCCGGCGTGGCTGCGATCGATGGTGTTGATCGGCGCTTCGCCGGCCTTCGCTGCCGGAGCAGCAGCCGGCTTTTCGGGCGCCGTGGGGGCCGCCTGGTTGCAGCCGGCGAGCGCCAGCGTGGTGAGCAGCAGCAGGGTCTTGCGCATCTGAAGTTCCTTCATTCGTTGCCGCCCCGATAAACAGCGCAGTGGCGACTGCCAACCCACTGTGGCACCAAGCCCCGCAAAGGGGACAAGACGATGACGGTTTCACGGCGCGACGCGATCAAGTTGGCAGCATTGGGCGGCGCGGTCGCGGCTGGTTGCGGGGGCGGCAGCAATCCACTATCGGCCACGACCATGAGCAGCGACCCGACAACGCCAGCTGGCACCGCAAACAGCCTGTGGGGCGGCCGCTTCGGCGCCGGCCCTTCGGCGATCATGCAGGAGATCAACGCCTCCATCGGCGTCGACAAACGGCTGTGGCGCCAGGACATCCAGGGCAGCCGCGCGCACGTCGCAATGCTGGGCAAGCAGGGCATTGTTTCGGCCGACGATGTCGCCGCCATCGACAAGGGCTTGGCTCAGATCGCCGCCGAATATGAGGCCGGCAAGCTGGTCGAGAATCTGGCGCTGGAGGATATCCACCTCCATGTCGAAACCCGCCTGAAAGAGATCATTGGCCCGGCAGCCGGCCGGCTGCACACCGCGCGCAGCCGCAACGATCAGGTGGCGGTGGATTTCCGCCTGTGGGTGAAGGCCGCCTGCGCCGAAGCCGATCTGGCGTTGAAGGGCCTGATCACCGCGCTGCTCGCCCGCGCCGAGGAACATGCCGAAACCATAATGCCCGGCTTCACCCACCTGCAGGTGGCGCAGCCGGTCACCCTGGGCCACCATCTGATGGCCTATGTCGAGATGCTGAGCCGCGACCGTAGCCGCTTTGCTGATGCGATGCGCCGCATGGATGAATGCCCGCTCGGCGCCGCAGCCCTTGCCGGCACCAGTTTCCCCATCGACCGCCAGATGACCGCAAAGGCGCTGGGCTTTGCCGGCGGCCCGACGCACAACAGCCTCGACAGCGTTTCGGACCGAGATTTCGCGCTGGAGTATCTCAGCGCCACCCACATGACCGGGCTGCACCTGTCGCGGTTGGCCGAGGAAATGATCATCTGGGCCAGCCAGCCGTACGGCTTCATCACCCTGCCCGATGCCTGGTCCACCGGGAGCAGCATCATGCCGCAAAAGCGCAACCCGGATGCCGCCGAACTGGTGCGCGCCAAGGCCGGCCAGTTCCTGGCGGCGTTCACCCGCCTGAGTGTGGTGATGAAGGGGCTGCCGCTGGCCTATTCCAAGGACATGCAGGACGACAAGGTGACGGTGTTTGCCGCCCATGACGATCTGGGCCTGTGCCTGGCCAGCATGATGGGCATGGTGCAGACCGTGACCTTCAACAAGGCGAAGATGCGCGCGGCGGCCAACAGTGGTTTTTCCACCGCCACTGATCTGGCCGATTGGCTGGTGCGCGCCGGTGGCGTGCCGTTCCGCGAGGCCCACGAGATCACCGGCAAATGCGTGAAGGCCGCCGAAGCCAAGGGCACGGATCTGAATGGCCTGACCGACGCGGAATTGAGCGCCATCGACAAGCGTATCACAAAGGCGGTGCGTGACGTGTTGAGCGTGGAAGCCAGCGTGGCCAGCCGCACCAGCTTTGGCGGCACCGCGCCGGCCAATGTGCGCGCTGCCATTACGGCGGCTCGGAAGGCACTGTGAAGCGGGCGATTGCCTTCGCGGCGCTGCTGATGCTCGCATCGTGCGGCAAGCAGGGCGCGCTGGAACCACGCGCCGGCCGGCCCGCGCCGGAACGTTCCGAAACCCAAACGCGCGCTGCCACGCCGCAAGAAATGCTGAAGCTCGATCCACAGGCGGTGCCGACCCGGGTGGACGACAACCAGGGGCCGCTGCCCGAACGCGGCAACGATCCGTTCAACCTGCCGCCCCCCAGGAACTAACGAATGGACCATTTCCAGTTCAAGGACGGCGTGATGCACGCCGAGGGCATCAGCCTTGAAATGCTGGCCGCCACGGTCGGCACGCCCTTCTATTGCTACAGCAGCGCCACCATGGAGCGGCACTTCACCGTGTTCCGCGATGCTGTAGCCGGACTCGGCAATGGCAGCCCGTTGGTGGCGTTCGCGGTGAAGGCCAATCCCAACCTTGCCGTGCTGGCGACGCTGGCGCGACTGGGCGCTGGCGCGGACGTGGTGTCGGGCGGTGAGCTCGCCCGCGCGCTGGCAGCCGGTGTGCCGGCCAGCCGCATCGTGTTCTCCGGCGTGGGCAAGACCCGCGCCGAACTGGCCGCCGGTATCGAGGCCGGCATCCTGCAGTTCAATGTCGAATCCGAAGCCGAGATCGACATGCTCGCGCAAGTTGCGGCTGCGAGGGGCGCGACGGTCGAGATCGCCATCCGCATCAACCCCGCGGTCGATCCCAAGACACACGGCAAAATCAGCACCGGCGGTGCTGACGCCAAGTTCGGCATCCCGTGGGAACGCCTGCCCGCTGCCTTCGCGCAGGCTGCCGCCCATCCCAATCTGCGCCCAGTTGGCCTCGCCGCGCACATTGGCAGCCAGTTGACCGATCTAGGCCCGGTGGAAGACGCCATTCGCAAGCTCGGCAATCTGGCGCGTGAGCTGGAAGCGCTGGGCCACAAGATCAAGCGCGTTGATGTCGGCGGCGGCTTGGGCGTGCCTTATCGCCGTGACCAGCCGGCGCCGCCCAGCCCGGCCGACTATGCCGCCATGGTTGCCCGCGCCACTGAAGGCTGGCCGTGGCGGCTGATGTTCGAACCCGGCCGCATGATCGTCGGCAATGCCGGCGTGCTGGTGAGCGAGGTGATCCTCACCAAGGACGGCGCATCGAAGCATTTCGTCGTGGTTGATGCCGCGATGAACGACCTGCTGCGCCCGTCTCTTTATGGCGCCTGGCACGACATATTGGCCGTCCGCCCAAAGGACAAGCGCACCGTCGGCACGGTTGTCGGCCCAATCTGCGAGACCGGCGATACCTTCGCCGAGGACCGCGAGATCGAGGATGTGCAATCTGGCGATCTCGTCGCCTTCATGACCGCCGGTGCCTATGGTGCGACCATGGCCAGCACCTACAATTCGCGGCCGCTGGTGCCCGAAGTGATGGTGAAGGGCGATGAATGGGCCATCGTGTCCCAGCGCAACCAGCCCGCCGCGATGCTGGCGCTGGATGCGAAAGCACCGTGGCTCTGAAACAGGCCTCCGCCAGCCGCATCCTCACCGCCAGCCTGGTCGGCACGGCGGTGGAATTCTATGATTTCTACATCTATGCAACCGCCGCCGCGCTGGTGTTCGGGCCGCTGTTTTTCCCTTCCGACAATGCAGACCTGCAATTGCTCTTGAGCTTCGCCAGCTTTGCCGTCGCCTTCGTCGCCCGGCCGATCGGGGCGCTGGTGTTCGGCCATTATGGCGACCGGCTGGGCCGCAAATCCACATTGGTGGCCTCGCTGCTGCTGATGGGCGGCTCCACCTTTGCCATCACTTTCCTGCCCACCTATGCCGCCATCGGTGTCGCCGCGCCGGCCATCCTATGCCTGCTGCGCTTCGGCCAAGGCTTTGGCCTGGGCGGCGAATGGGGCGGTGCGGCGCTGCTGGCGGTGGAAAATGCCCCGCACGGCTGGCGCGGGCGCTATGGCATGTTCCCGCAACTCGGCGCGCCAGTGGGCTTCATCGCGGCCAATGGCCTGTTCCTCGCGCTCGGCCTGTGGCTGGACGATGGTGAGTTCCTCGAATGGGGCTGGCGGCTGCCGTTCGCCGGCTCGATCCTGCTGGTCGGCATCGGGCTGTGGGTGCGGCTGACCATCCTCGAAACCCCAGCCTTCGCCGCCATGCTGGCGCACGAAAAGCCGCCGGCCGTGCCGCTGGCCGAACTGGTGCGCGATCATGGCCGCGCCACCATTTGCGGCATCGCGACGGCCGTCACCTGCTTTGCCATCTTCTACATCGCGACCGCCTTCGCGTTGGGCTACGGCACCACACAGTTGGGCTACAGCCGCGAGGCCTTCCTGCAACTGCAACTGGGCGCCATATTGTTCCTTGCAGCCGGCATCCTGATCGCCGGCTGGCTCAGCGACCGCACCAGCCCCCAACGCGTGCTGATGATCGGCAGCGTCGCCAGTATCGCGCTCGGCGCCAGCATGGGCCCGCTCATGCAGGCCGGCACCGGCGGCGTGTTCGCCTTCCTGTCTTTGGGCCTGTTTGTCATGGGTTTCGTCTACGGCCCATTGGGCGCCTTCCTGCCCGGCCTGTTCCCGGCACGCGTGCGCTACACCGGGGCATCGGTGGCCTTCAACCTGGGCGGCATCATCGGCGGCGGGCTCACGCCGGTCATCGGTGCGGCCCTATCCGCTCGTTATGGCATTGGCGCGGTCGGCTGGTATCTGGCCGGCGCGGCGCTGGTCTCTGTGATAGGCTTGGCGCTCTTGCCGAAGGGGGAATCCGGCCCTAGCGTTGCCGGATGATCGCACGCAGCCTCGCTCTCGCCCTTCTCCTCGCCACCTCAGCCCTAGCCTCCGCCGAGACCAACCGATGGGACAAGCACAGGGCCGCCGTCACCATCACCCGCGATGATTTCGGCATCCCGCATATCAAGGGCAAGACCGACGCGGACGCCGTGTTCGGCATGATCTACGCCCAGGCCGAAGACGATTTCAACCGGGTGGAAACCAACTTCATCAACGCGCAAGGTCGCCTCGCCGAAACCGAAGGCGAAACCGCCATCTGGCGCGACCTGCGCATGAAGCTGTTCATCGATCCGGCCGAGCTGAAGGCGCAATATGCCGCCTCCCCCGGGTGGCTGAAGTCGCTGTGCCAGGCCTGGGCCGATGCGCTGAACGCGTATCTCGCCACCCACCCCGCCGTTCGCCCACGCGTCATCACTCGCTTCGAACCGTGGATGGCGCTCAGCTTCTCCGAAGGGAGCATCGGCGGTGACATCGAGAGCATCAACCTCGGCAAGCTGGAAAGCTTCTACACCGGCGAGGCCGTGAAACTCTCGGCGGTCGAACTGGGCAGCGAACTGCTCGAACCCGCCGGCTCCAACGGCATGGCGCTGGCACCCAGCCGCACCACCAGCGGCGATGCGCTGCTGCTGATCAACCCGCACACAAGTTTCTATTTCCGCAGCGAAGCCAAGGTCGAAAGCGACGAGGGCCTTGATGCCTATGGCGCCAGCACCTGGGGGCAGTTCTTCGTCTATCAAGGCTTCAACCGGCACACCGGCTGGATGCACACCTCGTCGGGCGTCGACAATATCGACGAGTTCGCGCTGACCGTGGAGAGGAAGGGCGGCAGATATCATTATCTGCACGGCTCGACGTGGAAGCCGCTGGCCGAGAAGAGCATCACCGTCCCCTACAAGGCCGCTGATGGCAGCATGGCGCGGCGGACATTCACCACCTGGCGTTCCCACCACGGCCCGGTGATCAGGGCCGAGGACGGGAAGTGGATCGCGGTTGCCCTAATGCATCGGCCGGTTGCCGCGCTGGAACAGAGCTTCCTGCGCACCAAGACCACCGATCTGGCTTCCTATCTGAAGGTCGCCAAACGCCACGCCAACTCGTCCAACGCGACGCTGTTCGCCAGTTCCAAGGGCGAGATCGCCTATCTCCACCCGCAATTCGTGCCGATCCGCGACACGAAGTTTGACTGGAAAAAGCCCGTCGACGGCAGCGACCCCGCCACCGATTGGCAGGGCGAACACAGCCTTGATCAACTGCCCAGCGTGATGAACCCTGGCAGCGGTTTTGCCTTCAACGTCAACAACTGGCCGTGGACAGCTGCTGGCCCGGACAGCCCGAAACAGGCGGCGTTTGCGCGCTACATGGACTCCGCCGGCGAGAACCCGCGCGGTCCCAACGCGCTGCGGCTGCTGAGCGGCGACCGGAAGTTCGATCTCTCCGGCCTGCTGACGGTTGCCTATGATCCCTTCCTGCAAGGCTTCGCCGATACCATCCCGCCGCTGGTGAAGGCGTGGGACGAGCTCGCTGCCAGCGATGCGCAAAAGGTCCGGTTGGCCGGTCCGATCGCCACGCTCCGTGCCTGGGATTATCGCAGCAGTGAAGGCTCGACCGCCGCCAGCCTCGCGATCTTCTGGGGCGATGAATTGATCAAACGCTTTGGCGCAGTCGCCAAGCTGGATGAAGAAGCCATCGTGCCCTATCTCGCCAGCGCCAAAGTGCCCGATGCCGATCGCCTCGCCGCGCTCGATGCCGCTGTCGGCCGCCTCGCCGGCGATTTCGGCGGCTGGGACGTACCTTGGGGCCACATCAACCGCTTCCAGCGCCTGACCGCCAACATCAACCAGTCCTATGACGACAAGCTGCCCTCCACCCCGATCGGCTTTGCCAGCGGCAACTGGGGCAGCCTCGCCAGCTTCGGCGCCAAGCCTGAAGCCGGCACCAAACGCTGGTACGGCAGCTACGGCAATAGCTTCGTCGCCGTCGTCCGCTTCGGCAAGGACGGGCCCGAAGCCCGCGCCGTCCACGCCGGTGGCCTGAACAGCAACCCCGCCAGCCCCCACTTCCGCGACCAGGCGGAGCGCTATCGCACGCATGATTTCCGCCCGGTGTACTTCACCGACGCGCAGTTGCAGGGCCATGTGGAGAAGACGTACCGGCCGGGGGAGTAACCGGAAGCCAAGTTGGGGGGAAGGCCATGACACCAGCGACCACCGAGGTCGTCAGCAGCCTTGTTGACGCCTGGGACTATATGACGGGCCAGTATCCCGGCCATCTCCACACCCGCACGCCGTCGCTCGCCGTGTCGCTGTCGCAAACAGATTGCGCCTTCTTCAACATGGTGACCGTCGATCGCCCAGTCGGCAGCCTGGCGGCCCTGGACGAGAAGCTTCGCGAAGCCCGCCAGTTTGAAGCCCGGTGTCTGCACGACGCCATGCTCTCCGTCTGCACGGAATGGCTGCCCACCGGGGCCGACCATGTGCTGGCCGAGCACAAGATGGTTTTCTACATGAAGATGTGGGGCATGTGTGCCGACAGCGTGCTGCCGCCGCGCCGCCCGGCGCCGCCGCTGGATTTCCGCGTCGCGGCCAACCGGGCTGAAGCGCTCGATATCGGCATCATCAACGCCGCTGCCTACGGCATCCCGCCCGAAGCCATGGCCGTGACGGGCGTGATTCCAGACTGGTCGGGGCAAGCCTATGGCATCGTCGGCTATGATGGCGACACCGCCGTTACCAGCACCTTGAGCTTTGTGACCGGCGACATGATCTACATCGCGATGGTGGCAACGCTGCCCGATCTGCATGGCCGCGGCTATGCAGAAGCCGCCATGCGCCGCGCCATCGCCGCAGCCCAGGCGGCGGCCGGCAACCGCCGCATCTGGCTTCACGCCACTGCCGCCGGCCGGCCAGTGTACAAGGCGATGGGCTTTGCCGACGGCGCGGAACTGGAAATCTACACGTTCGGCAAATGAGCGCTCACGGGCGCGACACCGGCACAATCACCGGGATCGGTTTGAGTGCCGGCCGCTCCGCCCCATTCGCTGCCGTCTCCACCAGCGTATAGAAAAACCGGTTGAAATCCCGCGCTGCATCGAGGTCCATCGGCGTGGCGATATCATCCTGCGGGCGGTGGTAACGGCGCTGGTACCAGTCGCGGTAGATCGCCTCTTCCGGGCTGCGCGGGTTGTAGGCGAAGACGAAGTTCACTGCCGGGATGCCGGCTTGCATGAACGGCCATGAATCAACGCGGCCGATCAGGTTGCGTTCCGGTTCGCGATCGGGGCGGATTTCGATCTTCAACCCTTTCGCAACCGCCAGCGCTGTATCCGCCAGCGTGTTCTGGCCCAGCCCGTGCAGAGTGAGCGCCTTCAGCGGGAACAGCGGTCGCAGTTGATCGAGATTGATCACGCCCACCAGTTGCTCCTTGGGCACCGTCGGATGCTGCAGCCACCAGCGCGCGCCGAGCAGGCCCTTTTCCTCCGCCGTCCACGCGGCAAACAGCACCGGGCGGGCAAAGCCCTTGCCGCGCCGCCGCTGCGCCAGCTGCGCCAGCAACGCCACATAGCCGGCATCATCAAGCGTGCCGTTGTAGAGCGCGTCGCCGTTCACCGGCTCGCCAAAGCCATAGCCATCGATATGGGCGCCGAGCAGCAGCATTTCGCCAGCCTTGGCCTTGTCGGTGCCCGCCAGCAGGCCGAGCACCTGCTGGCTGTTGAAGCGGCGCTGCACCGTGGTCAGCTTTGCCTCGAAGCGACCGGGAAGATCGAAGGCCTCCAGATCGCGGTGATAGGTCGCTTCGGTCAGCAGGGTGGCGGCCAGTCGCCCGGTGCCGGCCATCAACCGTTCCAGCGCCGCGCCGTTCAGCCGGAATTGCGGCAGGCCAGTGGGTAGCGCCGTACCTTCATGCGCCACTGCGCGGGAATAGGCGTCGGGCCAGCGTGGCGCCTCCACGGTGAAGCCGGCATCATCAATGGTGAGCAGCGCCACTGCGCCCGCCGCCGTCACCGCCGCCAGCCGTTCGGCGCCCTGGGCGCGGCCAGCGCGGCGGCTGCCGTAGCACACGGCGATCTTGCCCTTCAGTTCGGGGCCGGCTTCCGCCTTGCTGCAGTAACCGGCGAAGCGCATCGCGCCCGACAGTGTGACCGGCAGATCGGTAGCAGGGCGCGGCGTGATATCGTGCAGGAATTTCAGCGGCGCGGCGCTGCCATCGGGCGCCACCACGCGCATGTCCGCCGCCGTTACCGCCACTTCGTGCAGCGGCACGGTCTGGCGGAAGCTGCCGCTCTCCCCCGCCGGTTGCAATTTCGCCGCCTTGAACCAGCGTTCCACCAGGGTGATGGCGCGCGCGTGGCCGGGGCTGCCGGCGTCGCGGCCCTCCATCGCATCGCTGCTGAGTTCGGCAGTGTGGGCCAGCCAAGCCTTGGTATCAGCGTCGGGCTTGGCGAACGCCGGGGCGGCGAGAAGGGCGGTAGCGAGGAGGAGATGGCGCATTGGGGCAGAAGAGACCCGAACGCGCAGTCGGTCAATCCTCGCCGAACTTGTCCAGCACCAAGCCTGCCAACTTGGACACGGCGGCTTCGGCTTCCGGGCCGGTGGCGCTGATGGTGATGCTGTCGCCCATGGCGGCGGCCAGCATCATCAGGCCCATGATCGACGTGCCAGTGACGGACGAGCCATCGTGCGAAACCGTCACTTCGGCATCGAAGCTGGAGGCCACGGTGACGAATTTGGCACTGGCGCGTGCGTGCAGCCCGCGCCGGTTGGTGATCGGGACCTCGACAGGGCCAGTAGTCTCGCTCAAGCGGCCTCGCCCAGCATGCGGCTGGCCACCGCGATATATTTGCGCCCGGCATCCTGCGCGGCCTGCACGGCGGCTTCCACCGTGGCGGTCTTGCGCACGCTGGCCAGCTTGATCAGCATCGGCAGGTTCACACCGGCAATCACCTCCACCTGCGGCCCAAGCAGCGAGATGGCGAGGTTGGACGGCGTACCGCCAAACATGTCGGTCAGAATGATGACGCCCTGGCCGGCGTTACAACGAGCAACGGCAGCGGCGATATCGGCACGGCGCAGCTCCATGTCGTCATCGGCGGCAATGCAGATCGGTTCGACGCGATCCTGTGCGCCGACGACATGCTCCATCGCCGCGACAAACTCGGCCGCGAGACGCCCATGCGTTACCAACACCAGTCCAATCATTGCCCGCCGCCGTCACGCCTTTTTGCCGATTCTGTCAATGGGTCGCCTGCCACCACGGCCGCATCGCCTGCCTGTTTAGCGACATCGCGATGCACCAGCGCCACATTTTGCCCGGCGGATTTCAGCCGCGCTGCCAGTGCGCGGGCCACGGCCACACTGCGATGGCGGCCGCCGGTGCAGCCGATGGCGATGGTGAGATAGGCCTTGCCCTCGCGCGCATAGCCGGGGAGCAGGCTGGTCACCAGATCGTCGATCTTGTCGAGCGTGGGGGCATAAAGCGGATCGGCCGCAACGTGTGCCGCCACGCGCTCATCCTCACCGGTGAGCGGGCGCAGCGTGATGTTCCAATGTGGATTGGACAGGAACCGCATATCGAACACCAGATCGGCATCGCGCGGCAGGCCGGCGGAAAAGCCGAAGCTGAGCACTGTGACGGTGAGGCCAGGCGAGAAGCCACCGCCAAACCGTTCGGCGATGCGCATCCGCAGATCGGTGACCGACAGATCGGTGGTGTCGATGACCAGATCAGCCCAGCGTTGCAGGGGGCTGAGCAGCTCGCGTTCAGCGCGGATGCCATCAATGGCGGGACGGTCCAGCGCCAGCGGATGGCGCCGGCGGGTTTCCGAAAAGCGCCGGATCAGCACATCATCGCCGCATTCCAGCAGGATCAATCGGGCATCGCGTCCCGAATCACGCAGCGCGGCGACGCGCTGGCCCAGGGCGGCGGCATCAAAGGCGCGAGTGCGGCTGTCGATGCCGAGCGCCAGCGGGCGGCTGGTGGCGCCAGCAATCAGCGCGTCGAACAACGACAGCGGCAGATTGTCCACCACTTCATGACCGGCATCTTCCAATGCGCGCAGCACGGTCGATTTGCCGGCGCCGGACAGGCCGGAAATGATCAGGATCGACGGGTTCATCGCGTCTTTACTGCCGGGAAGCCCATGCATTGCCAAGCCATGGAGACTCAGGGCCCTGGCGGCCCGGGCCGGGGCGGACTCGCCGAAGGGATCAAACGGCAACAACGGCACCGTCTCGCCAGCCAGCGGCAGAGGGTCGATTTCGGGCAGGCGCTCCGCCGGACGTGACAGGTCGAGCGCCAGGGCGATGGGCGCCGGCGCGGTAGGTTCCGGCACGATGCCGACCCCGCGCACTTCCAGCAGGCCGGCAAGGCGCGGTGGCGCGGTGGCGATGACGCGGCTGCCCTCGGCCGTCACCACCACCCGGTCATCCGCCACCAGCCGCCAGCCGGCCGCCACCAGCCGCAACGCCAGATCGGATTTGCCCGCGCCCGATGGCCCCAACAGCAGCACCGCGCGGCCATCGAGGGCAACGGCGGTGGCGTGGATCGTTTCCATCGTCAGGCCGCCGGCAACAACACGCGGAACATGGCCCCGCCGCCGGGCGCATCCTCCACGATGATCTGGCCGCCGTGCGCCACCACAATGGCGCCGGCAATGGACAGACCCAGCCCGGAATGCCGGCCAAAATCCTCGCCTTCCGGCCGTTCGGAATAGAAACGACGGAAAATGTCGCGGCGGTTGGCGGGTGGGACGCCGGGGCCCTGATCGCTCACCGCCAGTTCTACCTGATCACCGCGGCTGGCCAGCGCCAGCGTCACCCGGCCGCCATCGGGAGAGAAGCTGATGGCGTTGTCGATCAAGTTGCGCAGCACCTGCGCCAAGCGGTTGGCGTCCCCTTCGATCAGCACCGCACCAGTCAGGCCAGCGCGCTCGACACTGACCGTGCGCGGCCGATTGGCCGCGCTGCTGGCAATGGCATAAGCCGCCACCAGGCCATCGGCGAGCGCAGCGACATCGATGGGCTGAAAGCCGGTGCGCGACAGTTCGGCATCCAGCCGGCTGGCATCGGCGATATCGGTGATCAGCCGATCGATGCGGCCAACATCGTCGCGGATCACCGCCAGCAACTGGGCGCGCAGTTCGGGCTTCTCCACGCGGTCCAGCACTTCCACGGCGGAACGCAGGGAGGCCAGCGGGTTCTTGAGTTCGTGCGCCACATCGGCGGCAAAGGCCTCGGTCGCGTCGATCTGGCGCCGCAATGCGGTGGACATATCGGAAATGGCGCGGGCCAGGGCGCCGATCTCGTCGCTGCGGTCGGGCAGGCGCGGCACCACCACTTCGCGGCTGCGCCCCAGCCGCACCCGGTGCGCGGCAATCGCCAGCATCCGCAAGGGCCGCACGATGGTGCGCGCCAGATAGAGCGACAGGCCCAGGGTGAGCGCCATGACGCTGAGCAACAGCCACGCCGAGGTGAGGCGTTCGCGGCGCAGGATACTGGCCAGATCGTCTGCCGAATCGGTGAGCAGCACATGGCCCACCCCTGGCACCGGCGCGGCAGCAGTGACAATCAGGCTGCCATCGTTGGCGCGGCGTAGATCAGTGACCGGTTGGGCGGCGCTGCTGCTGCGCGCCAGTTCCGGCCACACGCTGGCCATGTCCACCGCCGGTTCCAAATAGGCTGCGAGGGTACGAAACCCCAGCACCGCATCCAGCGCCCGATCAATGGCCTTGGCCGAGGACCGGCGCCAGCCATAGGCTGCCGGGTCTTCGATCACGAAACGCGGTGTCTTCGGATTCAGCCAATTGTCGGCAAGCCGCTCGCCGCTACCCGCATACAGCCGCACGCGGGTGCCGCGTTCCATGCCAAGCCGCAAGATGCTGCCCGCCCGTGACGTTGGCGGCAGATCGGCCACCAGTCGCGAGACGGTGATGGCTTCATTGGCCAAGCTGGCGGTGCGTTCATCGAGCAGGCGCGATCGCACCGTATCAAGATAGAGCAGCATGATCGCCAACACGATCACGGCGAGCAGATTCACGGCAAAGATGCGGGTGCGCAGCGAGCCAAAACCAAGGCCGCGGCGCCACTCCTGCACGGCCTCTTCGGCCTTCACGCGGGCCTACTCCTCGTTGAAGCGGTAGCCGACGCCGTACAGCGTCTCAATCGCCTTGAACTGATGATCAACCGCGCGGAACTTCTTGCGCAGGCGTTTGATATGGCTGTCGATGGTGCGATCATCCACATAGACATCGTGAGAATAGGCCGCGTCCATCAGCTGATCGCGCGACTTCACGAAACCGGGGCGGGCCGCCAATGTTTCGAGGATCATGAATTCAGTCACCGTTAGCGCCACATCGCCGCGACGGCCTTCGCCGGCATCCCAGAACACGCGGTGACGGGCCGGATCCATGGTCAACCGGCCGCGAACGATCGGATCGACGGCCGGCGCTTCGCTTTCCGCATCGGGCGGCGCGCGGCGGTTGGCGGTGCGACGCAGCACGGCGCGGATCCGTTCGATCAGCAGGCGCTGGCTGAACGGCTTGCCGATATAATCATCGGCACCCATGGCCAGGCCCAGCGCCTCATCGATCTCGGTGTCCTTGCTGGTGAGGAAGATCACCGGCACCTGCACTTTTTCGCGCAGGCGGCGTAGCACTTCCATCCCGTCCATGCGCGGCATCTTGATATCCAGCACCACCAGATCGGGCTGGTTTTCCAGCAGCGCCTTCAACGCGCTGTCGCCATCGGAATAGAGCCGTACCGCAAAGCCTTCGGCCTGAAGCGCAATCGACACCGAGGTGAGGATGTTGCGATCATCATCAACCAAGGCGATGGTGGGGGATGGCGGGTTTTCGATATCCATCAACTGGCCTTTTGGAACCTTGGCCGGCCGGTGGCAAGAGCGCGCTGCCGATGGCCCTCTCGCCCCGGCTCACGGTTGCGACAGGACATGGCTGGCATGCGCCCGCAACGGGCCCCGCTTCTTTGACGAATACGTATACGTGAGTTATGCGATCATGCAAAATCGGGCAGCAAGGCTGACCCAGCGACAAGGGAGTATCACCGTGCCGTCCACCGTTGTGCCCGCCCACGGCCTTGTTCAACAGGGCCTCACCACCCCGGCCGCCCTGCACTGGAATCTGCTCACCGGCCCGCTGGTGGAACTGGCGGTGCAGCGCGGCGAAGGCCTGCTTTCCGAACATGGAGCGCTGGTGGTGAAAACCGGCAAGCACACCGGTCGCAGCGCCAACGACAAGTTCATCGTGCGCGACGCCGCCACCGACGGCACCATCTGGTGGGACAAGAACAAGAGCATCACGCCCGAGCAATTCGCTGCCATCAAGGCCGATTTCGAAACCGCGCTGAAGGGCAAGGCCGATCTGTTCGTGCAGGATCTCTTTGGCGGCAGCCAGCCCGAACACCGGGTGAAGGTGCGCGTGATCACCGAATATGCCTGGCACAGCCTGTTCATCCGCACCCTGCTGGTGCGCCCGGAGCTGGCCGATCTGGCGGCGTTCGTGCCCGAATACACCATCATCGATCTGCCGAGCTTCAAGGCCGATCCGGCCCGCCACGGCTGCCGCAGCGAAACCGTCGTGGCGGTTGATTTCGAAGGCAAGACCATCCTGATCGGCGGCACCGCCTATGCCGGCGAGATGAAGAAGTCAGTCTTCTCGATCCTCAACTATCTGCTGCCGCTGAAGGGTGTGATGCCGATGCACTGCTCGGCCAACATCGGCGCCGCCGGCGACACCGCCATCTTCTTCGGCCTGTCCGGCACCGGCAAGACCACGCTTTCCGCCGACGCCAGCCGCACGCTGATCGGCGATGATGAACATGGTTGGTCCGATACCGCCGTCTTCAACTTCGAAGGCGGCTGCTATGCCAAGATGATCCGGCTTTCGGCTGAAGCCGAGCCCGAGATTTACGCCACCACCCGCCGTTTCGGCACGGTGCTGGAAAATGTGGTGATGGATCCCGATACGCGGGTGATCGATCTGGATGACAACAGCCTGGCCGAAAACAGCCGCGGTTCCTATCCAATCGATTTCATCCCGAACGCCAGCGCCGACAACATGGGCCCGGTGCCGCGCAACATCATCATGCTGACGGCCGATGCGTTCGGCATCCTGCCGCCGATCGCCAAACTGACCCCGGATCAGGCCATGTATCACTTCCTGTCCGGCTATACCGCGCGCGTGGCCGGCACCGAAATCGGCGTGACCGAGCCGGATGCCACCTTCTCCACCTGCTTCGGCGCCCCGTTCATGCCGCGCCATCCCTCGGTCTATGGCAATCTGCTGAAGGAACGTATCGCCAAGGGCGGTGTGGACGTGTGGCTGGTCAACACCGGCTGGACTGGCGGCGGCGCCGGCACCGGCGGTACGGGCACCCGTATGCCGATCAAGGTGACCCGCGCCCTGCTCAACGCCGCGCTCGACGGCAGCCTGAAGAACGCCGAGTTTCGTACCGACGACAATTTCGGCTTCGCCGTCCCCGTCTCGGTCCCCGGCGTCGAAGCAACAATCCTCAACCCGCGCGAAACCTGGGCCGACAAGGCCGCCTATGACGCCAAAGCCAAGGCGCTGGTTGGCATGTTCATCGCCAACTTCGCCCAGTTCGAAGCCCATGTGGATGCCGGCGTGCGCGAGGCGGCCCCAAAGGCGGCGTGAACCGACGGATCGCCGCCTGCGATCAGGCCGGCACCCGATCGGAGGGTCTGGTCGCCGTCATGAAGTCATAACGCCGACGTCATGTTGCCGTAACGCAACAGCGGCCGCGTAATGTGATTGCTATCACGCTGTGCGACCATTTCCCTGTTGTACTGACAATAACCCGGGGGAAAACGTGCGCCGTCGATTGATCAAACAAGGGCAATGACCGTGCTTTACAAGCAAATGCTGCTGCTCGCCGGCTCCGTGCTGGCCGCCTCGTTCGCCAACGCCGCGCTGGCGCAGGAAAAGGCCGCCGCGGCCGAAGCCGCCGCCGAGGAACTGGTCGTCACCGGTTCGCGCTTGCGCAGCAATCCGAACGAAACCGCGCCGCTGCCTATCACCTCAGTTGATTCGGCCGCGCTTCGCGCGCTGGGCAACAACGATCCCACCGCCACCCTGCGCCAGATCCCGGCCCTGCTGGCATCGGGCACGGTAGCTGACTCGCTGGAGCGCGGCGCTGGCGGCGTTGGCCAGGCCACGCTGAGCCTGCGCCAGTTGGGCGCCAACCGCACGCTGGTGCTGGTTGATGGCTGGCGGCACGTTTCGGGTGTGGCCGGCAGCCAGACGGTTGACGTGTCCACCATCCCCAACGCCCTGATCGAGCGTGTCGATGTGCTCACCGGCGGCGCTTCGGCCGTCTATGGTGCAGACGCCGTCACCGGTGTCGTCAACTATGTGCTGAAGAAGAATTTCGAAGGCCTCAATCTCGACGCCCAGTTCGGCATTTCCGATTTCGGCGATGGCCAGACCTATCGCATCGAAGGCGCCTGGGGGCGGAATTTCGCTGATGGCCGCGGCAACATCACCTTCGCCGCCGGCTACACCAAGGATAGCGAAGTGCTGCAGGGCGATCGCCCGATCACTGCCGACAACGGCCGTGGCAACAACAGCACCACCTACAGCAACCCGTTCCGTCGCTTCCAGCAGGGCGACATCAATGCGGCCACCATGCCGAACTTCGCCAACTATTATCGCGTTGGTGGCCCCGGTCCGCGCAGCAGCCGCATCAGCTTTGGCCCGGCGATCCCGACGGCAGCGCAGTTTGCGACGCTGTTCCCCGGCCGCACGCCGTCGGCCGCCGAACAGGCGCTGATCGACCGCTCTGCCAATGCGCCGCTGTTCGTCATCGGCCGTCAGCCAGCCTTCGGCATCTCGTCGAATTCCGGCCTCATCTTCCGTGGCGACTTTGGCCGCTTCACCACCGATCTCAACAACAACGGCGTTCAGGATTGCAATGAAAGCTTTGTTGGCTGGACCGGCTTTGGCGGCGGCGGCTGCTATGTCTCCACCGCTGGCAATGGCGTGCGCGTCTTCCAGGACGGCGTAATTTCCACCAGCCAGAACCAGTTTGGCGGCGATGGCGCCCCCGAGCGCGTGAACGGCGCGTCGCTGCTGCCCGAATCGCAGCGCGTCTATGCCTCTCTGCGGGCGCGTTATGAATTCTCGTCGGCTGCCGAAGTGTGGATCGATGCGAAATATACCCGCAACACGGCGATCAGCCGCAACCCCTACAACACCTTCTATGATACGCTGCTGATCTTCCCGGAAAACCCTTTCACCCCGGCCGCCCTGCAGGCGGAATCGGATGATGCCGGCGGCCTGCGCGTCAGCCGCGACTTCACCGATCTGGGCGACAATCAGCAGAACGCCCGCCGCGAGACCTATCGCCTGGTGGCAGGCCTGCGCGGCGAACTCTCCCCGCACCTCAGCTATGAGATCGTGGCCAACTATGGCCGCACCGACAACTCGGTGACGCAGGCCAATTCGGTTCAGTACGACCGTCTGTTCGCCGCCATCGACGTGGTGCGCGGCCCCAACGGTCAGCCGGTTTGCCGCGTCAACACCGGCGATGCCACCCCGCACCCGGGTTCAGAAACCTTCCCGTTCATCGCGCCGGGCTTCTTCACTTTCCGCCCCGGCGATGGCACCTGCGTGCCCGCCAACATCATGGGCGGCGCCAATTCGATCAGCCAGGCGGCGGTGAACTGGATCACTACGCCCACCACCGATCGCTTCCGTCTTGAACAGACGGTGGTCACCGCGCTATTCACCGGCGATACCGGTGGCTTCCTCACCCTGCCAGGCGGCGCCATCCAGTTCTCGGCCGGCGCCGAATATCGCGAAGAAAAGTCCAGCTCCAAGTTCAGCAATCTGGAACTGGGCATCATCCCGCAGACCGGTCCGGCCAATCTGGTGGGCCAGTTCATCGGTGACGTGTCCGACAACCAGCAGCTGATCTTCGATCCGTCCAACCGCACCCGCAATGCCGGTGGCCGGTTCGACGTGGTGGAAGTGTTCGGCGAAGTGAAGGTGCCGATCCTGAAGGATATGCCGTTCTTCCACGAACTGACCTTGGGTGCAGCCGGCCGCTATGCCGATTACTCGACCATCGGCGGCGCCTTCACCTGGAACGTCACCGGCACCTGGGCGCCGATTCCGGATGTCCGCTTCCGCGGCACCTATGCCCGCGCCATCCGCGCCCCGAACATCACCGAGCTGTTCGATCCGGCGCAGGGTGCCACCTTCCGTCCGGCCGATCCGTGCGACCTGATCAACCAGACCGCCACGGCCAACCGCCGCGCCAACTGCCTTGCTGCAGCGACCGCACTGGGCATCGCCAATCCGGCCGCCTTCCTGGCCGGCTATAATGATCCGCTCACCGGTCGTTTCACCGGCACCATCGGCGGCAACCCCAATCTGACCCAGGAAAGGGCCGCCACCTGGTCGGTCGGCACCGTGATCCAGCCCCGCTTCGTACCGGGCCTGACGCTGTCGGCAGATTATTATTCGATCAAGATCTCCAACGCGATCGCGACCGTGACCGCGCAGGACATCGTCAACACCTGCTACGACAACTCGACCTTCCCGAACCAGTTCTGCAACCTGTTCGAACGTATCGGGCCGACCACGCCGGGTGCCTCCTCGGCCACCCAGCCCAATCTGTTCGGCTTCCGCACGCTGAACCAGTCGCAGCTGAACTTCGGCCGCATCGAAACGGCGGGCGTCGATTTCTCGGTCAACTACCGCTTCACCCTGTGGGACAAGAACAACATCACCTTAGGCGTGAACGGCAACTGGACCGAAAAGGTGAACCGCTTCTTCGATCCGCAGGATCCGAACCTGGTCAACCCGGCGCTGCGCGAACTGTCGGTGCCGGAGTGGTCCGGCGTTGGTTCGGTCACCTATAACCGCGGTGCCTTCACCTTGGGCTATAACGTGCAATATGTGCAGTCGACAGCGGCCGCTGCTGCCGTCCAGATCGAGCGTATTGACACCGAATTCGGCCCGGCCGGCTTCGCACCCGATTACTGGATCCACAATCTCAGCTTCAACGTGGACGTGATCGGCGACCGCTTCAGTGTCTATGGCGGCATCAACAACCTCACCAACGCCGAGCCTTATATCTCGTCGTCGGCTTATCCGGTGTCCGGCATGGGCCGCTTCTACTTCCTCGGCATCCGCGCCAAACTCTGACGAGCAGCGCCATCGGAACGGACGCCGATGGAACGAACAAAGGCGGCCCCACGGGCCGCCCTTTTTCGTTACCTGCCGGGCAACGTGCTCAGGCCGTCCCGCCGATCAGAACACCGGCTGATTGTGAATCCCGCATTCGGTCTTGTCCCAATGGCGCCAGCGGCCGGCGCGGGGGTCTTCGCCGGGCCTTATACCAACGCGCGTTGAACCTGACTCTCGCTGGGGATTCCCAAACTCGTGAAATTATGATTCGACATTGTGGGCTTGAGGAGGGCTTGCGATGGCGACGGCGATTGGGGTTCGGTCGGATTACAGCGCGACGGATTTGCGGGG
>CALRNJ020000014.1:0-30954 GCA_943369475.1 Sphingomonas paucimobilis | reverse complement strand
CTCATCGCACCCGGTCCGGCCATCATCGAGGCCGGGGTCCTCACCCGCTACGAGATCACCCGCCGCGTTGCGCCTTATGTCGCTCTGATGTTCGAACGGCGACTGGGGGAGTCCAGCCGCCTTGCGCGGGCTGCAGGCGAGAACCCGGGAGGCTGGTCAATCCGGACAGGCGTGCGCTTCTGGCTGTGATCAGATCAGCCCGCGGCTGATCAGGCACTCCTGCACGGCGCGTTCGCCCATATCGATGGCCGTGTTGGTGAAGGCCGAGGCCGACGCATCGGCATTGGCAATCGCCATGCGGCCAAAGCTCTGCCGCCCCAGGATGTGCGGGCGCTGTTCATCCGGCACGTCGGGATCGCCCAGCGTGTCATAGGTATAGCTGTACCCATGCGGCCAGCGGTTGACGGTGATGCCGGCAATGTCGCGTGCCGCCTCGAAACCTGCGCCGCCGAGCATGCGCTGCAGCTGGCTGCGGATCTCGCGTTCGATGGTGGCATAGTCCGTGGCTAACATTTCGGCGCGGCCGATGCGGTTCTGCTCCTTGCGGGGCAGGCCGGGGCTATTGGGATTGCGCACCATGTGCAGAACCACCGGTTCGTCTGGCGTCTGCGCCGTGCGATAGCCGCCTATCGCCATCGGCTCATCGAGCGCGGTCGTAGTGTGATAGCCGTTGGGCGCGTGGATGCCCTTGATGCCTAGCTTTGCCCAAGCCCGCCAGTCGCGCAGCAGCACGTTGGTATACTGCATCGGCACCTTCGACGGATAGAGCAGCGCCGCCTTCTGCGCTTGCGGCAGGCTGGGCACAATGAAGGGAATGACGTTGTTGAAGCAGGCGAGGATCACGTTAGCCGTCGTAACTGCGACACGCCTCCCGTCCTTCACATAGACGACGCGCGCCGCCATTTGAGTGCTGCGCGTCACAGGCCCCAGATGTTCGGCGCGGATCACCATGGCGTTGAGGCGGATCTGCACAGGGTTCTTCGGATTGTCGAGCGCGGCATAATTGGCCGACGCCAGCACAACGCTTTCCTGATCGAGCTTGCCCGGAAACACGCCCGGCACCAGCGACGACACCAGCAGTCGGGCGACGGACGCATTGCCATCGGGCCAGTGAAAATGTTGGGCTTCAGCCTGAATCTGGCCGGGCAGCTCCATGCCGGCAAAGCCCGGCGCACGTTTGCTCAAGGCGGCTTCCCACGCCGGCAGCGTGTCCACCCGCTTGTTGTTGCGATAGCCCTGGCCGGTGAAGAAGGGGAGGCTGTCCGGCAGCATGCCGGCGTGTTTCAGCAGGAAATCCTGGTAGCTCATGACCTTGAGCGCGGCGGCCTTCGCCCCCGGATCCAGGCCGGGCAAATAATCCTTCACCTCGGTGTGAAGACGCGTCAGATCTGCGCGCACGGCTGGCGACAAGGGCGCTTCGGCAAAGAGCTGCGCCCACGGCTTCTTGCCGGTGCCGGTCACCAGCTTGTCGGCCAGGAAATGCTGTCGGTCGAAGAAGGTGGCGTTGCCCAGCCCGGCATACGCCTTGGTCTCGAACCGTTCATAGCTGGCCAGATCGACACCCAGATCGGCCAGCAGCTTTTTCGACGTGAAGCTATAGGGGAAGGGCGATTCAATGCTCATCGTGCCGCCGTAGGCGAGGATGGTGCGGCCGTTGTGGCGGAACTCATTGCGTTTCGCGTGTCCGCCGAAATCATCATGATTGTCGAGTATGAGGATGCGGCGGTCGTCGCCCAGTGCCTGCCGGTAGAAGAATGCCGCAGACAGGCCGGAGATGCCGCCGCCTACGATAACCAGATCATAATGTTCACCGCTTTCATCGGCCGCCATCGGCCCGTCGAAGTTGCCATCCCGCGCCATGTGGGCAGTCTCGAAGCTGCCGGGATATTGGCCGCGCAGGCCGTTCTTCAGCGGGGGATAGTCGGTCGTCGGCGCCTCGGCGGCCAGCGCGGGCAACGGCAGCCCCGAGGCCGCAATACCAACCGCCACCCCACTGATGAAATCCCGCCGCGCGATCTGCCGGTTCATGCCTAGCGCCCGATCAGACCAGTCGCCCATCATCTGGCTTCCCCCCAATATGCCGTCCGCTTGCGCGCGAGACAACGGCGTGGACACAGGCTAGCATCCCGCCATTGCAGTGCAAGGAGGGGCTGATGCGCCTGATGATCTTGTTGATCGCCACCATGTTGGCCGCACCGGCCGCCGGCCAGGCGCCACCGCCCAAACCCACGGAAACCTGCCGGGCCGACAGCCTGTTTCGCAGCCAGGATTTCACCGTCGGCCATTGGGACGTTTTCAACGGCGACAAGAAAACGGCCGAAGTGACGATGACGCTAATTCTCAATGATTGCGTGATTGAGGAGCGCTGGACAGTGCTTGATCCGTCCCGCGGCGGCAACGGCGTTGGCCTGTTCAACTATTCGCCGCTGCTGAAGAACTGGGGCTATTATTGGGCGACCGATACCGGGGGCACCACCAGTTTCCGCGGTAGCCTGATCAAGCCCGGCCAGATGCGCTATGTCACCGAACGGCCTATGCCCAACGGCAAGGTGCGGCTGCGGCACTGGACGCTGTTTGCCAATCCTGACGGCACCATCCGCGAATTGTCGGTAGGCACCGAGGATGGCGGTACCACCTGGATCACCGAATATGATCTGAAGTGGGTGCAGCGCAAGTAAGGTGGGGCAGACAGGGGCAGGGCGATGCTGGACGACGATACGCTGGGCATGAACACCCGCATCAGCCGCCGTGATTTCGTGAACGGCGTGGGGGTGACGATTGGGGCATTGTGGAGCGGCACACCGGCGATTGGCGCACCCGCCGGCCTTATCCCGCAGGATGAATCCTATCCTCCATCGCGCACTGGCCTGCGCGGCAGCCACCCCGGCTCGTTCGAAATGGCCCACGCCTTGCGCGACGGCATGAAGCCTAGCGACGCGAAGGATACGGGCGAGACCTATGACCTCGTGATTGTTGGCGGCGGCCTTTCCGGGCTTGCGGCCGCGCATTTCTACCGCAAGGCAGTCGGGCCACGGGCGCGCATCCTGATCCTCGACAATCACGATGATTTCGGCGGCCACGCCAAGCGCAACGAATACCAGGTCGATGGCAAGCTGATTGTCATCAACGGCGGCACGCTCAACATCGAATCGCCCGAACGCTACAACAAGTGGGCACAAGCTATCCTCGATGATCTCGGCATCGATCTGGCGCGCTACAAGAAGGCCAATGTGGACAACAGCCGGCTCTATGCCGGGCTGGGTCTCCGGCGCGGTTATTTCTTCGACAAGGAAGGTTGGGGCAAGGACCAGCTGGTGGTGGCCGATCCGGCGCAGCGCGGCGTGCGTGGGCCGCGCTTTGGCGCGGAACTCCTTGCCAAGACGCCGCTTTCGGCCAAGGCCCGGGCCGACATGGCGCGGCTGCTAGCACCCGAACAGCCCGACTATCTTGCCGGCATGGACGTGACGGCGAAGAAGGCGTTCCTCGCCCGTACCTCACTTGCCGATTACTACACCAAGACCATCGGCCTTGATCCGCAAGCCATGTGGTTCTTCATGGCGATGGGCCGCGCCAGCTTCTGCGTTGGCGCCGATGCGACGCCGGCGTTGTTTGGTTGGGTGCAGAACTATCCCGGTTTTTCCGGGCTCGGCCTGGGCGAGGTACCCGATGACCTGTTTGCCGATCTGCCCGGCGGGCATCATGGCCGTCAGCGCGAGGGCCGCGAATCTATTCACTTCCCCGACGGCAATGCTACGCTGGCCCGGTTGCTGGTGGCTTCGCTGGTGCCGGGCGCCACCCCCGCCCGCACTCAGGAGGAGATGGCTACCGCCCGCATCGATTATTCTGCGCTCGATGTGCCGGCGGGTCTGGTGCGCATCCGCCTGTCCAGCCTGGTCCTCAATGTCGCCCACGACGGCGATGCCGCCACCAGTAGCAGTGCGAGCGTGCGCTATATGAAGGATGGCCGGCTGCAAGCGGTGAAGGGCAGGGCGGTGCTCCTCGCCTGCTGGAACGAGGTGATCCCGCACATCATGCCGGAACTGCCCGCCGTCCAGAAGGAGGCGCTGCGTTATGGCACCAAGGGGCCGTTGGTCTACACCAATGTCGTGCTCAGGAACTGGCGGGCGTTTCACAAGCTGGGCGTCTCCAGTTTCTACTGCCCGACCATGTTCCACGACACGGTGGCCCTCACCGAAGCCGCTAGCCTGGGCGGCGTGGCCCACGCGCAAAGCCCCGATGAACCGGTGGCGCTGCACCTCACCCAATTCCCCGCCAAACCCGGCCTGCCGCGCCGCGACCAGCACAAGATCGGCCGCGCCCGCCTGCTCGCCACCAGCTTCGAAACCTTTGAGCGCGAAACCCGCCGGCAGCTGGCCCGGCTGCTCGGCCCCGGCGGTTTCGATCCGGCCCGCGACATCGCCGCCATCACCGTCAACCGCTGGCCGCACGGCTACAGCTATACCTACAACAGCCTCACCGATCCGGTGGAATGGGTCTATGCCCAGAGCCCGACGCGCCCCTGCGTGATCGGCCGGCAACCTTTTGGCCTGGCCGCCATCGCCAATGCCGACGCCGCCGCCAGCCCGCACACAGATGCCGCGTTCGAGGAAGCCCACCGCGCGGTGAGCGAGATCGTCGAGCGGCAGACCTTCCCGTTCGTCAGGCGCGGGCCGGCATAGCGCGCCGCGTGCCCCCACCGACGCGCCAGCCCAGCCAGCCGGTCAGCGCGCCGGCTGCAATGTCGGTCGAGGCCGTGAGGCGGGTCGGAACTTGCGCATAGGCGGCGAACAGCGACCCTAGCGCCGGCACGAACGGCGCAAACCACATGGCAACCGCCTGCACCATCATGAAGCCGCAGGCCACCAGCCAAGGCGCGCCATGCTTGCGGTTCATCGCATAGAGGCCGAGTGCAAACAGCACCGCCATGCCATCGGAAACCGCAATGGTGTCGAGCACATTCTGGGGTCCATCGCTGTTGATGATGTTCAGCCACGGCAGGAGCTCCCCGATCACCCGCGAGAAGGGCGACTCAAACAGGATCAGCGGGGTGGCTAGCAGATAGCCGGCGTGCAGCTTGACCGTCCGGCGGTTCTTCAACGCTTGGTAGAAGAGCGTGAGATAGGCGCCGATAGACAGCACCATACCGATCCCGAACGATGGGCCCAGATAGACCGAAAACGGGCTCTTCGCTGCCGCGAAATTGCGCGCCGATACGTCGAGGATCATCATGAACCCCAGGATCATCAGCGGGAACAGCGCCAGGCTGGCGAGGCCGAGCTGCCTGTGGAGTGCGCGGGAACTGCTGTGGATCGCAACGCTTTGCACGATCAGCAGCATCAGCCAGGTGCAACTGCTCAGCGCGTGGACGTGGAAGGCCAGCGGCACCGCGCGGATTGGTGACCAGTAACTTGCCCAGAACCCGACCAAGATGACGGCCAGAACAAAGCCAACAAACCAATGCGCCTGACGATATGGCATCACGCGACCTCCCCTTGATCGATACAGCCAAGCGGATGCTAGCAGCGAAGTGCACCGGTCGCTATCCAAGTCGAACGGATGGTACTGGCGTGATGCCTTAGCCAATCTGGGTCGCGGTTCCGGCGACGACATACCAGGTGACGAACAGGCCGCAGAGCAGGCCGCCCGGCACCGCGCTGCCCGTGCGCCTCCAGGTGAACGTGCCGATGGCGGCGATGATCGCCAACAGCGGCACCAACTGGATGGCAATCACGGTGGTCAGCGGATCAAACGCCGTGGGCAACCGGCCGGTGACGAAGAACAGGCCATAATCGACCAGCAACAGCAGCCCGAACCCGCCCGCCAGCGCCAGCATGGCAGTGCCGTAACGCGTGATCCAGCCATCGCTTGCCACCGTCATCCGGCTCAGCGCGCTCAAGGTCACCACCTGCGCGAACGTGATCGGGATCAGATAGATCAGCGCGATGCGGCCCTGATCACCACTGAGCGGTTTCAGTGCCACCACCCAGAACCGGAAATCGATGGTGAACCAGGCTGCGATCGCTGCCAGCGCGGCATAACCGATGGCAATGGTCGACAGGGCCAGCAGGGCCGAACGCAGCCAATGCGGGGCCAGCCGCGGCAGCGTGGGCCCAAAACGCATGAGCACCAGCGTGATCGAGGCGTTGAGCAGCGCCCACATCATAACCTGTGTCGTTACTATTTGCGGTAGCGGAGGTGATGGCGGCAATGCCAGCGTCACGCCGGCGAAGGCGGGAAAGAAGAGCAGCGCTGGCACCAGCGCGGTCAGGGCCAGTTGTCGCCACCAGCCGGCATCACGGCCCGCCGCGCCCACCGGGTGAGCGCGGCGCAGCGGGGCAAAGATTGGCAGCGCCAGCAGCAGGTCGAAACTGCCGGCAAGGATGGCGAAGAAACCGATCAGCGCCGCGCCAGTGGCCACTTCCTTGCCGAACCAGATTTGATCGTCTGCCGGCAGCGGCGTGCCGCCGTCCAGCGTCTGCCCGAACCAATCGAGCGCATCGCCGATTGCGTCATGGTTGATGTGATCACCCGGGTGGGTGGTGACCGGCTGGGTCAGGCGCCGGGCAGTACCAGCGGGAATTGAGCCGTAAAGCGTGCCGGGCGTGATGGATTTGCTGCCAAACAAGGCCTGCAATTTGGAACTGCTGGCCACATCCTGCGCGCGGTCAACATCCCACATTATCTTCGAGAATTCGTCATAGCGGCTGAATACCAGCGCCAGGTTGCGGGGCCAGGCGACTGTGCCATCGGCGGCAAACGGCTTGCCGGTGGAGGAGCCTTCCAGCACCATTGCCTTGTAACCATCGGGCATTGCGGCTGCCGCTGCCAGTACCGTCCAACCGCCCATGCTGTGGCCTTCCAAGCCGATATTGGCCTTGTTCACCATGGGCAGCGATCGCAGATACGCCAGGCCCGCTGGGCCGCCGAACCCTTCTGAAAAGGCCGGCCCGCCGGAATAGCCATGGCCGGTCTGATCCAGCGCCAGCACGACATAGCCGCGCCGGGCGAACTCGATGGCGAAACCGTCCTGCGTCTCGCGACTGTTGATATAGCCGTGCACGGCCAGGATGCCTGGCGCCGGTGTAGTTGCGGTGGCGGTGCGCGGCACATAAAGCAGCGCGCTCATCGGTGTGCCGGCGGCAGAGCGGAAGCGGATATCGTGGATGGCGATGCCACCCATGGTCTGGATGCGGCCGGCCTGCCACGATCCACCCAGCATCAGTGCCAGCCCCAATAGAGCCAGCCACAACCCGTTGCGCGTCATCACGTCCCCCCAATCGCGCCACAGACTAGGCGCTCAAGGGCGCAGCGCAAGCAAGGGACAGTTCTCTCCCCGGGGACTGGCTGGTGCGGCCAAGAAGACTCGAACTTCCACGGCCTTTCGGCCACAACGACCTCAACGTTGCGCGTCTACCAATTCCGCCATGGCCGCACACCAGGGAGATGGAGCGCTTAAGCGCCCCTTCGGCAGGATGGGGCGGTTAGCAGGGGAGGGCCTGCGGTGCAAGCCCTTCCCCGCTCTGCCGCACCTTAATTATATTTGCGCAGCTCGTTCTTCGCGATCGCCTGGCGGTGCACTTCATCCGGGCCGTCGGCCAAGCGCAGGGTTCGCTGGCCGGCATAGCCCGAAGCGAGACCATAATCTTGGCAGACGCCGCCACCGCCGTGGGCCTGGATGGCATGATCATGGATCAGGCAACTCATGTTTGGCGCCACCACCTTGATCATCGCGATTTCGTTGGCCGCTGCCTTGTTGCCCACCGTGTCCATCATGTAGGCGGCCTTCAGTGTGAGCAGACGAGCTTGCTCGATGGCGATACGCGAATCGGCTATGCGTTCGTGCCACAGGCTGTGTTCCGAAATCGGTTTACCGAAAGCTACACGGCTCTTCAGGCGCTTCACCATCTTTTCCAGCGCGCGTTCGGCGGCGCCGATCGAGCGCATGCAATGGTGAATGCGGCCCGGGCCTAGACGCCCCTGCGCGATTTCAAAGCCGCGGCCTTCGCCCAGGATCATGTTGGAAACGGGGACGCGGACATTGTCCAGGATCACTTCGAAATGGCCGTGCGGCGCATCATCAAAGCCGAACACATTGAGCGGCCGCAACTTCGTTATGCCGGGTGCATCCAGCGGCACCAGGATCTGGCTCTGCTGGCTATGGCGCGGAGCCGATGGATCGGTCTTGCCCATCACGATGGCGATCTTGCAGCGCGGATCGCCCACGCCCGACGACCACCACTTGCGGCCGTTGACCACGTATTCATCACCGTCCCGGCGGATGGAAGTTTCGATGTTGGTCGCATCCGAGGACGCTACGGCCGGTTCGGTCATCAGGAAAGCGGAGCGGATTTCGCCAGCCATCAGCGGCTTCAGCCAGGTTTGCTTCTGCTCTTCGGTACCATAGGTGCGCAGCACTTCCATGTTGCCGGTATCGGGCGCCGAGCAGTTGAACACTTCCGATGACCAACCGGCGCGGCCCATTTCCTCAGCCAGCGGCGCGTATTCGAGGTTGGTTAGGCCAGGACCCTTCCACTCACCGGTGTCGTGGTCGCAGATGTTAAGGAAGAGGTTCCACAGCCCGGCGGCGCGGGCCTTGGGCTTCAACTCCTCGATAACCGGCAGCACTTTCCAGCGATCGCCTTCCTGCACTTCCTGATGATAGCGGGCCTCGTTCGGATAGATATGCTCATCCATGAAGGCGCGAAGCTTTTCGATCAGCCCCTTGGTCTTGTCGCTATATTCAAAATGCATGGCGCACCTTCCCCTTGTGTGGATTTTTGCATGTTGCAGCGCTCAGGCTGTCACGCATGACCCTGCTTGGCCACTGGCAAAAAGGAAAGAGCGGGCGATTGCGTAACAAACGCCGCAATGCTTCAGCCTGTGTGCATATTGGCGGCCTCACACAAATCATATGAACCAACGTCCCGCCGCCTTCCCCGCGCGCACTGGAAGACCTGGCGTCCGGCATTGGCTGAAAGTGGCGACGATACTCGCAACCATTTTGGTCGGGGCCTTTTCGGTCCAATATGTGACCAAGGGCGCATTCTGGAAATCGAGTTTTGAACGCTATCTGTCTGCCCGGGCCGGCCGGCCAGTACGGGTGGCCGGCGAATTTCAGCTGTATCTGGCGCCTGATATCAGGTTTCGCGCCGAAGGCCTTACCGTTGCCAACCCGGCCTGGGCACAAGTCGACCAGTTTTTCGCCGCGCGCCGCATCGCGATCGATGCGTCGCTGTGGCAAGCACTTGTCGGCGAACTGACCATCAGAGACCTCTCCATCGAAGGCGGACGGCTGGCGCTAGAACGCCGCGCCGATCGTGCCAACAGTTGGACCTTTGCCGGCGGCCCGATCGACCTGCCCGACATCTTGCGCGCCGCTGCAACAGACAGCCGCATCGTCGTGATTGACGCGGCCACCGCTACCCGAATGGATATTGTTCTGAACACGGTGGCAGGCACTTCGGGCAGCGGCCGGCCGCAGGTGTCGGGTCCGTTGCTGTTTGTCAGCACCGGAACAACGCACGGCGCGCCGATTGCGATCAAGGGCCGGCTTACGACGCCCAACCAAGCTGTCGCTGGCGGGCAGGTCGGGCTGGACGTGGCGGGCAGCATCGCCAGCACCGGCTTCACTGTCGTCGGTACCCTGCAAGGCGCTGCTCTGCTGGAAGGGGCCGATCTGCGCATATCTCTTAAGGGGCGCAACCTACATGATCCCGGCCGCGTGTTCGGCGTCGCCTTGCCCGCGACGCGGCCCTACACGCTGGCCGCTCACCTCACCAAGGCCGCACGGGAATATCGTTTGAGCCGATTGAAAGGTGTTATCGGCGATACCGATCTTGCCGGCACACTCACCATCTTGCCGGCAGACACCGTTAACAGCCGGATCAAGGTGATTGGTAGGCTTACATCGAACATTCTCGACATCAAGGATGTCGGCCCGCTGGTTGGCTATGATCCGGTGCAGATAGAGGCGGGCAACAGCGTGGTTGTGCAAGTTGCCGGGCGCCCGCGCCTGTTGCCCGATGCGCCGCTTGCCGCTGATGCGCTCGGTGCAATTGATGTCGATCTTGATTATCGCGCCAACACGGTACGCACCGGTAATCTGCCTTTCACCAAGCTGCGATTGCGGCTCGCTTTGAACAACAGACTACTCAACCTGTCGCCGTTGGCGTTCGATATTGCCACCGGCCGCTTGATCGCAAAAATTGCCATCAACGCTCGCCAGCCCGCCGTGCGCACCGATTACGACATCCGGATCACGCAAATTCCGTTGGGCAAATTGTTCAGCGGTTTCAAGGTGGAGGACGCAGGCACTACCGCGACCTTGCGGGGCCGGCTGCAACTGCGGGGCTTGGGTAACACGGTGCATGATTCGCTGTCGAGTTCCAGCGGTCGGATCGCCCTGGTTGTACCCAGCGGCACGCTTTGGGTGCGCAACACTGAATTGGCTGAGCTTGATCTGCAGAATTTCCTCACAGCTATGATCGGCAAGCGGTTGAGGGAAAAGCGTGACATTAATTGCGGCATTGTCGCCTTCACGGTGACGGCCGGAAAGGCAGTGGCAGATCCGATTTTGATTGATACCGACAAGACGGTGTTCCGCGGTCGCGGCGGGTTTAATTTCGGCGATGAATCGCTGAAAATGTCGCTCGAAGGCGACAGCAAGCAGTTCAGCCTGTTCTCTGGCCAGTCACCGATTGCGATCAATGGCTGGTTTGCCGATCCATCGGTCAACCCGATTTCCGCCGAGCTGCTCGGCCGTGGTGCCGCTGCGGTTGCGCTCGGCGTGGCAGCCACCCCGTTGGCGGCATTGGCGGCATTCATCGATCTGGGCGATGCCAAGGATGTCAACTGCGCCCCGATCCTTGCCGCCAACCGCGACACTCCCGGCAACCGCGCCGCCAACGCGACGGCAAAACGTTGAACGTTTAGAGAATGGTGCGCCAAGCAGTCGCGAACCAAGATCGTGTCCCAGCGCGTGGTGTAGGTTCTGTCTGTCGCGGATTCCAATCCCGGCAATGCGCACAGGCTGGCCCCGGCCGGCCGCGCGCTGGGGTTGCATGCTGAGGTCGCTGATGCCGAAACAGTCGCTCGCAGGGCCGACGTGCTGATCACGCTGACGCCGTTGCGAACGCCGGTCGTGGCCGCGGACTGGATCTGGTCGGGCACGCATATCGCTGCCATGGGCGCGGACACCGTCGGCAAGCAGGAACTGGAAATGGAGATCGTCTCGCGCGCGCGTCTGCTCGGTGATGTGCCGGATCAGGCCGTGCCCCTAGGAGAATGCCAGCATGCATTCGGGCTGGTCAGATCAACGCCAGCGACCTCACCACTTTGGTACATATCCTGTCGGGGGGCGGTGACCGGGCGGCGCGACGCCTACGACATCACCATCGTCGATAGCACCGGCATGGCACAGCAAGATCTTGCAGCGGCGGCGGTTGCCATCGCGGCTGCTGAACGCACTGGCCGAACACAATTGCTTGACTGTTACACCGCTCGGTTGTGCATGCTGTCAGCCGGCAATAATCGTACCGAAATCGTCCGGATCGATATTGCCGCCAGATACCACCACCGTGACGTGCCGGCCAGCAACGGCGACTTTGCCGCTTAGCAAGGCCGCCAGGGCCACGGCACCCCCCGGCTCGATCACAAGCTTGAGCTGCGTGTAGGCGTAGCGGATCGCGGCGCGCACCTCGTCATCAGAAACGGTCAGCCCCCCGGCCAGCAGCAGCCTGTTGATCGGGAAGGTGAGATCGCCCGGCGCGGGCGCCAGCAGGGCATCGCAAATCGAGGTGGCCCCGGGCGGTACGCGTTCGATGTTGCCGCTGCGCAGCGACCGCGCCGTGTCATCGAACAATTCGGGTTCGACGCCATAGATTTCAGCTGATGGTGCGGCGGCCTTGATGGCCGTGGCGATGCCCGCGGCCAGCCCGCCGCCACCAACGCACACCAACAGCAGATCGGGCATCTCGCCACCGGCGGCGAGTTGCGCGACAATTTCGAGACCGGCCGTGCCCTGGCCAGCAATGACGTACGGATCATCGAACGACGGCACCAGCGTGGCGCCACGTTCGGCTGCGATAGCGTGGGCAATTTCTTCCCGGCTTTCGGTTTGACGATCGTAGAAAACCACCTCGGCGCCAAGTTCACGGGTCCGGCTCACCTTGATCCTTGGCGCGTCCGCCGGCATCACGATTGTGGCGCTGATGCCCAGCAGGCGCGCGGCGGCAGCAACGCCCTGGGCGTGATTGCCGGACGACCAGGCGACTACGCCGGCATTGCGCCCGGCTTCGTCCAGACAGGACAGGCGATTGTAGGCGCCGCGAAACTTGAACGAGCCGGCACGCTGCAGATTCTCGGCCTTGATCGCCACCCTGGCGCCGGTCAGCTCATCCAGTTCAGGACTGCGCAGCAGGGGCGTTTCGAGGGCGACTCCCCGGATGCGGCTGGCCGCCGCTTCCACATCGGCCACGGTTACGGCCAGTCCGTGGGCAACTGCCATGAGATACCTCGCTTGGTTTGTCTTAAATCCGCGGCTGCAGGCGCCGCGTTGGGTCAGTTGACGACCCGGGCACCAATATGCCCGGGTCGACAGCCGTTGGTCAGCGCCCGCCGTCGGCGGCCGTCGGCGGCGTTGCTGGGCCAATCACCCGATCAAGCTCAGCAACGACCGCATCGATCTGCTTGCGCAAGTCGATCAGCCGCTCCTTGGGGTGATTGCCGATCTTGCCGTCATATTCGTCGGTCTGGCTGCGCAGATAGTTGACGTGTGTATCCAGACCGGGTGGGCTGTAGCGCACCGGCGGCGTCAGCAGCTTGTCGGCGATCGGTTGCAGTGCCTTCAATTTTGCGGCGTCCGGCTGCTGCTTAAGCGCGGTCTGCGCCGCCTTCAGTCGCGCCATTGCCACGTTGGTGTCGTTCACCAGCGCCAGCACCCGCAGGTTGTGATCATATTGTTCCACCAGATCGGCCTGGGTGATGCCGGTGGCCAGCACACGCGGATCGGCAACGACTTTCAGCGGCTGCCGCGCCGTGACCGAACCTGTGGACATCACTACGGTATAATCGCCGGGCGGCACCACCGGGCCGGCCAGCATCCGCACCCCGGCGGGAACACGGCCCGCCGGCAGGGTCTGGCCGGAACGACGCAGATCCCAGGTGAGGCGGTGCATGCCCGGCTTGGCATCAAGCTTGGTCTTGTAGGTGGGGCGATAGCGATAGCCACCGCCAGCGCGTGGTTCTGTGCCTTCGCTGGTGAAACTTCGCACGGTCTGACCAGCGGTATCCACGATGGTCAAGGTCACCGGTGCACCGGCCGTCTGAGCGGGTATATAATAATCGATCTGCGCGCCCGGCAGCGCATATTCCGGGCCTTCCTTGGGCGGGCCGCCCATGTCGGCAGAGGCGTTGACCCGCGTGGCCACAGTCGGCTTGAACAGGCGCGGTGCAGAAGTGGCATCTGCGCCGGCCGGCAATTGGCGAAGCGGGCTCAGATTGTCGAGCACGTAAAAACCGCGACCCTGCGTGGACAGCACCAGATCGCCATGCGCCAGCCGCATGTCGGTCACCGGAACCGCCGGTAAATCGATCTGGAAGTTCTGCCAGCGCGCGCCGCGGTCGAACGAGACATACATGCCGAATTCGGTGCCGGCATACAGCAGCCCGGGGCGTTCGGGATCTTCGCGCACCACGCGCGTCGGCTCATCGGCGGCGATGCCGTTGGTCAGTTTGGTCCAGGTCTGCCCGTAATCATCGGTTCGGTAGATATATGGCGCAAAATCGCCGAGCAGATAGCGGTGGATGGCGACATAGGCGGTGCCGGCATCGCGCACGCCCGGTTCGATATTCTGCACACGGCCGCCGGGTGGCAGGCCCTTGGGCGTGATGTTATTCCACGTCTTGCCGGCGTCCTGCGTCACATGGATCAGACCGTCGTTGGATCCGGCCCAGATCACGCCCGGCTTCACTGCGCTTTCGCGGATGGCATAGACGGTGGAATAGACTTCCTCACCAGTGGCATCGATGGTGATCGGATCGCCCGAGGCGAACTGTCGTTCGGGCGGATTGGCCGTCAGATCAGGGCTGATCACCTCCCAGTTCACGCCGCCGTCCTTTGACCGGTGCACGAACTGCGATCCGTAATAGATGGTCTGCGGTTCCACCGGCGACACTTCCATAGGCGCAACCCGTTGGAACCGGAAACGTAAATCCTTTGGGTGGCTTCCGTACAGCGATTCACTGCCGATCCAATACTGCTGTTCGTTCTGGTTGGTTCGCAGATCAAGCCGACTGAACTGCCCCTTGCAGCCGCCCCACACCATCATCGGATCATCGATCTTGGGAATGGACGGCCCGGTTTCGCAGCCGGGGCCGACCTTGAACGTCTGCCCGTCGCCCAGCGGCTGCGACGGGATTATCACTGTCGTATTGTCCTGCTGCGCACCATAGATGCGATAGGGGAACTGGTTGTCGACGGCGACTTGATACATCTCCGCTGTGGGCTGGTTGGACTGCACCGACCACGTCTTGCCGCCATCCAACGTCACGTTGGCGCCGCCATCGTTGGACTGTACCATGATAAGGCTGTTTTTCGGATTGATCCATACATCATGATTGTCGCCGTGCGGCGTTGGCTGGGTGACAAAGCTCTTGCCCGCGTCAACCGATTTGAACCAGCCTTCGTTGCCGACGAACACGACATCAGCATTATTCGGATCCACACCCAGCGTGGTGTAGTAAAATGACCGGGTGGTCAGGCGGCTTTCGCTGTTGACCAGCGCCCACGACTGGCCCCTATCTTCCGAACGGTACAGCCCGATGCCCGGCTTTGCCTCGATGAGGGCATACAGCCGGTTCGGCGCGGCCGCGCTGACGCCGATGTTCGACCGTCCGAACAGACCGGTGGGAAGGCCGCCGCCCAGTTTCGTCCAGGTGTCACCGCCATCTACCGATTTGTAGATGCCGCCGTCCTTGCTGCCCGAGGTGATGGTCCACGGATGCCGGATGCCGTGCCACATAGTTGCATAAAGTGTCTTGGGATCGTCGGCCTGGAATTCCAGATCCGCCGCGCCCAGCGTATCGTTCACGAACAGGATCTTCTTCCACGTCTTGCCGCCGTCGCGGGTACGATACACGCCGCGATCGGCAGAATATTTGAAGGGGTTGCCCGTGGAGGCGACGAATACTTCGTCGGGATTGTTCGGATTGATACGGATTGTGGAAATTTGGCCGACATCGCGCAGGCCGATGAACTGCCATGTCTTGCCGGCGTCCACCGATTTGTAGATGCCGCGCCCGATCGAGACGTTGCTGCGAATCTTGGACGAACCGGTGCCAGCATAAATGATATCCGGATTGGATTCGACGACGGCTACCGCGCCCATGGAGCCGACCGAAATCTGGCCGTCGGTGGTGTTGTTCCAGCTTTGCCCGGCGTCGGTGGTTTTCCAGACGCCGCCGCCAACTGTACCCATGTAGAACGTACCGGGCTGGGACGGAACGCCAGTGACAGTCGTCACCCGTCCACCGCGCCACGGGCCAACCTGTCGATAATGAAGGCCTGACCACAGCGAGGGATCATAGGCCTGCGCCTGGACCGCACCCGAGGCCGTGGCGAGGAACACGCCCAACATTGTCCGGAACATCGCGCTCTTCATCATTCGCCCCCTTGTTCTTTCACCTGCAACGCCGCACCGCTCTGGCGTGGCCGTTGCGGCTCTCGCTTTGTGGCGCATCCCGTCCTTACGCCCTTTTGCACCGCCCATCAGGCCGATACACAACTGCCAGACGCCACACGGCACCTGCAAGACAGAGTGCTACGGCATCGGGTGCGCGGTCAATTGTAAAGGGGGGTAAACATCCACTGTACAAATTTGTGACAGGCGCGCCCATGGCCTGTTGGATCGCGGGTCAGGGCGCGCGTTCCGCAGGGCAGGGGCAAACCGTGGGGGGTGTATTGATGTCATTCGAGGGCAATATTGTTGTTGGCAGCGGGTTCGGGCAGGAGGTCCCCGCTGGTCGGCGCCGGTCCGCCATTCTGGCCGGCCTGATGCTGGGGGCGTCTGCGGGCGCCTTTGCCCAGGAGGCCACCCCCGCGACCGCCGCCGGCGTACAGGCCGCCGCCGCCGCCGACACCAGCGAAGGGCAGATCACCGTTACCGGTTCGCGTATCTCGCGCAGCGGGTTTGACCAGCCCACCCCGGTGACCGTCATTGGCGAACAGGACATCAAGGCCGCTGCCCAACCCAACCTTGCCGATTTCGTCAACCAGATCCCATCGGTCGTCGGCAGCCAGACGCCGTCGAACAGCCAGCGCCTGCTGAGCGCCGGGACGGCGGGCATTAACACGCTCAACCTGCGCAGCCTCGGCACCAACCGCACCTTGATCCTGCTCGATGGTCGGCGCTCGGTCGGTTCGACCAGCATCGGTACGGTGGACATCAATACCATCCCGCAGGGGCTGGTGAAGGGCGTCGAGATCGTCACCGGCGGTGCCTCTTCGGTCTATGGGTCGGATGCGGTTGCCGGTGTCGTCAACTTCATCCTCGACAAGACGTTCACTGGCCTCAAGGGCGATGTCAGTTATGGCGAGACCACCTATGGCGACGACAAGAGCTATCGCGTCAGCCTGACCGGCGGCCTGAAGTTCGCCGGTGGCCGTGGTCACCTGCTGCTGAGCGGCGACTATCTGCGCCGCGACGGTATCATTGGCGCGCCCCGCCCCTGGGGCCGCGACGGCTGGCACCTGGTGCAGAATCCGCGCTTTGTCGCCGGCAATGGCGAGCCTGAGTTCCTGGCCAGTGCCCAATCGGGCCTCAACAGCCTGACCGCTGGCGGCATTGTCACCGCGGGTCCGGCGCGCGGCACCTATTTCGGCCCCGGCGGAGCCATCCGCCAGTATAATTATGGCCCTAACCGCCTGAACAACCGCGAATGGACGATTGGTGGCGATTGGGAGCAGGGTCTGCATTTCGACCGGACGTCGTTGCAGCCGGAAGAGAATTTCGCCAGCGGCTTCGGCCGCGCCAGCTTCGACGTGCTGGAGAATTTCACTGTCTTTGGTGAAGCCACCTACAACTGGAGCCGCGCCTTCAACGATGGCGGCTATTTCACCAGCAAGGGCAATATCGCCATCCGTACCGACAACGCCTTCATTCCGGCGTCGGTCAAGGCGCTGATCGGCAACTCCAACCTCACGCTGGGCTCGTGGGACGCCGACCTCCCGTCCCGGCAGAGCAATAACACCCGCCGCCTGCAGCGCTATGTGCTTGGCTTCAATACCGATTTCGATGCCCTCGGGCTCGACTGGAATGTTGACGGCTATTATCAGCACGGCGTCACCAAGGCGCGCGAGCAGCTGCTGCAGACCATCAACCGCACCAAGCTGGATTTTGCCCGCGATGCGGTGCGGAACAGCGCTGGCCAGATCGTCTGCCGCGTCACCCGCGATGGCAGCACCAACCCGCTGGCGGCGGGCTGCCTGCCCTACAATAGCTTTGGCACCGGCGTGAACAGCCAGGCCGTGGTGGATTACATCATCGGCGACCCCTTCCGCATCCAGACCTTCAAGCAGGATGTTGCCGCGCTGAACTTCAGCACCAAGATCAACAATGGCCTCATCGATCCGATCGGCCTCGCCTTTGGTATTGAACGCCGGCGCGAAGCCATTTCTGGCGTGGTGTCGCCCGGTGCCGAAAGCGGCTGGGTGGTTGGCAACTATCTGGCCACCAACGGCTCCTACACCGTCACCGAGGCCTATCTGGAAACGCTGTTCAAGCTGCCGCTCGGCCTCGAACTGTCGGGCGCGGCCCGTTACACCAGCTACAGCCAGACCGGCGATGTCGTCACCTGGAAGGTGGGCGGCGCCTGGCAGCCTATCCCTGACCTGCGACTGCGTGTCACCCGCTCGCGGGACATCCGCGCGCCCAATCTGCAGGAACTCTTCGCGGCCGGCACGCGCAACACCAACTCGCTGTTCGATCCGTGGCAGAACGCCAACTCGGTCCGCTTCACACAAACCGTCGCCGGGAACCTTGCTCTAGAACCGGAAGAGGCCGACACGCTGGGCGTCGGTGCCATTTTCCGCCCTTCGTTCCTGCCGGGGTTTGGCCTTTCGGTCGATTATTATGACATCAAGATCAACGGGGCGATCGGCACCCTTGGGCCGCAGAGCATCATCGACCGTTGCTTCGATGGCAATCTCGCGCTGTGCCAGCGTCTCACGGCGATCATCGGCGGCAACAATGTGGCATTCGGATCCCCCGGCTTCACCCAGGCGCGTGGCGCGCCGGGCGTCTCCGAATTTCTGGTCGCCAACAGCCCGTTCAACTTCCTGACCCAGCGCGTCCGCGGCATCGACATCGAAGCCAGTTATCGCTTCAGCCTGGATACGATTGCGTCGGCTCTGCCCGGCAATATCGCTATCCGTGCCGTGGCGACGCACTATATGGAGGATTCGGAATCAAACGGCGTCGATCCGCCCACCGACACTGCTGGCGAGAACACGCTTGGCGGCCCGCCGAGCTGGATCTATCGCGCCACGCTCGATTACAATCTGGAGAACTTCACCACGCAGATCGCCTTGCGCGGCGTGTCGGGCGGAGTCTACAATAACCAGTGGGTCGAATGCACCACGGGCTGCCCGGCCAGCAACGCGGTCAATCGCACCATCGCCAACAACCGGATCCCCGGTGCGGCCTATGTCGATGCCTCGTTCGCCTACACGCTGCCCAACGAGAAGTTCAAGCCGCAGATCTATCTGCGGGTGCGCAACCTGTTCAACAAGGATCTGGTTCCGGTCGGCAAGGGCCCGTCGGACACGTCGAACGTGGAAGTGTTCGGCAACCAGACGCTGTATGACTATCTGGGTCGCACATTCCTGGTGGGGATCAGGTTCAACTTCGCCGGCTGATCCCAGCTGGCGGCAATCTCGGGGAGGAGCTTGCCATGATCGGGAAGGCAAACAGGGGGCGCGGCGGTCGGGCGATCCGGCTGCTGCTGGCCGGAGCGATGCTGGCCAGTGCTGGCATCTCCCAAGCCCAGCAGGGCGGGATGGACATCCAGCCGGTGCCATCGACGCCGATCGCCGATGGCTTTACCTTCGCGGCGGTGGGGGATCTGATCTACCTGCGGCCGATGCTAGCCACCGTCGAGCGGCAGTCGCCTGCAATGGTCAAGCTGCTGCGCGATGCGGATGTGGCCTTCGGCAATCTTGAAACCAGTGTGCTTGACCTCAAGACCACGAGGGCGAGCCCGGGGGCCGAATCCGGCGGCACCTGGATGCTGGGTTCACCGGCCATCGTACCCGATCTGGCGAAGATGGGCTTCGACATCGTTGGCCACGCCAACAACCACACGGTCGACTGGGGCGAGCAGGGGCTGCTGGAAACGCTCGAGCATGTGGAAAAGGGCGGGCTGGTGGCCGCTGGCACCGGCCGCACGATGTCGGCCGCGCGCGCACCGCGCTATCTCGATGTTCCGGCTGGCCGCGTGGCGCTGGTGTCGGGCACCTCCAGTTTCTCGCCGCAGTCGCGTGCGTCTGATCCGCTAGGCGAAGTGCCGGGCCGACCGGGCGCCAACACCGTGCGCACCGAACGGGTGGGCAAGGTGAGCGCGGCCGACCTGGCCGTGCTGGCCCGCGTGGCCGGCGCGCGCGCCGGTGCGCCGGTGCGTATGGGCGGCGTGCGCTATGAAACAACTGACTCGCCGAAGACCCCGGTTGAAATTAGCTGGATCATCAACCAGCGTGATGAGGCAGCGAACTTGCGGGCCGTGCGCCAGGCCCGCCAGGTCGGCAATTTCGTGGTCTACACGCTGCACAATCATGAACCGGGCAACGGCAGTCAGGTGCCGGCGCAGTTCGCCATTGATTTCGCCCACAAGTTGATCGACGCTGGCGCCGATGTCTACGTGGGCCATGGCCCGCACCAGCTGCGCGGCATCGAGATCTACAAGGGCAAGCCTATCTTCTATTCGCTCGGCAACTTCGCGATGATGAACAACAGCCTCGATGATGTGCCGCTCGACATGTACGAACAGTTCGGGGTGAACCCGGCCGATGCGACGCCACCGGAATTGCTGGCGGCGCGTAATAGCCGCAGCTTTGCCGATCCGGTGCTGTATGAATCGGTGGTCGCGGTCAGCCGTTATGTGAAAGGCCAGGTGGCCGAGATCCGGCTACACCCGATCGATCTGGGCACTGCCGTCGAGGGTGCGGGCAAGGGTGTGCCCGGCACCGCCAGCCCGGCGGTGGCGCAGCGAATCCTGGAGCGGATGCAGCGGCTTTCGGCACCATTCGGCACCACCATCACCATCGAAAAGGGCGTGGGCGTCATCCGCCTGTCGGTGCAATGACCGGCACCACGCCATATTGATCTCCTGTTTGCCACGCCAAGGTTGTTTATCCATGCGCACCCTGTTCCTTTCGATCCTGCTTGCCACCGCCGCCCCGGCTCTCGCCCAGTCCGCCAGCCTGGCGGCTGCCCATGCGCAGATCGCCGCCGATTACGACAAGACGGTCGCCGAGGTGATCGAACTCACTGAAATCCCGGCGCCGCCCTTCAAGGAAACCGCCCGCGCCCAGCGCGTGAAGGAGAAGTTTGCGGCGCTGGGGCTGGAGAATGTCCACATCGATGCGGTGGGCAACGTGATCGGCATCCGGCCCGGCAAGGATCGTTCCGTCAAGGCGCTGATGGTCGCCGCCCATCTTGATACGGTGTTCCCGCCCGAAACGCCGATCAAGGTGCGCCGCGAAGGCGACACGCTGCACGCACCTGGCATCGGTGACACCACGGTGACGGTGGCGGCGCTGATCGCCTTCGTCCGCGCCATGGATGCCGGCAAGGTGCAGACCCCGCGTGACATCATTTTCGTCGCCAATGTAGGCGAGGAAGGCCAGGGTGATCTGCGCGGCGTGCGCCACATCTTCTCGGCCAGCCCGCTGAAGCCGCGGGTCGGCGATTTCATCAGCTTCGATGGCAGTACGGTGGGCCGCATTACCAACAGCGCCGTGGGCTCTCGCCGCTATCGCGTTGCCTTCAAGGGACCGGGCGGGCACAGCTATGGCGCGTTCGGCATCGTCAATCCGATGGGTGCCATGGCCGGCACGGTGAGCGGCATGTACAGCATCCCGATCCCGACTGACGTGAAGACCACCTATGCCGCCTCCACCATCAGCGGCGGCACCTCGGTCAATTCCATTCCCAACCAGATCGTCGCCGAATTCGACATGCGCTCGGCCTCGCCGGCCAATCTGAAGGCGGTGGAAACCCGCTTCCTGCAGATCATCGAGGAAAGCGTGGCCGCCGAAAACGCCGCGCGCAACACGCGCTTTGGCAAGGTGAGCGCCGTGCCCGAGCTGATCGGCGACCGCCCGGCCGGGAGCACGCCGGCCAGCGATCCGCTGGTGCAGGCGGCCGCCAAAGTGCTCACCGCCAATGGCTATGACGCCAACCTCACCGCCTCGTCGACCGACAGCAACATTCCGATCAGCATGGGGATCCCGGCGATCACGCTGTCGGCCGGTGGCGGCGGCTTCCGCGCCCATGCGCTGGACGAGTATATCAGTGTCGAACGTCGGGCCTTCGTGAAGGGCCTGACGACGGCATTCGACATCGTGGTGGCAGCAGCCGGGATCAAGCGTCCCTAGCGCTCCCGGCAACCGCCACCAGCAAGGCGGCAGGCTGCGTGATCGCCAGCCTGCCGGGAAAGGGGTGCGCCGTGACATCGTGGCATCAATGGGCCCGGGCTGCCCTCACATTGGCCATTGCCACCCTGCTGGCCCCGCTGGCGCCACCGCTGGCGGCTGCGCCAAGTCTTGAAGACAGTTTCGCCATGCTGGAATGGCGCAGTGTCGGGCCCCGGCGCGGCGGCCGCTCCATCGCGGCAACCGGCCATCCGGCGCGCCCGCACGAATATTATTTCGGCGCGGTCGGCGGCGGTCTGTGGAAGACGGACGACGGCGGCACCAGTTGGCGCCCGGTCACCGATGGCCAGATTGCCAGTTCATCGGTGGGGGCGGTGGCGGTGGCGCCCGGCAATCCTGATGTTGTCTATATCGGCATGGGCGAAGGCCAATTGCGCGCCAATGTCATGCAGGGTGACGGTGTTTACCGCTCGGCCGATGGCGGCAAGACATGGCAGCATGCCGGGCTTGCCGCTAGCCGTACCATCACGGCGCTGCGCGTGCACCCGCGCGATCCCGATATCGTTTATGCCGCCGCGCTCGGCGATCCCTATGCGCCGGGCGAGGAGCGCGGCGTGTTCAAATCCCGCGATGGCGGCAGGACCTGGACGCGCATCCTGTTCCGCTCGCCCCGCACCGGTGCCATCGATCTGGCGCTCGATCCGGCCAATCCCGATATACTCTACGCCACGCTCTGGCAGGTTTATCGCAAGCCCTGGCAGCTGTGGAGCGGCGGACCGGAATCGGGCATCTTCAAGTCGACAGACGGCGGCGTCAGCTGGACGGAGATCACTCGTAATCCCGGCCTGCCCAGGGGCGTGCTGGGCAAGATCACCATCGCGCCCTCGCCGGCTGATCCGAACCGGGTGTGGGCCAATATTGAGGCGGAAGAGGGCGGGCTCTATCGGTCAGACGATGCCGGGCAGACCTGGACCTACGTCAACGGCGACCGCAAGTTGTGGCAGCGCAGTTTCTATTTCCTGCGCGTGCGGCCCCACCCCCGCGATCGCGACACGGTGCACGTGCTCAGCTTCCAGCTCGAGCGTTCCACTGATGGCGGCAAGAATTTTCAGGTGGTGCGCACCCGGCACAGCGACGTGCATGATCTGTGGCTCGATCCCGCCAACCCGGCGCGCATGATCGTGGCCGATGATGGCGGCGCCAGCGTGTCGGTAAACGGCGGCCGCAGTTGGACCGAGCAGGATGTCCCCACCGCCCAGATCTATCGCCTCGCGACCACGAGCGGCTTTCCTTATGCGCTGTGCGGTGCCCAGCAGGACAATTCAACCGTGTGCGTGCCCAGCCGGCCCGCACAGCGTTTCGGGCGGGTCGCCCATGTCGACAGCTTTGCGGATTTCTCCACCATTTCGGGCAGCGAGAGTGGCTATGTGGCGCCCCATCCGGCAAAGCCCGACGTGTTCTTCGTGGGTGAGACCAACGGCCTGATCCGCTTCGATCGGGCCCGGGACCAGGTGCGGGATGTCCAGCCGTGGCCCTATTCGGTGATGGGCCAGCCGGCCAACAGCATGAAAGAGCGCTGGAACTGGAGCTTTCCCATCGTCTTCGCGCCCCAGACACCGCACGCGCTCTATGCCGGATCGCAGCATCTTTGGCGCAGCCGTGATGAAGGGCAGAGCTGGCAGCCTATCAGCCCGGATCTTACACGCGCCGATCCAGCCACCCTGGGCGAGACCGGCGGCTCGATCCGTCCCGATCAGGATGGCCCGGAAGTTTATGGCACGATTTTCACCATTGCCCCTTCGCCGGTGGCGGCGGGCACGATCTGGACCGGATCGGATGATGGTCTGGTGCACATGACCCGCGATGATGGTCGCACCTGGGTCAATGTCACGCCGGCCGGCCTCGCGCCCTTTACGAAGGTCAGCTTCATCCATGCTTCAACCCACGATGCGGCGACGGCCTATCTGGCAGCCAACCGATATCAACTGGGTGACCGCCGGCCCATGCTCTATCGTACGGCCGATTATGGGAATTCATGGCAGCGCATCGACAGCGGGCTGGCGGCCGAGGATTTTGCCCATGCCATTGTTGAAGACAGCCAGCAGACCGGACTGCTCTTTGCCGGCACCGAACATGGTGTGCATGTCTCGTTCAATGCCGGCCAAGCGTGGCATCGTCTGTCACGTAACCTGCCCGATACGCATGTTTCCGGGCTGAGCGTGGTGGGCAATGAGCTGGCGATTGCGACCCATGGCCGATCCTTCCATGTGTTAGAGGGTCTGGAAACGCTAAGGCACCTGGCCAGGCACGGCCCACCGACCACCGCCATCATGTTCCCGCCCGCCGCTGCCGTCCGCGAAGCAATACCGGCCCGGTTCCATCTGTATCTGGACAGGCCTGTAACAGCGCCGACGCTGGTGATCACTGATGCGTCTGGGAGAATTGTGCGCCGCCTTGCCATGCCGGGCCAAATGGCAGCCGGTACCCATAGCCTTGCATGGGACTTGCGGCATGATGGTGCCACCGTGTTCCCGAACATGATCCTGGAAGCGCCCGACCCGGCACGAGGGCCTCTGGTGCGACCCGGCACCTACACCGCCACGTTGACGTTGGGCGAGCGGCAGATTGTGGGCACGGTGGTGGTATCGCCTGATCCGCGCCTTGAACGGCTGGATCAAGGCCAGTTCGAAGCTCAGGAACGGTTGGCCCTGCAACTGCGTGACGCCGTATCGCTGGCCAATCAGACAGTTATCGACATCCGGGCAGAGCGTGCGCGCCGTCTTTTTCCGCCGGCCGTGGCCGCTGAACTCTCCGCCATCGAGGCCACGTTGTATCAGGTTCGCAATCAGAGCCCGAAGGACAAGATCGCCTACCCCATCCAGCTCAATGACAGGCTGGCCCATTTGATGGCGCTGGTGGACGAGGGGCATGGCGCACCAACCGAGGCGCAGCAGCAAGTATATGAGACACTGAGCAGCGAGTTGGACAGGGCCGTGGCGCGCTACCGGGCGGCGCTGCGCGGCCGGAAACCGGCATGACGGCTGCGTGAATGTGGACATAGCCGATTGTGATCTGGCCCAGCTTGTCGGCCAGAGCGTCACTTAGGCTTTTTGTCCTGACGGTCGCACTGGCCGCGCAAGCAGCGAGCCCCGCAGCAGCACAGTCTGTCTCCCCGCCCGCACCTAGGGGCGAGACAGAAAATGGGACAAAGGAAGCGTTCCTTGCGGTCACCGCGCCAGCGCTGCCCTTACACGCCGTCATGTCACTGATTGGTTTGACGCGTGACGCCTTGCGTGACCCGCAACCGTGCACAACCGCCAATGCGCTACGCCTTACATGCCAGCCGTGGCCAGAATGGTGACGAGGCCGATGCGCTTCAGCTTGACATTATTGGTCTTTTCGATGCCGATCCATTCTTCTAGGGAATGGTTTCGACCGCCAGTTGCCACCCGCGAGATCGTGATGGCCGGAATGCCAAGGCTGATCGGAATGTTGGAATCGGTCGAACTGGAACTGTATCTGAGCTTTATGCCCTCCGCCGCATAGGCGGCGGTGGAAAACTGAACGATATCCGCACTCAGCGGGGTTGAGCCGGCTGGGCGATCGCCAACCAGAACAGGCTCCACGGTAATGCGCCCGTCGCGCGTGGAGCGCGCGGCGTTTTCGGTCGCGGCAGCATCGTTCAGTATTGCAAGGAAACGTTGCTCGACCTTGGCGAGTTCCTCGGCCGTTGCCGATCGCATGTCGAATTCCATCCACACTTCACCCGGAATGGCGTTGACCGAGGTGCCGCCGCCAACGACGCTGGCGCTGTAGGTCGTCTTGGGATCGGTGGGGACAGTAACCTTGTACAGGTCAACAACCGCTTGCGACATTGCGGTCATCGGATTGACCAGCCCGAACGCGCCGAAACTGTGCCCCCCGGGCCCCTTGAAGGTGACGCGGTAGCGCTTTGATCCGGCGCCCCCGATGGTCAGGCTGTCCATGCCGCCGCCGTCGATGGAGAAAAAGGCCTTGGCGCGGCCCTGGTATTTCCCCTTGGTGAACAAGTGACGGACGCCACGCAGGTCGCCGCGGCCTTCCTCGCCCACGGTTCCGACAAACAGTATATCGGCCTTGGTGCGGATGCCGGCCGCATTCATGGCATTGATGAACGCCAGCTGCGTGGCAAGTCCAGTGCTGTCATCGCCAACACCCGGGGCGAAAAGCTTGTCACCCTCGCGGCGAACCTTGACCGAAGTTCCCTCTGGAAAGACGGTGTCGAGGTGCGCCGAAACGACGATCAGGCCTTCGCCGCCGCCCTTGCGCAGGCCTGTGACATTGCCCACTGCGTCGATCTCCACATCCGTCAGTCCTTGGGCGATAAACATGTCGCGATAGGCCTGCGCGCGGGCGGTCTCCTTGAATGGGGGCGCCGGAATCTCGGTCAGGGTGATAATGTCGGCAACCCATTTGTCGTGGCCGGAATCGATAGCCGCGATGGCCTTTGCGAACGCCGGGCTGGACCCGATGCGCTTGATGGTCGCCACGGCAGCGGGCTTGAGCGCCACGAGCCTATCTGCTTCGTCTTCGGTTGGTGCAGGCGCGGCGCTTGCAGCGCCGCCAGTGATTGCCGCGGCAAGAATAGCAACGACTGACAACCGGGCTCCCATCCCCATGAATTTCTGCATGTCTGCCTCCCCTCAGCAGTGATCGCGCGTTGGGCGGACTGTGGATCAACTGGGACAGGCGTCAACTGTTATCGCGCCTGACCGGAAAGCCCGGCTACCAAAAGTCCAAGCAAGTCTGTCACGCTGCGCCGTGCCACCATCGCAAATAACAGACTCATCATGACCAAGCTCGCCATGCTATATGAACATTCCCCGTGGTTCGCACCGCTGTTTGCGGTACTCGATCGACGGGGCATCTACTATCAAACCGTGTCACCAGGCACCGCCGATGACCCCGCTGACACGGCAGTGCCGGCGCCCGTACTCAACGACACGCGCGCGCTTACAGTGGATCCCTTCAAAGCTCGGCAACTGGCGCTGATCAGCCGACTGGCCCTGGCCATTCCGGCTTCGCGCGTGGTGAACCGCGCCGCCGACGTGGCTGTCGCGGCCGAAGCTATCGGCTTCCCGGTGGTGGTGAAGGCCAATACCGGCGGAGCCGACGCAGGCATTGTGCGATTCGACACTCGTGATGAATTTCGCGCGGATGTGGACGATGGCGACCGATCCAAGAGCATAGGTGGCGTGTCGCTGGTGCAGGAACTGGTGCCGGATGAGGGAATCGAACCCCCGACCTTCGGTTTACAAAACCGATTTTGCCAGTTTGATATGCCGGCGAAAGACCAATGCGATTCAGACAGATACGAAGAATCTTGAGTCGTTAGACCGCTGCTCGTGTGCTACTTTTTGTGCCCCTTCCGGTTAACCCCAATAAGACAAAGCACTCAGCTTTGCTTTCGCTGGTCATTCAAGGCTTCGCTGGCGCAGAAGGTGTCTTGGCAGGTTGAACTTCGGCTGGAGCGATCTTGTCAGCAATTTGATTCAGCGCCTCTTCCGGTGCAGGGCCGCGTGAAAGAAACAGTAACATTGTGCCGATGAACAGGGTCAGAACCCATGCTACCAAGTTTGATGCAAGCGCCTGCCCAAACGATGTGCGCGTATCTATGTGGCCTTTGAGTTCTGTGCGTGCCGTCTCAACTGCGTCCAGAGCAGCAGATTTCTGAAGCTCGGGTGTCGCTGCTTCAATGTTCGCTTGAATGACTTGCTGCAAAAGGCGTTCTGATGCAGCCCGATATGTATCTACGACTGTTGGTGGAGGGTCGCGATGATAACCCGGAGATTTCCGTCCAGCCTGAGCTTCTTCTCGTACAGCACGCTTAAATAGCGCATATGCAATCAAACCAACAACATCGTCATCATCCGAGACGATATTGTCGAATGCCTTGCTGTAGCGTGAGTTCTCCAGAACTATGCCGCCTCTTTAGGGTGACGGCGCTCCAAGCCCTTTCGAAAGATATCCTCCCGAACAACCCAGAAGCTCTTTCCGCCAGGAACGCTCATGCGCGTCATGACGCTCAGCTTGCCCGTAGGCTGCTTATGCACATCAGGTGAAAAGCTGCGCATCATCCTATCAATGAATTTTGGCATCTCTGTCTCCCTGCGTGTCGTTTTGTATAGCTACGTCGACCAAGCTGAACAACTCCAAAACGGACGTGCTACATGTGCAGCTTGGGCCGCTCACAGCTTATCTTCCCTTAAGCCTGCTCAACCATCCCAGCCGCCGCACCGGCCATCGCCTGCTGCTTTTCCTCGGGTGTGAGATAGTCGAGGTAGATCTCGGTCGTCTTGATGCTGCTGTGCCCAAGAATCTCCTGCAAGGTGTAGATGCTGCCGCCATTACGTAGGTAGCGGACTGCGAAATCATGGCGGAGATCGTGGAAGCGGAAGCCGGTGAACGTGCCGCCTTTTCGTGCCACTTTTTGTGCCACCCCGGCGCGGATGCGGCGGAAGTTGCTGGCCGGGCTGGTAAAGCGCGTGGAGAGTTCCCTTTTCGGGTTGCGTGGATCCGGCGGCTGATCGTGCCAAAACACCCAGCCCAGCTTTAGATGGCGGGGCTGCCGATCGATAATGGCTAGCGCCGCCGGCGTCAGCGGTACTGCGCGCGGGCGGCGGGCCTTGGCGCGATAGATCATGGCGCAGTTGCGGGCGCGGTCGATCCGGTGGTGTTCAAGGCTGGCCACTTCCTCTTGCCGCATCCCCGTTTCATGGGCGAAGGCAATTAGATCCCCGAACCGTTTCGGCGCGGCGGCAATCACAGCCGCTACTTCGCCGGGTAGGGGCAGGCAGATCGGATCGCGGCGCTCGGGAAGCTGGCGTTTGCGATCGATGCCAAGCGCCGGGTTGTCGCCTTCCTTTCTCCAGCCCTGGGCGATGGCGTGGCCCAGCACTTGGGAAAGCGCTGTCAGGTCACGCCGCAGGGTAGCGTTACTGGCACCATCGCGGCGGCGGACAGTGATCAGCTTGCGGATCTCGGCCGCGTCCAATTCCTGCACGTTCTTCCCGTCCAGCTGGTCGCGCAATTGGCCCAGGCTGGTGAGGTATCGGCGGATGGTGGCGGGACGCAGGCGATTGGCGATGGCGGCATCATTCCAGGCCAGCACCGCTTCCTGCCAGCTCACCGGCGCGGCGATGCCGAAGCGTACTTCATCGATTACCTGTTTCCTGAGTTCTTCTGATCGGGCGGTCGCGGCGCGCTCTTCCTTGGGGCCGCGAACAGGGATGCGTAGCGGCTCTCGATAGCTGACGCCGGCGACCTTGAAGCGCGCCCACCACCAGTGGCCGCGCGCGTAGATGCCCTTCGGCATGGCTGCTGTCCTTGTTCCACCAGGCGCTCGAGCGCCGCTACATCAAACGTCCACCGGCCCCACAGTTTCGCCGCACCGGGGATGAGGCCACAGGCCGCCTTTTCCTGCAAGGTGCGCGCGTGCAATCCGGTGATCATCACCGCAGCCTTCGTGCCGCAACGCCGCGGAGAGACGGGCAGAGGGATGATCTGGGCGTTCACCGCGCGGCGATCCGCATGCGCGAAGCAGGCCATGCGATCTTAAGCGCGCCGACGACGCGGCGGCCTTGGATCAGGTTAGCGCCAAAGTCGGCATCAAAATGCGAGCCACCAACGATAGAGCTGAGGATCGAGTAGCCGACCGGCATCCGTTCAAGATCGGCGTCGCGGCCGCGCAGCTGAGGGCAGACCTTCAGTGCGTGCTGCGCGCAGGCCAGATGCACGGGCGCCTCGGTGGTCATGAACCAGCCTTCCTGAAACGTGCCGAGCTTGAACCACCAGCGATCAGTGGGCGCCGTCTTCTCTCCGCACACGGTGCACCGCATGTCGGCAATCGATCGGCGCTGGCGTACCATGTGGGGCTTGGCAAACACCGGCTTGCCTTCACCGGGCGCGTGCGGCTGCCAGACGGCGAGGTTGCCCTTGACCCACCGGCAGGGGCGCACTTCATAGCGGCCTTCGGATGACCAGGCTGCATTCCACGGAACTGTTATCACCGCACTGCCCTCCGTTCCTGCCAGGCGCGCCACTGCGCAGTGTGAGCGGCGCAGAGATCCTTGCCCGGCGCAGGCGACATCGAGCAGCTGCTGCAGATCGGTGCGTCACAGGTGCCGCTCTTCTTGGTCGGCACCTTCCAATCGCATGCCAGCTTTGCTGGCCGGCCGCAGCGACAGCGGCGGGTCGGCCCGCACACAAAGCCGCGACCGAGGCCGGGCAATTCGAACGGGGTGCAGGTCATGCTTCCTCCCGTCGCCGCTGATGCATGGCATCGATATCGGCTTGCATATCAGGGGTGATGGGCTGGCGCCATCCAACGCCGTGACGATCGGCAATGGCGCGCATTTCGCGCGTGTAGCAGTCAGCCACCTTGGCCGGGCACATTTCCCAATAGTGCCAGCAGCTACCCGGACCAGCGTCTACATCGCGGGTGCAGGTGGCGCTGCGTGGTTTGCTCGGCGCAGCGGGGCTGATACCAGGAAGGGCGATCTGATCGCTCACGGCTGCACGCTCGACACATCAGGAACAGCCACCGTTCCGCGCGCTGCCATCATCGGCCAATCCGCCACGCGATCTGGGCCGCCCCAGCAGCCGCTCGGGGCGTAATTGTAAAGCCACTTCACCACGTCAGCGAGAAACGGCCGGTTTTCATGGTCAATGCGGGCGGTGGCGTCTGCCAAATCGTTGCGCAGCACGGCTTGCAGAAAGCTACCGGGTGGGGTGCCATTGACGATCCACCGGACCAGCCCGCCGCGCAGGCCTTCGGGCACAAGTGCCCAGGGAGCGCGGGCCAGCTGCTCGGCGCGGTCGGCCTGCTCGGGTGCCAGATCATACCAACGCAAGTGGTGAATGTCGCACCAGCGCTCCATTTTTTGGTGAATGCTATCAGCCATTACGAACCTTTCCTGCGATCTTGCGCGGGTGGAAAATGGTGCTCGACGCGGTGAAGCGGCTGAATTCGTACCAGGCGTAATCCTTAGTGCTGCTGTGGCCACTGCCTTCCACCCAGCGCAGGCGGCCGATGGACACTATGCGCCGGCAATTCGCCATGAACGGCGCTGCGCGCAGGGTGTGCGCCCAGTTCGCATCCAACAGCAGCCAAACCTTATCTGCCTGCAGCAGCCAATGCTTGAGCAGCTGGCCCAACAGTGGCCATTGGTACGGTGGGTTGGTGATGATCGCCCAGCCGCGCCGATCGTAGGGATAGACCCAATCCAGCGCGTCCTCCTGCCGGATGCCGTCGCCGCGCGGTGCGATGT
>CALRNJ020000013.1:0-34493 GCA_943369475.1 Sphingomonas paucimobilis | reverse complement strand
AGACGCTGGGGCCGGCGCTGGAAAAACTGGTTGCCGCCCGCGCGCCCAAGGTGCAGCTGGTCAAGATCGATGTCGACAAGAACCAAGCGCTGGCCGCCCAGTTCCGCATCCAGTCAATCCCCACCGTCTATGCCTTCCTTGATGGCCGCCCGGTTGATGGCTTCCAGGGCACTCTGCCGGAAACGCAGCTGGCGCAGTTCATCGATCGGCTGCTGGCGGGCGTCCCGGCCAGCGATGACGAGGCCGCGCTGGAGGAGCAGATCGGCCAGCTGATCGCAGCGGCAGACGAGGCCACTGCGGCCGGCGCCCATGAAGACGCCATCGCCATGCTGGGAGCGGTGTCCAGCGAGATGCCGGATCGGCATGATCTGGTGGCGCGTTATGCCCTGGCGTTGCTGGCGGGTGGCAAACCGCAGCCGGCGGCTGCCGCGCTCGAAACGGTGCCTGCCGATTCGAAGGATGAACTTGTTGTCCGCGCCCGCGCCGCACTGGCGCTGGCCGCCGAAGCACCGGAAGATGACGAGCTGGCCCATCTCGTCGCCCAAGTGACCAATCAACCCGATGACCACGCCACCCGTTTTGAGCTGGCCGGTGCCCTGGCCGCCCGCGGCGAACGCGACACCGCTGCCGAGCATTTGCTGGCCATCATCAGGGCCGATCGCGGCTGGAACGAGGGCGCTGCCCGCACCAAGCTGCTGACCATGTTCGAAGCGGCCGGCCTTGCCGATCCGTGGAGCATCAAGACCCGCGCCGCCCTGCGCGCCATCTGGTTCGCATGACGCAAAGCGAAGCCCTGGAACCGCTGCCGGCCGCCGTGCCGGTGTTCCCCTTGACGGGCGCAGTGCTGCTGCCGCGCGGGGTTCTGCCATTGAACATCTTCGAACCACGCTATCTGGCCATGGTGAAGGACGCGATGGCCGCCACCGGTGCGGCCAACCGCATGATCGGCATGATCCAGCCAAAGGCGCCCCAAGGAAGCAAAGGGGGCGATCCGCCGCCGCTCTACAAGGTCGGCTGCCTCGGGCGCATCACCGAATATCGCGAGACCGACGATGGCCGCATCCTCATCACGCTGGTCGGCGTCAGCCGCTTCCGGGTCGGCGCCGAGCTGGAACGCGACACGCTCTATCGCCAGGTGATGACCGATTATCATGGCTTTGCCGATGACCGGGCCGAAGAAGAGTCACTTGATGCCGCCAACCGCGCCAGTCTGGAAGACGCGCTGCGTCCCTATCTCGATGCGCGCGGGCTCGCTGCCGATTGGGAAGCCGTGCAATCGGCTGACGATGAAGGGCTGGTGACGGCACTGGCCGGCGCGCTGCCGTTCGATCCGCCCGAGAAGCAGGCACTGCTGGAAGCGCCTACACTCACTGACCGCGCCCAGACGCTCAGCGCATTGATGAGCTTTGCCGCCGGGCCGGGAAGCAGCGCCAGTGGCCGCCTGCAATGAGCGGCTCCGCGCTCGATCCGCGCCTGCTCGCTCTGCTGGTCTGCCCGCAGACCAAGCAGCCGCTGCGCCATGATCGGGAACGGCAAGAATTGGTCAACGACACCGCCGGCATCGCCTATCCGATTCGCGACGGCGTGCCGATCCTGCTGGCCGAAGCAGCACGCGAGTTTCTGCCCACCACGGGCTGATCAGCCGAAACGCAGCCCCTTGAACACCCCGTCGCTGCGCCAGCCCTTCATGTAGCTAAAGAAGGCGTTCGGACCGGCCGGATAGCCAACGGCATATTTGGCGCGATCATCCATCGGCTGGCCTTCATTGTTGTAGTAACCGGGAGTGCAATCCGGGCTATTGATCATCATGCCGGGATTGTTGAGCAGCAATTTCACCCAGGCTTCCTGCGCCTGAACCTCCGGCTCCACGGTCTTCAGACCATGATCGGTCATATGGCGGACGATGGCGGCGATACTGGTGCCGGTTTCCATCCAGTTGTGCGGCACGTTGACGACGAAAGCGGCGGCTTGCGCGAACTGCACCAAAAACAGATTGGGGAAGCCAGCGCTGTTCAGCCCATGGAGCGTGCGCATGCCCGCGTCCCAAGCTTCAGAAAGCTTCTGGCCACCCTTGCCCACCGGATCAAAGCCGGCGCGCTGCTCCGTTGGCGTGCCAACTTCAAAGCCGGTGGAATGGATGATGCAATCCACCTCATAATGCGCATCACCCACCCAGATGCCGGTTTCATCGATGCGGCTGACACCCTGGCCGTCGGTATCGACCAGCGTGACGCTGGGCCGGTTGAAGGCCTGCAGATAGGCATCGTGGAAGCAGGGTCGCTTGCACAGCTGGCGATACCAGGCCTGCAGCGCTTCGCCGGTCTTGCGGTCTTCCACCACCGTCACGGCGCGGGTGCGGATTTCCTCCATCTTCTCATGATCGGCCATTTCCCAGGCCTTCATCATGTTGACCGGGTTCCATTCGGATGGCGGCAGGCTCATCACCCGGCTGCGAATGCGGCGCGACAGGTCGGTCCAGCCATCCTTCACCCAGTCTTCGCTGGCGCCGCCCATGCCGACATTACCGGCGAAATTTTCCAGCCAGCGCGTCTGCCAACCCGGTGTGGCGATGCACTTGAACCATTCGGGATCAATGGGTTCGTTGGCGCGCACATCCACTGATGACGGGGTGCGCTGGAAGACGAACAATTGGCCGGCGTCACGCGCCAGATGCGGCACACACTGCACGGCGGTAGCGCCCGTACCGATGATGGCGACGCGCTTGGTCGCCAGCCTGTCCATCGGCGCACCTTCAGCTGACCCGCCGGTATAGCCATAATCCCAGCGGCTGGTGTGGAACTGGTGGCCCTTGAACGATTCGATGCCGGAAATGCCTGGCAACTTCGGCACGTTCAGCGGCCCGGTGCCAATGCCTACGAAATCGGCGGTGAAATGGTCGCCGCGGTCGGTCTCGATCACCCAGACCTGTCTGGCCTCATCCCAGGTGCAGGCCTTCACCTCGGTGTGGAACAGCGCCTTTTCGTAGAGATTGAACGTCTGTGCGATCTTCTTGGCCTGCCCCTGGATTTCGGGGGCGTGGGCATATTTCTCGGTCGGGATATGCCCGGTTTCTTCCAGCAGCGGCATGTAAATGATCGACGCTGTGTCGCACTGGGCGCCAGGATAGCGGTTCCAATACCAGGTGCCGCCAACATCACCGCCGGCATCAATCAGGCGGAAATCAGTGATGCCGGCCTGGGCCAGCCGCGCGCCGGTACACAGCCCGGCGAAGCCGGCGCCCACCATCGCAAAGCGCACATGATCGGTGACCGGCGCGCGTTCCTGGCGGGGCGTGTAGGGATCGCCCAGCATCTGCGGAAAATGCGTGGCCAAGCGCACATACTGGGCATTGCCTTCCGGACGCAGGCGCTTGTCCCGCTCAATCCGGTATTTTTCGAGGAGGGCGTCACGATGGATCATGACGACCACCGTGGCGGGCGACAGAAAGCCCGGCAACGCTGCAATCTGCTAGACCCGTTTGCACCAAAGTTGAATCGTCGCCCCGTGCTTGCTTCAGGGCCCCGCTTTCTTGGCGCAAAGAAAAAAGCGGGGCCCTGAATCAAGTCGGGGACGATGTGTGTTTGAGTATCAATACAATCTGTTAGACCAGTTCGCGCTTGGGCCGGCAACAAGCTGAGGTTCAGCGGAAGGCCAAGCCCTCGAAGTCGCCGCTGCGCCGCCAATTGTCGATATATTCAAAATAGGCCACGGACCCGAGCGGGTAGCCACTGGGGAAGCTGTTGGAGATATCGGGACTGGTGCCTTCAAGATTATAATAGCCGGGCGTGCATTCTGCGGCTTGAGCAAGGGCGCCAGGAAGCGCGGTGCGGATCAGCGCCACCCAATTAGCCTGCGCTTCTTGCGTGGGTTCGATGAGGCGCTTACCGGTCTCGCGCGCGTGCTTGATCACGGCGGCGATCGTATCCCCGGCATCGGTCCAATTGTGCGGTACGTTCACAAGAAAATTTGCGGCCTGCGCCATCTGCACGATGAAGGCGTTGGGAAAACCGCGCACATGCAGGCCGTGCACCGATTCTATGCCATCCTGCCAGGCTTCGGAAAGCCGCTTGCCGCCTACCCCGGCCATATCGAAACCGGCGCGGCGCTGGTGTGACGTGCCCACCTCGAAGCCCGATGCATAAATGATGCAATCCACTTCATAATGGGTGCCGTTCACCCAGAAGCCGGTTTCATCGATGCGTTCGACGCCCTTGCCGTCGGTATCGATCAAATGAGTGCCGGGTTCGTTGAAGGACTGCAGATAGGCATCGTGAAAGCAGGGCCGCTTGCAGAATTGCCGATACCAAGCCTTGAGTTTTTCGGCCGTGTTTTGATCGTGGACGATTGCTTCCGCCCGGGCCCGGATTTCCGACATTTTTTCCATGTCGGCGTCTTCATTGACCGCCAATATGTTGGCTGGGGTCATCTGGTCCATTGGCAGCGTCAAGACGCGCTTGCGGACGCGGCCCATGAGATCGGTCCAACCGTCCTGCACCAGATCTTCTTCCGGTGGTGGCCCGATGGCGACATTGCGTGCGAAATTGTCGAGCCAGCGCTTCTGCCAGCCCGGTGTTGCGATGCTCTTGAACCACTCCGGATCGATCGGCGCGTTGGCACGCAAGTCCACTGATGATGGCGTGCGCTGCACTACGTAAACCGTGCCGCCAGCACGGGCGAGATGTGGCACGCACTGCACCGCGGTCGCGCCGGTGCCGATAATGGCCACGCGCTTGTCTTTCAGTCTGTCGAGTGGCGCGCCATTGGTGTCCCCGCCGGTGTACTCATAATCCCAGCGGCTGGTGTGGAAGCTGTGGCCCTTGAAGCTGTCGAGGCCGGGGATACCGGGCAATTTGGGCACGTGCAGTGGCCCAGTGCCGGTGCCGACATAATCCGCGGTGAACTTGTCGCCGCGATCGGTGGTTATCACCCACACGCTGCGCGCTTCATCCCAGACGATATCCTCAACGCGGGTGTGGAACAGCGCCTTGTCATAGAGGCCGAAGGTGCGGCCGATGCGGCGTGATTGTTCAAGGATCTCCGGCGCGTGTGCATACTTCTCGGTCGGCATGTGACCGGTTTCCTCGAGCAGCGGCAGATAGATGATCGAGGCCGTATCGCACTGGGCACCGGGATAGCGGTTCCAGTACCAATTGCCGCCAAAATCGCCGGCCTTGTCGATGATGCGCACATCAGTGATGCCGGCTTCCACCAGCCGCGCGCCGACACACAGGCCGGCAAAACCACCGCCGACCATAGCGAAGGTGACATGATCGGTCAGCGGCTCGCGCGGCACCACCGGCATGTAGGGATCGTCGAGATAATGGGCATATTGGCCGGCGACCTCGACATATTGATCATTGCCGTCGGCGCGAAGCCGCTTGTCGCGCTCGGCCTGGTAGCGGGCGAGAATGGCATCCTTGTCGAGGGTGGGCGCTGCAATAGCCATGATCGTCTCCGCTCCTTGGGAACGGAAGCGATGCTAGACCAGTTCACCCTTGAGCAAAGCTGGCAGTTTTCCTGTCTCCCCGCGGGCTTGGTTCATGAAGAAACGCTTCAACGGCGGCAGGCGTTCAACGGTGGAGAGGCCGAAGCGGCGCACCAGGCTGGGGGTGCGGCCCGGGATGGCGAACAGGCGGTTGAGGCCATCGGTGACGGCGCAGACCAGGCTATTGTCAAAGCGGCGCCACGCCGAAATCTGGGCCAGCACCTCGGGGCTGCCGAGATCGAGGCCGGACCGGGCGGCGTTGGTGAGCACTTCGGCTGCCGCCGCTACATCGCGGAAGCCCATGTTGAGGCCCTGACCGGCGATGGGGTGGATGCCGTGGGCAGAGTCGCCCAGCAGCAGCAGGCGCGTATCGGTGTAACGGGCGGCGTGGTGATATCCCAACGGCCACACAGTTTGCGGCGCGATCACCTCCACATCACCCATGGTTCCATCAATGCGGGCGGCAATTTCAGCGGCGAGCTGTTTGGGCCCGAGTTTCTTCGCAGCCTCCATATGCTTGCGGTCAATTGTCCACACGATGGCGGTACGCGGACGGCCATCATCTGTGTCCCGCATCGGCAACAGCGCCAGCGGGCCCGACGGGTAGAACAGTTCGCAGGCGATATTTTCGTGCGGGACGGTGTGCGCAACCATGGTGATCAGCGCGGCGTGATCATATTGCCATGCCGAAAGCGGAATGCCGGCGGCCTCGCGGGTGGCGGAACGGCGACCATCACAGGCCACCACCAACGGCGCCTTGAACACCCGGCCATCGGCAAGGGTGAGGGTGGCGGCATGATCGTCGCGGGCGATTTCCGCCACTGTCACCGGGGCGAGCAAGATGACTTCCGGACATTCACGCACAGCGCGCAGCATGCCCGTGCGCAGCCAGCGATTCTCGACCATCGTGCCAAGCGGATCATTCTCCTCGCCGGCATCGAAATGCAGATACTGCGGGTTGGCGGCATCGGTGACGCGGATTTCGCGGATCGGGCAGCCGTGATCATCAAGGATATCGCCCAACCCCAAGGCGCGAAGCATGCGGCCGGACGCACTGGCCACGGCCGTGGCACGACCATCGAAGGCCGGCAGGGTGGTGCTGTCCAGATCCTGGGCATCGACGACGATGCTCGTTACCTCGTGCTTGGCCAGAGCCAGCGCGAGCGTGGCGCCGACCAGGCCGCCACCGATGATGATCACATCTGCATCCATCGTCATGTTTTCCCTCTAGCCCACCGGCGCGATTCCCCCAAGCGGGACATGATGTCCGGGGGGAAGCCGGTTTTCCTTGACCGGAGTCATGGCCTGATTCATCTTTAGGCAGCGCCCAAATGGTGAACATGCCAAGGGCGATACATCGCATTGAAAGGCAGACCGGCCATGGCCACTCGGGCAGCATCTGCCCCCAAGCGCAGCAACCCTGGTGGGCCGGCATGGCGGCTGCGCGTGGCGCTGGCGCTGCGGGTGGCGGTGCGCGTGGCCGGCGGCGCGGCGGTCGCGCTGGTTGGATTGGCGCTGGTGCTGGCGCTGTTGAGCTATGATCCAGCCGATCCATCGTTCAACACCGCCACCGCGCGGGAGGCGGGCAACTGGATGGGCAACGTCGGCGCGCATGTGGCGGATCTGCTGCTGCAACTGGCGGGCTGGCCGGTGCTGCTGCTTAGCCCCGCGATGCTACTGGCAGGCTGGCGCGTCGGACGCGACGAACCGGTGCCGGTTCCACGCATGGCCGGCGGCAGCCTAGCCGGCGTCTTGCTGCTGTCGTTTGCTGCGGGCGGTTTCGGGCTTTCCGCCATAGGCCCACCGGCCGGGCCGGGCGGTTTGCTGGGGCAGGGTCTGGCGGCGGCCGCAGCCAGTGCCGAAGCGATCCCGGAATTGACCGGCGTGTCGGTGGGGTTGGTGCTGGCCATTCTGCTGGCGCCGCTTGGCTTCGCCTGCCTCGCCTGGGGCAGCGCAATCAGCCGTGAAGCGGTGGGCGATGCCATCGCTGCCGGCCAAGGCCTGTGGAGCCCAGACGCCGAAATTGAGCGAGGCAGCATCGTGTTGCCCAAGCCAATCCGCAAGCCGCCCAAGGCCGAAGCAGAACTCACGACAGATCCGGAGCCCGGCCCGACGGTGGTACTGGAACGGCCGGAGCGGCCGAGCCGCAGCGGCCGTGACGTGAGGGACAAGCAGAAATCGCTCGATCTGGGCGATGCCGCCGTGCTGCCGGGGCTGGATCTGCTGACGCCGCCGCCATCGGCACCCCGCGCCCGAATCGATGCGTCGGCGCTGGAACAGAATGCGAGGTTGCTGGAAGGCGTGCTGGAAGATTTCGGCGTGCGTGGCCGCATCGGCGAGGTGCGGCCTGGCCCGGTCGTTACCATGTATGAACTGGAACCGGCGCCGGGCATCCGCGCCAGCCGGGTAATTGGGCTGGCCGACGACATCGCCCGTTCGATGAGTGCGCAATCGGCCCGTGTTGCCGTGGTGCCAGGCAAGAACGTGATCGGCATCGAACTGCCCAACCCGGTGCGCGAGACAGTGTCGCTTTCCGAACTGCTGGGCAGTGCCGATTTCGACAGCCGATCTGTCACGCTGCCGCTGGTGCTGGGCAAGGATATCGCCGGCATTCCGGTGGTCGCCGATCTGGCACCGATGCCGCACCTGCTGATTGCCGGGACCACCGGTTCGGGCAAGTCAGTCGGCCTCAACGCCATGATCCTCTCGCTCTTGTATCGCATGACCCCGGCGCAATGCCGGTTGATCATGATCGATCCCAAGATGCTGGAACTGAAGATGTATGACGGGATCCCGCATCTGCTGGCGCCCGTCGTGGTCGATCCGCCCAAGGCCATCCGCGCGCTGAAATGGGCGGTGGAGCAGATGGAAGACCGTTATCGCAAGATGAGCGAGTTAAACGTGCGCTCCCTCGCTAGCTTCAACCAGAAGGTGAAAGAGGCGCAGGCCGCCGGGAAGCCATTCGTACGCCGTGTGCAGACCGGGTGGGACCCGGAAACTGAAGCGCCGATTATCGAGGAGGAAGTACTCGATTTCGAGCCGATGCCGCTGATCGTGGTGGTGGTGGACGAACTGGCCGATCTAATGATGACGGCCGGCAAGGAAGTGGAATTCCTGATCCAGCGCCTGGCGCAGAAGGCCCGGGCCGCCGGGATTCACCTGATCATGGCAACGCAGCGCCCATCTGTGGATGTGATAACCGGCGTCATCAAGGCCAACCTGCCGACCCGAATCAGTTTCCAGGTGACCAGCAAGATCGACAGCCGCACCATCCTGGGCGAGCCCGGTGCCGAGCAATTGCTGGGCAAGGGCGACATGCTGTGGATGGCTGGCGGCAAGCTGGTGCGCGTACACGGCCCGTTTGTCTCGGATGGTGAAGTGGAAGCCGTGGCCGATTTCTGGCGGGCGCAGGGCGTACCGGATTATGTCGAAGCCGTTACCGAAGAGCCGGCTGATCTGGACGGTCAACTCGATTTAGCAAGCGCGGGCCTCACCGGCGGGCGCAGTAGCGATGACGAAGCCGACGTATATGCCAAGGCCATCGACGTGGTGGCCAAGGCGCAGAAGGCCAGCACCAGCTTCATCCAGCGCCATCTGCGCATCGGCTACAACAACGCCGCCCGCCTGATTGAGCGCATGGAGCAGGATGGTTTCGTATCGCGGCCGGATCATGTTGGCCGGCGCGAAGTGTTGATTGACGAATATGGGCAGCGCCGTTAGGCGCGCAGGAACAGGCCGATGGTGAGCCCCAGGCCGATGATGATGACGGCGATCTTCAGCGCCTTTTCCGGCACCACCGCCAGCGCCCGCGCGCCGACATAGCCGCCGGCCATCGCGCCAATGCCGACGACCAGCGCGTGCAGCCACGCAACATTGCCGGTGAGCGCGAAAACAATCGCGGCCGTCGTGTTGGAGAGGGATACCAGCACATTCTTGGTGCCGCCGGCATTGCGAACGGCAAGGCCGGCGATGGTCAGGCTGGCTAATGTCAGGATGCCGGCACCACCGCCGAAAAAGCCGCTGTAAAGCGCGATCAGCGATTGTGTGGTGATCGTCACCCAGGCCGGCGGTGGTGGTTTGTCGAGCGACTTCTTCGGCCCAAAGGCGCCCCAGGCAAAGACGACGGTGGCCAGCAGCACCAGCCATGGCACCATCGCAGCAAAGATGCGGGTGGGCGTTGCATTGAGCAGCACGGCGCCAGCCACGCCTCCCACCAGCGCGATGGCAGCCAACGCCTTGAACGACAGCCGCTCTGCCCCGGCAACCAGCTTACGACCGGCGATGCCGGTGGTGATCTGGCCAGGAAAAAGCGCCATGGTGGAGGTAATATTAGCCAGTTTTGGATCAAGCCCGGCGGCGATCAGGGCCGGTAAGGTAATGAAGCTGCCACCGCCCGCCAGCGCATTCTGGGCGCCCGCCCACAGGCCTGCACCCAGCAGCAAGGCCAGCATCGCCGGATCGGAAAAGGGCATCACCGCCGTCATGATGGCCCGGCGTTTCAACCGAATGCACCGGATTGGCAACAAGATTTCAGCGCAAGCCGCCTTGGCGCGGAGCAGCTTTCACGATAGTTTGCGGGTCGACATGCAAATTTCGCGCCAAGTGGCGGGAGCAGATTCGATCATGGCCGGTACCGAGGTGATGGAGCAGCAGGAACAGGCAGGCGGCCCCGTGCTACGTGGCCTGTCGGTCGATGGCATCGGCAAGAAATATGACAAGCGGGTCGTACTGCGCGACGTGTCGCTGTCTGTCCGGCGCGGCGAGGTTGTGGGCCTGCTTGGCCCCAATGGCGCCGGCAAGACCACCTGTTTCTATTCGATAATGGGCCTGGCCATGCCGGATTCAGGCCGCATCCTGCTCGACGGCCATGATATCACCGGCCTGCCGATGTATCGCCGGGCGGTGCTGGGCCTGGGTTATCTGCCGCAGGAAACAAGCATCTTCCGCGGCATGACCGTTGAACAGAACATCATGGCAGTGCTGGAAGTGGCCGAGCCCAACAGCGCCGCCCGTGCATCCCGGCTGGAGGAACTGCTGGGCGAATTCAACATCACCCGCCTGCGCGCGGCGCCGGCCATGGCGCTTTCGGGCGGAGAACGGCGCCGGGTGGAAATCGCCCGAGCGCTGGCCGCCAACCCGTCGATCATGCTGCTTGATGAGCCGTTTGCCGGCATCGATCCCATCTCCATCGCCGATATCCGCGCGCTGGTGGTGCAACTGCGCGCGCGCGACATCGGCGTGCTGATCACCGATCACAACGTGCGCGAGACGCTGGAAATCGTGAACCGCGCCTGCATCATCTATGATGGCCGTGTGCTGTTCGAAGGCACGCCGGAAGCGCTGGTCGCCGATGAAACCGTGCGCCGCGTCTATCTGGGTGAGGATTTCAGCCTGTGATCTGGCTGGAGCACAGCGGGGGCTGAGATGGGCTTGGGGCCGCGCCTTGAGCTGAGGCAGTCGCAGCAGCTGGTGATGACCCCGCAGCTGCAGCTGGCGATCAAGCTGCTGACGCTGACCAATGTCGAACTGGAAGGCTGGATCGCCGAGGAGCTGGAGCGCAACCCGCTGCTTGCCGCCGGCGATGCGGCCGAGCCGCCAGAACCAGCCGGACCAAGCGGGGTGGACGCGCCGCCCGACGCCCCGCCCGCGTTTGATGATGACAGTAGCGCCGGCCTGGAAGCGTTGCTGCGTGATAGCATCGGCGGCGGTGACAGCCCGCTGGAAGCCGATTACACCGGCGAGCGCTTCCACCATGATTGCGGTTCCGACCAGCCCGCCGATTGGGGCGAGCGCGCAGCGCAAGCCAGCGGCGAGGACGACGGCCATGATTTCGAGCGCATGGCCGGCGGCGAGGCCGGGCTTACCGAAGTGCTGGAAGCGCAGGCAACGGCCCGCTTTGACGGCATTGATCTGGCAATTGCTCGCTTCATTATCGATGGGCTGGATGAAGCCGGCTATCTGGTTGAACCGCTGGAGGAGATTGCCGACCGGCTGGACGTGTCGCCAGCGCGGGTCGAAGCCGTGCTGCGCGAGGTGCAGCTGTTCGATCCGGCCGGTGTGGCCGCACGCAGCCTGTCGGAATGCCTGATCGCCCAGGCACGCGCGGCCGATCGCTGCGATCCGGCGATGGAAAAACTGCTGAACAATCTCGATCTGGTGGCGCGCGGCGACATGGCCGGCCTGATGCGGCTATGCAAACTGGACCGCGAGGATATCGTGGACATGATCCGCGAGTTGAAATCCTATGATCCCAAGCCCGGCCTGCGCTATGGCGGCGAAGCCGGCACGCCGGTGGTGCCCGATGTGTTCGTGATGCGGGGAAGCGACGGCAGCTGGCAGATCAGCCTGAACCAGTCGACGCTGCCGCGCCTGATCATCGACCGCGATTATCAGAGCAAACTCACCGCCGGGGCGGACAAGGCAACTCATGGCTTCCTCAACGAATGCGTGGCCAGCGCCAACTGGTTACTGAAGGCGCTCGATCAACGCGCCCGCACCATTATCCGCGTCGCCACCGAAATCGTGCGGCTGCAGCAGGGGTTTTTCGAACAGGGCGTCAGCCAGCTGAAACCGCTCACCCTACGCCAGGTCGCCGACCTGATCGAAATGCACGAATCAACCGTTTCCCGCGCGACCAGCAACAAATATCTGCTGTGCGAACGCGGCCAGTTCGAACTGAAATACTTCTTCACCTCAGGCGTCGGCTCCGGCGACGGCGAAACCGCGTCCGCCCTGGCCGTGAAGGACCGCATCGCCCGGCTTATCGCGGCAGAAGGCGAGGATGTGCTGTCCGACGACAAGCTCGTCGAACTGCTCATCGGCGAAGGCTTCGACATCGCGCGGCGCACCGTGGCCAAGTATCGCGAGGCCCTCGGGCTGGGCTCATCAGTGCAACGCCGCCGAGCGCGGGCACTGCGCGCAGCTTAGGGGTTGTGGGCCTCCGGCGGGCAGGGTCGCAGAACCTGCACCCGTTTGTCTTTGGCCGGCGCTGTATGGCAGTTTTGGGGTGAGGAGCGGACCTACGGTCTTTGGTGCGATGGTCCTGTAACCATGTGGGGTGAAGCTCATGGAAAAGGACTATCAAACGCTGCGCGTTGGTTGGGCTGCCGGGAATCGTGACCGCGAATGTGCCCTACGTCTTCTGTACTTGCCGTGGTGGCACTGGGCAGAGCCAGCTTTTCTGACAGGACTATCTGATGATCCAACAGCTTTGCAATTATGGTTACAGGTATTTGAATATTTTTAAGGTGAGGCGTCTGCAGATACAGAATTTTGTTTGTAGCAGCGATTGTGATCAGAGTTACGCCATGGGCCTTTGCCGACGAAAATTGTTGGTTGAACACTGCCGATACAATGCTGTTGCGCGAGGTTCTACTGAAGCCTGAGGGCTTCTCGCTGACGGATTTGAAAGGTCGAGGAGATTTTGGTGAATAATTCAGACACCAGACAAGCTCCCCGCGGTAGATTACCAGACGTCCGCCACTGGGTCGCAAGCGTACTCCTGCCCAACAAGTGCACCTGAAGCCGAATGCGTACAGGGACTGCGTCCCTGTATGCCGGAGGCCCCGTTTCAACTTCAGTAGCAGGCCCACTGGCTCATCTTGCCGCTTGCCAGCACCCAACGCGTTGGCGCCAGTTGATTGGCGTCAGTCGTCCCCCCTTCACCGCCAGTTCAACTGTGCTAGGCAAGGCAACATCCATGCGCATCTATTTTACCATGCTGGCGCTGGCCCTGGCGCTGCTTCCTGGCCCGGCCTGGGCGCAGTCCATCCTGCGCGACGCAGAGACGGAGGCGTTTTTTCGCGAGATTTCGCGGCCGCTGGTCGATGCAGCGGGGCTTGATCCGCGCAGTGTGCAGTTCGTGCTGGTGGGTGATCCCAGCATCAACGCCTTTGTGACCGGCGGGCAGAATGTGTTCATCCATTCCGGCTTGATCACCGCGGCCGACAATGTGAACGAACTGCAGGGCGTGATCGCGCACGAACTGGGCCATATCGCGGCCGGACATAATGTGCGTTTTGGCGAAGGCGCCGGGCCGGCCAGCAAGATTTCGCTGCTGTCGCTGGTGGGCGCGGCGCTGGCGGTGGCGGCGGGCGCGGGGGAGGCCGGGATGGCCATATTGGGCCTGGGCACGGCGGCGGCGCAGGGCAAGTTCCTGGCCTTCACCCGCGATCAGGAAAGCCGCACCGATCAGGCCGGGGCCGTGTTCCTGTCGAAAGCCGGAATTTCGGGCAAGGGCAGCATCGCCTTTTTCCGCAAGCTGCAGGGTATCGAATATAGGCTCGCCATCCCGCAGGACAATGAATATGCGCGCACCCACCCGCTGTCGTCGACGCGCGTCGCCAATCTGCTTGCGGTTTATGAGAAGGATCCGGCGTGGAACATCTCGCCCAACAAGGCGCTGCAGGCTAGGTTCGAGCGGATCAAGGGCAAGCTGATCGGCTTTGTTGAAGAGCCGCCGCGGGTGATGCAGAAATATCCGGAAGGCACCAACACGGCCGCTGCGCTTTACGCCCGCGCCTATGCTTGGCACCGTTCCGGCCATCCCGATCAGGCCATGACGGAAGCGGCCCGGCTGGTCGCCTTGAACCCCTACGATCCCTATTATCTCGAACTGGAAGGGCAGATCTTGCTGGAATCGGGCAAGGTTGAGGACAGCCTGCCGGTGCTGCGTCGTGCGGTTGAACGCGCGCCGTTCGAGCCGATGATCATCACCCTTTTGGGCCATGCCCTAGTGACCAGCGAAGACCCGAAATTGCAGGCGGAAGCCGAGCCCTTGTTGCGCAAGGCTGTGAGCCTGGATCGCGAGAACCCCTTCACCTGGTACCAATTGGGTGTGATCTATGATCGGCGCGGCGACAAACCGCGTGCGGCGCTAGCGGCGGCCGAACGCTTCAGCCTGGAAGGCAATGCCATGGGCGCGATGATGAACGCGCGCCTAGCGCGGGCGGGCTTGCCGACCGGTACGCCCGACTTTATCCGGGCGGACGACATCATGCTGGTAGCCGGTGACGCGCTGGAACAGCAGAAACGGAAGAAAAGATAATCTTATGGCAGGATTCTGGAGCCGGCAGTTGAGCATGGCCGCTGTTATTGCGGTGGGGCTGGCCAGTGCGGGCATAGGTGCCGGCGCGGCGCTGGCCGCCGGGCAGGCAGCGAGGAAACCGGGGGAACAACCCGATCGGGCCCAAATCGAAGCCATCGTGCGCGATTATATCCTGAACCACCCGGAGATCATTCCGGAAGCCGTCGCCCGGCTGGAACAGGCCGAAGCTAGGAAGGCATTGGCCGCCAACCGCGCCGCTCTGGATACGCCGTTCCCCGGTGCTGTCGCCGGCAATCCCCAGGGCGACGTAAAGCTTGTGGTGTTCTTCGATTATGCCTGCCCCTATTGCCGGCAGGGTCACGCCGATGTGGCAAAGCTGGTGCGCGAAGACCCGAAGCTGATGGTGATCTACCGCGATTTCCCGGTGCTGTCCCCGGCCAGCACAGAAGCGGCGATGGCCAGCCTTTCGGCAGCGACGCAAGGGCAGTATCGCAAGTTTCATGATGCGATGTTCGAAAGCCCCGGCCGGGTTAGCCTGGCGCGCACCATGGGCATCGTAAAGGGCGTGGGCCTTTCCGAAGACAAGGTGACCGCCGATCTGAAGAACGCTGCGCTGAAGGCCGAGGTGGACAAGAATCTGGTGCTGGGCCGGGAACTGGGGCTGACCGGCACGCCAAGCTACATCATCGGCAACCGCATCCTTTCCGGCGCGGTAGGTTTTGACCGGCTAAAGGACGCCGTGGCCGCCGCCCGCGCCGAAAAGGGCCGGTAATGGCGCGCTACAGCGGTTTCGACGGGGCAGAAATTGCCGTTGTCGAGCTGGGCGAAGGCCGGCCGCTCATCCTGCTGCACGGGCTGTTCTCCAGTGGGGAGATGAACTGGCGGCGCTATGGCGCGGCAGCCGAGATGGCCGGCGCCGGCTATCGGGTGATCATGCCGGATTTCCGCGCACATGGCCTAAGCGCCGCGCCGCATGATGCCGCCGCCTATCCACCCGACGTGCTGACGCTGGATATCAAAGCGTTAATCACGCAGCTGGGGCTGACGGATTTTGACATCGCTGGCTATTCGATGGGCGCGCGCACGCTGGCGCGCCTGCTGGCATGCGGGTTGCGACCGGGCAAGGCGATCTTGTCGGGCATAGGGCTGGAAGGATTGATCGGCGGCACGCAGCGGGCGGAATTCTTCAAGAAGGTCGTGCGCCAGCCCGATGGCTGGCCCAGTGGCAGCCCCGAAGCCTTTGCGGCGGCGTTCATGAAGCAGAACAAGGTGGACACCGCCGCTGTTGCCCTGCTGCTCGACACGTTTGTTTCCACACCAATCGAGGTGCTGCGCGAGATCGAAACCCGTTGCCTGGTTATCTGTGGGGTGGATGATCGCGACAATGGCTCCGCCCCGGCGCTGGCGCTGGAATTGCCCAACGCTGCGCTGGTGGAAATTGCCGGCAATCACATGAGCGCCATCACCAAGCCCGATTTCGGCACTGCCATTGCCGCCTGGCTGGGCCACCCGCTCTAGATTTCTCGTCCCACCCAGTGCAGGGCGGCACCATGGCGAGCAAGCCAGCGCCGGGCCTCACCGGCGCGCGGATCAAGCTGGCGGTTAAGGGCGTGAAAGGCCGGGCTGTGATCCTGGTGAACCAGATGCGCCGCCTCGTGCGCCACGATGGCAAAACGCACCCATTCGGGTGCCAACACCAGCCGCCAGCTGTAGGCGATGCGGGCACCCTGGTTACCACGCGCGCCAGCGCAACTGCCCCAGCGGCTGCTGGTATCGCCCACAGAAACCCGCGCCAGCGGCCTGCCCAGCTGGTCGGCCAGGAGGCGTGTCGCCACTTCAAGTTCGACCAGGGCCCGCGTCTTCAGCCAGCGCTCAATGCGGCCAGACAGCAACGATAGCGGTCCGCCAACGCGCAAGGCATCGCCAACCAGCACAGGGGTGCGGGGGTGATCGGCCTGCCAGTCGATGCGCACGGGCGCACCATCGACGGGTATAATCGCACCGGGTGCAAACGGGATCGGTGCCGGCCATTTTGCCACCTGGGCCTCGATCCAGGCGTGATGAGCCTTCAGCAGGGCGGCGCCCACCTCCTCCCCGCCACGCGGCGGCAAGCTGATTTCGATGCGGCCCTTGATAGCGCTGGCGCGCAGCCGCACCCCGCGCGCCATCGTACGGCGGGTTGCGACCACTGGTACAGTGCGGCCGGCGATCATCAGTTCTTCGGGCAATTGGGGGCGTCGCCAGCGCAGCATGGACGCGTCTTACAGCGGCTTGTCGATGATGAAGTCTTCAAGATCGCCGATATCGTCCTCGCTGATTACCCTGCCAGCGACGGATTGGCCGGCGCGGTGGATCGACCCGCGCTCACCGGTGATCAGGTGATGCCATGGTGCCAAGCCGTGGCCGCGGTGGACGCGCAAATAGGAACAGCTTTCCGGTAGCCAATCAAGATCATCCAGTTTGCCGGGCGTGAGCCGCACGCATTCCGGCACCAACGCCTTACGGTTGCGATAATCTCTGCACTGGGCAGTACGCGTGTCGAGCAGGCGGCAGCAGACGTTGGTGGGGAACACTTCACCGGTGTCTTCATCTTCTAATTTGTGGACGCAGCATTTGCCGCAGCCATCGCACAGGCTTTCCCATTGCGCGCGCGTCATGTGGTGGAACGGCGTGGTTTCCCAGAACGGCTTATCGGACATGGGTGGCCAACAGTGCCGTGACGGCGGCGGCAGTAAGGCCCTGGTGCGGCAGGAAGGCCACCGGTTTGCCATCTGGATCAAACAGATAGACCATGGCGCTGTGATCCATCAGATAATTCTCTGGGTCGCCGGTATCCATGCGCTTGGCATAGACGCCAAAGCGGCGCGTTACCGCTGCAATCTGCTCTGACGTGCCGGTCAGGCCAACAAGGCGCGGGTGAAAGGCCGTCACGAAAGGCTTCAGCACAGCCGGCGTGTCACGTTCTGGGTCGATGGTGATGAAGATTGGTGCCACCGTTGCCGCGCGGCCAGCGTCCTGTCTTTCGAACGCCGTCAGTCCGCGGCCGATCAGCGCCAGATCGGTAGGGCAGACATCGGGGCAAAAACCATAGCCGAAGTACATCAGCCGCCAGCGCCCGGCGAAATCCCTGTCGCGCACCGTCTGCCCGTCCTGATTGGTGAGGGCGAACGGCCCACCCAGGCTCGCGCCTGCCAGATTCCCGGGTGGTGCTTGCCGCGTTCCCGTGGGATTGGCAATGCGCATCCAGCCCAAGCCAGCCGCCAACAGCAACGCCGCGCCGAGCACCAGCCAGAGCCGCAAATTCTTGGACCTGTTCATGGACGATTGATGGGGCTATGCGCTATCATGGCCCGAATGGGCATAAGCAAAAGGTGGCAGCTTGTCGATGATGTGCCAAGGACTTCTGCAGCGACTTCTGGTTATGGTGATGCTGGCAACCGCCATGGTGGGGGCCAGCCCGGCCGTCGCCCAATTTTCCGACAGCTACAACTTCATCAAGGCGGTAAAAGACCGCGATGTCAACAAAGCTATCGAACTGGCCGACCAACCCGGCACAACCGTAGTGAACACTCGCGACGCCGATACAGGAGAAGCCGGCATCCACATCGTTACCCGTCGCGGTGATCTTGGCTGGCTGGGCCTGCTCTATCAGAAGGGTGCCAACCTCAACCTGAAGGATCGGGATGGCAACACCCCGCTGATCCTCGCCGCCATCAGCCGCTGGAGCGACGGTGCCGCGACGCTCATTCGGTTGAAGGCGCAGGTGAATGCCCAGAACCGGTTGGGCGAAACCGCGATCCTGAAGGCGGTGCAGGCCCGTGATCTTGCGCTGACCAAGGCGCTTATCGATGCCGGCGCCAGCCCCGACATTGCCGACAACAGCGGCATTAGCGCGCGCGCTGTGGCCACTAGCGACCCTCGTGCCGCCAGCATCGCCAAATTGCTTAAAGACGTTCCGGTAAAAGCCATCGGCCGCGTGCAGGGGCCATCGCTCTGACCACATTCGGCCCGGCGGCACGTGGAACGACACGTCGCATAGGCGAACCGGCCTGCGGCGTCTAGGTCATGCCGATGGAACGGCCCTCCATCGCGGCTTCTGCCTTTGATCGCCCCGGGGTGCGCGTGCGCACACTCGCCGGTATCCGTTGGATCGCGATCCTTGGCCAGTTTACCACCCTGCTGGTCGTTGGTCTTTGGTTTGATTACCCGCTGCCGTGGGGATCGCTGTTGGCCGCCGTAGGCGCGTCCGTGATCCTCAACTTCGGCCTTTCAACCCTGTATGAGCGAACGGAACGGATGACCGGGCGTGAACTGGCGCTGCATCTGTCGTTCGATCTGATCCAGGCCGGGGTGCTGCTATTCCTGACCGGCGGGTTATCCAATCCATTTTCACTTCTGCTGATCGTGCCGATCACAATTGCCGCCACCCTGCTCACTGCACGGGAAATGGCGCCGTTGTTGGCGCTCACTCTGGGTGTGCTGGTAGTGATCTGGCTGTGGGCGCAGCCATTGCCTTGGAACGGCCCGCCGCCGGAATTTCCTCTCGTTTACCGTGTCGGCGATGTGATCGCTTACGGCCTTGCCATCGGCTTCCTGGCTGCCTACCTGTGGATGGTCTCAGCGGAGGCGCGGGCGCGGGCACGGGCACTGGTGGCAACTGAAGCCGCGCTAACCCGTGAAGCCCGCATGAACGCGCTGGGCAGCCTGGCCGCAGCGGCAGCGCATGAACTGGGTGGGCCGCTGGGCTCGATCAGCCTCATTGCCCACAGCCTGGAAGAGGAATTGGGCGACGACCCCGATTTCGGCGAGGATATCCGCCTGCTCGCCGCCGAGGCCGCCCGTAGCCGGCGGATCATGAAGGATCTTTCCACCCGTGCCGAAGCCGAAGACCCGTTCGCCATCCTGACATTGGATCTGCTGCTGCACGAGGTCGCGGAAAGCGTGAAGCCAGCACGGGTTCCGGTGAACGTGGTGGTTTCCGGACCGCAGCCGCTGGTGCAGCGGTCGCCCGAACTGCTGCACGCATTGAACAATTTGGTTTCCAACGCCGTCCGCCACGCCGGCACCGAAGTGAGGATGGAAACCATCATCACCCCATCTGAAATCCGCGTCGCGGTGGCGGACGATGGCTTCGGCTTTCCACCCGATCTGCTGCCCCGCTTGGGTGAACCCATCTTGGGGCCATCGCGATCGAAATCTGATTCGACCGGCCTCGGCGTGTTCATCGCCACCACCCTTATAGAGCGCACTGGCGGCCGGCTGGCTTTCTCCAACCGGCCCGAAGGCGGTGCCCGGGTGGAGGTGCGCTGGCCAAGGGAAAAGTTTGAGTTTAATGAGCCCGAGGGGCAAGGACAGGAGCAATGACCATGGCCAGTGTACCGGAGACTGAGGGCCGCCCGCTGTTGCTGGTGGATGATGATGCCCCCTTCCGGCAACGGCTTTCCGTGCTGCTGGCGCGCAAGGGCTTTTCCGTCACATCTGTTGGCAGCCTGCAGGAAGCCCGGATGGAAGCCGCCCGGCTGAAACCGGCCCATGCCGTCGTCGACATGCGGCTGGAAGACGGCAACGGCCTGGATCTCGTTGCCGAGCTTCGCGCGATGAACCCGGATGTGCGCATCGTCATGCTCACCGGCTATGGCAACCTCGCCACCGCCGTCGCGGCCGTGAAAGCCGGGGCTATAGATTATCTGGCCAAGCCGGCCGACCCGGAAGACATTGTGCGCGCGCTTTCCGCCGATGGCAGCGCCCGCCCAGAAGCGCCGCCGGAACCGATGTCCGCCGATCGCGTGCGCTGGGAACACATCCAGCGCGTGTATGAACTATGCGACCGCAACGTATCGGAAACCGCGCGGCGACTGAAGATGCACCGGCGCACGTTGCAGCGGATCCTGGCGAAACGTAGTCCGAAGTAAATCGCAGCGGCAGCGGGCCGGCGGGGTCGGGCAAGCCATGGCCACGGCCTGCCGTTGCTAACGCTTTTCCGAACCCTGTTTGACGGTCGGCGCACCACACCCCTTTCCAAATCTGTGGCATGCTGCTTCCATGCCGCCATGCTCAACCGTCGCACCACGCTCCGCCTACTGGCTGCCCTGCCCGCCACTCCTACGTTCGGCTTCGGGGCCACGGACTCGGCCCGGCTGGCTGATCTGCTGACCCGTGCTGCTGATGCCGATGCCTCGCTGTCGCCTACTGGCCCGCCAAGACGCCGCCGCCCGGCTGGGGAACAGGTTTTTATAGACCCACTGTCGAACGCGTGGGCGACGGCCACGCTGGCCAACAAGCGTCAGGCGGCAACCGAGCTTGCGCGCATCGACCGCGCGGCGCTCACCCCAGCCGAGCGCATCGCTTACGACGTCTTTGCCCGACGCGCGCAGCAGGCGATCCAGTTACATGAAAGCGGCCTGTTCGCCATCCAGCGCCGATTGGCGCTGAACCCCAGTTTCGGGCTCCACGTGGAGTTACCGGATTTCGTCGTCGGCCCCGGCGCGCTATTCGAAACCGAAGCAGACTTTGCCGCCGGCCTTGAGCGTCTGCGGCTGTTTGCCCAATACATGGACAACGCCATCATCCGCCTGAAGGAGGGCCTGGCCAGCGGCCACGTGCAGCCACGAGTACTGGTGGAAAATGTGCTGAAACAGGTGGATGCCATGCTGGCGCTGCCGGCGGAGCAAACCCCGTTCATGGCCGCGATCAGACGTATGCCGCCGGCGCTTGCCAGCAGCACAGCGCGCTGGCAGGCCGACTATTTGGCCATGGTCAAGGGTTCAGTGTTGCCCGCTTATGCGCGCTGGCGGGACTTTCTCACCAGTATCTATCTGCCGTCCACGCCGGTTGGCTCAGGCCGTTCGGCAACAAAGGATGGTGAGCGGCTCTATGCCTTCGAGCTGGAACTGCACACCACCATCCCGATGGCAGCGCAGGCCATCCATGATCTGGGCCTTGCAGAAGTGGCGCGCATCCGCGGCGAATTCGAAGTCGTGCGCGCGCAGCTAGGGTGGGATGGGGATCTCAAGTCTCTCTTCGAACATGTCCGCACTGATCCAAAATTCTACTGCAAGACGCAAAGCGAACTGATTGCCCGCTTTGCCGAGATTGAGGCGCGCATCTGGCCGGCCATGCCTCACCTGTTCCACCGACGGCCATCAGCTCCGTTCAAGGTCGCACCGCTACCTGCGTTGGGTGATCAGCGCGGCACTGGTTATTACCGCGCCGGGCCGCCCGATGGCATGTCGCCGGGCATCCTGTTTTTCAACATGGCGATGCTGGATACGCGGCCGATCCCTACGCTGGAAACGCTGACGCTGCACGAAGGCATCCCCGGCCATCATTATCAGGTCACACTGGTCAACGAAGATCAGAAGCTGCCCGAAGCCCTTAAGCGCGGGGGCAGCACCGCCTATTCCGAAGGTTGGGGGCTTTATGCCGAATCCCTCGGGCGCGAACTGGGCATGTTCACCGATCCCTGGGCCTGGTTCGGGCACCTCGACATGGAGATGTTGCGCGCCGTGCGGCTGGTGGTTGATACCGGCCTGCACGCATTGGGCTGGAGCAGGGATCGCGCCATTGCCACTCTTCTGGACAACACCTCGATGGCGCCGCGCGATGTGACGGTGGAGATTGACCGCTATATCGCCCAACCTGGCCAGGCCTGCGCTTACAAGATCGGCGAGCTGACCTTTGCCCGGTTGCGCCGCGAAGCCGCTGCCGCGCTGGGGCCGAAATTCGACGTGCGCGATTTCCATGAGGTCTGTCTTGATACCGGCGCGCTGCCACTGGTCGTGCTGGAGACCAAGGTGCGTGACTGGATCGCAGCCGGCGGTGGACGGACGGTTCAATCGTAACCCAAAAGGGCGCTTTCCGGATCAATCAGGCCCAGCCAGCGCTGCGCCGCGCGGCGGGCGAGATTAAGTGTGATGGCTTTGCGCCGTGCGGCGTTCAGTGCTCGCCACGGCGCTTCCCGCACCGCTTCTGCGTCAAAACGATCGGCGATGATCAGACCGGTTTCCGCTGGGCGAAAGGCCGGGGTGTGAAGATCGTCCGCCGGCATGCCAGCCGGCACCGCCCAAAAGAAGCGGTCGCAATGATCGAGATACTCCGGCCATTTTCGGTCGCCACGCAAATCGGATAGGCTGATCTTGATCTCCACCAAGGTTAGCCGGCCAGCTGCATCGACGCCCAGGATATCGGCCCGGCGTCCACCGGCGAGCGGCACTTCGGCGAGCGGGCTCACCCCGGCGCGCAACAGCCAGCGGCAGGTACCACGCAGCACATCGGTTGCAGAAAGATGATGCGCCATGCCGCAAGTCTGTCGGAACATTGTGGGAACATCAAGACCCTCAGGGCCCAAGTGTCAGCGATAGAAGACGTGGTTGCCGATTTTGGCGACGCGCTTGAGGCGCCAGCCAGGATTGAGCCGTGCGGAATGGAAGCTGTGGGCGCCTTCAGCCACATCGTGCCACAGGCCCGTCGCTGCGATGCGGGCCACAGCCAGAGCGGTGGTAAAGGTCGCGGTGGATCGCTGCACTCGGGCGGCGATGAAGTTAAACTGGCGCGGCGCCTTGATCACGCCGCACACGCCCTTGCCCCACTTACCGGATTTGGCGCGATTAACCACGGCCTGAGCAACGGCCAGTTGGCCTTCAAGTGCTTCGCCGCGGCTTTCGAACCACACGGCGGTGGCCAGGCAATCGAGCTCGGTATCCGTGGCAGCAGTAGGAGCGGCGGCAACCATTTGCACCAAAGCCGGTAGACCGGCGGGTGTCAACGCGGTGGTTTCGGCCATCACCCGATCATCATCGCCGGGCAAAACCGGCAGGCTGGTTTCGGCCAAGGCCGGGCCAGCCACGACGAACAACAGTACGGCAGCTATACGCGCTGCCGCCTTGCTGATGCCTTGAAGAGCCGGTGAAACCATGACCAGCGTTGAAGCGCAGTTAGCGCAGGGCAATCAACCATCGTTGAGCATTTCGGCGACGAACTGCCCCGCCTGCGGGATATCCAGTTCGATCACCCAGAGATCGGGGTCACGGCGGCGGGCACGTTCGATCCAAGCGGGCACTTCGGCCCCGCGCGCCAGTTCGGCAAATCCATAGCGACCGGCCATGCCGAGCACCGCAGCGAACAGCACTTCCTCGCCGGCGTCTCTGGTTGCGACAGCAATGGCACCGGCTTCATCGTCGCCGCGCGCCAGCACCGTGGCAAAGCCGCCGGCGCTATTGACCCGACGGATCAACGCATCAACCCGCACCCGGCTGGCCAGCCTGGGCAGTGGGCCATCATCATGCATGTCAGGCAACGATGGCCGTTCGACCCGCCAGCACGGCCATGATGGCAGCAGCCGTGTCGGCCGCGCGCAATGCCGGCACGGTCTCGGAATCGCGCAACGCTCGGCTGATGCGAGCCAGCGCCTTCAAATGATCCGCGCCCGCGCCTTCGGGCGAAAGCAACAGCACCAGCAGATCAACAGACTGGCCATCCACCGCACCCCAATCGATCGGCTGCGGCAGCCTTGCCACCAGCGCCACACAATCAGACAGGCCGGCCAGCCGCGCATGCGGGATGGCAACGCCGCCGCCGAACCCGGTGGGGCCCAGCGCTTCACGGGTACGCAGGCGTTCGTGAATTAGAAGGGCAGACTGGCCCACCAGATCAGCGGCATGGCGGGCCAGCGTCAGCAACGCAGCATCCTTGGACAGCGCCGGCAGTTCGGGAAACACCCCGCCCGTCGCTACCAGCCCGGCAAAGCCCAAGGGTTGAGATGCTCCACTCATTCCATTCTATCCAGCCAATGCGATTTCGCGCGGGTGGGCAGCAGCATCAGCACGGGGTTCAACCCAGCCAATGGTGCCGTCTTCCCGGCGATAGACCATGTTGTGTGCGCCTGTGGCACTGTTGACGAACAACAAGGCCGTGGTGTTGCGCAAGTCAAGCATCATCACGGCATCACTGACGCTGGTCGTGGGAATATCGACGCGGGTTTCGGCAATGATCAGCGGTGCATCGCCTTCCGGTTCAGCATCTTCGGGCGCGGCCGCAAATACCTTGTATTCGGCATTGTCGAGCGGCGGCAGTTCGGCCAGTGGTGGCGCCGTGCGACCGGCGGCCGGAGAATGGCGGTCCTTCAGCCGGCGCATATAGCGGCGCAGTTGCTTGTCGATGCGTTCGGCGGCGGCATCAAAGGAAACATGCGCATCGCCGGCGCGTGCCGATCCCTTCAGGATCAGGTCTGCCATCACGTGCATCACGATATCGCACGCAAAATGGCCATAGGGTGCAGGCCCCAGCGTGACATGGGCAGAGAGCGCGCGGGGGAAATATTTTGCCACCATCGCACCCAGTCGTTCGCGCACATGATCGCCAAAGGCGGCCCCGGTATTAACCTGATGCCCTGAAATCCGGATATCCATGTCTCTTGTCTCCTCACTCGGCCGTGCACACACAAGTGTGTGTCACGATAACCAGAGCGGGTCCTTCAGACCGGCCACGAAACTGGCATGCCGCGCCAGCTCCTCCTCGCTGGCATCGTGGGCCCGTGCGGCCAGACTCACCCGCTCGTAGGGAGTGTCGTCCCCTGCCGCGTCGGTTGCAAGGTCGAATCCGATCTGCCGGCCTCCAGTCAACTCGATATAGACACGGGCAAGCAGTTCGGCATCGAGCAACGCGCCGTGCTTGGTGCGGGCTGAAAGATCAATGCCATAGCGGGTGCACAGGGCATCCAGCGTGTGCTTGGCCCCGGGGTTGGCCTTGCGGCTGATTTCCAGCGTGTCGACGGCGCGGGTCATCGGTACGATCGGCATCCCGGCGCGCTTCAGCTCCCAGTTCAGGAACTCCATGTCGAACGCGGCATTGTGCGCGACCAGCGGGGAATCACCAATGAAGGCCAGAAAATCATCGACGACCTGTTCAAAGATTGGCTGCCCGGTGAGGAAGTCCGACGACAGGCCGTGCACCCGCTCCGCATCCTTCGGCATCGGCCGCTGCGGATCGACATATGTGTGGAAGGTGCGACCCGTTACAGTGCGGTTGATCATCTCCACTGCACCGATTTCGACGATGCGATGGCCATCCCCGGGCATAATGCCGGTGGTTTCCGTATCCCAGACTATTTCGCGCATGGGCCCCATGTAGCGATTGGACGGCGAGGAGCAAGCCTTACAGGCTCTCGACCAGCCGTTTCACCGCCAGCCACGTCTCCCGTCGGCCCCGCCCGGTTTCGATGACCACATCGGCCAGTGCGCGCTTTTCGCGGTCAGGCATCTGGCCTTTCAATATGCCGGCGAATTTCTGGCGGGTCATACCCGGCCGGGCCAGAACGCGGGCGCGCTGCACCTGGAAGGGGGCGGAAACCACCACGGTCATGTGACAATGCCGCCAGCCGCCCTTTTCAAACAGCAACGGCACATCCAATACGATCGCCGGTTTCAGCCGGTGCGCGCCGAGGAATTCGCTCTGCGCTTCGGCGACCAACGGGTGGAGAATGCGTTCCAGCGCGCGCAGCTTCATGTGATCGCCGAACACCGCCGCTCCCAGTTTCTCGCGATGCAGGCCCCCAGCATGGGTGGTGCCAGGAAACAGTTCCTCGATGGCCGCCAGCGCCCGTCCACCCGGGCCCTGGACGCGCCGCACCTCAGCATCGGCATCGAACACCGGCACGCCCAGTTTGCGGAACATTGCGGCTACGGTGGATTTGCCCATGCCGATAGAGCCAGTGAGGCCGATGATGATGGTGCGGCTCATTTGGTGAGCAGCGCCCGCAACTCGCCATCATACCAGCGCGGGGGCTCGGCCCCATAGAACAACTGGAAAGCCTCTGCGGCCTGCCCGATCAGCATGTCGAGCCCATCGATGGTGATCAGGCCGCGGGCATTGGCGGCAGCCAGTAACGGGGTTTCCAGCGGCACATAGACGGCATCGAACACCACGGCATCGGCCGGCAACGCAGAAAGATTGATCTTGAGTTCTGGCTGGCCCGGCATCCCCAGCGTAGTGGCGTTGAACACCAGCCCGGTATCGGCAGGTGGCACATCACCCATCGCCATCACGCCGCCCGGTAATCCGGATGCGGCAAGCAGCGCGCCAGCCGCATTGTAATTGCGCGCCATCACCCACAAGGCCGAAGCGCCGGCGTCGCGTGCCGCGGCGGCTGCGGCCCGCGCTGCGCCACCACTGCCGATCACCAGCACCGGGCGCCCGGCCATGATCGAACCGGCCGGGCCGATGATGCCCGCAACGTCGGTGTTGTGGCCAATCAGGCGATGATCATTGCTGACCACGATTGTGTTGACCGCGCCCACCGCCACCGCTTCCGGCGCCAGGCCATCAAGATGCGCCATCACCGCCAGCTTGTGGGGCACTGTTACGTTCACGCCGCGCATGCCCATCACAGGCAACCCACGAACGAACGTGCCCAATTGCTCGGGCCGCACCGGGAAGCGGCTGTAATCACCATCCAGTCCCAGCTTGCCGAGCCAGAAACGGTGGATCAGTGGCGATTTCGAATGGCTGATAGGCCAACCAATCACGCCGGCAACAGCAGGTTCCCTCATGCGGCCAGCACTCCCCTGACACGGAGATAGTCCAGAACAGCTAGCAGCGGGAGACCGCGAATGACGAACTGATCACCATCAATTCGTGTGAACAACTGCGCGCCCAGCGCTTCGATGCGGTAACAACCGACACAGCCGAGCACGGCTTCGCCTTCAGCATCGAGATAGGTGCTGATGAAGCCGTCACTCAGCTGCCGCATCGTCAACTGGGCCGCACCGGCGCTGCGCCAAACCGGCTTGCCGGCCTCGCAGATCACCACGGCTGAAATCAGCCGATGGGTGGTGCCGGCCAGTTGCCGCAACTGCGCTTCGGCGCGCGGGCGGGTTTCCGGCTTGGCGATCATCCGGCCATCGGCCGTTACCACCACGCTGTCTGCCCCCAGCACCAGCGCGCCGGGGTGCTGGCGGCTGATCTTCAAGGCCTTCACTTCGGCCAGCGCATCGGCAATACGCTCAGGGCTGGCCTGTTCCGTCATTAGCCCGGCCGTGATTGCTTCTTCGTCAACATGGGCTGGTAAGGCTTCATGCGCCACGCCGGCCGCGTGCAGCATCGCCCGGCGCGCCGCGGACTGGCTGGCCAGCACCAGCATCATGCCTGTTTCTCCAGCCGGCCCTGATGCAGATTGATGATGGCCGCCGCCGTTTCTTCGATGCTGCGGCGTGTGACATCGATCACTGGGATATCATGATCAGCAAACAGGCGGCGGGCGAAGGCGATTTCCGCTTCGATCCGTTCGACATCCACATAGTCTGTGTCCGGGGTCTGCCCCAGGGTGAGCAGTCGGTTGCGACGGATGGATTGCAACCGATCGGGCGCGGTGGTCAGCCCAACCAGCAACGGGCCCTGCACGGTCCACACATGCTGTGGGGGCGGTGATTGCGGCACCAGTGGAATGTTGGCTGTCTTGTAACCCCTGTTGGCCAGATAGATAGAAGTTGGCGTTTTCGAGGTGCGCGACACGCCCAGCAAGACGATATCGGCCTCCTCCAGCTCCTCACGGCCGGTTTGGGCGCCATCGTCGTGCACCATCGTGTAGTTGATGGCATTGACCCGGCGGAAATAGGCCTGATCCATCACATGCTGGCGCCCCGGCCGGCGAGTGGCAGCCTGGCCGAGCAGTTCCGAAAGTGCAGAGATGGTGGGATCGAGCGGCGACACCATTGGCAGACCTAGCGTGGCACAACGGCTTTCGAGCCGATCACGCACCACGCCATCAACAAGCGTGTAGATCACCAGCCCCGGCTTTTTCGCCACTTCCTCAATGATGCGATCAAGATGGCCTTCACTGCGCACCATCGGCCAAAAATGCTTCACGGCCTGTGCCCCTTCGAATCGGGCTAGGCTGGCCTTGGCCACCGATTCCAGCGTTTCGCCGGTGGAATCGCTGATCAGATGCAGATGGAGCACTTCTGGAACGGTCACACCTGACCCTGCCGACAAAAATTGCCGCCCATGACTCTGTGGATAAGTATCATGGCAAAGCGTTAACGCTGCTGTGGAGCATCCGGCAAGCACCAATTCCGCGGAACCGCCCCACGGCTGCGGGCGGATTCATAGGACTGGGAACATATGCACAGCCAGGCCTGTGGAAAACGGGGAGGATCGCTGCAGCTCGCACGATTCCGGCGAGTCGTTCAGATCAAATCCTGTGGACCAAACGGTTGGACCGATTTTATCCCCAATATTCCGCTCTCAACTACAACTGACAATTTTCAAGGTAAAATTTAGAGTTGATTGAAGCTGGATGGCCTATGCTCCGGGCTTGACCGCGATAACAGGGCACAGGCAAGGAGGCGCCATGACTGATCAACTTCATCAGGATCCACCGCTGCTCGCCGTATTGAAGGGCGAACGCCGTAACCCGCCGCCCGTCTGGCTGATGCGACAAGCAGGGCGTTATCTGCCGGAGTATCGCAGCTTGCGGGCCGAAAAAGGCGGCTTTCTCGAACTGGTGTACGACAGCGATGCTGCGGCCGAGATCACCATCCAGCCGCTCAAGCGGTTCAGCATGGACGGCGCCATATTGTTTTCCGACATTTTGATTGTGCCGCACGCCATGGGCCAAGATCTGACATTCGGGCCCGGCGAAGGCCCTCGGCTCACCCCTGCGCTACACGATGGCGATTTCTCGCGGCTGCAAACCAATCCGGTGCATTTCGGCAAGATTTATGAAACCGTTGCCAAAGTTCGCAAGGCCATCGACCCTTCAGTAACGATGCTAGGTTTTGCCGGTTCTCCCTGGACGGTTGCGACTTACATGGTAGCAGGCCACGGCAGCAAGGATCAGTCCGAAACCCGCCGTCTAGCCTACAAGGATCCAGCGCGCTTTCAGACCTTGATCGATCGCATCGTTGCGGTAACGGTGGATTATTTGTCGGGTCAGATCCAAGCGGGTGCACAGGCCATACAGCTATTCGACAGCTGGGCTGGCACGCTCTCGCCGGCCCAGTTCGAACGTTGGGTAATCGCGCCCAATGCCGATATCGTTGGCCGCCTGATGGTGCGCCATCCGAATGTACCTATTATCGGGTTCCCCAAGGGCGCTGGCGCCAAGCTAGCCGCCTATGCCGCTGAAACCGGGGTTGATGCGGTTGGCCTTGATGAGACCGTTGATCCGGCCTGGGCTGATTCCATGTTGCCGCCTGGCATGCCGGTGCAGGGCAATCTTGATCCATTGGCTTTGATTGCCGGCGGTGAAGCGCTGGAGCAGGCAGTCACGCGCATTCGCCATGCGTTGTCCGACCGCCCGCACATCTTCAACCTTGGCCATGGCATTCTGCAGGATACGCCGATCGAGCATGTGGAGCTTCTGTTCGCGCTGCTGAAGAAGCCGCTCTGAATCATGATGTCTTGGGGCGTCGGCTGGCTCGGCGAAGCCTATCTATGGGTGAAGGCACTGCACGTTGCCTTCGTCATCTTTTGGATGGCCGGCCTGTTCATGATCCCGCGCTTCCTCGTTTATTGGCATCCGGTGGCGCCTGCTGCACCGGAATCGGCCTTGTGGGATGAACGCTGCCACCGCCTGCGCCGCATTATACTGTCGCCCGCCATGGTGGTGAGCTGGATTGCCGGTCTGTCGCTGGGCTTTCACCTTGGCTGGCCGCTGTGGCTTGTGCTGAAGTTCAGCTTTGTCTGCCTGCTCACTTGGTTTCACCACTGGAGTGTGGCGATGTCCAACCGCTTTGCAGCAGACGAACGCCCCGTTACCGAAAAGCGGTTGCGGCTGATGAACGAAATCCCCTCATTGATCACGCTGGCTGTGGCGGTGCTGGTGATCGTCAAGCCATTCTGATGCTCCCCGTTCTCGCCGTGCTGCCGCAGTTGCAGGCGGCACTGGCCCGCAACCAACCGGTGGCGCTGGTGGCCCCGCCTGGCGCGGGCAAGACCACCGCAATCCCGCCTGCCCTGCTCGGTGAAGAATGGGCGAAGGCCGGCAAACTGATCTTGCTCTCTCCTCGCCGCCTCGCAGCGCGTGCCGCCGCCGAACGAATGGCCGAACAATTGGGCGAATCTGTTGGCCAGACCATCGGCTATCGCACCCGACTGGACGCGCGAACATCGTCGGCGACGCGTATCGACGTGGTGACCGAAGGCATCTTCACCCGGATGCTGCTCAGCGATCCCGAACTGACCAGCGTAGCAGGTGTGTTGTTTGATGAAGTGCATGAGCGCAGTCTCGACAGTGATTTCGCGCTGGCACTGACCCTCGAAGCCCGTGCCGCACTGCGGCCGGATTTACGCCTGGTGTTGATGTCGGCCACTCTGGACGTGGCCGGTTTTGCCAACATCATACCGGGGCTGGTGCAGCTTGAATCGCAAGGCCGGATCTTTCCGGTGGACTTGCGTCATGTCGGGCGCAATTCCGCCGAACGCTTGGAAGATGCGATGGCTGCTGCCATCCGTAATGCTCTGGCGACTGAAAGCGGTTCCATCCTTGCCTTTTTGCCGGGCGTTGCCGAGATTGAACGGACCGCTGAACGGCTGGAAAGACGGCTGCCTGCTGATACCGATCTGTTTTGTCTACACGGCGCTCGTGACGCCGCTGATCAGCGTGCCGCCATTGCGCCGCCGCCGCCTGGCAGGCGCAAGATCGTGCTCGCTACCAGTATTGCAGAGACCAGCATCACCATCGACGGGGTCCGGGTCGTGGTCGACTCCGGTCAGTCACGGCGGCCGCAGCTCGATCGCAGTCTTGGTCTTTCCCGCCTCGTCACCGTTCGTTCCAGCCAGGCGGCCGTTACACAGCGTGCCGGCCGTGCCGGGCGTACTGCTCCCGGCATGGCGATCCGGTTGTGGGAAGCGGGCGAAACACTGGGCCGGGTGCCGTTCGATCCGCCGGAAATCATGGACGCCGATCTGGCTGGCTTGGTGCTCGATTGCGCTCGTTGGGGGGTGGCTGATCCTGCCAGCCTGCCGTGGCGCGACTCGCCGCCGGCGGTTGCCGTCGCCGAAGCGCAAGGGCGATTGCGGGCCTTGGCGGCCATTGACGAGACCGGCCGGGTCACACCACACGGCGAGCGCCTGGCGGCCCTGCCCATGGCGCCGGAACAGGCGCACATGCTGGTGATGGCGGCGCAGCGCGGCCATGGCCTGCTGGCTGCCCGCATCGCCGTACTGATCGGCGAACGTGGATTGGGTGGCCGCAGTGATGATATCGAGCAGCGCCTTTCCGGCTGGGCGCGCGAACGCGGCCAGCGCGCCGAAGCCGCGCGCAAACTGGCCCAGCGTTGGGCCAAGGCCGTGGGCGCCACTGAACCCAGCATCAATATTGAATCCGCCGGTGAGGTGCTTGCGCTGGGCTATCCGGATCGGGTGGCCAAGCGGCGCGGTGATGCGTTCCTGATGGCCAATGGCCGGGCTGTGGCGCTGGCACCGGATTCACCATTGGCGCGATGTGACTGGATCGTGGTCGTCGATGCTAGCGGCAGCGCCGCCGGGGCGCGATTGCTGTTGGGCGCCCCCTTGCATGGCGATGCCGAAAGAGCTCTGGCCAGCCGTATCGAGAGCCGGGCAGTGTTTGCCTATGATACGGCAACTACCGGGGTGATGGCGGAAACTCAGCGCCGGCTCGGTGCCATTACGCTGGCGCGGCAACCGGAGGAGCGGCCTGATCCGGCGCGGGTGCGTTCTGTCCTGCTCGATGCGGTGGCCGAACGGGGTCTCGACCTCTTGCCCTGGGGCGAAGCCGCCATCGTCTTGCGGTCTCGTCTGTTCTTCGCTGCCACCCATGGCGTCGACTTGCCGGCCAGTGACGATGCTGCCCTGATCGCCAGCCGCGGGGAGTGGTTGGCACCTTTGCTCAGCCGTCGTTTGTCTGATCTCCAGGATGCGCCGCTGGTGGAGGCGCTGTTGAACCGGCTCGACTGGAGCCAGCGGCAGCGGCTCGATCAGTTTGCGCCCAGCCGTTTCACCACGCCAGCCGGCAGCAGCCATGAAATTGACTATGCTGCCGATGGCGGTCCGGCGGTGGACTGCCGCGTGCAGTCGCTGTTTGGTCTCGCCCGTCATCCGATGGTTGCAGATGGCCTGGTGCCGCTTACTCTGCGCCTGACCTCGCCCGCCGGCAGGCCGATCCAGGTGACCAAGAACCTGCCCGGCTTCTGGGCCGGCAGTTGGGCCGAGGTGAAGAAGGAATTGAAGGGCCGCTACCCGAAGCATCCTTGGCCGGATAGTCCGCTGGACGCACCGCCAACGCTGCGCGCAAAGCGCCCGGGTCAGGAGCGATGAAGGGGACAAGCATGGATAATGTGGCTGTGGCCCGCGCGCTGTTTGACGCGCTGTCATCCGATGATGATATGCACGTGCGAGGGTTGTGTGCGCCCGGTTTTACTCTGCGCCAGAACAGGGGCGCGGCGATGGATGTGCAGATGCTGTTGCACTTCAACCGACTGGTGCACGGCATTGTCAGGGGCTTGCGTTATGAGGACGTGGTGTGTGCCGCTACGGCCACAGGCTTTGTCGAGGAGCATGCGGTGCGCGGCACGCTGGCCGACGGCACCGCACTGGATCTCGCGGCTTGCATCGTTGCCGATGTTGATGATGGCCGGGTGACGCGGGTGCGCGAGTATGTTGATACTGCTGCCGCTGCTCCGCTACTTGCGGCGCTTGCCCGGCGCTAATGATCCCTCCCGGCTGGATGGGGCTACCAGGACAGGCTGTGCAGGTCGTGGGCTTATGTCCAGATGCCAGCGGGCGTGTAGCGGGTGGCACCACTGCCGGTGGGTTTGCCCAACAGTGCGTTGATGCTGAGCGTGGCCGCATCGATGACTACGAATGTCTCCCCGGCCGTGGTGCGCAGCCAGACCTTGCCTTTGCCAGTATCGATGTTGCCATAGCCCAGGCTGGTATCAACCTTGATACGGCCGGTCACGGCGGCGGTTGCGGGTTCGATACGCGCCACTGTGCCACCGGCTTGTTCCTGCACGCACACCGCGCCTTCGCTCTCCACCAGGAAACCAGGCTGGCGGCCCAGCGGTATTTGCCGGATGGCATGGTTGCTGACGGGATCAATCTTCTGGATCAGGTTGCCAGAACCGCTCACCGCCCACCGCGCCCAATGGCCAAAGGCCAGATAATCGCTGCCGGACGCCACAGTGATGCGAGCCATGACCGTGTTGCTGGCCGGATCGACCCGGGTGATTTCACCCTTGGCTGCTGTGGCCAGCCACACAGCGCCGGCCCCGGCCACTACGTTTATTTCCCCATCGGCAGCAGCAATGTCAGTGGCAATCACCGCCGTGATCCGTGCGGTATTCCTGTCGATGCGTGACAAGGTCCTGGCGTCACAATCGGTGACCCATAGCGCGTCGGCGGTCAGAGCTATTGTACCGCACGGTCGGCGCATCTTCACCGTGGTTTGCTTGCCGCTGCGGGACCAGCGCTCCACCCGGCCAGTGTTGGTGGCCCACACACTGCTGGCATCAACCGTTAGGAAATCGGCATAACCCGGCACCGGGATGACCTGTTCTACCTGTCCGCTTGCCAGAAGCAGTGGGCTGGCAAGCAACGGCACCGCGCGTCCTGCGTTTACGTGGTGCGCGCTTTCAATCGGTCCAGAAAGGGCTGGACCGGAAACACGAATTGCTCGCGGATTGATAGCCGCCGCCGCTCATCCTGGCCAACCACGGCGGATTCGCCTTCGCGGTAGGTACCGAAGATGCGATCGTACAGGATATGTCGGCGCACATAAAGAACGCCTCTGTAAGTTTTTGATTTCATTTTGAGGCACTCTTGAATTCCAGCCAGTTCAACACACAAAGAATGCCTCATACCAACGCGCGTTGAACCTGACTCTCGCTGGGGATTCCCAAACTCGTGAAATTATGATTCGACATTGTGGGCTTGAGGAGGGCTTGCGATGGCGACGGCGATTGGGGTTCGGTCGGATTACAGCGCGACGGATTTGCGGGGGTATAG
>CALRNJ020000012.1:0-41791 GCA_943369475.1 Sphingomonas paucimobilis | reverse complement strand
TCTCGAACCGCATCTTCAAATCCTACGACGATATCGTCCACCATTGCTGCCACGCATGGAATACGCTCGTCGATCAGCCTTGGCGCATCATGTCCATCGGACTGCGCCAATGGGCTCATGGATACTGATCAATGCGCTTTGGTATTACTACAGCGAGACCGGCCCGCCCATCGATCGACCCGGAGTTGATGATCCAGATGCTGATCATCGGCTACTGTATTGGGATCCGTTCAGAGCGCCGGCTGTGCGAGGGTGCGCACCTCAACCTTGCCTATCGCTGGTTCTGTTGCCTGAGTTAAAGCGATACTGCCCAGGACGATCATTCCTTGCCCTGCGTATGGACCATCATGGAAACGACCTGCGACGATTTAGTGTTCTCAAGTGCCGTGCTGGACCTTTCCGCCCTAGCAAAGTCTCATCCGTAGACCGCAGCGACGACGCTTCAAAAACTGGCAGCGCTACCGAAGTGCTACATCGCGGCGGTCAATGTGGGCCTTCTCAACGACAGGATTACGGAACATCGACGCGTATAGGTCATGTCTGCTTTCCAACCTAAAGCTGCCATAAAGTGCCGGCCAAAGACAAACGGCTGCAGGGACTGCGATGCTGCCGGCCGGAGGCTCTTCTTACTGTCCTACATCTGGCCGACTGCGTTACACTTGCACGCAAGCTGATGGGACAGGCCATCAACCGGGAAAAGTCCCTCCCATGAAGAACAAATTGTAACCTACGGGTCCCGGAGCAGCGCAGTTGCAGCGTCGGATTGACTGGACCGCTCAGCGTCTTATGGGAGCAATACGCCTCTTTTCCTTATGGAGTGTCCCCATGCGTGTTTCTGCTCTGCTGCTTGCCGCCAGCCTGCTTGCCGTAAGCCCTGCGCTGGCCCAGGGCGCGGCCCCAGCTGCGACGGCGGCAGCGGAAAGCCCGTCAGCCCGGTTGATGGCGCTGTTCGCGCAGAGCGATGCCGACAATCTGAAGCGCAATCCGCTTTATGGCCTGTTTCGCGGTGACACCAGCCGTGCTGACCAGATAGGCGAGTTGATCACGGATGCGGCATATGCCGCCGAAAAGCGAGCGGCAGAGAATGAGTTGAAGGCGTTGGCCGCCATCGACCGTGCTGCGCTGACGCCCGATGAGCAGGTAAGTTACGACACGTTCAAGTGGCAGCGCGAGACTGATCTGGCCGGGCTGCAACCGGCGCTGCTGGCCGCCATCGCGCCGCGCCCGATCGATCATTTTTTCGGCCTGCACAATTTCATCGCCGAACTGCAATCCGGCGAGAGCGCGGCGCCGTTCAAGACGCTGAAGGATTATGAGGATGCGCTGAAGCGCCACGACCAGTTTGCGCTGTTGCTCGATCTGTCGATCCTGCGTTTTCGGCAGGGCATGAAGACCGGTGTAGTACAGCCAAAGCTGGTGGTGAACAACATCATCGATCAGCTGAACAATCTCTCCGCCGGCGGCCTCGATGCTTCGATCATGATGAAGCCGGTGCAGAAATTCTCCAGCGAAATCAATGCTGAAGAACAGGCCCGCCTGAAGCTGGTCTATGCCCAGATGATCGGCCAGCGGGTCAATCCTGCCCTGATCCGGCTGCGCGATTTCCTGAAGAACGAATATCTCCCCGTCGCCCGCGATCAGCCTGGTCTGGTCGCCATGCCGGGCGGGCAAGACCTCTACCGCTATCTGGTCGCCAGCAGTACCACCACCAGCAAGACGCCGGACGAAATCCACAATATCGGCCTGTCAGAAGTCGCCCGAATCCTGAAGGGGATGGACGAGGTGCATGCGAAGCAGGGCGTGCACGGCGACCGTGCTGCCTATTTCACCTTCCTGCGCAGTGACCCGCGCTTCAAGTTCGCTTCGGCGCAGGCCATGGGCGATGCCTTCCGCGCTACTGGCCGCCAAGTCGATAGCGTGATCGGCATCCTGTTTGATACGCTGCCGAAATCCGCGCTCGAAATCCGCCCGGTGCCTCCGCACCGCGAAAAGACCGATGCCGGCGGCAGTTACCAGGGCGGCACGCCCGACGGCGGCCGCCCCGGCATCTTCTATTACAACAGCTATGATCTGCCCTCGCGCAGCAATTATGGCGTTGAAACCCTCTATCTGCATGAAGCCGTGCCCGGCCATCATTTCCAGGTGAGCCTGGCGCAGGAGAATGAGAAGTTGCCGGCATTCCAGCGCTTCGGTGGCAATACCGCCTTTGCCGAAGGCTGGGCACTCTATGCCGAAAGCCTAGGGCCGGAACTGGGCATGTTCAGCGATCCTTGGCAGCTGCAGGGCCGGTATGAAGACGAAATGCTGCGTGCGCTGCGGCTGGTCGTCGATACCGGCATCCATTCCAAGGGTTGGGGCCGCGATCAGGCCATCGAGTATATGCTCGCCAACAGCAGCATGAGCCGCACAGATGCGACTGCCGAAGTGGAACGCTACATCGCCATCCCAGGTCAGGCGCTTGCCTACAAGATCGGCCAGCTCACCATCAGCCGCTTGCGCGCCAAGGCGCAAAAGGCGCTGGGGCCGAAGTTCGATATCAAGAGCTTCCACGCCCAGGTGCTGATGACCGGGGCGCTGCCGATGGCGGTGCTCGAAGCCAAGATTGATCGCTGGATCGCGGCACAGGGCGGGCGGTAAGGCCGGCTGTCCTAAAGGAACCTGATGGGGTGAATTCGAGCTCAGTTACCTCAACAAGAACGTCGCCCCGGACTTGACGCGGGTCGAGCCCGGGGCGACCTTCTTGTTTTGATGAAATCGCCTTCAGCGTCGTCGCTTCAAGCTCTTTGGCAATCAGGTCTTTTTCGATCAGGATTTTTTGAATTGGTCACGAAACGTCAAAAGTGACGAAAACAGACTGTCACGCCTTTACCAACCCCTTCTCGATTAGGCTGTTGGCGCAATCGAGGATGGTGGTCGCCTCGTCGCGCGTCTGCCAGCCCAGCCGTTCCAGCGCGTGGGCGGCACTGGCCTCGCGGCGGCGGCCAAGTTCGGGAACGACCATCTTCACCGTCGCATCGAAATTGGCGAGCAGTTTCAGCAGCCAATCGGGCAGGCCCCGTGTCGGCACCCGTTGCGCCTGATTGCCGAGCCCGGCTTTAAGCACTTCGGCCACTTCGCGCATCCACATGAACTTGCCCTGCGCGATGAAGCGTTCACCATCGAGGCCGGGCGTCACCATCGCCATCACATGCAGATCGGCGACATCGCGCACATCCACTACCCCAAAGCCCAAGCGCGGCAGGCCGGGCAGGGCACCATCGAGTAGTTTCTTCACCACTTCCAGGCTGGTCGAAAAATCCGGGCCAAGCACCGGGCCAAGCACGGCGGCCGGGTTGATGGAGACATATTCCATCCTCTGCTCATTGGTCGCCATCCAGTCGCGCGCGGCGCGTTCGGCCAGCGTCTTGGACTTGATATAAGCATATGATTCCAAGCTGCTGATGTTGGACCAATCGCTTTCCGTAAACGGCGCATGGTGGTCGCCATGGCCATAGGCGATTGCCGCCATGCTGCTGGTCATCACCACGCGCTTCACGCCGGCGCCACAGGCAAAACGCAGCGCCCGCAAGGCGCCTTCGCGGGCCGGCACGATCAGATCATCGGGATTCTTCGGTTCGCCGGCCGGGATGGGCGAGGCGATGTGCTGCACATATTCAATGCCATCCATCGCCTCGGCCCAGCCGGCTTCATTCATCAGATCGCAGGCCACCAGCTCCAGATCGGGCAGGCCCAGCGTGGCCCGCACCTCGTCAGCACGCGCTAGATTCCGGATGGTGCCGCGCACCGGCCAACCATCGGCCGCCAGAGCTTTGATGATGAAACCGGCGATGTAACCGCTTGCGCCGGTTACCAGCACCTTGCCCTTATTCACAGCATTACCCCTGCCCTTTTTCAGAACCGGCATCGTGCGGGGCAACTGCCAGCTTGGCAAGCGCGGCTGGGCGGCTCATTAACGGCTCGTGCAGACGCCCAATCCTTTCGCCGGTCTTGGCGCCACATCGCTGCCGCGCCGCGAATTTGCCGTGGTGTTTGCCGCGCTGCTCACCGTGGCCGCCGGCAATACGGCGCTGCAAACCGTGCTGCCCGCCATCGCTCGCGTCATCCACCTGCCCGACATGCTGGTGGCGGTGATCTTCTCCTTCTCCGCCCTGTTGTGGACGTTCAGCGCCCCCTATTGGGCGCGGCAGAGCGACATCCGCGGCCGGCGGCGGCTGATGCTGGTCGGTTCTCTCGGCTTCATGGTATCGATGACGGGCTGCGGGATCGCCATCTATGCCGGGCTGAATGGCTGGCTGGCACCGATTGCCACCTTCGCGCTGTTTGCCACGCTGCGCAGCCTGTTCGGCATTTTCGGTTCGGCGGCCAACCCGGCGGCACAAGCCTATGTCGCCGGCCGCACCAACGAACAGGATCGTACCGCCGCACTCTCCAGCCTGTCGTCAGCGTTCGGCCTTGGTACCATCATCGGGCCGGCGGTGGCCCCACTGTTCATCCTTGCGCCGCTCGGGCTGTCGGGACCAATGTTTGCCTTTGCCGCCATTGCGCTGATCGTGATGGTGGCAGTGGCACGGGTGCTGCCGGATGACGATCCCACCCACCGGCCAGGCAAGGCCCAGATGGGCAGCGGCGCACCTTCGTCGGAGCCCAATCTGGCCGGGGCGACTACCGGGGCCAGCGTGAGCGCTGCGGCTGCCGGCCGACCGAAACGGCTGAGCGTAAAGGACAAACGCATCGCGCCCTTCATGATTTTCGGCTTCGTTTCAGGTTCCATCCAGGCCGCTACGGGGCAAGCGCTGGGCTTTCTGGTGATCGACACGCTGGGTGGCGACGCGATGGACTCCCAGCAGTCTATCGCGCTGATCTTCATGGCCGGGGCATTCTCCACACTGCTGGCGCAATGGGTGCTGATCCCGCAGTTACGGCTCACCCCGCCGGCGCTGATGCGCTGGGGCACGCTGCTCGCGGCCGTTGGTACGGCCGGCATCGCCCTGTCGAGCAGCCTCTATGCGCTTGTGCTGGCCTTTGCCTTGATGAGCATGGGCTATGGCTTGGCCCGGCCCGGCTTCACTGCCGGTGCCAGCATCGCCGTGTCCCGCTCTGAGCAGGGCGGCGTCGCCGGTGCCGTCACTTCGGTCAACGGCAGCTGTTTCATCTTCGCGCCGGCTGTCGGCATCGGCCTGTATCAGATTGGTCCATCCATCACCTATTGGTTGGGAGCGGCCGGTCTGGTGGCGCTGGCGGTCTATGCCTTCACCCAACCCGCCCTTGGCCGCGAGCCCGGCGAACATCTCGACGAAGCATGATTCGCAGTCCCACATGAATACAGCCCGATGGGGATGCTATCGGACAGTCAATATTCCTGTGGTGAAGCTCAGGCGCCGACTGGTGCTTCTCCAAGGCCAGTGCCACGACGGCCCACCTTGGGAATGGCCGACGAGCCAGAGGAAGGCCGCGCCACAGGCGTGGTCGTCGCGCTGCCGCGGTCAACGGTGCCGCCGCCCATCACCTTCTTGATCTCGTCGCCAGTCAGCGTTTCATATTCCAATAGGGCGCCAGCGATGGCATGCAACTGGTCGATGTTGTCGGTGAGCACCTGGCGGGCGCGGTCATAGCCAGCCGTCACAATGGCGCGCACTTCGCTGTCGATCATCTGCGCAGTTTCTTCCGACATATTCTGCGCCTTGGTCACGCTGTGACCGAGGAACACTTCTTCTTGGTTCTCGACGTATTTCAGCGGACCCAATTTGTCGGACATGCCCCACTGCGTCGCCATCGAACGGGCCAGATCAGTAGCATAGCTGATGTCAGACGAGGCGCCGGAGCTGACCTTGTCATAGCCGAAGATCACTTCCTCGGCGACACGGCCGCCCATGGCCACAGCCAGGTTGGCGTACATCTTGTCACGGTGATAGCTGTACTGGTCACGCTCAGGCAGGCGCATCACCATGCCCAGCGCGCGGCCGCGCGGAATGATGGTGGCCTTGTGGATCGGGTCAGACGCTTGCTCATGCAGCGAGACCAGCGCGTGGCCGGCCTCGTGATAGGCCGTCATCTTCTTCTCATCCTCGGTCATCGCCATGGTCTTGCGTTCGGTGCCCATCAGCACCTTGTCCTTGGCGTCCTCGAACTCGCGCATCGACACCAGCCGTTTGCCGCGCCGGGCGGCGAGCAGCGCTGCTTCATTGACCAGGTTGGCCAGATCAGCCCCGGCAAAGCCCGGTGTACCGCGCGCGATTGTGCGAGCGTTCACATCAGGCGCCAGCGGCACTTTCTTCATGTGGACGGCGAGGATCTTCTCGCGCCCGTCAATATCGGGGCGGCCCACCACCACTTGGCGATCGAAACGGCCGGGGCGCAACAGAGCAGGATCCAGCACGTCGGGCCGGTTGGTGGCGGCGATGATGATGATGCCTTCATTGGCGTCGAAACCATCCATTTCCACCAGCAGCTGGTTCAACGTCTGCTCGCGTTCGTCGTTGCCGCCGCCAAGGCCAGCGCCTCGGCTGCGGCCCACCGCGTCGATTTCATCGATGAAGATGATGCAGGGGGCGGATTTCTTGCCCTGTTCAAACATGTCGCGCACGCGGCTGGCACCAACGCCAACGAACATTTCGACGAAATCCGAGCCAGAGATGGAGAAGAACGGCACATTGGCTTCGCCGGCGATGGCGCGGGCCAGCAGCGTCTTCCCGGTGCCGGGCGGGCCGACAAGCAGCGCGCCCTTCGGAATCTTGCCCCCCAGGCGGCTGAAACGGCCCGGATCCTTCAGGAAGTCGACGATCTCCTGCAGTTCCTCCCGGGCTTCGTCGATACCGGCGACATCATCGAAGGTGACGCGGCCTTCCTTTTGAACCAGCAGCTTGGCACGCGATTTGCCGAAGCCCATGGCGCCGCGGCCGGCACCGTTCTGCATCTGGCGCATCACGAAGATCCAGATGCCGATCATCAGGATGAAGGGCAGCATATTGAAGAACAGTTGGGCGATCACCGATCGGCTTTCTTCGGGGCGGGCATCAAAACGCACGCCCTTGCTGCGCAGACGCTCGATCAACTGGGTGTCGCCGGGGTTGAAGGTACGGAACTCCTCGTCACCGCTGGTGCGGCCGATGATTTCCTCGCCGCGGATTTCCACCGATTTCACCGCACCATCATCAACGCGCGCCAGAAAATCCGAATAGACCAGCGTGTCGCTGCTGCGCGAGGAACCACTGCCCTGCATCACGTTCACCGCCACGGCGAGGCCGAGCAGGATGACGATCCACAACCCCAGATTCTTCATCCAGGGGTTGGGCGGACGCTTGTTGGGGCCTTCGGACATGGATAGTTCCTGATCAGATACACACGGCGACGCTGTCGATCACGCGAATTCTCAAGATAAGGTGGAATGGTGGGGTTGCAATCCGCCTGTGCTGTTCTGCCCCGTTTCAGGCGACATTTTGTGGCTTTTTGCCGCCCTTTTGTGGCGGGCGGGTAATGGAAAGTTGCCAGATTGTGCCGGGCCGCGCGACAATGCCAGCCAGCGTGCTGCTGGCGCCTTCCCCGAGTCGCGTCGCCATCCGGGCGATGTCGCCGCCTCGCACCGGCCGCCCGGCCAACGTTTCCACTGCCCGCGCCAGCAGCCGCTGCACCAGCGCCGCTGGCAGCCCACCGGCATCAACAGCCAGGCGGCCATCGGCTTCGCGCACCCGCCCGGCCCAAGCCAGATCGACTGCCCAGGCCAGGGCTTCGGCATCGGCGGCCAGATGCGCCGCGCTGGCCGCTAGGGCGACAACATCCAGCGCCGGCGTGGCGGCCAGCAGGGCCCGCACCTGTGTGCGATCATGGCGAGGATCGCGGTTGCTGGGATCATCAGCGACCTGCCAGCCATCAGCGGTGGCAATCGTCGCCAGTTCAGCCTTTCGGACAGCCAGCAACGGCCGCACGAGCATCACGCCGGGTCCGAGCAGCCGGGCCGGCCGGATCGCAGCCAGCCCGTCGCTACCACTGGCGCGGTTCAGGCGCATCAGCAGGGTTTCGGCCTGATCATCGGCATGATGGGCGGTGAGCAGCAGGCCGTGGTCGTGGGCAGCACACCAATCGCCCATAAGGGCATAGCGGGCGGCACGGGCGCGGGCCTGCACGTTGCTGGCGAAACCAACCCCGTCGCGCACGAGCGTCACTTGCGGCAAGCCGCGGGCGGCGCATTGGGTGGCAACGCTGGCGGCTTCGGCGGCCGCTGCGGGCCGCAGGCGGTGATCGACGGTGATCGCCGTCACCCGGCCCGGCAAGGCGGCGGCGGCCAGCGACAGCAGCGCCAGACTGTCTGGCCCGCCAGAGGTTGCGACGGCAATGCGTTCACCGGGCGCAACCGGGCGGCCCAGCGCTGCCGCGATCAGTGCGGCCAGATCAGGCCGCACATTTGGCTGGCTCACGCCGTGCACTGGGCTTTCGTGCGCTGGCGCCCGGCGTCGGCCTTCTGCGTGTCCGTCAACTTGGCACCATAAACCGTTTCCAGTTCGCCCAGCACCTGGCAGGCGTCCTTCGGCTTCGTCATGGCGTTCAAGGCGCCGGCCAGCGCGATCAGCGCATCGGGCGCCAAGGTCGAGCGCGGCGCCGACTGATAGACATCAAGAAAGGCCTTGGCCGCCTGGGGATACTGGTTGCGCGCGGCAAAGCTGCGGCCGAGCCAATATTTGGCCTGCGGCAGGCGGATGGATTTCGGCCAATCGGTGATGAACTGGCTCATCGCGGTTTCAACACCCGGCCAATCGCGGGCCGTCACCTTGGGATAGGCGGCGGTCCAGGCCGCCGCGTCGGTGACGGGTTTGGCAGCCAGCGCAGCCGGCTTGGGGGCGGCAGCAACGGGCATGCCCGCTGGCTTGCCCTGCACCGCGGCTGGGCCAGCGGCGGGGGCCGTTGGCGGTGCCGCCGCATCTGCCGCCGGCGTGCCGCCGGGATTTTCCAGCGCGTTCAGCCGGAATTCAACATCGCCCTTCAGGCGGCGCTGGCCGTCATCCAGCTGGCGCAGCTTGTATTCCATCGCCTCGATCTGGCCGGTCATCGTCTTCAACTGGCCTTCCAGCGCGTCCACCCTGCCGGTCAGATCGGCGATCGGGGTGGTGGCTGGCGGCGTTTCCGGTCCGGGTGCGGGCGTTACGGACTGGGCCGGCATTTCCGCTTCGAAGAACCGCGCGTTGCCGCCGGGAAACACCTTGCGCTGCACCGCGCGCATTTCCGATTCGAGTGTGCCCACCCGGCGATCCAGCTTGCCCACGTCAACGGCTTGCGCCGCCAATGGGGCGGGCAAAAGCACGGCGGCAGCAAGCATGAAAGGCACGAAACTGTTCACGATCAGGCTCCCGAAATTCAACGTGAAGTCGGTTGTGGCGCAGCCTGACTTGCCGGATCCTGAACGGGCGGCGCGGCCGCAACAGCGCCTGCAAAGCGTTCCGCGAGGGCCGGCGCGGTCAGCACGACGCCATCAACCGTCTCGACCGAGCCACCCAGCGGCGGCAGCTTGACGCCGGCCACACTCACCTCGATCTCACCGGCGCGGCCAGCCCGCAGCACGAGCGGACCCTTATCCTCAGGCACCTTGTAAATACTGCCGGCAACCATCAGGCCCTGGAAGGCCTTCCGGCCCGTGGTACGGCTGTAGATCTTCACCCACACATCCGAACGCGCGGTCAGTGTAACCGGGCCACTGGTCGGTATGGTCGCAGGCGCCTCTGCGGCGGCGCTGGTATCAGGCACCGCGCCGGCCGGGGATATGGCCGGTGCCGGAGGTGTTGTCGTGGCTGCATCTGCCGCTGCCGGTGCTGCCACCGTCGGGGCGGTTGGCACCGGATCGAGCACGCCGCTGCCATAAAGGCCAAGACCACCGATCACCATCACCAGCACTGCCAGCCCGGCTATGGCGAGCCCGCGCGACGGCAGGCGCGCTTCGTCCAGCGGTTCCAGGCTGGGCACGGATGGTACATGCGGGGTGAGTCGGGTTTCGGCGCGGAACTGGGCGCCCACCGCCTCGGGATTGAGTCCGACGCTGCGGGCAAAGGTCTTCACAAAACCCAGGGCATAAGGCAACGCCGGCAGGGCTTCGTGATCATCGGCTTCGATCGCCATCAGGTGGCGCAGCGGTACCCGCGTTTCGCGTGCCAGATCTGCCAGTTCCCGGCCGGCGGCAGCGCGCGTTTCTGCCAGCAGCGCGCCCACCGTCAATCGGCGGTTCGCCGGATCCGGCATTTCAGCATTGCCCTGTTCGTCTTCGGCCATCCGGGCGACCCTCCCGCTTTGCGCGCGACATGGCCATTGTCGCCGTCTGGAGTCAATCGCTTGGCTGCAATGCCTGCCAGCATGATAAGACACTGCAGTAGGGAATCGGGTCGCTTGGCTTGCCCTCGGGCCGGGCTTGCCCTATGGGCGCACCCGATATTGTCGGCAACTTGCCGTCGATGACCCCGCTCTTTTTTCCGGAAATCTGCATGTCCACCCGCAACATCGCGATCATCGCGCACGTCGACCATGGCAAGACTACCCTGGTGGACCAGCTGTTCCGCCAGTCAGGCACCTTCCGCGATAACCAGCGCGTCGCCGAACGCGCCATGGATTCAAACGACCTGGAAAAGGAACGCGGGATCACCATCCTGGCCAAGTGCACCAGCATCGAATGGGCGGATGCGGATGGCAATCCTTACCATGTCAACATCGTCGATACCCCCGGCCACGCCGATTTCGGCGGAGAGGTGGAACGCATCCTGTCGATGGTTGATGGCGTGATTCTGCTGGTTGATGCCGCTGAAGGCCCAATGCCGCAAACCAAGTTCGTATGCGGCAAGGCGCTGGCGCTGGGCCTGCGACCGATTGTTGTCGTCAACAAGATCGACCGTCCGGATGCGCGCGCCAGTGAGGTGCTGGACGAGGTGTTCGATCTGTTCGTGACGCTGGAAGCCAATGACGACCAACTCGATTTCCCGGTACTCTATGCCTCAGGCCGTGGCGGCTATGCCGGACCGACCGACGATGTGCGTTCGGGCAACCTAAAGCCGCTGTTCCAGAAGATCGTCGATCATGTACCGCCGCCGAGCGGCGATCCGGAAGCACCGTTCCGCATGCTGGTCTCGCTGCTGGACCGTGACAATTTCCTGGGCCGCATCCTGACCGGGCGGATCATGTCGGGCACGCTGAAGGTCAACAGCCCGATCCATGCCCTGAACCCTGACAGCACGGTGGCTGAAGTTGGCCGCGCATCGAAGATCTTTGCCTTCCGCGGCCTTGAACGCGTTGCCGTCGATCAGGCTGTGGCCGGGGACATCATTGCGCTGGCCGGCCTGACAAAGGCCACGGTGGCCGATACCATCGCCGAACAGAGCGTGAGCGAAGCGCTGGCCGCGCAGCCGATCGATCCGCCCACCCTGTCGATGACGTTCAGCGTGAACGACAGCCCTTATGCAGGCAAGGACGGCAGCAAGGTGACCAGCCGCATGATCGCTGATCGCCTGGCCCGCGAAGCCGAAGGCAATGTGGCGATCCGCATCACCGAACTGCCGTCGAAGGACGCATTCGAAGTGGCCGGGCGCGGCGAACTGCAATTGGGCGTGCTGATCGAAACCATGCGCCGCGAAGGCTTTGAACTGTCGATTTCGCGCCCGCGCGTGATCTTTGCCACCGACGAGGCGGGCAAGCGCACCGAGCCTTATGAAACCGTCGTAATCGACGTGGACGAAGCCTATTCCGGCACCGTTGTCGAGAAGATGGCGATGCGTAAGGCCGAGATGACCGACATGCGTCCCAGCGGCGGCGGCAAGACCCGACTCACCTTCTCTGCCCCGTCGCGCGGTCTGATCGGCTATCATGGCGAATTCCTGTCGGACACCCGCGGTACCGGCATCATGAACCGGCTGTTTGAAAGATATGGCCCTTACAAGGGCCAGATTTCCGGCCGCGCCAACGGCGTGCTGATCTCCACCGAAAGCGGCGAAGCTGTCACATATGCGCTAGGCTATCTGCAGCCGCGCGGCGTGTTAATGATCGGCCCGGGCGAAGCGGTGTATCAGGGCATGGTGATCGGAGAGAATGCCCGCGAGGAAGATCTTGAGGTCAACCCGCTGAAATCCAAGGCGCTAACCAACTTCCGCGCCAGCGGTAAGGATGATGCCATTCAGCTGAGTCCGCCCAAGAAGCTGACGCTGGAACAGGCCATCGCCTATATCGACGAGGATGAGCTGGTGGAGGTGACGCCCAATCATATCCGCCTGCGTAAGATCCACCTCGATCCGCACGAGCGCAAGCGCGCCAGCAGGGCCAAGCAGGCCGGCTGACACCAAATTCACCGGTAATGGGTCGCAGCAGCGCGCATTTGCTGGTGCGACATTGAGGCACCCGCCGCGGATGCGACAATGGGACAATTGTGGGCCAAGGCGGATGCGCCTAGGCCGCTTACCCTGTTGTTTTGAGACAGGTCGCAGCGGGCTAGGCTGAGCCTCGAGCTGGAGATACCGACATGACTGCCATCTATGACGACGATGCCCCGATGGACGCCCCAGCGCCGGCCGATTTCGTCACCATTCCGCAAGCCGAAGCCGAAGACGCCATCCGCACGCTGATTCGCTGGACCGGCGATGATCCGACCCGCGAAGGCCTGCTCGACACGCCCAAGCGCGTCACCAAGGCGTGGCGCGAATATACCAAAGGCTATGCCGAAGATCCCGGCCTGCACCTGTCGCGTACCTTTGCCGAAGTGGGCGGCTATGACGAGATCGTCATCCTGCGCGACATCCCGTTCCAGTCGCACTGCGAACATCACATGGCGCCGATTATCGGCAAGGCCCATATCGCGTATCTGCCGCGCAGCCGGGTCGTGGGCATTTCCAAGCTAGCGCGCGTGCTGCACGGCTTTGCCCGCCGTCTGCAAGTGCAGGAACGGCTGACCGCGGAAGTTGCCGACTGCATCCAGCAGCATCTCGATCCCGTTGGCGTGGCCGTGGTGATCGAGGCAACGCATGCCTGCATGTCCGCCCGCGGCGTCATGACGCCTGGCGTGGTGATGACCACCAGCCGCATGATGGGTACGTTCCGTAACGATCACAGCAGCCGCAGCGAAGTGCTGCGCCTGATGGGCAAGGGCTGATCCGGCGTAGGTGTTGGCCGCCCCTTGCGGACACGGCGTGAGGGGACCAAGCTGGGGCGATGATCACAACCGCCGCCATTCTGATGCTGTTTGCTGCCCAGACCACGCCACCGCCGCCGTCCAACAGCGGAACCGAACAGGTGGTGGGGCAAGACAAAGGCGGCGTGGATGATGCGCTGGGCCGCGCGGCCACCCGCCCCTTAAGGGATCTCAACATCATGAAACCGAAGATCGCGCCCGATCTGGCGGCGATCATGTTCAACCCCTACGACGTCAAACGGCTGGGCACCTGCCGGCAACTCAACGCCGAAGTGAACGACATGACGGCGCTGGTCGGCCCCGATGTCGATGATCCGTCTCTGGTCGGCCGCAAGGGCCGCGATCCGGTGGAGCAATTGTTCGACAGCGCCGAGGGCATCACCGGCAGCCTAGTGCCGGGCCAGGGCATAATCCGGCAGCTGACTGGGGCCAACAAGTCCGCCCGCCAAGCCGCCGCAGCGCGGTTGGCCGGGCAGATCAGGCGCAGCTACATCAAGGGCATGATGAAAGCCCGCGGTTGCAAGCTGGTGCCGCCGCCGCCCGAAAAACCTGAACCCAAGAAGTAACCACCCGGCTGATTTGCCCGAATCTGCCGCCGCCTGTATGGCGGGCGGCTTTTCACGGTATTCGGATGATCCGCAATGACGGCCGCCACGGCCCCGATCGAGACGACAAGTTCTGGCCTGTCGGCGCTGCTGCGCCTGGCAGCCCCGGTCGTCGCATCGCGGCTGGGCATTATGGCGATGGGGCTTGTCGATACGATTGTCGTTGGCCGCTATAGCGCCGCCGAACTGGGCTATCACGCGCTGGCTTGGGCGGTGACCGGCGTGGTGCTGACCACTGCGCTTGGGCTGCTTTCCGGCGTGCAGGTGATGACCAGTCAGGCTATCGGCGAAGGCCGCGAAGCCGATACCGGGGCGATCCTGCGGCGGGGGCTGGCCTATGCTACCTGGATTTCCGTGGCGTGCGCGATACTCCTCGCCGTGACCGGCGGGCCGATGCTGGTGGCGTTCGACATGGCGCCGGGCCTCGCCGAAGGTGCCAAACTGGTGCTGCAGGTGCAGGCGGTGTCGCTGGTCCCGATTATCGTCGCCGATGCCGGGCTGTTCTGGCTGGAAGCTCATGGCCGCGCCATTCCCGGCATGGTGGCGATGTGGCTGGCCAATATCGTCAATCTGGCGGTGAATCTGTGGCTAGTGCCGGGGGACAATGTGTTCGGCGTGCAAGGGGCCGCGGCCAGCGCCTGGGCAACCTTTGCCAGCCGGCTGTTCCTGTTAGCTGTATTGGCGGTTGTCATCCTGCGCTGGAAACGTTCGCGCGAACTGGGCGTGCTGTCCCGGACGCCGCGGGATCCCCGTGCTGCCAAAGCCATGCGCGCGGTGGGCTATGGCGCGGCGGTGAGTTACTTCATCGAAAGCCTGGCCTTTTCGGCGATGGCGGTGTTTGCCGGCTGGATCAGCGTCACGGCGGTGGCTATCTGGGCGGTGGTGATCAACGTGGCGGCAACGGTGTTCATGGTGCCGCTGGGCCTTTCGGTGGCCACCAGTGTGCTGGTGGGCCGGGCCTATGGCGCCCGCGATTCCCGCGCCATGCTGGCGTCGGCCGGGCAAGGTTTCGGGGTGACGGCGGCGGTGCTGTCGATCACCTCGCTGGGGGTGTGGCTGTTCCCGGACGCCATTGCCGCAGCTTACTCCCGCGAAGCCGCCGTGGTGGCCGGCATTGCCAGCGCGATGATCCTTTCAAGCCTGTTCTTTGCGGCCGATGGCCTGCAGGTGGTTGCCGCGCAAGCACTGCGCGCCCGATCGGACATCCGGGCGCCGGCGGTGATCCACATCTTTTCCTATGTAGTGGTGATGATGCCGCTGGCCTGGTGGCTGGGGGTAAAATCTGGCGGCGGGGTAGACGGCCTGATCTGGGCGATCATCATTGCCAGCGCCTTGTCGGCCATGTTGCTGTGGGGGCGGTTTGTCGCGCTGAGCCGCGCGCCGCTCACGCCGCAAGACGCGGCGCCCGCTTCGCCCCCCGCCTGATTTCGGCGACAAGATCGGCCACATAGGGTTCGAAATTCACCTGCATCGTGTGGCGCCGGCTGGCGTAATAATGGCCCTGATAGCGCTTTTCCTCGGCCACAATGGTTTGCGCCATCTCCTGCGGCGAGGGCAGCGCATAGCGCCCCGCCAAATACGCCGCCAGCAATTTTGATTGCTGTTCCGCAAGGTTCACCAGCGTTGGCAATGTCTGCGCCAGCCCCATGAACCACAGGCCTTGCAGCGCGGGATCGGCCTGCACCATGCGCTTGTAAAGCGGGATATGATTGTCGGTCACCCGCGCGTCGTCAGGGCACAGGAAGGGGAATTCGATGTTGTAGCCGGTAGCGCAGATGATCGCGTCCAGCACTTCGCGGCTGCTGTCGGTGAAGATCACGCCGTCACCATCCAGCCGCGCGATGGCCGATTTCACCGCAATGTCGCCGCTACCGACGCGGGTGAGGAACTCGCCGCTTACGGTAGGGTGAGCATCCAGCGGCTCGTGATCGGGCGTGGGCAGGCCATAATCTTCCATATTGCCCACCAGGCTCTTCACCTTGCGCCGGCCGATCCAGCGCGCCAGCGGCAGCGGCAGCCACGGCGGCGCGGCCTGCTTGTCGGCTGGAATGCCGTTGAAATATTTGGGCAACACCCACACCCCGCGCCTTGTGGAGACGAAGCATTTCTCCGTGATGCTGCGTTGGCCGAGTTCAGAAGCGATATCGACGGCGCTGTTGCCCAGCCCCACCACCAGCACCCGCTTGCCGATCAGGTTCAGCGGTTCGAACGGGGTGCGATAGTCGTGCGCGTGAATGATGGTGCCGTTGAACTGGCCGTCCCACACCGGGCGGTTCGGGCTCCAGTGATGGCCGTTCGCCACAACGACGGCCCGATACGCACTGGTGCCATGCTTCGTCGTCACGTCCCAGTTGCCATCCGCCCGCCGCTCAACTTTCGTAACCGGCGTTTCGAACTGCACTAGGCCGCGAAGGCCGAAATGATCGACATAATCGTTGAAATATTGTGCGATCAGGCTGTGGTGTGGGAAATCCGGCCAGTCGGCGGGCACCGGATATTCCTCGAACTGCAGCCGCCATTTCGAAGTGTCGATGTGCAGCGACTGGTAGGCGCTGCTCATGCCGTTAGGGTTGTTGTAGGCCCAGTTGCCGCCGATCCGGTCAGAGGCTTCAAACCAGTCGAACACCAGCCCTTCATCACGTAACCGCTTGGCGGTGGTGAAACCGGAACAGCCGGCTCCGATCAGGGCAACAGGAAACGGGTTCATGGCAGCCACCCTAGGCAGAAGCGGTCACGGCGCCACCTGACGCTTTCAAGGTGCTGGCCGCTTGAGCAACCAGCGCAAATGCGGTCTATGCCGTGTAGATGAGCGTTCACACCACCTTGCCGGCCCGGCTATGACCAGCGGCGTCCACGCCAGCGAAGACCTGCTGTTCAGCGTGCTGGTGCAGCTGATCGTCATGATCGGCGCCGCCCGCATGCTCAACATCGTCGCCCGCCGCCTGGGCCAGCCCGGCGCGGTGGGGGAGATCATTGCCGGCCTGATGCTGGGGCCCTCCCTGCTCGGCGCGCTGGCACCCGCGCTGTCGACTTCGCTGTTCGGTGCCACCCCGGCCCCGGCCATCACCATCATCAGCCAGATCGGCCTGACCCTGTTGATGTTCCAGATCGGCATGGAGTTCGAATTCGGCCATCTGCAGACCCCGCAACACCGCAAGGGCGCGCTGCTGATTGCGGCGGCGTCGGTGCTGGTGCCATTGGCCAGCGGGCTGGCGCTGGGGTGGATCAGCGCGCCCAGCTTCGCGCCGGGGATCGACCCGCTCCTCTATGCGCTGTTCTTCGGCAACGCGCTGGCGATCACGGCGCTGCCCATCCTGGGCCGGATTCTGGCGCAATTCGGGCTGACCGACAAACCGATGGGCGTGGTGGCGATTGCGGCGGCAGCAGTGAACGATGTGGCGGGCTGGGTGCTGCTCGCCTCCATATCGGCGCTGGCGGCAGCGCGCTTTTCGGGCGGCGCACTGGCGTTGCAACTGGCCGGCATCGCCACGTTGCTGATGATTGCCCGCTTGGTGCTTACACCGCTTGCCAGCCGGCTGTTGGCGGCCTATCCGCCCAACAGCGGCCGGCTTGATCCCACGCTGATGGCCGCCATGCTGGCAATGACCTTCGGGCTGGCCATCTGCACCTACAAACTGGGCATCTTCGCCATTTTCGGCGGCTTTCTGGCCGGGCTGATCATTCACCGCCACATCGCCTTCGTGAGCGCGTGGAAGGGCCAGGTTGGCGGCTTTGTGCTGGTGTTCTTCCTGCCGGTGTTCTTCACCTACACCGGCCTGCGCACCAATCTTTTGGGGCTGGGGCTTGCGGACCTGGGCTGGCTGGCAGCAATCCTCGCGGTCGCCATCCTCGCCAAGGTCATCCCGGTCTATGGCGCGGCGCGGCTGTCTGGCTACACCCCGGCCGAATCGGCGGTTCTGGGCAGCCTGATGAACACGCGGGCACTGATGGAGTTGATCGTGCTCAACATCGGGCGCGATCTGGGCGTCATTCCGTCCAATGTCTTCACCATGCTGGTGGTGATGGCGGTGGTGACAACGATCATGACCGGGCCGCTGCTCAAATGCTTGCTGCCGCGCACCGGCCACATCATCCCCAAGGGAGTGGAAGCATGACCAGCGATGGAACCGGCCTGCCGTGGTGGCATGGCGCCAGCATCTATCACATCTATCCGCGCAGTTTCCTTGATACCAATGGCGATGGCATCGGCGATCTGCCCGGCATCACCGCGCGGCTGGACCATGTCGCCTCGCTCAACGTCGATGCGATCTGGTTGTCGCCCTTCTTCACCTCGCCAATGCAGGATTTTGGCTATGACGTGGCCGATTACTGCGGCGTCGATGCGATTTTCGGCACGCTGGCCGATTTCGATGCGCTGGTCGCCCGCGCCCACGCGCTGGGCCTGAAGATCATCATCGATCAAGTATGGAGCCACACATCCGACCAGCATGACTGGTTCCAGCAGAGCCGCCAGAGCCGCTCCGGCGACAAGGCCGATTGGTATGTGTGGGCCGATCCCAAGCCCGACGGCTCGCCGCCCTCCAACTGGCAATCGGTGTTTGGCGGCCCGGCGTGGACGTGGGACGGGCGGCGTCAGCAATATTATCTGCACAATTTCTTGGCGACCCAGCCCGATCTCAACGTGCACAATCCGGCAGTGCAGGCGGCAATTCTGGACGTTGCGCGCTTCTGGCTGGATCGCGGTGTCGATGGTTTCCGCATCGATGCCATCAATTTTGCCCTGCATGATCCGTTGTTGCGCGACAATCCGCCCTCCACCGGCAGGCACAAGCGCAGTCGGCCGTTCGATTATCAGGATCGCATCCACAACATGTCGCACGCCGATGTGCCGCTGTTCCTGGAAAAGGTGGCGGACGTGATGGCCGAATATCCGGATCGTTTCACCGTGGCCGAAGTGGGCGGCGACAATGCCATTGGCGAAATGCACGAATACACGCGCGGTAGCGGGCGGCTGAACAGCGCCTATGGCTTCAACTTCCTCTATTCTGATTTTCTCGATGCGCCGCTAGTAGCGAAGGCGCTGACCGAATGGCCGGACACGCCCGGCACCGGCTGGCCGAGCTGGGCCTTTTCAAACCACGACGCGCCTCGCGCCGCCAGCCGCTGGCACGGCGCCTGCGATCATGACGATTATGCGCGGCTGATTATGCTGTTGCTGGTCGCCCTGCGCGGCAATATCTTCCTCTATTACGGCGATGAGCTGGGGCTTACGCAAGCCGAGATCGGTTTTGACGACCTCAAAGATCCGGAAGCCATCGCCAACTGGCCGCGCACCCTTGGTCGCGACGGCGCACGCACACCGATGCCATGGACGGCCGCTGCACCAACTGCCGGATTTTCCACCGCCAAGCCGTGGCTGCCGCTGGGGGCAGATCACGCGATGCGTGCCTTGGACGTACAGGCCGCCGATCCCAACTCGATGCTGCATTGGACGCGCAGCCTGATGGCGCTGCGCCGGGCCCAGCTCGCGCTGCGCCATGGCACTGCGACGGTTGACATGGCCGAAGGCGACCTGCTGGTGCTGCACCGCCATTGGGGCGGGCAGCAGCTGGTGTGCGCGTTCAATCTGGGGGCGACGCCGCACGCCATCGGTCTTCCGGCTGCGACCATTCTGGCCGAACATGGCGACGCAACTCTAGGCAGGCTGCCGGCATTTTCGGGACTGATCGCAAAGTGTGCGCCGGCGTGAGCGTGGCTGGCGCGCCGATCAGCTTTCGGCTACCCGTTGGCCGCTGCGAACCATGGAACTAGCGCGGCCGCTGCGTTTGCGTTAACGTTCACATTTCTATTCAAGGACGCATGATGACTGCTGCGACGTCCCTGCTGCTGTTCGGTGCCACAGGTGATCTGTCGCGGCGTATGTTGATCCCGTCGCTGTTCGGCCTGCACGGCGACGGCCTGCTCCACCCGGATCTGCGCATTATCGGCACCGCCCGGTCAAAGCTCGACGCCGGCAGCTTCCGCGAGCTGGCCGCTAAGGCGCTGGAACAGTATCTGGAGGCGGATCACCGCCCGACCGCGCTGGTCGCCAGCTTCCTTGATCGGCTGGCCTATGTGCCGCTGGACGCCACCAATGCCGATGGATTTGCCGCACTGGCAGCCGAAGTGGGTGATCCGTGCAGGCTGGCGATCTTCCTGTCCACCGCGCCCAGCCTGTTTGGATCGACCATCACCGGGCTGTCGGGTGCAGGGCTCGCCTGCAGCGGCGCGCGGCTGGCTTTGGAAAAGCCGCTGGGCCATGATCTGGCCAGCAGCCGCGCCATCAACGATGCCGTGGCCGCCGCCTATCCCGAAAGCCAGATTTTCCGCATCGATCATTATCTGGGCAAAGAAACCGTTCAGAACCTGCTCGCCCTGCGCTTTGGCAACATCTTGTTCGAACCACTGTGGAACGCCACCGGCATCCAGTCTGTCCAGATCAGCGTGGGCGAAACGGTGGGTCTGGAAAGTCGCGGCGATTATTATGACGGCATGGGCGCCCTGCGCGACATGGTGCAGAACCACATGCTGCAGCTGCTGGCGCTGGTCGCCATGGAGCCCCCAGCGCGGCTTGATCCAGCCGCTGTGCGCGATGAAAAGGTGAAGGTTCTGCGCTCTCTGCGCCCGATCACTGCGCGCGAAGTGGAAAGCCACAGTGTGCGCGGCCAATATGGTGCAGGCGCCATTCTGGGCCAGCCTGTGCCCGGCTATCTGGATGAATTGGCCAGGCCATCCGATACTGAGACCTTCGTGGCGCTGAAGGCCCACGTCGACAATTGGCGCTGGAAGGGCGTGCCATTCTATCTGCGGACCGGCAAGCGCGTGCCGGAACGGGTGAGCGAGATCATCGTACAGTTCCGCAACGTGCCACATTCAATGTTTGGCGATGCCGCGTTGAATGCCAACAAGCTGATCATTTCCATCCAACCCGACGAAAATATCGGCCTGCAGATGATGGCCAAGGTGCCGGGGCTGGATCGCGACGGGCTGAAGCTGCGCGCCGTGCCGCTCGATATCGGCATGACCAACGCCTTTGCCGATGTGCGCCGCCGCATCGCCTATGAGCGGCTGATGCTGGATCTGGTGGAAGGCCGGCAGACCCTGTTTGTGCGCCGCGACGAGGTGGAAGCGCAGTGGACCTGGATTGACGCCATTCGCTCCGGCTGGGCAGAAACGGGTATGGCCGTGAAGCCCTATGCCGCCGGCAACTGGGGGCCCGCCGCGGCCATCGCCCTGACCGAACGCGACGGAGTAAGCTGGCATGACTGAGCTTGTCGCTGCCGACATCGGCGGCACCCACGCCCGTTTTGCGCTGGCCCGGTTGGATGGCGCCGGCCACGTGGTGGCGCTGGACGAACCGGTGGTGATGCGCTGCGCCGAACATGCTAGCCTGCAAATGGCGTGGGAGACCTTCGGTACTACCATCGGCCGGAAGCTGCCGCGCGCTGCCGCGCTTGCCGTGGCAGGCCCGGTGGTGGGCGAAGAACTGAAGCTGACCAACAATCCCTGGGTGATCCGCCCGGCCATGGTGAACGAGAAGCTGGGCGTGGATGCCCATGTGCTGGTCAATGATTTCGAAGCAGTGGCCTATGCCGTGGGCGCCTGCAGGGCGAATCAATTCCAGCACATCTGCGGGCCGGATGTGCCGTTGCCTGATGTTGGCACCATCTCTGTTCTGGGCCCCGGCACTGGGCTGGGGGTTGGCCTGCTGGTCAAGCGGGGTGGCCCCGATTGGCAGGTGCTGCCCACCGAAGGCAGCCATGGCGATTTTTCCCCGGTCGATTCCCTGGAAGACGCGATTCTGGCGCATTTCCGCCGCCGCTTCGGTCGGGTTTCGGCTGAACGCGTGGTATCCGGGCCAGGCTTGGCCGATATCCACGCCGCGCTGGCGTCGCTCGAAGACCGGGCCATCCAGCCGATGGACGACAAGACGCTGTGGACGCTGGCGATAAGCGGCGAGGACAGCCTAGCCGCCGCCGCGCTTGATCGCTTCTGCCTCGCGCTGGGAACATTTGCCGGAAACATCGCGCTGGCCCATGGGGCCGGCGGCGTGATAATTGGTGGCGGGTTGGGCGCTCGCCTTGCCAATCATCTGCCGCGTTCGGGTTTTGCCGGGCGCTTTGCCGCCAAGGGCCGATTTGAAACACTTATGCGCAGCCTTCCCGTGAAGCTGATCACCCATCCGCAGCCGGGCCTGTTCGGTGCGGCCGCCGCCTTTGGCCGGAAACGGCCATGACCGATATCGATAGCGTGATGAACGCCGCTCCGGTGATCCCGGTGCTGGTGGTGGATGATATCGCTCATGCGCGGCCGCTGGCCGAAGCACTGGTGGCCGGCGGCCTGCCGGTGTTGGAAGTGACAATGCGCACGCCGGTCGCTCTGGACGTGATAACCGAAATGGCCAAGGTGCCGGGCGCCATCGTAGGTGCCGGCACGGTGATTTCCGCCGGGGACCTCTCTGCCGCGCTGGTGGCCGGGGCCCGCTTCATCGTGTCGCCCGGCATCACGGCGCCGCTGGGATCAGCGGCGCGCACCAGCGGTGCGCCATTCCTGCCCGGTGTGTCCAGCGCCAGCGACATCATCCGCGCCCAGGAAATGGGCTTCAACCGACTGAAATTCTTCCCGGCGGTGGCTGCTGGCGGCCTGCCAATGCTGCGCGCACTGGCGGCGCCGTTTCGCAACGTGCGCTTCTGCCCCACCGGCGGCATCACGCTAGAAAACGCGCCGGAATGGCTGGCCGAAGCATCGGTAGCCTGCGTGGGCGGCAGCTGGATCGCCAAGCGTGGCGAAACGGATTGGGCCGCGATCGAAGCGCGGGCGCGGGCAGCGGCGGCCTTGCGCGGCTGAGTTGCTCGGCCGGCTTCGGTCGGAACCACGACACCCCGACCAGCATCAGCCCCGGCACCGCAAGCGTCCACCAGCTGCCGGAAAACAGCAGGCGGGTGCCAACGGCGAGGCTGCCCAGCAACACGAATTCGCCCACCGCCATCAGCAACGAACTGCGATAGCGCTTGCGAAAGGCGCTGCGGCGGGCGGGCGGCTGGGTCCAAGCCTGCATTGCGGCACTGGCCAAGCAGGCAATCAGCGCCATCGGCAGCATCACCAGCGCCAGCACCGACACCATCAACAACGGCGGGGTGAGCGCCGCCGCCAGCTTGGCCCGGATGGTAACGGCCGGGCGCAAAGAGGCAGCCGCCATCAGATCGGGCGCATCTTCTGCGCACAGCGCCAGCTAAGCCAGCGATGATGATAGCGCACCGGCCAGGAACACGCCGGCCGCAGCCAGACGTGCCTGCGTCACTTGGTGATCGGTGAAGATCATCGCCAGAATCGGCACCATGAGCCCTAGCTGCTGGTCGAGCTGCGAAATCAGTTCGGGATCGCGGCCCAGCAATTTCAGTTCCTTGCCGAACAGCACGGCCGTGGCGCTGCCGCCAAAGCGCACCGCTCGGCCATGCTGCTTTCCGCCACCAGCTTGCCGGCGCGGATGATACCGATGCACCGGGCAATGCGTTCCGCCAATTCCAGTATGTGCGTCATCAGGATAATGGTGCCGCCCGCCGCCACCTGTTCAAGCAATATGTCCTTCATCGATCGCGCCGCGGCGGCATCAAGCCCGGTCAATGGCTTATCAAGGATGAGTAGGGGCGGTTCGTGGATCAGCGCGCCTGCCAGCGCCAGTTTCTGCTTCATGCCGCGCGACAAGTCCTCGCAGCGGCTGTCGCGCTTGTCCCACCAGGTCAGGCGCTTCAGCAAGTCTTCGCCGCGCGGTTCGGCGTCGGCGGCCGGCACATTCCACAGTCCAGGGATGAAGGCCAGATATTCGACCGGGATCAGCTGGTCGTAGAACAGCGGTTCCTCCGGCAGTCAGGCGGTCAGGCGTTTTGCGGCAATCGGATCGGCCAGTGCGTCCACCCCGAACACGCTGATATCCCCTGCGTCAGGGCAGGCAAGGTCGGTGACCAGCCTGAGCGTTGTCGTCTTGCCGGCGCCATTGGGGGCGAGCAGCGCTTAGATCTGCCCGGCGGGCCCGACCAGATCGAGACCGTTGACGGCCAGAAAGCCATAAAAGGCCTTGGTCAGGCCATGGATTTGCAGGGCAGGAATCAGTGCGTGCATGAGCATTTCGATAACAAACCCCTGCAGCCAATGCGATGAATGAGCGTTAACCGGGCGAATTCAGAGGTTGAGCGGAACGGCAAAAGGGCGGAAAGTCAGCCCCAACGGCAGCGGGGAAGGATCTTCACATGCGCACTGCGCTTCTGATTGTAATGCTGGCCAGTTCATCGCTGGCGCAGGCGAAGATGATCCACATTGCGCCAGGCGGGAACGCGCAAGAGAAATTGCAGACCGCGCTGATCGAAGCCCAACCCGGCGATACCGTGCACATCGCCGCCGGGCGTTATGTGCTGGCTGATGGCCTGTCGCTCGATGTCGATGGCGTGACCGTGAAGGGCGACGGGCCGGACAAGACTATCCTTGATTTCACCGCCCAGAAAGTGGCCGGCGAAGGTCTGTTGATCACGTCCGACAATGTGGTGGTGCGCGATCTAGGCATCGAAAATGCCGCCGGCAACGGGGTGAAATCCAAGGGCAGCGACGGCATCGCGCTGGTCAACCTGCGGGTGGAATGGACCGGCGGGCCGAAATCCACCAACGGCGCCTATGGCCTGTATCCGGTGTCCTCAAAGAACGTGCTGATCGATCGCAGCATGGTGAAGGGCGCGTCTGATGCCGGCATCTACGTTGGCCAGTCGCAGAACATCATCGTGCGGAACAGCCGCGCCGAGATGAACGTGGCCGGCATTGAGATCGAGAACAGCTATGAAGCCGACGTGATCGGCAACACCGCCACCAACAACGCTGGCGGCATCTTGGTATTCGATCTGCCGGATCTGCCGCAGCAGGGCGGCCGCAACGTGAAGCTGACGAACAATCAGGTGATCGACAACAATCATGTCAACTTTGCCGCGCCCGGCAATATCGTGGCCGGCGTGCCGTCGGGCACCGGCATCATGGTGATGGCCAACGCCAACGTGATGGTGACTGACAATCATGTCATGGGCAATAACGGCAGCGCCGTGATGGTGGTCGCTTATATCCAAGCCTTTACCGACAAGGCCTACAACCCGCTGCCGCGCGCCGTTGTCATCGCCGGCAATCACTTCATGAACAACGGCAAATCCCCCAGCTTTGCCGGCGGCAAGGAGATCGCAGCGGCGGTGGGCGGGACGCTGCCGCCGGTGATGTGGGATGGCGTCACCCGCTACAATGTGCCGGGCGGCGGCGAGAAGTCCGCCGACGGCGGCATCGCCAGCGACGCGCCGGGCATCACCCTGAATCTTGGCCTGCAGGGCACGCCGGCGGCCCAGGCCAGGCCGGCGCCGCTGGCAATGACCAAGCTGACCGCTGATCGCGCGCCGATCGTGCTGCCGGCCGCCTTGGAGGCGCGCGCCAAGTGAGGCGAATCTGGGCTGCGCTGCTGTTAGTGGGGGCGGCCCCTGCGCCCGGCGTGCGCAGCGATCTGTTGATGGCCACTGACGCCCCGAAGCTGGCTGATTACGGCCTGTTCGATGCTGTTGGCCGTCCCGCGCCAGGGGTGCAGCCTTACACGCTGAACACGCCGTTGTTTTCAGATGGTGCCGAGAAATTCCGCTTTGCCTGGCTGCCGCCTGGCACCAGGGCCGAGTATCGCGCGTCGGGCGCGCTGGCCTTTCCGGTGGGCACGGTGCTGGTCAAACGCTTCGCCTTCCCGGCCGATCTGCGCCAGCCCACCAAGGACCTGCGCGCCATCGAGACGCGCCTGCTGATCCACCGTGCTGCCGGCTGGGTGGCACTGAGCTATGTCGAACAGGTCGGCGGCGCCGTGCTGAAGCGCGCCGGCGTAAAGGTGCCTGTGCAGTTCATCGACAAGGCGGGCCGCGCCCAGGCCATCGATTATGCTGTGCCCAACCAGAACCAGTGCAAGACCTGCCACCAGGACGGCGAAGCGATTACGCCCATTGGTCCGACTGCGGGCAATCTGAATGGCGGCCTGTTTGCCAACGGCGCCAATCAGTTGATGACGTGGGCCGCATCAGGCCGGCTGACCGGACTGCCCGCTGGCGCTTGGCCAAGGCTGGCAAAGTGGGATGATGCGGCCGAACCGCTCGACAGCCGCGCGCGGGCCTATCTAGCGGTGAACTGCGGCCACTGCCACAGCGGCGGCGGTTTTGCTTCCAATAGCGGGCTGTATCTGGTGCCCGAGGAAAACACGCCGGCGCATCTGGGCGTGCTGAAACGGCCGGTGGCCGCCGGGCGCGGTTCGGGTGGCCACGAGTTTTCGATCCTGCCCGGCCAGCCCGACAAATCCATTCTGTTGCACCGGATGATCGCCTCCGAACCCGGCATCATGATGCCCCAATTCGGCCGCGCGCTGTCCCATGAAGAGGGGAACGCGCTGATCCGCCAGTGGATCGCTTCTATGCCCGCTCCAGCCGATTCAGCGCCGGCAGCAACAGCAGCACCGTAAGTCCGGCCAGCATCAGTACCAGCGGTACGCCAAGACCGGCGCCCACTGCAGCACCAGCCCCCAGTACCGCGGTCACCTGGAACAGGCTGTTGATGATGTTGTTGGCGGCAATGGCGCTGGCTCGGCTGCCGGCGTCGCCCGCCGTTTGCAGCACGGCATAGAGCGGCACCGAAAACACCCCACCCGCCAGCGCCAGCACGGTGAGGTCCGCCAGCACGCGCCAGCCGGCCGCAACCGCAAAGAAGGTCGTGACATCCTTGGGCGCCGGCCCCACGGCCGAAATCGCGAACCAAAGATCGACGCCGGCCATCGCCATGGCCACCCCGGCTGCACCGCACAGCCGGGTGGAAATACGTCCCTTCAGCCAACGCCCCACCGCCACCGAACCGGCGGCAATACCCACTGAAAAGGCGGCGAGGAACAGGGTGGCGACGGCTTCGCTGCCGCCCATGTCGTTCTTTGCCAACGGGACGAACTGGCTGGTGTAAACCGCGCCCTGCGCCCAGAACCAGCTGATCGCCAGCGTGGCGACGAGCAGGCGACGATTGGCAAAGGCATGGCCCAAGGCGGCGCGGCTGCTCGACACCGGGTTCCAGTTCAATGTGCGCCCCGATTCGGGCGGCGCTGGCGGGATGAAGCGCGAAGCCAGCCAACCCAGGCCGGCGATGGCCAGCGTGATCGGCCCCACCGCTTGCGTTGCCAGCAGGCCACCCGCGACCTGCCCCAACAGGATGGCCACGAAGGTGGCTCCTTCCACCAACCCGGTGCCGGCGATCAGTTCTTGGCGTTTCAGATGCTGGGGCAGGATCGCATATTTCACAGGGCCGAACAGCGTGGAATGGCAGCCCATCAGGAACACCACGCCCAGAGCCAGCGGCAGCGAACCCAAGGCCAGCGCCGCCCAGCCCAAAGCCATGAAGGCAATTTCGGAGAGCTTCACGAACCGCGCAATCCCGGCCTTGTCACGCGCATCGGCGGCGGAACCGGCAATGCCGGAAAACAGGAAGAAGGGCGTGATGAACAACCCGGCCGCCGTGGAAGCCAGCAGCGCCGCCTGTTTTGGATCGGCCGCCGCGACATCATAAGCAACAATGAACACCAGCGCGGTGCGGAACAGATTATCGTTGAAGGCGCCCAGGAACTGGGTGGCAAACAGGGGGCCGAAGCGCCGCGTGGTCAACAGGGCCAACATCTGGCACGAGCCATGCCCGTTTGTGCCGCAGCCGTCCAGACTCGCAACGGCGGCCGGCATGGCATAGAAGGGGGGATTGAGGAGACGCGAGCACGTGCCAAAACAGCGGCGCAACGATGATTGGGGGTTCCCGCGCTGGCGGGACTATGGTGCGGAACGCGCCGCCACCACCGTGCGCCTGTGTGATCGCGACGGCTGCACCAATGTGGGTGACCGTCCGGCCCCCAAGGCGCCCAACAGCCCGGAACGCTGGATGTTCTGCAAGGAACACGCCGCCGAGTATAACGCCGGCTGGGACTATTTCCGCGGGCTCACACCGGAAGAGGCCGCTGCCCGCGCCGCATCGGAAGACCGCCAGCGCAACTATCGCCGAGCCAGCCACTGGGAATGGGGCGGTGAAGGCGATGGCAGCCGCAGCCGCGCCGAACTGGACGCACTGAAGGTGCTCGGGCTGGACGCCGACGCCAGCGCCGATGCCATCAAGGCTGCATGGCGCACCGCGGCGAAGGCTAGCCACCCCGATGTGGCCGGCACCAGTCCCGACGCTTCCGAGCGATTCCGCGCCGTACAGGCGGCCTGGGCGGTGCTGCAGGCCGCCGATGTGGCGCGCGCACAAGCGGCTGAACGCGATGCGCGTTAGAAAGCCCAGCTTTGGCAAGGACAAGAAAAGCCAGGGTTGAGCAAAACCGGCCAACATAGTTTGAGGGGGATCATGATGGCAAAACTTCGCACCCTGTTCGCCGCCGGCCTTGTCGCAGGCCTTATCGCCACCCCGGCGCTGGCTGCCGGCCTGTACGGCCAATGGCGCATCAGCTTTGATGCCCACCCCGGCGGTCCATTGCCATTCACGCTGGATGTGCGCGAAGGCAAATCCGGCCCGCAAGCCTGGCTGGTCAATGCGCCGGAACGGTTGAAGGTTGAGCAGGTGCAGGTGACCGGGGACAGCATCACGCTGATCTTCCCCAGCTACAACAGCCGGCTCGAACTGAAAGCCGCCGGCAATGGCACGCTGGCCGGCACAGCCACCGTGCTGCGCGCCACCGGCACCGTCACGCTCGCCGCCCGTGCCCAGCGCGGCGCATGGCGCTTCACGCCGACTGTGGTGAAGCCGGCTGGAAACGTGACCGGCCGTTGGAACCTCACCTATGGTGACAACAAGGTGAAGGGCCTGGTGCTGTTGAAGCAGGTCGGTTCCGAAGTTTCGGGCACGGTGCAGTTGCCCACCGGCGACATGCGCTATCTGTCGGGCGAACTGAACGGCAACCAGCTTAAACTCTCCACCTTCGATGGCAGCTTCACCAGCCTTTGGCAGGGCACGCTGGCGGGCGACACGTTGAAGGGCGCCTCGTTCGCAGCCACCAGCCGGCCGACCGGCAATCCGTGGGAAGCGAAGAAGGAAAAGCAAGCCACGATGAACGCCGTACTGGTGGAGGCACCCGGCGGTGAGCGGCTGTCGTTCCGTCTGCCCACCCCGGAAGGCCAGATGATCAGCCTGAATGACCCGCGTTACAAGGGCAAGGTTGTGGTGATCACGCTGGGCGGTGCCTGGTGCCCCAATTGCCACGACGAAGCCATTTTCATGGGCCCCTATGCCGCGCGCCGGCAGAAGGAAGGCCTGGAAATGATCGGCCTGCAGTTCGAATATGGCACCGATCAGGCTCGGGCCATGCGCCAGATCACCAGCTTCAAGAATCGGTACAAGCTCCCCTACCCTATGGTGTATGGCGGCCAGCCCAATGCCGAGGACACGAAGAAGGTACTGGGCGATCTGGCCCCGGTGAAGGTGTGGCCTAGCACCATCTTCATCGGCCGCGATGGCCGTGTGAAGGAAGTGCATGTGGGCTGGGCCGGGCCGGCGACGGGCACGCTCAGCGAAAAGGTGAAGCGCGAATTCGATGAGACGGTTACCAAGTTGCTTCGCGCGAAAGCCTGAGGCGCGATCAATCCACAAATGCCTGTAGCAAAGCGGCTATCGACGCGGGTACGCCCCCTACCATGGGTGCGCAGGCCCTGCTAAGCACGAGGCATGAGCCCGCCTATCCTCATTGCCCCGTCAATCCTCTCGGCTGATTTTGCGCGACTGGGCGAGGAAGTGTGCGCCATCAGCGCTGCCGGAGCGGACTGGATTCATGTCGATGTGATGGACGGGCATTTCGTGCCCAACATCACGATTGGCCCCGCTGTGGTGAAAGCGCTTCGCCCGCACAGTGATCTGCCGTTCGACGTGCATCTGATGATCAGCCCCGTAGACCTGTATCTGGAAGCCTTTGCGGAAGCCGGCGCCGATATCCTAACTGTCCACCCCGAATCCGGCCCGCATCTGCATCGCACTATCCAGCGTATCAAGGCGCTCGGCAAAAAGGCCGGCGTGTCGCTGAACCCGGCCAGCCCGGTGGAACTGGTGGCTGAAGTGCTGGGCGATATCGATCTTATCCTTGTGATGAGCGTCAACCCCGGTTTCGGTGGGCAGAGCTTCATCACCAGCCAGTTTAAGAAGATAGAGCGCCTGCGCCGCATGATCGACGACAGCGGTCGCGCCATTCATCTGGAGGTAGATGGCGGCGTGGACGCAAGCAATGCCGCCACCGTGGTTGCCGCCGGGGCCGATGTGCTGGTCGCCGGCACCGCCAGCTTCAAAGGTGGCGCTGCGCATTATTCTGCCAATATCGCCGCGTTGAAAGGGCATTGATGGTAAGACCGCCCCAGCATCCCACGACGCAGCCTGACCTTGAAGATGAGGATGGCAGCCTGCGCCGTGGCAGCGGTGATCGCGGTCTGTCGCTATCGGAAAAACTGGCGGCGGGGCTCACCTCGCGGCTCTATGCCTCGACGCTGCACCGTTTTCGCCTGCGCGGCCGTTTTCCGCTGAAACTGCTGGCAGCGCCGGTCGATCCGGTGCCGGGCGACCCCCATATCGGTGAACGCATCCTTGCCGGCCGGCTTATCCACGCTGGCCACACCCAGATGACACGGGATATCACGTTTCGCGAAGCCGGCCCTCCGCCGGAGTGGCTGGAATGGGCGCATGGCTGGGAATGGCTGCGCGATCTGGCAATCCTGCCCGACCGCGAAGCGGCGCGGCGTGCGGCGGAGAACCTGGTCGAACGCTGGCTGGCGAGCATGGGCGAATATGATACGCTGGGCTGGCGCGCCGATCTGGCCGGCAAGCGGCTGCTAATGGCACTGGGCCATGCGCCGCTGATCCTGTCATCGTCGAACCAGATCTATCGTTCGGCCGTGCTGTCAGCGATGGCGACCTGGGCGCGTCACCTTGATCGCGCCGCCCGGCGTGGCGGCGAAGGCCTGGCGCAGGCCAAGGCGTTGTGCGGGCTTTATGCCGCCGGAACACTGATTCCCGGCGGCGACATGCGGGCCAATGCGGCGCTGGCCGGGCTGAACCATTTGCTGCCGGAGCTGGTGCTGCCAGATGGTGGCATCGCAAGCCGTGCGCCCGTGGATGCGCTGGCGCTGGCTGATCTGTTGATCTTTACCGCCGGCGCGCCCGAGGCACTCGGCAACCGCGCGCCACCGGTATTTGCCGATACGCTGGCCCGGCTGGCGCCGGCCTTGCGCGGGCTCATGTTGGGAGATGGCCAGATCGGCGCATGGCATGGCGGCGCTGTGATTGGGGCCGATGCGTTGGAGCGCCTGTCGCGCAAGGCGGCAACAGGCACCGAAATCCGCCGCGGCGGCCGCTGGAGCGGCTATCACCGGCTATCCTCTGCACGCAGCGTAGTGGTGATCGATGCCGGGCCGCCACCATCGGCCCGCCTGTCCAACAATGGCCACGCCGGAACCCTAGCCTTTGAAATGAGCGACGGCCCCGACCGGCTGATCACCAATTGCGGCGGGGTGCGCGGTCTCAAAGCCCCCTTGGCGCCGGCGCTGGCGTCGGGTTTGTCCACCACCGCTGCCCATTCCACCCTGGTAATTGCCGACACAAACAGCACTCGCATCCGCGATGATGGCACGCTGGCAGTCGGGGTGGAGGAAGTTACGCTGGCTCTCAGAAGCAGCGCCGAAGGCCAGCTAATCGAAACCAGCCACAATGGCTATGCCAAGCGTTTCGGCATGCTGGTGCGCCGGCGCCTGTTCCTTACCGCCGATGGCATGGAACTGGCGGGCGAGGATCTGATCGAAGCCGCCCCTGCCGGCCTGCTGCGCCGCAGCGCAGAACGCAATTTCGATGTGCGCTTCCATCTTGGCCCCGGCGTCTCGGCCACGCCCACCGCAGATGGCATGGGCGCCTTGCTGAAAACACCTTCGGGCCGCATCTGGGCGTTCAAGGTGCGGCTGGAAAGCGGCGCGGGGCGGCTGGCCATTGAACCATCGGTGTGGGTGGATGGGGCCGGAACCATCCAGCGCACCCAGCAACTGGTGGTTTCTGGCGGCACCCAGAAAATGGCCGCTGACGTGCATTGGAGCCTGAAGCGGGCTGGCAAATAACAGGCTGAGGCGCTAGGCGAGCGCGCATCTGTTCATCGCTCAAGCCCTGCCAATTGCTGAAAGCCGCTCCCCATGACCGATCTCGTTCCCATTCGCCGCGCCCTGCTTTCGGTGTCCGACAAGGCCGGGCTTGAGCCGCTGGCCGCCGCCCTGGTGGCGCGCGGCGTGGAACTGGTCTCCACCGGTGGCACGGCAACGGCGCTGCGGGCGCTCGGCCACGCGGTGAAAGACGTCGCCGAACTGACCGGCAGCCCGGAAATGATGGATGGCCGCGTGAAGACGTTGCACCCGCGGGTGCACGGCGGGCTGCTGGCGCTGCGTGACAACGCCGAGCATGTGCAGGCCATGACCGACAACGGAATCGGCGCCATCGATCTGGCGGTGATCAACCTTTATCCGTTCGCCGCAACCGTGGCCAAGGGTGCGCCGCGGGACGAGATCATCGAGAATATCGACATCGGCGGCCCGGCTATGGTGCGGTCATCGGCCAAGAATCATGATTTCGTCGCCATCCTGACCAGCCCCGACCAGTATGATGACTTCATCGCCGCGCTGGACGCGAACGACGGTGCCACCCCGCTCGCTCTGCGCCGCAAGCTGGCCGCCGCCGCCTTTGCTCACACCGCTGCCTATGACGCCGCTGTCGCCAGCTGGTTCGCCTTTGCCGATCAGTGCGAGATGTTCCCGGCGGTCCTGCCGGTTTCACTCACCTGGAAGGAAACGCTGCGCTACGGCGAGAACCCGCACCAGCAGGCGGCGCTCTACCTACCGCAGGGCCGCTCCTATGGCCTGGCCGCTGCGCGCCAGGTGCAGGGCAAGGAACTGAGCTACAACAATCTCAACGATGCCGACGGCGCACTCGATCTGATCGCCGAATGGCGCGATGCCGGCCCGGCCTGCGCCATCATCAAGCACGCCAATCCGTGCGGCGTGGCCACCGGTGCCACGCTGGCCGACGCCTATGAAAAGGCGTTCCAGTGTGATCCGGTTTCGGCCTTTGGCGGCATCATCGCCGTCAACCAGCCGCTCGATGGCCCCACTGCAGAGGCCATCACCGACATCTTCACAGAAGTGGTGATCGCGCCGGGTGCGGACGAGGACGCGCTGAAGATCTTTGCGGGCAAGAAGAACTTGCGCCTGTTGCTGGCCGAGCTGCCCGATCCGCGCCGGCCGGGACTGATGCTGAAGCCGATTTCCGGCGGCATGCTGGTGCAGAGCCGCGACAATGGCGCCGTGCTGCGCGATGCCTGTGAAGTCGTCACCCAGCGCGCGCCGACAGAGGCCGAATGGGCCGATCTGCTGTTTGCCTGGACCGTGGCGCGGCACGTGAAGTCTAACGCCATCGTTTATGCCAATGGCGGCGCGACGGCGGGTGTTGGTGCCGGCCAGATGAGCCGGCTCGATTCGACCCGCATCGCTGCGCGCAAGGCCATTGATGCCGCCGAAGCGGCCGGCTGGGCGCAACCGCGCACCATCGGCTGCTGCGTCGCCTCCGATGCCTTCTTCCCCTTCGCTGACGGGCTGATCGCCGCGGCCGAAGCCGGTGCCACCGCGATCATCCAGCCCGGCGGCTCCATACGCGACAAGGACGTGATCGCGGCGGCTGATGAGCGCGGGCTGGCGATGGTGTTCACGGGGATGCGCCACTTCCGGCATTGAGGCCCACATGCCCCTCCCGCTGCCAAGAGGTGCAAAGGGTGGAGATCTTCCCTAAGCTTACTGCAAAGGAGAGCTCCACATGCTCGAACGCATCAAGACTGCACTCGAAACCACGCTCTCAGCTGCTAATGTGCCAGGCGCGGTCGCCGTTGTCGGCAACAGCTGCGGCACGCTTGCGGAAGTGGCAGTAGGCACCAAGGGCCCCGGTGGCCCGCTTTTGGCGCAGGACGACCTGTTCCAGATCGCATCGATGACCAAGGCGATCGCCAGCGTCGCCGCCATGCAGTTGGTGGAGCAGGGCCGGCTGGACCTGAATGATGATATCGGCGCGCTGCTGCCACAATTGGCCAGCCCGGAAGTGCTGGAAGGCTTTGATGACGATGGCAAGCCGGTCACCCGCCCGGCGGCCGGGCCGATCACGCTGCGGCAGCTGCTCACCCATACCTCGGGCTTTGGCTATGAATTCATGTCGGCCGAACTGACCCAGTATCGCCAGCACAATCCCGCCGCGCCCGGCAGCCTTGCCAGCCTGAACGCGCCGCTGCTCGCCGATCCAGGCACGCAGTGGATCTATGGCATTTCCACCGATTGGGTGGGGCTGGCGGTGGAAGCCGCATCAGGCATGAAACTGGGCGACTGGCTGACCCGCCATGTCACCGGGCCGTTGGGCATGAAGGATACCACGTTTGCCTTCGACGACGCGGTGAAGGCGCGACTGACCCCACTGCACGTGCGCACGCCCGATGGCGGCCTGATGCCCTTCCCGGTGCATTTCGGCGGCGGCGACAAGGCGGAATTTCAAGGTGCCGGTGGCGGGCTGGTGTCGACGGCGCGCGACTATCTTCACTTCTGCCGCATGATTCTCAATAGCGGCCAGCTGAACGGCGCCCGCATCCTGCGGCCAGAAACCCTCACCGATATGGCCCGCAACCAGGTCACGATGCCAGCCGGCCGGATGGTCAGCAACCTGCCAGGCTTCTCATCTGATTTCGATTTGTTCCCGATGATGGATTGCGGCTGGGGCCTGGGCTTCCTGATCAACCCGGAAGATGGCCCGGATGGCCGCGCCGCCGGCAGCCTCGCTTGGGCCGGCATTGCCAACAGCTATTACTGGATCGACCCCGAATCCGATATCGCCGCTGTGCTGTGCATGCAGCATCTGCCCTTTGGCGAACCGGCAACGGTGGAGGTGCTACGGGCGTTCGAACGCGCAGTGTACGGCAGATAGGCTCAAGCCAATAGAAGCGCCAACGGAACAGCCGTGCCAGCCACCAGCATCAACACAGCCATACGCCGCGTCGCGCGACTGTTCAACGCAATGGCCGCGCCCAGCAAGGCGGACAGGGCAAGCGCCGCTGCCAACACCGCAGTAAAGATCTTCATCGGCAGCGCAGAGCGCTTGCGGGCCGCTCGCTCGGCCTCCTTGACCGGATCAGCTGGTGCTTTGGCGGCCGCCGGCAGTTTCGAAGGTTCGGCGTGCGGCACGGCCTGATCGATATGCACGCTGCCCATCCACACCATCCATGCCGGCGGCGGCGCCCCATCCCAGCCACTGGCCTGTTGCAGCCGGAAGGCCTGCAACCCGCCGCTGAATGCAAAGAACAGGATCGCTGGCAGAAAGAACACGCCGATGTAAAGATGAAGCTGGCGGATACGCCGCATTGTTTGAGCGTTCATTTTCCGATCTCGAGCCGCAGCCTGATCGACGCGGCGTGGGCGGCCAAGCCTTCCACGTCGGCAATCGCTGCCCCGGCCGGGCCTATAGCGGCCAGGCCCTGTTGGCCGCAATCGAGGAAAGTGGTGCGCTTCATGAAGTCCACCACTGACAGGCCAGAGGCAAAGCGCGCCCGGCGACCGGTGGGCAGCACATGGTTGGGCCCGGCGAGATAATCGCCCGCCGCCTCCGGGGTGTGGCGGCCCAGAAACACCGAACCGGCATGGCGCATGCGGCTGAACAACCAATCAGGATCATCGACCATCAGTTCGGCATGTTCCGGCGCCAGTGCGTCGAGTAGCGCCAGCGCATCAGCCAGTGCGGCGATGGTGATGATGGCGCCAAAATCGCGCCATGAGGCGCCAGCCACGGCAGCCGTGGACAAGGTTTCGAGCTGGCGGGCCACGGCGGCTTCTACGGCGTCGGCTTCGGCAGCAGAAGTGGTGATCAGGATGGATTGCGCCACTGGATCATGTTCGGCCTGAGCCAGAAGATCTGCGGCAATCCAATCCGGGTTGGACTTGCCGTCGGACAGAATCACCACTTCCGATGGGCCTGCCACCATGTCGATGCCGACTATGCCGTAGAGCTGGCGCTTGGCCTCGGCGACAAAGGCGTTGCCCGGCCCGGTGATCACGTCGACACGCGGGATGTGCGCCGTGCCAAAGGCAAGCGCCGCCACCGCCTGCGCGCCGCCGATGCGGAACACGCGGCTCACACCGGCCACCCGCGCCGCAGCCAGCACCAGCGGGTTGACCAGGCCATTAGGGGTGGGCGTCACCATGATCAGATCGCGCACCCCGGCGACAACGGCCGGGATGGCGTTCATCAACACCGATGACGGATAGGCGGCGCGGCCGCCCGGCACATAGAGCCCGGCAGCCTCAACCGGCGACCAGCGCACACCAGTGCGCACGCCGGCATCATCCACCGCATCATTACCCTGCGGCTTCTGGCGTTCGTGGAAGGCGCGGATGCGGGCGGCGGCCAGATCGAGCGCGGCGCGCAGTTCGGGGGCGAGCCCGGCCAGCGCAGCATCGAGATCGCTGCCGGAAATCTCCCAGCCGACAGCCTCAAGATCGACCCGGTCAAACTTTGCGGTAAGTTCGGCAACGGCGGCATCGCCGCGCGCCCTCACGCCAGAGATAATGGCGGTAACGGTGGCCGACACATCGGCGGCGTCGTCGCGCTTGGCATTAACCAGCGCTGCAAAAGCCGCGGCAAAGCCGGCGTCGCTCGCGTCAAGCCTCTGCGGCATCAGACTTTTCCGTGAGTTCCCGCATGGCATCGATGATGGCAACAACACGGGTATCGGTCTTGAAGGCGGCGCGGTTGGCGATCAGACGGCTGGTGATATGGGCGATCACCTCCACCTCCTTCAGGCCGTTTTCCGCCAGCGTCTTGCCGGTGGAGACGAGATCGACAATGCGGCTCGACAGGCCAACAAGCGGCGCCAGTTCCATCGCGCCGTTGAGCTTGATCACTTCAGCCTGCAGGCCGCGCGCCGCGAAGTGGCGGCGGGTGAGGCCGGGATATTTGGTCGCCACCCGGACGTGTGACAGCCGCGACAGATCGGGATCAAGCGCCGCCGGTTGCGCGACCGACAGGCGGCAATGGCCAATGCCCAGATCGACCGGCGCATAAATTTCCGAGAAATCAAACTCCATAAGCACGTCGTTGCCGGCAATGCCCAACTGCGCCGCGCCAAACGCCACAAAGGTTGCCACATCAAAACTGCGCACCCGGATCACCCGGACATCATCGCGGGAGGTGGCAAAGGTCAGCTTGCGGCTGTTTTCATCGGAAAAATCCGCTTCCGGCACGATACCGATATGGGCCAGCAAGGGCAGCGCTTCCTTCAGGATGCGGCCTTTGGGCAGGGCAATGATCAGCGGTTGAGCCATGATGTGGCGCGGCATAGCGCGGATGGCGGCGAAATGCCAACGCGGCAGATCAGCCGCGCAGCAACCGGATGATGCCGGAGAAATCCGTGGCCGCGCCGCCGTTGTTGACCAGCAACTGGTAGAGCGTTTCGGCCTGCGCCCCCATCGGCACGCTGGCACCCGATCCTTGTGCGGCGGCCATGGCGAGCTTCAGATCCTTCAGCATCAGGGCCGCCGCGAAACCGCCGGCATAATCACGGTTGGCGGGCGAAGTCGGCACAGGGCCCGGCACAGGGCAGTAATTGGTCATGGACCAGCTTTGGCCGCTGGCCTTGCTGCTGATATCAAAGAAGGTCTGCGCCTCCAGCCCCAGCTTCTCGGCCAGCACGAAGGCTTCAGCAGTGGCGATCATGGTAGCGCCCAGGATCATGTTGTTGCAGATCTTGGCAGCCTGGCCCATGCCCGCAGCGCCGGCGTGGATCACGGCCTTGCCCATCCGGGCCAGGACCGGCTGCGCCAGCGCAAAGGCGGCATCAGGCCCGCCCACCATAAAGGTGAGTGTGCCGCCATCGGCCGCCGCCGTGCCGCCCGACACTGGCGCATCGACCATGGCCAAGCCCTTGCTGGCAGCGGCTTCGCCCATCGCCTTGGCGGTGGCGACATCAATGGTTGAACAATCGATCAACACGGCATGTGGTTGGGCGGCGGCGAGCAATTCTCCTTCATAGGCAGCGCGAACATGGCTGCCCGCCGGCAGCATGGTGATGATCACATCAGCACAGGCGGCGGCATCGGCCGCGCTGGTGGCCGCCGTCGCACCGCCGGCCACGACCCGGGCCAGCGCGTCGGCTGACAGGTCGAACGCCAAGACTTCGTGGCCGGCCTTGACCTGGTTGAGGGCCATGCCGCCACCCATGTTGCCGACCCCGATGAAGGCGATGATGGCCATTTTACTGCCCTGTCCAATTGCCGGGCCGCTTTTCGATAAAGGCGGACATGCCTTCCTTCTGATCCGCGCTGCCGAACAGGCCGTGGAACAACCGGCGTTCGAAACGCACGCCTTCCTTCAGGCTCATCTCGAAGGCGGCGTCGATTTCTTCCTTCACCGCGATGCTGGCCAGCGGCGCCATGCCAGCGATGGTTTCGGCGAGCTTTAACGCTTCATCGAGCAGCGTCTCGGTCGGCACCACACGTGCCACGAGGCCGGAGCGCTCGGCTTCAGCGGCGTCCATCATGCGCCCAGTGAGGCACATTTCCATGGCCTTGGCCTTGCCGATTGCGCGCACCAGCCGCTGCGAGCCGCCCATGCCGGGCGTCACGCCCAGCTTGATTTCCGGTTGGCCGAACTTCGCATTCTCTGCAGCAATGATGATATCGGCCATCATCGCCAGCTCACAGCCACCGCCCAGCGCAAAGCCGCTCACCGCCGCGATCCATGGCTTGCGGGTGGAGGTGACATGATCATAACCGGCGAAGAAATTGCCGCCATACATCTGGGCAAAGCTCTGCCCGCTCATTTCCTTGATATCGGCCCCGGCGGCGAATGCCTTTTCACTGCCGGTGATCACCAGGCAGCGCTGGGAGGCATCTGCATCATAGGCGACAAAGGCGGCAATCAGATCGGCCAGCACCTGGCTGTTCAGCGCATTCAGCGCCTGTGGGCGGTTGAGGCGGACGAGCGTGACGGCGCCGCGCTTTTCAACAAGGATGGTTTCAAAGCTCATGTGTCTTACCCCATGGTCGGGATGACGAAAGCCGAACCGCCATCCATGCCCCCATCCGGCCAGCGGCCAGTCACCGTCTTGCGCTTGGTCCAGAATTGCACGCCTTCCATTCCGTGCTGGCCGATGTCGCCGAACGCCGAGCGCTTCCAGCCGCCAAAGCTGTGATAGGCCACTGGCACCGGGATCGGCACGTTTACGCCGACCATGCCGACATTCACCCGCGCTGCAAATTCGCGCGCGGCGTGGCCGTTGCGGGTGAAGATAGCGACGCCGTTGCCATACTGATGCTGGCTGGGGAGTTTGAGTGCTGCCTCGAAATCCGGTGCACGCATGATCTGCAGCACGGGGCCGAAGATTTCCTCACGATAGCTCTGCATGTGCGGCTGGACATGATCGAACAGCGTAGGGCCGACAAAGAAGCCGCCTTCATGGCCCTGCAGGGTGAAGCCGCGGCCATCAACGACCAGCTCCGCGCCTTCATCAACGCCCATCTGGATGTAGCTTTCGATCCGCGCCTTGTGGGCTGCCGTCACCACTGGGCCATAATCGGCCTCCGGGTCGGTGGAGATGCCGATACGCAGTTTGCCGATCGCCGGCAGCAATTTGGCGCGCAGCGCGTTGGCGGTGTCCTCACCCACCGGCACCACCACCGGAAGCGCCATGCAGCGTTCGCCGGCTGAGCCAAAGGCGGCGCCGGCCAGATCGCGCACCACCTGATCGAGATCGGCATCGGGCATCACAATGGCGTGGTTCTTGGCACCACCCATCGCCTGCACCCGCTTGCCGCGCGCGCAGCCCTGCGCATGGATATACTCCGCCACGTCCGATGAGCCGACAAAGCTGATGGCGGCGATATCAGGGTGAGCAATGATGGCGTCGACCATTTCCTTGTCGCCATTGACCACGCTGAAAATGCCCTCGGGCAGGCCGGCATCGCGGAAGATATCGCCCAACAGGTGCGGCAGGGTGGGATCACGTTCTGATGGCTTCAAGATGAAGGCGTTGCCGGTGGCGATGGCGACCCCAGCCATCCACATCGGAATCATCGCCGGGAAATTGAACGGGGTGATACCGGCCCCAATGCCGACCGGCTGGCGGAAGGCCCAGATGTCGATGCCGGGACCAGCGCCGTGGGTAAATTCGCCCTTCAGCACATGCGGGATGCCGCAGCAGAATTCGATAACCTCAAGCCCGCGCTGGATATCGCCGCGGCTGTCGGCCAGCACCTTGCCATGCTCGGAGCTGAGCACGCGGGCCAGTTCATCCATGCGGGCTTCGACCAGTTCCTTGAACTTGAACATCACCCGGGCGCGGCGCTGCGGATTGGTGGCGGCCCAGGCCGGCTGGGCGGCGCGGGCGGCGGCCACCGCCTGTTCCAGCAGATCTGCGCCGGCCAGGCGAACTTCCGCCTGTAGCTGGCCTGAATTGGGATCATACACCGGGCTGGTGCGGCTGCCGGCGGCCACGGGCGATCCGGCGATGTGATGGTCGATGATGCGCATGAAGGGTTTCCTACTCCGGCCCGCCGGCCGGTGCCACCCACAGTTGCATCAGTGCTGGTGGTCGCCGCCGCAGCCTTCGGGCAGCGCTTGGCGGCAGTGATCGGCGCCGGTTTCCACCTGCAGCGTGGCATGGCCGATCTGGAAGCGATGGTGCAGCGCGTGGGCGATGTTGGCAAGCGCCTCATCACCCGGATGGCCGGCTGGCATCACCAGATGCGCGGTCAACACGGCACCGGTGGTGCCCTGCGGCCAGATGTGGAGATCATGCACCGCCGCCACGCCGTCCAGCCCGGTGAGCCAATCGTTGACAGCAGCCGGTTCTATGCCAAGCGGCACCGCATCCAGCGCCAGCGCCAGCGATTCGGTGAGCAGGCTCCAGGTGCCGCGCAGGATGACGGCCGCCACCGCCAGCCCCAGCACCGGATCAACCCAGGCCCAGCCGGTCTGGCTGATCACCAGCCCGCCAAGCACCACCGCTGCCGACACGCCTGCATCGGCCAGCATGTGCAAGTAAGCGCCGCGCACGTTCACGTCGCCTTTGCGGCCGCGCATGAACAACAGGGCCGTGCCGGTGTTGATGGCAACGCCCACAGCCGCCACCAGCATCACCACATTGCCGGCGACCGGCAGCGGATCGATCAAGCGGTGCACCGATTCAAAGATGATGCCGCCGCAGGCCGCCACCAGAATCAGCGCATTGGCCAGCGCCGCCAGGATGGGTGAGCGGGACAGACCCCAGGTGAAGCGCGCGCTAGGTGCTCGCCGCGCCAGCGTGAGGCCGCCCCAGGCAATCAGCAGCCCGGCCACGTCCGACAGATTGTGGCCAGCATCGGCGAGCAACGCCATCGAATCGACCCACAGGCCCGCGGCGGTTTCGATCCCGACATAGGTGAGATTGAGCACCGCCCCGATGGCGAAGGCCCGGCCGAAATCGGGCGGCGCGTGGCTGTGTCCGTGGCCACGATGATCATGGCCGCCCAGCGGATGGCTGTGGGCGTGGCTGTGCATGCGGGCTTTATGGGTGTAGCCGAGAAGGGCCGCAATGAAAAAGGCGGCCCTGGCGGACCGCCTTTTCAAGCAACGACTGGAGCGGGTGAAGAGATTCGAACTCTCGACTTCAACCTTGGCAAGGTTGCGCTCTACCCCTGAGCTACACCCGCTCGCCGGTCATTGAGGATGGGGCCTCTAGCACCGGGGGCTTTGGACTTGCAAGCCCCTTTTTCGCCCGAGGTTTCTTGGGCAGTGCGCCCATGCGACGTCTTGGCAAACCGGCCCTCGACACCCCATATGATCAAAAGCCACAAAGTTCGGAGCATCCCACTTGGCCAGCATTCCCAACCCGGCCGCCGAAAAGGCCAGTATCGAAGCCTTCCGCCGCGACGTCATCGACGCGTCGAAGACAGCGCTGGTG
>CALRNJ020000011.1:0-42520 GCA_943369475.1 Sphingomonas paucimobilis | reverse complement strand
TCGGCGCACCGGCAGACCTTGTGGTCTTTGATGAAGCTGCCCCGTGGCGTATCGATGGGCGGAAATTTCACGGAGCCGGGAATACGCCATTTGATGGTGTGCCAACCGCCGGCATCGTGCGCATGACAATCAAAGGTGGAGACGTGGTTTGGCGGGTTTGAAGGCAATTGGCGCACTGCTGGTGCTGGCCCTGGTGGCCGGCGATCCGGCGCTCGCCGCCCGCAAGAAGAAGGGCAAGAAGGGCCGCGCCAGCCGCCCAGCCGCCGCCGCCGCCCCGGCCCGCGCCACGCCGCCGCCGCCATCGGTGCGCCAAGGTGTTGAACTGTGGCGCGCCAGCAAATGGGATGCGGCCGTTTCGATGTGGCAGCCCTTTGCCGAAAATGGCGATGCCGATGCCATGTTCAATATGGGCCAAGCCTATAAACTCGGCCGCGGCGTCGCGCTGGACAAGACAATCGCCAGCGATTGGTACCGCCGCGCCGCCGTTAAAGGCCATCTGCCTGCCCAAGCCAATCTGGGCATCCTGCAGTTTCAGGCCGCCGAAAAGGCCGAAGCCGTGCGCTGGCTGAAAGCTGCAGCCGACAAAGGCGAAATGCGCGCCCAATATGTACTGGGCATCGTACACTGGAATGGCGATGGTGCGGTGAAATCGCTGCCGCTCGCCTATGCCTATCTGGTGCGCGCCGCCGCCCAAGGCCTGCCCGAAGCCACCAAGGCGCTTAATGAGTTATCCCAGGTGATTCAACCGCTTGATCGAGCGAACGGCTGGCAGATCGCCACCTCGCTCGCCAACGGCAGCGGTATACCCGGCCAGTTCCAGCCCGGCATCCAGCCGCCGCCGATGCTGGCCGTTACCACGCCGCCGCCGCCCGTCTTAGTCGCCAGTGCTCTCGCTGGTTCTAGCGCTGCCTCTGGCACCAACACCGCCGCCTTGAACGCCGCCGCGCTGAAAGCCGCTGAAGTCGACGCGGCGGAAGGAGACGACGACGAAGCGCAAGACGCGTCGCTCGCCGCTGCCGAACCGATGCGCCAACCCGTCCCGGCCGCCAGTACCTCGCCACTGGCGCCGCCGCCGGCCCGACCCAACCGCACCGCTGACGCCGCCGCCGAAAAGAAAGCTGCCGCCGACAAGGCCATCGCCGAAAAACGCGCCGCCGAACGGAAACTGGCCGCCCAAAAGGCCGCCGAGGCTGCGAAGGAAACCGGCTGGCGCATCCAGCTTGGCACCTACCCCAGCCAGAAAACCGCCATGCAGGCCTGGACTAAACTCGCCGCCAGTAACAAGAAGGCGACCAAGGGCCTGCGCCCGGTGATCGGCAAGTTCGGCGGCAATTACCGCCTGCAAGTCGGCCCGTTCCCCACCCGCGACGAGGCCCGCGACGGCTGCAAGACGCTGGAAATCGGCAAGAACGGCTGCTTTGCGCTCAATATCGATTGAGGGCGCGTCCCACGGCTCGTCGCCCCGTACTTGATCCGGGGCCACGCTTTTCTTTGAACTCAAGAAAAACGCCTCCGGCGGGCAGGGACGCAGTCCCTGCACCCGTTGGTTTTCAGGCCGGCAGTTCCTTCGCCAGCTGGTCGCGCAGTTCGCGCCGCAGGAACTTGCCGCTGGCGTTGCGCGGCAGCGCTTCGGCCATGAACCAGATGTGGCGCGGTACCTTGTAATTGGAGATCAGGCCGCCGCAGAAATTGAACAGCGCGGCCTCATCCAGGTTTTCGCCTGGCTTCAGCACCACGGCCACGGCCACTTCCTCGCCCAGCCGGTGGTCAGGCACGCCAAAAACGCAGCATTCGGCGATGGCGGGATGGCGGTAGATAGCGGCTTCCACCTCGGCGCAATAGACATTCTCGCCGCCGCGCAGCACCATGTCCTTCTTGCGATCGACGATGAAGATGAAGCCATGTTCGTCGATGCGTGCAATGTCGCCGGTGTGCAGCCAGCCATCTGTGATCGAAGCCGCGGTTGCCTCAGGCCGGTTGATATAGCCCTTGATGACGGCTGCGCCCTTCACCCACAGCTCGCCGATCTCGCCCGGTGCCACCGTGTTACCGGCATCGTCAACGCATTTGGCTTCATAGGCGGGCATGGCGGGCCCGGCACTATCCGGCTTGTCGACGAAGAAGTCGCCGGAGACGGACGTGATGATCCCGCAGGTTTCGGTCATGCCATAGCCGGTACTGGGACGCGCGCTGGCGACCTTTTCCTCGATCTTGTGGACCAGATCGGGCGGCACCTGGGCGCCGCCGCCGGACATGGCCGTCAGGCTCGACACATCCGTGGTGAGGAAATCCGGGTGGTTGATCAGCTCACGGGCCATTACCGGCACGCCGCCGATGGAGGTGACGCGCTCCTTCTCGATAATGCGCAGCGCCTCGCCGGCATCCCAGCGATACATTAGCACGATAGTGCCGCCGGCCGCTGTGGTCGCATAGGCGCCGCAATTGTTGGCCGTCACGTGGAACAGCGGCGTTGTAAGCAGCGATACCGGCACTGGCGCCGTGGCCGGCGGCTCAGCAGAGGACTCTGGACCGGTGGCCAGTTGCACCGCCCGCGCCGTCGATGCGCCGGCATAGAGCATGTTGAACAAATTGGTGATGCAGCCACGATGTGTGAGCTGCGCGCCCTTCGGAAAACCGGTGGTGCCCGATGTGTAGAAGATGCAGGCATCGGCATCAGTATCGATCGCCACATCCGGCATGGCGCCGTCGTGCGCCAGCACATCGGCAAAGGCCGTCACCCCCGGCGCGGCCCCGCGCAGCCGCACCCCCACGAGGCGAAGGCCCATTGGCGGTTCAGAAATTTCCTTGAAGCGATCCAGTCGCTCGGTATCGAGGAACAGCGCTTTGGGCGCCGAATCCGCCAACGCATAGGCCATTTCTTCCGGCGTCCACCAGGCGTTCATGCCCACAACGGCGATGCCGGTGGAAACGCAGGCCCAATAGATCAGCATCCATTCGGGATAGTTGCGCATGGCAATCCCCACCCGGTCGCCCGGCCCGATACCCTGCGCCGCCACCCATGCCGCGATGGCGTTCACCCGGGCGTGCGCTTCGGCGTAGGTCAACCGCTCATCGCCATAAACCAGATAGGTCCGGTCGGCGAACGCTTGCGTTGATTGCCAAAGCGCCCGGACATCGGGCAGCGCATTGCGATAGGCGCGCACCGGGATGCCATTGATCTCGATGGTGGTAATCTCAAACGCGCCACCAGGGCCAGTTAGCTCGTCGCGCGCCTTCGCCAGTTCTGCGTAGTGCATGGCTCTCCCCCGACCCTATTGCCTTGCTGAGAGTGATACACGCGATCCGATGTCCGGAAAGCTATCTAGAGCTATCGGGCGGCACATCGCCTGCCATCGGAACCCGATCGGTTGGCGGAAGGCCACAAAAAGGGCTTCCGGAATGGCGCGTAACTCAGTCACTCGCGCACCCAAAATCAAACGGGTACAGGGTCTGCGAGCCTGACCGCGGGAGGCCTCTATTCCTTCTGTTACGCCGCCGCTTGTACCGCCAGCCCCGGCCATTTCGTCCACAGGGCGTCGCGGCGTTTCAGCATTTCATCGCGCGCCTTGGTTTTGACCGGGCCGAAGCCGCGCACGTCCATCGGCAGGCGCGCAATGGCCAGCGCCAGGCCGATGTTGGCGGAGTTCACGTCGGTGCAGAGGCGGTCAATGTCGGCTTCAAACGCCGCGATGTCGGCGCGCTCAAAGCGGCGCTCTTCGCTGTAGCCGAAGATGTCCAGAGCGGTGCCGCGCAGGCTCTTGAACTTGGCCAACACGCCGAACGCCTTGAAGATCCACGGGCCGAAGCTGATTTTCTGCGGGCGGCCGGTGGCGGGATCGGTGCGGGTGATCAGCGGCGGCGCGAGCAGCACGCGGGGTTTGCCGCCGGCGAATTGAGCCGCGTAGGCCGCTTCGAAGCGGCCATCGCTGTAAAGGCGGGCGACTTCATATTCGTCCTTGTAGGCCATCAGTCTGTAGAGGCTCTTGGCGACCGCTTCGGCAAAGGCATCGCCGCCGGCAGTCCGGGCCTTTTCCACGCTCGCCTTGAAGCGGGCGGCGTAAGCGGCATCTTGATACAGTACCAGATCGGCCTCGCGCTTGGCGATCATTTCGTTCAGCGTGGTGGCGGGCGGTTCCGGTTGCGGGCCACGGATTGCTTCTACCAGCGCCAGTACCTGATCGGGGCGGGTGGCGAGCAGGCGGCCCAAGGCGAACGCCTTCTTGTTGAAGGGGATGGCGACGCCGTTCAGTTCGATGGCGGCTTCGATGCTCTCGCGCTTCAGCGGGATCAGGCCCTTCTGCCAGGCGTAGCCCATCAGCAAGATGTTGCTGCCGATGGCATCGCCGAGCAGGGCGGTTGCTACCGTATCGGCGGCGATGAAATCGCAGGCGTTGGGGTTCGATGCCTTGCGGATGGCGCGTTCGACGCTGGCGCTGTGGAAATCGAAATCGCGGTTGCGCACGAAATCGGATGTCGGCGCGATATCGGCGTTGGCGACCACGGCGGTGCGGTCCGGCACCATCAGTGTTTGCGTCGGCTTGTCAGCGGCGACCACGGCATCGCAGGCCAGCACGACATCGGCGCTGCCGGCCATGATGCGCGGGGAAAGCAGATCATCGTTGCTGCCAGCGATGCGGACATGGCTGTACACCGCGCCGCCCTTTTGGGCCAAGCCGGCCATGTCGGCGGTGGTGCTGGCCAGGCCCTCGATATGCGCGGCCGTGCCAAGCAGCGCCGACACGGTGAGCACGCCGGTGCCGCCGATGCCGGTGACCATGATGTTAAAGCCATGGCCGGGGGCTGGAATGACCGGATCGGCAACGCCATCAAGGGTGAATTCCGCCTTGGATGTCTTCACTTCGGCATCGTCCACCGTCACGAAGCTGGGGCAGAAGCCTTTGACGCAGCTGTAATCCTTGTTGCAGCTCGATTGGTTGATGCGGCGCTTGCGGCCGAATTCGGTTTCGACGGGTTCCACCGAGACACAGTTCGATTGCACCGAACAATCGCCGCAGCCTTCGCACACGGCCGGATTGATGAAGATGCGGCGGGCGGGATCGACCAGTTGCTTGCGCTTGCGGCGGCGGCGCTTTTCGGCGGCGCAGGTCTGATCGAAGATGATAACGGTGCAGCCGGGCGTGGCGGCAAATTCCTGGCTGATATTCTCCAACTCGCGTCGATCGAGCAGGCGCACGCCGGCGGGGATGGTGACGTCCTTGTAGCGATCAAGGCCTTCGGTCAGGATCACCACTTTCTTGGCATGTTCGGCCAGCATCTGCGCCGCGATCTGATCGACTGACAATTCGCCGTCATGCTTCTGCCCGCCGGTCATGGCGACAGCGTCGTTGTAAAGGATCTTGTAGGTGATGTTCACGCCGGCCGCGATCGACTGACGGATAGCGAGCAGGCCGGAGTGGAAATAGGTGCCGTCGCCTAGATTCGCGAACACATGCTTTTCGCCAACAAACGGCGCTTCGCCTACCCAGGTCACGCCTTCACCGCCCATCTGGGTGAAGGTTTCGGCGCGGTCCATCCACATTGCCATGATGTGGCAGCCGATGCCGGCCAGCGCGCGCTGGCCTTCCGGCGCCTTGGTGGAGGTGTTGTGCGGGCAGCCGGAACAGAAATAGGGGCTGCGCTTGACCGGTGTCTGATAGACGGCGGCCTTGCCAGCCTGATCGCGGAAGAAGGCCAGTGCGGCGCGGATGCGGTCCGTATTGTGGAAATGCTGCAGGCGCGCCGCGATCACGTGGGCGATGACGCCCGGCGAAAGTTCATTGTCGGGGCTGAGCAGCCACTCGCCGCTCTCGTCATGCTTACCAACCACGCGCGGGCGGACGGACTCGCGCCAGTTGTAGAGCTGCCATTTCAGCTGATGCTCGATGAACTCGCGCTTTTCCTCGATCACCAGCACTTCATCCAGGCCCTCGGCAAAGGCGCGAATGCCATCGGGCTCAAGCGGCCACGGCATGCCGACCTTGTAGACCTTCAGGCCGATATCGGCCGCGACGCGGGCATCGATGCCCAGTTCGTCCAATGCTTCCATCGTGTCGGCAAAGGCCTTGCCGGTGGAAACGATGCCGATGCGGGGCTTGGGCGAATCCCACACCACCCGGTCGATGCTGTTGGCCTTGGCAAAGGCCATAGCGGCAAAGCCCTTGTAGCGTTGCAGGCGGGTGTCTTCCTCGCGCCAGATGTCGCCGGGACGGATGTGGACGCCGCCATCGGGGAATTCAAACTGCGGAATGATGATGCCGCGGTTCTCCTGCGCCAGATCGACGGTGGCGCTGGTTTCCACGGTGTCAGCGGTGGCCTTGAAGCCGACCCAGGTGCCGGCAAAGCGGCTCATGGCGATGCCCAGAAGGCCATATTCGACGAATTCATGCACCGAAGCGGGTGCCAGGAATGGCACGAAGGCGGCCTGGAAATTATGGTCGCTCTGGTGGGGCAGGGTGGAGGATTTGGCACCGTGATCGTCACCTACGATGGCGAGCACGCCGCCATGCGACGATGTGCCGGCGGCATTGCCATGCTTCAGCACGTCCATGGCGCGATCGAGGCCCGGGCCCTTGCCATACCAGATGCCGAATACGCCATCGCGCTCTGCCTTGGGGTTCAGCGCCACGTGCTGGGTGCCCCAGACGGCGGTGGCGCCCAGTTCCTCGTTCACGCCGGGAACGAAATGGATATCCTGTTCCTTGAGCCACTTCTTAGCGCGCCAGAGTTCCTGATCATACCCACCCAGCGGCGAGCCACGATAGCCGGAAATGAAGCCGGCGGTGTTGAGGCCCGCGGCGGCATCGCGCCATTTCTGCACCAGCGGCAGGCGGACGAGGGCCTGCACGCCCGACATGAACACCCGGCCTTGGCTGAAGCGATATTTGTCTTCAAGGCTGACAGGCGGTAGACCGGCGACCATGGCTGTGACTCTTTGTGCATGTGCGAATTGGGTCAATAGTACTGACCTTTCTTGCGGCGTGCAAGCGATAGCTCTGCGCCTGTGAGCCTGACAATCGCCAGCTACAATATCCACAAGGCCGTTGGCAGCGATGGCCGGCTGAACCCAGGGCGCATCCTTGATGTGCTCGATGAAATCGGCGCTGATGTGGCCTTGCTGCAGGAGGCAGACACGCGGCTGGGCCTGCGCACCTCGGTGCTTCCCGAAGCCCTGATGGCAGCACGCGGCTGGCAGGCGGCGCCGTTGGGCCAGCAGCACCATGAAGGCCGCGCCGCGCTGGGCTGGCATGGCAATGCCGTGCTGCTGCGAGGGTCAGTGCGGCTGACCCACAGTCACCGCATCACCCTGCCATCGCTGGAGCCGCGCGGCGCGGTGCTGGCTGATGTCGCGCACGGCAATCATGTGCTGCGACTGGTCGGCGCGCACCTTGATCTGTCGGGCTTAGCCCGTGCTCGCCAGATGCACGCCATTATCGATGCGGTGGCCAAGGCGCCGGGCAATCCTCCGGAGCTCCTCATGGGCGATTTCAACGAATGGCGGCGTGGCGGTTCGGCGCTGGCAGCATTGGCCCGGCACTGGCGCGAAGTGGCGCTTGGCCCCAGTTTCCCGGCGCGGCTACCGCTCGGCCGGCTTGATCGGGCCTTTGCTCATCATGCCCTGCACCTGGCGGAAGCATCCGTCCATACCTCGGCCCTGGCGCGGATGGCGTCCGATCATCTGCCCATCTTCGTGCGGCTGGCGGCATGATGGCAGGGCTGGCCCGGCTGTGCGAGGTGCATCCCGGCCAGAGCGGCGTGCAATTGCTGGATGATGGCCCGGCGGCGCTGGCGGTGCGGATCGCGCTGGTGCGACAGTCGCTAACCCGCATCGACGTCCAATATTATATCTGGCGGGATGATGTGGCTGGCCGGCTGCTGCTGGATGAACTTGCCGCCGCCGCCGCGCGAGGGGTGCAGGTGCGGCTGCTGCTCGACGATTTCGGCTGCGCCGCCGTTGAGCATCTGGTAGCGGCTCTGCCCGGCCTTGATGTGCGGTTGTTCAATCCTGCTCGCCTGCGTTGGCCGCGCTGGCCCAACGCCCTGTTCGATTTCGCCCGCCTCAACCGCCGCATGCACAACAAGAGCCTGACGGTGGACGGCATCGCGACGGTGATCGGCGGCCGCAACATCGGCGATGAATATTTCGATGCCGGCCATGTGGAACTGGCGGCCGATCTTGATGCTCTGGCCATCGGCGCGATTGCCGGCGAAGTGGCGGCCGATTTCCAGCGTTACTGGGATTGCTCACAGGCCGTGCCGCTGACCCGGCCGGTTCGTTCGGGCGCAAAACCCTTGCCCCTGGGCCCGCCTGTTGACCGGCGCGCTACCTATCTGGCCGCTGCCGCCAGCCCGGCGACATGCGCCCTGCTGGACGAAACGCGGGATTTCGAATGGGCGCCGCTCACCATGCTCAGCGATCCGCCCGAAAAGATCAGCGGCACGGTGGCCGAAGCCCAGCTGATGCTGCCGCGACTGCTGGCCAGGATGGCGGCGACCCGGCGGCGCCTGTTGCTGGTGTCCGCCTATTTCGTGCCTACGAGGGCCAGCAAGGCGCTTCTGTGCGATCTAGCCGGGCAGGGAGTGAGGGTTGATGTGCTCACCAATTCGCTGCTGTCCAACAATGTCGTGCTGGTTCACACCTATTATGCGCCATGGCGCAAACGCCTGCTCACCGCCGGGGTGCGGCTGTGGGAAATGCGGGGGGCCGAGGGGGATCGCGCCACGCTGGGCCTGATCCCGCGCCGCCTGCGCCGCCGCCGCCCGGCCACGAGCTTTTTCCGTGCCAGTGCAGGTGAACTCCACGCGAAAACCTATGTCGCCGATGGCCGCTGGCTGTTCGTCGGCTCGATGAACTTTGATCCGCGTTCGTGGCGGCTCAACACTGAAATGGGCTTTGTGATCGATTCGCCGCGGCTGGCCAGCAAGCTGGAATCCGCGCTGGATGACGGTTTGCCGCGCTTTGCCTGGGCGCTGGAACTGCACGAAGGCCGGCTGGGCTGGCGCGAGGATGATCATCTGATCCAGCCCGAACCCGGCACCAGCATGCTGCAACGCCTGGCGCTGCGATTGCTCGGCCTGTTGCCGCTGGCCGGCCTGTTCTGAACCTGCCGCTTCTGCGATTGAGCCAGCCGCCCGGCTCTGGCACACTGGTGCAGCCGCTTTGGGGGAGGCCAGCCATGATCATCGCTGCACGCCATCTTCTGCTGCTCATCGCCCTGCTGGTGCCAGTTGCCGCGAGCGAGCACGTGCTTTCACCGGCGCTGCTCGCCGCGCTCGATCCCACCACCCAGGCTCAAGCGATGTGCGGTCCGCGTCGCGCCGGCCCCAGCCGCGCCCTGCTGGCGGCCGCGGCCATCGCCGCGCCAGCCAGCGACGCAGGTGGCGTGCCCTATCTGGCCGATCTCGCCGCTACCCACCTGTCCTTTGGGCCCAGCGATGCCGGGGCGCGGCGCTGGTTCACGCAGGGGCTGATGCTGGCCTATGGCTTCAATCACGCCGGTGCCGTCGCCTCCTTCCGCCGCGCGCAGGCAGCGGCGCCGGATTGTGCGCTGTGCTGGTGGGGGGAGGCGATGGCGCTGGGCCCCAATATCAACGCGCCGATGGATGGGCGGGACCGCCCCGCTGCGCTGATGGCGCTGGATCAAGCGCTGGCCCTGATGGATCGCGCCGGCCCCAAGGAACAGGCGCTGATCACCGCGCTTGCCACCCGCTATTCGCGTGACGAAACGGCGGACCGCGCCGCACTCGACAATGCCTATGCCGATGCCATGCTGGCGGTCGCCGCGCGCTGGCCGGCTGATGACGAGATCGCCGTGCTCGCCGCCGAAGCGGTGATGGACACGTCCCCATGGAATTACTGGCTGCCCGATGGCAAGCCGGTGGGCAACAGCGCCGAGGCGGTGCGGCTGCTGGAGACGGTGATCAAGCGCAATCCCGGCCACGTGCAGGCCGCGCATCTCTATATCCACATGCTGGAACTGCCCGATCCCGCCCGAGCCGAAGCCGCGGCGGATCGGCTGGCCCGGGCCCGCAACGTGCGCAGCGCCGCGCATCTGGTCCACATGCCCGCCCATATATGGCACCGCCGCGGCCGCTATCAGGATTCGATCCGCGTCAACATCGAAGCCGCCCGCGCCGATGAAGCCTGGATTTCCGCCACTGGTGACAGGGGCATGCTGCGCTATGGCTATTATCCCCACAATGTCCATTTCATCGTCACATCTGCGCTGATGGCGGGCGACATGGCGACGGTGCGGGCCCAGGCCAGCCGCCTCGCGGGGATGATGGATGCCGAAACCTCGGCCAGCCTGGGCACGGTGCAGGCAGTGGATGCCGCGCCATTCCAGGCGATGGCGATGATCGGCAGCCCGGCCGATGTGCTGGCCATGCCGGCCCCGGATGCGCGGCTGCCGCTGCCGGCGGCCATGCGCCATTTCGCCCGCGCCACCGCCCGCGCCGCGCAGGGGGACAAGGCCGCGTTTGACGCCGAACGCGCCGCGCTGCTGGCGCTGAAGCAGCATCCCGGTGCCGCCACGCTCACCCAGCAGGGCCTGCCCATGGCCGCCATTGTCGAGGTGGCCGACCATGTCGCGCAGGGCCGCTGGGCGATGGCGCGCCGGCAATATGCCCAGGCCGCCACGCATTTCCGCGCCGCCGCCGCCATCGAAACCACCATCCCTTATATGGAGCCAAGCTATTGGCATTACCCGGTGAACCAGTCGCTGGGCGCGGCACTGCTGCTGGCCGGAGACGCCGCCGGGGCCAGCGCCGCCTTCCGCGCCGCGCTGGCCCAGACACCGCGCAACGGCTGGGCGCTCTTCGGCCTGACGCTGAGCGAAGCAGCCGCCGGCCACAAGCCGGAAGCGGTCGCCGCGCAGGCGGCGTTCCGCCGCGCGTGGGCCGGTGATCACCAATGGCTCAAGCTTGAGCGATTGTGACACGCTGGCCAGCGCCGCCACCAGCCTGCTAAGACCAGCCAAAGGGCAGGAAACAGGGGCGCGAACCACATGAACGGATCAGGGGATTTCAGTCGGCGCGACATGGCAGCAATGCTGCTGGCGAGCGGCAGTCTCGGGGCGCTACCGTCGGCGGCTTGGGCTCAGACCGGTCCAGTGGAACCCACCCGCCTGATCAGCGCCGGCGAGACGCTGCGTCCAGAAATCACCGGCCAGTTCGGCATTGTCGCAGCTGGCCGCCATTATGCCTGCGCCGCCGGCATCCGCATGCTGATGGCCGGCGGCAATGCCACCGATGCCGGCGTGGCCGCAGTGTTTGCCGCTGCCATCACCGAAATCTCCCACTTCGGCTTTGGCGGGGAGGCGCCCGCCATCATCCATGACGCCGCCAGCGGGCGCAGCGTGGTCGTTAATGGCCAGGGCACCGCCCCCGGGCTGGCTCGTCCGGAGGTGTTTGCCAACGCCGGCGTCATTCCCGGCAACGGCCCCAACGGCGGTACCATCCCGGCGGTGGTCGATGCTATGGCGCTGGCGCTGCAGTTTAATGGCACCATGAGCCTGGCGCAGGTAATGCAGCCCGCTATCGAGCTGGCCGATGGCTTCGTGATGTACAATTTCCTCGCCGAGGTGTTCGTTAGCCAGCAGAAGGCGACCTCGCAGTGGGATTGGGCGCGCCGCACTTACTATGCCGATGGCACGCCGCCCAAGACCGGCCAGATTTTCCGCCAGCCCAATCTCGCCCGCACGCTGCGCATCATTGCCGAGGCGGACCGCGTCACGCTGGCCCGCACCAAGAACCGCGTGCAGGCGATCCAGGCCGGCCGCGATGCCTTCTACACCGGCGATATCGCCCGGCGCATGGCCGCCGCCGTGGAAGCCGATGGAGGCCTGCTGCGCTATGCCGATCTGGCCGGCTACAAGGGCAAGCTGGAAGCCCCGGCCGCTGTGGACGTGTTTGGCCACCGCGTGCTGAAGGGCGGTTTCTGGAGTCAGGGCCCGGCGCTGCTGCTGGCGCTCAATATCGCCGAAGCCGCCGGCATCGCCGCGATGCCGACAGGATCGGAACTCTATCTCCACACGCTGGCCGAAAGCATCAAGCTGGCGTTTGACGACCGCAACATGTTCTTTGGCGATCCCGACTTTGCCGATGTGCCAGGCAAGGGCCTGCTGACTAAGGCCTATGCCGTCGAACGCGCCAAGCTGATCGGGCCGATGGCCAGCCTGGAACACCGCTATGGCAATCCCTGGGCCCACGAAGGCCGGGCGCGCCAGACCCCGCTGTTCACCCCGCGCATGCTGCTGCCGCCCTCCGGCCCGATTGCCGATACCACCGCCATCGAGGTGGTGGACGCCAAGGGCAATCTGTTCAGCTGCACGCCCTCATCAGGCTGGCTGCTCGGCGGCGCCTATGTGGCGGGCGATACCGGCGTGCCGATGAGCAACCGGCTGACCATATTTGATCTCGATGCCACCAGCCCCAATGTGCTGGCTCCCGGCAAGCGCCCGCGCACGACGCTGACACCGACACTGGTGCTGAAGGAGGGCAAGCCCTTCCTCGCCATCGGCACGCCTGGCGGCGACAATCAGGATCAGCAGATCATGAACGTGCTGCTGCGCGTGCTTATAACCGGCCAGCCGCTACAGGCCGCGATTGAGGAACCGCGGATCAACAGCAACCATTTCCACAACAGTTTCAGCATCAAGAAGGATGAGCCGGGCGTGCTGGAAATCGAAAACCGCGTGCCTGCCGCCGTGCGCGATGGGCTGGCGGCGCGCGGCCACAAGCTGACGGTGCTTGGCCCCTATGGCGTGTCCACCGGTGTGGTGGCGGCCGGCGTGGCGCCCAGCGGCACGCTGCGCGGCGCGGCCGATGTGCGCCGCGAACGTTATGTGTTCGGCTGGTAGGGATCAGCGCGCCGGCGCCTGCTTCTTCATCGCCCAGATGGCATAGGCATAGGTGAGCGCGGCGGCCCCGGCGATGGCGGCGGGGCGCAGGGCTGCGGGCGCAAGCAGATAGGCAGCGTAACACAGCATGCAGCGCACGGCGAAATGGATAAAACCGGCCGGATCATCTGCACCCCAGCCGTGCGGCACCCACATCATGCCGGCCAATATGGCGAGGCCCAGCACGAGAATATCGAGCTGGCCAGAGGCTTTAGCCGCGAGGATGATGAACGGTATCAGCAGCGCGATCACTGTGATGAAGCGCATGAACAGTTGGGTGATCGGATTGCGCCGGTTTTCGGCGCGCAAGCCAGGCTCGCCGCGCAGCTTGTCGATCAGCAGCGCAATCGGGAAGGGCAGGGCGGCCACGGTCAGCGGGATCCAGGCCGGCACTCCTTTGCCCAGCACGAACGCCGCCACCGTCAGTCCGCCCCACGCGATCAAGCCACCGATGGGCTTCGCGGTGGTGCTGCTGGCCAGATAATCGCGCCGCGCCTCGGCCAGGCTGATGCTGCTGAAATCCTTCATCACGTTCCCCCGAACCTGTTTCTGATCAGCAGCCTATCGCGCCAATGCCGAAGCGGCCATGGGTGATTGGATGGGGTGAGCGCCCTGCGATGATCAGCTCAGCCCTTCGATCCGGCCTTCTGCATCAAGGTGAATGCCGATGGCAGACGGTAACTTGGGCAGGCCCGGCATGGTGGCGATCTCGCCGGCCAGCGCGACGATGAAGCCGGCGCCGGCCGCCAGCCGCAGTTCGCGGATAGGCAGATCATGGCCGAACACCGCGCCGCGCACCTTTTCATCGGCGGTGAAGCTGTAGGGCGTCTTGGCGATGCACACCGGCAGATTGGCGAGCCCTTCGTGGCGCAGCGCCGCAAGCTGTTTCTGCGCAGCTGGGGACAGGGTGACACGGGCGGCGCGGTGGATGCTTGTGGCCACAATGGTGAGCGCGTCAAACACGTCGGTGCCGGTGACATAGAGCGGGGTAAAGGCGGCGTGGGGATCGCTGTTGGCATCGGCCAAGGCGGCGACGCTGCGGGCCAGTTCCTCCGCGCCAGCCGGGCCATCGGCCCAGTGGCTGCACAGGTGGGCAGCGACCCCAAGCGTGTCGCGGCAATGGCTGAGCACTTGTTGCTGTTCTTCCGCGCGATCGTTGCTGAATGCGTTGATCGCCACAGCGACAGGCAGGCCAAGGGATTGGAGGTTCTCGACATGGCGGGCCAGCACTTCCAGCCCACGGTCAACAGCCACGGAGTCGGCATTGCCCAGATCGGTCAACGCCAAGCCGCCATGATATTTCAGCGCCCGCACGGTGGCAACCACCACCGCCACCGCCGGCGCCAGTCCGGCGGAGCGACACTTGATATGGGCGAATTTCTCCGCGCCCAGATCAGCGCCGAAACCGGCTTCCGTCACCGCGAACTCGCCCAGTGCCAGCGCGGCGCGGGTGGCGATCACAGAATTGCAGCCATGGGCAATGTTGGCGAACGGCCCTCCGTGGATGAGGGCGGGGGAGCCGTGGATGGACTGTACCAGATTGGGCTGCATGGCATCGAGCAGCAGCGCCGCCATCGCGCCCGCCGCCCCGATGTCACCGGCCGTCACGGGGTTGCCTGTGGTGTCTTTCGCTACCCGGATGCGGGCGAGGCGGGTCTGCAGGTCAGCCACATCGTCGGCCAGACACAGAATGGCCATCACTTCAGACGCCACCGTTATGTCGAAGCCGGTTTCGCGCAGCGGGTGGTTGCCCGTACCTATGCCGGAAACTATCTGGCGCAGGGCGCGGTCGTTCATATCGAGCACGCGCTTCCAGGTGACCGTCCGCGGGTTGATGGCGGCGCCGGTGGGCATCGGTGTCGCGAAGTGCACGGCATTGTCGATCATCGCGGCGAGCAGATTGTGGGCCGAGGTGACGGCATGAAAATCGCCGGTGAAGTGCAGGTTGATCTTCTCCATCGGCAGCACCTGCGCCTGGCCGCCGCCGGTCGCACCGCCCTTGCGGCCGAACACCGGGCCTAGGCTGGGTTCGCGCAGGGCGATCACGGCGCGGCGGCCGATGCGATTGAGGGAATCGGCGAGGCCCACGGTGGTGGTGGTTTTGCCTTCCCCCGCCGGTGTTGGGTTCACCGCCGTCACCAGAACCAGCTTTCCTGACACACGGCGGCTGCATTCCGCCAGCGTTTTCGCCGCGATTTTCGCGATGTGGTGCCCATGGGGCTCGATATCAGTTTCAACTAGGCCCAGCCCGGCCGCAATGTCCCGGATGGGGCGCAATGTCGCTGAGCGCGCGATTTCAATGTCCGACGCCATGTTTCCTCGCCATAAGGAGTGCGTTGATTCCTGCTGCGCCTACAGGCTTTGTGCGCGTCCGGGAAGGAGCCCGCTTGTCATTATGTTCGACGATGTTTCCGCCCTGACGCTGGCCCGCTTCCAGTTTGCCTTTACCGTGTCGTTCCACTTCATCTTCCCGGCCTTCTCAATCGGGCTGGCGAGCTATCTTGCTGTACTGGAAGGGCTTTGGTTGAAAACTGGCCGTCCGGTTTATCTGCAATTGTTCCATTACTGGCTAAAGATCTTTGCCATCGCTTTTGGCATGGGCGTGGTTTCCGGCATCGTGATGGCCTACCAATTTGGCAGCAACTGGTCGGTATTTTCCGACAAGGCGGGGCCCGTGATTGGCCCGTTGATGGCCTATGAAGTTCTGTCGGCCTTCTTCCTCGAATCCGGTTTCCTCGGCGTGATGCTGTTCGGGCTCGACCGAGTGGGCAAGAAGCTACACTTCATGGCCACCTGTCTGGTGGCCATCGGCACCACGATATCGGCCTTCTGGATCATTGTGGTCAACAGCTGGATGCAGACGCCGCAAGGCTATGCCATTGCTCCCAATGGCCAGTTTTACGCAACAGATTGGCTGGAAGTGGTGTTCAATCCCTCCATGCCCTATCGCCTCGCTCACACGCTGCTGGGCGCCTATCTCACCACGGCGCTAGTGGTCGGCGCTGTTGGGGCGTGGCATCTGCTCAAGGACCGCAAGCTCGGCCGCGCTGCCCAACCAGCGACAAAGATCATGTTTGCAATGGCGATGGGGATGGTCGCCGTCACTGCGCCATTGCAGGTGTTGGCCGGCCACGAGCATGGCGTAAACACGCTTCAGCACCAGCCTGCCAAGATCGCCGCGATGGAGGGCCATTATGAAAGCCACGATCGCGCTGCACCATTGATTTTGTTCGGTATTCCTGACGATGCGGCGCAAAGAATGCACTATAAGCTGGAAGTGCCGGCGCTGGGCAGCCTGGTGCTGCAGCATGACATCGAGGCGGCGACGGTGGGGCTCGACAAGGTGGCGCCGGAAAACCGCGCCAAGGTCGCCTTCCCCTTCTATGCCTTCCGTGTGATGGTCGGGCTCGGGGTGCTGATGCTGCTGCTCGGCGGCTGGGCGATGCTAAACGCCTCGCGGGGGCAACTGTTCGACAATGTCTGGCAGCAGCGGCTAGCCCTTGCCATGGGTCCGGCCGGGTTTGTGGCGGTTCTTGCCGGCTGGATCACAACCGAAACCGGCCGACAGCCCTTTACCGTGTTCGGGTTGCTGCGCACCGCCGAAAGCGCCAGTCCGCTGGCGGCACCGGCCGTTGCCGCCTCGCTGATTGCCTTCATCATCGTCTATTTCTTTGTCTTCGGCGTCGGCACCTGGTTCATCATCAAGCTGATGGGCAGTGAGCCCAACCCTGAGGACAAGGGGCCCGGCAAGGAGCAGACGGTGGACGTCGGCAGCCTACCGCCTGATGCGCCGTTCGGCTTCCAGTTGGCGGAGTAGTCGCGGTGGCACCTGATCCCATCCTCACCCTCGTGTGGGCCGGCATCATTGGCTTGGCCATCTTCATTTATGTGATCACCGATGGCTTTGATCTGGGCATCGGCATCTTGTTCCCAACGATGGCGCCGGGGGCGCAGCGCGAGACCGCTATCGCCACCATAAAGCCGGTGTGGGATGCCAATCAGACGTGGCTGGTATTGGGCGGTGGCGGCGTGTTTGCGGCCTTTCCCCTAGCCTATGCCATATTAATGCCGGCGGTCTATGCACCGCTGATTGCCATGTTGCTGGGCCTGATCTTCCGCGGTGTCGCTTTCAAATATCGCGCGCGAACCAGCCGCATCTGGTTGTGGGATTTTGCTTTTTTTGCCGGCTCCACGCTGGCGGCGTTCGCGCAAGGGGTGATTCTGGGCGCCGTTCTTCAGGGCGTGAAAGTGCAAGGCCGCAGCTATGCCGGCGGGTGGTGGGATTGGCTTTCGCCGTTCTCGTTGCTAACCGGTGCGTCGGTGGTTGCGGCCTATGCGCTGCTCGGCGCCTGCTGGCTGATCTGGCGCACGGAAGGGGCCGTGCAGGATCACGCTTACCGCATGGCTTGGCGTGGCGGCGCTGCCAGTATAGCGGCGATCGCAGCGGTCAGCTTCGCCACGCCGCTCCTGAATCATGATTATTTCAGCCGCTGGTTTGAAGCGCCTGGCATATTTTATTCCGCACCTGTGCCGATCCTGCTGGCGATCACTGGCCTGCTGTTTGTCCGCGCCCTCAATCGCCGGGCGGAGGTTGCGCCCTTCCTGCTGGCCGAGTTGCTGTTCCTGCTCACCTTCATCGGGCTGGGCATTTCCATCTTTCCGTGGGCAGTGCCGGGCCAGGTGACGATTTGGCAAGCGGCCACCGCAGGCAACGCGCAAAGCTTCATGCTCGTTGGCGTTGGCCTGCTGCTGCCGGTGATCCTAGGCTACACCGTCTATGGCTATTGGCTGTTCCGCGGCAAGGTCGGGGCCGAAGGTTATGCCTGATCGCCCCGCCCCGCTGGCCCGCCGTCTTGCTTGGTTCGCCGGCCTGTGGGCAGCCGGCGTTGGTGTGGTAGGCGCCGTGGGCCTGCTGCTGCGGACCTGGCTTCTGGGCTGAATTTACGGCCCGCGCCGGGTGTGACGGCCCGCGAATGGACGGGCACGAAAACAAATCGGTTCTCGGATCGTTAAATTCTTTGTTGCTGCATCCTTTAAGGCAAAGCAGGCTTTGTGTTTGCGGTGCGAATCGCTGGTTCTTCAGGCGGGCAACCTTAGCCAGTGGTGGAGACGGCAGGTAGAGGGTGACCGCTACGGCTGCTGGGTCGCGTGTCAAAGAGAAGTGTATGGTTGAAGGAACAACGGCCGTCACGGTTATCGTCGGGATATTCATCTTTCTGTGCGTGTTCAATTTCCTGCCGGCCTACGTGGCCTATGTGAACCGCCATCCGGATCGCCATCTGCTTGCTGCCCTTAACGTCATCTCGCTGTTTTCCTTCGCCCTGTGGATAGCGCTTATGGCCTGGGCAGCGTCTGGCACCAGCAGCCATCCTTTCATCCAGCGTTTTGTCGGTTCGCCGCAGCGTCGCCGCGGCCTTGTTGTCTCGGTCTCGGCTCTGGTACTGGCTGGCTTTGCCACCGCGGCGGTATCGCTCAACCGCGCCTGATCGCGATGCCAGCGCGAAACATGCCGCCTGCTGCTTTCGTTCCGTGGGCGCAGATGCCATTGCCGCCTTGCACTCCGGATTGTGCCTGCTATAGGCGGGCGCTTGTTCCCCGAGTGCGGGCGTGGCGGAATTGGTAGACGCGCTGGATTTAGGTTCCAGTGTCGAGAGACGTGGGGGTTCGAGTCCCTTCGCCCGCACCATTATGCCGCTGGCCGTGCGGGGCAAACTCGCCAGAATTTCAACTTTCAACACGACGGATTCTTCGATGCAGATTGCCGAAATCACCAACCAGGGCCTGCGCCGCGCTTATTCGCTGGTGATCCCGGCCGATGTTATTGCCGCGCGCCTTGATGCACGTCTGGCGGAGGTGTCCAAGACCATCAAGATGCCCGGTTTCCGGCCAGGCAAGGTGCCAGCCAATCTGGTCAAGAAGATGCACGGCCCGGCCTTGCGCGGCGAGGCGCTGCAGGGGGCGCTGAACGATGGCGTTAACAAGGTAATTGCCGATCACGGGCTGCGCCCGGCCACCCAGCCGCAGGTGGATGTAGATGGAGAGCTGCCGGACGAAGGTGATGCCCGCTTCACCGTCAGCATGGAAATCCTGCCGACTATTGATGATGTGAAGGCCGAAGATCTGGCGCTGGAAAAGCTGGTAGTGCCAGCTGATGATGCCGCGTTGGATGCCGCAATAGCCCGTCTGGCAGAATCGGCCCAGCGCAGTGAACCGGCCCCAGCCAAGCACAAGGCCAAGACCGGCGATACCGTTGTCATCGATTTTGAAGGCAAGGTGGATGGCGTGCCGTTCGACGGCGGCAAGGGCGAAGGCATGCGGGTCAAGATTGGTTCGGGACAGCTTATCCCTGGCTTTGAAGACCAGTTGATCGGCGCCAAGGCGAACGAAAAGCGCACCTTGAAGGTGACCTTCCCGGCCGATTACGGCGCCGCCAATCTGGCCGGCAAGTCGGCCGAATTCGACGTGACGGTTACCGGCGTGGAAGTGCCCGCCGAAACCGCCATCGACGACGAATTCGCTAAGGGCTTCGGTCTCGACAGCCTCGATGCCCTGAAGGAAATCCTGAAGGATCAGCTGGATGCCGAACTGGACACGCTGTCGCGCACTTACCTGAAGCGCAAGCTGCTCGACACGTTGGCTGCCAGGCATGATTTTGATGTGCCCGAGTCCATGGTTGATGCCGAGTTTGAGCAGATCTGGCAGACTCTGGAGGCCGAAGCTGCCCGTGAAGCCGATCCGGCCGCAGCCCGCGCTGAAATCGAAGCAGAGCGCGAGGATTATCGCCGCATCGCCGTGCGCCGTGTGCGCTTGGGCCTGCTGCTGTCCGAAATCGGCCAGCGTAACGGTGTGACCGTTTCCCAGGCCGAAATGAACCGCCTTATCGGTCAGGAAGCCGCGCGCTATGCACCTGCCGAACAGCAGAAGGTGGTGAAGTTCTTCCAGGAGAACGCCATGGCAGCCATGCAGCTGCGCGCGCCGCTGTATGAAGACAAGGTGGTGGATTTCCTGATTAGCAAGGCCGAAATCGCCGAACGCGCCGTAACCCGCGCCGAGCTGGAAGCCGCGATCGAGAGCGAAGACGAGACCCCCGGCGGTCACGTCCACGGGCCAGGCTGTGGTCATGATCACGATCATGATCATGATCACGCCCCGGCCAAGCCCAAGAAGGCTGCGGCTAAGAAGGCTAAGGCCACCGAAGAGCCGGCCATTGAAGCAGAACCGGTAAAGAAGGTGCCCGCCAAGAAGGCTGCGGCCAAGAAGGCGGAGGCTAAAGAAGTCCCGGCCGCCGAAGCGGCTCCGTCCAAGCCTGCTGCGAAGAAGACGAAGAAAGCGTAAACCCGCTCCCTACGGGGCCGTTTCTTTCTCCATTGGGTGATGGCAATTGCCATGGCGCGGTCGAGAAGGATGCGGCCCCCTGCTGTTCCCGGTACCGCTGGCAGCGCATGACCCCGTCCTGATTCGTCCTGCTCTTGCACCTGTCGTCGCTCAACATCGGGCGGCATTCAGTGGTGATTTCTTTCTGATGTCAGGTTTTTGGTGATCACGGCATTGGCTGGAGGGCGGCAATGGCGCGATCGGTTTTTCCCCTTTGCCCAGCTGCGGATCTGGCCGCTGTTTGCCCTTATCTCGGCGTTCACCTGTGTCCCGCAGGCCTGGCTAGGCCTGACGCGCAGCCCGGATCTCGCCTGCGGCTTGCTGCTGCTGGGCAGTGCCAGCCGGGGGCACGGTTCTCACTGTGGCGTGGTCGACGGAGCTTGAACTGCAGTTCCACCTGCACCTGCCGCTGTTTGGGCTGATCTGCGGGCTGGACATGAGGCTGATGGCCCGGGGCGCGTGGAGTTTCCTGCTCAACCTGCCGGCGTTTGCGGCCGGCATGTGGCTGGCGGCGAGTGGGCGGCGGCTGGGCATTTGTGGCCGTTGTGGCCGGCATGGTGATCTGGCCCGAAACCCGGCCGCTGCTGCTGAAGGGCCCGGGCCTGTCGCCCTTGGCTGAACAGCTTGGCCACCGGGCCTGGTCGTTGCCACTGCTACTGCTGGTTGCCCGCGTGCTGGCCGATCCATCCAGCCGGCCCGACCGGCAGCCGGGCGATGCATCCTACGCACGCTATCTCGTCCACGTGCCGGTAATCATTGGCTTTGTGGTCGGGATTGGCGCTGGACGCCATGGCGCTGACGCTGGCGGTGCTCTCCGTCGTTGCGCTGGGAACCCTGCCGGCCTGGCGGTGCATCGATGTGCCGGTGCAACGCGCCCGTCGCGGCGTTGAACCAATTGTCATACCCGGCTTTGCCCTCTTGAATTGGACGCGCAAACGTCCGAACTAGGAGATCAAAGGAGTCTCTCATGATCAACCCGACCGCCGGTCTCGTTCCCATCGTCATCGAAAGCTCGAACCGCGGCGAACGCAGTTTCGACATTTACTCGCGGCTACTGCGCGATCGCATCGTGTTCGTGAACGGCCAGGTGGAAGACAATATGGCCTCGGTGATCGTGGCCCAGTTGCTGTTCCTCGAATCGGAGAATCCGAAAAAGGATATCTACATGTATATCAACTCGCCGGGCGGGGTGATCACGTCGGGCATGGCGATTTACGACACCATGCAGTATATCCGGCCCAAGGTTGGAACGGTGTGTGTGGGCCAGGCCGCGTCGATGGGCAGCTTCCTGCTTGCCGCCGGTGAGCCGGGCATGCGCATCGCGCTGAAGAACGCCCGCATCATGGTACATCAGCCATCGGGCGGCGCCCAGGGTCAGGCAACCGATATCGAGATCCAGGCCCGCGAAATCCTGCGTATTCGCAGCATTCTCAACAATTTGTATGTGAAGCACACCGGCAAGGACATCGCGACAATCGAACACGCGATGGAACGCGACAAATTCATGAGCGCCGAGGAAGCCCAGGAATTCGGCATCATTGACGCCGTGATGGAAAAGCGCCCGGTGGCGCCTGAAGGTGACGCCATCGCGGCGTGACGCAGACAAGCGGGGCAGGGCAGCCAAGCCATTTTGGCAGCCTTGCCAGCCCATTGTTCAAGGATTTGGTCGAAACCTGCCCTTGCGGCGGGCGCCGAATCGTCGCTACACTGCTAAGCCGGCGGCATGCCGGCGCGTATACTGTCGGCTATGCGGGCCGGCGTGAGGAAGGAACCCCATGACGAAGCTGGGCGGTACCGATAGCAAAGGCACGCTTTATTGCAGCTTCTGTGGCAAGAGCCAGCACGAGGTGCGGAAGCTGATCGCGGGCCCGACCGTGTTCATCTGCGATGAATGCGTGGAGTTGTGCAACGACATCATCCGCGAGGAAACCAAGACGGCGCTGGTGAAAAAGTCCGGTGACGTCCCCACCCCGCGCGAAATCTGCAAGGTTCTGGATGATTATGTGATCGGGCAGTTCCACGCAAAGCGCGTGCTGTCGGTCGCCGTCCACAACCATTACAAGCGGCTGAACCACGGCGGCAAGGGTGCCGAAGTGGAACTGGCCAAGTCCAACATCCTGCTCGTTGGCCCCACTGGCTGTGGCAAGACTTTGCTGGCCCAAACCCTGGCGCGCATCCTGGATGTGCCGTTCACCATGGCCGATGCCACGACCTTGACCGAAGCCGGTTACGTGGGTGAAGACGTGGAAAACATCATCCTGAAATTGCTGCAGGCCAGCGATTACAACGTTGAACGAGCCCAACGGGGCATCGTCTATATCGACGAAATCGACAAGATCAGTCGCAAGTCCGACAACCCGTCGATCACCCGCGACGTATCGGGCGAAGGCGTGCAGCAGGCCTTGTTGAAAATCATGGAAGGCACCACTGCTTCCGTCCCGCCGCAGGGCGGGCGCAAGCATCCGCAGCAGGAATTCCTGCAGGTCGATACGACGAACATCCTGTTCATCTGCGGCGGGGCTTTCAGTGGCCTTGATCGCATCATCGGCGATCGCATGCAGGGCCGTTCCATCGGTTTCGGCGCGCATGTGGCGGCACCGGATGAGCGCCGCGTGGGTGAATTGCTGCGCAAGTGCGAACCGGAAGATCTGCTGCGCTTCGGCCTCATCCCCGAATTCATCGGCCGACTGCCGGTGATCGCTACGCTCGAAGACCTCGACGAACCGGCGCTGATCAAGATCCTGACCGAGCCGAAGAACGCCTTGGTTAAGCAGTACGCCCGCCTGTTCGAGATGGAAGGCGTGAAGCTGACCTTCACCACCGATGCGCTGTCGGCGGTCGCCAAGCGCGCCATCGAACGCAAGACCGGCGCACGTGGCCTACGTTCAATAATGGAAGGCATTCTGCTCGATACCATGTTCGATCTGCCCGGCCTGGAGGGCGTGGAAGAAGTGCAGGTGGACAAGGACGTGGTCGCCGGCACCAAGCAGCCGACCCGCCTGATGGTGGCAGACAAAGCAGCGTAATTGGGGCGGCCTGATTTGCCGATGACGGACGCTGGAGAGGCGCAGGCCCTGATAAGGGCGCTGCGCCTCTCGCCGCATCCGGAAGGCGGCTTCTACCGCGAAACCCTGCGCGTCGTCGGTCCTGAGCGCGCCACCGTCACCGCAATCCATTTCCTGCTCGAAGCTGGCCAGCGGTCCCATTGGCACACGGTGGACGCCACAGAGATTTGGTGCTGGCACTGCGGCAGCCCGCTGGCGCTGGGTCACGCAGCCGGCGACACGGCGGCGCCGGCATGGCTCACCCTTGGGCCAGACGTTGGCGCTGGCCATGCACCCCAGGCCACCATTCCCGCCGGGCACTGGCAGGCGGCGGTTGCCGAACAGGGCTGGGCGCTGGTCAGTTGCATTGTCGCGCCGGGATTCGATTTTGCTGGTTTCACCTTGGCGCCGCCGGGCTGGGCGCCAGGTGGATTGGACTGAAAGGTAGAGATGCCTCCGGCGGGCAGCGACGCTGTCCCTGCACTCTCCTGCTTTCAGGCGGGCCAGCATCACGGGTTTGAGCGGTGGGGGCTAACCAGAAATCGAACGGGTGCAGGGACGATTCCCTGCCCGCAGGAAACCCTGTCTTTCTGTGTGGGGCTGGGTTCGGCAGCCTTCAAGTAACGGCTATGCAGGGCGGGCGGGTGCTGGACCCCGGCTTTGGCCGGAGTGAGGTGGGGCGCACACATTGGTGGCCCGGTTTGCAATTGTCGCTTGATGTCCTAGCCTTCGCACCGGGCGCTCGTCGCGCCGGGGGGAAGGATGAGTGGGGGATTCACAGGCAGAATCGCGGCGTCAGTTCCTGCGCTATCTGGCGGCTTCGCCGTTGCTGGCGGCGGGGCTGCCGGGCCTGGCACAGCAGCGCATTGCCACGGAAGTGATGACGGCGAACGACGCGCTGAACGTGTTCGAGCTGGAGACCATTGCCAAGCGCATCATTCCGCCGGCGCATTTCGGTTATCTTTCGGGCGGCGTCCTCGATGATCGTACGATCGCTTCCAACCGACAGGCGTTCGATGCCTGGGGCCTGCGGGCGCGGCGACTGATTGATGTCAGCAAGCTCGATCTTTCTATCAGGCTGTTTGGCAAGACGCTCGCATCGCCCGTTGTGCTATCGCCGGTATCGAGCCAGCGCGCCTTCCATCCCGATGGTGAGGCGGCCTCGGCGCGCGCCGCCGGCAAGCGCAAGGCGCTACAGATGCTTTCGGGCCTCACCACCGTTTCTCTGGAAGACGTGATGGCTGCGCATGGCGGGGAGGTGTGGCAGCAGATCTACACCACCAATCGGCCCGATGCCGGGCTGAAGATCGCCGCCCGTGCCGATGCGGCGGGTGCCGGCGCTGTGGTTCTCACGGTTGATCTGGCGGGCGGGATGCGGCGCGAGACGAAGGCGATTGGCGCGCGGGCCGATGCGCGCGCGTGCGGATCATGTCACCGGCAGGGGCCGGGATATGATTTCTCGCGCAAGAAGATGTTTGATGGCATCGACACGGCCGGGATGTTCTCCGGGCAAAGCGATAGCCTGACCTGGGATTATATTGCCCGCATGCGCGACGTTTCAAAGAAGCGTCTGCTGGTGAAGGGTATCATGACAGCGGAGGACGCGGCCATTGCCGTGCAGCGCGGCGTAGACGGGATCATCGTTTCCAATCATGGCGGCCGGGCGGAAGAAAGCCTGGTCGGCACGCTTGATGTGCTGCCGGAGATCGTCGCGGCCGTGAAAGGGAAAATGCCGATCCTGATCGATGGCGGCTTCCGGCGCGGGACGGACGTGTTCAAGGCGCTGGCCCTGGGTGCCACGGCGGTCTGCATCGGCCGGCCCTATTGCTGGGGTCTCGGCGCCTTTGGCGAGGATGGCGTGAGCGCTGCCCTGCGCCTGATCGACGAGGAACTCGCCTCGGTCATGCGGCAGACCGGGATCACGTCTATCGCCGGTATCACGGCGACCAGTCTGTCCAAGCGCCGCTGACAGCCGGTGGTTCAGCGTTTCGTGGCGAACCAGATGATGTGGGTGGCGCCTTTGCCGCTTTCGCGTGCGCGGACGCGCACGGTTTCGACCGTGAAGCCGGTACGTTCCAGTTGCCGCGAAAAGGCCGGATCGGGAGCGGCCGACCAGACGGCGAGGATACCACCGGCGCGCAAGGCGTTGCGGGCGTCGGCAAGGCCCTGTTTGCTGTAGATGCCATCATTTGCGGCGCGAGTGAGCCCGTCTGGGCCGTTGTCGACGTCGAGCAAGATCGCATCGAACTTTGCGGTGGTCTGGCGCATCTTGGCGGCGACGTCGCACATTGTGATGGTCACGCGCGGATCGTCCAGGCAGCCATCGGTCACAGCCGCCATTGGTCCGCGTGCCCAGTCGATGATGCCTGGCACCAATTCGACGACGGTAACAAGCGCGTCGGGCCCCAGTTGGCCGAGCACGGCGCGCAGCGTATAGCCCATGCCGTAGCCGCCGATGAGCAGATGCGGCCCCTTGTGGCCGGCGAGCCGATCGCAGGCCATGGTGCCGAGCGCGACTTCGGAGCCGTGCTGCCGCGTGCTCATCAGCTCGTTGCGTTCGAGCACGATCATGAAATCGCCGCCACGTCGGAACAGTCGCAGCGGCGGCCCGCCCGGCACTTCTGCCTCGCCGAGGAGTTCACGTGGGGTCACGCGCTACGCCACCACTTCACGGCAGTGGGGGCATTTGCGGCGGGGGACGATAATCATGCCCTTGATCATCAGGCGTTTTGTGCAGGCCGGGCATTTGATTGCGGCAATTAGGACGAGGTTGAGGGCCATAGCCAGCGGCGGCAGCACCAGCTCGACGAGCGCCAGCGGTGTGGGCCAAGGCAGGGCCCAGAGCATGGCGGGCAGGGCGGTGGCCTGGGCGAACTGGTTCCACTGCACGCGGTAGAGGCCGGGCATCGGTGTACGAGGCTGGGCGGCCATCAGTAACGCCAGCTCTTCAGATCAGCCCCCTTCGGTGCCGCAGCTTCGATGCGCTTCAATATCTTGTCCACATACATGGTGTGATAGCGCAGGCGGCTAATCTTGTTGGGTTCCTTTGGATCCCCGTTCCAGCAATGCTCAGCCCGGTCACCATAGGCGATTTCGCCGAGGAAGGGCGGATCGGCCTTTCTCAGGAAATCTTCAGCTAGGTAGACGGCATTGTTGAGGTAATAGTTGTCCATGTCGCCGACATACAGGAAGATCTTGTCGCGGATCTTGGGGCCGAGCGTTTTCCAGTCGCGCTGCATGATGTGGCGCAGATCATAATTTTCGCGCCAGTGGGCGGCGACCTTGGGATCGATCACGCCAGTGCGCTTGTCGAAGATGCGCTGCGGGTAACCGTCTGCGCCTTGCGGGGAAAAGACGGCTTCCCAGATGTCCCACTGCTGGCCGGAACGGGACTTGTCGCCCAGCACTAGTTCCAGCCGCTGTTCCTGTTCCACTGTATAATCAACATGCCCCAGATAGTTGCGGTGGGCCGGGCGATCGACCTTGCCGAACGGGCCGAGCTTCCAAAAGACATTCTTGTCCTCATAAATGTTGATGTTGGTGTATTGACGGAAATCAATGGGATCGGGGCATGCGGCAAAGGCGCCGTTAAAATCATCGGGGTAGAACATCTGCACGGCGAGCGCTTCCCAGCCGCCGGTTGAGCCGCCGTAGGTGAAGCGCGCCCAGCCTTCGCCAAGGCCGCGGAATTTGGTTTCGATGGCCGGCACCAGATCCTTCATGATGGCATCGCCATAGGGGCCGAGATTGGCGGAGTTCACAGCATAGCTGTCGTCATAATAGGGATTGCTGTGGTCGATCTCGACGATGAGGAAGCGGGGGAAACTGTCGGACGTCCACTTCTTGTAAAGGTCGAAGGCTTCCTGCTGCTCGATCTTGTTGTAGCAGGGCTCGCTGAAGCGCGGCTCCGGCTTGCAGGGCTCCTTTGGATCGGGCGGTGTGGTGGAAAAACCGCCGAAATCGGCCGGGAAATGCCCATGGTTAATGATCAGCGGGTAGCGGGCTTCGGGGTGCTTGTCGAAGTCCTTTGGCACCAGCACGTGGGCGGTGAGGAAGACATCAGTGCCCCAGAACTTGGAGAGCCGTTCCGAGCGGATCTTGAGGTGGCGGACAAATTCGCTGTCGTTGGCCTCTTCGACCGGCGGGATCACCTTGGTCAGCGGGATGGTAACGATGTCCTTGCTCAGCGGGTTGAAGCGGACTTTCATGGGCTCGGAAATGATGTTGCCCGGTTCGGCGCGCCAGTTCTGCCCGGCGCCGCGTGCGGCCGGCAGCTTTACCGTGTGACCGCTGGCGAGGTTGTAGGTCGTGTACTTGTGAAGGACGGCCTGCACCGTGTAATCGCCGGCGGGGACCTTGGAGAGATCTTCGGCCGGATAGCCAAGCACGCCGCGGCCGATGCTGGCTCTTCCGCCGGGTTTCAGGCCATCAACGGTGATGCCGAACACCTGCGGCGCATCGGCGCCCAGCTTGACCTGGAAGCGCGGTTCCTTGGATACGTCGGGCGTGATCACAAGGATGATACGGCCATCGTTGCTGGCGTCGATGCCGGTGGTCGGAAGCGTGACGTGGAAATCAGTGGCGAGCACCGGTGCCGAAAGGCCTGCCGTCATTGCGCTGCCAATCATGGTTGCAGCCAAGATGCGCTTGTTCATGTGCGTTTCTCCCCAATGAGGATGTTTTAAGCATGAATTGCCGGCACCGGCAACGCGTCTGGATTGTGCAGTCGAGGGTCTATTAACCATGAGTTTCGGGCAAATGATCGCTTTTATGCGATTTAGGTTCAGGGTGTGTCGCTTGGTGATTTTTATGAATCATTTACTGTACAGATCAGCATTATATTTGATTAGGGGAGCGAAACACGCAGGGAATTATTTCCTCTGACGTGATATTGGCGGCTTTTTCATTTTTGTTAGCGGGCCTGCTCGGCGTTTTTAGTTGACACGTGCTGGCCAAGTGCAAAAGTGCCAGCACCCAGTATGACACTAGCCGGCACAACAAGTGTTGACAGCAAAGTCGAGCCGTAATGTTGATAAACAGAAAATAGTTAAAGACTATCAATATTATTTTATGCAAAGTAACGTTCAAATTAAGAAGGCGTTGTATCACGTGTAAACTGAGTGAGGTCAGCGTATGATGTTAAACGGTATAGTACAGGCCCTGGGCCAACTGCTGACAACCGATGGTGCCTTGATGGTGCAGATCTGCTGCATGCTGGGCATGCTGTGGTCAGGGCGTTCCTTCCCGTGCCGCCTGCCACGCGCCATCACACGGGCTTCGGCTAACCAGCTGAACCGTTTGTGCTGATCATCGTTGGGCTGGCTGTCGCCTCACACGCAGCCTAGTTTGGGGTCATTCGCGCCCTTCGATTTCTACCGGTGTACTATCTGTGGGCGATGTCAGCGATGGCGGCGCCCTGTTTTTGTGCGCTCCTGACCGAAAAGGGATCAATGGCCGCTGCTGCGCCCCTTGAAAGCGTTGCGGCCAAGCCCCGAGCGGATCGTAGTCTGATCTGCCCGCCCGTATTCTTATTGGAAACATCGGTCCGCACCTCGGTCTGCACCCACCCGGCCGCGGCCGGTTCGAAGGCGACCCGCGCACCGCCTGCGGGGCCAGCCTGGCGCTTGGGCCGCAGGCGCCAGTCCCGTCGCAATGATGGCCGACGCGCACTTGCCCCGGCTGTGCGATCACAGCAGTGGTGCGGCTGGAGGGCGCGAATCTGGGCCTCGCCGATGTCGATCTGGCCAGGGACAGCGCGGGCTTAAAGGTCGAAACGCCGGGCGAGGACGACAAGGGGCTGCAGCCGGCAGACCGGCCATTAGCGCAAGGCTGTTTTGGGTATCAATGCCGGCTGGTGCAGCTGGCCATTACCGCCGACACGCCAGATGAGGTGATACAGTGTTTCGGCATCAAGGATGGCGCCAGCACGGCGCGCATCCCGGTCATCACGCAATGCCCCGATCCAATGGGGAAGCGTTGATCACTTTGTCCTGAGCGGGCGATCATCTGTCGCCGCCAGCCATATCGCCGCCGTCCATGCCGCCACATTCTGATCGAGCTGCTTGCGGTCGACCTTGTCCAGCGTGTCGTCGGGCGTGTGGTGTACGTCGAAATAGCGCGTCATATCCTGTCCCAGATCGATCACGCCGACGCCGGTAGCGGCCAGCGGCCCCACATCCGGTCCGCCGCCGGCCCTGTTACTGCCCGCCTGATCAATGCCCATCGGCGACAACACGCCGGCAATATCGGTAAACAGCGGCAGGCCGGCTGTGGCCACCTTGGAATCGATGGTGAATATCCGATCGGCACCGGCATCGCTTTCGCCGGCTAGAACGATGTTTTCACCCGCATGCGCCGCCGCATAGGCTCGGCCGCCGATCAGCCCCAACTCTTCGGCCCCCCAAAGCACCACACGGATGGTGCGGCGCGGGCGCTGACCGGTGCGGTCCACATGATCCTTAATGGCAGCTGCCGCTGCCAGCGAAATGGCCACACCGGCGCCATCGTCGAATACGCCCTGGCCCAGATCCCAGCTGTCCAGATGCCCGCCCAGCACCACCACTTCGCTTGGAACGGTGCCTGGGATTTCGGCAGTGACATTGGCGGACTGGCTTGGACGACTGGTGGGGGTGGCCAGTAGTTGCATCTGCACGGGCCCTGCGGCGCAGCGGCGCGCTAACAGTTCGGCATCGGGCAGGGCAAGGGCCAGCGCCGGGATCGGGGTGACGCCAGCCGGAAACACAGTGCCACCGGTGTGCGGATTGCGGTGATAATCGGTGCCTAGGCTGCGGATCAGAACAGCCGCCGCGCCCTTCTGCGCGCCCAAGGCCGGCGCAGCGCGGCGCACGGCGCCGTTCGCGCCATAGCTGCTGCCGTCCTGCGTAACGCCCATGCGGTGATCGATGAAGACGATACGGCCTTTCACGGCGGTGTCCGGCGCGGCGCGGAAGGCAGCGAGGTTGGCGAAGCAGGTGACATCGACCGTGATGCCGCCGGCCGGCGTCGCGCCGGAATAGCCCAGTGCTGTCAGCGCGAGCTGGTGGTTGCTGCCTACGATGCTGGCCCGAGCCTGCCCGCGTTCCCACGCCATCAGCGGGAAGGCCTCCTCACGGATGTTCACCAGCCCCAGTTTCTGCATTTCCGCCTTGGCCCACGCCCGCGCCCGTGCTTCGGCTTCGGTGCCGGCTAGGCGCTGGCCCACCGTGTCGGTGAGATTGGTCAGCAGTCCCATCGCGTTGTTGCCAGCCAGAGCGGCATCACGCAGTTGGGCAGCGGTGGCCAGGCGCTCGTTCCCAGCCGGCTGCGCCAAGGCGGGAATGGCGAGCAGGAAAGCAGCGGTTGCCAAGGTGGTGATGCGGCGCATGTGTGGACTCCCCTGTGTGTCGATCGTCCTTTACGCGCCATCACAGCCGGGTCAATCGAGCCGTTTGCGCCCGCCGCGCCCATCGGCTAATGCAGCCGCGTCCCTGCCAACACCAGATTTGCGGAGCCTTCCCGTGGCCTATCAATATGCGTTCGTGATGAAGGGTCTTTCCAAGACCTATCCCGGCGCCAACAAGCCCTGTTTCAAGGATATCACCCTGTCGTTCCTGCCGGGGGCGAAGATCGCCATCATCGGCCCGAACGGCGCTGGCAAATCGACCCTTATGAAGGTGATCGCCGGCATCGATAAGGAATTCCAGGGCGAAGCCTGGGCGGCCGAAGGTGTGAAGGTGGGTTATCTGCCGCAGGAACCGCATCTCGATCCCACCAAGGACGTGAAGGGCAACGTGATGGACGGGGTGCGCCCCGTTGCCGACCTGGTGGACCGCTTCAACGCGATCAGCGCCGAAATGTCCGATCCCAAGGATGATACCGATTTCGACAAGCTGCTCGAGGAAATGGGCACGCTGCAGGAAAAGATCGACGCGGTGGATGGCTGGACGCTCGACAACCAGCTTGAAATCGCCATGGACGCGCTGCGTTGCCCGCCGGGCGACAGCGGCGTGGAAAAGCTGTCGGGCGGGGAAAAGCGCCGCGTTGCTTTGTGCAAGCTGCTGCTGGAAAAGCCGGAAATCCTGCTGCTCGACGAGCCGACCAACCACCTTGATGCCGAGAGCGTGTCGTGGCTGGAGAATCACCTGAAAGAGTATAAGGGCATGGTGATCTTGGTTACCCACGATCGCTACTTCCTTGATAATGTAGTGAAATGGGTTCTTGAACTGGATCGCGGCCGCGCCATTCCGTTCGAAGGCAATTACTCGGATTGGCTGGAAGCCAAGCAGAAGCGCCTCGGCCAGGAAGAGCGTGAAGACGCCAGCCGCGAAAAGGCCATAAAGCAGGAACTGGAGTGGATCCGCGCTTCACCGAAAGCCCGCCAGACCAAGAGCAAGGCCCGTATCAAAGCCTTTGACGAACTGGTGGAAAAGCAGGCCAATCGCCGCCTGGGTGAAGCTCAGATTTTGATTCAGGTGCCGGAACGCCTAGGCAACCGCGTGATCGAGGCGAAGAACCTCACCAAGAGCTACGGCGACAAGCTGCTTTTCGAAAATCTGACGTTCAGCCTGCCGCCGGGCGGCATCGTTGGCATCATCGGGCCGAACGGGGCGGGCAAGACCACGTTGTTCCGTATCATCACCGGCCAGGAGGTGCCCGACGGCGGCGAGATCGCCATCGGTGAAACGGTGAAGATGGCCTATGTCGATCAGAGCCGCGATGCGCTTGATCCGAACAAGAATGTCTGGGAGGAAATCAGCGGCGGCAACGACAAATTTTATTTCGGCAAGAATGAGGTGCTGACCCGTGCTTATGTGGGCGCGTTCAACTTCAAGGGGCCGGATCAGCAGAAGAAGGTTGGCCTGCTGTCAGGCGGTGAGCGCAACCGCGTGCACATGGCCAAGATGCTGGTGAAGGGCGGTAACGTGCTTCTACTCGACGAACCGACCAATGATCTGGACGTCGAAACCCTGCGCGCGCTGGAAGAGGCGCTGGAAAGCTTCGCCGGTTGCGCCGTGGTCATCAGCCACGATCGCTTCTTCCTCGATCGCCTTGCCACCCACATCCTGGCGTTCGAAGGCGACAGCCATGTCGAATGGTTCGAAGGCAATTTCCAGATGTATGAGGAAGACAAGCGGCGGCGCCTGGGCGACGCGGCGGATCGTCCGCATGCGCTGACGTACAAAAAACTGACCCGCTGACGGGCGAGTGATTATCGCACAGCGATAGTCACTGGCTCCGGCACTGCCTTCCTTGCTTCTTTTTCTACACTGAAGCGGGCTCGGCGGCGTTGCCGCCGCCCGCGTTAACTCCCCCTCACGGCGCCACCCATTCTCCCGCCCAGCCGTCCGCGCTGCGGAACAGTGCCCGCCGGTGGCCGCTGTTGGCTAGGTGCAGCCAGTCAATCGCTGTCACCTCGATCCACAGCGTCGCGAAATTGGCCCGCGCCGGCCCGATCTGCTCCGCCATTGGTTGCTTGCCTTCGATCCACGCTGGCAGGCCTGAAGAGGGCCCCGGAAGCGGCGTGCCGGGGGCGTGTTCGGCCAGATAGCAGCGGCGGGCGAACAGCGTGGACTGGTTCCAGATGCCATCTACGACCTCGTCATCCGTCAAGATCCGCGCGGTGCCGGTGATGCGCAGCTGCACCTGTTCGGCCGGGTGATAGGCCAGCACGGCGACCGGCTTGCCATTGAGTTGCGCCACCTTGGGGCTGCGCGCGTCGGTGTGGAGACGAAGGGTGGCCGCTGCCGGATCGGCCTTGCGCAGCACCATCACGCGGGCGTGGGGCAGGCCGGCCTCGTCCACGCTGGCGATCACTGGCGTGTGGACGGGGCTCTTGCGGTCGGCCCCGCCGCGCACCAGCAGGCTCCAGGCGTGGGCGAGTATGTCCGGGAGCGAGTCTTCTTGCCTCATCTCACTTCAACAATCGCATCCACCTCAACCGGCCAGCCGCGCGGCAGGCTGCCGGCGCCTGCGGCGACGCGCGGGGCCTTGCCGGCGTCGCCAAAGGCGGTGACCATCACTTCGGAAAAGCCGTTCATCACTTCGGGATGCTGGGTGAATTCCGGCGTGGCGTTCACGAGCCCCATCACCTTCACCACACGCTTTACCATGGACAGATCGCCCAGTTCAGCCTTGATCGTGGCGAGCATGCACAGCGCCACCTTGGCGGCGTTGGCCTTGCCGGCGGCCACGTCCATCGTTGCGCCCAGCTTGCCGGCGCCGCCGGCCGGACATTCGCCGTGGCCGGCCAGGAACAGCAATTTGCCCACGCGGGCCGCCGGGACATAGAGGCCGATCGGCGCGTTGGGCGGTGGCAGGGTGAGGCCGGCCTTGGCCAACCGCTGTTCCGGGGTTTCGGCGAATGCCGGGCTGGCCAAAAGGGCGAGAGCGATGAGAGCGATGCGCATAAGCTGGGGACTCCTTGCCGGGTTCACCTCTCCCGCCTAGCATCACGGCAAGCAACATCAAACAGGGGAGGCCCGAGATGGCCGCATCACAACATGTGCCGGGCCATGCGCACGGCAGGCACGGCAGCGCCGCCGAAACTGATCCTGTCGTTCTGGGCCTGATGCAGGAGGCGCCGGTGCCAGCCGACAGGCAGGTGCGCTGGGACGATGGCTCGATGTGGCGTTTCCCGCAGCAGCGCTGGGCCTTTTCCCACATGCGTGAACTGGTGCCGACGGTGAACATCCCGCGCGAAGGGACGGTGAGTGCGCTGCCTGCGGCGCTGCGCGATGATCTGGATGACGTGCGGCTGACGACGCTGGATGGCCAGGCGATGAGCTGGCGGGAGTCGCTGGCGGCTACTTACACGGATGCGATCCTGATGATGAAGGACGGCGTCGTGGTCTATGAACGCCACTTCGGCGCGACCACGCCGGCGATGCAGCATATCCTGTTTTCGGTCACCAAAAGCTTTGTCGGCACCATCGCCGAAATGCTGATCGAGGAAGGCCAGATAAAGCCGGATGCGAGGGCAGCGGAGTATGTCGCTGAACTTGCAGGCTCTGGCTTGGGCGATGCGACGATCCGCGAGATTCTGGACATGCGCACCGGCCTGGCGTTCAGCGAGGACTATGTGCCCGGCCAGACCGGCCTGACCGACGTGCAGCGCATGAGCATTTCCACGGGCTGGGTGCCGCGTCTGGCCGATTATGAGGGACCGGATGGCAATTTCGCCTTCACGGCAAGCTTGGGCAAGAATGCACCGCACGGGGGCGATTTCGTCTATCGCACCCCCAACACCAGCGCCCTGCAATGGATCATTGAGCGCGTGGCAGGCGCCAGCTTGGCGGAGCAGATCCACGCGCGATTCTGGGCGCTGATGGGCATGGAACGCGATGCGGCGCTGGCGGTGGACCGCATGGGCACGGCCTTTGGTGGAGGCGGCCTGATGGCCAATGTGCGCGATATTGCCCGCGTGGGCGAGATGATGCGGCTGGGCGGGCACTGGAATGGCAAGCAAATTGTGCCGGCCGCCGTGGTGGAGCGCCTCTTTGCCGGTGGCGATCCGGCGGCGTTCGTCGCCTGCCAATACACCGGCAATCTGGATGGCAATTATGGCAGCCAGTGGTGGCACCGGGCCGGCGGGCAGTTAATGGCGATGGGCGTGCACGGGCAGGGCATCTATGTCGATCGGGCGGCCGGCGTGGTGATCGCCCGGTTGGGCAGTCACCCGGTGGCGAGCAACCGCGGCAATGCCGCGGTCACCATGCCAGCTTATGATGCCATCGTGGCAGCGCTGCGTTAGGGCGTGCTGCTCACCAACCGCATCGCGCCGGGTTCCATGGCTGTCAGCGCGCGGGCGGCGATGCGCGGCACGTCGGCTGAAGGCAGCGCCAACAGTTCATCGGCAACGCGGCTGGCCTGGGTGCAGAAACGGCGGCGATCGGGCACGCTGGAAAAGCCATTGTACAGCCTGGTCATCGCCACATCGTGGCGGGCTCGGCCAGCCGTGCCATGCTGCTGGCGATAGCGGGCCTGTTCGGTGGAATAGACTTCGTTCAACAGGTTGCGGTGGGTTTTGAGGATGCGGTTGTAATCGTCACGCAAAGCCTGGTTCCCGCACAGCAGCGCCGCAACGTTCAGCCCACCACGCAAGGCCCATACCACTTCGGCGCTGGCTGCAACCGCTTCGGGCACCAACCGGGTGACAGCGGCAGGCTCGATGGCCTTTACCGGCGCCGCCGGCACCATCGCCACCGGACGCGGCGGGGTCTGGTTGGTGCTGCACGCGGCAAGGCCCAGGCTCGCCATGGCCAGCACAGCAGCAGCACGTCTCCGTCGCGCCGGCACGCCCGCCAGCGCCTTGATCCCGTTCATAATTCCCTCTCCCCGTGTCGTGTCTTGCCTGTTGGTCATAAATCGCAGGCTGGCTTTCAGCAGCCTGAACGGCTCTGCCTGTGTCAGCCGGTTGCAGCCAGCCAGCGGCTCACTTGGTGCAGGTCATCGGCTACCGCCAGCAGGCTCGGCGCGATTTCGGGTGTGGCGGGCAGCAGATCGGGCACCATGATTACCGGCACGCCGGCCATATGCGCAGAGATGATGCCATTGTGGCTGTCTTCCAGCGCCAGCGCGGTGCCGGGTGCGATGCCAAGGCGCACAGCGGCGGTGCGATAGGGTTCCGGGTGGGGCTTGCCGTTGGCAACGTCGTCGCAGCCAACAATGGTGACGAACCCATCCAGCAGCCCGGCATGGCCTAGATGCGCACGGGCCAGCGCCTGTTCGGACGAGGTGACGACGGCGGCCGGGATACCCGCAGCATTCAGCTGGGCCAACAGGTCCGCTGCGCCTGCCTTCAGTGGCCGGATCGGCCCCCATTCGCCGCGGATGCGCTGCCGCACTTCGGCCCGCATCACATCATAATCCAGCCCTGTACCAAAGCGCGCCTGCATAATGGCCCGGCTTGCCGGTTCGGGCCGGCCGATCAGTTCGGCATAATCGGCGCCGCACATTTCGAAGCCGTGATCGGCCATCACCGCGATCATGGCATCACGGATCAGCCGCTCGGTATCGAGCAGCAGGCCATCCATGTCGAACAGGACGGCCGCCGGGCGGGCTTTTATCATGTTGAAACGGTCGTCAGGCTGGCTGCCTGGCGCGGGCGATACGGGCTTTCCAATCGGCCGGGCCGGTCTGGTGGACGCTGCTGCCTTCGGAATCGACGGCAACTGTTACCGGCATGTCCTTGACCTCGAATTCGTAAATCGCTTCCATGCCCAGATCCTCGAAGGCGACGACGCGGCTGGCCTTGATCGCCTTTGCCACCAGATAGGCAGCGCCGCCCACCGCCATCAGATAGGCGGCCTTGTGGCGCTTGATCGCCTCGATGCCCATCGGGCCACGCTCGGCCTTGCCGATCATGGCGATCAGGCCGGTCTGCGCCAGCATTGTTTCGGTGAACTTGTCCATGCGGGTGGCGGTCGTGGGCCCGGCGGGGCCAACCACTTCATCACGCACCGGATCGACCGGGCCGACATAATAGATGACGCGGTTGGTGAAATCGACCGGCAGGGGCTCGCCCTTTGCCAGCATGTCCACCATCCGCTTGTGGGCGGCATCGCGGCCCGTCAGCATCTTGCCGTTCAGCAGCAACCGGTCGCCGGGCTGCCAACTCGCCACTTCGGCCGGGGTGAGCGTATCCAGATTGACCGGCTTCGATGCCTTGTCCGGCGTCCAGTGCACCTGCGGCCATTCGGCAAGGTTCGGCGGCTCCAGATAGGCTGGGCCATTGCCGGTGAGCGTGAAATGCGCGTGGCGGGTGGCGGCGCAGTTGGGGATCATGGCGATGGGTTTCGACGCGGCGTGAGTGGGCGTGTCGAGGATCTTCACGTCAAGGATGGTGGAAAGCCCGCCCAGGCCCTGTGCGCCGATGCCGAGATCGTTGACGGCATCGTAAAGCTCGATGCGCAGTTCCTCGATCGGGGTCCCGGGCCCGCGCGCCTTCAATTCGGCCATGTCGATCGGTTCCATGAGCGATTCCTTGGCCAGGATCATCGCCTTTTCGGCCGAACCGCCGATGCCGATGCCCAGCATGCCGGGCGGGCACCAGCCGGCGCCCATCAGCGGCACGGTGTTCACCACCCAGTCGCGGATCGAATCGCTGGGGTTGAGCATGGCAAACTTGGCTTTGTTCTCGCTGCCGCCGCCCTTGGCCGAAACGATGATCTCGACATGATCGCCAGGCACCAGTTCGATGTGGACCACGGCGGGCGTGTTGTCGCGGGTGTTCACCCGGGTGAAGGCCGGATCGGCCACGATGGAGGCACGCAGCTTGTTTTCCGGGTGCAGATAGGCACGACGCACGCCTTCGTTCACCATTTCCTGAACCGTTTTCGTGGCTTGCCAGCGAATATTCATGCCAATTTTAACGAAGGCTACCACGATGCCGGTATCCTGGCAGATCGGGCGATGGCCTTCGGCGCACATGCGGCTGTTGGTGAGGATCTGGGCGATGGCGTCTTTGGCGGCCGGCGATTCTTCGGCCTCATAGGCCCGGCCGAGGGCACGGATATAATCCATCGGGTGGAAATAGCTGATGTACTGTAGCGCATCGGCCACGGAGGTGATGACATCCTCTTCGCGGATCACGGTCATGGCTTGGTCCTGTTGCCTTTTGGTCACTGATGAACAGCGAAATGATAGGCGGCGGCTGCCTCAGCGTCCAGTTTGCCGCAGCTCGCGCTTGCCGGATTGTTGTAGCAATCCTGTACAAGCCCTTGAGGAAGCGAATCCAGCTGATTGGCTGATGGATGAGTCGCCGCCGATTCAACCGGTTCGGATGGCGTTTGGGCCCGTCAAGCAAACAATGGGGCTTGCGCGCGGATTCATCTGTGGCACTATCAATAGCGTATCGGAGCCAACCAGACACAAATTGTGGTGGTTCCGAGCGGGGACTCCCGGGCGGCAGGGCGAGCCAGTCTGTGGATATCGGGGACAAGTGCCGCTGCGGCAAATAAGGTGCGTGACCCCGATTTGTTCCCCTCGTATGATCAAGGGGTAAGAATAGAGATGAGCGAGTTTCGCATGACAGACAACAGCGCCGGCCTGACCACAGCCGATCATGCCACTGGCTCCGCTGATGGCGGCGCCGCGCTGGCCGCGACCATGGCGGCGGGTGTGCTGGCGCAAGCGGCGGCATCGGCCGCGGCTACCAAGCCTGGCACCAGCGATATCCTGCCGTGGCGCTTCCCGGTGACGGTGGACCGCAGCCGCGATGCACTGCTCACCGATTTCGGCAAGGATACGCTGGACGACCGTTACCTGTTGCCGGGCGAATCCTATCAGGATCTGTTTGCCCGCGTGGCGGCGGCCTATGCTGACAACGCCGAACATGCCCAGCGTATCTATGATTATATCAGCCGGCTGTGGTTCATGCCGGCGACGCCGGTGCTTTCGAACGGCGGCACCGGGCGCGGCCTGCCGATAAGCTGCTACCTCAACAGCGTGTCCGACAGCCTGGATGGCATCGTTGGCACCTGGAACGAGAATGTCTGGCTGGCCTCGCGCGGCGGCGGCATCGGCACCTATTGGGGCAATGTGCGCGGCATCGGCGAACCGGTTGGCCTCAACGGCAAGACCAGCGGCATCATCCCCTTCGTGCGGGTGATGGATAGCCTGACGCTTGCCATTTCTCAGGGCTCGCTGCGCCGTGGTTCGGCGGCAGTTTATCTCGACGTGTCGCACCCGGAGATCGAGGAGTTTCTCGAAATCCGCAAGCCATCGGGCGATTTCAACCGCAAGGCGCTGAACCTGCACCATGGCGTGTTGATCACCGACAAGTTCATGGAAGCCGTTCGCGACGGCAGCAAGTTCGATCTGGTCAGTCCGAAGACCGGCGAGAAGCGCGCTGAGGTTGATGCCCGCGCCCTGTTCACCAAGCTGGTGGAAACCCGCCTCGCTACCGGCGAGCCCTATATCATCTTCATCGATGAAGTGAACCGCACCATGCCCAAGCATCAGCGCGATCTGGGGCTGAAGGTGTCGACATCGAACCTGTGTTCTGAGATCACCCTGCCTACCGGGCCGGACCATCTGGGCAATGATCGCACTGCGGTGTGCTGCCTGTCGTCGCTCAACATCGAAACCTGGGACCAGTGGCACGACCAGCCACAGTTCATCGAGGATTGCATGCGCTTCCTCGACAACGTGCTGCAGGATTATATCGACCGTTCCGAACCGGCGATGGCGCGGGCCGCCTATGCCGCCATGCGCGAACGTTCGGTAGGCCTGGGCGTGATGGGCCTGCACAGCTTCTTCCAGGCGCGCGGCCTGCCGTTCGAAAGCGCGCTGGCCAAGAGCTGGAACATGAAGATCTTCAAGCATATCCGCGCCCAGGTCGATCAGGCGTCGATGAACCTCGCCGTAGAGCGTGGCCCCTGTCCGGACGCTGCTGACATGGGCGTGATGGAGCGGTTCAGTTGCAAGATGGCCATCGCGCCGACGGCCAGCATCAGCATCATCTGCGGCGGCACCTCCGCATGCGTTGAGCCGATCCCGGCCAACGTTTACACCCACAAGACACTGTCTGGCAGCTTTGTCGTCAAGAATCCGTATCTAGAGAAGTTGCTGATTTCTAAGGCGAAAAACAGCGATGCGGTGTGGAACTCCATTCTGGAACACGGCGGTTCCGTGCAGCATCTCGAGTTCCTGACGCTAGATGAAAAGGCCACCTATCGCACTGCCTTCGAGATCGACCAGCGCTGGCTGATCGAGCTGTCGGCCGATCGCACGCCATTCATCGATCAGGCGCAATCCCTGAACCTGTTCATCCCGGCCGATGTCGAAAAGTGGGACCTTCTGATGCTCCACTATCGCGCCTGGGAACTGGGTATCAAATCGCTTTATTATCTGCGTTCGATGAGTGTACAGCGGGCTGGTTTCGCTGGCGGCGGCGTTGAAGCCGATAATACGAGCGAAGCCCCGGTCATTCAGGTTGAGCGGCGTGATTATGACGAGTGTATCGCTTGTCAGTGAAGCGTTTCAGCTTGCCCTGCCATACCGCGGGGCGATCCACCGGCCGGGGTGTTGCCCGGCTGGACGGTGAGGGGGTCGTGGCGATGCATTCCACGACGTGTGGCCACGACCCCCTCCCAACCGCGGGTCTTTTGGTCAGTGCTGCAAGTGGGCGTGTCTTCGCCGGGATACGTATAGCCTCCAGCGGGGGTTTGTCGGTGCCATCTGGCGCTGCTGCGCTGCAGGCAATGCTCTCGTGCTCCCCAGACGATGCAGTTGCAAGGTGCACCGGCCGCGCAGCATATTCCTTGCCTTCGCAGGCGTTCCGGGCCGGCCCACTGATGTCCACGGCAAATGCGAAGGGTGGCTGCAGGGGTTCTGGCCCTGTCCGCCGAAGGCCAAGTTTTTCTGTAGTGTCATCCATCATTAGCGCAGGATTTTGAACCATGCCGCTGCTTCAGGCGTCCAAGTCATACAAGCCGTTTGAATATCCCTGGGCTTATGATTTCTGGAAACGTCAGCAACAGATCCACTGGATGCCGGAAGAGGTTCCGCTGGGCGAGGATTGCCGTGACTGGGCGCAAAAGCTCACCGATCACGAACGCAATCTGCTGACGCAGATCTTCCGGTTCTTCACGCAGGCCGATGTCGAGGTGCAGGATTGTTACCATGACAAATATGGCAGCGTGTTTAAGCCGACCGAAGTCAAGATGATGCTGACCTCGTTCTCCAACATGGAAACGATCCACATTGCCGCCTACAGCCACCTGCTCGACACGATCGGCATGCCCGAAAGCGAGTATAGCGCCTTCCTGAATTACAAGGAAATGCGCGACAAGCATGATTACATGAATACGTTCGGCGTGGGCAGCAACGAGGATATCGCCAAGACGTTGGCGATGTTCGGCGGTTTCACCGAAGGCCTGCAGTTGTTCGCCTCGTTTGCTATGCTGATGAACTTCCCACGCTTCAACAAGATGAAGGGCATGGGCCAGATCGTTTCGTGGAGCGTTCGCGATGAATCGCTGCACTGCGAAGGCATCGTGAAGCTGTTCCATGCCTTCTGCGCCGAAACCGGTGTGCTCACCGCCAGGATCCGCGACGATATCGCTGATGTATGTCAGCGCACCGTGCGCCTGGAAGATGCGTTCATCGATCTGGCCTTCGAACAGGGGCCGGTTTCGGGCATGGCACCTAAGGATATCAAGCGCTACGTCCGCTACATAGCCGATTGGCGCCTGAAGCAGCTGGGCCTGCCTCCGATCTACATGATCGAGGAACACCCTCTGCCGTGGCTGGCGCCGCTGCTGAACGGTGTGGAACACGCCAACTTCTTCGAAGCCCGCGCCACAGAATATTCGAAGGCCGCGACCAAGGGCGACTGGAACGAAGTGTGGAACGCCTTTGACAGCCGCAAGGCCGCCAAAATCGCCAGCGAGAGTGCGCCGGCGAACACGGATGACGCCCAGGGTGGGCTGCTGGGCGTGGCGGCGGAGTAAGCCTCGACCTCTCTACCGAACGAACAAGCGGCGCGTCGATCATCGGCGCGCCGCTTTTCGTTGCGGTTGGAGCGCTCGCTGCGGCGAAACTGCTCCCGGCGGCACCGAGGGTGCTGGCCTGCGCCAACATGATGACCGCTTTGAGTGCAGGGACGTCCCAAATGTACGATTGCAGGGACGAGACCCTGCCCGCTGGTGGCCCCTTTTTCCTATTCGTTGAGAGGGACTTGCCTTCGTTGAGTTCAGTTTCTGTCCGACCCGCACTACCCTTCCGATGATATGGATGGCACTGGGGTCGCAGTCGGGCCAGCTGGGGTGCGCGTCGTTTTCGGAATGGATGGTGACGCGGCGGGCGGCGGGTTAATCCTTGGTATCGATAAGGATCTGGTCCTCGTGGGCGATGGCGGGGAGCATCGAATCGCCTTCGACCGAGAGAATGGCAAGCGCTTCGGGAGGCAGATCGCGCACGAATCCGGCGTGGTAGGCGATGCGGGCCCGGGATCGTGCCAGCCAGACCCTGACCGGCTACTGCTATTGAACCAGACGTGCGTCTGGACGGACCGGAAGCAGAGGCCGCCCTGGCAGCCCTAATCGAACGCCTGCTGCAGGCGGCAATCAGCATCCCGGTGCAGATTCCGAGATCATCCCGGCCCTTATTCCGAGATGAAGCCGGCCGGGATTCCGACATGATGCCGGCCACCATTCCGAGATGATCCCGGCCGCCTTGGCTGGGGCTTGGGGCGCCTGATCGTTGGGTTCATTCTTCCGGCTTTTG
>CALRNJ020000010.1:0-54198 GCA_943369475.1 Sphingomonas paucimobilis | reverse complement strand
CTATACCCCCGCAAATCCGTCGCGCTGTAATCCGACCGAACCCCAATCGCCGTCGCCATCGCAAGCCCTCCTCAAGCCCACAATGTCGAATCATAATTTCACGAGTTTGGGAATCCCCAGCGAGAGTCAGGTTCAACGCGCGTTGGTATCAGGCGGGAAGGTGACGCCCCGCGTTTTGCCGCCCGGCTTCAAGTCGCCGCTTTCCTTATCGCGCCACCACATACGCCAGTTTGCGAACGTGCGACCCTGATAGGTGACAACCTCCAGCCGCCAGAGATTGCCGGCGCGCTCCGGCGTCTCAAAGAGAACCGCGCTCATTGCCCGGCCTCCAGCAACTCGACCGGGCAGCGCAGCACGTAACGGCCATGCCAACCCCCGTCGTGCGGCTCTCGCACCGTTTCGATTGCCAGCCCGTTTTCGTGGCGGAGCCGGTGGACATAGGCCCCAAGCCGATAGGCCCAGGAGTTGACCTCCAGCGCCGTCACACCGGCCTTGCCAGCCCGCACCAGCGCCACCAGCGCCCGCGCCGTTTGTCCGGTCACGACGAAGCGGCCCAATGGCCCCTTGAACGCAATGGCAGGCTCCCCGCGTTCGCGCCGTTTGCGCTGCTGGCCAGCGGCCTTGGCATTTGCCGTGCCGCCGCTTTCGGGGTAGGAATTGGCCGTCGGAGTCACAACGCCGGCACTCAAAAGGGCGGGAGCCGCACCACCGGCTCCCCCCACCTTTTCTCCGCCCATCATGGCTGCAACTCCCCGCCAAACGTCGGCAGGCTTTCGGCCCATGCTTTCGCCTCGGCCTTGGCGATGCGCGATGCGCGCCCGATTTTGTGGATGCGAAGCCGCCCCGCCTTCACCAGCCGGTAGAAGCTTGAACGCGGCACGCCGTAGATGCGCATAAACTCGGTTGCGCTGTAGAAGCCTTCGATTGCTTCCATCATGGCTATTGGCCCTTTCCGGGTTAATGAACCCGGCGGGATGCCGGGTCATGCCCTGACGCATCACTGGCCTGCCATAATTCGCCGTTCCACTTTTCCCGCAATGAACCGAATTGAACCGGGATATTATTGGGGAATTGGCTTTCTGCCGCGCTTTCGTGGCCCAACAGCATTCTCGACAGAACGCCGTGTAATGACGTTCTCCGGGAACGCTCGCTTTGCCTTTTCCCATATCAAGCCAACGCCAAGCGCCTCCCGCTCAGGCCCTAGCGATTCCAGCCAATTGCGCAAATCCGATGGAGCAACATGCGTGCGCCTTTTCACTTCGGCCAGCGTTTGGGCTGTCTTCTCATCGTCTGGCGTCCAGTAAACGAGTCGCTCCACATCGAATTCAAATACGTGTTTGTATCGGTGCATCACATCAATAGTGATTAATTGCCTAATATCATCGGCGTTCACACAAAGGCCGTAGATGACATACTCCCAACGGCGGGGATATTTTTCATTACCATCATCATCATAATCAACATCGGGCGTTGATTTATACCCGAAGTGAAATATCCCCTGATGCCAGTGAGCATGAGTGCAAGCGAACTCATGTTCGCCAAATCGACCAAACCCATCAAGACCGTTCGGATGTTCGCGGATTGCTCGAAACACTCTTGAAGAATGTGACTCCATCAAATCCTTGTCATACTCGTCATTGATTCGAGTCACGCTGTCAGCGTTTCCGTAAAGCCAACGTCGCGCAACAGGCGCGTTCCATCTCATCATGCTGCCACCTAGTAGGCCTGCTATTTCTTTCTTGGCATCAACCAATTCCCAGTAGCTCTTTGTCATAAGGTCAAGCGCATCAATGACGCGCAACCATTTGGGTTCCTTTTTCACGCCGCCACCATCGGCACGACGTTGCCGCCCGCCGCTTCGCCGTCGCAATACCGCGCCCATGCTTCCATCATCACGCGCCGCCGCTCCAGCAAGTCACCGCGCCGATATGCGGCCTCCGCCTTATTGGGGATGGCATGGGCCAGCGCCGCCTCGCTCAATTCGTTGGGAAAGCCGCCTACCTCGCCAGCCCAATCCTTGAAGCTGGAGCGCAGACCATGCGGCACGAACGGCAGGCCCATGCGCTTCATCACCGCGCCCAATGTGGCGTCACTCATTGGCTTTTTCGGTGACTGCCCCGGAAACACCAATTCGGCATCATCAGTGCGAAGCACCTTGGCCCGCTCAAACGCCGCCACGGCAGCGGCAGACAGTGGCACCACATGGGCGCGCTTGCGCTTCATACGCGCCGCCGGGATGCTCCAGAGGCCCTTTTCCAAATCGACCTCATCCCACGTGGCCAGCCGAACCTCTCCGCTCCGTGCGGCGGTCAATGCCAGCGCCTCCAGCGCCAGCGCGCCCATGCCTTCCCGCTGGCGCAACCCGGCGACGAACGCCGGCACGTCGGCATAGGGCATGGCAGGGAAGTGGCCCGCGCCCGCGTCATTCTTGGGCAGCGCCTTGGCCAGCGCCCGCATAGGGGCCTCAGCTTCACGCCAGCCCTTACCATAAGCCCAATCCAACACCGCGCCGATGCGCTGCTTTACCCGCTGCGCTGTCTCAGGCTTCTCCAACCAAATCGGCGTCAACACGTCCAGAATATGCCCGCGCTCCACCTCATCGATGGCAACCGCTCCCATCTTGGGAAAGGCATAGGTGCGGAGCGTGGCAATCCACTGTTCCCGATGCTTGCCGTTGCTCCAGCCCTTCAACCGCTCTTTGTGCAGTTGCTCCGCCGCCTTTTGGAACGTCGGTAGGCCAGCCGCCTTTTTGCGTTCCTGCACCGGGTCAACACCGGCAGCGAATTGCGCCCGGATGGCGTCGCGTTTCTCCCGCGCAGTGGCCAGCGGCACCTTGTCGAGACTGCCCAGCCCAAAATCGCGCCGCTTGCCGGCGGATTGCATACGCACCACCCACGACGCGGCGAATGGCTTGGGCTTGCCGTCGTTCCCCACACTGGCGCGACTCTCGCGCACTTCAAGGAAAAGCCCGCCGCCATCGGCATGACGCCCCGGCATCTTGCGCAGCTTTACCAACTCAGTCGGCTTCAACAGGCACTCAGCCATAGCGGCCTCCCCCTACCCCACACCCTTCCCCACACTTTCCCCCACGACAGGGGTGCGATTGTGGGGAACCGGCTGGCATCACGTGGGAAGCATAAGCCGACTAGCCCCTAGGAGAAAAGGGCTTTTTGGGAGCGGCTGGCATGGCTTGGGAGGAGCAAATGGCGGAGAGGGTGGGATTCGAACCCACGGTACCCGTAAAGGCACAACGGTTTTCGAGACCGTCCCGATCGACCACTCCGGCACCTCTCCGCGCAGCGCGCCGGACGATGGCGGTGCCAGTGTCCGGGTCGAGCGGCGGCGTATAGCGGAGGGGACGGGCCCTGCCAAGCCCGGCTTTGCGGCATTTTGAACGGGCACGCGCGACACCACCACCCCTTCACGTCAGCGCGCGACGTCCTATATTGCACTTGCATGACAACCGACTGGAAATCGACGATCGCCCCCCCGGGGTCCACAACCCCCGTTGAAGCGCCGACCCCGGCGACCTTCACCATTGGCGACGTGGTGCGTCACAGAGTGTTCCCATTCCGCGGCGTGATCTTCGATGTCGATCCGGTGTTCAACAATACCGAAGAATGGTGGCTGTCGATCCCTGAAGCCATCCGCCCCCACAAGAACCAGCCATTCTATCACCTGTTCGCCGAGAACGAGGAATCGGCCTACGTCGCCTATGTCAGCCAGCAGAATCTGTTGCCTGATCCCGATGGCGATCCGATCCTGCATCCGGGCGTGACGCAAATGTTTTCCGGCCGTGCCGCCGGCCGCTATTTGCTGCGCAACCAGATCCGCAATTAAATTCGCTTCGCCACCGCGATTGCGGCGCGACAGCCGGCCTTGATCACCGCTTCCAGAACTGGGAAGGCGCCGCCCCCTGTATGGGCGGTCGCAGCCTCGCGATGTTCGACCTCGTCAGCGCGGTAGTCGTCGATCATCGCTTTCAATTCAGGGTCAATAAAAGAGCTTGCAACGTCGGCCAGAGCTTCGGTCTGCTCTCCGTAATGTTCGTCGATCACGGTTTCGACTGCTTCGGTGCAGGCCATCGCCACCTTAGGTCCCAGCAGCGCAGTGCCGGCGCCCAGCGCAAAGCCCGCGACGTGCCAGAACGGCCCGAACAGCGTAGGCCGCACGCCGCGCTGCGCCATCACAGCGTTCATGCCATCCAGATGCCGTTGTTCCTGGTGCGCCATGTGGCGAATTTCGCCCGCCATGGCATGGCGCCCACCCATCACAGCCAATTGCCCGGCATAGATGCGGGCCGCGCCCGTCTCGCCGGCTTGATCAACGCGGATCATGGCGCGCGTGTCGGGGCGACAGTCACCAGGCAGGTGGCGGCGCGGTTTCAGTGAGACGTTTTGGGGAGTTTCAGCATCAACCATGTGACGGCTCCAACCAGAATCAGCGAGACGATGAAATTCCACCCTGCCATGGAAATCCCGAACATCTGCCATGGTATGGCGTCGCAACGCACCAGCGGCTGCGCCAAGATGTCGGCCAACATCGATTTGGCATCACCCGCCAGCGGCGGGGCGGTGCAGCGGGTGAGGCCCTGCCACCATTTCTGTTCCACCCCGGCATGAAACAGGGCTATGCCGGCGTTGCTGGCGAGACTCAGGATTGCTACCCAGCCCGAGGCGGTAACGGCCAGGGCCATCGCGGGCTGGCGGCGGGCAACGGCGCCCAACAGCAGCGCATCGGCGGCAAAGAAAGCGGTGAACATCAGAGCCCAGCGTTGCCACCAGCACATTTCGCACGGCACCAGTCCGCCGATTATCTCAAAGCCATAGGCACCAGCCAGCAGGGCCAGGCTGCCAACAAGCACCAGTGCCGGCCCTTCAGAACGCATAACGGACAACGACAAAACCACCCACAAACAGCGCCGTAGCGGTGATCGCCAGCGCGTTGAAATAGCGATCGATAAGTACCTGCGCCTGAGCGCCGAACCGACGCAGCACCAGTGCCACGAGGAAAAAGCGCCCGCCCCGGCCCAGAATCGAGGCCGCAATCATCACTGGGATCGACAGCGACACCGAGCCCGCCGCAATGGTCGCCACCTTGTAGGGGATGGGCAGGAAGGCAAAAGCCAACATCCACAGGAAACCATTGGCCTTGATGTCGGCGGCAAAGGCCACAAACTTGTCTTCATAGCCATAGAAACTGAGCAGCGGTACGCCGATCGTCTGATAGAGCACAGCGCCGATCAGATAGCCCAACAGTGCGCCGCCCACCGAAGCGACCGTGGACACCGCCGCATAGCGCAAGGCGCGTTCCGGCCGCGCGATCGACATAGGGATCTGCATGACATCGGGCGGCACCGGGAAGAAGCTGCTGTCGGCAAAGCTGATGCCCGCCAGCCAGCGTTCGGCACCAGGGCCGGCAGCCTTGGCCAATGTCCAGTCATAAAGGCGGCGCAACACGGGGGGCGAAATCCTTCGCGGATGAAATCTGCCTCAGTGCTTAGCCGGCGAGTGTGACGTCTGCAATAACGGGGCCGCAATCACCGCGAGGCAGTGCGCCCCGTGCCCGTTGCTGCCGCACCGGCCGCCACCTGAACCGCGGGCAGCGCTGAGGGGGCCAGCCGGTTGATCAGGCGGATGGCATAATCCTGCTGATAGTCCAGCACGCCCTTTGCTTTCAGATCCTCGGCCTTCGCCAAGAAGCGCGGATCTGGAACATTGTCCTGCTCGACCAGCTTGGCGGTGGCGTCCTTCACTTCGTTGATCAGATGCTTCTTCAGATCAGCTTCGCGAAGTGGTTTTCTCTCAGCCACGCGCGGATCGGAAAGCTGCGGAACCGGGATATCGGGATCAATGCCATTTTCCTGCACACTGCGGCCCGACGGCGTGAAATAACGCGCCGTCGTCAACCGCAGCGCCGTTTCGGCGGACAGCGGATAAACGGTCTGCACACTCCCCTTTCCGAAGCTGCGCTGGCCCAGCACGATGGCACGGCGGTGATCCTGCAGGGCACCTGCGACGATCTCAGCGGCCGAGGCCGAGCCTTCATCCACCAGCACCACCATCGGCTTGCCATCTGTCAGATCACCGGGCTTGGCGAAATAGCGATCAACATCATTCTTGGCGCGGCGCCGTTCCGACACGACTTCGCCGGCATCCAGGAACACGTCCGACACCTTGATCGCTTCATCGAGCAGGCCACCCGGATTGGAACGCAGATCGACGACATAGCCGACAACGCCCGCACCCAGCTTGGCCTTGATGCCTTCGACAGCCGCGCGGGTGGCTTCGCCGGTCTTGCTGTTGAAGGTGGAGATGCGGACTAGGCCAACATTGCCGCGCGTTTCCCACTTCACCGGCCTGATCACCACCACTTCGCGGGTGATCGTGAATTCCAGCGGCTTGGGCTCACCCTGGCGTACGATGGTGAGCTTGATCTTGGTGCCGGCAGGGCCGCGCATCTTGTCGACCGCTTCATTCAGCGTGCCGCCATAGATCAGTTGGTCGTCGATGTGGGTGACGTAATCACCGGCCTTGATGCCGGCCTTGGCAGCCGGCGTGTCGTCGGTTGGGGTCACCACCTTCACGGCGCCGTCTTCCGACGTGACCGTAAGGCCAAGGCCGCTGTATTCGCCGTCGGTCGATTGCTTGAGATTGGCATAGTCGCGGCCATCAAGATAGCCGGAGTGCGGGTCAAGGCTGGCCAGCATGCCGTTGATGGCTCCGCGGATCAGCGTCTTATCGTCCACCTTGTCCACGTACGTCACGCGCACCCGCTCGAACACGTCCATCAACGCATCGAGTTCCTTGTAGGTGTCAGTTTCGGCGGCGGCCTGCACGGCAGCATAGCCCGGCACCAGCACCAACGCGGCCAGCGGCAGGGCGATCTTCCAACTCTTGTTCAGGCTCATCGGGCAGCAGACTCACGCATAGGCAGAAGACAAGGATAGCAGATGCGCAACGCAGCGCTACTCCCTGCGGCCTTTCAGGCCGCTGAACACCCAATGCCGACCTTTCGGGCCGCTTAACGCTGCCTCACTCGCGGTGATAGGGGTGGCCATCAAGGATGGAGAGCGCGCGATAGAGTTGCTCGGCCAGCATGGCGCGCACCAGCATATGCGGCCAGGTCGCCCGGCCAAAGCCCAGCAACAGATCGGCCTTGTCCCGCGTGGCAGCATCATGGCCATCAGCAGCGCCGATCAGGAAGCGCGCCTCCCGCACCCCGTCATCGCGCCAGCGCGCCAGCAGGGCGGCCAGATCGGTGGAGGGCAGATCACGGCCACGTTCATCCAGCGCCACGGTGCGGCCTAGCCCCAGATGGTTTCCGAACAGCGGCCACGGCGCCGTGTCGCCAATTTCCGTTACCACCAGCCTGCCGCGCAGCCGTTGCGCATAACGCTCCACCAACTCAGTTTCCGGCGATTGGCCAATGCGTCCCCGAGCGATGATGTGCAGCTTCACCGATCAGCGCGGTGTCGAAGTCAACGGGCCAGTGACCGGCGCGTAGGCCGGCGACGGGTTGGGCGCGTCATCCAGGCCCCACATCTTTTCCAGATTATAGAAGGCACGCACATCCGGCCGGAACAGGTGAACGATGATGTCCCCACAATCAATCAGCACCCAATCGGCGGCCGGAAGGCCCTGGACGCGGGCACTGCGACCGAAATCGGCTTTCATCCGATCGGCGATCTTCATGGCCATCGATGCCACCTGCCGGCCGCTGCGGCCGCTGGCGATCACCATGAAATCGGCGATGCTCGTCTTGCCGGCCAGAGGGATGGAAACGGGATCCACGGCCTGATCATCGTCCAGGCTCTTCATGATCATGGCGTGGAGTTCGTCCACGCGGTCAGTCTTGGTCAAACGAACGTGCCTTTTCATCAAATCGGGCATCTGTGGCCCAGCCGGGATCGGCGCTGCGGATCTCTGTAGCCGATTCCGGCCGCAAACGGGAGTGCAAGCTGATTATTGCCGGCAGCGCGGCCTGCGTCCAGCGTGAAGGCGTTGTGGGCGACCAGCCAGACCCACCCTTGCCTGCCCAAGCCAGAGCCGGCGCGCCGAGCAGCGAGCTTCCGGGGCGTGGCACCACGGCGAGCGGCACGGCTCGCAAAAACTGCCGCCAGCGCTGCCAACGGTGGAGTTCAGCCACGATGTCGCTGCCGCCAATCCAGACGAACTGGTGCTGCAAAAAGCGCCGCCGCAAGGCCGCCACCGTATCAACGGAAAAGCGCGTGCCGAGCTGCTCTTCCAAAGCCATTACCTTGATGCGGGGATGGCGGGCGACGGCCCTGGCCCGCGCTAACCGCTTGGACAAGGGCGCCATGCCGACCTCCGATTTCAACGGGTTGAGCGGAGAGACAAGCCACCAGACAGCGTCGAGCTTCAACTGCCGCAACGCCACCAGACTGATATGGCGGTGCGCTCCGTGGGCCGGATTGAAGCTGCCGCCCAGAAGGCCGATCCGGGCCATCAGGGCCGCACCTGCCCCGTACCGCGCACAATAGTCTTGAAGATGGTCAACCCTTCCAAGGCCACTGGGCCGCGCGCGTGTAGGCGCCCCGTGGCGATGCCGATTTCGGCGCCAAAGCCGAATTCCCCGCCATCGGCGAACTGGGTAGAGGCGTTATGCAGCACGATGGCCGAATCGACACGGGCCAGGAAGCGATCGGCCACGGCGGCATTTTCAGCCACGATCGAATCGGTGTGCTGGCTGCCGTGGGCAGCGATGTGGGCGATGGCGGCATCGACGCCCTGTACCTCGGCAACACTGGCGATGGCATCCAGATATTCGGTGTCCCAATCTTCCGGCAGGGCCGGCTTCACGCGCGGATCGAGCGCCTGCACCGCTGAATCGCCGCGCACTTCGCACGGCCCATCCAGCAGCGCCGCAACCAGCAGGCGCTTCAAGCTTGCAGGCGCCGCCGCATCAATCAGCAGCGTCTCCATCGATCCGCACACCGCCGTGCGCCGCAGCTTGCTGTTGATCACGATCGCAACGGCCTTCTCGGGATCGGCGCTGGCATCGACATAAACATGATTGATACCATCCAGATGCGCCAGCACTGGCACCCGCGCCTCTTGCTGCACACGCGCCACCAGCCCCTTTCCGCCGCGCGGGATGACCACATCGATCAGGCCATGCGCGCCGAGCATCTCGCCGACCAGCGCCCGATCACCAGCCGGCACCATCTGCACCGCCGCGGCCGGCAAGCCCGCTTCGCGCAGGCCGTGGGCCATGCAATCAAGCAGCACGGCGTTCGACTGTGCCGCTTCAGACCCACCGCGCAGCAGGCAGGCATTGCCGGCCATCAGGCACAAGGCGGCGGCATCGGCAGTCACGCCCGGTCGGCTTTCATAGATGATGCCGATGACGCCCAGCGGCACGCGGACGCGTTCGAACTGCAGGCCATTGGGCTGGCTCCACCGCGCGATCACCGAGCCCACGGGATCAGCAAGACCGGCCACAGCCGTTACACCGCCGGCAACCGCCGTGACACGGCCGGCATCCAGCGCCAGCCGATCAAGCAGCGCCGGCGACATTCCGGCCGCTTTTGCTGCAGCCACATCGGCTGCATTGGCCGCGAGCAACTCCCCACTGCGCGCCCGGATCCTGTCCGCTGCTACGCGAATCGCCAGCGCCTTCTGCCCGGTCGGTGCTGCGGCCAGGGCCGGCAAGGCCGCCCGCGCCGCGCAGGCCATGTCGTGGATCAGGCTCATAACAGCACCAGATGATCGGCGTGAACAAGGGCTGCGCGCGGCGCATAGCCGAGTACCACACCTTGCGCCTCGTTACGCAGCCCCATGATCTTCCAGGCATCTTCGGCGTCATAACCGGCCAGGCCGCGGCCTAGCACCTCGCCATCCGGCCCGGCAATCGCCACCACGTCACCACGCTGGAACTTGCCTTCAAGCCGGGCCACACCCGCCGCCAACAGCGAAGTTCCGCGCTTCAGGGCGGCGGCGGCACCGGCATCAATACTGATCGTGCCGGCCACCATGATCCGGCCGGCCAACCATGCCTTCTTGCCCTTCGCCGTACGCGGCGGCAGAAAAAGAGTTCCACCGCAAGCAGTTACGAAATGCGTCAAGGGCCTCTCCACCCGTCCGTCACAGATAGCGAGCGCGATTCCAGCCGCCCCGGCCATGCGCGCTGCCAGCAATTTCGCCGCCATGCCACCCGATCCCATCCCCGACCGAGTCTCGCTCGTGGCCATCGCCAAGATTTCCGGCGTGAGCGCCCTAACAATTGGGATTCGCTTGGCATTCTGGTCCGCGGCGGGGTTGGCGGTGTAAAGGCCATCAACGTCTGACAGCAGGATCACTCCGCTCGCGCCAGCGGCCTGTGCTGCCCGTGCCGCCAGCCGATCATTGTCGCCAAAGCGGATCTCGGTGGTGGCCACAGTGTCATTCTCGTTAAGCACCGGCACGGCGCCCAGATCAAGCAGGCGTGCAATAGTCGCCGCGACATTCAGATAACGCCGCCGGTCTTCCAAATCATCCAGCGTTAGCAGCACCTGCGCAGCCGTAAGACTTTGTTGAGCGAGCAGCTTTTCCCACACACCAGCCAACGCCACCTGCCCCACAGCAGCAGCAGCCTGCGCGTCTTCCAGGCTGGCTCGACCACCCTTTTCAAGGCGCAACCGACGCGCACCCAACGCTATGGCGCCGGACGAAACAATGACGATCTGTTGGCCAAGGTGACGGCGTTCGGCAATATCGGCAACCACGCCGGCCAGCCATTCGCTGCGCACCGCGCCGGCTTCATCCACCAGCAAGGACGATCCGATCTTCACGACCAGCCGCGGGCAGTTGGCCGGATCGAACTGGCGGGCCGGTACGGCGTCTAGAGCGGTGACCACGCCTTGTCCTCTGTCACCTTCATCGCCTGCGCACGGCCGGCGATCTCCATCAATTTGTCGAGCACCGGTTCGACGCCCTGCTTGGTGGCGGCACTGACTACATAGACATGCTGCCCGCTCGCCTTCGCCAGCGCGCGCCTCTTGGCGGCAAGCGCCTGCGGTGTCACCAGATCGGCCTTGGACAGGGCAAGGATTTCCGGTTTGCCATCAAGGCCGCCGCCATAGGCCGCGAGCTCTTCGCGCACAACGCGCCACTGGTCAACCGGGCCGGGTTGGCTGGCGTCAACCAGGTGCAGCAACACGCGGCAACGCTCTATGTGGCCCAGAAAACGATCACCGATGCCAACGCCATCGGCGGCACCGGCGATGAGGCCGGGAATATCGGCCATCACCAGTTCCTGACCCTTATGCGCAACCACGCCGAGTTGCGGCTTGAGCGTAGTGAACGCATAATTACCAACCTTGGCCTTTGTGTTGGAAATGGCGTTGATCAGGCTGGACTTCCCGGCGTTTGGTTGCCCCACCAGCCCCACATCGGCGAGCAGCTTCAGCCGCAACCAGATCCACAGTTCCTTGCCCGGAAAGCCAGCCTGGAACTGTCGCGGTGCGCGGTTGGTGCTGGTTTTGTAATGATCATTGCCCTTGCCGCCGTCGCCGCCCTTCAACAGGATGGCGCGTTGACCCACGCGCGTCATGTCGACGATAAGTGTGCGTTCCTCATCATCGGCCAATATCTGCGTTCCCACCGGCACCTTGACCAGCAGATCATCGCCGCCTGGTCCGGTACGGTTTCGGCCCATACCATGGGCGCCGCGCTTGGCCTTGAAATGCTGAGTGTAACGAAAATCGATCAGGGTGTTGAGGCCATCGACACACTCGAAAATGATATCACCGCCTTTGCCGCCATCTCCGCCATCGGGGCCGCCATATTCGACGAACTTCTCACGCCGGAACGACACGGCCCCATCACCCCCGGCACCGGAGGCAACGAAAATCTTGGCCTGGTCGAGAAAGTGCATTGGGGACAGTCCAAACAAAAAGGGAGCCGGTTGCCCAGCTCCCCTTTTTTCAAATCAAGCGAAAAAGAGCCGGGCTTACTCAGCCGCGAGCGGTTCCGCCACCGGGTTGACCGACACGTACTTACGACCCAACTTGCCGGTGTGGAATTCCACGGTGCCGGTGGCCAGCGCATAGAGGGTATGATCCTTGCCGATGCCGACATTGCGGCCGGCATGCGTGGGGGTACCACGCTGACGGATGATGATGGTGCCGGCGTTCACAGCCTGCCCGCCAAAGCGCTTGACGCCAAGGCGCTTACTTTCAGAATCGCGGCCGTTCCGGGACGAGCCGCCTGCCTTCTTGTGAGCCATGGTTGAATGCTCCCTTTAACGCGACCGGTCAGGCGACCGAGGTGATCTTGATGACCGTCAGCTGCTGACGGTGGCCATTGCGGCGACGATAATTGTGGCGACGCTTCTTCTTGAAGATGATCACCTTGTCACCCTTGGTCTGGGCGACGATTTCAGCCTTCACGGCACCACCCATAGTGAGCGCGGCGCCTTCGCCGGTCATCAGGGTTTCAAGGGACACGGCAGTGCCGGCTTCCCCTTCGATCTTTTCGACGATGATCTTGTCACCGTCTGCGACCCGGTATTGCTTGCCGCCGGTGCGCACCACTGCGAACATGGTTGGAGCCTTGAAGTTAGAAGTTTCAAACAGGACGAGATGCCAGAATCAGGTGTTTCCAGCGTCGAACGAAGGCGCGGCACTAGAGGATGGTCCAAATCTTGTCAACGCCGGCATTGCAGGACCGGGCATGTGTTCCGGCCGCCTGCGGCACATCGGCCGCCGGGTGCCCTCTTTTGCCGCGTTGCAACTTGATGCACAAGGACAGGCAGTGACGCGCTGCCGACTCCTGCTGATAATCGCCGCATTCGTGGCCGGCAGCATTGCCATGCTCAGTTTGTATGATCCAGCGATTGATCCGCAACAGGCCTCGACACTGGCCGATCGGCTGGCCACCGAATATCATCGCCAATCGGGCAATCCGCGTGCGGCCTTTGCAGCGCGCGAGGGTCGACAGTGGGCCGATGGCTGGGAATTCCGCTGGCGATATCGCCCCTGCCCGGAATTTGCCTCGCTGCGCGTGTGGATCAGCCGCAATGGCCGGCGCGCCAGCTATGCTGAATTCCCCGATTGCGCCCCGGTTACAGGACTACCGGCTGGTCCACGCAAGACCTGAACGAAAAAGGCCGGTTCGCTATGGCGGACCGGCCCCGGTTCGTTGTCTGTAAGCGTGCCGGCTCAGGCACCCAGACCGTTACCCTGCACGATCATACAATAGAGCATGGGGAACGACAGGATGAAATTGGTGCGGCTGAAGATCATCGCAGTCTTGCCGGCCCTCGCCTTCGCATCGGCATCACCATCAACGATGCCCAGCGCGATCTTCTGATTCGGCCAGATCAGGAACCACACGTTGAAGGCCATGATCAGCCCCAACCACATGCCGATGCCAATCACGCGGAACCCTTCGCCAAAGGTCAGCGCCGGTACAAGATAACCGGCGTGGCCAGCGATGCCAACGCCGAGGATAACGGTGAGCAGCGCACTGTGACGGAAGAACAGCAGTGCCTTGGGCGCAATATACTTGGTAACGCCCGGCTTCAGTTCGGCCGGCACGCTCGGCATCGTCGGTATCTGCACGAAATTGAAGTAATAGAGCAGGCCGATCCATAGCACGCCAGCCCAGGCGTGGGCGGTGCGCAGCGTGCCCATGATCACCGCAGCGCCATCAGCGCCGGCGGAGAGATTAAAGCTGATCATGCCGGCCAGCAGCAGCAGGCCGATGATCAGCGCCTGACTAAGGTTGCCAAGAATATTTGCCATATGAATTTGCCCCGAAAATTGAAGTTGGGCAACTTATAGGCGACCGGAACGCTCTTGTTAACCCCGCTGCGACACCCCTTGCTGCATCTGAGCAACTGGCGTATAGGGCTGCTCGTTCCTGCATGGCTGATGGTTTGCAGGCTGCGCCGCCTCGCCGCGCAGCGCCCAAACCCCTTGGCCGTGTTTTTGTCCTTTCCTCCGGAGTTGCACAAACTTGGCCCAGACCGATCTTGATGCTCGCTTGACGGCCATCATCGCCCCCGTGGTGGCGGCGATGGGACTCGATCTGGTGCGCGTCATGCTGTCGGGCCAACCGGGCAGCCTTACCCTCCAAGTGATGGCAGAAGATCCGGTCACCGGCCAGCTAACCATCGACCAGTGCGCAAAACTGTCCCGCGCACTCGATCAGCCGCTTGACGAGGCTGACCCCATCGCCAACGAATATCATCTGGAAGTGTCGTCGCCAGGCATCGACCGGCCGCTAACGCGCCCGGCCGACTGGACACGCTGGATCGGCCATGAAGCCAAGATGGTGCTGGAACCAAAGGTAGACGATCGCGCCCGCGCAGCCGGCACCATTGCGGGGCTCGACGGCGATGTCGTCTTGCTGACCACGAAGGTTGGTGCGCCGCTACGCCTGCCGCTGGCAAATATCAAGCAGGCCAAGCTGGTGCTGACGGACCGGCTGATTGCCGAATCAAAACCGCTGGATCCCACCGGCGCCGACGAGATCATCGAAAGCAGTGCACCTGCCGACAATGATAATGAAACCCCCGACACCGACTATTCGGAGGACTGAGATGGCCACCGCAACTGCCCTCACTGCCAACCGCGCCGAACTGCTGGCCATCGCCGATGCCGTTGCCCGCGAAAAGTCCATTGATCGCGCTATCGTGATCGAGGCGATGGAGGACGCCATCCAGCGGGCAGCACGCGCGCGTTACGGGGCCGAGAATGACATCCGCGCCAAGATCGATCCCAAGTCTGGCGAAACCCGCCTATGGCGCGTGCTGGAAGTCGTGGAAGAACCGGAGGATTTCTTCAAGCAGATCAGCCTGAAGGACGCGCTGAAGAAGGACAAGACCGCCGAACAGGGCAGTTTTGTCGTTGATCCGCTGCCGCCGGTCGAATTTGGCCGCATCGCCGCTCAGGGCGCAAAGCAGGTAATCGTGCAGAAGGTGCGCGATGCCGAGCGTGAGCGCCAATATGAGGAATTCAAGGACCGCCAGGGCGAGATCATCACCGGCGTCGTCAAGCGGGCCGAATTTGGGCATGTCGTCGTGGATCTGGGCAAGGCCGAAGGGGTTATCCGCCGCGATCAGCAGATCCCGCGCGAAGTGCTTAAGCCCGGCGACCGCGTGCGCAGCCTGATCCTGTCTGTTCGCCGTGAACCGCGCGGTCCGCAGATCTTCCTGTCCCGCGCTCACGGCGATTACATGAAGAAGCTGTTCGCCCAGGAAGTGCCGGAAATCTATGACGGCATAATCGAAATCATGGCCGTGGCCCGCGATCCGGGCAGCCGCGCCAAGATCGGCGTTATCAGCCGCGACGGCTCGATCGATCCGGTTGGCGCCTGCGTCGGCATGAAGGGCAGCCGCGTGCAGGCCGTTGTGCAGGAACTGCAAGGCGAAAAAATCGACATCATCCCTTGGTCACCCGATACCGCCACTTTCGTGGTCAACGCGCTGCAGCCCGCGGAAGTCACCAAGGTCGTGCTTGATGAAGAAGAAGGCCGCATCGACGTGGTGGTACCCGATGATCAGCTCAGCCTAGCCATCGGCCGCCGCGGCCAGAACGTGCGCCTGGCCAGTGCGCTGACCGGCAAGCAGATCGACATCATGACCGAAGCCGATGAAAGCGAGCGCCGGCAGAAGGAATTCGTCGAAAAGTCCGAACTGTTCCAGAATGAGTTGGATGTCGATGAAACCTTGGCCCAACTGCTGGTCGCCGAAGGCTTCTCCGAACTGGAAGAAGTAGCTTATGTTGATCTAGCCGAAGTCGCCAGCATCGAGGGCTTTGACGAGGATCTGGCCACCGAACTGCAGAACCGCGCTGTCGAGGCACTGGAACGCCGTGATGCCGCTGCCCGTGAAGAGCGGCGCGGACTGGGCGTGGAAGACGATGTCGCCGCCATTGAAGGCCTGACCGAAGCCATGCTGGTAGTGCTCGGCAAGAAGGGCATCAAGACGCTTGACGATCTCGGCGATCTGGCCACCGACGAACTCGTCGGCCGTTCGGGACTGCTCAAGGAATTCGGCCTGTCGGATGATGATGGCAATCGCATCATCATGGCCGCCCGCGCCCACTGGTTCGCAGACGAACCCACCCTTGGGGAGGACGCGTCGGCGGATGGAAACCAATGATCGCCTGAATCCGGCATCTCCGGAATCCTTGCGGGACAGCGCCGAACGGCGCTGCATCCTGACGGGTAATTCTGCTCCGCGTACCGGCCTGATCCGGCTGGCGCTGGGGCCGGATGGCCGGGTTGCGGCCGATTGGTCGGAACGGTTGCCCGGCCGCGGCGCCTGGATCACAGCCGACAAGGCGCTGTTTGATACAGTGGCGGCGAAAGGTCGGCTGCACGGTGCGCTGGCGCGGGCGTTAAAGGCCAACAATTTCACTATACCCAGTGATATCGCTGACCGGATCACGACGGCCCTGCAGCAACGATTGCTGAGCCGGCTGGGGCTGGAAAAGCGCGCCGGCACGCTGATTCTGGGCGGGGACCGGGTGCGCGAGGCGCTGGCCAAGGGCAAGGTGTTTGCGGTACTGCACGCTGACGATGCGCGGCCCGATGGCAGCGACCGGATCGATGGCATGGCTCGCGCTGTTGGCGAATCCTTGGGTGAGGACATCCCGCACCGCAGGGTGCCGATCGCGCGCGCGGCGCTGTCGGCTGCGCTGGGACGGGATAATGTGGTACATATGGCACTGTTGGATCAGGGCGCTGCCAGCCGCGTATTGGCTGATCTGGATCGACTGACGGGATTTTGTGGCCCGCAAACCACAAGTGAAACGGCAAATGAAGTGGTGGCAGATGCAACAAAGGTTGCCCTCGACACCGGTGAAAGGCATTAGGCGGCGGACTATGAGTGACGACAACAAACCCAAGCTTGGCACACGTGCCCCCCTCGGTCTGAACAAGGCCGTCGCGGTCGGGCAGGTCAAGCAGACCTTCAGCCACGGCCGTTCCAAACAGGTCGTGGTGGAGGTGAAGCGCGCCCGCGTGCTGCATCGTCCTGGCGAAGCCACGCCAGAGCCGACCCCGGCGCCCGCACCTGCTCCTGCACCCGCTCCTGCCGCCGCAGCGCCAGCTCCGGCGCCGCGGCCAACCGCGCCAGCCCCCGCTCCGGTAGCGCCGGCTGCTGCCGCGCCTGCCGCTTCGGCCGAACCGGCCCCGGTTCCTCCAGCCCCGCGCCCGCAAATGCCGCCGCCGGTGATGTTCCGCCCGGTGGAGCGCGCGCCGCTGCCACCCAAGCCTGAAGCCAAGACGCCCGAACCGGTCGCTCCCGCCCCCGAAACCAAGGTCGATCCGGCGCCCGCCCCGCAAGCCAAAGCGGCAGCCCCGGCCGCTCGTCCGGCCGCTGGCACTGCTCGCCCCGGCCAGCCCGCGCGGCCAGCCCAAGGTCAGGCCGCAGCACCGCAGCGCTCGCGCATGACGCCGGCCGAAATGGCTGCGCTGTATGCGCGCCAGGCTGAAGAAGATCGCCTGCGCTTGCTGGAAGAAGTCCGCATCCGCGAAGATCAAGAACGCGCCGCCCGCGAAGAGGAAGAGCGCCGCCGGATCGAGGAAAAGCGCCACCGCGAAGAAGAACTCGCCACCCGGCCCGATCCGCAACCGGAAGCCGACAGCGGCATGGTCTTGCCCACCGACGTCAGCGACGACGACGATGACAGCATGCGCGTGCGCATCATTCCGGGCCGCAAGCCGGAAGCGGCAAAGCCGTCGCGGCTCAAAGTTGCCGATGATCGCCGCAAATCGGGCAAACTCACCGTAACCCGCGCATTGGATGATGAAGGCAACACCCGCGTGCGCAGCCTTGCCGCGCTGCGCCGGGCCCGCGAGAAGGAACGTGGCCGCCTCGGCAGCCAGGCCAAGCAGGTCCGCGATGTAACCGTGCCCGACATGATCACCGTGCAGGAACTGGCCAACCGCATGGCCGAACGCACCAGTAATGTCGTGCGCCTGCTCGCCCGCCTGGGTGTGCCATCGGCCGCGGTTGACGAAATCGATCAGGACACCGCCGAAGTGGTGCTGACCGAATTCGGCCACAACATCATCCGCGTTTCCGAAAGCGACGTCGAAAAAGGCATGGTCGGCGAAGTCGACATCGACGAGGATCTGTCGCTGCGTCCGCCGGTCGTCACCATCATGGGCCATGTCGATCATGGCAAGACCAGCCTGCTGGACGCGCTGCGCGGCACTAACGTGGTGAAGGGTGAAGCCGGTGGCATCACCCAGCACATCGGCGCCTATCAGGTGACCACCAGGGACAAGCAGAAGATCACCTTCCTCGACACACCGGGCCACGAGGCTTTCACCTCGATGCGCGCGCGTGGTGCCAGCATCACCGATATCGTGGTGCTGGTGGTGGCGTGGGACGACGGCATCATGCCGCAAACCATCGAAGCCATTCAGCACACCAAGGCGGCCGGCGTGCCGATGATCGTGGCCATCAACAAGATGGATAAGCCCGGCGCTGATGCCGCCCGCATCCGCACCGCCCTGCTGCAGCAAGACGTGCAGGTGGAAGAAATGGGCGGCGACGTGATGGACGTGGAAATCTCCGCCATCAAGAAGACTGGTCTGGATGATCTGCTGGAAAAGATCCTGCTGCTCGCTGAAGTTTCCGAACTGAAGGCTAACCCGGATCGCCCAGCCGAAGGCACCGTGATCGAAGCCAAGCTCGACAAGGGCAAGGGCCCGCTTGCTACTGTGCTGGTCCGTCGCGGCACTCTGAAACGTGGCGACATCTTCGTGATGGGCCAGGAATGGGGCCGCGTGCGCGCCATGGTGGACGACAAGGGCGAAACGGTGAAGGAAGCTGGCCCGTCGACCGCGGTCGAAGTGCTGGGCCTGGGCGGCGTGCCGCAGGCCGGTGACATCGTGACCGTGGTGGAGAATGAAGCCCGCGCCCGTGAAGTCGCCGAATATCGTGCCGGCGTTGCCACCGCCGCCCGCACCGCCGGCAACGGCCCGGCCAACCTAGAAGACATGTTCTCGGTGCTGCGCGCCAAAAAGGTTCAGGAATTCCCGCTGGTCATCAAGGCCGATACCCAAGGGTCGGCCGAAGCCATTGCCGGCGCGGTGTCCAAGGTTGGCAATGATCTGATCCGCGCCAAGGTGCTGCTGGCCAGCACCGGCGGCATCACCGAAAGCGACGTGACTCTGGCCAAGGCCAGCGGAGCACCGGTGATCGGCTTCAACGTTCGTGCCAATGCCAAGGCCCGCGAAATCGCCCAGCGCGATGGCGTGGCGCTGAAATATTACGACGTCATCTATGATCTGATCGACGACGTGAAGGCAGGCATGGCAGGCCAGTTGGGCCCGGAAGCGTTCGAAACCGTTGTGGGCCGCGCCCAGGTGCTGGAAGTCTTCCAAGCCGGCAAGATCGGGAAGGCCGCCGGTCTGCGGGTCACCGAAGGCTATATCAAGAAGGCCCTGCGTGCCCGCGTCATGCGCGACGATGTCATCATTTACACCGGCTCCATCGCCTCGCTGCGTCGCTTCAAGGAGGATGTGGCCGAGGTGAAGGTGGGCCTAGAATGCGGTATCACGCTGGCGGATTCGTCGGACGTGAAAGCCGGAGACATTATCGAAACCTACGAAGTGGAAATGAAGGAACGCAATCTTTAACGGTTGCGCCTTGGGGGCAGGCCCGCCCTGCCCCCGCCACTGCCGCCCTCGATTGGGCCCACCCTTAACCGGGAGGAGTATCGTCATGGTCCGTTCCACACCCGACGCGCAAGGCCGTCCGATCCGCCTGCAGCGCATCGGTGAGCAGGTGCGCCACGCGTTGGCCGAGATCATCGCGCGCGGCGATCTGCGCGACGAGATCATCAACCGCACCATCATTTCGGTGTCGGAAGTGCGCGTCACGCCCGATCTGCGGCAGGCCACCGTTTTCGTGAAGGCATCCAACGGTGACGACGACGCCGTGGTGAAGGCGCTGGGCCAGCATCGCGGCTGGCTGCGCGGCGAAGTGGCCAAGCGGCTGGCGACGAAATACACGCCCGATCTCAGCTTCAGGCGCGACGACAGTTACGACGCCGGGGCCCGCATCGATGAAGTGCTGCGGCGTCCCGAAATCGCGCGCGACCTACCGCCACTTCCCACCACAGCTCCGCGTCCGTGGAAGAGCCTGGCCGATTCCATGGATGATAATGACAGCGACGACTGAGCCGGCCGCAATCAACGGCTGGATCGTCCTCGACAAGCCGCTGGCGCTGTCCAGCGCACAGGGCGTTGCCGCTGTGAAGCGCATCCTGCGCACGCATGGCCTGCCCATTCCGCGTATCGGCCACGGCGGTACGCTCGATCCGCTCGCAACCGGGGTGCTGCCGATTGCGTTGGGCGAAGCCACAAAGCTGGCTGGCCGCATGCTCGATGCGGCCAAGGGCTATGACTTCACGGTGCAATTCGGCACGCAGACCAGCACGCTCGACGCTGAAGGTGAAGTAGTGGCAACCAGCGAAGCGCGCCCCACGGCCGACGCCATTGCTGCCGTCCTGCCGCGCTTCACCGGCCCCATCGATCAGGTGCCGCCGGCCTATTCGGCGCTGAAGGTGGACGGCAAGCGCGCCTATGCGCTGGCTCGCGCCGGGGAAGAGGTGGTGCTGGCAACCCGCCACCTTACGGTGCACACGCTGGAGTTGATCAGCAGCACACAAGACAGCGCCACCTTTTCCACCCTCGTCTCCAAGGGCACCTACGTCCGGAGCCTCGCGCGGGACATCGCCCTCGCGCTCGGCAGTGTCGGCCATGTCACCAGTTTGCGGCGCACAAGGTCGGGGCCTTTTGGCCTCGAACAGGCGATATCGCTGGACAAACTGGCCGAACTGGTGCAGGGGCGCGCTTTAGAACAGGCACTTCTGCCGCTGATGGCAGGGCTGGACGACATCCCGGCTCTTGCAATCACGCCCGACGAGGCGGCGGCGCTCCAACAAGGGCGCAGGCTTTTCGGGCACCCAGCCAGCAACGGCACCCATTTCGCAAGCCTCGGCTCTGTTCCCGTGGCGCTTGTCGAAGCCCAATCGGGCGAGGTGCGGGTGCTGCGCGGGTTCAACCTCGATTGAAGGAGTAACACGATGTCGGTGACCGCCGAAAAGAAAGCCGAAATCATCAGCGGCAATGCCCGCGCTGCCAACGACACCGGTTCGCCGGAAGTCCAGGTCGCCATCCTATCGGAGCGCATTGCCAACCTGACCGAGCATTTCAAGACCCACGCCAAGGATAATCACAGCCGTCGTGGCCTGCTGGTTCTGGTGAACAAGCGCCGTTCGCTGCTGGATTATCTTAAGAAGAAGGATGCAGCGCGCTATACTGCGCTGATCACCAAATTGGGCCTGCGCAAGTAAGCCCAGCCAGTTATCGAACGGCCCCCTCAGCGGGGCCGTTCGTTTATCTGCCCCGCCGCGAATGAGCGCGCCGGGTGCAGCCGTCGCCACGAAGGGCGGCACACCGCAAGAGGCGTTCGGCAATAGGGCCGCGACGCCCAGGAAAGAAGACCATGTTTACCATCCATAAAGAAGAACTGAACTGGGGCGGCCGCACGCTGACCCTGGAAACCGGCCGCATTGCCCGTCAGGCCGATGCCGCCGTGCTGGCCACCCTGGGCGAAACCGTCGTCCTTTGCGCCGTCACCGCCGCCAAGAGTGTGAAGGAGGGCCAGGACTTCTTCCCGCTCACCGTCCACTATCAAGAAAAATACTCCGCTGCTGGCCGCATCCCCGGCGGCTTTTTCAAGCGTGAGCGCGGCGCCACCGAGCATGAAACGCTCACCAGCCGCCTGATCGATCGCCCGATCCGCCCGCTATTCCCGGAAGGTTTCTACAACGAAATCAACGTGATTGCTCATGTGCTGAGCTATGACGGCGAAGCCGAAGGCGACATCCTGGCACTGATCGCGGCCTCTGCCGCCCTCACCCTGTCGGGCGTGCCCTTCATGGGCCCGATCGCCGGTGCGCGCGTTGGCTATATCGACGGCGAATATGTGCTCAACCCGACCAAGGCGCAGGTCAAGGAAGGCGCGCTCGATCTCGTCGTCGCCGGTACCAGCGATGCCGTGATGATGGTCGAATCCGAAGCCAAGGAGCTTTCGGAAGAAGAAATGCTGAACGGCGTGATGTTCGCCCACCGCTCCATCCAGCCGGTGATCGATGCCATCATCCGTCTCGCCGAAAAGGCCGCCAAGGATCCGTGGGATCTGGCCATCACCGACGATAAGGCGATGCTGGCGACCCTCAAAACGGCCATCGGCAAGGACATCGACGCCGCCTATCGCCTGTCGGGCAAGTCGGCCCGCCAATCGGCGCTGGCCGAAGCCAAGAACAAGGCCAAGGCCGTGTTCGCCGATGGCACTCCGCAGGAGCAGATGAAGGCCATCAAGCTGTTCAAGAAGCTTGAAGCCGACATCGTTCGCGGTGCCATCCTGAAGGAAGGCCGCCGCATCGATGGCCGCGATACGAAGACGGTGCGCCCGATCGAAGCGATGGTGGGCTTCCTGCCGCGCACCCATGGTTCGGCGCTGTTCACCCGCGGCGAAACCCAGTCAATCGTCACCACCACGCTCGGCACCGCCGATGCGGAACAGATGATCGATGGCCTGGATGGCCTGCGCTATGAACGCTTCATGCTGCACTACAACTTCCCCCCCTATTCGGTGGGTGAAGTCGGCCGTTTCGGCGCGCCGGGACGCCGCGAAATCGGTCACGGCAAGCTGGCATGGCGCGCCCTGCACCCGCTGCTGCCGGCGAAGGAAGAGTTCCCTTACACGATCCGCGTGCTGTCCGACATCACCGAGTCCAACGGCTCGTCGTCGATGGCGACTGTCTGCGGTGGTTCGCTGGCTCTGATGGATGCCGGTGTGCCGCTGAAGCGCCCGTGCGCCGGTATCGCCATGGGCCTGATCCTTGAAGGCAAGGATTTTGCCGTGATCAGCGACATCCTGGGTGATGAAGATCACCTGGGTGACATGGACTTCAAGGTGGCCGGCACGTCCGATGGCGTCACGTCGCTACAGATGGACATCAAGGTCGCCGGCATCACCGAAGAAATCATGCGCGTTGCCCTGGCCCAGGCCAAGGAGGGCCGTGCGCACATCCTCGGCGAAATGGCCAAGGCGCTGGACAGCACCCGTGAAGGTCTGTCGGCCCACGCCCCGCGCATCGAATCGATGAGCGTGCCGAAAGACAAGATCCGCGACATCATCGGCACCGGCGGCAAGGTCATCCGCGAGATCGTCGCCACCACCGGCGCAAAGGTCGACATCGAAGACGATGGCACCGTGAAGATCAGCAGTTCCGATCCGGCCCAGATCGAAGCCGCCCGCAACTGGATCATCGGCATCGTTGCCGAACCGGAAGTTGGCAAGATCTACACCGGCAAGGTCGTCAACATGGCCGATTTCGGTGCGTTCGTGAACTTCATGGGCGCCCGCGATGGCCTGGTGCACATCTCGGAAATCATGAACGAGCGTGTGGCCAACGTCCGCGACGTGCTGAGCGAAGGCCAGCAGGTCAAGGTCAAAGTGCTGGGCGTCGACGATCGCGGCAAGGTGCGCCTGTCGATGCGCTTGGTTGATCAGGAGAGCGGCGAAGAACTGCCCGATACGCGCCCGCCGCGTGAAGGTGGCGACGATCGACCGCCGCGCGGCGACCGTGGTCCGCGCCGTGACGGCGACCGCGATCGCGGCCCGCGCCGTGATGGCGACCGTGGCCCGCGTCGCGATGGTGGTGGGGATCGTGGTCCCCGCCGCGACCGCGACGACCGCGCGCCGCGCGCTGACCGTGACGGCGACAAGGGTGATGCTGGCGGCCTGCCGAGCTTCCTGACCGGCAACGACGACTAAGTCAGCCGCCAAGTTGGCCAAAACGAAAGGGGCCGCGCTTCACCCGAAGCGCGGCCCTTTTTCGTCGCCTTGTCTGTAGCCACTTTGCCTGAACCCGTCCTACAGCCACCCAAAGGCGCGCGCGACAAAGGCTTGCCCGTCGCCAAGCACAGGCGGGGCGTGGGCCATAACCACCTGCTCGGCAGGCCAGGCCAGGACCTGCTGGATCGCAGCGCGCGCCTGCACCCGATTGATGAAAGCGGTACGAAACTTGCGCGGCACCTGCGGTTCGGATTCCATCATCAGATCAAGCCGGGCCACCAACGCCCGCCAGCCGGACAGCGATCCCGGGGCGAATTGCTGGATCAGATCAGCGAACAGCACCGTACGGCTGGCGACATGAAAGAACACGACTTCGGTTGTAATCAGATTGCCTCGGATCACGACCTGATCGAGATCGCCTGCCCACTGCGCGACGGCACCGTCGTCCAGATCGCCATCGAAGGCGATGTCCTGCCGCTTCCTGCGCAGGCCCGGCGGGGCGTGGAGCTTTGCTATCGGATAGGCATCTCGCCACTGGCCAAGAAACAGGTGGTGAAGGCTGTTCGGCGCTACCAGTTGGCGAACCTCGCCAAGTGCATCAATGCTGGCACGCAAGGCCGGCGTCAGCGCTATCGGCGACCAGACCAGCAGCTCGCCGCCACTCAGGCGAATGATGGCCGCCCGCTTTGGATAGCGGAATCCTGCAACGTCCACCTCAGCACCGTCTGCCAGCCAGATATCTGTGCCAAACGGCCGCAACACTGAACAAGGCGCCTTCATCACCAGTCGGCTCAGCGACGCAACACCGGCTTGTCCAGCGTGTCCCAGCCATAGGCAGCCGCCACCCGCTCGATAATCTCGTTGGCAACTTCGCCGCCGCCGTCACTGTTCGTCATGATCACCACGCCATAGCCCTTGGCGACGTGGCCGACGGCGCTGCTGCGGAAGCCCCAGTTGGCGCCGCTGTGGCGAAAATACCAGCCTTGCCCCTTCTGTTCGACGGAGAAGCCGACCGCATAGGGCCCGACCCCGACCGGCGTGACCATGTTCTGCATCGTCGCCTTGTCGAGCACGACCTGGGATTGGCCGGTGAGCGTCTTCTGCACGTCGATCATGAACAGGGCATAGTCCGCCGCCGTGGTCCACAGGCCGGCAGCCGCCTGCTCGGGATAGACATGCCAGCGGGCCGTGCCCAGCGCCTTGCCGCTCTCGTGGCCGCGCGCTGTCCTGGCCTGCCAGTCCGGCGGCAACGGCTGTTCGAAGCTGGAGTGGCGCATGTTCAGCGGGCCAAGCAGCCAATCCTGCGCCAACCGGGCAAAGGGCACGCCCACGGCATCGGTCAACGCCAATTGCTGGATCTGCACCGCGCCACCGGAATACTGCGACGCCCGCAGCGGTGGCCGCACCAGCCGCACCGGGCCACGGTTGGACGGCTTCTTTCCGTCTAGTATTTCCACCTGCGTCGGCAAGGGCGCATCAGGTTCATAACCCGGAAAGCCAAAGCCATCGCCGGTACCGGATGTGTGGCTCATCAACATGCGCGGCGTCACCGGCACCGGGCCCGTCCCCGGCAGTTTCCAGCTTTTCAGGATGCTGTTCACATCCTGATCCAGCCCGAACCTGCCGGCCTGCACCGCCTTCAACGACAACATGGCGGCGACCGGTTTGCTCATCGAAGCGGCCTGGAACAGCGTCTCATCGGTCACCGGTGTGCCGGTTGCCACGTCGCTGATGCCATAATGCCGGGTCCACGCGATCTTGAAGTCCTTGATCACGGCGATGCTGATGCCAGGCACCCCGGCGCGCACCAGCATCTGGGCGATAGTCAACCCGTCCGCGCCTTGCCGGTCCGGGGTTTGCGGCCCCTCGATGCAGGCGATTGCTTCGGCTACCGCATCAGCGCGGGCAGGCCCGGCAGCAATCGCCAACCAGGCCGCGATGATCAATCCGGCACGATGTCCGCGCATGGCAATCCCCCCTTGGTGGTGCTGCCATGCTAAAGCGAAGTTGCCGGGAGTCGAGGCCGTCTGGTTCCACCTGCTCGGATCAAGTAGCGCAGCCCGGCCCTGTTCACTTCTTGCGCGGCGGCCGCTTGGGTTCCTCTGTCGCCCCGCGAGATCGGCGCTCGCCCCGGCGGTTGCCGCTGGTGGCGCTGGAAAGACGACGCTTCTTCAGTGGCGGCGGCGGCGGTTCGACGATTTCGATATCACCCAGCTTCAGATCAAAGCCCAACATCTGCCAGCTTTCAGCCATGTGCGGCGGCAGTTCGGCCTTCACATCCAGCGTACCGCCATCGGGCAGAGCGATCTGCAGCCGGCGGCTGTGCAGGTGCAGTTTCCGGCTGATCCCGCCGGTGAGATAGCTCTCCTTACCGCCATATTTGCCATCGCCCACCAGGCTGTGGCCAATGGCGGCGGCGTGAACGCGGATCTGGTGGGTGCGACCCGTCAACGGCAGGAACTCCACCCACGCCGCTCGGCCGGCCGCGCGCTCGATTACGCGATAGCGGGTTTTCGCCTTCAAACCCGCTTCCGTATCCACCTGCATCTTTTCACCGCCGGTGCCGGGCTGCTTGCCGATCGGCGCATCAATGGTGCCAGCGGCGATCTTGGGCACGCCCACGGTGATCGCCCAATAGCTCTTCTGCGCCTCCCGCCCGGCAAATTCCTTGCTGAAGAAGGCCGCTGCCTTGGCACTGCGCGCCAGCAGGAGGACACCGGATGTGTCCTTGTCCAGCCGGTGCACAAGCCGCGGCCGCGTCGGCGCATCAAACTGCAGCGCGTCCAGCATGGCATCCACGCTGGTCGGCTGCTTGGTGCCGCCCTGTGTCGCCAGACCCGGCGGCTTGTTGATCACGATGGCATGGGCATCCATGTGTAGAACCATACCCCGCATGTAATCGATCTGCGCTTCGCTCAGCGGTTCACGCGGCTTTTCGGTGGGGCGGGTAGCCGCCGGCACCGGCAATTCCTCTGGCCAGGTCAGGCCCTGCCCGGCACTCACCCGATCGCCCGGACCGGCCTTGGCGCCATCCAACCGCACCGCGCCCGATTTCGACCAGCGCGAGACAATGTTGAAGCTGATGTCTTTCGTGTGGCGCTGGAACCAGCGGTCCAGGCGGATGCCGTCGTCATCCTCTTCGATGGTGGCGGTAGGCATCAGTTCATTCCTCGCATCAGCCACACGCCGGCCAGCACGGCCAGCACAGAGCCAGCCATACTGGACACCGCATAGGCCGCCGCCAGCGCGATTTCGGCGCGGGTGATCATGTTGTAGATTTCCAAGCTGAACGCCGAGAAGGTGGTGAAGCCGCCAAGTACGCCAACGCCCAGCAACAGGCGCAGCTCTTCGGCTCCGCTACTCATGCGCGCCAACCAACCAGCCAGCAGCCCCATCAGGAATCCCCCGATGATGTTGACGGCGAAGGTGCCGAACGGAAAGCCCGGCCCCAGCACGGCAATCGCCCAGCGCCCAACGCCATAGCGCAGCACCGTGCCAAGCCCGCCGCCAAGAGCGACCAGTAGCAGATGGGGCATGGCGGGGTTCATCGCCATCCCCTTAGCGGGATTGCGCCGATATTGCCAATCGCGCCCCTGCGGCGCAGCATCGCCGCCATAATCGGGAGGATTCGTCATGACTGCACAACCGCAACTGGCTCATGTCGTGTTCCAGACACGCCAGTTCGACGCGATGCTGGCCTGGTATGATCAGGTGTTCGGCGCCAAGGTGGTGCACCAGAACCCGGCGATGGCTTTTCTCAGCTTTGACGACGAGCATCACCGTTTCGCCGTGCTCAATCTCGAACTGGTGGCACCCGGCGGGCCGGGGCATCGCGGCGCGGTGGGCGTGAACCACATCGCCTATACATTGCCCAGCGCAGCGGCGTTGCTGACGCTGTATCGCCGGCTGAAGCAGGCCGGAGTGGAGCCGGTGTGGCCGGTGCACCACGGCCTCACCCTGTCGCTCTATTACGACGATCCCGATGGCAACCGCCTGGAATTTCAGGTTGAAGCCCTGCCAGATGGTGAAGCATCACACTATATCCGCGGGCCTGAATTTGCCGCCAATCCGGTGGGCGTATCGTTTGATCCCGATGCGCTGCTTGCCCGCTTCGAAGCCGGCGCCAGCGAAGCGGAACTGCTGGCCTTCGTAGCCGGGCCCATATCTCCCATCCCGCCGCTGCAGCATTAAGCAACGCCGAACGTCCAGCCCTCCGTGGTGGCGATGGCAGCGGTGAGCCCCGCCGGCTGCCACCAGTGCGGCTGATCGGCAATGGCGCGCAGGCCGGCGGCGGTGATCAGCGCATCGCCAACATGATCGGGAAATGTCGCCGGGAAGGCAGCGGGCATGGGCCGGCTGCCATGGCGGGCCAACGCAGTGTTGAGTCCTTCTACATCGCGCAATTTCCCGCGAAAGCCGCCCAGCCGGGCAAAGGCCTGAGCGTAGATTTCTAATATCACCGGGCCGCGATCGGTGAGCGGATCAAACGGCCACACCGGCCATTGCAAATGGTGCAGCAACCGCATCGCGGTGAGCGTCGCCTTGCCCACCTGTGATGCACCCAGCAGTACGAAATTCGACGTCGGTACGCCCAGCCCGCTCATCTTGTAGACCTGCTCCGTCACCCTCAGGTGCGCACGCAGGTGGCGCGGGCCATCAGCAGCACCCAGCCAGAAGGTGTCGCGCCGATGCTGGATGAAGCCATGTCCGCCCAAATCAGCCTCGGCCGCGCACACCGCCTCCACCTCGGCCCACAGGTCGCGCGCGGGCTGGTCGAACGGCGGCACCGCGGCAAAGCCGAAGCCGGCATCCATGCCTACCAGTACACTGCCTGACAGCCTGCCCAACCAGTCCAGCACACCAGCGCGAGACCACACGCCGGATGGCGGCAACACCAGTTCGGGCGCCCCATCGCCTGCCTCGCACAGCGCCACCTGCACCGAAGGGTGCCGCACCCCCTTCGCCCCCGACCAGTCGATGCCAACGAAGCGGCTGAACCTCATGTCTGGCGCAAGGCTGCCCGCCGCCGCGCCCATTCGGTCAGGCGCTCGGCAATACGGGCTTCGGTGCCGCGCGGGGACGGGGTGTAGAGGGTTTGCGCAGCCATGCCGTCGGGCCAGTAATCCTGCCCCGAAAAGCCGTCCGGCGCGTCATGGTCATAGGCATAGCCCTGGCCGTAACCCAGTTCCTTCATCAGCTTTGTCGGGGCGTTGAGGATGTGTGCCGGCGGTGTGAGCGAACCGGTGCTAGCCGCCAGTTTTTTCGCTGCCTTTTCGGCCATATAGGCGGCGTTGGACTTGGGCGCGGTGGCGAGATAGAGGCAGGCGTGAACGATCGCCAGTTCGCCTTCGGGTGAACCCAGGAAATCATAGGCGTCCTTGGCATCAAGGCACACCCGCAGCGCATTGCTGTCGGCGAGGCCGATATCCTCGCTGGCAAAGCGCACCAGCCGGCGCAGCAGGTAGAGCGGCTCTTCGCCCGCCACCAGCATCCGCGCCAGCCAGTAGAGCGCTGCATCGGGATCAGAACCGCGCAACGATTTGTGAAGCGCCGAAATCAGGCCGTAATGGCCCTCGCGATCCTTGTCATACACCGGCATGCGGCGGTGCAGAAACGCCGCCAGATCGGCCGGCCCCATCCGCTCCACAGCACCCAAGGCAAACAGGCTTTCGGCCTGGCCGATCAGGAAACGGCCATCGCCATCGGCAGACGCAATCAGCGCGGCGCGGGCGTCGTCCGTCACCGACAGCATACCACCCACATGGGCTTCAGCCCGGGCCAGCAGATCGGCCAGCGCCGCCTCATCCAGCCGCCGCACGATCAGCACGCGGGCGCGGGAGAGGATGGCGGCGTTCAGCTCGAAACTGGGATTCTCCGTGGTGGCGCCCACCAACGTGATGGTGCCATCCTCCATTGGCCCGAGGAAACCATCCTGCTGGGCGCGGTTGAAGCGGTGGATTTCATCCACGAACAGCAAGGTGCGCTGGCCCGCACGCGCCGCTTCGCGCGCTTCGGCAAACAGTTTCTTCAAATCGGCCACGCCCGCAAACACGGCGGAAATGGCGACAAAGCGCATGCCACAGGCCGCGGCGAGCAGGCGGGCGATGGTGGTCTTGCCAGTGCCGGGCGGGCCCCAGAAGATCAGGCTGGAAAGGCTGCCGGCGGCCACCATGCGGGTGATGGCACCATCGGGGCCGGTGAGATGACCCTGCCCCACCACTTCGGCAAGGGTGCGCGGACGCAGCTGTTCGGCCAGCGGTGCGCCGGCCGGCGTCACGGGATCATCAGCGACAAACAGATCGGCCATGACTACTTGTCAGGGCATTGGCGCTGCCGTGCAAGCTCAGCTCTTGTACCAGGCCTCGACCGTGCCCGACAGCTTGATGGTAAGCGGGTTGCCCTTGCGATCCAGGCTCTTGCCAGCGGCAACGCGGATCCAGCCTTCGGAGATGCAATATTCCTCGACGTTCGTCCGCTCGACACCGTTATATCGGATGCCAACGCCGCGGCGCAGCAGATCCCAATCATGAAACTCGCTGCGCGGGTTCACGCTCAGGCGATCCGGCGGGCTGTCGGTGATGGGCGCTTCAGCCGGCGTTTCCGGGGCGGTTTCAGGCGTGTCAGTCATGGGCGGTTTCCATAGGCGCAAGCGGGCATGCGGGCAAGAAAAAGGGGCCGCAACCTCACAGTCGCGACCCCGTTTTCCAGTGCATCAGGACGATCAGGCTTCTTCGGCCGGCTCTTCGTCCATCGGCAGTGTGCCAGGTTCGGCGTTCGGATCAAAGGCTTCGGTGAAGCCCGTTTCCTCGCGCTCGGCAGTAGCGGCGATGTCCACACCCTTGGCCTGCAGTTCGGCTTCTTCCGCCGAACGGGCGATGTTCACCTTGACCATCACGACCACTTCCGGGTGCAGAGCGACCTTCACCTCGTGCACGCCCAGGGTCTTGATCGGCTTGTCGAGCACGATCTGGCTCTTGTTCGCCTTGTGACCACCGTTGGTGAGCGCTTCGGCCAGATCGCGGGCGGCGACCGAACCGTAAAGCTGGCCGGTGCCCGACGCAGCGCGGATCATCACCACGCTGGCGCCTTCGATCTCGCGCGATTCCGAGCGGGCGATATCGCGACGCTTCGCGTTGTCGGCTTCGATGCGGGCACGATCGGTTTCAAACCGGGCCTTGTTGGCTTCAGTCGCGCGCAGCGCCTTGCCGCGCGGCAGCAGGAAGTTGCGGGCAAAGCCCGGCTTCACATTGACGACATCGCCAATGGTGCCAAGCTTTTCAACGCGTTCAAGCAGGATGACATGCATGTGCGTTGCTCCTCACTTCACCAAGTAGGGCAGCAGGCCCAGGTGGCGGGCGCGCTTGATGGCCTTGGCCAACTCGCGCTGCTTCTTGGCGGACACGGCGGTGATGCGCGCCGGTACAATCTTGCCACGTTCAGAAACGAAGCCCTGCAACAGGCGCACGTCCTTATAATCAATGGCGGGGGCATTCGGACCCGCGAAGGGGCACGACTTGCGGCGGCGGAAAAACGGACGTCCCATCTGATCCCTCCCTTAAGCGCGCGGTTCGCGGCGCGGGCGTTCACCGCGCGGACCACCGTCGCGGTCACCACGGCCTTCGCGGCCTTCACGACCGCCTTCGCGGCCTTCACGGCCACCTTCGCGATCACCGCCACGGCGGGTCATCGCCGACGGTTCGGCCGACAGGGCGTCAACACGGATGGTCATGGAACGGATGATGTCTTCGTTCAGGCCAACCTGGCGCTCCATTTCAGCCACGGCAGCAGCCGGGGCGTCGATGTTGAGCATAACATAATGGGCCTTGCGGTTCTTGGCGATGCGATAGGCCAGTGTGCGCAGGCCCCAATATTCGCTGTTCGCAACCTGGCCCTTGCCTTCGGCCAGAACCTTGGTGAAGCCTTCCGTCAGCGTCTCAACCTGCGCAGTGGTCAGGTCCTGACGCGCCAGGAAGACATGCTCGTAAAACGGCATTTCTCTCTCCTCGTGCCGATCGTTGACGGGGCCCAATGCCCACGCCCCTCCGGCTGGCGTCCATCACCACACGGGGCAAGCCCCGCACGGCGAAGCGGCGCGTATGACGGAAGCCGCAAGAGATTGCAAGCGCTTCAACCAAATGATATTAAATGACTGTAATGTTGTGCATTCGTCCCTTCGTCTTGCTGGCCTGCGTACTCGGTTTCACCGCGCCCGCACGCGGCGCGGACCCGCAGATCACGGTGGAGACCGAGCGGCTGACACCCCAGGCAGCACGGGAAAAGGCAAAGTCTTTCGTGAAAGCCGGCCTGGCACCCAATCCCGAATTTGACCAGTACAGCCGTTGGCATGGTCCAATCTGCATTCGTGTGATCGGCATTCCGGATCGCAGCGTGGCAACACTGGTGCGGCAGCGAATCGCCGCCGTCGTGTCGTTGGCCGGCTTGGAGACCAAGCCATCCTGCCGGCGGGCCAACCTGATCGTGGCCTTCACTGATGATGCGCGCGGCCTCGTCACCAAGGTGCGCGCCCGCAAGCGGCTCTCGCTGCCAATCTATCATCCCCGGCTCTATGCGGCACTCGACAGCCAGACCCTGCCGGTGCGCTGGTGGCATTTGCTGGGGCCGGCAGGTGCTGCGGGCGGGCTTGGCACTGCCGACACAGGGGCGTTAGCCAGTGCCTCGTCGAACGCAACGCAGCTGGGCAATGTGCTGCCGGCCGGCCCAAACGCAGTCGGCACGAACAGCTGGAACAGCAGCTTAGTGGATACCAACCTGTCGGTATGGGCGCAGGCCGGTATAGCTGTGGTAGACGTGAACCTGGCGACTGGCGTGTCGCTGGATGCACTGGCCGATTATGTCGCGCTGGTGATGATCGCGCCAATGCGGATGCCGTTGGGCGATCCGGGCGTGCCCAGCGTGCTCTCCCTGTTTCAACCGGGCAGCACCACCACTGGCCTGACCAACTGGGATCGCGCCTTCATCAAGGGTCTTTACAGCATCCAGATGAACCGAGCGGCCCGGCGCCAGCGCCAGCAACTGCTGAGCGCGATGGCCGCCGAACTGGTGCCGAACGCCGAACCGGATCAGCCGTGAGGCCGCTCATTGTCGTTGGCGGTGTTGCCGGTTGCGGCAAGACCACGCTGGCCGCCGCGCTGGCACAGGCGTTGGGTATCAATTTCCGCGACGGCGATGATCTGCACCCTGAGGGCAACAAGGCGAAGATGGCCGCCGGCGAACCGCTTACCGATGAAGACCGCGCGCCATGGCTGGCAGCGTGCGCGGCGCAGCTGGCGGCCTGGGGCGATGCCGGGGGCGTCATCAGCGCATCGGCCCTCAAGCGCGCCTATCGCGACACGCTCTACGCCGCCCACCCCGCTGTATGCTATGTGCTGATCCACATCACGCTGGAACTGGCCACCACCCGCGCGCTGGCCCGCGCCGGCCACTTCTGGCCCGCCAGCCTGACGCTGAGCCAGTTTGCCATCCTGGAAGAGCCCACCACAGATGAGCCTGCCACGCGTGTGGACGCGATATGGCCCACCGATCGGCAAGTGGCCGTGGTGCAGGGGTTTCTTCGGTAACGCCCTCTGACCCTGCGTGGATTCCGGCGCTGCCGCAATCGGTGGGCAGTGCATAGCGTTGGTATTCCCCCTTGTTTGCGCCCGCCCTGTTTGCGGCGAACGCCGGAGTTGAAACCCATGTTCTTGTTGCCCCCGTTGCCCTATGCCCATGATGCACTTGCCCCGGTGATCTCGGCACGCACACTGCACCATCATCACGAGAAGCATCATGGCGGCTATGTGAAGGCGCTGAACGCACTGCTGGAGACCGTGGAAATCGTGCCCGATACGCTGGAGGCCGTGATTGCTGCCGCCGGAAAATCCCGCAACCGTGTGCTGTTCAACAATGCCGCCCAGGCCCGCAATCACAGTTTTTTCTGGGACGCTATGACCGACACGCCGGCACAGCCCACCGGCGATCTTGCGGCGGCGATCACGGCCCAGATGGGCGGAATGGTGGAACTGAAAGCGGAATTCGTGACCGCCGGCGTGGCACAGTTCGGATCAGGCTGGGTGTGGCTGGTGTCCGATGCCGCCGGTGGCCTAGCTGTCACGGTCAGCCATGATGCCGAAGACTGGCGCGGCGAAACCGCGTCCACCCCGCTGATTGTCTGCGATGTGTGGGAACATGCCTATTATCTGGATCATCAGGAAGACCGGAAGGGTTTTCTGGAAGCCTGGTTCGACGCGCTGCCCAATTGGGCCTTTGCCGGCACACAATATGCGGCAGCCCAAGGCCGGGGAGAGAAATGGAAGCATGCGCCCAGCGTGCCCGCCCACGAACACGCCTGAACGCCGCCCTCAGGCCGAACCGGCGGCGCCCGGCAACCGCTGGGCGACCACTGCCATCAGTTGCTGCAGCTCGTCGATGCTGGCGAAGTCTGCGGCGCTGACCAGCTCTGCCAGCTGCCCGTCCTGCTCCGCGGCAATCGGCAGCAGCGGCCTGCGGGAAGGCGGCGCGGAAATCCGGGCGGCGGTGGAACAGTATCTCCATGCCCAGCCCATCCAAAGAGCGCCGCCATCCGCCTTTCATGGCAAGCAACCCATAGGTGAGCGCGCACAGCTTGCACGGGTAGGTGGCGGGCGCGAACAACTTGTGAAGGCTGTCCATCGCGCCCGCCAGCAGCCCGGCATTGGCATTGTAAACGATGACGAGACGGCTCACCCCGCCGCGCTGAGCGCCGACTTGCCGCGCTTCACGATCAGCTTGTTGAGCGCGTTCACATATGCACGAGCGCTCGCCACCAGCGTATCGGTGTGGGCGCCGGTGCCACGCACGGTGCGGCCGTGTTCAGCCAGCACCACGCTCACCTCGGCCTGGGCATCAGTGCCGGCGGTGACGGCGTGTACCTGATAGAGGTTCAGCACGGCATCTTCGTGCGGCACCAGCTTGCGGATGGCGTTGAACAGCGCATCCACAGGGCCATTGCCGCGGGTGGCAGCCGTGGCTTCCTCGCCGTCGATGTTCAGCGTCAGGATGGCCCTTTGGGGCCCGTTGGAACCGCAATAAACCTCGACCTCGACGACCTGGATTCGATCGTGCCCACGCAGCACCTCATCGTCCACCAGCGCGACGATATCCTCGTCGAACACCTGCTTCTTGGCATCGGCCAGATCCTTGAAGCGCTTGAAGGCATCGCCGAACTCATTGTCAGACAGGTCATAGCCCATTTCGGCCAGCTTCGACCGGAAGGCGGCGCGGCCCGAATGCTTGCCCAGCACCAGATTGGTAGCGCCCTGGCCCACGCTGTCCGGCGTCATGATCTCGTAGGTTGAGCTGTCCTTCAGCATGCCATCCTGGTGGATGCCGCTTTCATGCGCAAAGGCATTGGCGCCAACGATCGCCTTGTTGGCCTGCACGTGCATGCCCGTCACGCCACTGACCAACCGGCTGGCCCGGGTGATTTCGGTGCTTACGATGCCGGTCTGATAGGGCATCACGTCCTGGCGTACCTTCAATGCCATGGCGATTTCCTCCACGGCGGCATTGCCGGCTCGTTCACCGATGCCATTGACCGTGGCTTCCACCTGCCGCGCGCCAGCCATGATGGCGCTGAGTGTGTTGGCGACCGCAAGGCCCAGATCATTGTGACAATGGGTGGAAAAGATGGCCTGATCGGCGTTGGGCACGCGGGTGACCACATCGCGGAACATGGCCCCATAGGTGGCCGGCGTCGCATAGCCGACCGTATCGGGCAGGTTGATCGTCGTGGCGCCGGCGTTGATCGCGGTTTCCACCGCCCGGCACAGGAAATCCGGATCAGACCGCGTCGCATCTTCGGCCGACCATTCGACATCGCCGCACAGGCTGCGCGCGAGGCTCACCGAATGGCGGATCGCCTCCAGCACTTCCTCTGGAGACTTATTCAGCTTCACCTTCATGTGCAGCGGGCTGGTCGCGATGAAGGTGTGGATGCGCGGGTTGCGCGCGCCCTTCAGTGCCGCCCAGGCCCGCTCGATATCGGGCGCAGCGGCGCGGGCCAGACTGGCGACGATGGCAGTGTCGCACATGTTTGCGACAGCCTGCACGGCTTCGAAATCGCCTTCACTGGCGATGGCGAAACCGGCTTCGATGATGTCAACGCCCAACGCTTCCAATTGGGCGGCGACTTTCAGTTTTTCCTCAAGATTCATGGAGCAACCGGGGGATTGTTCCCCGTCGCGCAAGGTGGTGTCGAAAATGCGGATACGATTGTTAGTCATGGCTCTGCCTGTCTGAACACTGTGATCTGAAGTTTCAGGTTCATCCCCTCAAGGCGCGTGGCCGAGGGAACATGCCCAGCAGCCAGCGTCACGCCCGAGGGCGTGTAAGTCGCAGGAGAACAAGGGCCGGACGGCAAGTCATCCGTAGTTTATATCGTGAAGCAGGTGGCAGTGCAAGATGACGGCTTGCTCTTGCGGCCATTGCAGGCATGAAGGCGGCATGGACCAGATCTTTTCCGCCGCCGATATCGGTTCTGCCATCCAGAACGCGCTGGCGCCGGTGTTCCTGCTCACCGCCATTGCCGGCATGCTCAACGTGATGGTGCACCGCCTGTCGCGCGTGGTGGACCGGGCCCGCCATCTCGAAGCCAATGTCGCCGGCTTTGCGCCTGACAAGCGCCGCATCGCCATCGACGATCTGGCCGTGCTGGCCAAGCGCATGGCCGCCGCCAACTGGGCGATCGCATTATGCACCATGGCGGCCCTGCTGGTGTGCTTGGTGGTGGCGCTGTTGTTTCTGGAGCAATTGTTGGGCGGCCGGCTCGATGTGGTGGTGGCGTGGATGTTCGTATCCGCCACCTTGCTGCTCACCGGCGGGCTGATGCTGTTCCTGTGGGAAGTGCAGCTGGCCTTGCGTAGTGTCAGGGTGCGGGCCGCGACGCTGCTGATGCAGCGGCACTGAGGGAGCGGCCGGCGGCAAAGCCGCTGAGTTTGCTGGGTTTCAATTGAGGCAAGAAGTGGAGCGCGGCGGAACTGCGCCGTCAGAAGTGTCAAAAAGAGCGGCCTGATGGGGCCGCCCTTTCCACTCGCTGGCCAGTCTTGCCGGAGCCGGCAAATGGCGCCGCTATGTGCGCACCCAGCGGCGATCAGTTCTTCGCCTTGTCCACCAGCTGGTTCTTGGCGATCCACGGCATCATTGCGCGCAGCCGCGAGCCGACTTCCTCGATCTGGTGCGCCTTGGCCGCGATACGGCTGGCCTTCAATTCTGGCTGACCGGCGCGGTTGTCGAGGATGAAGTTCTTCACGAACCGCCCGCCCTGAATGTCAGCCAGCACGCGCTTCATCTCGGCCTTCGTTTCTGGTGTGATGATCCGGGGCCCGGTGGTAATGTCGCCATATTCGGCGGTGTTGCTGATCGAATAGCGCATGTTGGCGATGCCGCCTTCATACATCAGATCGACGATCAGCTTCACTTCGTGCAGGCATTCGAAATAGGCCATTTCCGGCGCATAGCCAGCCTCGACCAAGGTTTCGAACCCGGCCTGAATCAGATGGGTGAGGCCACCGCACAGCACGGCCTGTTCGCCGAACAGATCGGTTTCGCACTCTTCCTTGAAGGTGGTTTCGATCACGCCGGAACGGCCGCCGCCGATGGCCGAGGCATAGCTCAGCGCCACATCGTGGGCGTTTCCACTGGCATCCTGGTGGATGGCGATCAAGCAGGGCACGCCGCCGCCCTTTTGATATTCGCTGCGCACCGTGTGGCCGGGGCCCTTGGGGGCGATCATGAACACATCGATATCGGCGCGCGGCTCGATCAGCTGAAAATGCACGTTGAGGCCGTGGGCAAATGCCAGCGCGGCGCCCGGCTTCATGTTGGCAGCCAGATCATCGGCGTAGATTGCGGCCTGATGCTCATCCGGCGCCAGCACCATGATGACATCGGCCCAGGCGGCGGCTTCGGCATTACTCAGTACCTTGAAACCGGCGCCTTCCGCCTTCTGCGCGGTGACCGAACCGGGGCGCAGCGCGATGGCGACATTAGCAACGCCGGAATCGCGCAGATTTTGGGCATGGGCATGGCCCTGACTGCCATAGCCAACGATGGCGACCTTCTTGCCCTTGATCAGGCCGACATCGGCATCGGCATCATAAAAAACGCGCATGGTGATTATTCTTCCTTTTCGATTCGCCGCCCCGGGCTTGAGCTGAGGCCCCGCTTACTTCGGTCATGTGCCGGGAGCGGGACCCCGGGTCGATCCCGGGGTGACGGTGAGGGTTGGGCCTTGTAATCCTTCAAACCGCCTCCGCTCCGCGGGCAATGGCGACAACGCCAGTGCGGGCGACCTCGACCAGGCCCACCTCCCGCATGAGTGTGATGAACTGGTTCACCTTGTCTGATGAACCCGAAACCTCGAACACAAAGCTCGCCGTGCTGGTATCCACCGGCCGGGCGCGGAAAATATCGGCCAACCGCAGCGCTTCCACGCGCTTGTCACCCGTGCCGGAGACCTTCACCAGCGCCATCTCGCGTTCAACATGCGGGCCATGCTCGGTGAGATCAATTACCCGATGGACCGGCACCAGCCGATCCAGCTGGGCCATGATCTGATCGATCACCGGCGGTGGGCCACTGGTGACAACGGTGATGCGGCTGACGGCGTGGTCAACCGAGACATCAGCTACCGTCAGACTCTCGATATTGTAACCGCGCGCCGAAAACAGGCCGACGATACGGGCCAGCACGCCCGCCTCGTTATCAACCAGGATCGACAGCGTATGCCGTTCAGCGGGAAGATGTTTCATCACACCAATGCCTTCGCGTCATCATCGGCCTCGCCACGTTCATCGGCAGCGCTCAGGATCATATCCGTATGCGACGCGCCCGACGGGATCATCGGGAAGCAATTGGCCAGTTTCGCCACTCGGCAATCAACGATCACTGGACCGGGGTGATCGATCATGGCCTGGATGCCGGCATCCAGATCATCCGGCCCTTCGATGGTGATGCCTTTCCAGCCATAGGCCTGTGCCAGCATCACGAAGTCCGGCAGGCTGTCGGAGTAGCTTTCGGAATAGCGGCCGCCGTGGTTCAGTTCCTGCCACTGCCGCACCATACCCATGTACTCGTTGTTGATGATGAAGATCTTCACCGGCAGGCGATATTGCGTCGCCGTGCCGAGTTCCTGGATGTTCATCTGGATGCTAGCTTCGCCGGCGATATCGATCACCAGTGCGCCGGGAAACGCCAGCTGTGCGCCGATGGCCGCCGGCAGGCCATAGCCCATCGTGCCGAGCCCGCCGCTCGTTAGCCACTTGTTTGGATCATGGAAGCCGAAATGCTGCGCCGCCCACATCTGGTGCTGGCCGACTTCGGTGGAGATGATCGGCTTCTTCGCCTTGGTCATCTCGTAAAGCCGCTGGATCGCCTTCTGCGGCAGCAGCGCCTCGCCCTTCTGCTCGAAACCGAACGAGTTGCGATTGCGCCAGCCCTTGATCTGTTCCCACCACGCCTTCTGCTCAGCCGCGCGGTGCCCGCGGGCGCGCCAGACCTTCAGCATATCCTCCATCACGCTGCCAACATCGCCTTGAATGGCCAGATCAACCCGCACCGTCTTGTTGAAGCTGGACCGATCGATATCGACATGGATCTTGCGGCTATGTGGGGAAAACGCATCCAGCCGCCCGGTCACCCGGTCGTCAAAACGGGCGCCAAGGCAGACCATCAGGTCGCACTTGTTCATCGCCATATTTGCTTCGTAACTGCCGTGCATGCCCAGCATGCCGAGGAACTGCGGGTGATCATCGGGCATGGTGCCTAGGCCCATCAGCGTGCTCGTCACCGGCGCGCCGGTCAGCTTGGCGAGTTCACGCAGAAACTGGCTGGCCACAGGGCCACTGTTGATGATTCCGCCGCCAGTATATAGGATCGGCCGTTCGGCAGCCGCCAGCATATCCACCGCCGCCTCGATGGCGGCGAGCTCGCCTTTCACCTGCGGCTTGTAAGTCTTGTGGCTAATCACGCCGGGCTTGGCATAGCCGGCCTTCATGATCTGCACGTCCTTGGGGATATCGATCACAACTGGGCCGGGCCGGCCGGAGCGGGCGATGTAGAAGGCCTCGTGCAGCACCGGGCCAAGCTTGGCCGTCTCCTTCACCAGGTAGTTGTGCTTGGAACAATGGCGGGTGATGCCCACCGTGTCACATTCCTGGAAGGCATCGGTACCAATGAGATGCGTCGGCACCTGGCCGGTGAGCACCACCAGCGGGATCGAATCCATCAGCGCATCGGTAATGCCAGTGACAGCATTGGTGGCCCCAGGGCCGGAGGTAACCAGCACCACGCCCACCTTGCCGCTGCTGCGCGCATAGCCTTCTGCGGCGTGCACGGCGGCCTGTTCGTGGCGAACGAGGATATGGCGGATGCGGTTCTGCTTGAACAGCGCATCATAAATCGGCAACACGGCACCGCCCGGGTAACCAAACACCACCTCCACCCCCAGATCGGTGAGGGCCTGCACAACGATGTCGGCGCCGGTCATTTCCGTGCCCATAGTCCATATCCCATGCGAAATCGGCCGCGATGCAGCGGCACGGTGCTGTTATGGGAAGTAAAATGGCAGGTCAATCGGTTTTTGCGTAATTTTCATGCGCAAATCGGCCCTCAAGAAACAACTTCCGACAATCCACTCTTGCGACGGCCAATCACGACGCCCAACACCAGCAATCCCGGCAGACTGGCAGTGATGGGCCCGGCCGCGCCTATTTCCGTCTTGCCAGCCTCATCAAGATCAACCCTCGTGCAGGCCGTGTCTTGGACCGGGCAAGGTGCCGGCACGACCGCACTTGGCTTGACACCGACTTTCATCCTGTAAGTCGTGGCGAGCGACTGCACCAGCGCCATCACCATAAAGACAGCGGGCTTCACCATCCCTGCCGCCACCGCGAAGCAACCCTTTTTCTGGCTTCATTGTGCGGCACTATAACCGCCGAGAGACATTGCGGCTCCCAAAAGATACGAACTTTCTACTATTTTTTACAAGCATTTACGGCGTGCGACGGGCCATGATTGCAATGGAGCCAAGCCCCATGCTCAACTCAGGCCGGGCAGGCGCGGTACCAATCCGGGAACTGGTTACGAGCCCAAGTCTGCTGGCGCTTCTGATATTGGCGGGTGGCGATCAGCGCCAGTGCCATTGCTTCCGCGAGGCTGATCTGCCCGGCCAGATGCGCGGCCAACTGCGGCACCGCCAGCGCCTTCATCACCGGCACATCAGCGGGCAGCCCCAGCGCCAGCAGCGACGCCGCCTCATCAAGCGCGCCCGCCGACAGCATGGCTTCCAGCCGGCTTTCGGCCCGCGCATTCAGCTCGGCGCGCGGGCGATCGACGATGATCCCTTGCACCGCCGCCACCCCAAGGCCGCCATAACGGTGCTGCTGCCAATCGGCCAGCGTGCGGCCGGTCGATCGCACTACCTCCAGCGCGCGCAGAGTGCGCTGCCGATCGGCCGGCATGAGGCGACTTGCGGCGCCGGGGTCGTCCTGCTCCAGCGCGGCGCGGGCACTTGCGGTGTCGAGCGCGCGCACGGCGGCACGCACCTGTTCGTCTATCGCTGGCACCGGAGCGAGGCCGTGCACAAGCGCCGTCAGATACATGCCGGTGCCGCCGACGATGATCGGCTGCCGGCCAGCGGTGCGGGTCGATGCAATCTCCGCCTTGGCCAGTTCCACCCAGCGCGCCACGCTGCACACATCAGCGCCGGCCAGCACCCCATAGAGTCGGTGCGGCACAGCCGCTTCCTCCGCCGCCGTGGGCCGCGCCGAAACGATGGCGAGATCCCGATACAGCTGGCTGGCATCGGCGTTGATAATCACGCCGCCCATTCGCGCCGCCAGATCAAGCGCCAGCGCAGACTTGCCCCCGGCCGTTGGCCCTGTCAGGACGGTGACCCGTTCAGGATCGAGAGAAATGGCAGACGCGCTCATCATCACCCTGGTTGCCGAAGGTGCCTTGTCGCCCGGCGACGCTTCTGCGGCAAGCGATGTCGTGCGCGGAATCGGCACCGAAATCGTCGCGCAAAGCTGGCTGGAAGCCGGCGACGCCTATGACATTCTTGCCCGCGGCGATGCAGCTGCCATCCGCGCCACGCTGGAAGACGCCCTGCCCGCCGTGGACGTGGTGGTGCAATCCGGCGCCACGCCGCGACGCAAGAAATTGATCGTGGCCGATATGGATTCAACCATGATCGCCTGCGAATGCATCGACGAACTGGCGGATTATGCCGGCATAAAGGCCGAAGTCGCCGCCATCACCGAAGCTGCCATGCGCGGCGAGCTTGATTTTGCCGGTGCGCTCAAAGCCCGGGTTGCCTTGCTCAAGGGCTTGCCCGTCGCCACGCTCGACCTGTGCCGCGAGGAGCGCGTGCGCCTCAACCCCGGCGCGCGGGCCCTGGTGCAGACGATGACGGCCAATGGCGCGCGCTCGCTGCTCGTTTCCGGCGGCTTCATGCCGTTTGCCGTGCCGGTCGCGCGCCAGATCGGCTTTGCCCGCGTGCTGGCCAACCGGCTCGATACCGTTGGCCCAGACAATCATCGCGTGCTGGCCGGCACCGTGCCCGAACCTATTGTAGACGCCGCCGCCAAGAAGGCGCTGCTTGAAGCCGACGGCACGCCGATGAGGGCCGCTCTGGCCGTGGGCGACGGCGCCAACGACATTCCAATGATCGAGGCGGTCATGGCCGGTGGCGGGCTGGGCATTGCCTATCACGCCAAGCCAAAGGCCGCCGCTGCCGCGCAGGCCCATGTCCGCCACGGTGATCTCACCGTTCTGCTGCGGGCGCAGGGCTATCGCAGGACCGATTGGGTCGACTGATTGGCATATGGCTGCCATGCGCAACGCTGGCTAGGCACACCGTGCCCGAATGCTACACTCCTGCTCCACTGGAGCATGAGCCATGTCTGTCTTCACCCTCACCCCAATCGGCCATGTTGCTGGCGGTCGCACCGAAGCCATTGATGACGACTGGGGCGACAGCCGTGCTGTTATCCGCCTCGATCCCGAACGCTTTACCGACGAAGCGCTACTGGGCCTTGATGCCTTCAGCCATGCCGAAATCGTCTTCCTGTTCGATCAAGTGGCCGACAATCAGACCACCACCAGCGCCCGCCGACCGCGCGGCAACCCCGATTGGCCGCGCGTTGGGATCTTTGCCCAGCGCGCAAAGAACCGGCCCAACCGGCTCGGTGTTAGCGTCGGCCGCATCTTGGCCGTCAACGGCCTGGAACTGGCGGTGGAAGGGCTGGACGCCATTGATGGCACGCCCGTGCTCGATATCAAGCCGGTGATGGCGGGCTTTCGGCCGCGTGGGGAAGTGCGGGAACCTGATTGGGCCCGCGAAATCATGGCTGAATATTGGTGATCAGGCAGGAAACAGCTTGCCCATCAGCCAAGTGCCTGCCGCCGCCGTGCCGCCGGTAAGCACAGTGCCCCAGATCAAATCGAGGACGGTCACCTTCAAGCTCCACACCTTAAGTGTGGCATAGTTGGTGAGATCATAGGTGGCGTAGCAGACAAAGCCGAGCACTGCGCCCTGAAGGGCGGCCTTGGCGACGCCTTCGGTCAGGCCAGGCCACACCGCAAAATAGACAATTCCGCCGATATAGATGGCATAGAAGATCATCGCTGGGGTGAGGCGAAAGCCGTTTTCGATCATAACTTCGCCGATTTCCGGCTTGTAAAGGCGCGGCGCCATGTTGATCAGCCACGCCGCATCGATGGCGGCAAAGGCAACAAGTGTAAGGCCATAGGCGGCGAGCATCTTGATCATGACGCCCGCCATAACGGTGCAGCGCCAAATTGACACCCCATTTGACATCTTCCCCCCCCATCCGCGATGCTGTGTCGCTGCAATCACAGCAAAGGAACGGCAAGCCGGGGCAACGGCTGCCCAATACAGGGGGGGCAACATGCACGGCGAGAAGAAGAGCGGATTGTCGCGATTGCTGGAATGGCTGATCGTGCGCTTCTATCTCGCCATTGGCTGGAAATCGGTCGCCATCCGACCGATCCCACGCAAGGCGGTGATCATTGCAGCGCCGCACACATCCAACTGGGATTTCATCTATTATATTGGCCTCACTCGCGATCTGGGCATCGAAACCAGCTTCATGGCCAAACGTCAGTTATTCCGGTGGCCGCTGGGTCGCTTCATGCGCGAAATGGGCGGGGTGGAGGTGAATCGCGAAAAGGGTGGCAATTATGTCCAGTCGATGATCGACGAGTTCAACCGGCGAGATGATTTCCTGCTTACCATCGCACCCGAAGGCACGCGTAGTTCGGTGGGCCAATGGAAAACCGGCTTCTATCATATCGCGGTGGGCGCGCAGGTGCCGCTGATCGTGGGCATGATGGATTATGCCAAGAAAACCGGCGGGCTGGCGCTGGCCTTTATGCCCACCGGCGATTATGCCGCCGATATGGCGCGGGTGGAGGAATTCTATCGCTCCACCACCCCCAAACACCCTGGCAAGGCGATGAAATCGATCATGGCCGCCAGTGTGCAATCATTTGACAAGGCTGCCTGAGCTACTCCCATGCTGATCAATCTTGGCATCACCTTCGCCGCCGTTGTTGGTCTGATGGCCCTTTGCTGGCGGTACAGCGTTTCCATCCGCGATGTTTCCTTCATCGATGCCATCTGGGCCCATGGCATGGTGTTTGCCGTTGCCGTTGCCGCACTGCTGAACGGCGGCGTGGCCGGGCCGACTGGTTGGGCGCTGATCGTGCTGGTCGGCCTGTGGGGGCTGCGGCTGGGCACGCATCTCATCAACCGCTGGCGCCGGCTAGGCCGCGATCCGCGCTATGAGAAAATCCTGGGCCACGCCATGGAAAAACAGGGCATGAGCTTTGCCAAGGCGGCATGGTTCCGTGCGTTCGGCATGCAGGGGCCGCTGCTGTGGGGCGTGTCCCTGCCCGCCCAGGCCGGCGTGCTGGCCGATGGCGGCGCATCGCTGCCGCTGTGGGGCGTCGCTGGCGCCGTCATCGCGCTTATCGGCATCGCATTCGAAAGCATCGGCGACGCGCAACTGGAAGCCTTCCGCGCCGATCCGGCCAACAAGGGCCAGGTGATGGATAAAGGCCTGTGGCGCTACACCCGCCACCCCAATTATTTCGGCGATTTCACTGCTTGGTGGGGCATCTTCATCGTCGGCATCGCCGCCGGTGCCCCGTGGTGGACAGTAGTAGGCCCGCTGTTCCTCAGCTTCACCCTCACCCGCTGGTCCGGCGCGCCGCTGCTGGAGCACAGCCTGAAGAAGCGCCGGCCGGGCTATGAGGAGTATACCCGCCGCACCTCGGGCTTCTTTCCGCTGCCGCCCAAGCGCGGCTGACCGGCTCAGACCGATCGAGCCGGCAGGATGTTCTGGTTGGAGCGGAACAAATTGTTTGGGTCAAAGCGGCCCTTGATGGCCGCCAGCCGGGGATAGTTGACGCCATAGACTTCACGGATGCGTTCAGGCGAACTGGGCGGCAGATAGTTCACATAGGCCCGGCGCGCCCACGGCCGCAGTGCGGCACCATGTTCAGCGACCCAGTTCACAGCCCGGTCCCCATCCTCGGGGCGCTGCCACTCGGCGGAGATCATGCTGCTCAACCCCGTGCCTCGTAGCGGGTAAGCGGTTTCGGTCATACCAATGCGCGCCGCCTTGCCGTTGGAAAGTCCCATCAGGATCGCACCAAAGCCGCGCCCTGCCAGCGCCGCCCGCTCCAGCAAAGCGGCAAGCGCGTCATCCACGCCTTCCAGGAAAGCGGCATCAACGGCAAGGTTGGTGGTGTCCCAAACCTCGCCGACCGGATCGAGCCGGGTTGGCGAGGATCGGGATCCGGCCCGTGGGAAGGCCTTATGCAAGATGGCGAAATAATCCGCCGCGAGCGCCTCGCTGCCATAGAAACGGCAGCCGAACGCTGCACCTGCCAAAGGATCAACTTGAAAGCCCATGCGGACATAATCAGGCGCCGTGCGCATCAGTTCGCCAAACACACGCATGGCCGCACCGATATTGCTCCAGCCAAAGCGGAAACCCAGGTTGTGCGACGGGATGATCGGATGCAGGCGCAGATCAAGCCGCGTGACGACCCCGAAATTGCCGCCACCACCACGGATCGCCCAGAACAGATCGTCGTTGCGGCCGGGGCCAAGCTCCAGCACGTCGCCATCGGCGGTCACGATCTGCGCGCCAATGATGTTGTCGCAAGCGGTGCCATAAAGGCCGCGCGCCGCCGTGTCGCCGCCGGCCAGCGCCAGTCCGGCCACGCCCACCTCGCCGCAGGCCCCCATCGGCGTAACCAGCCCTTGCGCAAAGGATGCGGCCAGCAATTGCCTGATGCGGGTGCCGCCGCCCACCGAGGCAATACGGCGCTGAGGGTCAATCATCACCCTGTCGAACGCGCCCAGATCAACCTGCAACGCGCCATCGGCCACGCCCCAGCCGGCATAGCTGTGGCCGCCACCGCGAATCGCGACCGGCAAGGCATGGCGGCGGGCAAATTCAACACAGCGCCGCACATCAACGATATCGGCGCAGCGCGCCATCGCCAGTGGGCGGCGTTCATAAACCTTGTTCCACACGCGGCGGGCGTCGTCATAGCCCGCGGCAGCGCTGGTAAGGAACCGGCCGCGTACCTCGCGGGACAGACCAGCCAGATCGACCGCGGCGGCCTCGGCTGCCAACGCCGGCGCAGCGACGCCGGCACCCGCCGCCAATCCGGCCTGCAACAGATTGCGCCGGCTCCAGACTGCGGCCACGCCTTTGTTGGCGGTCATCCGCCCATCCCCCCTTGGCCAGCGCCGCGCAAGCGTTCGAATAGCCACACGCGCACCGCACTCGACAGGTTGGTGGTACGCGCTTCGTCGATCTCCGCCACAAGCGCCGCCAGCGATTTAGCGTCGCTAGCGGCCGCCTCGTTCAAGGCCTGCCAGAATATGGGTTCCAGGGTCAGGCTGGTGGAATGGCCCTGGATGGTGAGGCTGTATTTTCTAGGGCCAGTGCCCATCAATACATGTGCTGCCCGCCGTTGACCGACATGGTGGAACCGGTGATGAAACCCGCATCCTCGCTCACCAAGAAGGCTACGGCCCGGGCGATCTCACTGGCCTGGCCGAGGCGGCCAACCGGGATTTTCGCCACGATCTTGGCCAGCACATCCGGCGGCACGGCAGCGACCATATCGGTATCGACATAGCCCGGCGCAATCGCGTTGGCGGTAATGCCGAACTTGGCGCCTTCCTGCGCCAACGCCTTGGTGAAACCGTGGATACCCGATTTGGCGGCGGCATAATTCACCTGGCCATACTGCCCGGCTTGGCCGTTGATCGAACCGATCTGCACGAAACGGCCGAAACCGCGTTCCTTCATGCCCGCAAACGTTGCCTTGGCCATGTTGAAGCAGCCGCCCAGATTGACGCGGATCACCTCGTCCCAGGCTTCCCAGCTCATCTTCATCAGCGTGCCGTCGCGGGTGATGCCGGCGTTGTTCACCACCACATCGATGGGGCCCAGATCGGCAGCCACGACGGCGCAACCTTGCAAACAGGCCTCATGATCGGCGACATTCCATTTGTAGCTCTTGATGCCGGTATTTTCGGTGAAGGCGCGGGCCTTGTCATCGCTGCCGCCATAATTGGCCGCCACCGTCATCCCCATGTCCTTGAGGGCCATGCTGATTGCCGCCCCAATGCCGCGCGTACCGCCCGTGACCACTGCTACCCTTGCCATATGCCGCCCATCCCTTCGTTCCCAAGACAACAAAAGACGCCTGTTCAAATTGCAGGCTTCTGCAGCATCTTGGGCCGGATCGAAAACCGATTCAATGGGGCTTTACAGCCACCCGGCCAATTCGCGACGCACGATGGATTCCAGCATGGCCATGCCGGTGTCGCTATCATTCAGACAGGGAATATAGGCAAAATGCGTGCCGCCGGCCTCGATGAATTCGTCGCGACCTTCCATCGCCACTTCTTCCAGCGTTTCAAGGCAATCAGCGGCAAAGCCCGGGGAGACGACGGCAATTTTCTGAACGCCTTCCTTGGGCAGGTTCAGCAGTGTGTCGTCGGTGTAGGGCTTGAGCCATTCGGCGCGACCAAAGCGAGACTGGAAGGTCACCTTCACCTTAATGCCAAGCGCTTCGCCCAGCAGACGGCCGGTTTTCATGCACTGGCAATGATAGGGATCGCCTGCCTCCAGCGTGCGCAGCGGCATGCCATGGAAACTGGTGAGGATCAGATCCGGCACGAAATCCAGCCCAGCAATCCCTTCGCGGATCGATTGCGCCAGCGCCGCAATATGATCGGGATTGTCGAAATAGGGCGCCATAGTGCGCAAGCTTGGCTGCCAGCGCATGGCCATCAGCGCGCGGGCGGCATCGTCCACCACCGTGGCATTGGTGGCCGCCGAATACTGGGGATACAGCGGCGCCAGCAGGATGCGATCGCAGCCCGATTGCATCAACGCCTCCAGCCGTTCGGCGATGCTGCGCGTGCCATAGCGCATGGCCCAATCCACCTGCACCGCCGCACCCAACCGCACCTGCAAGGCCGCCGCCTGGCGCTTAGTGTACACTGTGATGGGCGAACCTTCGTCCATCCACACCTTGGCATAATTAGCCGCCGTGGTACGTGGCCGGATGTTCAGAATCAACAGGTTGAGGATTGGGCGCCACAGGATTTGAGGAATCTCGATTACACGGCTGTCAGACAGGAATTCGCGAAGGAAGCGCTTCACCGCCGGAACATCGGGGGCATCGGGTGAACCGAGATTGACCATCAGCACGCCGATCCGTCCGGCCTTCACCGGTTTGTGATCGGCCGGCAACGCGACCGGCGGCAAGATCAGCGGGGTGGTCATGCGGCGAAGAAGGGCAGGTTACGCAAGCGTTTGCCCGTCGCAGCAAACAGGGCATTGGCCACAGCCGGCGCGATCGGCGGCGTGCCGGGCTCGCCGATACCGCCGGGATCAGCATAAGACGCGATGATGCGCGTTTCTATTTCAGGGCAGTCGGCCATTGTGACAAGCGGATAGGCGTGAAAGTTCGTCTGCACCACCGCGCCACCGTCAAAATCGATGCGGCCAAAAAGCGCGGCCGACAGGCCATAGATGATGCCGCTTTCGATCTGCGCCACCACTGTATCGGGATTGATCACCCGCCCGCAATCGACAGCTGCCCAAACTTTTGTGACGCGCGGGCGCTGGCCGGCCACTGTCTCCACCTCTGCAATCTGCGCGACTATGCTGCCAAAACTTTCGACCAGCGCAATGCCGCGGCCCACCGCTGGATAACTTGGCCCGTCGCCACCATCACGGCCCAGCGGCCCGCCCATTTCCAGCACCGCCTGCAGCACGGCCGCATGGCGCGGCTTGCCCTTCAACATGGCGAGTCGGAAGGCGGCGGGATCAACAGCAGCGGCGATGGCCAGTTCATCCACGAACGACTCAACGATGAAACCCGTGAAGCTATGGCCGACACTGCGCCAGAACCCCAACGGCGCGGCACAATCGGCTAGGCAATGCTGCACGCGCATGTTGGGAATGGCATAGGGCAGTTCCACCGCGCCTTCGATGGCCCCGGCCCCGGCCGACGGGCTGCCCATCGTGGTGCCGATGTTGCGGCCAGCAAACGCCGCGCCAACATCGGGCACTGCAATCGCGGCGTTCCACCCGGTGATGCCGCCGGACGCCGCCCGACCATGCAGGCGCGCCGCCACCGCCGGACGGAACATGTCGTGCGCGAAATCCTCTTCGCGGCTCCAGATCAACTGCACCGGCCTGCCCACAGCGCGCGCAATCAAGGCGGCCTGCGCACAGGCATCGCCTTCCACCTTGCGGCCAAAACCGCCGCCAATCAGGGTAGGATGCACCACCACATCGTTGCTGCCGACATCGAGCGCGCGGGCCACGGCACGGGCGGCCAGGCTGGCGCTCTGGGTGGGAGCCCAGATCTCGGCACGGCCATCCAACACACGGGCGGTCGCCGTCATCGGTTCCAGGCAAGCGTGGGCAAGGAAAGGCAGACTGTAGTCCGCCGTCAGAGCGCCGCGCTGCAGCGCCGCTGCCACATCGCCTTCCTCGCGCACCACTTCACCCACCGTGCCCTGCGGACCGAACAGCTCGCCGTCAGCGGCCAGCGCGCCGCGCACCGCAGCGATCTGCCAGGGTCCAGGTGGCTCCTCACCTTTCTGCCATTTGATCGGCAGCGCCGTCACCGCCTTGTGGGCTGCATACCAATTGTCCGCGACGCACGCGACGAAGCCGGCCTCCTCCACCAATTTCACGCCCAGCGGCAGCGCAACCTTGCCGAGCGGGACCGGGGTGGCGCCCAGCGGCCCCTGCGCGATGGCGGCAAAACCCATGCCGGGCAGGCGCACATCGATGCCGAAGCGCGCCGAACCATCAACCTTGGCTGGAATATCGAGGCGCAACACCGGCTGGCCGGCAAGTTTCCGAACGGTGCGCAGCGCCGGTTCATCGGGCGCATCATTGGGATCAAGATCAGCGATCACTGCATGGAACGGCAGGCGATTGGCCTTGTAGACAACGAAGCCGGCGGCGGTATCCACCTCGGTCCAATCCACCTGCCATCGGCGGGCGGCGGCCTTCACCAGCATCTCGCGCGCCGTGGCGCCAGCGGCGCGCAGCGGCATTTCCCAGGCGCGCACGCTATTGGAACCGCCGGTGATCTGGAAATCAAGGAACCGCGCCACGCGCTGGCCCACGCCCATGATCAGGCTGCGCATCGGTTCAGATTGGCCAGCCGCCGCCCCTAGCGCCAAGCCCGGATTGGCATAATCCGGGCCCAACGGCGCCGGCTCCACACCCACCGTCTGCCAATCGGCGCCGAGTTCATCGGCGATGATCTGGGCCAACGCCGACCAGATGCCCTGGCCCATTTCGGCCTGAGCTACCGCCACGGTTATGCGGCCATCGACGCCAATTCTTAGATAGGCATTGAGCAGGGTTTCATCCGGCCCCGCCGTCCAGTTGATCCGCGGTGCACGCGGCCACACCGCCCAGCCGATGGCCAAGCCAGTGCCGGCCACCGCCGCAATCAGCAGATTGCGACGGGTAAGACCGTTCCTGCGCGGGGCGGGCTTCAGGCTCAGGCCAGTTGCCCCAGCAGATGTTCCGCCGACGAAACGCCAAAAGCGCCGGGCGGTTCGATGTTGAGTTCGGCCACCTCTGCATTCTTAACGATCATCGAGAACCGTTGGCCACGGATGCCCATACCATAAGCACTGCCGTCGAAGGTGAGGCCCAATGCCTTGGAAAAATCGCCATTGCCATCGGCGATCATCGTCACCTTGCCATCTGCATGGGCTGATTTGCCCCACGCCGCCATCACGAAGGCATCGTTGACCGACACGCACACCACTTCATCTACACCCTTGGCCGCCATTGCTTCGGCATTGTCGACATAGCCGGGCAAGTGGCGGGCGGAGCAAGTGGGCGTGAAGGCGCCAGGCACCGAGAACAGCGCGACGGTGCGGCCGCCGAACAATTCGGTCGTCGTTACCGGAGCCGGACCATCGGCAGTAGCCTTCACCAGGGTCATCGCCGGAATAGAATCACCAACCTTGATCGACATGTTCATTCTCCCAGGAGCAAATTTGCCCGGCGTTCCTAGCCTTGGCCCCATCGCGCGTCCAGCGCGCGTGCTTGCGAAGTTGTCTAGCTTCCCGTGCGGGCCTATGGTGATTGCCGTGGAAGCGCCGCCTTTTCTTTCCAGCCAGCTGCTACTCTCGATGCCCGGCATCGGCGACGACCGCTTTGATCGCACGGTGATCGCCATGTGCCTGCACGATGAAGGCGGGGCGCTGGGCCTGGTGATCAACCGGCCGCACCCGGATCTGCGGCTGCACGCGCTGTTGGCCCAGCTCGACATCGATCCCGGCGTGGCGCCCGATGGCCCCGTACTCGACGGCGGCCCGGTGGAACCTGGGCACGGCTTCGTGCTGCACGAGGCGGAATATGCCGCATCCGGCACCATCCGGGTGGGCAATGCCTGGGCCTTCACCTCCACGCTGGATGTATTGCAGGCGATCGCGCGCGGTGACGGCCCAAAACGCTGGCACATGGTGATGGGTTATGCAGGCTGGGGCGCCGGCCAACTTGACATGGAGATGCGCCAACACGGCTGGCACCTTGCGCCGGGTGACGCCACCACAGTGTGGGACACACCCATCGACAAACGCTGGGAGCACGCCTTTGCGTTGACGGGCGTGGCAGTAGCGAACTTGTCGGCCACGCCGGGGCGGGCGTGAAGCGCGCTCACCCCATCACAAACGCGTTCAGCTTGTTGCCATCCGGGTCGCGGAAATAGCCGGCATAAAAACCAGAATCACCGCGCGGGCCGGGCGGGCCTTCATCCGTGCCGCCATTGGCCATTGCGATGGCGTAGAGCCGGTCCACTTGGGCCTGATCCTTCGCTTCAAACGCCACCATCACGCCGTTGCCAATACTTGCCATGTTGCCATCAAACGGTTTGGTGGCGGCGATGCCGGCAGCGCCACCCGGCGTGCCCCAGGCGATGAAATTGTCGAATTCCATCATGCGCCCCACCCCCATCTCGGCGGCGATTGCGTCATAGAATCGGGCGGCCCGCGCCAGATCATTGGTACCCACGGTGACATAGCCGATCATATTCGTGCTCCCTTCCTTTTGGAGTAACATGGAACGTACCAAGAACATATTCGAGTTGGCAAGCAGATTCCGCCCGCAGGGTTGCGTGCCGTGGGCCAACAAGCTAAGGGGCCCCTTCGCATGAACCGAACGGCCTGGCTGAAGGGCTGCCATGGCCGTTTTTGATGCGTCTTTACAAGGAGACCGAAATGCCCAAGATGAAGACCAAGAGCGGGGTCAAGAAGCGCTTCAAGATCACCGCCACCGGCAAGGTGAAGCATGGTGTGGCTGGCAAGCGCCACCGCCTGATCAGCCATAACGCCAAATATATCCGCCAGAATCGCGGCACCGACGTGCTCGCCAAGTCCGATACCGCCCGGGTGCACGCCTGGGCGCCGTACGGCCTGAAGTAAGGGAGGACACCGATGCGTATCAAACGTGGTGTAACCACCCGCGCCAAGCACAAGCGTATTCTCGACGCCGCCAAGGGCTTTTACGGTCGCCGCAAGAACACCATCCGCATCGCGCGGCAAGCGGTGGAAAAGGCCGGCCAGTACGCCTATCGCGACCGCAAAGTTAACAAGCGCAATTTCCGCGCCCTGTGGATCCAGCGCATCAATGCCGCCGTGCGTGAAGAGGGCCTGACCTACAGCCAATTCATGAACGGCGTGAAGATCGTTGGCCTACAGATAGATCGCAAGGTGATGGCCGATCTGGCCATGAACCAGCCGGAAAGCTTTACCGCCATCATCAGCCAGGTGAAGGCCGCTCTCGAGGCGAAGGCCGCGTAAACCTTACGCAGCCGACAAGCTGAAAGGGGCGCGCGCCTTCACTGGCGCGCGCCCCTTTTGCGTTTTTCATACTCCGACAGGCTTTTCATGACCGACACCAGCCAGTTGCAGGCCGATACATTGGCCGCCATCGCCGCCGCCACCACGCCCGAGGCGCTGGAAGGCGTGCGCGTCGCCGTCATGGGCAAGCAGGGCAACATTACTGCCCTGTTGAAGACGCTGGGCGGTATGAGCCCCGACGAGCGCGCCGTGAATGGCCCGGCCTTCAACGGCCTTCGCGAAACCGTTACAGCCGCGCTGGCGGCAAAGAAGGTGGCCCTCGACGAAGCTGCGCTAAATGCCAAGCTGGCGGCCGAGAAGCAGGACATGACCCTGCCCGTCGCCTTACCCGCCACCGGCAGCATCCATCCTGTTTCACAGGTAATGGACGAACTCGCCGAAATCTTCGCCGATCTGGGCTTCGCCGTGGCAAGCGGGCCGGAGATCGAGGACGACTGGCACAATTTCAGCGCGCTCAATATCCCGGAAAGCCATCCGGCCCGCGCCATGCACGACACTTTCTATATCGACGGCCAGCCGACCATGGTGCTGCGCACGCACACCTCGCCGGTACAGATCCGCACGATGATGGCCCAGAAGCCGCCCATTCGCATCATTGCACCAGGCCGTGTCTATCGAAGCGATTCCGACGCCACCCACACGCCGATGTTTCACCAGATCGAAGGCCTCGTTATCGACAAAGGCATCACGCTGGCGCACCTGAGGTGGACGCTGGAAACCTTCATCAAGGCCTTCTTCGAGGTGGATGACGTCGTGCTGCGTTTCCGCCCGTCCTATTTCCCGTTCACCGAACCTTCGGTGGAGGTCGATGTCGGTTACAACAGCAAGACCGGCAAGCCGGCCGGCGCCGGCGAGGTCGA
>CALRNJ020000009.1:0-60872 GCA_943369475.1 Sphingomonas paucimobilis | reverse complement strand
CAAAAGCCGGAAGAATGAACCCAACGATCAGGCGCCCCAAGCCCCAGCCAAGGCGGCCGGGATCATCTCGGAATGGTGGCCGGCATCATGTCGGAATCCCGGCCGGCTTCATCTCGGAATAAGGGCCGGGATGATCTCGGAATCTGCACTTTTCCGTAGCCGCTACGCGCGGCGTGCCCGCCGTCGGACTTTTGCGAGGCCCTAAAAGCGGGCGGTTTAAGCACCAGCGAGCGAGTGGTGTGGGGAAGAGTGTGGGGAACCAATATTTTACCGGAGAATTACATCGGTGTGTTGGACGGACACCCTCTCCGCCACTCACTGCCAGGCAGTTGCTTGATCAGTGCCAATTGCGCACCACGCTACCGCTGTGTCGTTCTGAAGCCGACGAGTTTGTCGGCGTCGGGTCTCATGTAGCAACGACCCTTCGACGGAACGTGCGCTATCTCCCGCTTGCGCCCATGATGATATTCTGTATCAAGCGTTGCGCCAATTCGCGCCGCCGGGCGCTGCAAGAGGGTTTGAAATCGATGCGCAGCCTGATTTTTGTTCTGCTAACGTCTGCCGCTATGCCTGTGATGTCCGCCGAAGCGGATACCGAAATCACCGTTTCGGCGGCCCGCCAGCCCTATCGCGGCGACTTTACCGTACAAGAAACCCCGGCGGCGATTACGACAATCGATCAGGTCTGGCTGTCCAACAACAATATCCTGCGTCTCACCGATGCACTCGATCTCAATGCTTCGATAGCGCGGCAGAATAACTTCGGCGGGCTTTGGGATGCCTTTGCGGTGCGCGGTTTTGCCGGGGATGAGAACTTGCCGTCGGGCTATCTCGTCAACGGTTACAATAACGGGCGCGGTTTTGGCGGAGTGCGCGATGTTTCGGGCGTCGAGAAGATCGAGGTACTGAAAGGCCCGCAGGCGGCTCTCTATGGCCGCGGGGAACCGGGCGGGGTGATCAACATCGTCACCAAGAAGGCTGATTTCGATACGCGCGGCACGATTGGGGTTCAGGCCGGCAGCTGGGATCGGCAGCGCGTGGATGGTGATGTCAACCTGGCGCTGGGCGACGTGGCGGCGGTGCGCCTGATTGGCTTTTATGAGGATGCTGGCAGCTTTCGCGGTACCCGTTCCGAGCGTTGGGGCTTCACGCCGTCGCTGCTGGTTAAGCTGGGCGAGAAGACGGCGCTGACCTATGAGCTGGAGTTGACGCGGGCCGAGGCGCAGTTTGATCGCGGCGTAGTCGCCATCAATGGCCAGCTGGGCGTGATGGACCGCCGCAGCTTCCTCGGCGAACCTGGCGATGGCCCGCTTGATGCCAAAGTGACCGGCCACCAGCTGCAGTTGAGCCACGACTTCAATGATGAGTGGCTAATCCTGATCGGCGGCCAGCACCGCGACACGCGGTTGAGCGGCTTTTCCACCGAGGCTGAACTCGCCAGCGGCCGGCAACGGCTGGGACGTGATGGCCGCTCGTTGTCGCGCCAGCGCCGTTTCCGCGATTATGATGCCGAACACCAGGTGCTGCGCGGCGAAGTGCAAGGTCGTTTTGAAACCGGCAGCCTTAAGCACCGGGTGATGTTCGGCGCCGATTATGATCGCTTTGAGAATAGCCAGCTGTTCCTGCGCTTCCGCCCGGCAGCGATCGGGGCGACAACGACGGCACAGCAATCGAACGACATCGACATTCTGGCGCCGGTCTATGGCCGGTTTCCGCTGCCGGCGCCGGGACCGCAGACCAACCGGCTCGACACGCAGGAGGCTTTTGGCCTCTATGTGCAGGATCAGATTGACCTGGGCGGCGGCGTGCAGGTGCGGCTGGGTGGCCGTTATGACGACATTCGCCTTACGACGCTCAACCGTGCCAATGGCGTTGCCAGCGCCCGCGATTTCAGCCGTTTCTCACCGCAGGCCGGCATCGTTTACGAAGCCAGCGAGACGCTCTCGCTTTATGCCGCTTATGGCGAAGGTTTCCGCGCCAATATCGGCGCCGACGTGGCAGGCCGCATCTTCGAACCGGAAACCAGCCGCTCGGCCGAAGTGGGCGCAAAGCTCAATCTGGTCGATGGCAAGCTTACCGGCACAGTCGCGCTGTTCACCCTTACCAAGGACAACGTGCTCGCCGCCGATCCTGCCAACCCCGGCTTTTCGGTGCCGATCGGCCGGGCGCGCAGCCGGGGCTTGGAAGTTGATCTGAACGGCAAACTGCCAGGCGACATTGATCTGCTGCTCAGCTATGCCTTTGTTGACGCCACAGCGCGTGCCGCCGTGCTCGATCCAAACTTCAGCCTGAACATCCGTTTGGGTGACCGGCTGGTCAATATCCCGCGCCACCAGTTTAACGTGCAGGCGGCCAAGGGCTTCCAGCTGACGGATGATCTGAAGCTGACCCTGGGCGGCGGTGTGCAGCACACCGGCGGGCGGCTGGGGGAGACCGCGACAATGTTCTTCCTGCCAGCCTACACGCTGGCGCGGGCATTCGTCCGCGCCGACATCACCGATCGGATCGAACTGTTCGCCGAGGTGAGCAATCTGTTCAATGCCACCTATTACACCAACAGCTTTGCTCAACTTTGGGTGCAACCGGGCCAGCCGCGCGCAGCGACTGCCGCTGTGCGGTACAAGTTCTAATGACCGCCACGCTGGCCATCGACGGCTTGGTGGTGGAGCGGGGCGGCCGCAAGATCGTCGATGGCCTGACACTGACGCTCGCACCCGGCGAGGTCTATGCGCTTTTGGGCGGCAATGGCGCCGGCAAGTCCACCACATTGTTTGCCACCTTGGGCCTGTTGCCGCGCAGCGGTGGCAGCATTGCTGTGGCCGGCCATGATCCCGCTCTTGCACCCGATGATGTCCGCGCCGCCACCGCATATCTGCCCGAGAATGTTGCGCTCTACCCGGCGTTCAGCGCGCGGGAGAATGTCGGTTATTTTCTCGATCTGGCCGGCAGCCCGCGCGGCGCGGCCGAGACCGAACAGGCCTTTGCCGCAGTGAAGCTCGATCCCGGCGCGTGGGACCGTCCCGTGAGCGGCTTTTCCAAGGGCATGCGCCAGAAGACTGCCATTGCCTTGGCGCTGCTGCGGCGCACGCCGCTGTTGCTGCTCGATGAGCCTACCTCGGGCCTTGATCCGGCTGCCACGCGCGATTTCCATGCGCTGGTGGGCACGGTGGCGGCGCGGGGCGTTGCCGTGCTAATGGTCACGCATGACCTCTTTGGTGCGGCCGACGTGGCGGGGCGCATCGGCCTGTTGGCCGGGGGGCGGCTGGCGCGGGAATGGACGTCGGCAGACACCGCGCCGCGATTTGATCTCAACGCGCTGCATGACGGGTTTGTGACGGCATGAGCCGGGTGCGCACCATATCGGCGGCGCAGCTGCGGCTGTTGCTGCGTTCCCGCCTCGCCGTGGTCGCACTGGTGCTGCTGGCCATGCTATCGGGCATTGCTGCCATCACCGGTGCCACCCAGGCCAGCCGCATGGCGGCGGATCGCGAGACGGCGCAGACGGCCGCCAACACCGAATTTGCCAATCAGCCCAATCGCCATCCGCATCGCATGGTACATTACGGCACCTATGCCCTGCGCCCGCTGGGGCCGCTGGCGGCGTTCGATCCCGGTGTCGATGCCTTTGCCGGGTCGCTGATTTATCTGGAAGGCCATCGCCAGAATGCCACCACGCTTGGCGCGGCGCGCGAGTCCTCAGGCCTTATCCGCTTTGGCCAGCTCACTCCGGCTTTCGTGCTGCGCGTGCTGGTGCCTCTGTTGCTAGTATTCGTGGGCTTCGCGATGATCGTGGCCGAACGGGAGGCTGGCCTTTTTACGCTTCAGCTGACCCACGGTGCAAACGTGGGTGAACTGATTGCCGGCAAGGGGCTGGCACTTGCAGTGGTTGCCGGCATGGCTGCGCTGCCGGCGTTGGCGGCGCTGGCCTGGGCGGCAGCGCAGTCGCCTACCGAAGCCGGCATCGCAGCGCTGATTGCGGTGGCGGCGCTGCTGTGGCTTGGCCTTTGGGTGCTGGGCATCACGCTGGTTTCGGCCCGTGCCCGTTCGGCGCAGTCGGCATTGATGGCGCTGGTGCTGGCCTGGGCGGTGCTTGTGGTGCTGGTGCCTCGTGCGGCGGCCGGAATCGCGGCGATGGCGCATCCGTTGCCCACCAAGGCGGAAACCGACCTGGTCATCCACCAGGAGCTGCGCGCCCTGGGCGACAGTCACAACCCCAATGATCCGCATTTTGCCGCCTTCAAGGTCGGGCTTTTGAAGCGCTATGGCGTTGCCCGCGTCGAAGACCTGCCGTTCAACTATCGCGGCGCCCTGTCAGCCGAAGGCGAACGGTTGACCAGCCTGCTGTTCGCCCGCCACGCCGCCAAGACGGCAGCCGTGCAAATGCAGCAGCACCGGCTGCTGGCGCTGGTTGGTTTGATCAGCCCGGCGATCGGCTTTGCCGAGGCCAGCATGGCTGGCGCTGCCACCGATCTGGCCAGCCACATTGCCTTTCTGGATGCAGCCGAAGCGCATCGCTATCGCCTGATCCAGTCTCTGAATAGCCTCCACACCTATCAGGTGCGCGGTGCCGATGATGCTGCCCGCAACAATGATCCGATTGCCGAGCGCCAGAGCCGCATTTCGGCGCGTTTCTGGGCTGATCAGAAGCCGTTCCACCATGCCGGGCCAACGAGGAACGATCGGATGGTCGGGATGCTGCCGGGGTTGGCGGCCATGCTGCTGTGGGCCATGCTGCTTTCGTGGCAGCTGGTCCGTTCTGGCCGTCAGGAACAGCAATGATCGCGGCACTGTCGCGCGAATGGCGACTGCTGGCCGGCCCGGCGCGGCTGGGGCTGATGGTGTTGGCGGTACTAACCAGCGTTGCTGTTGCGCTCGGCCTTGCCGATGTTTCCACCACCCGCGCCGATATCGCCCGCGTGGTGGCGCTGGAAGACCGCGAAACCCAAAGCGTCGCCGCCTTTGCCAAAGGCGATGCCGGCGAGTTCGGCTATTACCGCAATTATCCGGTGTGGCGCGTCCCCGGCGACCTGGCCTTCCTGGCGCCGACACGCGGGGACGCCGTGCCGGCGGTTATGCGCATCCGTGTGCTGGCGCTGGAAGGCCAGATCAACGACAACGAGTCCGCCAATCCCGAATTGCTGTTGGCCGGCCGTTTCGATTTCGCGTTCGTTACCCTCTATCTGGCACCGCTGTTGTTGATTGCGCTGCTTCACGATCTGTGGTCGGGCGAGCGAGAGGCGGGGCGGCTGGCGGCACTCGACAGCTTGCCGCGCGCCCTGCAGCGGCTTTGGAGCCCACGCGTTGTACTGCGGGCCGGTGGCGTTGCACTTGCGCTGCTGGTGCCGCTGGCCGTGGGAGGAGTGATCGAGGGTACGGCGCCGCTGCGGTTATTGGCAGCCGTCGCGCTGGTGCTGGCCAGCCTCGGCTTCTGGATGATCGTCACCTTAGGCATTGCACGGGCGCAGACGGCGTCGGCCACCCAGGCGGCCGTGCTGGCCGGGCTGTGGTTCGCGTTCACCTTGCTGGTACCGGCCGCTGCCCATCTTGCAATCAATGCCGCCGTGCCGCTGCCTGATGCCGCCGCCATCGCGCGCGAGAACCGCGAGGAGGTCCATGCCGGCTGGGACCGGCCCAAGGCAGAGACTATGGCGCGTTTCGTGGCGCTTTATCCGGCCTACCGGGACCAGTCGGCCACCGGAACGGCCTTTGAGTGGAAATGGTATTTCGCCTTTCAACAGTTGGGCGATGTGGCCGTGGCCGCCGACAGCGCCGCCCGTGATGCCGGCATCGCTCACCGGGAAGCGCTGGCGCAGCGGCTGGGCTGGCTGCTGCCGCCGTTGAAGGTGGCGCAGGCCATGCAGAATTTGGCCGGCAGCGACGTAATGGCCGGTCTGGTCTTCAAGGCGCGGGTGCGCGTCTATCACCGAGCCTTGCGCGAATATCACTACCCCTATTTGTTCGGCGGCCGACCCATGCGTGATACCGATGTGGCAAGCGCGCCGGAGTTCTTTACCTACTAGCGGTCAACCCGTGACTGTCGGGCAGGGCGGGACGCAAAAAATCATCCCTTGACTGGCTTGCACCTATGGGAAGGTCTTTGCAGACGCCTCCCGAGGTCGTGGGACACGCTGCATGACCGGCGCCAGAAGGCTGTTGGACGGCAGACCGGACGACGCTTTGCGAAGTCAGCTATAAAACCTGCTAGAAATTCGAGAATTTTGATCTTGCAAAGTTATGAAATATCAAGCTTGAATTAGTAAAGTGCGCTATCATATTCTTTCCGCTAAATTTCTTCTAAAGAAATTCATTAGAAAGATAAAATATCGGTTTAAAATAAATCCGAACTCTAGCGTTCTCGCTGCAATTATCAGCCCAAACTTCTGCTCAAAACATCGAATAATGCCCTTTTGATTACTTGGTTTCTGTCTTTTATGGGGCGGATCGCCAACTGAATAGCCGACACTGCGAAATGATCGCCTGCTAGTCGGCGCGTGTCAGGCTGCAAGAGTTTGGGTTCGCTGGCAACAGGCTGTGCCAGAACCCGTTTTGGGGTCTTGGGCAGCAAAAAGGCCCTGAAGTGGGTGTTCAAGCCCCAGCCAGATAATTTGCCTGTTGTTTCTGGAACTTGTGCGCGCGTCGTTGGTTATGCAGCTACGGGCAGCCCAGTCCGCAACGCGACAGGTATTCGATGATTGTTGTGCGCTGCCCTACATGCCTCGGGCTCCGGCTGCCGAGCGCCTGCACATCGGTTTGCTGGCGCATGGCACGTTAGCGCCAATGATCAACGCGCTGATACGCCCGCGCCCATCGTCGTGGTTTGGCGAAAAGCCGATCCGCGAGGAGCTGTTAGGGGTTGAACGCCTGGAGGATCACGCCCGCAGCCTGGCGTGGGCGCAGGCTAGCGAAACCGGGGTAAGGCGCGGCGTGTCGCTAAGTGCCCGGCTGGCCGACAACGAAATGCGGCTGCGGCAGACGTTTCGCGCGACGATGTTGGCCCAGCAGGCGGCCACACCGATCACGCCGGCGGCCGAATGGTTGGTCGACAATTTTCACTTGGTCGACCGCCATATCCGGGACGTGCGTGCCAATCTGCCCCCAGCATTCTACCGCATCTTGCCCAAGTTGGTCGCTGGCCCGTTCGTGGACTGTCCACGCGTATTCGGCATCGCCTGGGCCTACGTGGCGCACACCGATAGCCGATTCGATGCCGAGGTGCTGACCCGCTTCCTGCGCGCCTATCAGGAGGTGCAACCGCTGACGATTGGCGAATTGTGGGCGGTCGCCACCACACTGCGCATCGTGCTGATCGAGAATCTGCGCCGCTTCGCCGTGCGGATCGAGCACAGCCAGGCCGAGCGTCAGGCCGCCGATTCGCTTGCTGATCGGCTTCTGGGCACGGAAACTGGCATCGGCGAGCCCGCCTCACAGCTGCTGACGGGTCACGCAGGTCAGGTAAGTGACGCGTTTGCCGCGCAGTTCGTTCACCGTATGCAGATCCAAAGCGACGGCATCGTGCAGGCGCTGACCTGGCTTGACGCAAAGTTGACCGAGCGGACGACAAACAGCCACGACGCCATCGCTTTTGAACAGGAACGCCAGATCGGCGCCACCGTCACCGTTCGCAACATCATCACCAGCATGCGGGTGATGGCGGAAATCGACTGGTCGGTGCTGTTCGAGAAGATGTCGCCGGTTGATGATCTGTTGGCCGTCAACGAGACATATCGGGCGATGGATTTTGCCAGTCGCAACCACTACCGTACCGCCATCGAGACGCTGGCGCGTGGTTGCCCTCTATCTGAAATGGAGGTGGCGGCGCGCGCACTTCAGGCTGCCGGCAAGGCCCGGTTTGCCGATGGCTCGATTGATCCCCGACGCGGTGACCCTGGCTATTATTTGGTCGCTGCCGGCCGGATCGCACTTGAGGCGGAGATCGGCTATCGCGCGCCGGTCCGCGCATGGCCGCGCCGGTTGAGCCGCAAGCTGGGTTTAGCCGGCTATGGCGCTGTGATCTTGGCCGTGGCGGTGCTGGTGCTGTTGGTGCCACTGGCGGTGTTGACAACGATGGACGTTCGGTCGGCCTGGCTGCCGCTGCTGGTGCTGTTGGGCACAATCCCGGCCCTCGATGCCGCCGTGGCGCTGGTCAATGCCGGAGTGACCCGGGCGATACCGGCAACCTTCCTGCCGGCGCTGGAATTGCGGCAGGGGGTGCCTGCCGATCTGCGTACACTTGTGGCGGTTCCGGTGATGCTGACCTCGCCAGAAAGCATAGTCAAACAGATCGAAACGCTGGAAATCCATCACCTGGCCAGTCTGGAAGGCGATGTGCATTTTGTGCTGCTGTCGGATTGGGCCGATGCGCCGGCAGAGACATGTGAAGGAGATGCCGCACTGCGGGCACTGGCCAGCGACGGCATCACCCGGCTGAACATGCAGTATCCAGCCATCGCCGGCGGCGACCGCTTCCTGATGCTGCATCGGCGGCGACAATGGAGCCATAGCGAAGGCGTATGGATGGGGTGGGAGCGCAAGCGTGGCAAGCTGCATGAACTCAACCGGCTACTGCGCGGTGCCGCTGATACCAGCTTCATCACGGCCGACGGCCGGGCCCCGGTGGTGCCGGATGGCGTTAGGTTCGTCATCACGCTTGATGCCGATACACGACTGCCGCGCGACACCGTCCGCCGGTTGATTGGCAAGCTGGCGCACCCGCTGAACCGGCCACGCTTCGATACGATAGCCGGGCGGGTGGTCGAAGGTCATGGCCTGCTGCAGCCTCGGATCACGCCGGCGCTGGCGATCGGACATGAAGGCTCCTGGTATCAGAGGCTGTTTTCTAGCCACGGTGGCATCGACCCTTATTCGGCGGCCGTTTCCGATGTGTATCAGGACTTGTTTGGCGAAGGTTCCTACGCCGGTAAGGGCATTTATGATGTCGATGCCTTCGAAGCGGCGCTGGCCGGGCGGGTGCCGGAAGCCACCCTGCTCAGCCATGATCTGTTCGAAGGCGTGTTCGCTCGTGCCGGTCTGGCCACAGACGTGGAAGTGGTGGAAGAATTTCCAGAGCGTTACGACGTGGCGTCAAGCCGCAATCACCGTTGGGCGCGCGGCGACTGGCAGTTGATGCCATGGATCCTCGGAGCCAAGCGCTGCGCCGGCAGCGCGGTGCCGATGACTGGCCGGGCCAAGATGGTAGACAATTTGCGGCGCAGCCTGACAGCGCCAGCCACTATCGCCGCGCTGTTCGCCGGCTGGCTGCTGCCGCTTCCGGCCGCGCTGCTGTGGAGCATATTCACAATGCTGGTGCTGGCCGTGCCGGCTTTTATTCCGTTCCTGGAAAGCCTGTTGAACTGGCCGCCCGGCATTGCCGTTGCCGCGCAATTGCGCGTGCTGGGCGCCGATTTCCGGCTTGCCGCCGCGCGCTGGGGGCTGGTGATCATATTTCTGGCCGATCAGGCTTGGCTGATGGGCGATGCGATCGTGCGTACGCTGGTCAGGCTGACGATCACCCACCGCTACATGCTGGAATGGGTGCCGGCTGCTCAGCTTGCGGATGTGATGGTGCTGGATACGCCGAGCTTCTACCGGCGTATGCCCGGCGCGCTCATCCTGTCTGCAATCGGCGTTGGTGTTGCAGTTGCGGGTGAGGCGGCGACTTGGCCGTTGGCACTGGCCTTCGGTTTGCTTTGGGCTACGTCTCCGGCCGTGGCCCGTCGGATAAGCGCCCCGCCGCCGCTGCCGCCGCGGCTCACGCTGGATGCCGACGACATCAACCGGCTGCGCCTGATTGCGCGGCGCACTTGGCGTTATTTCGAATTTGTGGTGTCGCCGGCCGATAACATGCTGCCGCCCGACAATTTCCAGGAAAGCCCGGTGCCGGTCATCGCGCGCCGCACGTCGCCCACCAACATCAGCCTGTACCTTCTGTCGGTGGTGAGCGCGCGCGATTTCGGATGGATCGGCACGCACGAGGCGATCATGCGGCTGGAGGCGACGATGGCGACCCTGGCCCGTTTGCCGCGCTGCCGGGGGCATTTCTACAACTGGTACGACACCAGCGACTGCCGGGTGCTAGATCCGCCCTATGTCTCCTCGGTAGACAGCGGCAATCTTGCCGGCCACATGATCGCACTGGCCAACGCCTGTGAAGAATGGCGCGAGCGGGCGTGCACAGACGGCGCGCGGCTGGCCGGCGTGCGCGATGCCATAGCGATCTACATGGCCTTTCCGGGTGTCAACACCAGCGCGGCAGTTCACGAACTGGCGGCGAAGCTGAAGGTCGATGTGGGAGTGGACTGGTACGATCTGGCCCGTGCTGGCGCCGTTGCCGAGGCGCAACTCGGCGAAACCGAACTGCCTCAGGCGGAGCAGGCCGGCGATGATGACCGCCGCTATTGGCTTGCCGCCGCTGTTGCGACCATCGAAAGCCACGTTCGCGATCTGCAGCGGGAGGAAGATGGCGCGATCACCCGGCAACGGCTACTGACACTGGCCGCCGCCGCCCGCGAAATGGCGATGGCGATGGACTTCGCCTTCATGCTGCACCCCGATCGCAAGCTGCTGTCCATCGGCTATTCGGACGCAACCGGCGCGCTGGATGAAAATCACTATGATCTTCTGGCGTCCGAAGCTCGGCTGGCCAGCTTCTTCGCCATTGCCAAGGGCGATGTCCCGGCGCGGCACTGGTTCAGGCTTGGCCATGCCGTTACGCTGGTCAGCGCCGGACCGGTGCTTGTGTCGTGGTCGGGATCGATGTTTGAATATCTGATGCCGGCGTTGGTCATGCGTCCGCCGGCCGGGAGTCTTTTGGAACGCACCGACTGCCGGGTGGTGGCGGCCCAAATCGAATATGGCAAGCTCCATGGCCTGCCGTGGGGCATATCTGAATCAGCGTTCAATGCTCGCGATCTGGAACTGACCTACCAATATTCCAATTTTGGCGTGCCGGGCCTTGGTCTGAAGCGCGGGCTTGTCGATGATTTCGTGGTTGCGCCCTATGCCACGGCATTAGCCGCCATGGCGCAGCCGCACGCAGCCATCGCCAATTTCGCCCGGCTTGATCGGGAGGGCGCGATGGGGCGCTTCGGCTATTACGATGCGTTGGATTTCACCGCGTCGCGGCTGCCGCTGGGCCGCACGGTGGCTATCGTTCGCAACTTCATGGCGCATCATCAGGGCATGACCATCGTGGCGTTGGCCAACACCGTGTTCGGCGGTGTGATGTGTGATCGCTTCCATGCAGAACCGTTGGTAAGGGCAGCTGAATTGTTGCTGCAGGAACGCATGCCGCGCCTGGTGGCGGCAGCGCCCACGCCGGCTGCCGCGGAAGCGCAGCCAGCGGTCAAACTGCCGCTGCTCAACCGTGCCGCCGGGCGGCAGTTCAACACGCCGCACACGCCAACCCCGGCAACCCATCTTCTGTCCAACGGTCGTTATACGTTGATGCTAACCGCCGCCGGAGCCGGCTACAGCCGCTGGCGAGACATCGCCGTTACCCGCTGGCGCGAAGACCCAACCTGCGATGGCTGGGGCTCCCACGTCTTCCTGCGCGATGCCGAAAGCGGTGACATCTGGTCAGCCGGCTTTCAGCCGACCCGCCGAGAGCCCGACAGCTACAAGGTTACTTTTAACGAGGATCACGCCGAATTTGTGCGTCGCGACGGCGATCTGACCACCAGCATGACCGTGCTGGTTTCTGCCGAGGACGACAGCGAGTTGCGGCGTGTTTCGGTTGGCAATGCCGGCAGCCGTGTGCGCATAATCGAGATCACAGCTTTCGCCGAATTGGCGCTGGCCACGCAGGCCGCCGATGTGGCCCATCCGGCCTTTTCCAAGCTGTTCATTGAAACTGAATGTCTGCCCGGTGCCCATGCGCTGCTGGCGCGCCGACGACAGCGCGATCCTGCCGACCGCGAGATCTGGGCTGCCCACCTGATAGTGGTGGACGACAAGGCAGTGGGTTCGTGCGAGTTTGAAACCGATCGCGCTCAGTTCCTGGGCCGCGGCGGCAGTGTGCACCTGCCGCGCGCCATTGCCGATGGTCGATCGCTATGCGGTTCGACAGGCGCCGTGGTTGATCCGGCGTTCGTGCTGCGCACCCGGGTGCGGGTGGCGCCGGGCGAAACTGCGTTTGTCACCTTCTGGACGATGGTGGGCGCCAGCCGGCAGGCCGTGCTGGAAATGATCGACAAGCACAACACGCCTACCGCATTTGACCGTGCTGCCACGTTGGCCTTCACTCAGGCCCAGATACAGCTTCACCATCTGCGGTTGGGCGCCGGCCAGGCTGCGCAGTTCCAGCGGCTGGCCGGGCGCATTCTGTATGTATCGGCCGGTTTGCGCTCCGCGCCAGCTGATATCGCGCGGGGCAGCGGGCCGCAGTCGGGCCTGTGGTCGTTGGGCATATCGGGCGATCTGCCGATCATCGTGCTGCGGATAGCCGATATCGAGCAACTCCCTGTCGCGCGGGAAGTGATGCAGGCCACCGATTACTGGCGGATGAAGCAATTGCCGTTCGATCTGGTGATCATCAACGAACTTAGCACATCCTATGTACAGGATTTGCAGAGCGCGCTGGAAGGGCTCGTGCGGGCCAGCCAGTCGCGCGCACAATTTGGCGAACGCAGCCCTGGCACGGTGTTTGTGCTGCGCGCAGAATTGGTGTCCGACCAAACACGTGATCTGTTGCTGTCGGCGGCGCGGGTGGTGATCGATGCCCATAATGGCTCGCTGGCCAGTCAGCTTGATGCGCGGCGCGAACCCGCGCTGGTGCGGCGCCTGCCACGCCAAACCTCGGCGCTTTTAGCCGATCGCCCTGCCAGCCTGCCTGCGCTGGAGTTTTTCAATGGCGTTGGCGGCTTTGCGAACGATGGTCGCGAATATGTGATCGTGCAGGGGCCGGGCCAGACAACGCCGTTGCCGTGGATAAACGTGATTGCCAATCCGTATTTCGGATTTCAGGTCTCCGCCGATGGCGCCGGTTTCACCTGGGCGGCCAACAGCCGCGAACATCAACTGACTCCGTGGTCGAACGATCCGGTTGGTGATCCTGCCGGCCAGGCGTTCTATATCCGCGATGATGACGATGGTGCGCTGTGGAGCCCGACAGCGGCTCCGATCCGCGATCCAGGCGGCACTTATGTCACCCGCCACGGCTGGGGCTACAGCCGCTTCGAACACACGGTATCCGGGCTGGAACTTGGGCTGATAGAATATGTGCCGCTGACCGATCCGGTGCGGATTTCGCGGCTCACCATCAGCAACACGTCCGGCCGGGCGCGGCGGTTGACGGTGGCCGCCTATGCCGAATGGGTGCTGGGGCCATCGCGCGCCGCCGCCGCACCGTTCACCGTCACGCGCATCGATCCGGCCAGCGGCGGGCTCTTTGCCAGCAACGCCTGGGTGCCGGCCTTCGCCGGCCGCACCGCCTTTTTTGATCTGGGTGGCCGCCAGACCAGCCATTCGGGCGACCGGCGCGAGTTTATCGGCCGCAATGGCGATGCCAGCGATCCGGCGGCCATGGCCGGCCGCGGACCGTTTTCGGGCCGGGTTGGCGCCGGCCTGGATCCCTGCGGCGCCTTGCAGACGCAGATCGAACTGGCCGATGGTGCCAGTGTCGAAATCCTCTGCCTGTTGGGGGAAAGCATCGGCGACGATGCGGCGCGCGCATTGATCGAACGCTATCGCGCTGCGGATCTGGATGCCGTTCTGACCGAAGTGACCGCTGATTGGACCGATGCGCTGGGCGCTGTCGAGGTGCGCACGCCGGATCGTTCGCTGGACATCATGCTGAACGGCTGGCTGCTTTATCAAACGCTGGCCTGTCGCATACGCGCCCGCGCCGGTTTTTACCAGGCCAGCGGCGCTTATGGTTTCCGCGATCAGTTGCAGGATGTGATGGCCGTGGCAGCGGTGCGGCCGGCGATTGCCCGCGCCCAGATCGTGCGTGCTGCTGGCCGCCAGTTCATCGAAGGTGATGTTCAGCATTGGTGGCTGCCACAGGCCGGCAGCGGCGTGCGCACCCGCTTTGCCGATGATCGTGTCTGGTTGGCGCTGGTCACGGCGCACTATCTGGCGACCACCGGCGATGTAGCGGTTCTGGAGGAGGATATCGCCTTTCTAGATGGGCCGCTGCTGGCGCCCGGGGAGATGGAGAATTTCTTCCATCCGGCCACCAGCGCCGTTTCGGCCAGCCTTTATGAGCATTGCGCGCGGGCGCTGGATGCCAGCCTTCAAACGGGTGAGCATGGCTTGCCATTGTTTGGTGGCGGCGACTGGAACGACGGCATGAACCGGGTGGGCCACCGGGGCGTGGGTGAAAGCGTGTGGATGGGATGGTTCCTTCATGCCAGCTTAGCCGCCTTCCTGCCGATTGCCGCCACGCGCGGGGACATGGCGCGCGTGGCGGCCTGGACGGCGCATGCCGCCGCTCTGCTCGCCGCGCTGGACCGTGAGGCGTGGGATGGCGATTGGTATCGGCGCGGCTGGTTTGACGATGGATCGCCGCTCGGTTCATCGGTGAGTGAGGAATGCCGGATCGATTCCATCGCCCAATCCTGGGCGGTAATATCTGGCGGCGGCGATCCCGTGCGCGCGCGCCGGGCCATGGCATCGGCCATGCGGGAGCTGGTTTCCACCGAAGTCGGTCTAGCGCTGCTTTTTGCGCCGCCGTTCGATCAGTCGCCGCTCGATCCCGGTTACATCAAGGGCTACCCGCCTGGCATCCGCGAGAACGGCGGGCAATACACCCACGCCGCCCTTTGGTCGGTGATCGCCCTGGCCAAGCTGGGCGATGGTAATCAGGTCGGGGCGATGCTGGCCATGCTGAATCCGATCAACCACAGTCGCACGCTGGCCGAACTGCACCGGTACAAGGTGGAACCCTATGTAGTGGCGGCCGATGTCTATTCACGACCGCCCAATGTCGGCCGCGGCGGTTGGACCTGGTATACCGGTGCGGCGGGCTGGATGCAGCGTGCCGGCATCGAACATCTGCTGGGCGTGCGCATACGCGACGGGTTCCTCGAGATCGATCCCTGCATTCCAGATCATTGGCCCGGCTTTGACGTCGCGCTTCGCCATGCCGGCTGCCGGTACGACATCAGCGTGAACAACCCGTATGGTGTGTGCCGCGGCATTGTTGCAGCCGACGTGGACGGGGTGCCATGCCCGCCCGGCTCCGCTGACCTACCTGTGCAGATCCCGCTGAAGCGCGATGGAGAGGGTAGTGTGATCAGGATTATCTTGGGTTGACCGCAAAGCCGGTGAACCAATTCGCCGGTCATGCGTTTTGCTTGTGTGTGCATTGTCGCACGTGAGGTCCCGCCATGATTGTTTTCGCTGTCGTCAAGGAACCCTATGGCTGGGCGGTTCGCCGCGACAACTGCATGATGATGCCCGCCACGAGCCGTGCCGCTGCCATTACTGCGGCTGAACGGATGGTGCGCGTGCTGTGCAACCAAGGCGAGCAGGCAGCGTTGCAGTTTGAAAGCGCACAGGGCCATGCGGCCCCTACGGGCGACGACGCCGGCTGAACCGAATACGGGCGCACCTCAGCTTCAGGCACGCGTCCACAGCAGAACCAGTTGCAATCATCGCCTCGCAATGGGATCTGATGCTGAAGCGCAGCGGGACCAGCAAGGAGCGGATGCTGGCAAACCCGAAGGCCTAGAAGGCCGGGATAGCAGCGGCTGATGTTGCCATCGAAACCAGGTGGTGCGCGCCTTACTCACGCTGCGGTGCCGAAGTCTGTCAGGCTATCTGCATGCGAAGCATCCACACATATTTCTCGTGATCGCCAAGGCGCCGGGTGAGCAGATCGGCGGTGACGATGTCGTCATGTTCTTCCGCGATGTCGAGCGCGTCGCGCAGGGTCTGGCAAACGAGGCCATTGTCGCGCATCAGCATGGCCACCTGTTGGCCGGTGTCGATCGGCCGGTCTTCATCGCTGATTCTGCTGAGGTGGCCATAGGTGGTATAGCTTGCCGGCGCCTTTTGGCCGAGGGCACGAATGCGTTCGGCGATCTCGTCGATCGCGGCATAAATCTCGCCATATTGCTGCTCGGTCAGCTTGTGCAGGCCATAAAAGGCAGCGCCGGCCACATTCCAGTGCACGCCCTGCGTCTTGATGAACAGCTGGAAACTGTCTGCCAGCACCTTGCCCAGTTCGTCGGCGACCTCGGCATAGGCGCCTTCGCTGAGACCCGTGCCGGGTGCGAATTCGGGCTGATAGGCGGTGAGGCTGAGATTGCCGGTATCGGTAAGCGTAAAGAGCTTGTCTGACGCTGAGGTTTTCGATTTGGCCATGGGGAGTTATCCTCTGTTAGGGGCGGGCTGCGCATGTGGGTGAAATGGCCGTGGCGGCCGGATGGTCCAGCCGCCACGGAGGCACCTAGTCTGAGCGCCGAACCGGCGCCCAGCAGATCAGTTCGGCCTGTTCTGGAAGCCGTCGATCTTACCGTAATAACTGTCGATCGACGCGGACTGATCGCCGTAATCGAAGCTGTCGATCTCCGCGCGGGTGAACACCGGTGCGGCCTGCAGCGTATCGCGGCTGAGGTTCACGACATAGCCCTTCTGATCCAGATCATAGGACATACCGTTCCACGGCAGCTGGTGATATTTTTCACCCATGCCGAGGAAGCCGCCGAACGACATCACGGCAAAGCGCACCTGACCCGACATCTTGTCGATCATCATGGCTTCGACGCTGCCCAGCTTTTCGCCGTCGCGGTTGTAAACGTCGGTGCCGGTCACGCGCTCGCTGCTGATCAGGGCGCCGCTGTTGTTGTGCGTGGTCGGGGCGACTGTGGTGGGATGGGAGCTCATGGTCGTTTCCTTTTTGCTGAAGCGTTGCGCCGCCGGAGGGGGGTCGGCGGCAGGTGGCAGCAGTGGCCAGCGGGGGTGCCGGCCGGTGCCTTTGCCACCAGCCTCATCAACCCGCGAAAGGCCTGGCGGTTCCGCCTGAGGCCAACGCTTTGCCGCATCCGGAGCAGATGGAACCGGGCGGCATCAGGCATGTTGTCAGATCCGGAACTTGGGGGCAGCAGCTTTATGAAGGACGATCGCCGATGCCGCTGTTTTGTGAAGAATTTGCCAACCCGGCGCTCCGTCCTGTCCTGATCGTGCTGACGCATTTGGGCTGGGATTTCGTGGTGACGCGCCCGCACCATCTGCTGAGCCGTTCGTTAGCGGATTTCGATATCTGGTTCGTGGAAGAACCTGTGATCGAAGGCAGCATCGCCATGGTGCGCGAGAGTGAGCGCCCAGCTACGACAAGCTTCCGCATCACGATTGCGCAGCCGATGCTGCCAGTCGGCACCAGCGCCGCTAATGCCCTTGCCCACCAGAGAGATTGCCGCCCGGCTGGTGGAACGGGCCTGATCGGCGCCGGTCTGCATGTGGTATCATGCGCCGATGGCGTGGGCCTTCGGGCAGCATCTATCCGCTGATTTGGTGATCTATGACAAGATGTACGATCAGTCCGCCGCCGCTTGCCCGCCGCCGGAATTGGCCGGCCATGATGCGGCGCTGTTGCGCGATGCCGAAGTGGTGTTCACAGGCATCGCGTCGTTACAGATCGCCGCCAACCTGCCTTGCAGCGGCCCCCATTTCTTTCCTTCCAGCATCGATGCGACCTATTTCGGGCAGGCGCGTATCGCTGGCCTGGCCGATCCCGAAAGCCAGCGGATGATTGCGCATTCGCTGCAGGGTTATCTTGGCGTGATCAATGCGCGGATTGATCTGGTGCTTGTGGCCGAAGTGGCGGCGTTGCGCCCGGATTGGCAATGCGCGATGATAGGCTCCACCGCCAGTATCGCTCCCGCCAGCCTGCCGCAGGTCAGCAACATCCATTGGCTATAAATGCCTGCCGCATTACATGGTGCAATTGTATCTGGCCTTTGTGCCCTTTGCCCGCAATGAGGCCACGCGCCATAATTCGCCCACCAAGGCCCCGGAATTCCTCGCCACTGGGCTGCCGGTCATCTTCAGCCCGGTCGCCGGCGTGATCTGCTGCTGTGGCCAGCCTGAAGTGATGGACTGGTGCGAAGCCAATGGCGCCTGTTATCTGCTGGGTCTGACTGGCAACGCTGTTCTGCGCCATGACACGGCGCTGACCATTGCGGCTGACGACTGGGCTGTTCGCCGGGCTGTGAAGGATTTGCCTGATATGCGCTGCCATGACAAAACCCGCTACGCTACCACGAGGTGGAAGCGTGCCCGGCGGGTGGTGGCGCACATTGAGGCCCGCAGGGCCGGCATGGATATCCGCTATCTGGTGACTTCGCCGACAAAGCCGATTGCTGAGCAGATCTACGAGGCGCACTACTGTCAGAGTCGGCAGGCCGAAAACCTGATCAAGATGCACAAGGGCCAGGTGGCCAGTGATCGTACCTCGTGCCGGTCGGCCAATGCCAATCCTGCACACGGCGGCATATTAGCTGATGTGGACGATCCGCTAGGCGATGCCCAAGGGGACCAAGCTAGCGAAAGCTGAGTTCGAGACCATCTGCTCGCGACTGCTAAAGGTGGACGCCCGGATGATCCAGACCGCCTAGCGTATCCGCATCGCGTTCTCGTCAGCCTGCCAGGACGCCGACCTGTTCAGGCAGATTGCTCTGCGCCTCAGAGCCGCACCGCCATAGACAACGCCCCCGTTCCGCCGAAACCGACCAACACGTCCAAATCCGCTTCGCCTAATACCGTTGCATCTCACACTTGCCCCAAGACTGCCGTCATGCCAGCAGTTCTACATCCCAATAAAGATAATCGCGCCAAGTTTCATGGTGATAATGCGGTGGGAAGGCGCGGCCGTTCGCTTGCAGATCATGGGTGGTTGGCTGACCTGGGCGAGACAGCAGGTGCATGTGGGCTTCGGCCGGGGTGCGTCCACCCTTTTTCAGGTTGCAAGGCGCACAGGCGGTGGTGACATTCTCCCATGTTGTCCGGCCACCATAGGCGCGCGGGATCACATGATCGAAGGTCAGCTCGCCGCCTGACACGCTGCAATATTGGCAGGTGAAACGATCGCGCAAGAACAGATTGAAGCGGGTAAAGGCCGGGTGGCGTGCCGGGCGTACATATTGTCTTAACGCGATCACCGAGGGCAGTTTCATGCGCAAGGACGGCGAACGGATCTCGCGCTCATACTCGGCTATGATGTCCACCCGTTCCAGAAAGGCCGCCTTGATCGCCGTCTGCCATGGCCAAAGCGACAGCGGATAATAGGACAATGGGGTATAATCAGCGTTGAGGACCAGCGCCGGGCAGGCTTCCGCAGAAATCAGGGTCCGTTCGGTGACGAACTTTTGTTCCAGCAATTCAGCCGTCAGCATTGGGACCTCCCCACACATCGGGGCGGCAACGCATTACACGGGCCCAGTCACACAAGGGCTGCCGCACAAGAGCAGCATCCCCAGGGCCGCCAGCGCGGCCGTTCCGTGATGGCTTAACCTTTACAACGGATTGTATGTCAGGCCAATGACACTATCTGATTTCGCTGTGGATAACGTGGATAAGTTGCCGATCACGACGCGCTTTGCGCCATCGCCGACGGGACTGCTGCACCGCGGCCATGCCTTGTCGGCGCTGCTGGCCTGGCGGTTGGCGCGGTGCAGCGGCGGGCGTTTCATCCTGCGCATCGAGGACATCGACATCACTCGCTGCCGCCCCGCGTTCGAGGCGTCCATCCTTGAAGACCTGGCCTGGCTGGGGCTGAATTGGGATGGTCCGGTCTGGCGGCAGAGCAAGCGCGGGCCTGTCTATGGCGCTGCGCTCGATCAACTGATCGCGCTCGGGGTGGCCTACCCCTGTTTTTGCACGCGGGCTGATATCGCGGCAGCGGCGAGCGCGCCGCATGGCCCGGAAGGATCGGTCTATCCCGGCACCTGCCGCCTATTGGCGCCCGATGAACGCGGCCGCCGGCTGGCGACGGAGCGCCCGGCGTGGCGGCTGGATGTAGCCGCTGCGCTGGCCATCACCGGGCCGCTGGACTGGCATGATGCCTGGGCTGGGCCGCAACAGGCCGATCCGGCAGCTGGAGGTGATTTCGTGGTGGCGCGCCGCGATATCGGCACTGCCTATGCGCTGGCGGTGGTAGTGGATGATGCGGTGCAGGGCGTTACCGATGTGGTGCGCGGTGTGGACCTTTTCGAAGCGACCCATGGCCAACGTTTGCTGCAGGCCCTGCTCGGCCTGCCTTGCCCGCGCTATCATCATCATCCGCTTGTGCTGGGCAATGATGGCCGGCGCCTCGCGAAGCGCGACGCAGGCGAGACGCTGGCGGCGCTGCGGGCGACGGGTGCCGATCCGTCCCGCCTGCGCAGCGCGCTGCTGGCTGGGTGGCTAGAACCTTAACAAATCTGCTATTGAACGGCGTTTACGGGGCTTCTAACCCGACGCGCAGAGGAGCGGAGTTTCCCCCTGACAGTGGGGAGTTTCGCATGAGTTTCGTATTTGTATGTGCCGCTTTTGTGGCGGCCATCGGTGTTTGTATGCCCGCCACGGCGGCGCAGCAACCGATCACCGTTAGCGGTACAGCCGGTGTCTCGCCATCCGGCACGCCGATTTCGGCCTTGCAGCAGATTGTCGGTGCCAAGGTGGCTGGTGCCTTCCTGATCGATACGACCGCGGCTGGCGTGCAATTGACAGGCCCAGTTGGCGGCCAAATTGATCTGTTTGCCAGCAATGGCCAGGTCACACTGCTGCGCACTGGCAATGATATTGGCAACATCTTCATGGTCAGCAATGGCGGCACCGGGCCAGTCACGCCCAACAACCGCATCGATCAGATGGGCTATTCCACTGCCGCGCGGCTGCTGGCCGGTCAGCTGCTGAAACCCTATGAACTTCTGGGCAATCTGCCGCCCGACCTATTCATTTGCTCGCTGTTCTTCGGCCGTAGTCTTATCGCCCCGCTCACCAATGCGCCGGCGATGATCACCTATGTGACGACGTGGGACTTCGCCGGTGTGCTTACCGCGCTACTAGGCACGCCCTTGTTCATGAGCAGCCAATTCCGACGGGGTGATCCGCTAATCAACGGCACCTTCACTGGCCTGCTGCAGCAATCGCTGGGCATGGGCAATTTCCAGATCAACATCATCAACATCAGCGGCACTGTTCCCGAACCGTCCAGCTAGGCGCTGCTGATCATCGGTTTTAGCGTCACCGGCGCCGTTATGCGGCGGCTGGCGGCGGCTTGAGAAATCAGGGGGCTGCGGCGGTGGCACGGCCTTGCTGACGCACCCCCCTGTTCAGTCCGGTAAAGGCTGTTAGACGTTCTCTTATGCAATCGACTCTCGTCTTCTTCATGGTCGCTTCGGCGGTCGCCACATTGGCGGTGCTCGCCCGCGGCATCATCATCATGGCGCGCGGCCAGGACGTGACGGGCGAACAATCTAACCGCATGATGAGCCTGCGCGTCGCGTTGCAGGGGCTTGCGATCTTCTTCATCATCATCCTGTTCCTGATCAACCGGCCGGGCTGAACCCGCCCAAGGTGGCATCATGGTTCGTCTGAACCGCATCTACACCCGCACCGGCGATAATGGCTCTACCGGCCTGGTGGATGGCAGCCGCGTCTCCAAGGCCAGCCACCGCCCGCAAGTGATGGGCAGCGTGGATGAAGCCAATGCCGCCATTGGACTCGCCCGGCTTTCGGCCAGCGCCGCCACCGATGGGATCCTTTCCCGCATCCAGAATGATCTGTTCGATCTTGGTGCCGACGTGGCGACGCCCGACGGCGTTGACGGTGCCTTGCGCATCGTAGCCGCGCAGGTGGAGTGGCTGGAAGCCCAGATCGATGTCGCCAACGAGACGCTCGAACCGCTGAAGAGCTTCATCTTGCCGGCTGGCACGCCCAGCGCCACCCACCTTCACCTCGCCCGCACCATCGCGCGCCGGGCCGAGCGCGATGCGGTGGCCGCCGGCGACGAGATCAGCGCGCCGGCCCGACACTATCTCAATCGGCTTTCTGATATTCTGTTCGTGCTGGCCCGAGTGGAAAATAGCGCCACCGGAGACGTGCTGTGGGTACCCGGTGCCAACCGCTGACGCCACAGGTTGACGTTAACGTAAACTTGGCTCTTGACCCTGCAATCCGCATCGGCCAAGTGCAAGGCAACAGCAGCAACACTTGGGAAGGCCTGCCATGAAGGTGCTTGTCCCCGTCAAACGGGTGGTCGACTATAACGTCAAGGTGCGGGTGAAGTCGGATCAGACCGGCGTCGAACTCGCCAACATCAAGATGAGCATGAACCCCTTCGACGAAATCGCCGTCGAAGAGGCGATTCGCCTGAAGGAAAAGGGCATCGCCACCGAGGTTGTGGTCGTTTCCGTGGGCGTGCAGCAGTGCACTGAAACGCTGCGCACCGCGCTGGCCATGGGCGCCGATCGCGGCATACTGGTGCTAACCGACGTGACCACCGAATCGCTGGCCGTCGCCAAGGTGCTGGCCGGCATTGTCGCTGAAGAAGCGCCGGGACTGGTGATCCTGGGCAAGCAGGCGATTGACGACGATGCCAACCAGACCGGCCAGATGCTGGCGGGGTTCCTGGGCTGGGCGCAGGGCACATTTGCTTCCAAGCTCGATCCGCAGGGCGACACGGTCAACGTGACGCGCGAAATCGATGGCGGCCTCGAAACCGTGGCGCTGAAGATGCCGGCGATCGTGACGACCGATCTGCGGCTGAACGAACCGCGCTATGCCTCGCTGCCCAACATCATGAAGGCGAAGAGCAAGCCGATCGCCAACAAGACTCCGGCCGATTACGGCGTGGACATGACGCCGCGCCTGACCACCCTGAAAGTCACCGAGCCGGCCAAGCGCCAGGCTGGCATCAAAGTGAAGTCGGTCGATGAACTGGTGGCGAAGCTGAAGGAAATGGGAGCCGTCGCATGAGCACGCTGGTCCTTGCAGAACATGACAATAGCGATCTGAAGGATGCCACGCTGGCGACCATCACGGCAGCCGCCCAACTTGGCGGCGATGTGCATGTACTGGTGGCTGGTTCCGGCTGCGGCGCGGTGGCGGAAGCCGCCGCTAAAGTGGCCGGCGTCGCCAAGGTGCTGGTCGCCGATGATGCCGCTTATGGCGCGGCGTTGCCTGAAAACCTCGCCCCGCTGATCGCTGGCCTGATGATCGGTTACGATGCGTTCGTGGCCCCGGCGACCAGCCGCGGCAAGAACATCGCGCCACGCGTCGCCGCCGCACTGGACGTGGCGCAGATCAGCGAAATCCTGTCGGTCGAAGGCCCGGATACCTTCACCCGCCCGATCTACGCCGGCAATGCCATCGCCACCGTGAAGTCTTCGGACGCCAAGAAGGTAATCACCGTGCGCGGCACCGCCTTCGCCAAGGCCGCAACCAGTGGCGGCAGCGCCAGCGTTGAAGCCGTCAGCGGCGCTGGCAGCGCCGGCACGTCGAGCTTCGTCGGCGCCGAACTCACCAAATCGGCCCGCCCGGAACTCACCGCCGCCAAGATCATCGTCTCCGGCGGTCGCGCGCTGGGTTCGTCGGAAAAATTTCACGAGTTCATCGATCCGCTCGCTGACAAGCTCAGCGCCGCCGTCGGCGCCAGCCGGGCCGCCGTCGATGCTGGCTATGCTCCCAACGACTACCAGGTTGGCCAGACCGGTAAAATCGTCGCCCCGGAACTCTATGTCGCCGTCGGCATCTCCGGCGCGATCCAGCACCTGGCCGGCATGAAAGATTCCAAGATAATCGTCGCTATCAACAAGGATGAAGAAGCCCCGATCTTCCAGGTGGCCGACGTCGGCTTGGTCGGCGACCTCTTCACGCTGGTGCCGGAATTGACCGGCAAGCTGTAAGGCCCGATTGCTGCTAAACATGAGGGCCGTTGCTCGCTGGAGCGGCGGCCCTTTTTGTTTAGAGGAAGAAAGAGGTGCCTCCGGCAGCCAGGGAAGGCAGTCACCGCGCCCTTTTGATCGATGCCTCCTAGCGACCTCATTCCGGACAACGCCGTTTAAGGGTAACGCATGCCGTAATGTACGCGCATGCGCTCAACCAATCCGTCTCATTCTTCACGCTGGCGCTAATGGGATGACAGGAGCCGAAAACCCCTTCAGCACCTGCTCCAAAGCCGGATTGGGTAACTAAGCCGTCTTTACGTTCGTGGCCTAGGGGCTTTTATTCAACAGACACGCAAATCTTGGCTGACAAGTTCATTTTTGAGGAAATCCGCTTCAATGAAGCGATGGCTAGTAGCCTTGGTGTGCGAGGAAAGCGCGCTGGGTCCGAGCTTGTCATCCTGCAAAGGGCAAACGAGGTGTGGTACGCCTTCTGCTACAGTATCGGCGGAGGAGCCTCTTGTGCCACGGCTTCCCGATACCTGTATTCTAGAGACCCCCGCCATCGACCTTCAGGCGGCGCTGAAGGAATGAAGGGAAAGTTCTTATTTCCACCCTGGCTCGTCCATCGAGTACCGCCCAAAAACAAAAGGGCGCAGGGTCCGCGACCCTGCCCGCCGGAGGCCCTCATTTACCTTACCTCACGCCGCGATCGCGCGTTCGATCCAGGCGCGGGTGTCGGGGATGGCGGCTTCGACCTGGGGCAGATCGTTGACGCACAGGAACTTGAACTGCGGTTGCAGCGCGCGAGCGAGATAGGCGCGCACTTGGGGCAGGGGATAATCCAACACTGCGCCGGTGCGCAGATGGAGATGATCCTCCCCCGTGTGCAGCACCGCCAACCCGGCGGCAATACAGGTGTGGTTGTGCAGGCCCTGCGGCAGGAATTGCGAGACGCAGCGGAAGCGGTGGCTGAGGTTGGCGACGAACGCGGCGCGGTGCTGATCGTAGAGGCGCGCCAGTACGGAGCGGCGCAGTGGGTGGACAACGTGGGCTGCTCGGAACAGCTGGTCCGCCCCGAAGCCGGCGAGGGCTGCTGCGTTGATCTGGGTCAGCGCGTTGAGCAGCGCCGGGTCATCGCGACTGGCCGGGTCGGCGGCGATGACGCTCTGGTTCACCCACGCCCCGCGCAGTACGGGCGCGCCATCCTGAAACACGTCGCCGGGTGCCAGCGGCCCGGTCAGGAACACGTCATCGTTGAAATAGACGAAATGCTCGGCCAGCCCTGGGATGCGCCACAGCAACGTCTCGATGGCCAGCGAGTTGAAGGTGGGCAACGCGGCTTCGTGGCCGGCAAACAAGGTGAGGTGATCGACAATCCGCGCCCGCGCCACGAGATCTGCCGGCAGGCACGACAGATCGGGCTGCTGCGCATCGGTGATGATCCAGATCCGCCCGATCCACGGCGCATGATTGGCAATTGAACGCAGGCAATAACCCAGTTCGTCATTGCAGGCCCAGCGGTGCGGATTGACGGCATTGGCATTGCTCGCCGCCCGGGGCTGATGGCGCTGGCGCTTGGCTCGGTGCGCCGGATCATCCCCATCAACCCAGGTGATGACCGCGTCGATGCGCGCGTCGTCTTTGATAAGCTGCATTCGTCCCGTCCAGGCGAGCGTTTGGTCCGCCACGATAGAACAGGACGTCGGAGGCCATGGGGCCCGGCGTGCTACAAGTCAATGACAGGGGTGGGTTTGGAGGGAGGAAGGGCCTCCGACTCCTTTCCCGTCATGCTCGGTCTACGCCAGCATCACATATTGGCAGAGAGTGGGCCGGCGATTACTTCTGGAAGGCCGCAGCGATATCGAGCTTCACCTCATCACCAACGAACGGGACGCCGAAGCCCAAGCCGAATTCGCTACGGCGTATGGTGCCGACGGCGCGGAAGCCGATGTTCTCCTTTCCGCCCATGTTGGGCGGGGTGCGGCCGGCGCCATAGAAGGTGACATCCAGCGTGACGGGCAGAGTGACGCCATTGAAGGTGAAATCGCCGGTCAGCTTCGCGGTCTGGCCATTGGTCACCAACTTGGTGGAGATAAAGCGGGCATCGGTCGGGTTGGGGCCGAAGAAATCGGGTTTGCCGCCGTCCTTGCCAGGCCGCATCAGATGCTGGGCCAGTCCGGTGCTGGCGGTGGTCACCTTGGCGACCGGGATGGTCACGTCCAGCTTGGTAGCATGAGGCTGCTTTGGATCGAAGGTCAGGCTGCCGGTGACGCTGCCGAAGATGCCAGTATAGGGCGTGAAGCCGAGGTGATCGAGCGTCCACACCACCAACGTGTGATCCGGATCGGCGGTGTAAGTGCCGCCGCTGATGGCGGCCACGTTGCTGCTGCCCTGCGCTTGCGCGGTCGCTGTCAGGGGGATGGATGCAATTGCCAGTGCCATCACGATCGGGAACTTCTGCATCTTCACTCTCCAATTGTCTGATGCTTCCCGCCATACAGGCCGGCTCCAGCCCCCGCCAGTGCCGCCTTTGTCTCGCTGCCCCATCTGTCCTGCGCCGGCAAAGGCTGCCATCATCGCAATATCTGGCCTGCAGGCGCAGGGCGATGGCGGCGGGGGGCGGCATGGGATCGGGCAAATCTGTAAGCGTGATGGGCTTGTTGTGGGCCTTTGCGATGCCAAGCGTGGTGCAAGCCCAGGTGGCAGAAAAGGTCACCATCCATCGCGATGCCATGGGGGTGCCGCATGTGTTTGGCGATACGTCGGCAGCGGTGATGTTTGGCGCCGGTTATGCGCTGGCGCAGGATCGGTTGGCGGCGATGGAGTTGCAGCGCCGGGGGGCGGCTGGGCGGCGGGCGGAGATATTGGGCGCGTCGGCGCTGGGGGGGGACAGGGCGGCGCGGGATAGGCGCCTGCCCGATGCCGAGTTGATGCGTATGTATCACGCGATTCCGGCTGAGCATCAGGTGATGATGCAGGCCTATGTTGACGGCATCAACCGCGCCGTGGCCGAAGTGTTGGCCGATCCTGAGCGCAAGACGCCGCTCGAATTCATCCGCTGGGGCATCACGCCGACGCCGTGGACCTTGATCGATTATCTTGGCTATGTCGCCTCAGTGCCGGGTGGCCGCGACGCCCATGAGATCACGAACCTGGCGTTTCTAAATGCAATGATCAAACGCCATGGCGAGCGGGTTGGCCGGCTGATCTTCAACGATGTCATGCCGGTTTCCGACCCGGATTCGCCCACCGTCATCGCGGCCGGCGAGGATTTGGCGCTGGCGCGGCCAGTACCGGTAGATCGGCCCGTGTCGTTGCGGGCGGGCGGTGTCGACTTGAGTGCGTCGCCGGCACTTTCCGCGCCGGCTGAACCGCCAAGTGGTGCCAGCCGCTGCCTGGTGATCGGCCCGCAGAAATCCGCCAGCGGTCGCGTGCTGATGCTGGAGGCGACAGCCGATGGCCCGGAAATCCATCTGCGCGGCGGCGGCTTTGATCAGGCCGGTTTCAGCTTCAACGCCTATGGGCCGCCGTTCATGGGCCGCGGCGTGCAGCATGGCTGGCTGCTGACGTCGGGCGTGGCGCAAGCCAATTCGGTGTTCGCCGAGAAGCTCAATCCGAAGAACAGATATCAATACTGGTTCAAGGGCGCCTGGCGCGACATGGAGCATCGCACCGAGACCATTCAGGTGAAGGGCGCGGCGCCCGTGGTGCACGAGGTGGCGCGCACTGTGCATGGCCCGGTGATTCAATGGGACAGCGCCAACAACGTGGCCTTCTCCCACAGCTTTGCTATGCGCGGCCGGGAGATCGACAATTGGGTAGGCATTGTCGAGATGGGGCGCGCCCGCAGTATCGACGAGTTCGAGGCCAAGGGCGTTAATCGCATGGGCTGGAATCTGGGCATTTGTTACGGCGGCGCGGATGGTCAGATCGCCTTCTGGGAGGCCGGCAATCTGCCCAAACTGCCCACCGGGATTGATCCTCGCCTGCCGATTCCGGGCACTGGCGATCATGAATTGATGGGATTCCTGATGCCCGCCGAGCAGCCGCATGTGCGCAATCCGAAGCAGGGCTATCTCCACGCCTGGAACAGCAAGGCGACCAACTGGAGCCCGGAAGGCACCGAGGCGCGCAATGGGGCGACCTTCCGCACCTGGGCCGGCAATCAGCTGGCGGCATCGGGCCGGGCGATCACACTGCTCGACATGCGGGCGTATAACGCGGCCATTTTCAGTGCCATGGGCGCCAGCGACCGCACGCAGGCCCAGCCAGCGTTTTTTGCGCCTTATATTCGGATGGCGATGGACGGCAGTAACGATCCAGAGGTGCGCGAAGCGGGCGCGCTGATGCTGTCGTTCAACGGGTATTATGAGGATCGCGATGCCGATCAGCGCTATGACAACGCAGGCCTGACGCTGTTCCGCCAGTGGCTGACTGTGGCGCCGGCGATGATATTTGGCGACAGCATCGGGAACTGGTGGCAGCGCGTTGATGAGGATCGCTACCTGCGCTATCAAACCAGCCTGCTGCTGCGCGCCTTGCAAGGCGACAAGGCCGGCGCGCCACTCTCGTTCGACTGGTTCCACAAGCGGGATCGCACCCTTCTGCTGGCGGACACGATAAAGGCGACGGTGGAGCGGTTGCGGAAGGAATTTCCGGGCAAGGCAATGGCCGACTGGAAGCGGCCGGTCTTCTGGAAATATTATGATCCGGCAGCCCAGCGCCCGGACCGGCCCGTCCTGCCGGACGATCCGGATCCGCCACGATTGTCAGCCGTGCTGAAACTGGGGCCAGTGATGGCGCCGCATAATGGCGGCGAAGGCTGGGTCGGGCTGATGGAGATCGATCAGGAACACCCGGCGATTTACTCGGTGGTCGATGCGGGCGGGCAGAGCCTGTTCATCGACCCGCAGGGCAAGGGCAACCCGCACCTGACCGACCAGACCCTAATGCATGAAAGTAACGAGCTGAAGAAGATCGAGATGAAGCCGGAGGATGTGCGGGGCGGTGCCGTGTCGACCCAGATCATCGACTTTGTGCCAACGAGGCCCTGAGCTTCAGACTTCCTGCAGTTGTGCTTCCGTCTCGCCGATGCTGGCTGGCGTGCCGACATGAAACCACAGGCCGGGGTGGCTGATACCGAACATGCGGCCGGATTCCAGCGCCTTGTTCCAGGCACGCCACATGGTGAAGGGTTCAACCGGTTCGCCGTCGAACAGGTGGCGGCTGATGATCTGCACACCGGAATAGACGAAGGGGGCCATGCGCATGCCGGCGCGGGGGGCAAGGCGGCCGAGGCCATCCATATGGAAATCGCCGCGGCCTTCGTAGCCGTAGGCGCGGGCTAGGGGGACGAGCAGGAGGAGCGCGTCCAGCTGGGCGGCGTCCCAGCGCTGGGCGAGCAGGCGCAGCGTGTCCACAGGGCCATCGATCCACATATTGTCGGCGTTTATGGTGTAGAAGGCCTCGCCTTGTAACAGCGGCAGGGCCTTGGTGATGCCGCCGCCGGTTTCGAGCAGTTGCTTACGTTCGTCAGAGAGGTCGATGCGGGTGGGCGATTTTCGCGCCTTCACCGCCGCTTCGATCTGGTCAGCGAAATAATGGGCGTTCACCACGGCGTGTTCGATGCCGGCTGCAGCGACGCCATCCAGCGCGCGATCGAGCAGACTGCGGCCCGCCACGTCGATCAGCGGCTTGGGGCGGGTGGCAGTGAGCGGGCGCATGCGCTTGCCCAGCCCGGCGGCCATCACCATGGCGCTGTGCGGCAGCACGCATTCGATGTGGGGCTTCAGGCTGAGGGGCGGACGAGCGTTGTTCATGCAGGCACCTCGACACCCACGCGGGCGCTGGCCGGCACATTGGCATCAAACCAGGCCTTCACCGGGGCCAGTGCCGGATGGTCCAGATTGGCATTGACCAATTCCCACAGGCGCGGGTGGAAGCGCGGATAAGCCGGCTTGCCGTCGCGGACGTAGAGGCGGGTGAAGACACCCAAGATCTTGATGTTCCTCTGGGCGGCGAGAATGGCATAGGAGGTGCGGAAGGCGGCTTCGTCGAGACCAGCGCGCACCGTAACATAGCGGTCGATCATGGCGGCTTCCAATTCGGGTGACACCACGCGGCGGATATCCTGCAGCAAGCTGGCGAGATCATAGGCCGGGTGGCCGGCCAGCGCGTCCTGATAATCGAGCAGGCCCAGGCGCCGGAGGCCCGGCCGGCCGAGCAGCATCAGATTATCGGCATGATAATCGCGAAGCACCAGAACCGGGGGGTGGGTCAACAGGGCGGGCCACAGCGGCGCCCAGGCTTCGTTGTAGCCGGGCGCTTCGGCAAGGCCGACAGCGGGCAGATACCAATCGGGAAACAGCCGGGCTTCGCGCAGATATTCGGCTTCGCTGTAGGGCGGAACATCGGCGGGCGGGTGCTGGTGGAGGACGGCGAGGATATCGACGGCGGCGGCGTAGATTTCATGCTCGGACGATGCATCGGCGGCGAGCACCGGATTCACGCGGGCATCGCCATAATCTTCAAGCAGGACCAGGCCCTGATCGAGATCGGCGGCCAGAGACTGCGGCGCGGAAAAGCCCAGATCGTGCAGATGCTTGCCGATGGCGAGGAAGGGGCGTGAATCCTCCTTGTCGGGCGGGGCGTCCATCAATACGGCGGTGCGGCCGGCCAGTTCCACCCGGAAATAGCGGCGGAAACTGGCATCGCCGGCCAGCGGGCGCACGGCGGCGCCGCCCCAGCCATGGGCATTCAGGAACGCCCCGGTGCCGGGCGGCGGAATCATCTGGGAGAGGGAGGTGGCCACCGGCCTTCCCAAGCCGGGGGCGTGACCCAAGTCAAGCGGCGTGGTGCGTCACCGCTGCCGCAAAATGTCAGCCGGAGGGACTCAGGTGGCAATCGCTGTCCTAATCGTTCCGGCCACTCGATCAGCAATGCCGCATCGGTTTCGAATAGGCCGAGCGCATCGGCTTCGCGTGGATCATCTAATCTGTAGAGATCAACATGCCAGACCGGCACCGGCAGATCGTCATACGGCTGCACAAGCGTGAAGGTGGGCGATGGCACCTCGCCGGCCCAGCCCAGCGCCTGCAGCAGCCCGCGGGCAAAGGTGGATTTGCCAGCGCCAAGATCGCCGTGCAGCGCCACCACGTCGCCGGGACGCAGCACTGCAGCGAGGCGCACGGCCAGTGCTGCAGTATCCGCCGGGGTGGCGAGGAGGCGTTCAGAAATCGATGGTGACATAAGCCTGGGCCAATCGGCCGGGGATGGAGCCATAGGCACCGGCGCCGCGCAGATCAAGGCCTTCCACGTCGAACAGGTTGGTCACCTGCACGCGCAGCAGGGCGCTGTTGCCGGCCAGCTTGAAGCGATAGCGGCCGCCCAGATCAACAATCGTCCGCGCCGGGATGGCGACGCTGTTGCTCACCGTGGCGGTTTCCGAACTGCGATAGGCGATGCGGGTATCGAAGGAGATGCCGGGGGCGAAGGGCGGCCGCCAATCGGCGCTGAATTCGACGCGTTGGCTGATGGCGCCCACCGGGCGTTCGCCGATGCGGCCGGGCAGCGCGCCGGGGGCGGTCACCTTCGGCCACAGCCATACCCCGCCGGCAACCACGCTGAGCGATGGCGTCAGCGGTCCGGCGATTGAGGCTTCGACACCGCGATTGGACACGTCGCCCAGCACATCGAAGCGCCCATTGGCATCGAGGTTGAAATAGGGTTTGGTGATGTCGAACACGCCGGCGACCAGCTTGATCTGATCGGTGAGCGCCAGCCGCAGCCCGGCGTCGATCTGGCGGGTGCGGATCGCGGGCAGCGCCTCGTTGCGGTTGATGGCATTGCCGGGGGCGACGCCGCTTTCTTCCAAGCCATTGACGGTGCCGGCATAGACCACCAGCGCCGGGGTGATGTTGGCGGCCACGGTGATGTTGTAGAGTAGCAGCCGATCATCGGTGGCCTGCACACCGCCGCCGGGAAGGTCGATGCGCTTCTTGTAATCGGTCCATTGCAGGCCGGCAGCGAGCTCGCCCACGCCCAGCCAGCGGCCCTCATAGCCGATGCCGCCGGTCACCTGCTTCACATCATCGAACTGCTGCGCCGTAAAACGGAAATCCGGTTCCGGTACGCGGCTGGGCGTGTCGATCTTCACTGGCCCCAGTTCAAGCGTGTCCGACCCGCCGAAACGGCGATCACCGCTGCGGCCGCGAACTGCGAGGTGGATCTGGTGCCGGCGCGGGCCTTCGTCGATCTGGCGGGTCAGCCGCACTTCGCCGCTGATGGCAGCGAAGTTCAGGCGCGGATCGACGATCACCCGCTGGCTGCCGGTGCGATCGGGCTGCAGATTGCGCACCAGGTTGGTCATCTGCCGGTCCCGCACGCGCGAGGAACGGAACAGGCCGGCGCGCAACTGCCATTGCGGGGCGATTTGCCAATCGGTCAGCATGCCGGCGTTGATGTCGAGCCCCTGGCCATTCACCCAGTCCGGCCCGAAGCGCTGGCGGCGTGGCAGCAGCGGCGGGAGGAACTCTGTCGCGGTCTGAAAGGTGAGGCGGTGATCGTCCAGCGTCTGGCGCAGCACGTTAACAAAGGGGATCAGCGTGAGGCCCGGTGCCGGGTTCCAGCGCGCGATCAAGGTGCCGCCAAAACTGTCCTCCCGCGTCTGGTCGAGGCCGTTTTCCAGCCGCAGCGAGGCGCCAAAGCCAAGGCTGAGTTTGTCGTTTATCGGCAGCGCCGCATCCACTTCGGCATTGGCGGTGCCCCAGGCATCGGCGGCGATCAGCAGGCTAGCCGCGGCCGCGTTGCCGGGGCGACGGAAACCGAAATCCACCAGGCCCGTGGGGGCGGGGAAAGGGCTGCCCAGGGCCGACAGGCCAACGCGGATGGTGGTGGTGCGGCTGATGCGGGTGCTAGGCGGCACAACGGGATCGAAATACAGGCCATCGATGCGCACATTGCCGGCCGCGATCGGCGAGAAACCGCGCACGTTCATCTGGTTGTAGATGCCGATCACCTCGCGGCCGACCGTGCTGCCAAAGGCGTCGCCCGACTGGCGCACCGCGTTTTCGTCGGATCGGCTGCCAGTGGCGGCGACGGGCGCTGCCGGTAAGGACAGATCGGGCTTGTCGGCGAGCGGCGTTGCGGTCGGCGGCGGTGTGCTGTCATTGGGCTGCGGCTGGGCGGCGGCCGCAGGTGCCAGCAGCAGCGTGGCGGCGGCAAGAAGCGCCAGAACAGGCAAGAGAATGGACATTACCGCTGCCGATTGCCGCTTTGCCTGCCAATCGCAAGGGCTGGAGGGCAGAAAAGCGTACGCCGCTCTAGAAATCGACGGTCAGATAGGCCTGGGTCACCCGCCCGGGCAGCACCGTATAGGCATTGGCACCGCGCAGTTCATAGCCTTGCTGGCTGAACAGATTGGTGGCCTGCACGCGCAGCACCGCCTCGTTGCCGGCCAGCTTGAAGCGGTAGCGCCCACCCAGATCGATGAGTGTTCGGGTGGGCACAAAAACCAGATTGTTGACCGTGGCGACTTCCGGCGACCGGTGGGACAGGCGCAGATCGAGCGACAGGCCGGGCGCGAAGCCGGGCTGCCAATCGGCAGAGAATTCGACGCGTTCCGAAATGGCCCCCACCGGCAGCCGGCCCACCAGCCCGCGCGTGACAGCATCGCCCGTCACCTCTGGCCGCAGCAGCACCGCGCCCATCACCACCGACAATTCGGGTGTGAGCGGTCCGGCGATGCTGGCTTCGACACCGCGATTGATGACATCGCCAAGCACATCGAAGCGGCCATTGCCATCGAGATTGAAATAGGGTTTCGACACTTCGAACAGGCCGGCAACCAGCCGCATGCCGCCGCCGAGATCGACGCGCACGCCGGCATCGATCTGGCTGGTCTGGATTGCGGGCAGGGCTTCGTTGCGGTTGGACGCGAAATTGGGGGCGACGCCGGATTCCTCCAGCCCAGTGACGGCGCCGCCATAGAGGCTGATGCTGTCGCTGATCTGTACGGCAGCCGTGACGTTATACAGCCAGGGACTGGCATCGATGCCATTGATCGCGTCGGGGAAGCCGATGCGCTTGCTGTAATCGCTTTTTTGCACCCCCACGGACAATTCGCCAACGCCGGCCCAGCGCCCTTCATAGGCAATGCCGACCGTCCATTGCTGCACATTGTCTTCCTGCTGCGGGCCGAAGTTGAGCACGGGTGGCGGCACGTCGGGCGCCCGCGTCAGGATGTTGACCACGCCCAAATCGACCACGCCTGATCCATCGAAGCGGCGATAGGTCTGGCGGCCGCGCAGGGTCAGATGCACCTGGTGCAGCCGTGGGCCGTCAGCGATGCGGCGAGTAAGCCGCACTTCACCGCTGGTGGCGCCATTGTAGAGTGCGGGATCGCCGGTAATGCGTTGATTGCCGGTGCCATCGGGCGAGGTTATGCGCACGACGTTGGCAAATTGCCCATCGATCACCCGTTGTGACCGGAACAGGCCGGCGCGCAGCAGCCAGCCGTCGCTGATCGTCCAGTCGGTAATCAGGCCGGCGTTGAGTTCAACATCGCCGCCGCGCGACCACCATGGGCCGAAAAACTGGCGGCGCGGCAGGCGCGGCGGCAGGAAATTGCCCTGCGGCACCGAAATCGGGCCGTGATCATCGATCAGCGTGTGGCGCACGGCGATGAAGGGCAGCAGGCTGAAACTGGCCGAGGGCTTCCATTCGGCGATGAAGGCGCCTTCATAGCTGTGATCGCGGGTCTTGTTCTGGCCGTTTTCCAACTGCAACCCAGCGCCGAAGCCGACACTGAGCGTGGAACTGACCGGCAAGCTGGCGTCAAATTCCGCTGTCGGCGTGTGCCACGTGTTGTAGCCGATCAGCAGGCTGGCTGCCGCCTCCTGACCGGGGCGGCGCAGGCCCAGATCGACGATGCCGGTGGGGGCAGGGAAGGGGCTGCCCAGTGCCGACGGGCCAACACGGATAACAGTGGCGCGCACCAGCCGGCTGGATGGCGTGACGATCGGGTCGAAATAGAGGCCGTCGATGCGGACATTGCCGGCTACCACCGGCGAGAAACCGCGCACCCGGTCACGGTTGTAGAGGCCAGAGATTTCGCGGCCGATGCTGGTGCCGAAGGCATCGCCGGCCTGGCGCACGGCGTTTTCGGCCGATCGGCTGCCGGTGGCGGCGATGTCGGTATTGGCAGGGCTGGCGTGATCCGGATCAGGCTCCACGGGCGGCGGAGTGGAATCGTTGGGCGCGGGTGCCGGTCGGGCAAGCACGGGTTGGGCTGCACTGGCCGGCACCGCGAGCAGCGCCAGCCAAGCCAATGCCGTAAGCCGGCCCGCTGTCTTTTCCCCAGTCATATCGTGCCTTTGGCCAGTGGCTGCGCGCGCGTCCAGCGCCAAAATGCGTAGGGCGCACGGGGAGCGAAGGAGCGGTACCGATCAGAGATCGACAGTGAGATAGGCGATCGCCGCGCGGCCCCATACCGGGCGATAGGCGCCGGCGCCCAACAGTTCATAGCCCTGTTGGTGGAGCAGATTTTCCACCTGCACGCGCAGCGTGGCCGATGCGCTGGCAAGCTTGAAGCGATAGCGCCCGCCCAGATCGACGAAGGTGAGCGCCGGGATGGCGACGCGGTTCGACACGGTCGCGGTCTGGCTGCTGACGTGATAGGCGCTTACATCGAACGACACGCCGGGAAGCCCCGGCGGCCGCCAATCGCCGCTGATCGTATAGGTTTCGCTGATCGCGCCCACCGGCCGGCGGCCGACGCCCGCCACATCGGCGGTGACGCGCGGGGACAGCAGCACGGCGCCCGCCACCACGCTCAATCGCGGTGTGATCGGGCCGCTGAACGAGGCTTCAAGGCCGCGATTGCGGACCTCGCCTAACTGCCGGAAGATGTTGCGGCCATCCAGGTTGAAATAGGGCTTGGCCACTTCGAACAGGCCAACCACCAGCCGCAAATCGCCGGCCATGTTCCAGCGCAGGCCGGAATCCCATTGCCGGGTGCGGATGGCAGGTAGGGCTTCGTTGCGGTTGGCAGCGTTTTCGGGAGCGACGCCCGATTCTTCCAGCCCGGTGACATGGCCGCCATAAACCGCCAGCCTCGGTGTGAGGGTGACGGCCAGATTGGCGTTGAACAACAGCGGCCGGGTGGTGGTGGCGACCGGGGCGACGCCGGGCAGGCCGATGCGCTTGCGATAATCGCTGTGCTGAACCCCCAAGGAAATTTCGCCCACCCCCTCCCAGCGGCCTTCATAGCCGGCAGCAAGCGTCCATTGCCGGAAGCGGTCGCGTTCCTGTTCGGTGAAGGCGGCGGCGGGTTGAGGGGTGGTGATGGGGGTAGTGAGTGTGGTGGAGCCGAGATCGACCAGCTGCGCGCCGCCGAAGCGTCGGCGGGCATCGCGGCCGCGCACCGCCAGGTGCAACTGGTGAGCGCGGCGGCCCTCGGACCAACTGCGGGTCAGCCGCACTTCGCCGCTTGTGGAAGCAAACAACAGCGGCGGATCGACAATCACTTGGCCCCGCGCGCTGCCATCGGGCTGCACACCGTTGAGCAGATTGGTGTAATCCTCGAAATAGGCCACCGACGATCGGAACAACCCGGCCTTCAGCGCCCAGCCTGGCGCCAGATCGGCACTGAGTACGCCGCCCGCGTTGAGCTCGGTCTCCCGCGTGCGCTGCCAATGTGGGCCGTTCCAGAAATTGCGCGGTAGGCGCGGCGGCAGCGCTTCGCCAGCGGGCACGTAAATGGTCGCGGCTTCGTGGAACGGCGTGTAGGCTAGGCTGACGAAGGGCACAAATTCGATGCCCGGCGTCGGCCGCAGCCGCGCAATCAGTGCGCCCTCGTAGTAATAATCGCGGGTACCGTCGCCCATATGCTCGTGATTGATCTGGCCGCCCAGCCCCAGGCTGAACACATCGCCGACCGGCAGCGCGATATCAGCCTCGATCATGCGGCTGCCCCAGCTGTCGACATTGACCAGCAGGCTGGCGCCGGCCTTGTCGCCCGGCACGCGCAGGCCCAGATCAACAACGCCGGTGGGGCTGGGGAAGGGTGAACCGAACACGGTTGGGCCGACGCGGATGACGGTTGAGCCGCTGATCCGGTCGGACGGGAAGAACACCGGATCGAAATAGAGCCCGGCGATGCGGACATTGCCGGCGACACGCGGCGAGAATCCACGCACATCGCCTTCGTCGTAGATGCCGATTTCCTCGCGGCCGATCACGGTGCCAAAGGCATCTCCGGCCTGGCGCACGGCGTTTTCGCCGGCGCGGTTGCCGGCGGCGGTGAGCAGCGGCGGCGCTTCTTGGGCGTGGGCGGCCGCGGCCAGCACGACTGCGGCTGGAATCAAGGCACGGAGCATGATCACCTCAAAAGGCTTCGGCGTTGCCGCCAGCGCGCGAAGGCACTGGTGGCAACGCCGAACAAGGTCAATCGGGCCGCGGCTACGTGCCGCCGTCTGCGATCAATAGCGGTAATGATCCGGCTTGAACGGGCCGGCTTCGCCGACGCCTATATAGCTGGCCTGCTTGCCCGAAAGGGTGGTGAGCTTCACGCCCAGCTTTTCGAGGTGCAGGCGGGCGACCTTTTCATCCAGGTGCTTGGGCAGCACATAGACGCGGTTTTCATAGGCGTCGGCCTTCGTCCACAATTCGATCTGGGCCAACACCTGGTTGGTGAAGCTGGCCGACATCACGAAGCTTGGGTGGCCTGTGGCGCAGCCCAGATTTACCAGGCGGCCCTTGGCCAGCACGATGATCTGGTTGCCATCCGGGAACTCGACGATGTCGGTACCCGGCTTCACTTCGGTCCACTTGTAGTTTGACAGCGCCGCGATTTGGATCTCGCTGTCGAAGTGGCCGATGTTGCAGACGATGCTGTTGGGGCGCATCGCCTTCATGTGCTCGGCGGTGATTACGTCCATGTTGCCGGTGGCGGTCACGAAGATGTCGGCACGCTTGACGGCGTCTTCCATGGTGACGACTTCAAAGCCTTCCATGGCGGCCTGCAGCGCGCAGATCGGATCGATTTCGGTGACCATCACGCGGGCGCCGCCGTTGCGCAGCGATTGTGCCGAGCCCTTGCCAACGTCGCCGAAGCCGGCAACCACGGCAACCTTGCCGGCCAGCATCACGTCGGTGGCGCGGCGGATGGCGTCGACCAGCGATTCCTTGCAGCCGTACAGGTTGTCGAACTTGGACTTTGTGACACTGTCATTCACGTTGATCGCCGGGAACGGCAGGCGGCCCTGCTTGGCCAGTTCATAGAGGCGGTGCACGCCCGTGGTGGTTTCTTCCGAAACGCCCTTCAGGTTCTTCACCGTCTCGGTCAGGTAACCGGGGCGGGCCTTGATATAGGCCTTCAGCGCGCGCTGGAATTCAACTTCCTCCTCGTTTTCCGGCTCACCCATGGTTTCGCCGGCTTCGAGACGGGCGCCCCAAAGCGCGAACATGGTGGCATCGCCGCCGTCATCGAGGATGATGTTGGCGGTCTCATCGCCCCAATCGAAGATGCGGCCGACGTAATCCCAGTAATCCGCCAGGCTTTCGCCCTTGATGGCATAGGTCGGGATGCCGGCAGCCACCATGGCCGCAGCCGCATGATCCTGGGTGGAAAAGATGTTGCAGGTGGCCCAGCGCAATTCCGCGCCCAGCGCCACCAGCGTTTCCATCAGCACGGCCGTCTGGATGGTCATGTGCAACGAACCGGTGATGCGCGCGCCTTTGAGCGGCTTGGATGCGCCGAATTCAGCGCGCAGCGCCATCAGGCCGGGCATTTCGGTTTCGGCGATGGCGATTTCGCGGCGGCCGAATTCGGCGAGGCTGATGTCTTTGATGGCATAATCGGCCATGGTGCGATTCCTGTTGATCAGTGCTGGAGTTGGTTCTTCCCTATCGGCCGCGGGCTTTCCATGCAAGTATAAAGATAGCTTTATATGATGTCGCGGGCGGCTGGATCGTCGCAAAGGCTGGAAATGCCCGGCACAAGCCGCCATGGTGCGAGCCATTGCCCAGAAAGGGATAAACCGGCCGTGCGTTTGCCTCTTGCGATTGTGATGATGATGTCCACCGCTGCCCCTGTTGTTGCCGGCCCCATCGCCTATCCCGAAACCCAAAGGGGTTTCGAGGTGGAAGCGCGCCATGGCCTTTCCGTGCCCGATCCCTATCGCTGGCTGGAAGCCGACGTGCGTACAGATGCCAATGTTGCGAAGTGGGTGGAGGCGCAGAACAAGGTGACGGTGGGTTATCTTGCCGGCCTGCCCAAGCGCGACATGATCCGCATCCGGTTGACCGAACTCTACAATTACGAACGCTTCGGCATCCCGCGCGTGCGCGGCGGGTTACAGTTCTTTGCCCGCAACTCTGGCCTGCAGAATCAGTCCGTGCTCTATGTGCAAGCATCGGGTGCGGATCCACGCGTGCTGATCGATCCCAATCCCTGGGCCAAGGATGGCGCCACGGCCCTGGCCGAATGGACGCCGTCGAAGGATGGCAAGCACCTGGCCTATGCTGTGCAGGATGGCGGCACCGACTGGCGCACCATCAAGGTGATGAATGTCGCTACCGGCACCAATCTGGCCGATACGCTGGAAGGCGTGAAATACACCGGTGAAGTGGCCTGGCGACCTGACGGCAGCGGTTTTTACTATTCGCGCTTCCCGGCACCGCTGGCGGGCGAAAAATACCAGTCAGCCACGCTGAACGAGGCGATCTGGTTCCACAAGCTGGGGACGCCGCAGAGCGCCGATATCAAGGTATTTACCACGCCTGATCGCCCCAAGCTGGGCCATCATGCCAGGCTGAGCGAGGATGGCCGCTGGATGGTGGTGTCGAGTAGTGAAAGCTCTGGCGGGAATGCCATTTTCATCGCTGATCTGTCCAAGGGGGAGACGCCGCGGCCGTTCGTGACTGTTCTCGACAAGGAATGGGGATTTGCTGGCAGCCAGGGCGGCACGCTGTACTTTGTCACCAACATGGATGCACCGCGCTATCAGGTGCTGGCGGTTGATGGGGCGACCGGCTCTGGCAAGCCGGTGATCGCCGAAGGCACAGCCACTCTGACCGGCGGCGCGCTGGTTGGGAAACGACTGGTGATCGAGACGCTGGAGGACGCCAAGTCGGTCGTCCGACTGTATGAACTGGATGGCAAGCCGGTGGGTGTGGTGCCATTGCCCGGGATCGGCACGGCGATGGGCTTTGAAGCGTCGGACGATGGCAAAACCTTCTTCGCCTTTTCCAGCTTTGCGACGCCGGGTTCTATCTGGAGCTATGATGCCACGACCAATACGGCCGATGTGGTGCGCCAGGCCAAGGTGGCGTTCAACCCTGCCGACTATGCGGTGAGCCAGGTCTTCTATCCGTCGAAGGATGGCACCAAGGTCCCGATGTTCATCGCGCACCGCAAGGATCTTGACATGAGCAAGCCGCACCCGGCGCTGCTCTATGCCTATGGCGGCTTCAACGTCAGCAACACGCCGGGGTTTAGCGTTTCGCGGCTGGTGTGGATGGAAATGGGCGGCGTATTTGCGCTGGCCAACATTCGCGGCGGCGGCGAGTATGGCGCGGCCTGGCATGATGGCGGCCGGTTGCTGAACAAGCAGAACGTGTTCAACGATTTCATCGCAGCGGGCGAGGCGCTGATCGGCAAGGGGCTAACGACGAAGAGCCAACTGGCCATCCAGGGCGGTTCCAACGGCGGTTTGCTGGTGGGTGCTGTTACCAACCAGCGGCCCGACCTGTTTGCGGCTGCGCTTCCGGCCGTGGGCGTGATGGACATGCTGCGCTACGCCAACTGGACCGCCGGACGTTACTGGGTGGATGATTATGGCGACATGAACAAGCCGGAGATGTTCCGCTACAATCTGGGTTTCAGCCCGTACCACAACGTGAAGGGCGGCAAGGATTATCCCGCCATTCTCGTCACCACCGCCGACACGGATGATCGCGTCGTGCCGGGCCACAGCTTCAAATATGCTGCCGCCTTGCAGGCCGCGCCGATCGGAGACAAGCCGCACCTGATCCGCATCGAGACGCGCGCCGGCCATGGCAGCGGCAAACCGACCGACAAGATCATCGCGGAAGCGGCCGATCTGTGGGCTTTTGCCGGATACTGGACGGGGCTTACGAAGTAGGCGCTTTGGGTCCGCTGGGACGGGTGAGAATGAACAGGCAGGTGGCCGGCAAGATCACCGCCTGGATGATGATCACCCGTTCTGGCGCGCCAACCAAGAACGAAATGCCAAACACCAAAGCCATCGACAGCATGGCCAGCAGCTTGGCGCGCGGTGCGATGGCGCGGTGCCGTTCCCAATTGTTGATCAGTGGGCCGAAAATGCGGTGTGCCAGCAGCCAGTCATGCAAGCGGGGGCTGGAGCGGGCGAAGCAATAGGCGGATAGCAGCACGAACGGAGTGGTCGGCAACAACGGCAGCAGCACCCCGGCAATGCCAAGCGCCAGGCTGGTCAACCCGATGATGAGCCAGAGCGTGCGGAACATTGTGTTATGTTAGCAGCGCATCCGACTGTTGCCACCCATTCTCAACTGGCGCGAGCCAACCGAATGGTCACAGGCACGCGGCTGGGGGGCGGCGCCACAGAGGTGCGTTCTTGCAGCCGGTTATCGCCCAGTGCTGGGCGGGCTTCCGCCTCGCTGGCCGGGGCGGTGGGCAGCCCCAAGCGCACCTGTTTGCTCGCGCTCACCCCGTCGCTTTCCAGCGCGATGCCGGCTACCGAACTGTCCAGACCCAGTGCCGGCGTGGCGTGACGGGCTTTACTCCGACAGATCGCCATCGCTTCATCCAGGGAAAGCGTTCTTCGGCGCGCAAGACCGGCCGAGGCAGAGCATGGTAATCAGGAACAGCACCACCACATTGACCAGCACCCAGAACGCCACCATCGGCACCAGCGCGCCTCTGATAAGATTGGGCTGCAACCAAATAGTTATGCGTTGACCGCGCGGGCGATTGATCCAAGGCGACGGATTAACCGGCCAGTGCCTGCGATATTGCAGCGGCCAGCGCGGGATCGCCGGCGGCGATGACGGCGCCACGGCTGGATGTGGTCAGCGGCTGGCCTTCCCAATCGGTCATCACGCCGCCGGCACCGGTGACGATGGGCACCAGCGCGGCCCAGTCGTGCAGCTTCAACCCGGATTCAACCACCGCGTCTAGATAACCGGCGGCGACCAGGCCATAATTGTGGCAATCGCCGCCATAGAGCGTATCGCGGGCGGCGCTGCGAACGCGTTCGAAGCAGGCGAAATCGACGGCGTCGAAGGCATGCGGGCTGGTGGTGCCAATGCGCGCATGGGTCAGATCGGTGCAGTGCCGCACATGCACACGCTGGCCTCCCAGCATGGTAGGCTGGTCCGGCCCGGCGATCCAGCGATCGCCGATGATGCATTGATCGATGATGCCCAGCACCGGCTTGCCCTGTTCCAGCAAGCCGATCAGCGTGCCGAACAGCGGCCGCCCGGTGACGAAGGCGCGGGTGCCGTCGATGGGATCGAGCACCCACACGCGCTCAGCATCCGGGCGATCATCGCCATATTCCTCGCCGATTACGCCGTCATCGGGCCGATACTGTTCCAGCAGGCGGCGGATGGCGGCTTCAGCCTCGCGATCGGCGATGGTGACGGGGGAGAAATCCTCCTTGGTCTCCACCAGGAACGGTCGGCGGAACCAGGGGCGGATGGCCTGACCGGCGGCTACGGCGAGCAGTTCGGCAAGTGCGAGATCAGAGAGGCTCACAGGCCGAGTTCCTTGAGAATCATGGCGCGATCGGCATCCAGATCGGGGGCCGGGGCGCGGGTGTCGGGATCGGCATGGCCGGACAATTTGATCGGATTGCCAGCCGCAATCAGCGGCGTGCCATCGGGGAGGGTGGTGTGCACCACCATGTTGCGCGCCTTGACCTGCGGGTTGGCCAGCGCCTGGCCGATGTTGTTCAGTGGCCCGCACGGCACCCCGGCCGCCTCCAGCTTCGCCAGCCAGTGCGCAACAGGCTGGGTTTGCAGAACGGCTTCCAGCACCGCCGACAGTTCTTCGGCATGGGTGGTGCGCGCGTTATTGTCGGCAAAACGCGGATCATTTTCTGGCAGCCTCAACGCCTTGCACAGCGCGGTGAACAATTGGTCATTGCCCGCGGCAATCACAATCGGCGCGTCGGCGCAACTGTAGGCGGCAAAGGGCGTGATCGACGGGTGGCGCGCACCCAATGGCCCCGGCGACTGGCCGGTGGCGGCATAGCGGGCGATGGCGTTTTCGAGGATAGCGATCTGACCATCGAGCATGGCTACATCGACGAATTGGCCCTTTCCCGTCCGGTCCCGATCATGCAGGGCGGCCATGATGCCGATCACCGTGAAAAGCCCTGCGGTGATGTCACCCACGCTGGTACCCACCCGCGTTGGCAGGCCGCCCGGGTGACCGGTGACACTCATGATGCCGCCCATCGCTTGCACCACCATGTCGTAAGCGGCCTTCTCGCTGTCCGGCCCGGTCTGGCCGAAACCCGATGTGGCGGCATGGATCAGACGCGGATAGCGAGCGGCCAGCCCCTCCCAGCCATAGCCCAGCCGTGCCATCACGCCGGGGCGATAATTGTCGATCAACACGTCGGCCTTTTCCAGCATTGCCTCGAAGATGATGCGATCATCAGGCGATTTCAGATCAAGCGCGATCGATTGCTTGCCGCGGTTGATGCTGGCGAAATAGGCGCTATGGCCCTTGATGAACGGGCCATAATGGCGGGCATCATCGCCGCCATCGGGCCGTTCCACCTTGATGACCCGGGCGCCGAGATCGGCCAGCACCATGGTGGCATAGGGGCCTGCCAGCACGCGCGACAGATCGATGACGGTGAGATCGGAGAGAGGACCGGGCATGCCCAGTGGTTTAGCGATGTTTTTTCCCCTCGTCACCGCCTCGCCGTCTGGATAGACCATACGCATCACACGAGGGGAATGAATATGCGATCGCTGATACTGGTGGCTCTTCTTCTGGGCACCGCTGCCGCTGCGCAACCGGCCACCAACCGTGAGGCGGCTCTTGATGCCCAAATTAGCAGTGAAGATCAAATGGTGTGGCTGAAGACGATGGCGGCAGGCCCCAATCATCTGGGCAGTCCGCACAATCAGGCGAATGCCGCGCTGATCGAGAGGATGTTCCGCGAATGGGGCTGGCAAGTGAAGCGCGCCGATTACCAGGTGCTCTATCCCACGCCGGTTTCGACCGCGCTGGCGCTGGTCGGCCCAATTATGAAGACGCTTGGTGGGCAGGAACCGGGCATTCCGCAGGATGAAACGTCCAATAGACTCGCCGGCGCATTGCCGCCCTACGTGGCCTATCAGGGTGATGGCGATGTCACGGCACCGGTCGTGTATGTTAACTATGGCCTGCCCGCCGATTACGAGGCGCTGGCGCGGCGCGGCATTTCGGTGAAGGGCAAGATCGTCATCGCGCGTTACGGCGGCGGTTGGCGCGGCCTGAAGCCGAAGCTGGCCCAAGAACAGGGCGCCACCGGCTGCCTGATCTATTCCGATCCGCAGCAGGATGGATATGGCAGCGCCGATACCTACCCCAATGGCGGCGGCCGTCCGCCGGCGGGCGTCCAGCGCGGCAGCGTTGTCGACATGACGACCTATCCAGGTGATCCGCTTACCCCCGGCGTGGGTGCCACAAAGGGTGCGAAGCGGATGACCCGCGAGACGGCGCCGACAGTGTTGAAAATCCCCACCCTGCCGATTTCCTACGCCGATGCGACCGAGATCCTCTCCCGCCTGAAGGGCGCGCCGGTGCCGAATGAATGGCGCGGCGGCCTGCCGTTCCATTATCGCTTTGGCGGCGATGAAAGCGTGCAGGTGCATCTGAAGGTGCAATCCGAATGGTCGCTGAAAACCATCAGTAACGTGATCGCTACGCTGCCCGGATCGTTGAAGAAGGACGAATGGGTGGTGCGCGGCAACCATTATGATGGCTGGGTGTTCGGCGCATCTGATCCGCTGTCAGGCGAAGTCGCGATGATGAGCGAAGCCAAGGCGCTGGGTTCGCTGTGGAAATCCGGTTGGCGCCCCAAGCGCAGCATCGTTTACGCCAGTTGGGACGGCGAGGAGCCGGGCCTGTTGGGCTCCACCGAATGGGTGGAAGAGCATATCGCCGAGCTGCGCCAGAAGGCTGTGGTGTACATCAACAGCGACAGCAATGGCCGCGGTTTCTTGGGCGTTGATGGTAGTGGCCAGTTCACGTCGCTGATCGGTAAGGCCGCTGCCGACGTGAAGGACCCACAAACCGGGGCCAGCGTGGCCGATCGTTGGCGGGCCGGCGTGCGCGCCAAGGCCTTTGACGGACTGCGCGGCAACCCGGCGGCGCTGGCCGCGGCCGAACTGGCCTCCGATCAGCCTATGGATGCGCTGGGTTCGGGCAGTGACTATACCGCCTTCATCCACCATGCCGGCGTATCATCGATCAACATCGGCTTTGGCGGCGAGGGAGAGAGCGCCGGTTCCTATCACAGCATCTACGACAGTTATGATCACTTCGTGCACTGGGATGATCCGGGTCTGGCCTACGGCGCGGCGCTGTCGAAGGTGGCTGGGCGGCTGGTGATGCGTCTGGCCGATGCAGAGGTGCTGCCGGTGCGTTTTGGCCCGGTGGCGGGTGCAGCCCGCAGCTATTTCAGTGAAATCAAGATGCTGATCGACAATCGTCGCCGCGAGGATGACAAGCGCGCCGGGCTTAATGCCGACCTCTACCGGCTGGGCAGCGATCCGCGCGATCCGCTGGGGCCGCCGCTGCCGAAGACGCCGACCCCGGCACTTGATCTTGGCCTACTGGATGCAGCGATTACGCGGCTGGACGAAGCGGCCAAGGCGTTTGATGCCGCCATCTCTGCCCGCGAAGCCAGCCTGGCTCCGGCGCAGGTGGCGGCGCTAAACGGTAAGTTGCGCGATATTGAACAGACATTGCTCAGCCCGCAGGGCCTGCCGTTCCGGCCATGGTTTCGCAACATCCTCTACGCACCCGGTCGCTTCACGGGCTATGGCTCCAAGACGTTGCCGGGCCTGCGCGAAGCCGTGGAGGAACGGCGTTTTGACGATGCGGTGCGCGAAGCCGGCGTGGCGGCCAATGCGCTAGGCGTTTATGCTGATCGCCTGATTGCTGCCACGGATCTGCTGAAGTGAAACGCGCGGCCCTTGCCCTGATGCTGCTGGCCGCCAGCCCGGCGCTGGCGCAGCGGCTGCGGCCGGCGGATGTGGACAAGTTGCAGTCGTCCGCCCCGACGCTGACCGAAGCTTATGGCAAGGAGCCATCCCAGATCGGCGATCTGCGCATGCCAGCTGGTCCCGGCCCGCACCCGGTTGTGATTGTCATCCACGGTGGCTGCTGGTGGAAGGGTTTCGCCACCCGCCAGAATACCGCCGCACTGGCCAGCCGGCTAACGGATAAGGGCTTTGCCACCTGGAATATCGAATATCGCCAGGCGGGTGAGACCGGGCCGGACGGCAAGTACAGCGGCGATGCCGGTGCCGGCTGGCCCGGCACCTTCAAGGATTGGGCAGCAGCGACGGACCATATACGTGAATTGGCCAAGCGCCACCCCCTCGATCTGAATCGCGTCGCCGTCACCGGCCACAGCGCTGGCGCTCACGCCGCGCTCTGGGTGGCCAGCCGCCACAAATTGCCGAAGGACAGCGAGATCGCCTCGCCTGATCCGCTGAAGATCGGCGCGGTCGTGGCCATTGACGGGCCGGGCGATCTGGGCGCCGAGATCGAGACATTCGAGAAAGGCTGCGGCGTCCCGGCGGGCCAAGCGATGTTCGGCGGCGCGCCGGCCGAACAGCCGAAGCGCTGGGCCGAGGGCAGCCCTCAGGCGCAATTGCCACTGGGCATAAAATCCGGCCTCGTCTCTGCCAGTCTCTTTCTGTCGCCCATCGCGTCCGCAAAGTGGGTGACCGAGGCGCGCAATGGTAAGGACAAGTCCAGCGCCCTCATCCTGGGCGGCACCGGCCATTTCGAGGTGATTGCGCCCGGCAGCCCGGTGTGGAGCCAGGTTGAAGCCTTCCTCGTCGAGCAATTGAAGGTTGAGCCATGAAACTTCTTGCCTCTCCCACCTCTCCTTATGCCCGCAAACTGCGGATCATCGCCCATGAACTGGGTATCGCGCTGCCAGTGGAAGACACCGCGCCGATGACCGACCCGGCGGCGCTGCTCAGCGCCAATCCGCTTGGCAAGGTGCCGGCCCTGGTGCTGGACGATGGCAGCGCCATCATCGATTCCCCGGTGATTGCCGCCTATTTGATGGCGAGCGTGCCCGGGCAGAAGTTGATGGCACAATCTGGCCATGATCACTGGCAGGCTCGTACCACCGAGGCGTTGGCCGATGGCGTATTGGATGCCGCCATCATCCTGCGGTTCAACATGGCCCAGGGCATCACCAGCGGCCCGTGGGTGGACCGGCAATATCGTGCTATCGAACGCGTGCTGGCGGTGATGAACACGCGGGTAGGCGGCAGCGGCTTTGGCGATGTCTGTATTGCAGTCGCCTGCGATTATCTCAGCTTCCGTTTCCCCGATCTGCACTGGCGCGAGTACAATGCAGCGCTGGCGGACTTGACCGATCGGCTGCTGGCCACGCCGGCGTTCGTGGCAACACAACCGCCGGCGTGAACCTCACTTCTTCAGTTCACGTGCCAGCGCCTTCGTCGTCTTCGCGCCATAGGGCGGCTTGAAGCCAGCAAGGCCTGCCAGATCGATCTTGGGCTGGCTGTAGATCGCTTTGGGATGGCTGAATTCCTTGAAGCCATCATGCCCGTGATAATTGCCCATCCCGGCCGGGCCGATGCCGCCGAACGGTAGATCTTCGGCGGAAACATGGAAGATCACGTCGTTCACCGTCACACCGCCAGAAATCGTCCGGTCGAGCACACGGCGTTGCTCCAGTTCATCCTGGCCGAACCAGTAGAGGCCCAGCGGCCGGTCGCGGCGGTTGATTTCGTCGATCGCGCCATCTACCGCCTTGTAAGTGCGCACCGGCAGCAGTGGCCCGAAGATTTCTTCCTGCATCACCGTCATTTCATCGGTTGCGCCGCGGATGATGTGTAGCGGCATCTTGTTGGTGTTCTGCTTGGAAAAATCCTCGTTGGCCGGGTTCACCACCACGACGTCCGCCCCCTTGGCGCGGGCATCGGCTACATGCGCTTCTAGCCGTTCCCGGTGACGCGCACCCAGCACGCTGGTGTAATCTGGGTTGGCCAGCATGGTGGGATACATCTTGGCGGTGGCAGCTTTCAGCCCTTCGACGATTTCGCCTTCCTTCTCTTCAGGCACCAGCAGGTAATCGGGTGCGAGGCAGATCTGGCCGGCGTTCATCAGCTTGCCCATCGCCACGCGCTCAGTGGCCGCCGCCACATCGGCGGAACGGCTGATGATGGTGGGCGACTTGCCGCCCAGTTCTAACGTCAAGGGCACCAGATTCTTCGCGGCCGCCGCCATCACGTGCCTCGCCACACTGGTGGCGCCGGTGAAGATAATGTGATCGAAGGGCAGTTCGGTGAATGCCTTGCCCACTTCCGGCCCACCGGTGATCACCGCGATCTCGGTTGCGTCAAAGGCGGCTTCCAGCACTTCCTTCATCAGCGCGCTGGTGACCGGCGTATATTCCGAAGGCTTGATCATCGCCCGGTTGCCGGCGGCCAGCACGCCGGCCAGCGGCGCGAAGGTGAGGTTTACCGGGAAATTCCACGGCGAAAGAATGCCAATAACGCCCTTGGGCTGCCATTCCACCCGCGCCTTGGCGCCGAGCAGGCCCAAGGGGAAATCGAGCTTGCGCTTTTCCGGCTTCATCCAGGCATCCAGATGCTTGAGCGCATGCTTGATTGGTTTGACCGAAGCCATGATGTCGGTGACCAGGCTGAGTTCGGTCGAGCGGTGGCCAAAATCCTCGCTCATCGCGGAAGCGAACCGCTCCTTGTTGGCCAGCACGACATTTAGCGCGCGGCTTAGACGGTCCCGCCTTGTGGCGGCCGTCACCGGCAGTTCGGCCGTGAAGCTGGCGCGTTGGACGTCGAGCACCGCCTTCATTGCAGCGGCATCTCGGGCATCCCATTCGGCAGTCTTGGCGATCGTGGCCATGGCTTATCTCCCTTGTCTGTGTGGGCGCAGCCTAGGCGGGTTAACGCCTGACGCCAAGCCGCCCACAATGAAGGGTAGTTGCGCCGTTCTGACAGACTGGCGGGGCGCTGCGCTTTGCGGCATCGTGGCCACAACAGGGATGCATTGGGGAATGTATAGATGAGCAACTGGCCTGCAATTTCGATAGCCGACGCCCACGCACTGCTGACTGGGCCGGGGCAGCCGCTGGAAATGGACACAGTGTCGATCCAGGGCCGGCCGACGCGGGTGTGGAAGAACGCGCCGGCATCTTTGGCCCATTGTTTCGCCGCCGGCCGCGCCCACGGCGACAAGATCTTCATGGTGCTGGACGAGGAGCGGGTGACGTACGAAGCCTTTGCCCGCGCCACGCTGGCGCTGGCGGAGCGGTTGAAGGCCGATGGCCTGTTGAAAGGCGACCGCGTGGCGGTGGTGATGCGCAACCTGCCGGAATGGCCGGTGGCCTTCTATGCCGCCAGCATCTGCGGCGCGATCGTGACGCCATTGAACGCCTGGTGGACCGGCGGCGAGCTGGAATATGGCCTGACCGACAGCGGCAGCAAGGTGCTGCTGATCGACGCCGAACGCTATAACCGCGTCGCCGAACATTTGCCCAATTGCCCGGATCTGGAAAAAATCTGGGTGACGCGGGCAAGCGAACTGGAACTGGGCGATCCGCGCGCCGAGCGGCTGGAAAATGTGATCGGCCAGCCGATGAGTTGGGCCAGCCTGCCCAACCGGGCGATTCCATCCGAGGCGTTGGCTCTCCAGCCTGAGAATGATGCCACCATCTTCTATACCAGTGGCACTACCGGCAAGCCAAAGGGTGCGCTCGGCACCCACCGCAACATCTGTTCCAACATCATGGCCAGCGCTTCGTCTCAGGCGCGCAGTTTCCTGCGCCGCGGGGAACAGCCGCCTGTGGCCGACCCCAATGCGCCGCAGAAGGCGACCCTGCTTTCTGTGCCGTTCTTTCATGCCACCGGCTGCCACGCCGTGCTCAATCCATCGCTGGTGGCAGGGGCCAAGCTAGTGCTGATGAAGAAGTGGGACGTGGTGGAAGCCATGAAGCTGATCGAGCGCGAGCGCATAAGTTCGGCTGGCGGCGTGCCGACCATTGCCTGGCAGATTTTGGAGCACCCGGATCGCGCCAAATACGATCTGTCGAGCCTGGAGGCCGTGAGTTATGGCGGCGCGCCATCCGCCCCCGAACTCGTCCGCCAGATTGCCAGCCAGTTCAAGGCCAAGCCTGGCAACGGCTGGGGCATGACCGAGACCAGCGCCACCTTCACCCATCACATGGCGGAAGATTACGAGCACCGGCCAGACAGTTGCGGCCCGCCGGTGCCGGTGTGCGACTTGCAGGTGCGTGACCCCGATGGCAAGGCACTGGGACCCAACGAAGTGGGCGAACTGTATGGTTATGGCCCCAACGTGGTGAAGCTGTACTGGAACAAACCCGAAGCCACCGCTGCCACCTTCATCGACGGCTGGGTGCGCACCGGCGATCTCGCCCGCATCGACGAGGAAGGCTTCTGCTTCATCATCGATCGCGCGAAGGACATGCTGATCCGCGGCGGCGAGAATATCTACTGCGTCGAGGTCGAGAACGCCCTATATGAGCATTCGGCCGTGATGGACGTTGCGCTGGTTGGCCGCCCGCACAAGAGTTTGGGCGAGGAGCCGGTGGCGTTCGTGACGTTGAAGCCGGGTAGCGAAGCCACCGAGGAGGAGTTGCGCGCCTTCGTCGCCGCGCGCCAGGCCGCCTTCAAGGTGCCGGTCGCCATCCATTTCAGCCGAGATCCGCTGCCGCGCAACGCCAACGGCAAGATATTGAAGACCGAGCTCAAGAAGCTGGTGGTTGGAAGCTGAGTTCTCCAGCCAGACGACCCTATTGCTCGTTTTTGGAGAAACTGCCGTCGGGCCGCAGAATGTGCGAACCGCCGGTTGGGGCGGGCGCTGTTTTCGGCCAACGGGCGGTGAGGAAGCGACCGTGGGCGAAGCGCTTGACATTCACCGCATCGCCCTAGTTGCTGCGCAGGACATGACAGGGCGACGCAGCTTAACCCACGTAGAAGCCGACAAGGCCTTTCCAGCCATTGCGGCTCTTGCGCCAGAAGGTCATCATCGCGCCCGGCTGAGGCGTGCAGCCAATGCCGAGATTGCCCCCAGTCGCGGGCGGCCGAGCGGGCTGTTGGGTAGTGGCTCGTCGAGCAGGCCGAGGCCGACGAAATGGGCAATGAACAGCCGGCACCAGCTGATTTCAGCGTTGCCTTAATCGATGCGTAGCCGCCGCGCCCAGCCGATGATCAGCGGGTTGGAACCGAGGTCGGTGTCTTCCTTCACGCCGATGGCGCGCTGGGCATCGATGAATCATGGCATGGAAAGGCTGTGGATCGGGTCAGGCGCGGTCTGTATTTCGGTAGCGGTGAGCTTCGCCCGTGTATTGGGCCCGAGCGATACTATCCGTGTCTAGGCCGTTGGCCGCCTGAAAGGCACCGATTGCAGCAATGGTGTTACCAATTATCATACCATTGATGGCGCCTGGGTCAAAGCCTTTGGCTTTCAAGGCTTTCTGGAGTTCGAGCGTCGTCATGGCGAAATGCCCTCGACAAACATTGCCTTGGGTCCAGATGGAAATCTACCACTGCGTTGTAGCGTAGGACAGCCGGTGACTGTGGAGACCAAAAAAAGCGGTGGTAGGAAAGCCTGTCTGCATCGGTTAAAGCAGCGTCGAATCTTCTTTTGAAACGCTGGGTCGCTGCCATGAAATTTTTTGCCGATACCGCCGATGTTGCCGAAATCGCCGACTTGGCTGCCACTGGCCTGCTCGATGGCGTCACCACTAATCCCAGCCTGATCGCCAAATCGGGCCGCAATTTCCTGGAAGTGGTGAAGGAAATTTGCGGTATCGTCGATGGCCCGGTGTCGGCCGAAGTCGTGGCCCCGGACCATGCCAACATGCTGCGCGAAGCCGCCGTGCTGCGCGCGTTGGCGTCTAATATCTGCATCAAGCTCCCGCTCACCATCGATGGCCTAAAGACCTGCAAAGCGCTTACCGCCGAAGGCGTGAAGACCAACGTCACGTTGTGCTTCTCCGCCAATCAGGCGCTGCTCGCTGCAAAGGCTGGCGCGACGTACATTTCGCCCTTCGTCGGCCGGCTCGATGATATCGGCCACGACGGGATGGAACTGATTCAGGATATCCGCACCATCTACGACAATTATGATTTCAAGACGGAAATCCTCGTCGCTAGCGTGCGTAGCCCTGTCCATGTGCTGGCCGCCGCGCGCATCGGCGCCGACGTCGCCACCATGCCGCCTTCGGTGATCCGCGCGCTCGCCAACCACCCCCTCACCGACAAGGGGCTGGCCGCGTTCGACGCCGACTGGGCCAAGACAGGCCAGTCGATCCTCTGAGCGCTGCGGCCGAGCCTCTGGCCGGCCTCATCGGCCGCTTTCTCGCCTATTCGGGTGACCAGCGCCGCCTGTCTGTCCACACGCTTCGGGCCTATAGCCTTACGCTGGAACGGTTTGACGATTTCCTGTCCACCCATATAGGTGGGCTGGTAACCGGCGGTCGGCTGGCGACACTGACTGCCGCCGAACTGCGCGCCTTTCTGGCTCTGCGGCGGGGCGAAGGCTTGGCGGCGCCGTCACTGGCGCGCGACCTGTCGGCGCTAAAGGGCTTTTTCGCTTGGGCACGGCGCAATGAAGGCCTGAGCTGTGATGCCATTGCCGCGCTGAAAGCTCCGAAGCAGCAGCGCCGTCTGCCGCGCGCGGTCACGCCTGCTGATGTGCGCCAACTGTTGGATGTGGTGGGCGACGCCGCAGCCGAGCCCTGGTTGGCAGCGCGCGATACCGCGGTTTTGTTGCTGCTCTATGGCGCCGGCCTGCGCATTGGCGAGGCGCTGTCGCTTACCATGGCGGCGCTACCGTTGGGTGAGGTGATCGCCGTGACGGGCAAGCGCGCGAAAACAAGGCAAGTGCCGCTGCTGCCACAGGTGCGGACTGCCATCGTGGAGTATGTCGAAAAATGCCCATTCGATCTGACGGCGAGTGGCCCCTTGTTTCGTGGCGTGAAGGGGGGCGCCCTCGATCCGGGCACGGTGCGGCGGGCGGTGCAGACAGCCCGTGCCGCTATGGGTCTGTCCGCCAGCGCAACGCCGCACGCGCTGCGGCACAGTTTTGCCACCCACTTGCTGGCGCGCGGCGCTGATCTCCGGCAGTTGCAGGAACTGCTGGGGCATGCCAGCCTGTCGTCAACGCAAATCTATACCAAAGTTGATGCAGCGCAGCTGTTGGACGCGTGGGCGGCCGCGCATCCTCGCAGCGATTAGCCGCTGCCAGCCAGACAATGAGCGGAACGGTGGTGGCGATGTTGCTGGCGCGGCGATCCTGATAGAACAGGATACCGGAATAGGTTTCCGCTGTTGGGCGCCGTCATTTTGTAATGGGCACCGCCTGGCGCGCTGGCACAGCAGCCCTGTGGCTGGATGGGCATCTTCACGATGGTGGGCAAGACCTATCCAGCGAGGCGGCGCAGGATGATGTCCCAATGGCGCAGGGCCGGCGCAATGGCGGCATCCGGCACACGCTCGTTCAGGCCGTGGGGAAAACTGTCTTCCTGCCGCATGAACAGGCTGGACACGCCATAGGACGGGATGCCCAGCGCCCGCCAGAACACGCTGTCGGTGGCGCCAGCGTCCATGCCGGGGGTGGCAGCAAGGCCGGGCGCCCCCGCCGCAATGGCGGCCTGCACGGCGGCCGTCACGTCCGGGCGCAATGGCGATGCCGGGGTTACCGGCCAATCGGTGCCGGTGGCAAAGCTTACGCCCGGATCTTCGGCGATGCGGGCCAGTTCAGCCTGAACCGATGCAATGCTGGTCCCGGGGAAGATGCGGCAGTTGACCGTGAGGGTCACGCGCTGCGGCAGCGCGTTGGGGGCGTGGCCGCCGCCGATCATGGTGGGAACGCAGGTAGTGCCGATCTGGCCAATGGTGCCGGGATTGACGCGCAGCGTGGCTATGGCTTGTGCGTCCTCCGGATTGGCGGCGAAGCGGCGCATGGCCTCGCCTAGCGCATCGGTGCGTTGACGGCCGGCCTCGGCAAGCGCAGCCCTAGTGATGTCGTTTACTTGCGCCGGCCAGCGGTGCCCGGCAATGCGGGCCGCGACCAAACCTGCGCGGGCGATGGCGTTGCTGGCGGTGGGAGTGGAACTGTGGCCGCCCGGATCCGTGATGCTCAGTTGGAAATCGGCATAGGATTTCTCGGCACCCTGCAATTTGTAGAAGACAGCTTTGCCCTCTGTGTCGAGCGCGCCGCCGCCGCCATCGCTGTTCAGCATGAATTCGATCCCCAATGCGCCGGCCTGTTTGGCCTGCACGGCGCTGGCGATGCCGTCGGTTTCCTCGTCGCCCGACAGGAACAGGTGAATGTCGCGGGCCGGCTTGAAACCGGTGGCTTTCAACTGCGCCAGCGTGGCGATCATCATGGCGACATCGAACTTGTTGTCTTGCACGCCGCGGCCAAAAATATAGCCGTTTTCGGCGACGGCTGTGAACGGCGGGCGTTCCCAATCGGCGGGATTGGCTTCCACCACGTCCAGATGGCCGGTAAGTGCCATTGCTTTAGCCTTTGGCTTGCCGGTCGCGCGCCAAACGAAATGGAAATTGGCGGTGCCGGCCAATTCGTCGATCAGGATATCGGCTGCATTGAAGCCGGCCTGCACCAGCGCATCACGATAATAGCGCGCCAGAGCCGGCGTCTGGCCGCGGCCCTTGACGCTGGCGATGCCTACGCTGTCCATCAAGAGGCGCTTGGCTTCGGCCGCGTCGCCGGGGGCGGCATGCACAGGATTTGGGGCAGAGACGGTGGCGAGCAACAGGCATAGGGCGAGGGTGCGGATCATGGGCCGAAGACTGCGCCGGGCGTTGTCGCACTGCAAGCCCTGTGGTTTCCGGCTTGACGGCGCCAAGGCGCTGCCCGAAGTCAGGCGGTCATGAAGCCCACCAATTCGCTCACCCGCTGGATCCTGATCGGCCTGGTTGCCGGGCTGGGCGTTGGCTGGGCGATTAATGCCAGCGTGGCGCCCGATCAGGCCAAGGAGATCGCCGGTTACCTGTCGATCATCACCGACGTGTTCCTGCGGCTGATCAAGATGATCATCGCGCCGCTGGTGCTGGCGACGCTCACCGTGGGCATTGCCCACATGGGTTCGGGCGGAGCCGTTGGCCGCACCTTCGTGCGCACACTGGCTTGGTTCATCGCTGCCAGCGTGTTCAGCCTTGGGCTGGGCATCCTGATGGTCAATCTATTGGCGCCCGGTGTTGGCGTCGGCCTGCCGCTGCCGGCGATTGATGCGGCATCGGGTGTTGCCAATAAGGCCTTCAACCTCAAGGAATTCATCGGGCATATCTTCCCGAAATCCATAATCGAGGCGATGGCCACCAACGAAGTGCTACAGATCGTGATCTTCAGCCTGTTTGCCGGCGTGGCGCTGATCCAGATGGGTGAACGCGCAGAGCCGATTAACAAGAACCTAGATGCCATCATGCACATGATGTTGGTCATCACCGGCTATGTTATGAAGGTGGCGCCGTTCGCGGTGTTTGCCGCCATCGCCAGTTCTATTGCGGTCGAAGGGCTGGGGATCCTCGTTACCTTTGGCAAGTTCGTGGGCGGATTTTACCTGGCGCTGGCGGTGCTGTGGGCGTTCCTGCTGGGCGCCGGCGCGTTCGTGCTGGGCTTTGGCGAAGTGCGCCGCTTGATCCCCGAAATCCGCGAGCCCTTCCTGATCACCTTTGCCACCGCTTCCTCCGAAGCCGCGTATCCCAAGCTGCTGGCCTCGCTGGAGCGCTATGGCGTGCCGGGCCGCATTGCCTCATTCGTGCTGCCGCTGGGCTACAGCTTCAACCTTGATGGCTCGATGATGTATTGCGCCTTTGCCAGCATCTTCATCGCGCAGGCCTATGGCATCGATCTGTCTCTGGGCCAGGAAATTGCCATGCTTGGTCTGCTGATGATCACATCAAAGGGTATTGCCGGCGTGCCGCGCGCGTCGCTGGTGGTGATCGCGGCGACGCTGCCTTATTTTAACATCCCTGAAGCCGGCCTGTTGCTGATCCTGGCGGTGGACCATTTCCTCGACATGGGCCGTAGCGCCACCAACGTGATCGGCAATGCGGTGGCCACCGCTGTGATCGCCAAGTGGGATGCAGGCGCTGACCAGCCGGATCGCCGCCATCCGGCGTGACGCCACCCACAAGGCCACGACGATGCTGGCGAAGACCTATCGCCGCATTGGCATCGAGGATTTGAACGTACGCGGCATGGCCCGTAATCGCCATCTCGCCCGGTCGATCATGGACGGCGGATTCTTCGAGTTCCGGCGCCAACTCAATTACAAGGCGCAGTTCTATGGCGCGACCGTCGTGGTCGCGGATCGTTGGCTTCCATCAAGCAAGACCTGTTCTTGCTGCGGCTCGGTCAAGGCCGAACTGGCGCTGTCGCAGCGGACTTTCACATGCGACGCCTGCGGGCACGAGATCGACCGCGATCTCAACGCTGCCCGCAATCTGGAACATCTGGCCGCAAGCTCTGCGGTGTCAGCCTGTGGAGAGGATCGCTCTGGCGTGGTGCGCAAGCCCCGCGTGAAACGAGCCTCGGTGAAGCAGGAACCGAACAACAAACTCGCTGCATAGCTTTAATAAGCTATGTGTAGATTTGTGTAGGTTTCGGAGAGCGGTTCTTAGTGGCGATCAGCTGAACGTGGGCCGGATAGGTGATGTGTGTTGCCGCGCGTGCCAGCTGAACATGGTCGGTTTCCAGCGATTGGCGCAGCGAATCCAGCAAGCTCCGCTGAAATTCTGGCAGTTCGCCGAGAAACAACACGCCAAGAAACGTCTCCGTGTCGACAGGGGCCACCATCAATCTTATCCCCAAGAGATAGGAAGCATCTGACCCTGATCACAATTTGTAGAGTCTTTGGCCCTGCGGTCCAATTGCCGCCTTATGATTGCCACAGCTGGGTCTTATCGAGGTCAAATCGTGAGTCGCCCTGACTTCCTTGACCAGATGGTTCGCTCCGAACCTTTTCGGGTGTTCCAGATATTGCTGGGGCTCCTGCTGATGGCGGCTGCCGGTATCGTCGGTCTGCTGTCGCCGGCACCAATCGGCATCGTCATCTTTGGTGCGGGGGTGGCGCTCGTGTTTCGCAATTCGCGTTGGGCGCGCCGGCATTATCTCCTCTACACCCGGCAATATCCGCGGGTGCGCCGTGCCGTGGACTTCGGCTTGCGGCGCGACAAGCGGCACGCCAAGCGCGGGGGCGAGCGCGGAGAAGGCGCCCCGGATTCATTGACGAACCCGGTGACTGACCCTACATCCCCCACCATGCCACCGGTGTGATGGGCTTTCCTGTCACGCGCGTACTGCCCAAGGCCACGCTAAGTCAGGATTTTCATGCTCGGGTTGAACAAGGTCGCGAAGGCGATTTTCGGGTCGTCGAATGATCGCTATCTGAAATCGCTGCGGCCGATCATCAAGCGCATCGCTGATTTGGAAGGCCAGATCAGTGCCCTGACTGATGAACAGTTGCAGGCGCAGACGACCAAGTTGAAAGCCGAGCTCGGAGCCGGCAAGAGCCTGGACGATATCCTTCCCGAAGCCTTCGCCACGGTGCGCGAAGCGTCCAAACGCGTCCTGGGCATGCGGCACTTCGATGTGCAGATGATCGGCGGCATCGTGCTGCATCGCGGCGAAATCGCCGAAATGCGCACCGGTGAAGGCAAGACGCTTGTGGCGACGCTGGCGGTGTATCTGAATGCCTTGTCTGGCAAAGGCGTGCACGTGGTGACGGTGAATGATTATCTCGCCAGCCGCGATGCGCAGTGGATGGGCCAGATTTATCGCTTTCTGGGGCTGAGCGTGGGCGTGATCGTGCCCAACCTGGATGATCAGACGCGCCGAGCGGCCTATGCGTGCGACATCACCTACGGTACCAACAACGAGTTCGGTTTCGATTATCTGCGCGACAACATGAAATACACGCGCGAGCAAATGGTGCAGCGGCCGTTCAATTTCGCCGTGGTCGATGAAGTCGATAGTGTGCTGGTCGATGAAGCGCGTACCCCGCTGATCATCTCCGGCCCCACCGACGACAAATCGCAGCTCTACACCGAGGTCAATGCCGTGGTGAAGGAACTGGTGCGCGAGGATGTCGAGGTCGACGAAAAGCAAAAATCCGTCATTCTCACTGAGGCCGGCACCGAAAAGGTGGAGCGCATGCTTTCCGCCGCCGGGTTGCTGGAGGGCGAGAATCTCTATGATTTCGAGAATACCCAGGTCGTCCACCACTTGAACCAAGCCCTGCGCGCTATCGTCATTTTCCGCCGCGACACTGATTATATCGTGCGCGATGGCAAGGTGATCATTATCGATGAATTTACCGGCCGCATGATGGATGGCCGCCGCTGGTCCGAAGGACTGCACCAGGCTGTGGAGGCCAAGGAAGGCGTGCAGATTATGCCGGAGAACCAGACTCTGGCCAGCATCACCTTCCAGAATTATTTTCGCATGTATCCAAAGCTGGGCGGCATGACCGGCACCGCCGCCACTGAAGCGGCAGAATTCTACGACATCTACAAGCTGAACGTGGTGGAGATCCCCACAAACGTGCCTGTGCTGCGTAAGGATGTGGACGACGAATTCTACAAGAACGCCGAGGACAAGTTCAAGGCGATCGTGAAAGCCATTCGCGGCGCCCAGGAGCGCGGCCAGCCGGTGCTGGTCGGTACCGTCTCGATCGAAAAGAGCGAGATGCTGTCGGACTATCTGAAGGAGCAGGACGTCAAGCACGTGGTGCTCAACGCCCGCTATCACGAGCAGGAAGCCGTGATCGTCGAAGATGCCGGCCGCATCGGCGCCGTCACCATCGCCACCAATATGGCCGGCCGCGGCACCGACATCAAGCTGGGCGGCAACGAGGAAGCCCGCATTGCTCGTGAACTGGCCGGCATGCCGGAAGGCCCGGAGCGTCAGGCCGCCGAAGCGCGTATCAAGGCCGAAGTCCTGGCTGAACGCGAGCAGGTGAAGGCCAATGGCGGCCTGTTCGTGTTGGGCACCGAGCGTCACGAAAGTCGCCGCATCGACAACCAACTGCGTGGCCGTTCGGGCCGTCAGGGCGATCCCGGTCTGTCGCGTTTCTATTTGTCGCTCGATGATGATCTGCTGCGCATCTTCGGCCAGCAGAACATGCTGACTCGCCTGATGAATAGCGGTCTGGAAGAAGGCGAGGCGATCATCCACCCGTGGATTTCGAAAGCCATCGAAACCGCCCAGAAAAAGGTCGAAGCCCGCAACTACGACGTGCGCAAGCAGTTGCTGCAATACGATGACGTGATGAACGACCAGCGCAAGGTGGTCTATGAACAGCGCGCCGACGTGATGGACAGCGAAACCGTCGGCGATGTCGTGATCGACATGCGCCACGAAACGGTGAACGCCATCGTCGCCGCCCGCTGCCCGATTGGCAGTTATCCCGAACAATGGGATGTGGCGGGCTTGCAGGAAGATGTGACCGGCACGCTCGGTCTATCGGTCGATGTCGCGGCCTGGGCCAAGGAAGAAGGCATTGATCCCGAAATCGTTGTCGATCGCCTGATCGAACGATCTGATGCACTGGTGGCCGCCAAGGCTGCGGAACTGCCGGCCGAAACCTGGATCAGCATCGAAAAGAGCTTCCTGCTGCAGGCGCTGGACCATCACTGGAAGGAGCATCTGGCGACGCTGGATTCGCTGCGTTCGGTCATCCACCTGCGCGCCTATGCACAGAAGACCCCGATCAACGAATACAAGCGCGAAGCCTTTGCCTTGTTTGAACGCATGTTGCAGAATGTGCGCGAAAACGTGACGCGTATGCTGGCCAACGCGCAGTTCGCGCTGCAGGCGGATGAACCGCTGCAGGAACTGCCGTCGTTCATCACCACCCACATCGATCCCACCACCGGCCAGAACGAGGCCGGCCCGACGCTGAGCTTTGATGCCTTCGGGTCTGCCCTGCCCGCCGGAATGCTCGTTGCTGCGCAGAGCGCCGCCGAGATGATCGATATCGATCCGGAAGAGGTCGAGGAATGGCGCCAGACGGTGAGCCGCAATGCCGAATGCCCGTGCGGTTCGGGCAAGAAATTCAAGCACTGCCACGGGGTACTGTAACGCGCCAAAACAGCCATCGCCGAGCGGAAACGCGCTGCGTCTGATTTGCGGTACCGGCCGCTACAGCGTCAATCAGGCAGCGATTTCGGGTCGCCGGCTAGGCGGGCGCCGCCTTCAGTCCAGGCGCGCATGGCGGGCGTCATGCCGGCGCTCGCTGCAGCGTCATAATCGGCAAGGTCCGGATCGGTCAGCAGTCCGCGCCAGCGATCATTGGTGCCTTTGTGCAGGAAGGTCTTGCTGCCTTCCTTCCAGCTTTGCGCTGCCATACCCAAGATCATATCGCCATCCCGCTGCATCGACGCGAAACTCGCGACATCGACCAAATCGGGCCAAAGCGCCGGGGGCGTTTCCACCCCGATGAAGGCCGCGATGCGCCGCATTTCTCCTTCCAGATCAGCCTTAAGATCGTTGTAGTGGATCATCAGCACGTTTGGCTGGCCGCGTACCGCCCAGTAACTGCGTTGCAGTTCGAAATACTCGGCACAGGTCCAATCATCGAACGGCAAAAAGGCCGGATCGCGCAGCCAGCGCCGGAAGAAATGTAAGCGGTAGCTGCGCCCCGTGGTGCTGGTCAGCTTGACTTTTTGGCGTACGCCCAGGGCATGATTTCGTCGATGCGCGCGGCGGGATGGCCATTGGCGATGGCGGTGAGCGTGTCGCGCAAGTAGGCGTAGGGCTCAACACCGTTG
>CALRNJ020000008.1:0-100990 GCA_943369475.1 Sphingomonas paucimobilis | reverse complement strand
TCTCGAACCGCATCTTCAAATCCTACGACGATATCGTCCACCATTGCTGCCACGCATGGAATACGCTCGTCGATCAGCCTTGGCGCATCATGTCCATCGGACTGCGCCAATGGGCTCATGGATACTGATCAATGCGCTTTGGTATTACTTGGCTGGTGCAGGGCTGGCAGCCGATGGAGGGGTAGCCGGCGGCTTCGAGCGGGGGGCGGGGGAGTTCGCGGGCCACGAAATGCGCGTCGATGGCGGCCTTGTCCCAATCGGCGAGCGGGTTGATCTTGAGGCGGCCTTCGTCGAGTTCGAAACGTGGCAGCCCGGCGCGGCCGGACTGGAAGCCCTTGAGGCCGGAAATCCAGGCGTCGAACCCGGCTAGCGCGCGACGCAGAGGCTCCACCTTGCGCAGATCGCAGCAGCCATCAGGATCATAGGCCCAGCGCAACGACTTGTCGTCGCGGCGGGCGATTGCAACCGGGTCAGGCCGATAGACGCGCAGATCGGTGAAGCCCAGTTGTTCAGCCAACGTGTCGCGATAGGCCAGCGTCTCGCCAAACATCTTCTGGGTGTTAATGAAGATCAGCGGCACCGTGCGATCGATGCTGGCCACCAGATCGAGCAGCACCGCCGATTCCGCCCCAAATCACGAGACAAGGGCGATGCGGCCGTTGAGGTCGCCCATCAGCAACTCCGCCAGCATCGCTGCCGTATCGTGGTCAGCGTAACGCGCGTTCAGCGCCGCCACCTCGTCTGCCGTGAAGGCCGGCGCGGTGTCGATCAGGTCGATCTGGCGCGCCGGTTCGATCATGCCCAGGCCTGATGCCGTAGCGCCCACACCGGCGCCAGCCCGTCGGCGGCCTTCATGTAGACATGGGGAAAGCGCGCCAGCGTGGCGGCCACGACGGCGGGATCGAGCGGGCGGTTCGGCGCGAAACTGTCAAAGCCGACGCGGCGCATGAAGCCCAATTGATCAACCAGAACATCGCCGACGGCACGAATTTCGCCGGCAAACCCCCCTTCGCGCAGGATGCGCGCCGAGGAATAGCCGCGGCCGTCGCGGAACTTGGGGAATGCGATTTCCACCAGCTTCAATCGCTCCAGATGCGGCAGCAGGGCGCGCACGTCTTCGCCCGGCTCGATGCGCACGACGGCAAAATTGCCACCTGCCAGGAAATCGGCCAACGGCGCGATCGGGCTTTCAAACGGCGCGTCGGACCGGAAACGCAGCTGGGCGGGCGCGTCGTCAAGCGGCGGCGGGGTAGCACCGGCAACGGCCTGCTGGTCCTGATGATCAACCATAAACGGCTTCCTTGAAGGGCGTGGAGCCAAGGCGGCGATAGGTGTCGAGGAAACGCTCCTGGGGTCCGCTGCGGGCACCGCGATAGAAGGCGATCAGTTTTTCGACGGCGACGACAATGCCGTCTTCATCGAAACCGGGGCCGAGGATCTTGGCCAGCGTCGTGTCTTCAGCGCCGGAGCCGCCGAGCAGCAGCTGGTAGGCTTCCTCGCCCTTCTTATCGACGCCGAGAATCCCGATGTGGCCAGCATGGTGGTGGCCGCAGCCATTGATGCAGCCGCTGACCTTGATCTTAAGCTCGCCGATGTCGCGTTGGGTTTCGAGATCCTCGAACTTCGCCGCGATCTTCTGGGCGATCGGGATCGAGCGAGCGTTGGCCAAGGTGCAATAATCCATGCCCGGGCAGGCGATGATATCGCTGACCAGATCGAGGTTGGGCGTGGCCAGCCCGACCGCATCCAGGCCCTGCCAAAGCGCGTAGAGATCGGCCCTCTTCACGTGCGCCAGCACCAGATTCTGGCTGTGAGTGACGCGGATTTCGTCGTGGGCATAGCGTTCGGCCAGATCGGCCACCGCATCCATCTGCGCCGACGAAGCATCGCCGGGAATGCCGCTCTTCGGCTTCAGGCTGATGGTGGCGATGGCATAACCCGGTACCTTGTGGGCGTGGACGTTCTGCTTCACCCACACGGCGAAATCGGGATCGGACAGATCAAGCGCGTCGGGCGCGGCCGGATCAAAAGCCGGCGGGGCAAACTGGGCGATGATCCGGTCATACTCGGCCTGCGGTGCGTCGAGCCCGAGCGGTACCAGTTCGGCCCATTCGGCTTCGACCTGACGGGTGAATTCTTCGACGCCAAGCTCGTTCACCAGGATCTTAATGCGCGCCTTGTAGATATTGTCGCGCCGGCCATAGCGGTTGTAGACCCGCAGGATGGCTTCGGAATAGCTGAGAAACTGGCCCACCGGGATCCAGTCGCGCACCACGCTGCCGATCACCGGCGTGCGCCCCATGCCGCCGCCAACATAGACGCGGAATCCCAGGTCACCCGTATCGTTGCGGCGCAATTGCAGGCCGATATCGTGCAGCTGGATGGCGGCGCGATCGGTTTTGCTGGCGATCACCGCGATCTTGAACTTGCGCGGCAGGAACGAGAATTCCGGATGCAGCGTCGACCATTGGCGCAGCAGTTCGGCATAGGGGCGCGGATCGGCGACTTCATCGGCGGCGGCGCCGGCGAACTGGTCGGAACTGATATTGCGGATGCAATTGCCGCTGGTCTGGAAGGCATGCATCTCCACCTTCGACAGATCATCGAGCAGATCGGAAAACTGTTCGAGCTTGATCCAGTTGTACTGGATATTCTGGCGCGTGGTGAAATGGCCGTAATCGCGGTCATATTTGCGGGCGATATGCGCCAGCATCCGCATCTGCGTGCCCGACAGCGTGCCATAGGGAATGGCAACGCGCAGCATATAGGCGTGCAATTGCAGATAGAGGCCGTTCATCAGCCGCAGCGGCTTGAACTGATCCTCGGTGATCTCGTTCCGCAGCCGGCGGCCGAGCTGGTCCTTGAACTCGGCGACGCGGGCATCGACGATGGCCTGATCATATTGGTCGTAGCGATACATCAGATGATGTCCGTTGAAAGGCTACCGCGCGCCAGATCGGCGCGGACACTGGGGCCGGAAGCGCGCACGCGTTCCCGGGTGGTGGTGGGAAGCCAGTTGCCCGGCGAGCCGGTGACATCGATCAGCGCCGGATCGTTGATACGTTCGGCGGCGACCAACCGGGCTATCAGCGCCTCGCCGTCATCGCCAATGGCAACGGCGTCGCGGATCAGCGGGCTCCAGTCGCTGCCGGTCCACCACAACACATCGCCGGTTTCGAGGCGGTTTCCAGTCAATATACGAGGCATGCGGCTTCCTTGTGCTTGGCGCGCGCCGCCGGCAGGGCAGCGACGTCGCCAACGATGATGAGCGCCGGTGAAGCGATTGCCTCGCGCTCTACCAGCCCGGCCAGATCGGCGAGCAGCGAGGTGACGAGCCGTTGATTGGCCTGGGTGGCGCGTTCGACAACGGCGACCGGCGTATCGGGTGAAAGGCCATCGGCCATCAACTTCTCAGCGATCGGCGCAGCACCGGCCAGGCCCATGTAGATCACCAACGTGCGGCCCTTGCCGGCCAGCCCAGCCCAATTCTGCTCGGCGAGGCCCCGGCATTCACCAGCGACAAAGCTGACCATCGAGGCATGATCGCGGTGGGTGAGCGGCATCAAGGTGGAGGCGGCCGCGCCATTGGCGGCCGATATGCCGGGGATCACCACAACCGGCACACCAGCGGCAAGTGCAGCATCCACTTCCTCACCGCCACGACCAAAGATGAACGGATCGCCGCCCTTCAACCGCACCACCGTGTGGCCGGCGCGGGCTTCGGCGACCAGCAGACCGCCGATGGCATCTTGCGCCAGCGTGTGGCGGGCGCGGCGCTTGGCGACCGAAATGCGGCGGGCGTGGGCGGGGATCAGCGCCATCACCTCGTCACCCACCAGGCCGTCGTGAACCACGACATCGGCGGCGGCGAGTGCGCGGACGGCGCGCAGCGTCAGCAGATCAGCGGCGCCGGGGCCAGCGCCAACTAGGAGGATGCTACCAGATTGGGAGTGGAAATTCATCCTACCCCCTTGCCACATCGCGCGGCAAGAGGGGAGAAAGGCTTTCTTTGCTGCGGCCTAGGCCGACTTGTCAGTCGTTCCCGAAGGTACGCTGCCACCAGCCCTTGCGGGGCGGAGCGGCCGGGGCGGCGGGCTCAGCGGCTTCGGCAACCGGTTCTTCGGCCGCAGCAGCGACAGGTTCGGCCACGGCCTCAGCCGCCGGCTTCTTGCGGCTGCGCTTGGGCTTGGCTGCGGGCTCTTCGGCAACCGGTTCCGGTGCTGGTTCAACAACCGGCTCCGGCGCGGCAACGCTCTCGGGCGCAGCATCGTCCTTCTTGCGGCGAATGCGCTTGGGCTTGGTGGCAGCCTCTTCGGCCACCGGCGCCGGAGCAACCTCGACAACCGCTTCTGGCACTTCCTCGCTCACCGGCGCGTCATCGGCCTTCTTGCGGCGGCTGCGCTTGGGCTTGGCGGCAACTTCTTCAGCCACCGGTTCCGGCGCGGCCGGTGCGGCTTCAGCGGCCTCATCCGTTGCCGCATCGTTGGTGCGTTCGGCACCGCCGCGGCGGCCGCGACGGCCACGCCGGCGGCGCTTGCGGCGACCGCCATTCTCGCCGGATTCACCATTGTCAGTGGCCTCGGCGCCGTCGCCTTCAGCCGCGTCGTCCGCGCCATCGTCGTGGTGCTCATCGCCATGATCGTCGTCATGCGCGTCGGCCTGATCGTCACTGCGCTCTTCACCCTTGTCGCGGCCGCGGCCGTCACGACCACGGCGACGGCGACCACGGCCCCGCCCACGGCGGCCATCCTCGCCGCGTTCTTCACCGCGCTCTTCACCCTCTTCGCCGTCATCGTCTTCGGCTTCGTCGGCATCGCCTTCCTCGACGATCTTCACGATCGGCGGCAGCGCCACCATCTCCACCTTCTTCGATGGCGGCGGGCCACCGGCATCAATCTCGAAATTGGGGCCAATCAGCCCATCATCCGGCCGGGTGACGATGGTCACGCCATAGAGCTCTTCCAGTTCGGCCAGTTCGATGCGCTTGCGATTCAGCAGATAGACCGCCACTTCCTCGCTGGCGCGCAGCACCAGATCGCTGTGGCGACCACGCAGGGCTTCGGCTTCCAGCGCACGCAGCGCCGCCAGCGCGGCCGACGACACCGAACGCACCATGCCGGTGCCTTCACACATTGGGCAGATATGGGTGGAGGCTTCCAGGATGCCAGTACGCAGGCGCTGCCGGCTCATTTCCATCAGGCCAAAGCTGGAGATGCGGCCAATCTGCACACGGGCGCGATCATTCTTCAGCGCCTCCTTCATGGCCTTTTCAACCTTGCGGATGTTGGAGCCATTTTCCATGTCGATGAAATCGATCACCACCAGGCCGGCCATGTCGCGCAGGCGCAGCTGGCGGCCAATTTCCTCAGCTGCCTCAAGGTTAGTCTTGGTAGCGGTTTCCTCGATGCCATACTCGCGGGTGGAACGCCCGGAGTTGATGTCGATCGAGACCAGCGCCTCGGTCGGGTTGATAACCAGATAACCGCCGGATTTCAGCTGCACCACCGGCTGGTACATGGCTTCCAGCTGATCCTCGACGCCAAAACGCTGGAACAGCGGCACGCTGCCCTCATACTCCACCACCTTGGTGGCGTGGCTGGGCATCAGCATCGACATGAAGCGGTGCGCGGCTTCGAAACCGGCGCGGCCTTCCACCAGCACCTGATCAATCTCGCGGTTGTAGACGTCGCGGATGGCGCGCTTGATCAGGCCGCTGTCTTCATGAATCAGCGCCGGGGCCTGGCTAGCCAGGGTCTTTTCGCGAATCTCATCCCAAAGGCGGGTGAGATAATCGAAATCGCGGCGGATATCGACGGCGCTGCGCTTCAGGCCGGCGGTGCGCACGATGGCGCCCATACCGTTTGGCAAATGCAGATCGGCCATCACCTGCTTCAGGCGCTTGCGATCGGCCGGGTTGGAAATCTTGCGCGAAATGCCGCCGCCGTGCGCAGTATTGGGCATCAATACGCAATAACGGCCAGCAAGGCTAAGATAGGTGGTGAGCGCCGCGCCCTTAGAGCCGCGCTCTTCCTTCACCACCTGGATCAGCATCACCTGGCGGCGGCGGATGACTTCCTGGATCTTGTAGCGGCGGCGCAGCGCCATGCGCTTGCGGCGCAGCGCATCCGATGGTTCATCATGATGGCCACCGGTTTCGAGCACGTCATCGGATTCATCACCCTCTTCACCGTCGTGGCCATGATCCTCGGCGGCCAGCTCGGCTTCCTCGCGCAACAGGGCGTCACGGTCTTCCTTGGGAATCTGGTAATAATCGGGGTGGATTTCGGAAAAGGCTAGGAAACCGTGGCGGTTGCCGCCGTATTCCACAAAGGCCGCCTGCAGCGACGGCTCAACCCGAGTCACCTTAGCAAGATAGATATTGCCCTTCAGCTGACGTTTGTCAGCCGCTTCAAAATCAAATTCCTCGATGCGCTGGCCGTTGACCACGGCAACCCGAGTTTCTTCCGGGTGGCGGGCGTCGATGAGCATGCGATTGGACATTGTTGGACTCCGTGGCGCGAGCCCAGACCTCGACACCCGGCAAGCGGGCGGCCACAGGGCGACGCGATATGAAAAGGCCGACAACATCGGAATGATGGCGCCGGCAGATGCGGGAAAGTGGGATAACATCAACGTGCGCAGCGGCCTGAACGCTGGCGAGACGGCGCACGAAGCGCTGTCCATTCGCCAGTTCGATCAATCCGGACATCCGCGTACCTTTCGGGTCTTTTTCGACGGCCGCCCCGGCTTGCGTGAAGCAAAGCAGCGACCAAAATCTCCCAGTTCCTGCGCGAAACACCAGCCAGCTTGCGCGGCGGCAGCGCGTAGAAACGCGGGAGATGGTAACGGGTATACCGTACCTTCCTTCTTGCTAGCAGCCACTTGGCGCAGGAGCAAGGGTGCGGCAATGACGCACGATTGTCATATTCGCGGCTCAGACGGAAATTCCCGTCCAGTTCGAAATTTGGGGGCATAGGAATGAAGTTTGCGTCTTTGGCCACGGCTCTGCTGCTTGGCATCCCTGCCGTTGCGCAGCCGACCGCTCCGATAACCACACGGCCACTTACGCTGGAACGGGTCTATGCCTCGCCTTCGCTGGGCGGGCCACGCCCACGTGTGCTAAAGCTCTCCCCCAATGGCCGGCTCGCGACGCTGCTGAAAAGCCGGCCCAGCGACAAGGACCGATTTGACCTGTGGGCGGTGGACACCGCCACCGGTCAAAGCCGCATGCTGGTCGATTCGGAAAAACTGTCCCGCGGCGGCGCGCTTTCGGAAGCCGAACGCATGAACCGCGAGCGCCGGCGCATCGCCGATGTGAAGGGCATCACCGATTATGCCTGGGCACCCGATGCGAAGCGCCTGCTGGTGCCGGTGGAAGGCGATCTGTGGGTGGCCGGGCTGGATGGCAGCGTTTCGCGGCTGACGCAGACGCCGGAGACGGAGACCGACGCGCAACTGAGCCCCAAGGGCGGCTTTGCCAGCTTCGTACGCGATGGCCATTTGTTCGTGCAGGCGCTAGCCGGCGGGGCCGAACGTGAAGTGGCCGGAGAGGCCACGCCCAAGGTGAGCTGGGGCGTGGCCGAATTCATCGCACAGGAGGAACTGGCACGCTTTGACGGCCATTGGTGGGCGCCGGACGATAGCCGCATTGCCGTGGCGCGGGTGGACGAATCTCCGGTGAAACAGGTGACGCGCGCCGCCATCGGTGCCGATGGTACCCGCCTGTTCACCCAGGCCTATCCGGCCGCCGGCACCGCCAATGCTAATGTGTCGCTGTGGCTGGTGAACCCGGATGGTTCGGGCAAGACAAAGGTCGATCTGGGGGCGTCGGCCGACATCTATTTCGCCCGCGCCGCTTGGGCGGTGGATGGCAAGACGCTCTATGTACAGCGGCTCACGCGCGATCAGCAGCGGCTCGATATCCTCGCCGTCGATCCCGCCACCGGCGCGTCGCAGGTGCTGGCCAGCGAAACGGCGAAAACCTGGATCAATCTGCACGACAGCTTCCGCCCCCTAAATGACGGCAGCATCATCTGGGCCAGCGAACGTGACGGCTATCGCCACCTTTATCGCCTCGTCGGCAGCACCGCGACGCAACTCACACAGGGGCGCTGGGTGGTGGATGAACTGATCGGCGTTGATGAAAAGCGCGGCCGGCTGTGGTTCACCGGCTTTGCCGATTCCACCTTGGAACAGCAGGTCTATGCGCTCGATTTCCGCAAGGCCGGCTCCAAACCGCAGCGGCTCACCGCGCCCGGCGGCTGGCACGAAGCGGTGATGGACGATGCCGGCCAGCGCCTGATCGTCACCTCGTCCACCCCCAGTCAGCCAGCACAAGTGTGGCTTGGCGATGGCGCCGGCAAACGGCTCGCCTGGATCGAAGAGAATCGCCTTGATGCCAGCCACCCCTATGCGCCCTATCTGGCGACGCACGTCGTGCCGCAGTTCGGCACGCTCACGGCTACCGACGGCCAGGCGCTGGACTGGCGGCTGCTGAAGCCCGCAGGCCCTGGCCCGTTCCCGGTGCTGATGCAGGTTTACGGCGGGCCGCACGCCCAGAATGTCCACAAACGCTTCACGGCGCCGATTGAGCAATATCTGGTGAGCAAGGGCTGGGCGGTTTTCCAGCTCGACAACCGTGGCAGCAACAACCGCGGCATGGCCTTTGAAGCGCCGATCTATCGCGCCATGGGCGGGGTTGAGGTGCAGGACCAGTTGCAGGCATTGCAATGGATCAAGGCGCAACCCTGGGCCAGCAAGGTCGCGGTCAACGGCTGGTCTTACGGCGGCTATATGGTGCTGAAGCTGTTGGAAGCCGCGCCCGGCGCCTTTGCGGCCGGCATTGCTGGCGCACCCGTCACGCGCTGGGAGTTGTATGACACCGCCTACACCGAGCGCTATATGGGCAACCCCATCACTGACCCTTCGGTCTATGCCAAATCAGGCGCGCTCGGGGATGTGGCCAAGATCAGCGATCCGTTGCTGCTGATGCACGGCATGGCCGACGATAATGTGGTGTTCGAAAACTCAACCGCGCTGATGACGGCGCTGCAGAAGGCCAAACGGCCGTTCGATCTAATGGTCTATCCCGGTGCCACCCATGCGACGCCGGGCCTGGAAGTTCACACGTGGATCACGCGGCTCAAGTTCCTAGGGCGGACAGTGGCGCCGACGGGGTTCTAGGCCCTCGACAGCACAGCGCAAACGCGCTCATGCCGAGCTTGTAGAGGCACGCGCTGGCCGCGGCGCGCCGTTCCCAGCACGGCCGGTGCCCAAGCCGCCGAGCTCCCCAGTTCGCCATAATGAGGAGAAAGGCCGAGCGTGACGAAGCCACGCTGTCAGATGAATCAAAAAGGGCGGCTTGAATGCCGCCCTTTTCGTTCGCTGGCCGATCCGATGCGTGTCGCGGGACAACGCTGCGCGATGTCCACACTCCGCATTAACGGCTGTAAAATTCCACGACCAAGTTCGGTTCCATCTTCACCGCATACGGCACTTCGTCCAGCGTCGGCACGCGGACATAGGTGGCCTTGTTGCCGGCGACCGACACATATTCCGGCACGTCACGCTCCGAAAGGCCCTGTGCTTCCAGCACCAGCGCCATTTCGCGGGCCTTAGGGCCCAATTCGAGCACGTCGCCCGGCTTCACGCGGGCCGAACCGATGTTGCAGCGCACGCCGTTCAGCCAGATGTGGCCATGGTTGACGATCTGGCGGGCGGCGAACACGGTCGGCGCCCACTTGGCGCGATAGATGACCATGTCGAGGCGCTGTTCGAGAAGGCCGATCAGGTTCTGCGAGGTATCGCCTTTCATGCGGACGGCTTCAGCATAGACCTTGCGGAACTGCTTTTCGGTCACGTCGCCGTAATAGCCCTTCAACTTCTGCTTGGCGCGCAATTGCAGGCCGAAATCGCTGACCTTGCCCTTACGGCGCTGGCCGTGCTGGCCGGGGCCATATTCACGCTTGTTGACCGGACTCTTCGGACGACCCCAGATATTTTCGCCCATGCGACGATCGAGCTTGTACTTGGCGTTGGAACGCTTTGACATGTTTCACCTTGCTGACAACGACCTGCCGGGATTGGCGGGCCTTCCCGGTCTCGCCAAACCGACCTGCTGTCGGAGTGGGCCGCCGCTTCACCGGGGTGCGGGGCCAGATGCGAAGGGGGTGCGTTAGGTGTGTGAGTCCACAGAGTCAAGAGACGTCACCATAGTGAACGGGCAATTTCCTTGACTTTGCGCGCCCGAATCGTCAGGGAGCGCCATTCCCATTCCATCATTGCTGGAGCCATTTCATGGCACGCGTCACTGTTGAAGATTGCGTCGACAAGGTCCCCAACCGGTTCGACCTCGTGCTGTTGGCCGCCCATCGCGCCCGCAACATCTCGTCGGGTTCGGAACTGACCGTCGATCGCGACCGCGACAAGAACCCGGTCGTGGCGCTGCGCGAGATCGCTGAAGAGACGATCAAGCCGACCGATCTGCGCGAGACGATGGTGCAGGGCATGCAGCGCGTGCAGGCCGAAGACGATGACACGCCGGATGTGATAGGTTCGCTGTCTGCATCGGCGGAGGCCTTGCGCATAACCGCTGCGCAGCCGCCGCGAAACCAGAACATGGGTGGCGATTACGAATAAGCCGGAGAATTCCGGCCGACGACCCACAAGAGGCGACCTTCGGGTCGCCTTTTTCGTGTTTCGTCCGACGGCGCGGCTTTGTCGCGCTCTTTGTTTCTTCCTTCGATACCCCAGCGGGCTCGGCGGCTCCGCCGCCGTCCGCGCCCGCCAGCACCCGCTCCACAGTTCATGCGTGCCTCGACAAGCTAGCATGAGCGGGTTCGGGCTTATCTGCCAAGGGCACCCCCTTCACCCTTGCGCCTCCCCCCAATCCCCCCCAAGATAGTCGGCTATGCTACGCCAGTATGAATTGGTGGAACGGGTCAAGGCCTATGATCCCGACGCGGATGAGGACCTCCTCAACCGCGCGTATGTGTTTTCGGTGAAGGCACATGGCAGTCAGCTGCGCGCCAGTGGTGACCCCTATTTCAGTCACCCGGTGGAGGTGGCGGGCATCCTCACGGATCTGAAGCTGGACGACAAGACGATTGCCACCGCCATCCTGCACGACACCATCGAGGACACGGTGGCGACGCAGGATCAGATCGAGCGGCTGTTCGGGCCCGATGTCGCCCGGCTGGTCGATGGTGTTACCAAGCTGTCGAAGATCGAAACTCAGACGGAAAGCGAGCGCCAGGCCGAAAATCTGCGGAAGTTCCTGCTGGCGATGTCCACCGATATCCGGGTGCTGCTGGTCAAGCTGGCGGACCGGCTGCACAATATGCGCACGCTGCACCACATTCCCAAGGAGGAAAAGCGCCGCCGCATCGCACGCGAGACGATGGATATCTATGCCCCGCTGGCGGAGCGGATCGGCATGTATGGGTTCATGGAGGAGATGCAGGAACTGGCCTTCAAGCATCTCGAACCCGAACCCAGTGAGATGATCAGCCAGCGCATGGTCCGGCTGCGCGATACCAGCGGCGCCAATGTCCACCGCATTATCGGCGCGCTGGAGACCCTGCTGAAATCCAAGGGCATCGTGGCCACCGTCACGGGCCGCGAGAAACGCCCATATTCCATCTGGCGCAAGATGGCGGCGCGGCAGATGAGCTTTGAACAGCTTTCCGACGTGATGGCGTTCCGCGTCATCCTTGATGATGAAAGCGACTGTTACCGGTCGCTGGGCATCGTGCATGGCCGCTGGCCGATGGTGCCGGGGCGCTTCAAGGATTTCATCTCCACGCCCAAATCCAATGGCTATCGCAGCTTGCACACATCGGTGCTTGTTGGCGGCGAGGCGGCGCGCATAGAAGTGCAGATTCGCACTCGCCGGATGCACGAGGAAGCAGAATATGGTGTTGCGGCGCATTGGGCTTACAAACAGGGCAACGACGGCGCCCCGGCACGTGAGGCCTATCCCTGGATCGAGGATCTGCTCGACGTGCTGCAGGATGCGGCATCCCCGGAAGAATTGCTGGAAAACGCCCGGCTGGCGATGTTTCAGGACCAAGTGTTCGTGTTCACCCCAAAGGGCGAACTGTACCAGTTGCCCCGCGATTCTACCCCGGTGGACTTTGCCTATGCCGTGCACAGTGACCTGGGAGACAGGTGCGTGGGTGCCAAGGTCAACGGCCGCGCCGTGCCACTGCGCACCAGGCTGGTGAACGGGGATCAGGTCGAGATATTGAAGGGAAAGGTGAAATCGCCCGATCCGGCGTGGGAGGCGTTCGTTGCCAGCGCCAAGGCCCGCGCCGCTATCCGCCGCCATGTCCGCCACAAGCGCCGCGAGGAATTGCTGGCGATGGGGGCCAAGCTGCTGGATGCAGTGGCAGGCCGTCTGAAGCTGACCCTGAACGACGAGATCATGGGGCCAGCGCTGGGCAGGCTGAAATTGCATGATCGCGCTGCACTGCACCTGGCGATGGCGGAAAACCGATTGTCTGACGACCAGGTGGCCGAAGCGCTAGCGCCCGGCGCCGCGTCCCGCCCAGGCCGGCCGCGCGGCGCCAGGGCCAAGGCGGCGGCGAGCATTTCCATCGAGGGGCTGACGCCGGGCGTCGGTTTCTTGCTGTGCGATCATTGCCGGCCGGTGCCAGGCGATCGCATAGTGGGGGTGCGCGAACCCGACGGACCGATTTCGGTACACGTGATCGATTGCAACCACCTGGCTGACGAAAGCGGTGAGTGGCTGGACGTGAAGTGGGGCGCCGAAACCGCCGGTGCTGCCGCGCGCATTGCCGTGGTCGTCCACAACCAGCCTGGCGCACTGGCTAGCCTTGCGGCCAGCATCGCTGCTCACAACGCCAATATCGTCGGGCTGGCGCTGAAGCACCGCGATCGCGAATTCCATACCGACATCGTTGATATCGAAGTGGAAAGCGTGGGGCACCTTGGCACCATCCTGGCGGCGCTACGGCAGGTGCAGGCGGTAGTGTCGGCCGAAAGGGTGCGTCTGTAACGGCGCTTGCACCGCTTAGGCACCCCTGCCAAGGCACGGGTGACTGGAGTGAAGACGATGACCGATGACGACGTGCTGGCTGAATTCCGCGCTGCCGAGGCGCTGCTGGAAGGCCATTTTATCCTGTCGTCGGGCCTGCGGAGCCCACGTTACCTTCAGTGTGCGCGTGTGTTGATGAACCCGGCGCGGGCTGAACGACTGGCGCTGGCGCTGGCCGCGAAGATCCCGGCCGATGTGAAGGCGCGCGCGACCGCTGTGATCGCGCCGGCAATGGGTGGCTTGATCTGCGGATACGAACTGGCCCGCGCGCTGGGCCTGGATTCGATGTTCGTCGAACGGCCGACCGGTACCTTCGAACTGCGCCGTGGGTTCCGCTTCGAACCGGGGCAGCAGGTACTGCTGATGGAAGATGTCGTCACCACCGGACTTTCCAGCCGCGAAGCCATTGCTGCCATCACGGCCGCCGGCGGCATAGTGATCCATGCCGCCTCGCTGGTCGATCGTTCAAACGGCACGGCTGATCTGGGCGTGCCGTTCACGCCGCTGATCCGGCTCGACGTGCCGAGCTACCAGCCCGATGCGCTGCCGGCCGAGCTTGATGCCATTCCCGCCATCAAGCCGGGCAGCCGCGCGGCATGATTCCGCTGATCGCCATGATCGCGGCCTTCTATGGATCCAAACCTGCCGGCAGGGTCGCCGAAGTCGCCGATTTCGGCGGCTTCGGCGGCATCGTACTGCTGTCGGAGGGTGGCAAAGTCACGTTGGAAAAGGGCTTTGGCACCAAGGTGCCGGAGCGCATGGTCCGCGCCCGCACGCCATCGGATTTCCTGCCCGCCGACAATTGGCGCTGGGCTTCGGTGAACAAGCAGATCACCGCCACCATCGCCATGCAGGATGTGGCGGCTGGCCGGCTTGATCTGGACGCGCCGATCACCCGTTATCTGCCCGGCTTCAAGGGGCAGACCGGCAAACGCATCACCGTGGGCATGCTGCTTGGCCACACATCGGGCCTGCCTGACAGCAATGCAGGCGACGGTGCCGCCTTCCGTCCAGGCGCCCGGCTGTCGCTCGATGCCGTGTGCGCCGGAGCAGTGCGCGATCAGCCGGGCAAGAGCTTCAACTACGACAATTGCGATTACATCATCGCCGGCCGCGTGCTGGAGGCGGTGAACCGCAAGCCCTACGCCCAGTTGCTGGCAGAACGCATCACCCGGCCTTTGGGCATGATCTCCGTGCGCATCGCCGGGCCGCATTTAGCCGGCCGTGTTGGCGGCAAACCTGAAGCGCCTGTCAATCTTGCGGCCTATGGCGCAGCCGGGGCCATCACGGGCACGGTGCGCGATCTGTGGCGCTTCGATCAGGCGCTCATCAACGGCAAGCTCTTGCCTGCCGCTCAGCGCTCGAAGTTGTGGGAAGGCCGACCACAGTTCGGCTATGCAGCACTCGGCCAATGGGTCTACGAAGTGCCGCTGAAAAACTGCAATAGCGCCCAGCGCATCATCGAACGGCGTGGCGCCATCGGCGGCGTGCAGGCGCGTAACTATATCCTACCCGAACGCAACATCGTGCTGATTGCCATGACCAACCGCGACGACATCGAATTCGGTGAGCTTTGGCAGGGCAAGGGTCTGGGCTACGAACTGCTCAGCGCGGCCGCCTGCAAGGCGGTGGACGCATGACCGACCATCTGCGCCTTGGCGTCAACATCGATCATGTCGCCACCATCCGGAACGCGCGCGGCGGCCTGCATCCCTGTCCGCTACGCGCCGCCGAAGTGGCCGCTGCCGCCGGTGCCGATGGCATCACCATCCATCTGCGCGAAGATCGCCGTCACATCACCGATGATGATCTGATCCGGCTTTCGGGCGCGATCTCGCTGCCGATTAACCTCGAAATGGCGGCGACCGACGAGATGCTGGCCATCGCGCTCGCCCACCGCCCGCATGCCGCCTGCATCGTGCCGGAACGCCGCGCCGAACGCACCACCGAAGGCGGGCTGGATGCCGCCGGCCAGCACAACACGCTGCAGCCGATCGTGGCGCGGCTGCAGGATGCCGGCATTCGCGTCTCGCTGTTCATTGCGCCCGATGCGCGCCAACTTGACGCCGCGGCCCGGCTGGGCGTGCCTGTCGTAGAGCTACACACAGGGCCCTATGCCCACGCCGAAACGCCCGACGAGATTGACGCCGAGCTGTCCCGGCTGACCCGCGCCGCTGAAACCGGCGCAGCGCTGGGCCTGGAAATGCACGCCGGCCATGGCCTCACCTACGACAATGTTATCCCCGTCGCAGCACTGCCGCAGCTAGCCGAGCTCAATATCGGGCATTTCCTGATCGGTGAAGCAGTGTTCGTTGGCCTTGATGCGGCCATCCGGCGGATGCGTGGCCTGATGGATGAGGCACGCGCTTGAGCGGCCTGCTGGTGCCGTCCGGCCTGGCGTTAATCGGCTTGGGTTCCGATCTGTGCAACATCGAACGCATCGCCAGCAGCATCGATCGCTTTGGTGACCGCTTCATCAATCGCATCTTCACCGAAACCGAGCAGGCCAAGGCCAACCGCCGCGAACTGACCCGCGCCGCCACCTTCGCTAAGCGTTTTGCCGCCAAGGAAGCCTGTGCCAAGGCGCTGGGCACCGGATTTCGCCACGGCGTGTTCTGGCGCGACATGGGCGTGGTCAACCTGCCCAGCGGCCAGCCGACCCTGCAGCTTTCGGGCGGCGCGGCGGCAAGGCTGGCGCAAATCACGCCCAGCGGGCATAAGGCCGCCATCCATTTGACGATGACCGACGACCATCCCTGGGCGCAGGCCATCGTGTTGATTACCGTGAGTGTGGAATGAGTGAAGCTGTGGCGACCAAGAAGAAGATCAATTGGGCGGAGGAAGCCTGGCAGCTGTTCCTGCTGGCGCTGGCCGTGCTCGCCGTCCACACCGCAGTGGCCAAGCCCTTCTACATCCCGTCCGGCTCGATGCTGCCCGGCCTGCTGGTGGGCGATCGGCTGATCGTGTCAAAATATCCTTATGGCTATTCCTATCTGTCGCCCTCGCTGAACGTGCTGCCCAAGATGGAGGGCCGGCTGTTCGACAGCCTGCCGGAACGCGGCGATATCGTGGTGCTGAAATCGCCCATCGCTCAGGATGACTGGATCAAGCGGGTGATCGGCCTGCCCGGCGATACCGTGCAGATGAAGGATGGCCAATTGTGGCTGAACGGCCAGCCCGTGCCCAAGCTGAAGCTGGCCGATACGGTGATGAAGGTAACACCCAACAGCGACTGCGCCACCATGATCGATGCGCAATATCGGGTGATCACGCCGGATGGCACCGCCGAATGCCACCTACCCACCTATCGCGAAACGCTGCCGGGTGGCCGCACCTACACCGTGCTCGATCTCGCCAACCTGCCGCAGGACAACACCGAACCGGTGATCGTGCCGGAAGGCCATGTGTTCCTGATGGGCGACAATCGCGACAATAGCGAAGACAGCCGCTTCCCCGCCGAAGTGGGCGGGCTGGGCCTGTTGCCGGTGGAAAATATCGTTGGCCGCGCCGAATTCACCACCTTCAGCCTGGATGGTTCGACCAGCCTGAACCCGGTGACCTGGGTGACCGCCCTGCGTGCCCGCTGGTTCCTGTCGCTGCGGGATAATTGAGAGCGGCCCTTACGCCCAAACAAATCCTTATCCCGGCGAACGGCGGGACCCATCGCCCGCCCGTGACATTGAACAAGCTGGTGGGAAGATCAGCGACTTTTGTTGAATCAGCACGGGCGATGTACCCCGGCCTTCGCCGAGGTGACCGCTCGGCGTGTTGCCCTTACTGCGCCGGCTTTACCGCCAGCAGTTCGATATCGAATTCCAGCACCGCGCCCGGCGGAATCACGCCGCCAGCGCCCTGGCTGCCATAGGCAAGCTGCGGCGGCACCACGAAGTGATATTTGGAACCAACCGTCATCAGCTGTACACCTTCGGTCCAGCCGGGGATGACCTGATCGAGCGGGAAGGCCGCCGGCTGGCCGCGCTGGTAGCTCGAATCGAACACCGTGCCGTCGATCAGCTTGCCTTCATAATGCACCAGCACCGTGTCCTTGCCGGCGGGCTTCGGGCCCTGGCCGGCGCGAATCACCTGGTATTGCAGACCTGATGCCGTGGTGATCACGCCGGGCTTGCCCTTGTTGGCAGCCATGTACTGCACATCCGCGGTGCGCACGGCGGCCACCTGGCTCTGGGTGCCAGTGTAGACCAGCACGCCCACGACGGCGATCACGACGGCGCCTGCCGCCAGCCACTTGCCGATGCCGATACCGCCGGCGTTATTGGTTGCCTGACCTGCCATATGTGCCTCAAAACCCGAAAATTGCTGGCGCCTGCGTAGCGCTTACATGGCGAGGGCCGGGCAGAGGGTCAACCCTGCCCGGCCCTCAGCCGCGATTCACCCTGGGACGCCTTACTTGACGCCGTCACGTTCCATACGCTTGCGGTCCATCTTGCGGGCGCGGCGGACGGCGGCAGCCTTTTCACGGGCGCGCTTTTCCGACGGCTTCTCGTAATGCCGGCGCAGCTTCATTTCGCGATAAACGCCTTCACGCTGCAGCTTCTTCTTCAGGGCGCGAAGGGCCTGATCGACGTTGTTATCGCGAACCAGAATTTGCATGAGGTGCCGTCACTCCATTTTCAGTCGGGGGCAGCGGCCCCATATTCGGGTTTGTTCAAGAAATACGGATGGTCACCGAGTCGCCCCGATGACAGAGGCGTGGCCGATAGCAGATGCCCGATGGGCCTGCAAGCGGGGCTCACCCCGCGACGCAATATCGACTGTGAAGCGCCCGCCGGCCACGCTATGAAGATCGCCATGACGCACGACATTCCGCTGGCCGAACTGGCCCCCCGCCTGGTGCAGGCGATGCTGCCGCACGTGCCCTATGACGGCTGGAGCGAAACCGCCCTGGCCGCCGCCGCGCGCGATACCGGCATTGATGCCGACATTGCCGCGCTGGCGTTGCCCGATACCGAAGCCATGCTCACCGCCTGGACCACCTTGGTGAATGCGACCGTGGCCGATGCCATGGCCGCCAGCCACAACATGAAGGTCCGCGACCGCATCCGCATGGCGCTGATCACCAGACTGGAAACCGGTGACCGCGAAGTGACGCGCCGCGCGCTGAACCTGCTCACCCAACCGCAACACACCGCGCTGTCAGCCAAACTGCTGTGGCAGGCAGCCGATGCCATGTGGCGCGCCGCCGGCGATACCGCGACCGATTATAATTATTACACCAAGCGGCTGATCCTTTCCGGCATCTATTCCGCCACCCTGCTGCACTGGACGCAGGATGATTCGGAGGATTTCGCCGCCACGAGGCGCTTCATCGATCGCCGCATCGATGGCGTGATGCGCTTTGAAAAGGTCAAGGCCAAGCTCACCGGCATGGCAGGCAAGCTGCCCGATCCCGCACGCTTCCTCGGCCGACTGCGCTACCCGGCGGTTTAACGCTGGCGCCGCCCGCGCAATATTGATAGCGGTTCGCAACTTTCTGCGACCGGACCCGCCGCTTGACCAATAACGCCCCTCATCGCCCGATCGACGCGCTGGCCATGGGCGAAGTGGCGTTGATCGCCGCCATCGATCGCGCCGGGCTGGATCCCGGCACGGCGCAGCGCCTGTGCGAACTGGGCTTTGATGAAGGCGTGGACGTGCAAATCCTGCACCGCGCCCCGTTCGGCGGCGACCCGCTGGCGATACGGGTGGGCAACATGGTGGTGGCGCTGCGCCGCGACATGGCCAGCCTGATCGAGGTGGAACCATGAAGGCGCCGGCGTCCATCACGCGCCAACCGGTGGTGGCACTGGTCGGCAATCCCAACGCCGGCAAGACCAGCCTGTTCAACGCGCTCACCGGCAGCCGGCAGAAAGTGGGCAATTATCCCGGCGTGACCGTGGAGCGCAAAGCCGGCCGCCTCGCCCTGCCCGATGGCCGCAGCGCCGAACTGATCGATCTGCCCGGCACCTACAGCCTGACCCCACGCTCCCCCGATGAAGCCGTGACCCGCGATGCCATCTTCGGCCGCATCGCCGGCGAACGCCCGCTGGATGCGATCGTGGCGGTGGTGGACGCCACCAATCTGCGCAACCATCTGCGTTTCGTGCTGGAATTGAAGGCGTTGGGCCTGCCGCTGGTGGTGGCGCTGAACATGATCGATCTCGCCACGCGCGACGGCATCGGCATCGACTCGACCCGGCTGGGCGCGCTGCTCGATCTGCCGGTGGTGGAAACGGTTGCAGTGCGCCGACGTGGCCTCGAAGCACTTGGTGCCGCGCTCGCTTCCCGCATTGGCGACACGCCACCCGCACAGCCGCAGGAACGCCACAGCGAAGTGCGTGCCCTGCAGAAACAGGCCCGGCAACTGGCCGCCACCGTGCAGACCAGCACCGGCAGCGCCAGGGCCTGGTCGCAGCGCATCGATGCCTTGGTGCTGCATCCGCTGGCCGGCCCGCTGCTGCTCGCCGCCGTGCTGTTCTTCATGTTCCAGGCGGTGTTCAGCTGGGCCGAAGCGCCGATGGGCTGGATTGAAGCCGGGGTGGCCGCACTGCAGGTCGAACTGGCTGCCGCCTTGCCAGAAGGCTGGTTCCTCTCGCTGCTCAACGATGGCGTGCTTGCCGGGGTGGGCGCGGTGGTGGTGTTCCTGCCGCAGATCCTGATCCTGTTCCTGTTCATCATAACTCTGGAACAGACCGGTTACATGACGCGCGCCGCCTTCCTGATGGACCGGCTGATGGCGCGGGTTGGCCTCAACGGCCGCGCCTTCATCCCGCTGCTGTCCAGCTTTGCCTGCGCGGTGCCCGGTATCATGGCCACCCGCACCATCGATTCGCCGCGCGACCGGCTCACCACCATATTGATCGCGCCGTTGATGACCTGTTCGGCGCGCCTGCCGGTATATGCCGTGGTGATCGGCGCCTTCATCCCGGCCCGCGATGTCGGCCCGTTCGGAATGCAGGGGCTGGTGCTGTTCGCGCTCTATCTGGCCGGCATATTGGGCGCACTAGTCGCCGCCTTTGCTCTCAGGCGTACTGTCACCAAGGGCACGGCACCACCGTTCCTGATGGAGATGCCGAAATATCAGTGGCCGGCGCTGCGCGACCTTGGCCTGGGCCTGTATGGCCGCGCCACGGCCTTCCTGCAAAGGGCCGGCACCATCATCCTCGCCTCCACCATCGTGCTGTGGGCCATGGCCAGCTGGCCACAACCGCCCGTTGGAGGCACCAAACCACCCATTGAATACAGTCTCGCCGGCAAGGTCGGCGCGGCGCTGGAGCCGGCATTCGCGCCCATTGGCTTCAACAAGGAAATCGTCATTGCGCTGGTGCCCGGCATGGCGGCGCGCGAAGTGGCCGTCTCGGCGCTCGGCACAGTCTATGCCCTCAATGAAGTGTCCGAAGACAATGCCGGTAGCCTGATCGAGCGGCTGCGCAGCGCCTGGCCACTGCCCACCGCGCTGGCGTTCCTGGCCTGGTTCGTGTTCGCGCCGCAGTGCATTTCAACGCTGGCCATCACCCGCCGCGAAACCGCCAGTTGGCGCTGGCCAATCTTCATGTTCAGCTATTTGTTCGCCGCAGCCTATGTAGCGGCCGGCATTACTTACCATCTGGCACGGGCTGCGGGGCTTTGAGAGCCAAGCGCACACCCAACCCCAAGGCCAACATCCCGAAACTGATCGCGCTTCCCGTCCAGCCGACATAGCGCAGCGAGCTTTGCAGCACGAACAGGCAGCCGGCAGTGAAAACCAGCGGCACCAGCGGATAGAGCGGCACCAGGAACGGCCGCTCCACTTGCGGCAGGCGGCGGCGCAGGATGATCAGCGCCGGGCCGGTGAGCGACAGGAACAGCCAGAACACCGGCGACAGGAAATCCACCATTTGGGCGAAACCGGTGGACAGCGACCCCCACGCCACCAGGAAGAGAGAGACGGCGCATTGCACCCAGATCGCCCGGCGCGGCACGCCGGCCACTTCGTCCCACGCGGCGAGCCGGCCCAACGCCGGTTCGTCGCCGGCCACGGCATAGAGCGTGCGGCCACCAACGATCACCAGCGCGTTGACGATCGCCAGCGCCGCGATGCCGACGAAGACGACCATGGCAATTTGCCCCGTCTGCCCGAAGGCGATGGCCATCAACTGCGCCGCAGGCGCCGCACTTTCAGCCAGGCCAGCGCCGCCCAAGCCGGTGATATAGGCCCAATTGGCCAACAGGTAGAGCGCTGTGACCAGCCCCATGCCGCCGACCAGCGCCAGGCTCATGTCACGCGGATGGCGCACTTCAGCCGATAAGGTGGCAGCGTCGTTAAAACCGCCAAAGGCCAGCATGACAAACACCATCGCTTGCCCGAACGCCGCCGCACCAAACGGCTGCGGCGCCGGCGTTGGGGTGAGCGGCGGCGTGCCGGACGCGATCAGGCTGGCGGAAGCGATGCCGAGCACCAGCAGCGCCAGCACATCTGCGGTTACTAGGACGATCTGGCCGCCCGTCGATCGCTTGACCCCGGCAAGGTTGAGCCCGGTCAGCACGACAATCGCCAGCCCTGCCACCCCGCCGCGCGCAATTCCGGAAAGCAGCACCAGTTCCGCCAGATAATCTGCCGCCACAAACGCCAGCATCGCCGCCGACGCTGAAAAGATCACCGCAAAGCGCGACCAGGCAAACAGGAAGCCAACCAGCGGGCCGTACGCGAGTTTCAGAAAACGATAATCGCCACCAGGATGCGGGAAGGCGTTGGACAGTTCAGCATAGACCAGCGCGCCACACAGCGCGAACACGCCGCCCAGCCCCCACGCCGCCAGCACCAGCGTGTCATTCTGCAGATTGGCCGCGACCAGGCTGGCCGAACGGAAAATGCCCGCCCCCACCACCATGCCGACGACGACGGAAGCGGCGGCGAACGGCCCAAGGACACGGCGAGGAGCGGTGGTGGTCATCACGGCACGGTGGCGGAGGGCACAGCCGCCGGCAAGGGGCAGACTCCCCCCCTCTCCCGCAGCCGCAGGCGACGCCTCCGGCGTCAACGGGAGAGGGGTTCAGCGCCGCCCGGCGAAGAAGTGCTTCAACAGCGCGGCACTTTCCGCTTCCGCCACGCCCGCCACCACTTCGGGCCGATGATGGGCCTGCTGGTGGCTGAACACGCGGGCGCCGTGCTCCACCCCACCGGATTTGGGATCGGACGCGCCATAGACCACCCGCCCCAGCCGCGCCGCCGCAATGGCCGCTGCACACATGGCGCACGGCTCCAGCGTGACGGTGAGCGTGCAGCCCAGCAGCCGTTCGCTGCCCAGCGCCGCACAGGCGGCACGGATCACCAGCATTTCGGCATGGGCGGTTGGATCATTCAACTCCCGGGTGCGGTTGCCGGCCTGTGCGATCACCCCTCCGGCGGCATCGGTGATCACCGCGCCCACTGGCACTTCACTGCGCGCCGCCGCCGCGCGGGCCTCATCGAGCGCGCATGCCATCGCTTTGGAGGGGGGAAAGGCCATGCACAGCCTCTAGCGGCAAGCGGCGCTGCGGCCTAGTCTGGCGCGCATGAGCGATACACTCCACCCCGTCACCCCCGAAGCCCTCGCCATCACGCGCACCACGGCCAAACAATTTGCGACCGCCTATGCCCAGAGCCTCGCCGATCCCGATGGCTTCTGGCGCGGCCAGATCGGCAGGCTGGATTGGTACAGGGAGCCGACCATCATGGGTAACTGGTCGTGGGATCCGGTCGACATCAGGTGGTTCGAAGATGGCGTCATAAACGCCAGCTGGAACTGCCTGGACCGCTGGGCCGAAGCCGACCCCAAGCGCACCGCGATCATCTGGGAGGCGGACGATCCCAAGGCCGAAGGCCGCCGCATCAGCTATGGCGAACTGCGCGAAGAGGTGGCGCGCATGGCCAATGCGCTGGTGGCGCTGGGCGTCAACAAGGGCGACTGCGTCACCATCTACATGCCGATGATCCCCGAAGCGGCAATGGCGATGCTGGCCTGCGCCCGCATCGGTGCCGTGCACTCGGTGGTGTTCGGTGGCTTTTCCGCCGAAAGCCTGGCCGGCCGCATCGAGGATGCGCAAAGCCGCTTCATCATCACTGCAGACGAAGGCCGGCGCGGTGGCAAGGCGATCCCGCTGAAGGCCATCGCTGATGAAGCCTGCAACAAGGCCGAAGTCGCCGGCGTCAACGTCGAGGCCATGCTGGTCATCCGCCACACCGCCGGCCGCGTCGCCATGGTGGAAGACCGCGACCATTGGTGGCACGATATCCGCGCCGAGGTGCCGGAAATCTGCACGCCGGAACCGATGAACGCGGAAGATCCGCTGTTCATCCTCTATACCAGCGGCTCCACCGGCAAACCCAAGGGGGTGCTGCACTCAACAGCCGGCTATCTGCTGTGGGCCAATCTCACTTTTGAAACCGTGTTCGATTATCGGTCAGGCGAGGTGTTTTGGTGCACGGCCGATGTCGGCTGGGTCACCGGGCACAGTTACATCGTCTATGGGCCGCTCAGCGCGGGCGCCACCGTGCTGATGTTCGAAGGCGTGCCGAGCTTCCCAGCCAACGACCGCTTCTGGCAGGTAATCGACAAGCACAAGGTCAACATCTTCTACACTGCCCCCACAGCGCTGCGCGCCATCATGCGGGATGGCGATGAACCGGTGAGCCGCCACGATCTGTCGTCCTTGCGCCTGCTTGGCACGGTGGGCGAACCGATCAACCCGGAAGCTTGGAACTGGTACCACCGCGTGGTCGGCAAGAGCCGCCTGCCCATCGTCGATACCTGGTGGCAGACGGAGACCGGCGGCGCGCTGATCACGCCACTGCCCGGCGCGACCCCGCTGAAGGCCGGCAGCGCATCCTGGCCCTTCTTCGGGATCCAGCCGGCGCTGGTCGAGGCCGATGGCACGATCATCTCCTGGGCACCGGGTGAGGAAATCAGCGGGAACCTTGTTCTCCTGCGCAGCTGGCCAGGCCAGGCCCGTACGGTGTTCGGCGATCATGAACGCTTCACCCAAACCTATTTCACCACCTATCGCGGCCGCTATTTCACCGGCGACGGCGCGCGGCGCGATGCCGATGGCTATTGGTGGATCACCGGCCGGGTGGACGACGTGATCAATGTTTCCGGCCACCGCATGGGCACCGCCGAGGTCGAATCTGCGCTGGTCGCGCATGCTGATGTTGCCGAAGCCGCTGTCGTCGGCTTCCAGCACGACGTGAAGGGCCAAGGCATTTATGCCTATGTGACGCTCAACCTCGGCGTGGAGGCCAGCCCAGACCTGGTCGCAGCACTCAAAGCCACGGTGCGGGCCGAGATTGGCGGCATCGCGGTTCCCGATCACATCCACCTCACACCCGCCCTACCGAAAACCCGCAGCGGCAAGATCATGCGCCGCATCCTGCGCAAGATCGCCGAGAACGACCATGGCAGCCTGGGCGACACCAGCACGTTGGCCGATCCGTCGGTGGTGGATGCGCTGGTCGAAGGCCGGCTCAACCGCTAGCGTTCCTTGAATCGAACGGCTGCAGGGACAGCTTCCCTGCACCTACTTTCGCTTTAGCTTCGTCGCTTAACCTAAAGCGCGCCCCAGCCGGCAAGCAGGGCGGCGGCGCCGTCGGCGGCAAGTGATTCGGGGTCGGCGAGGTAGGAATCGATGGCCAGCGTGCCGATGCCGTGCACCAACGCCCACACGATCTGGGCAGCTTCAGGCGTGGAAATGCCATGCAGCCGACCGGCAAGGGCAAGCTCCCCCAGCATGGCGTTCAGGCTCTGGCCCGGCCGCGTGGCGGCATCGGCAAGATCAGGATGGGCGGCGCGATTGGCCAGTTCCGGGCTCTTCATCAGGCGGTAGAGTTCGGGATGATCGCTGACAAAGCGCACATAGGCGATGGCGCCGGACACGATGCGTTGGGCCGGATCGCCCGGAGCATCGGCAAGTGCCGCCATCTTGTCGCTGTACAGTTGATCGAAGCCGGCGGCGGCAACCGTGGCAACCAGCGCCGCCCGGTCCTTGAAGTGGTGATAGGGAGCCATGGCCGAAACGCCCGTCTGGCGCGCCACGCTGCGCAGCGAAAGCGCGGCAGCGCCGTCTGTTTCGACAATGGCGCGAGCGGCCGCCACCAGCGCCGCCTTCAGGTCACCATCGAAATGCCAGGCCGATTCGGATTTCACCAACATGGTCTAGCTTGACGCTCGATTCAACGCAATTTATACGGCGTAGAGTTTACAGTGTAAGGATTGGCCATGCAGATCGTCATGACCGGCGGCAGTCGCGGGATTGGGGCCGAGGCCCTGCGCCACTTGCTGGCCCTGCCAAATGCACGGATCATGCTGGGCGTGCGCGGTGCAGCCCCCAACGGCGCCATCGGCCTGGCGCTCGATCTCGCCAGCCTGGCCAGCGTCAACGATTTCGCCGATGCCGTTATCGCAACGCTGAACGATGGCGGCATTGATGCGCTAATCCTCAATGCCGGTGGGCAGCGGCCAACTGTGGCCGAGCGTTCGGCCGACGGCCACGAACTGACGTTTGCCGCCAATCACCTGGGGCATTTCCTTCTGCTGCACCGCCTGTGGCCGCATCTGGCCGACGGCGCACGCGTGGTGATCGCTAGCAGCGGCACGCACGACCCGGCAGAGCGCACCGGGGTGCCGCCACCCCGCCATGCCAATGCGCACTGGTTGGCCGATCCAGCCAGCGATCCGGGTCTCGACAGCAACCCGATCACCGCTGGCATGCGCGCCTATTCCGCTTCGAAACTGTGCAACGTGATGACCGCGATTGTGGCCGGCGGCCGGGCGACACGCGGCATCAGCGTGGTCGCCTATGATCCCGGCCTCACTCCCGGCACTGGCCTGGCACGCCAACAAATGTGGCTGGTGCGTACCTTGGTCTGGCCGCTGCTTCCGTTGCTGGTCCCATTCGGCAAGACGATGAACAACCTGCCCAATGCGGGCCGGGCCTTGTCCGAACTTGCCGCCAGCCTGCGTCCACCATCGGGCAGCGTCTATGCATCACTGCGCAAAGGGCGATTGACGTGGCCCAAGCCTTCTATCCTTGCCCGCGAAGAGGCCGCCTGCACCACCCTGTGGCGCGACAGCCTGGCGATGTGCGGCTTGCCGGCCGACGCCTGATCGATCAGGCCGGTCGCTGCCGTTCCCACAGGCCCACCGGTTCGGCGCGGTAGGTCGCCTCACCATAAATGGCAAAGCCGCAGCGGCGGGCGACCGAAATGCTGGTGGCGTTGGCCGGGTTGATCATGGCCACGGTGCGTTCGAATCGCATATCCGCCCCCGAGTCTGCCCAGTTCAGCGCACAGGCGACCGCCTCGCTGGCATAGCCCTGGCCTTGCGCTTCGGGATGAAAGGCCCAGGCCGCTTCCGGGCAACAGAAGGGTTCCACCCCGGTGCGTTCAGCGTGCAGGAAACCGACATCGCCAAGGTGCATATCTTCACCAGGCCTTGTCACGGCCCACATGCCATAATCCATCAACTGCCAATGGCCAGCATAGCGCAACAGGCGGTTCCAGCTGTCTTCGCGGTTGAACGGCTTGCCGCCGAAATGCGTCACCACCACCGGGTGCGACCACATTTCAACCAACCGTTCGAAATCCGACAGCCGGTGTGGACGCAGCAGCAGCCGTTCGGAGGTGAGGACAGGACGTTCGTTCATGCTGCCAAGCATAGGCACAGGCCATGCCAACTTCCAGTAACCGCTTTATGACAGGCTGTTGCCTGACGCCGTTACCATGATAGCCAGAATGAGATGACAGACCTTGAACGCCTTGCCGAATGGCTGCCTACGCACGGACTCGCACTGGCCCCCGGCGCGCGGCTGCAGCGGCTTGGGGGCGGCATCGCCAACCGCAACGAAGGCGTGATGCTGGCCAGTGGTCCGGCCGTGCTGCGCCGCCCGCCGCCGGGGCGGCTCGCCGCCGGCGCCAGCGACATGGCGCGCGAAGCCAAGGTGCTGGCCGCACTCGCCCCGCTTTTCCCTCTGGCACCGCGCCTGATCGCCTTCTGCGCCGATGAAGCCGTGCTCGGCACCAAATTCCAGCTCATCGAGCAGCGCGACGGCGTGGCGATTGCCGGCACGCTGCCGCTCGAGGCTGACGACGGTCTGGCGCTGGTGGAAACGACGTTGCAGGCCATGGCCGCGCTGCATGCGCTCTATCCGGCCACCGTAGGCCTGGACGATCTCGGCAAGCCGGATGGCTTTTACCCCCGCCAGTTGAAAGGCTGGACGAACCGCGCCGAGGCGGTGTGGCCTGATGCCTTGCCGGCGCACGTGGCCGCGCTTATCGCCGCACTGGCAGCCGCCGTTCCGCTCGAAACGGGCGCGCCCGTGCTGCTGCACATGGATCTGAAGCCCGACAATCTGCTTGTCGATCCCGCCACCTGCGAGGCGCGCGCCATGATCGATTGGGACATGGCCACCCGCGGGCCGCGGGCCTTCGATCTGGCCGTGCTGCTGTCCTACTGGATCGAACCGGGTGACCCGGATGACGTGAAGCCGCTGCAGGCCGTGCCCTCGCTCACCCCTGGCTGGCCCGGTCGCAGCGCCGTGGCGGCGCGCTACACGGCAATCAGCGGCCATGATGTGGGCGATCTCGTCTGGCCCACCGCGCTGGCGCGTTTGCGGCTGGCGGTGGCGTGGATGCAGCTTTACCGAAAATGGCAGCGCGGCGAGATGGACGGCACGCGCTATGCAGGCTTCGAGACATTGGCGCTGGCGATCATCGCTCACGCGCTGGCGCAATATCAGAAAGGCACCTTGTGACCGATTTCACCCTGCCTGAAGCCACCAAGGCGCTGGCCCGCCGCACCCGCCAGTTCGTGATCGACAAGATCATCCCCTTCGAACGCGACCCGCGCCTGACCCAGCACGGCCCCACCGACGGTCTGCGTGCCGAACTGGTGGCGCTGGCCAAGGCCGAGGGCCTGCTCACCCCGCAGGCACCCACCGAACTGGGCGGCATGGGATTCGATCACGCGACACAAGCCGCCGTGTTCGAAGCCGCCGGCTGGTCCACGCTCGGCCCCGTCGCGATGAACTGCGCCGCGCCGGACGAAGGCAACATGTATCTCCTCTCCCGCATCGCCCGGCCTGATCAGGTGGAGCAGTTCCTCGCCCCCATGGTCAGCGGCGAGCGCCGCAGCGTCTTCGCGATGACGGAGCCGGACGGTGCCGGCAGCGACCCCGGCCAGTTAAAGACCCGCGCTGTGTTTAACGGTAATGACTACGAGATTTCCGGCCTGAAATGGCTGATCACCGGGGCGAACGGCGCCAAGACCTGGATCATCATGGCCAATGTCGAGCCCAACGCCCACGGCGCGCACGGCCCCACATTGTTCCTGTGCGAAGGCGACACGCCCGGCATTCACATCGAACGCGTGATGGATTCGATGGACCGCAACTATGTCGAAGGCCATTGCGTCGTGCGTTTCGAAGGCCTGCGCCTGGGCCCGTCGCACCTGCTGGGCGAAATTGGTTCGGCCTTCCGCTATGCCCAGATGCGCCTGGCCCCGGCGCGGCTCACCCACTGCATGCGCTGGCTGGGCGCGGCGGCACGCTGCCAGCATATCGCGCTGGAACATGCCCGCGTGCGGACCGCCTTCGGCAAGCCGCTGCTCGCCCATCAGGGCGTCAACTTCATGCTGGCCGACAATGAAATCGCGCTGCACCAGGCCCGACTGGCCATTCGCCACGTCGCCTGGCTGCTGGATAATGGCGTGCGCGCCCGCCACGAAAGCAGCATCGTGAAAGCCAGCGTGTCCGAAGACCTGTTCAAGGTCACCGATCGCTGCGTGCAGATCCTGGGCGGCATCGGGGTCACATCGGAAACCGTCGTCGAGATGATCTTCCGCGACATGCGGCCCTTCCGCCTCTACGACGGGCCCACCGAAGTGCACAAATTCGCCATCGCCACCCAGTTGGAACGTCAGGGCAGCGCCTTCACCGATCCAGTGGGCTGGTAATCAGAAGCGCAGGCCGGTTGCCGCCGCAAGATCAGCCAAGGCTTGCGCCTCACCCGTCACCTTGATCGCCGTCATGCCCAGGGCAGCGGCTGGCTTGCAGTTGATGCCCAGATCATCAAGGTAAACGCAGGCCGCCGGCTCAACCGCCAGCGCCTCGCACATCATCAAATAGATGCGCGGATCGGGTTTTCGCAGGCCCACCTTGGCGCTCTCGATGATGTGGTGAAATTCAGACAGGATGTGCTTCACGCTCAGTCCCCAGCCGATATCCTTTTCACTCGCCACATTGTTGGTGATGCAGCCGATCTTAAGCTTTGCCTTGCACGCCCGCAGTGCTGCCACCATTCCCGGCCGCACATCACCCGCCAGCAATGGCAACACATCACCGCCGGGCACATCATGGCCCAAGCTGATCGCTTCCGCGCGGAATGCCGCATCAAATTCACCGGTGCTGATCTCACTGCGCTCCAGCCGCGCCCAGGCATTGCTGTCAGGGTTCGTGGAATTCACGGTTCGAATAAAGCCATGCGGCAGGCCACGCTGCGCTTCATACCGCGCAAACGCCTCGAAGGGCGACGAGGTGATCACACCCCCAAAATCGAAAATCACCGCCGAAATCGCCATGCCGACATCCTTATCGTGCTGACGCCGTTCCTAAGCGAGACCGGGCGGGACTGCACCCGGCAAAAGGAAGTGGGGCTCCGGCGGGCAGGGTCACAGACCCTGTACCCATTTGTTTTGGGCAGCCCTCAATCAAAAGCCACTGTCGTGCTAGCCTGTGCCAGCATATGTTGTGGCATCCAGAACAAGGCCTTGAGCCCGCGCGATACATTGGATGCTGACCTGCGCCAGCATGACCGCATACTCAAAGGACAAACCCGGACCCCAGCAAAGAAGGGCGCAGGGGTTCAGCCCTTGCCCGCTGTAGGCCCTCTTCTTCCGCTTTAAATCGAGAAGCTCGACCCGCAGCCGCAGCCCGAGGCGGCCTGAGGATTCTTCACTTCGAAGGCTGCAGCGCCGATCTTTTCGACATAATCTACTTCGGCGCCGGCGACGAAGGGCAGCGAATCGGGATCGACCAGCATGGTGACGCCGTCGGTTTCGACAGCCGTGTCACCATCGGCCGGGGCGGATTCGAGGCCGAAGCGGTATTGGAAGCCGGCGCAGCCGCCACCATCGACGGCAAGGCGCAGCATCATGCCGGGTTTGCCCTGACGGGCCGAGATGACGGCGACGCGTTTGGCAGCAGCGGGGGAGAGGCGCGGGAGATCGTCCATGACGCCAATGTAATCGCGAGGGAGCCCGGCTGCAACCGGTACGGCGATCAACGGCCGGTGCGGACCTTCCAAGCGCGGCCGCCGGCCATCACCATGTCGTCGCTGGCCAGCGGTGCGAAAGGCTCGTCGCTGGCGATATTCATCGGGGCAACCACGGTCATGCGAGTGCGGGCCGGGGCACCGACACCGAAGCTGGCGAGATCGAGGAAGGGCTGCGGATCGAGAGCGCGGCCATCGAGGCGAACTTCGAAATGCAGGTGGGTACCCGTCGAGCGTCCGGTGGAGCCCATGCCGCCGACAACCTGGCCCTGGCGGATCACGTCGCCCTCCTTCACGTGGAAGCGGGTCATGTGGCCATAGCGTGTTTCCAGGCCATTGCCGTGATCGATCACGACCACCTTGCCATAACCGGCCCACCAGCCAGCGCGGACAACGACACCATCGGCAGCAGCATGAATGGCGTCGCCGGTCTTGCCGGTCATGTCGATCCCGGCGTGGAAGGCGCCGCCGCCGTGGAATGGATCGGAACGATAACCGAAATCCGACGACGGATCATAATGGTTCACCGGCAGGAAGGCTGGGATGCGGGCGAAGGTGGCGGCGATGGCGGCCTGGCGTGCGGCGCTGGCCTGCAGATCGCGCACTTGCGGATCGTTGGCGGCTATAAAGGGCCCGCCGGTGTTGCCGAGGAAACGATCAGGGTTGAGGCCGAGGCGACGCAGCACGGCTTCGGCGCGCGGGGTGCCGGCCGGAGCAGCACCGATCAGCGCGGCGACGGGCTGGCCGGCGCGCGGCAGCATGCGGGCGAGGGTGGCGGCATCGGTGCGTTCGTTGGCCAACGCAGCGAGGAAGGCGCGGCGGGATTCGGCCACGCTGGTGGCCGGGTTGGTGGCACTGTCGTCCAGAGTCATGGCGGAGACAGCGGAAACGGCGGAAATGGGGGTCACATCGTCGGCAGCAGCGGGAGCGGCAGCCACAAGGCCAAACAGGCCCAGCGCTGCCATCATCATTCTGGCGCTGCGAAATTTCTCGCTGCCGAAATTTTCGATGCGAAATTGCATGACCCAGTGCGACCCTTCATCAGGCTGGGAACCCGGACAAGCAGGGAGCATTCACCGGAATCAGCTTCCAGTGCCTTCACCCTACAAGACCATTGCCCCTTTGCCGCCGTTGAACCCGACTGGCATTGGTTAAAGAACAGCCCCAGCCATGCTGAACAATGGTTCATATGCCGGGGAGCGGCCAACCGTTCAGCGCAGGCGATGAATTGTGACCATCGCGTACCAGAAACGTGAAACTCTTTGTTGCGACGGCCGTAGATACACCCAGCGGCAGCACTTTGATCCGCCGGATGGGCCCCGGCTGGCGCGCTGATGCGCGAGGGTACCGGCGGCGAATCAGGATGGATGGGGCATCCCCTTCCCCATCACACACTGACCGCCGCCGGTTTTACCACTCAGTGTTCGTGCGAGTTGCGCAGCGTAGATACCCTCAAGCCAGCGCATGGGCAGCGGCGAGTACGGCTTCAGCATGGCCGGGCACCTTCACCTTGCTCCACAATTCGGCGATCTTGCCGTCGCGGTCGATCAGGAAGGTGGCGCGCTCGATCCCCATGTACTTCTTGCCGTACATGGATTTTTCCACCCACGTGCCATATGCCTCCGTCACCTCGCCGGGGTCGCTGCCCAGCAGCACGGCCAAGCCATGCTTTGCGCGGAACTTGGCGTGGCTGGCGACGCTGTCGCGCGACACGCCCACCACCACCGTATCGGCGGCGGCAAATTCGGCCTGCAGCGCCGAGAAGGCCTTGCCTTCGTTGGTGCAGCCCGGCGTGTCGTCCTTGGGGTAGAAATAGAGCACCAGCTTCTTGCCGGCAAAATCGGCCAGGCTGATCGGGCCGGTGTCACCATCCATGGTGAAGGCGGGGGCGGCGGTTCCGGGGGTGGGCATGCTCATGGCAGTTCTCCTTGGCTGAACACCTCTGCCCATGCCACGCGCACGGCCTGTCTGGCGATGGCCAGTTGATCGGTGAAGCCGGTGAAATTTGCCGCAGCCAGCGCCCGCGCCAGGATCGCCTGCACCGGTTCGGGCACCGTACCGGGCACGCGGGCCCCGGCAAACAGCAGCCGCAACCAGATCAGCGTGCGCGCCAGGAAATCGTGGGCTTGCCTGAGATCGGCCGGCAGCAGCCCGGCGGCGATCAGTTCATCAAGCGCCACCGGCAATTCGGGCGACAAGCCGCGAGCCGAAGCGAGCTGGCGGAAATGCACGATGAATTCCAGATCGACCATCCCGCCCGCGGCCAGCTTCACATCGAACCGGCCCTGCGCCGGCTTTGCGGCGGCCATGTCGGCCCGCATCGCCAGCACCGCCTTGCGCAAGCTTGGCAGATCGCGCGGGGCGGCCAGCACCTCGGCAATCACCGCCTGCGCCGCCGCCACCGACCCGGCCACCACGCGGGCGCGGGTGAGCGCCATATGCTCCCAGCTTTCGGCTTCCTCGCGCTGGTAGCGGGCGAAACTGTCGATGGAGAGCGCCAGATTGCCTTTTGCTCCCCACGGCCGCAGCCGGGTATCCACCTCATAGAGCGCGCCTGCCGCCGTGGGCACCGAAAGCGCTGTCACCAGCCGCGCCGCCAGCCGGTTGAAATAGGTGGCAGCCGGCAGCGGCTTGGCCCCATCAGAAAGCGTTTCGTGATGGCCGGTGAACAGGAACACCAAATCAAGATCGCTGGCATGCGTCATCGCCCGGCCGCCGTGCCGGCCCAGCGCCAGCACCACAAGTTCGCCGCCCGGCACGCGGCCGTGGCTGCGTGCGAAATCCTCTGCCACCGCCGGCGCCAAATTCTGCACGGCGGCATCGGCCAGATCAGCCAGGCTACGCCCCACGGCGAGCGCGCCGGCATGGCCCTCGATCAGCTGCGCGCCCAGCTGGAACCTTACTTCCGCCGTCCAGCGCCGCACCCGGTCCAGCCGTTCTTCCAGACCAGCACCACGGCACAGGTTGGCCAGTTCCGCGGCCAGTTGCAGGGCATCGGGCAAGGGCGCAAAGGCATCGGGGGACAGCATCACATCGAACAGCGCCGGATCGCGGGCCAGTGCTTCGGCCAGCACCGGCGTGATGCCCACCAGGTTGCCAAGCAGGCCCACAAGGCGCGGATTGGCGCGCAGCAGCGCAAAAAATTGCGCGCCGGCCGGCAATCCCGCCAGCAAGCCATCCAGCCGATGCGCCGCCGTGGCCGGATCGGCCGCCGCCGCCAGTCGCGCCAGCAGCAGCGGCAGCACCGCTTCGAAATCGCCGCGCGCCGATTCACTTTTCAATGCGCGATATTTGCCCTGCCGCCAGGTGGCGATCAGCGGGGCAAGCAGCTTCATCAGGCCGGGGTGATGCTGCTTCAACCACGGCTTGGGATCGGCCGGCACCGGCGTTGCGTCTGGCGTGGCCGCGCGGATCAGCCGGTCGTAAGATATGGCAACCGGCTCGGTAATGCCGTTCAACCGGGCTTCCAGCGCCTTTGCATCCTTCAACCCGCACAGCCGGGCCACGGCATGGCGATCGGCGATCAGGCGCGGGATGGCGTGAGTCTGCTCATCGCGACGCATCTGCAGCCGATGCTCCAGCGTGCGCAACGCCCGGTAGCTGTCGGCCAGCTGCCGGCTTTCCGCCTCTGGCACGTGTCCGGCAACGGCGAGCGCAGCGAGGCCATCAAGCGTCGCCGGGCAGCGCAATTCAGGGTCACGTCCGCCCCAGATGAGCTGGTTGATCTGGGCAAAAAATTCCACTTCGCGGATGCCGCCACGCCCACGCTTCAGATCAAAACTCGGGCCAATGGCCTGCCCGCCTTCGAAATGATCGCGGATGCGCAAACTTACCGACTGGATGTCGCGCACCGCCGTGTAATCCAGGCTGCGCCGCCACACGAACGGACAGATGCGGGCGAGGAATTCCGCGCCCATGGCCACATCGCCGCCCACGGCGCGGGCGCGGATGAAGGCGACCCGTTCCCAAGTCAGCGCTTCGGATTGGTAATAATGTTCGGCCGCAGCCAGGCTGATCGACATCGGCGTGATCTCGCTCGCCGGCCGTAACCGCAGATCGATGCGGGCGACATAGCCATCAGGCGTCAAGTCGTTCAAGATCGCCACCGCCCTCCGCACGATGCGCACCGCCGCCTCCCCGGGATCTTCGCTGCCCCGGCACGGCACCAGTTCGGGATCGTGCAGGAAGATCAGATCGGCATCGCTGCTGTAATTCAGTTCGCGGCTGCCCAGCTTGCCCAGCGCCAGCGCCACCAGCCCGCGATTGGGCGCGCCGCGTTCGGCCAGCGCCGTAGCAATGGCGGCATCGATGGCGCGATCATTGAAGTCCGAAAGAGCCGCCGTCACCTGCTCCAGCGGCCAAAGCCCGGCCAGATCGGCCAGCGCCACTACCAGCGCCACATCGCGCCGCGCGGTGCGCAGGCGCGGCATGATCGGCTGCGCATCGTCTGCCGCCAGCGCCAGTGCCGCGCCGAGCGCCGCATCCTGGCCGGCCTCGGCCAGCGTCGCCAGCGTTGCTTGCCGGCCACGGATCAACCCCTTCAGAAACGGTGCATCCGCCCAGGCGACCACCGCTGCATTGATGAGCGCGGGCGACAGACCAGCCGGCAGCAGCGGCGCCAAATCAGGCGGCGGCACAGTTGCAGGCAGGGCAAACTCCATGCCACCCTGATGCCAGCCCATTCAGCCACCAGCAAGCCAATCAGCGGCATGCGGGGCCAACAGGAGAGCCGTGATGAATTTGCGTTTGGGATTGCTGGCAGCGCTGGTGCTGCTCACCGCCTGCAATACCATTCAGGGCGCCGGCCGCGACATCAAGAGCGTGGGCCAGGCGATCGACAAGTCGGCCGGCGGCGCCAAGGACTAAGCGGCGCTTTCGCTTGACTGTTCAGCCGCGGCCAACTTGGCCCGGCGCTTTTCGGTGAACCAGATGCCGATGATCGAGATTTCGTAGAGCAACATCAACGGGATCGCCAGCGCGACCTGGCTCCACAGATCGGGCGGGGTGAGCACGGCGGCAACCACGAAGCTCGCTACCACGGCATAGCGGCGGCCGGCAATCAGCTGCTTGCGGTTGATGATGCCCGCCCGTTCCAGCAGCATCAGCAACACGGGCAGCAGGAAGGCCACGCCAAAGGCGAGGATCAGGCTCATCACCAGATCGAGATATTCGCCCATCGCCGGCAGCGCCTCGCGGTTGATGCCGTTCACGCCGCCAAGCTGCTGGAAACCGAGGAAGAAGCGGAAGGCCGCCGGCATCACGCCATAATAGGCCAGCGCGGCGCCGCAGGTGAAAAGGATCGGCGTGGCCAGCAGAAACGGCAGCAGCGCCTTCTGTTCCTTCCGATAAAGGCCGGGCGCCACAAAGCGCCACAGTTCGTTGGCGATCAGCGGAAAGGCGATGCAGATGCCGGCAAAGGCCGCCACCCGGATCTCGACGAAGAACGCTTCATACAGCTTGGTGTAGATCAGCCGCGCGCCGCTGCCCGAGGCATCGACCAGGGGCTGCACCAGAAAATCGAAGATGCGCCCAGCCTGGCTGAAGCACAGGCCAAAGGCGATGACGAAATAGACGACACAGCGCAGCAGGCGCCCGCGCAGTTCGATGAGATGATCGAGCAGCGGGGCCTTGCTGGCGTCGATGTCGCTGCGGTCAACCTCGTCGATCATGCCGCTTCGCCCGTGGCGGTGGGCTTTTTGGCGCGCAGTTTGCGCGGTTTCTTCGCCGGCGGCGCGGCCACGGCGGCAGCCGGTTCAACCGGAGCGACCGGCCAGGGCTCCTCAGCCGGTTCAACCACAGGCGTCGTTGCCGGCACTGGCCCAGACAGATCGGGCAGTATGTTTTCCGGCAGCGCGGTGGCCTTCATGATGGCCTCGTTCTGCTGCGCCCACAATTTCTGCATTTCTTCCATTTCGGCTTCGCGCATCATCGCATCGAAACCGCTGCGCATGTGGCGGCTCATGGCGCGGGCCTTGCCCACCCACTGGCCCACCCAGCGCATCGCCTTGGGCAGGTCTTTCGGGCCGATGACCAACAGGGCCACCAGCGCAATGAGCATCAGCTCGGAAGAATCAATGCCAAACAAGGTGTGACCCGCGGGGCTGATCAGCCCCGTTCCTCGGTGTCAGCCGCGGGCGTCTTCGACCGGAGACTTGGCAGGTGCCCGCGGGTTCTGCGTCACCTGCGGCGGCGGCGCAGCCGGGCTGCCGGGCGCGGCATCATCATTCAGCCCCTTCTTGAAGCTGTTGATACCCTTGGCGAAATCACCCATCAGATCGGAAATGCGGCCACGGCCGAACAACAGCACGATGACCAGGATGACCACCAGCCAATGCGTGAGGCTGAACGAACCCATGATGTGAGACCCTTACAATAGTGCGGGATGAACCCGTTTCCTTTACGCCTTGGCGCACGGCTTTGCCAGTGTTTGCACGTGCGCCTGTCAGACGCGGATCAGCCGGCGGCCGAAACTCTGGCCGGTGAACAGCCCGCTGAACGCCTCCGGCAGGCTGGCCAGCCCGTCGAAAATCTCCTCGCGATAATTCACCTGGCCGGCGCGGATCATGCCGGCCAGTTCGGCCTGGGCGGCGGGGAATCCCGGCATGTCATCAAACACCACCATGCCTTCCATGCGCAGCCGCTTGCCGATGAATTCGCGCGTGTTGTGGATGCCCGGCGCTTCCTGTGGCGTCAGGTTGTAATCCGCCACCTGCCCCGAAATCACGATCCGCCCCTTCATGCGCATCACCGGCAGGGTGCGATCAACGCTGGCGTTGCCGACATTGTCGAAAAGCACATCCCAGCCATCCTTGCTGGCTTCGGCAAACTGCGCATCGAAATCGGCGGCCTTGTAATCTAGCGCGGCATCGAAGCCGCATTCCTCGGTGAGCCAGCAGCATTTCTCCGCTCCGCCAGCAATGCCGACCACGTTGGATGCACCCCATATCTTTGCCAACTGCCCCGCCGTCGCCCCCACCGGCCCGGCGGCGCTGGTCACGAGCACGCGCTCGCCCGCCTGCAACTGCGCCACGCGCTTCAAGCCAAACCACGCCGTCATGCCCGGCACGCCCAATATGCCGTTCCACAAGCTCAGCGGCACATCCAGATCGGGGACTTTCGACAGATAACCTCGCCCGTTCGACACCATGTGCGTCGCCCAACCAGTGCCCATCACCAGATCGCCCGCAACAAAACGCGGATGGCGGCTTTCCAGCACCTCCCCCACCGCAAAACCATCCACCATCTGCCCCGGCTGCAGCGGCGGCGCATAGGAAGCACCGGGCGATAGGCGTGAACGCGTGCCCGGATCGCAGCTGATGAAGCGATTGGCGATCAGCAGCTGCCCGTCCGCTAGCTCGGGGATCGGCAACGTTTCGACTCGGAAATCGTCCGGGCTAGGCGCGCCAACAATATGCCGCGCCAACACGATGCGTTCCATTTGCCTAGTCGACATGTCAGTCTCATCCCCATCAACAGGAGCACATCATGGACCAACGCATCAGCATCGTCACCCTCGGAACCGACGATCTCCCCCGCGCCGTCGCCTTCTGGGAAGCCATGGGCTGGCCGCGCAAGGCCCGCAAATTCGACGCAATCGCCATGTTCCAGTGCGGGGGCCTAGCCTTCGCCCTCTACCCATTCGAAAAGCTGGCCGAAGATTGCGGCATGACGGATCGCGGCCCGGGCTTTGGCGGCTTCACTATCGCCCACAACGTCAGCAGCAAAGCAGAAGTCGACGCCCTCCTCTCCCGCGCCGTCGCCAACGGCGCCACCCTGCAAAAACCCGCGCACGATGCATTCTGGGGCGGCTACTCCGGCTATTTCTGCGACCCCGACGGCCACCCTTGGGAAGTGGCCTACAACCCGTTCATGGCTTTGGGGCCGGATGGAGGCATCACGTTAGGGGATTAACCCAACTTCTCCCCCTAACAAATCCAGCGCCGCAAGCGCAAACGCCACCATATTGGCCTGTCGGTCGCTCGACCCCGTCGCAATGGTGCGCGCCATCTGCACAGGCCCGCTCACCGCCACCACGTCATGTCCGGCAGCGTGGCCATATGGGTTGCCGTTCGGCCCGGCAGCGCCGGTTTCGCCTATGCCCCAAGTGGTGCTGTGCTGCTTGCGGATGGTTTCGGCCATCATGAGGGCAAACGGTTCGGTGGCAGACATGAAGCCGCGCACATCCTCTCGACGGAGGCCGAGCAGGCGGTGGCGGGCGCGGGGGGTGTAGACGACGGCGCCGCCCAAGTAGAAGGCGGACGCGCCCGGCACGGCCAGCAACGCGGCCGAAATCAGCCCGCCGGCGGCGGATTCGGCGACGGCGACAGTTTCGTTGCGGGCTTTCAGGCGTTCGCCCACGCGGGCGCCGGCGGCGAACAGGGTTTCCATGGTCATGGCCGCGACTATGGCAATGGCCGGTGCATTGCGCCAGAGTGGTGCGCGGGGGCCAATGATGAACAGCAACACCGCACCGGCGCGCAGCCGGTTTTTCCTGATCTCGGGCTGGGCGATGGTGGCGCTGGCGCTGATCAGCTTCCCCTTCACCTATTTCGGGCCGATAGCGAGCGGATCAAAGCTCTTCTATGGTCTGCTGCACATTCACGGCGCGCTCTGTTTTGCCTGGCTGCTGCTTTATGCCTGGCAGGTGCAGCTGGCGGCCCAGCGCAAGACCGTGCGGCACCGCGAATGGGGCATCGCCGGGGCGTGGTTGAGTGGCGCGGTGCTGTTCACCGGCGTACCGATGATCCCGGCTGCCGCCATGCGCCGCATCGCCGCCGGCGGGCCCGAACCGTTCCTGTTTTCCGGCTACAACATCGTCGATCTGGGCCTGTTCACCCTCTGGAGCAGCCTGGCGCTGTTGACAGCCAGCCGCCACCACGATTGGCACCGCCGCTTCATGCTGGGCGCCGCCGTGGCGCTGTTCGTGGCCGCCGCCAGCCGGCTGATGATGGTGTTCCCGCCTGCGCCGCCATGGACCGATATCGGCAGTGCCTTCATCGGGGATGCGGTCCTGATGGCGCTGGCCGTCCATGATCGACGCACCGGCCGCGTGCATCCGGCGACCTGGCTGCTGCTGGCGGTGATGGTGCCAGCGCATCTGCTGTCGCCGTTGGTGGGAGGCACCGCGCTGGTGCGGGACCATATCGGACCGGCGCTGGTGGACATGATGGCGATTGCACCGCCCGATCCATCGCCTCAATGAAAATCCCGGCTGCGCGGCAGGATGCGCACGTCGCGCGGATGGCGGGCGCGGGAAGGTGGCGGCTTGCGCCCCGCAGGGCCGTGCACCAGATCCTCGCTGGCGCGCGCCAAAGCCGGGGTCGCATCGTGCGAGCCTGACAAGCGGCCCAATACCCCACTCATGTCGGTGATGCGGGTTGCCATCAGGTGCATCACGCCTTCGGGGCTGCGCTGCACCTCGCCTTCCACCTGCATCAGCCGGCTGGCCATGATGGCGCGGCGATAGGTTTCGAACAGGCGCGCCCACACCACCACGTTCACCACGCCCGTTTCATCCTCCAGCGTGATGAAGATGGCGTTGCCGCCGCCCGGCCGCTGCCGCACCAGCACGACTCCGGCCACGGTGGCGCGTCGGCCGTTCTTCGCCACGCTGAACTGGGCGGCGCTGAGCACGCCGGGGAAAAAGCGCCGCAGCAGCGCCAGCGGGTGGGCGCGCAACGAAAGGCGCAGCACCTGGTAATCGGCGGCGACCTCCTCACCGGGCGCCATCAGCGGCAGATCGTGGCCTTGCTCCTCGCCCAGATCGCTTGCGGCCGCCGCTGCGAACAAGGGCAGGCTGTCGGTGGGTGTGCGCAGCGCCTGCCAGCCGGCCTCGCGGCGATTGAGGTTGAGGCTGGCACAGGCATCGGCATTGGCGAGCAGCTTCAGCGCACGCGGCGGCAGGCCGGCGCGGGCGAGATCTTCGAGGGCACGGATCGGGCGGGCGGCGGCAATGCGTTCGGCCCAATCTTCGCGGAAACCGGTGATCTGGCGCAAGCCAAGGCGCAGGGCGAGCTGCTCGTCACCCCGGCGAACGCCGGGGCCCACCACCCGAGAGTGCCCACAAACGCGATGGTCGGGGCGATGGGCCCCGGCGTTCGCCGGGGTGACGGTTGGGGGTTCAAGTGTGCAATCCCACGCACTGTGGTTCACATCCACCGGCAACACCGCCACGCCATGTTCTACCGCATCGCGCACGATCTGCGCCGGGGCATAAAATCCCATCGGCTGCGCGTTCAGCAGCGCGGCGGCGAATACCGCCGGGTACCGGCACTTGAGGTAGGCCGAAACCCACACCAGCCGGGCAAAAGCAATGGCATGGCTTTCGGGGAAGCCATAGCTGCCAAAGCCCTTGATCTGGTTGAAGCAGCGCCGGGCAAAGTCCTCTTCATACCCCCGCGCCACCATGCCATCGACGAGCTTGCTTTCGAAATATTCCATCCCGCCATTGCTGCGGAAGGTGGCCATCGAACGGCGCAGCTTGTTGGCTTCGGCGGGCGTGAAATTGGCCGCCGTGATGGCCAGCTTCATCGCCTGTTCCTGGAACAACGGCACGCCCAGCGTCTTGCCCAGCACGTTCTTCAGCTCATCCGGATCGTGCGGCGGTTTCGGGCTGGGGAAACTCACCGCCTCGCGCCCCTGCCGGCGCCGCAGATAGGGGTGGACCATGTCGCCCTGGATCGGCCCCGGCCGCACGATGGCGACCTGGATGACCAGATCATAGAATTCCGCCGGCTTCAGGCGCGGCAGCATGTTCATCTGCGCCCGGCTTTCGACCTGGAAGACGCCGATGGAATCGCCTCGTTGCAGCATGCGATACACATCGGTCGCGTCACCCGGCACATTGTCGAGCGTGTAGCCGTGCCCCAACTGCGTCTCGATGAACTCGAACGCCCGCCGGATGCAGCTGAGCATCCCCAGCGCCAGCACATCCACCTTCATCAGGCCCAGCGCGTCGATATCGTCCTTGTCCCACTCGATGAAGGTGCGGTCTGCCATGGTGGCGTTGTGGATCGGCACCAGCTCATCCAGCCGCGTCTGGGTGAGCACGAAGCCGCCGACATGCTGCGACAGGTGGCGCGGCATGCCCATGATCTGGGTGACGAGGCCGCCCAGCCGGGCGATCTCCGGGCTGTCGGGATCAAGCCCGCTTTCGGCGAAGCGCTCGCGCTCCATCTGCGAAGCGTAACTGCCCCACACGGTGCTCGACAGCCGCGTGGTCAGGTCCTCGCTCATGCCGAGCACCTTGCCCACTTCACGCACGGCGCTCCTCGGGCGGTAATGGATCACGGTGGCCGCGATGCCGGCGCGTTCGCGGCCATAACGCTCGTAAATCCACTGCATCACCTCCTCGCGGCGTTCATGCTCGAAATCGACATCGATATCGGGCGGCTCCTTGCGCTCTTCGGAAATGAATCGGGAAAAGAGGAGATTGTGCTTCGACGGATCAACCGCGGTGATGCCCAGCACGAAACACACCGCGCTGTTGGCGGCACTGCCGCGGCCCTGACAGAGGATGCCGCGGCTCTGCGCGAACGCGACGATATCGTGGACGGTGAGGAAATAGGGCGCATAGCCGGCCTTGGCGATGATGCGGAATTCCTCGGCCAGCAGCGCCATCAGCTTGGGCGGAATCCCGTCAGGCCACTTCTCCCGCGCCTTCTGCAGGGTGAGCGTTTCCAGCCAGCCCTGCGGGCTATGGCCAGGCGGCACCGGTTCATTGGGATATTCATACCGCAGCTGATCCAGGCTGAAATCGACGCGGGCGAGCAGGCGGGCCGGTTCGTGCAACGCAACAGGAAAATCGCGGAACAGCCGGGCCATCTCGGCCGCGCTTTTCAGGTGGCGTTCGGCATTGGCCGCCAGCCGCGTGCCGGCGCTCTCCAGCGTTGCGCCCATGCCGATGCAGCGGATGACATCGTGCAGCGGGCGCTGCGCTGGCGTGGCGTATAGCGGTGCATTGAGCGCCAGCAACGGCACACCCGCCGCATCGGCGACGGCACTCAGCGCCGCCAGCCGGCGGCGATCAGCGCCGCCGTAATGGAGCATCGCACCTTGCCACAACCGGCCGGGGCAGGCCCGCGACAGCTCGGCAAGGCGGGATTGCTGGTCAGGCGCGGGCGGGAGAGCGATCAGCAGCAGGCCACTTGAATATTCGATCAAGTCGGAAAGATGCAGGATGCAATCCCCCTTCTCTGCTCGTCGGTTGCCGATGGTGAGCAGCCGGGTGAGCTGGGCCCAGCCGGGTCTGTGGGCGGGATAGGCGATCACATCCGGCGTACCATCGGCGAACACCAGCCGCGCACCCACCGCCAGCTTGAACGGCGGCAGCTCCGTCCCGGCCTCCTTCGCGGCTTCGGCCAGTTCCCGCACCGCAACATGGGCGCGCACCACGCCGGCGACCGTGTTCCTGTCGGCAATGCCGATGCCGCAATGGTCCAGGCTGAGCGCGGCCTCCACCATCGCCGCCGGGCTCGACGCGCCTTCCAGGAAGGAAAAATGCGTCGCCGCCGCCAGTTCGGCAAAACCGCTGGGCGTGGCCATCATGCGAACAGGCCGTGCAGATACCAGCGCGGGGGGCCGGGTTCGCGATCATAGAGGCCGTGGCGGAACAGCCAGTAACGCCGGCCATCGGCGGCCTCCACCCGCCAGTAATCGCGGGTGAGGCCGGCGCCGTCCTTGCGCCGCCACCATTCGGCCGCGATGCGTTCGGGGCCTTCGTGGGCGATCACATCATGGACGCGGGCGCGCCAGCGGAAGCGGCGCGGAGGGCCGTCGGGCACTTCGGCCAGCACCTCGATCGGTTGTGGTGGTTCAAACAGGCGGATGGGGCGGGCCGGCGGCTCGCCTTGGGTGGGGGTGGGCCAGTTCATTGCAGCACTGGCGGCAAACGGCAGATCGAAACTCGCCTGTTCGGGGATGTGCGTGTCGGCTCGGACCAGCCGGCGGATGCGGCCGCGCCCCAGTCGGGCAGTGAGGCGGTCCACCAGTTCGGCCAACTGAGTTTCGGCGAGTTGGCCGCCTTCGAGGCCGAGCTGGGTTTCATCGAGGCTGTGCGTCACCGGCACGGCGAGGCGGACGAGATCATAGCCGAAGCCGGGATCGAGCGGATCATTGAGCGCGGCGATGCGTTCGTCGAACAGGCGCAGCAGCACGGCGGCATCGCGTTGCGGTTCCGCAGTTTCCACCGCGACATGCACGACATGGCCATCGGCACGATAGAGCGCCAGCGCAAACAACCGCCCGCCAACCCCCTGCGCGCCCATCTGAACGGCGCAACGCAGCAGCAGCTTTTCCAATGTGGCACGCACCGCATCCGTGGTGGCGATAGGCTGGGCGAAGCGTTGTTGTGCGGTGATTTCGGCGACGGGCAAGCGCGGATCAAGCGGTTGCGGCACGGCTTCGATCAGCGCGTCGAGCGCGGCCAGCAACGCTTCGCCAAAGCGGGAAGCGACGGCAGCGCGCGGCAGTTTCGCCACCTCACCCACCCGCTTCAGACCGGCACGGCGCAGGGCTTGTTGCACCGGTTCCTGATCAGACAGGGCGGCGAGCGGCAGATCGGCAACGCGCGTCTGGCCGAATCGGGCCAGCGCCATCGCGGCGGCCGGCGTGGCGGCCAGCGCATGGCGGGCCGTGAAACCCAGCCGTTCCAGCCGCGTCATCACGTCGGCGATCAGGCTGGCCTCTCCGCCGAACAGATGAGCGCAACCGCTGATATCGATCAACAGCCCGTGCGGCGGGGCGGCGGCGACCATGGGTGACCAGCGGGTGGCGCCATCCGCCAGCCAATCAAGGCACGCTGCATCGCCGGCCGGATCATGTGGGACACTGCGCACGCCAGGCAGAACGGCGCGCGCATCGGCGAGGGCCAGGCCGGGGTGCAGGCCTTGCGCTGCCGCCGCCGGGCAGCAAGCGCGGATGATCTGGCGGCCACGATCATTGGCGATCAGAATAAGAGGTTCAGGCTGCGGCGCTTGCCGGGCGAGACGTTCGGCGGGCAGCCATGGCAGACACAGCGCCAATATGCGGCGGCTTGAGACAGGGGGGGCGCCGCCCAAAGGCAGCGCCGATGGGGATGGCGCGCTTGCCGATGGTCGCGGCGGAAAGGAAACGGCGGCGGTCACGATCCCACTCCAGTTCTATAGCAATATCGGCAGGGCCGCCGCGCTGGCGCTCAAGGGTGAGCGCCAGGCGCGGTGGGCCGGGGGCATTGGCGGCGAGACGGCGGGCCGGCGCCGACCGCACCTGCCAACGGGTAAGCGCGGCGGACGGACGGGGCGGGCCAGCACGCAGCAGCAGGGTGAACACGCCGGACGCAGCGGCAGCCAGTTGCAGACGGCGCGTCACGGTCAGGTCAACCGCGCTGGCATTGCCAGCCACGATCACCAGGCAGGCCAGTGCCGCACAGCGCTGCGCTTCGGCCGCGGCACGCAGCATCGGCACCGCACCGCCGGCCTGCACCAGCCACAATCGCCCGGGATCGGCGCCCAGTTCGGCCAGGCCCGCGCCATACAACCGGCCATCGTCGCCTTGACGGTCAGCGAGCCACAGGATCGGCCCGGCACGCGCGCTGGCCAGCGCCAGCATCAGCGCCAACGCCGTGCTGCCCGGGCCATAGATTTCGTGACACCCCGCCAGCAGCAATCCGCCGCCCAACGCCGCGTCGACACGGCCGCCATCAAGCGGTACCCGCCCGGCAGCAGCCGGGACACGGGCGGACACGGGCGGCACCAGGCGGGCAACAGACGGCAACAGAACGACTCACTTATGGCAACGTGTTCCACTTTTGTTCACGTTGCCGCCAGCCGGCCGCCAGAGTCAAGCGCGTCCTACCGCGCCTTTGCCGCCGCCTCGCGCACCAGCAGGATGCGGTCCTGCCCAAAATACATGTCGTCGCCGCCCACATAGAAGGTCGGGCTGCCAAAGCCGCTGCGGGCGATGAGTTCATCGGTGTTGGCGCGCAGCTTCGCCTTCAATTCCGGCGCATCCGCCCGTTCCAGCGCGGCCGCGTCCAGTCCGCCGGAAGTCGCCGCCTCGGCCAACACATCCCCTTGAGAAATATCGCGATCTTCGCCCCAGTACAGCTGGAATATACAGCGCGCGACAGCCTCGCACTGGCCCACCTCGTTCGCCACCAGGCAAAGGCGCATGGCGCGTGCGCTGTTCACCGGGAAGATGCTCGGCGTCCATTTGATCGACAGGCCGGAACGCCGGATCCAGTCGTGCAGATCCTTGGTGAAATAACGCGCCTTGGGCACCACCGGCTTGGAGCGCATCTCATACACCGAAGGGTTCACCGTGTTGAACACGCCGCCCACAAGGAACGGCCGCCAGACGATGCCGAACCCGTCTTCCGTCGCCGCCTTGACCAGCGCCTCGAACCCCAGATAGGTCCACGGACTCGAACAATCGAAGAAGAATTCCACCTGTGCCGTCATGACCCTCTCCCCAAACGCTGCTTTGCGGTTACTGTGGGGCCATGATGCAGCGTTTCAAACCGGTCTTTTTGCTGGCACCCTTGGCCGCCCTGCTGATTGCGGCGGCGCCAAGCGCCATGCCAGGCACTGTTCCGGATCGTGCCGACCGGCTGGCACAGGCCGCCGCACTGGTGGATGCCGGCAAACCCGTCGAGGCACTTGCCATCCTCGATCCGCTGCTGGCCGAATCCGATCTGCCGGCCAATAAAGGCCAGGTGGAAGGCCTGCGCAGCTTTGCACTGGCCCGCACCGGCAAGTTCGCCGAAGCCCGTACCGCGATCGAGCTGGCGGTGGACAGCGCACTTAATCCCACGCCGCTGCTGCTGCGCCAATTGTTCGTGCTGCGCGCCATCACCGGCGATGTGACGGGTGCGGCGCAAACGCTGCAGCTGGTGGCCGCATCCAATCCGAAATGGCTCACCGAACTGCCGCATGAACTGATCGCCGACGTCCAGCGCAGCACTGCCGGCGACGAGCAACGCAGCTTTGACCTGGCCTACACGCTCGTCACCGCCGGTTATGCGCCGCCCGATGAGACGGTAAGCGATGGCGATGCCTTGCGCCTGGCGGTGATTGCCGGCCTGGCCAAGCGCGACCGGCTGGAGGATGCCAAGCCGATGATCGCTGCGCTGATCAACACCGCAAACATCGCCCGCCTGGCCATCGATCGCCGTTACCAGTCGCTGTGGCCGGCGTTGGAAGCCAGGCTCGGCCCCGGTGCCGATACCGCCGATGCCGCCTTCATTGCCGCCGCCGAGGAGAAGCTGGCCGCGAACCCGCAATCCATCGTGGCCCGTGCCGGTGTCGCCGAAGCGCTGAACATCGCCAGCAAGGAACCGGAAGCGCTGGAGCGCATCAAGGACATCGGTGCTACCCCCGAAGCGCTGGCGAAAATGACTAGCAGCGAGTTGTGGACAATGAACCTGAAGGCCGCGCTGCTGAGCGATGCCGGCCGCCCCGATGACGCACTGGCCGTGCTCGATGCCGTTGCCGGCTTGCCCGCCGAAGGCCGGCCAAACACCCTGGCCTTCCGCCTCATCGCGGCCGACATGGCGGAAGAAGCCGGCCGCCACGCCGACGCGCTGGCGCGGGTGGCCGCGGCCGACAGCGCCGATCTGAACGACTTTGGCAAACAGGCACTGGCCAGTATCCGGGTGTGCGCGCTGGCCCGGTCTGGAAAGCTGGCCGAAGCCCAGAAGATCGCGCTGCCCGCCGGTTGGACGAAGGAAGGCAACAACCGCGCCCTGCAGGCCGCCTTCTCCTGCCTTGGCCGGCTCGATGCCGCCGCTGCCGTGCTGATCAAGCGGCTGGAGGACGAAAGCAGCCGCGATGATGCGCTGTTCGAACTGCAGCCCTTCCTGATCAATGACCGTCCGAATGCGCCCGACAAGCTGACCAAGGCTGCCTTGCGCACCTTGAAAGCCCGGCCAGATGTGAAGGCCGCCTTTCTGAAATATGGCCGGGATCTGCCGGCCGCAGTGGCGCCCCCCCGCTGATCCCGTGGCGCGTTAACGGCGGAAGCGGTCGCGCAATTCGAATTTCAGTACCTTGCCGGCCGGGTTGCGCGGCAGGGCAGTGACGATTTCCAGCCGGGTCGGCAGCTTGTAACGCGCCAGGCGTTCGGTGGCCCAGGCGCGCAGGGTTTCCAGATCAAGGCTGGTGCCCGGTTTCAGCGCGGCGACGGCGGTGACACTTTCGCCCCATTTTTCATTGGGTTCGCCAAAGATCGCCACCTCGGCAATGGCGGGGTGATCGTAAAGCACGGCTTCCACCTCCGCCGGGTAGATATTCTCGCCGCCGCTGATGATCATGTCCTTCAGCCGGTCGCAGATATAGAGGAAGCCGTCTTCATCGAGATAGCCGATGTCGCCCGAATGGAACCAGCCTTCGGCATCGATGGCGGCGGCCGTGGCTTCCGGCTTGTTCCAGTATCCGCGCATGATGTTGGGGCCGCGCATGATCACTTCGCCGCGCTCTTTCGGTCCCAGCGGCGTGCGGCCATCTTCGGCGACGATACGCAGATCGACGAAGAACATCGGCTTGCCGGCCGAACCCAGCTTGGCCAGCGCGAAATCGGGCCCGAGATAGGTGCCCGATGGCGCGGTTTCGGTGAGGCCATAGCCCTGGTTCATCGGAATGCCACGCGCGTTGTACAGCCGCAGCAACGGCTCAGGCACCGGCGCGCCACCGCACATGATGACGCGCAGGGACGACAGATCGGCCGCTTCGAAATCCGGCTGCTGGGCGACAAACAGCAGCATCGCCGGCACCGCGAAGGTAGTGGTGACGCCATACTCACGCACATCGGTTAGGAAGCGCGCCGGATCAAAGGCGCGGTGCAACACGACATGGCCGCCCTTCTGCCAGCAACTCAAGGGCGTGACATTGAGGCCGCCGATATGGAAAAGCGGTGCCATCACCAAGCTTACATCCTTTTCGGAGACGTCGGCCCCCAATGCGCCATTGATATTGGCCCACCAAAAATTGCCGTGGGTGAGCATGGCACCCTTGGGTCGGCCGGTGGTGCCCGATGTGTACATGATCACCGCCACATCATCCTCGGCAGTTTCCACTCGATCGGCCAATTGTACTGAACCGCCAACGAAATCCATGACAGGCTGCCAACCGTCGGCTGGCCCATCAGCCGAAAGGAAGCGCCGGCAACACAGGCGTTCTCGCACGCTTTCGATCACCGGCCGGTGCGGGCCATCCACGACCAGCGTGTGCACGCCTGCATCATTGATGATGTAATCAAGTTCGGGACCGGTGAGGCGGAAGTTCAGCGGCACGAAGATCGCGCCCAACCGCGCGGCGGCAAACAGCAGGTCAAAATAGAGCGGATTGTTGAGACCCAGATAGCCCACCCGGTCACCCCGGCAGATGCCGCCAGTTTTAAGCGCGGTCGCCAGCCGGTTTACGGCATCGCCCATCTCGCGATAGCTGCGCGTGGTGCCTTCGAAGGTGAGGGCCGGCCGGTCCGGCGTTTGCTGCACACGGCGGCTGAACCAGCTGTTCAATCCGATATCGGCCTTCGTCATCCCCAAATCCTCCCCTCGTCCCGGCGTCTGTTTGGCCGGGCAGCGCGACGGCGTCAACGGTCAGCCGGCAGCCCAGGCGTCGATGGCGGCAAGGTGGCGGGCCTGTTCGGCCGGGGTGAGAAAACTGCCGGTGAAGCTGTTGCGGGCCAGCGTGACGATCTCGTCCCGCGCCAGATCGAGCGCGTCGGCCACGGCGATGAAATTGGCGTTCACATAACCACCGAAATAGGCGGGATCATCGCTGTTCACTGTCGCCTTCAACCCGGCCTGCAGCATGTGGCGCAGCGGGTGTTGGGCAAGATTCTGCACCACGCAGAGCTTGAGGTTGGACAGCGGACAAACGGTGAGCGTCAGTCCGTCGGTGATGAGGCGATTTACTAGCGCCGTGTCTTCCAGCGCGCGGTTGCCGTGATCGATTCGGTCCACCTTCAGCACCTCCAGCGCCTGCCATACATAATCGGGCGGGCCTTCCTCGCCGGCATGGGCGACAATCTTCAGGCCAAGATCGCGGGCGCGGGTAAAGACGCGGGCGAATTTTTCCGGCGGGTGACCGACTTCGCTTGAATCAAGGCCGACACCGTGGATCAGCGACAGGAAGGGCATCGCCTCGTCCAGCGTGGCCTGCGCATCGTCTTCCGAAAGATGGCGCAGGAAGCACATGATCAGCCGGCTGCTAAGCCCAAGCTTTTCCGCCTCGACCAGCGCGCGGGCAATGCCGCCAACCACATTTGCGAACGGCACGCCGCGCGCCGTGTGACCCTGGGGATCGAAGAAGATCTCAACATGGCGCACGCCATCGATAGCGGCGCGATTGAGGTAGGCGGTGGTGAGATCGAAGAAATCCTGCTCGGTCAGGAGCACCGCCATGCCCTGGTAATAGATGTCGAGAAAGTCCTGCAGATTGGAGAATTCATAGGCAGCGCGGATCGCCTCGACACTGTCAAAGGCCAGCTTCACCCCGCCCCGCTGCGCCAGCGCAAACATCATCTCGGGCTCCAGGCTGCCTTCGATGTGCAGGTGCAGTTCCGCCTTGGGCAGGCCGGCGATGAAGGCGGCACGCGCCTCGCGCGAGGCAAATCCGGTCACTTTTTCAGTCCTTCGATCGGCGCCAGGATCACGTCGGCCGCTGGCTTGTGGGCGCGGATTTCCTCAGGCGTCAGCCCGTCGATTTCATGCGGGAACACCAGCCACTTGTTGCTTTCGTGGATGAAATAATCCGGTTTCAGCGCCGTCTGGTTGCGCGCAGGCTTGTACCACACGGTTGCGATGCGGATATCGGCCGGAGTGTTGGCACGGCAGCGGGCCTTGAGCTCGGCAAGCACCGCTTCGATGCTGCGGCCGCTGTCGAACACATCATCGATCACCAGCAGCCGGTCATCGGCATTCAGCGTGTCGATCAGATAGCCGAGCGCATAGACCTTCACCGTCTTCGATTGCTGATCAATCCCGGTATAGCTCGCGGTGCGGATGGCGATGTGATCGCATTCCACCCCGTGCACATCGAAAAATTCCTGCACGGCAATGCCGATCGGCGCGCCGCCACGCCAGATGCCAACCAGATGCGTGGGCCGGAAGCCGCTTTCCAGCACGGCGCGGGCCAGGCGGAAACTGTCGCCCAGCAGATCGTCGGCGGTCAGCCAGATTTTCTTGATGTCACTCATGCGCCCACGCTTGCCGTTACTGGGGGCGGGGCTGGAATTTGACAGTTTTTCCGCATCTGGCCGGGTTTGCCGCAGCCATTCGCAGCACGTGCAGGGGTTACCGGATCAGGCCTCATGCCCGGCAGGGTGACATTTTCGGCGCTGTAGGACAGCGCCGACCTCACTTGCCGGTCGCGAAATCGGCGGCAACCGCTTCCAGCATGGCATCGGTGAGCTGGCCGCCGGCCATCGGCTGCAGCTGCTTCAGGCTCATCGCCTTGAACTGATCCAGCATCGGGTGGCTGGTCAGGCCGGGGATGCGGGCATCGAGGACGGCCTTGGTCTTCTCCGCCGCGATCAGCTGCTCGATCGGCGTGTCGAGGCTGACGGCTGTAGCGGCCGGGGTTTCGGTTGCGGCTTGCGCCAGGGCCGGCGCCGGCAAGGCCGCAAGCGCGAGAGCAATGAACAGCTTCATGGGGCAGGCTCCAGTGCGAAAGGGGTTCAGCCGAACACGCGGGCGAAGATCGTATCGACGTGCTTGAAGTGGTAACCGAGGTCGAACAGCGATTCTAGTTCGGCATGGCTCAGCCGGGCCGTCACATCGGCATCGGCCTTCAGCAGTTCGAGCAGGCTCAAGGCGCCATCGGATTCCCACACCTTCATGGCGTTGCGCTGCACCAGCCGATAGCTGTCATCACGTGTCAGGCCGGCCTGGGTAAGGGCCAGCAGGATGCGCTGCGAATGGATCAGGCCGCCCATGCGGTTGAGATTCTTCGCCATCCGTTCGGGATAGACCAGCAACTTGTCCACCACGCCGGTCAGCCGCGCCAGCGCGAAATCCAGCGTGACGGTGGCATCCGGGCCGATGTAGCGCTCCACGCTGCTGTGGCTGATGTCGCGCTCGTGCCACAGCGCCACATTTTCCAGCGCCGGGGTGACGGCGGAACGCACCATGCGGGCGAGGCCGGTGAGATTCTCGGTGAGCACCGGATTGCGCTTGTGCGGCATGGCGCTCGAACCCTTCTGGCCAGGCGAGAAATATTCCTCGGCTTCCAGCACTTCGGTGCGCTGCAGGTGGCGGATTTCGGTGGCCAGCCGCTCGATGCTGCTGGCGATCACGCCCAGCGTCGCGAAGAACATGGCGTGGCGATCGCGCGGGATGACCTGGGTGGAGACCGGCTCCACGCTCAGCCCCAGTTGCTCGGCGACATATTCCTCAACCTGCGGATCGACGTTGGCAAAGGTGCCGACGGCGCCGGAAATGGCGCAGGTGGCGATATCGGCGCGCGCTGCCACCAGCCGGGTGCGGCAGCGGTCGAACTCGGCATAGGCCTGGGCCAGCTTCACGCCAAAGGTGGTGGGTTCGGCATGGATGCCGTGGCTGCGGCCCATGGTGGGAGTGAACTTGTGCTCCAGCGCGCGGCGCTTGATGGCGGCGAGCAGGGCATCCATGTCGGCAAGCAGCAGATCGGACGCGCGGGCGAGCTGCACGGCAAGGCAGGTATCGAGCACGTCGCTCGACGTCATGCCCTGGTGCATGAAGCGCGCTTCGGGGCCAACCTGCTGGGCGACCCAATCGAGGAAGGCGATGACGTCATGCTTCGTCACAGCCTCGATGGCGTCGATGGCGGCGACATCGATGGCAGGCGCAGTCGCCCACCAGTCCCACAGCGCCTTGGCCGCGCTCTGTGGCACGACGCCGAGATCAGCCAGTTTCTGGGTGGCGTGCGCCTCGATCTCGAACCAGATGCGAAAACGGGCTTCTGGTTCCCAGATGGCAACCATGTCGGGGCGGGAATAACGGGAGATCATGCGGGGCCTCTTTGCTGTGCGGCGCGCCTAGCATGTGATGCAGCGATTGCCTATCTGTCGGATGGTGACTTCGCCCGCATCTCGTGTCCGCGTCATCCCCTTCCAGCACGGGCTGGGGGCGCTGGATTATGCTGTGCCGCCCGATATGGCGTTGCAGCCAGGCGACGCAGTGGAAGTGCCGCTTGGCCCGCGCCGCATCATCGGCGTGGTGTGGGATGCCGAACGGCTGGCTGCGCCCGATGTGCCGGCCAGCCGCTTGCGGCCGGTGGCGGCGCGGCTGGAATTGCCGCCGCTGGCCGATCCGCTGCGCCGCCTGATCGAATGGACGGCCGGTTATTATGTTGCGTCACTGCAATCGGTGGTGCGCATGGCGTGGCCGTCGGTGGCGTTCCTAAGTCCGAGGGAGTTCACCGAATATCGGCTGGGCGGCCCGGTGCCGAAACGGCTGACGCCGGAGCGCGCCAAGGCGCTGGAGCGGCTGGAGGGAAGGCAGGGCACCGCGCGGGATCTGGCGCGCATGGCGGGTGTGTCGGACGCGGTGATCCGCGGCCTCGTAACCGCCGGCACACTGGTGGCGGAGCGGGTGGCCGGCGATGCCAGCCCGCCAGTGCCCGATCCGGCCTACGCCCCGCCGGCGCTCTCCGCCGATCAGCAGGCGGTGGCCGACGAACTGGTGGCCGCTGTTGATGCGGCGCAATTCGCGCCCATCCTGCTGGAAGGCGTGACGGGTTCAGGCAAGACCGAGGTGTATTTCGAAGCCGTGGCGCAGGCGATCCGCGCCGGCGGGCAAGCGCTGGTGATGGTGCCGGAAATCGCACTCACCGCACCGTGGCTGGCGCGCTTTGCGGCGCGCTTCGGCTGCCAGCCGCTGGCGTGGCACAGCGACCTGAAAACCAGCGAGCGCCGCGCTGCCTGGGCCGCGATTGCCGATGGCCGCGCCAAGGTGGTGGTGGGCGCGCGATCGGCATTGTTCCTGCCCTATGCCAATCTGAAAACCATCATCGTCGATGAAGCCCACGAAGCCAGCTTCAAGCAAGAAGAAGGCGTGCATTATCACGCCCGCGACGTGGCGGTGATGCGTGGGCGGATGGAAGGCCTGCCCATCGTGCTGGCCACTGCCACCCCGGCCATCGAAACCCAGGTGCTGGCCAGCCGCGGCACCTATCGCCATCTGGTGCTGCCCAGCCGTTTTGGCGGGGCGGAACTGCCGGAGGTGACGCTGGTCGACATGACCCGCCATCCGCCAACGCGCGGCACCTGGCTGTCACCGGTGCTGGTCGCCGCCATCACCGACACGCTGGCCAAGGGCGAGCAATCGCTGCTGTTCCTCAACCGCCGCGGCTATGCCCCGCTCACCCTTTGCCGGGCCTGCGGCAACCGCATCCAGTGCCCCAATTGCACCGCCTGGATGGTGGAGCACCGCCTGTTGCGCCGGCTGGCCTGCCATCACTGTGGCCACCAGATGCCGGTGCCCGAACAATGCCCGGAATGCGGCGAGGCGGATCATCTGGTGGCGTGTGGCCCCGGCGTGGAGCGCATCGCCGAAGAAGTGCGCCGCACCTGGCCGCAAGCGCGGACCGCCGTAGTGACCAGCGACACCATCACGTCGCCCGCCCGCGCCGCCGCCCTGGTGGCCGCCGTTGAAGGCCGCGAGGTGGACGTGATCATCGGCACCCAGATGGTGACCAAGGGCTATCACTTCCCCGATCTCACCCTGGTGGGCGTGGTCGATGCCGATCTTGGCCTGTCGGGTGGCGACCTGCGAGCGGGTGAGCGCACCTGGCAGCAGATCATGCAGGCCGCCGGGCGCGCCGGGCGCGGGGTGAAACCGGGCCGCGTGCTGATCCAGACGCACCAACCGAAGGCGCCGATCATGCAGGCGCTGGGCCGAGGTGATGCCGCCGCCTTCTTTGCCGCCGAGATCGAAGCGCGCCGTGATCTGGGCCTGCCGCCGTTCGGGCGGCTGGCGGCGCTGATTGTCAGTTCCGAAGACGCTGCCTCCGCGAAATCTGCTGCGGATACGCTGGGTGCGGCGGCGCCACAGCGTGAGGGCCTGATGGTGCTCGGCCCCGCCCCGGCCCCGCTCGCCATGCTGCGCGGTCGGCATCGCCACCGCCTGCTGGTGCAGGCAAGGCGCGACCTGCCGCTGCCGTCGATCCTGCGCGAGTGGCTGGGCGGCGCGGCGCTGCCATCGAGCGTGCGCGTGGTGGTGGACGTGGACCCCTACAGCTTCGTCTGAAGCCAGCCGGCGGCGCGCACGGCGGGCAGAAATGTCTCGCTCACCGCCTGTTCGCTGCCATCGGCGAGCACCAGCAGCCAGCGCCGGCCGTCGCGGCGCGCGCCCGCCACATGGCGGCGGGCCACCCAGGCACTGCGATGCACCTGCAGGCCGTCGTGCGCCGCCAGTTCGGGCAGCGCATCACTCAACCGGAACAACACGAGCGGGCGCCGGCCATCAGCCAGCACCAGGCGCAAATAATGATCTTCCGCCGCCACCATTAGCACGCCGGCAAGATCGGCCAGACCGGCGCGCTGGGCGAGCAGGGAGGGAGAAGCTGTGGCAGGCGCGGCCTGCGCCGCTGGCGTGCCGCGCGGGCCCCGCAACGCCGCGATCAAAGCCGAGAGCGAGCCTGCGACCAGCAGCGCCATCAGGTAGAGCCCAAGCCACGACAGGCTGAGCGGCCGGCCGATGGCGCGGAACATCAGATCAATTTCCAGCGGCAGCGTCGCGTTGAGCAGCAACGCGCCAACCACGGCAGCCAGCACGGCTGAACGCGGATCCGTGGTGCGCGGCCCAACCCAGCCGTACCACAGCCACCATTTCACGCTGTTCCAGCCGATCAGCACCAGCCAGAACACCAGCCGGCTGGGCAGCGGCAAGCTGTCGGTATCGAACGGCCCGGCCAGCACGCAGGCCACTACCGCAAAGATCGTGCCAGCGATCAGCCGCCGCAGCGGCGGGGCGGAGTCGCGCGAGAGGCTGAGGGTCGATTCCACGAAGCGTGAATCCTGCACGGGCGTGATTGACGAAGTGACTGGCATGATAGGCGAAAGCGTCGTTGCGGCAAGCGGTGGCGGCTTGCCACAGGCTGGGCATCAACTACCACTGGAGCCCCAACGATGCTTGCCAATCTGTCGCCGCCGCTGCTCGCCCATCTTGTCGCCGCCTGCCTCGCCATGCCGCTGGGCCTGTATCAGATGCTGGCCCGCCAGGGCACGCCGGGCCACGCGCTGGCCGGGCGGCTCTATGTGCCGGCGATGCTGGTCTGCAACATCGGCGCGCTGGCGACCTTCCGGCCCGACACGAAATTCCTGCCCTTTCATATCCTCGCCTTTGTCAGCCTCTATTCGCTGGTCACCGGCATGTGGGCGCTGCGCAAATGGTTGCGGAACCGCCAGCCGGCCGACCTGAAAGCGCACAAGATCCAGATGGCCTATAGCTGGCTGGGGCTGATGATGGCTGGCGCCAGCCAGGTGCTGACCAACCCGCGCTTTGGCATCATCGAAGGGTTCGAGCCCATGCAGTTCTGGGCGATGGTGATCGGGCTGAACCTGGTGCTTTATGCGGTGGGCAGCTGGTGGCTGTTCGAGCGCCTGCTAAAGCGTCAACTTGCCTAGACCGGCCAGCTGCTGAAGCGCCAGCTCGCCTAAAGCATCGAGGCATCCACCGGAAGGCCGAGCAACACGCGCCCCGCCAGCTCCAGCGTTGGCGGCGCGACCATCACATGCTGGGTGGCGACATGCGCATCGCGGAAACGGCGGTTCAGCGGGTGGCTCGCGTAAACGGAGGTGCCGCCGGCCAGTTCGTGCATCTTGGCCGCGACCCGTGACGAAACCTGGGTGAGCCGCGTTGCCGCCAGCCGCAGCCGGGCGCGCGCCGGCAGATCGAGCGTGTCGCCGGCAACGACGCGATCCCAGGCGGCGGCGATTTCGGCGTGGACGAGGGCGCGGGCGGCATCGAGATCGGCCTGCGCCACAGCGAAATCGGCCTGCACGACGCCGCGCTCGGCGAGGCTGCGGCTTGACCCTTGCCCTTTCTTGGCGACCGCCAGTGCCTTCAGATCATCGAGCGCGCCCAGCGCATTGCCGCTGGCCACCGCCGCAATGCCCATTGCCAGCAGGCCGAACGGGGCGAAACGGTACAGCGGGCCGGTCTCGCGAGGGCCATCGGTGATGAAGCTGACGCTGCGCCTGAATGGCACCTGCACGTTCCTGGCGGCCATGTCACCGGAACCGGTGCCACGCATGCCGAGCGCATCCCAGGTGTCGATCAGTTCGACCTCTTCGCGGCGCATCACCATCATGCGGTGTTCGGGGGCGCCGTTGGGCATCCGTTGCATCTCGGCCCCGTTCATGATGACCGCGCCGCCGAGCAGCCAACTGCAATTGGCGCTGCCCGAGGCCCAGGCCCAGCGGCCGGAGACGCGATAGCCTTGGGCGTTTCCCTGCGCCTGGCCCATTGGCGCGAACACGCCGCCGGTGATGACGTTCGGATCGAACCAGATTTCCCGCGCGTGTTCCATGGGCAGCCAGGCGGAAATCAGCGCGGTGGTGCCGCCGATCATCACACACCAGCCAGTGGCGGCATCGGCGCGGCCAAGTTGTTCGAGGCGGTTGAAGAGCGTGGCGACGTCCACCTCTGCCCCGCCCAGCGAACGCGGCACCAGCATGCGAAACAGGCCGGCCTCCGCCAGTTCGGCAGCGAGATCGGCGGGTAGCCGGCGCTGCGCCTCGGTATCAGCGGCGCGGGCAGCGATGGTGGCGAGCAGAGTGGGCGGGACGGTCATGGTCACCTCGTCACCCCGGCGAACGCCGGGACCCATCGCCCGCAGATCGATACCAGCGGCACGGCCGGGAAATGGGCCCCGGCGTTCGCCGGGGTGACGGAAAATGGGCCCATCACAGCTTCCACAGCGAAGCGAGATTGTTCTTCTGCATGTCGCTCGATCCGCCCACGATCGGCATGCCGAGCAGATCGCGCACGTGGCGTTCCATGTCGAACGCGTCCGACAGGGCATAGGAACCGATCACCTGCTGGCAGGCGAGCGCGATTTCCACGCCGACATCGGCGACGAACAATTTGGCCATGCTGGTTTCGGCGCTGCATGGCCGGCCTTCATTGGCCAGCCACGCCGCATGATAGAGCATGTGGCGCGCCGCCTGCAGCTTGGTGCGCGCCACCACCAGCTTGTGGCGGATGGCCTGGTGTTGACTGATCGCCTTGCCGAACTGCACGCGTTGCTGGGCATAATCCCATGCCTCATCCAGCGCGGCGCGGGCGATGCCGAAGGCGACCGCGGTGATTTCGAGTTTCTCCACGTCGAGCGCGCGGCCAGCGAGCAGCTTCCAGCCCTGGTTCCACATCGCCGGCCCACCGACGATATTGCCCGCCGGCACGCGCACTTCATCGAAATACACGTCCTGACTGGCGGTGTAGCGCAGGTTCGCATGGTGGATATCCTGCATTCTGACGCCCGCCGCATTGGTGGGGATCAGCACGAAGGACAGGTTGCGATAGCGGTCTTCTGCGGGGCCGGAGCGCACAAGCGTGTAGATATAGTCGCTCCAGTCCGCCCCCGTGCACCAACGCTTGGCGCCGTCGATCACCACTTCGTCGCCGTTCAGCCGGGCGCGGGTGGTCACGCTGGCGAGATCGCCGCCCACATCGGGTTCGGACAGGCCATAGGCGAAGAACAATTCACCCCTCGCCAGCCGCGGCAGGAATAAAGCTTTCTGCTCAGTACTGCCATTCTCGGAGAGGTTCATGCCGCCATAGAAGGCGGTGTGGATATAGGGCCCGGCCAAACACGGCCCGGCCTGTGCCAGTTCCTCGATCACAGCGATGGCCGCCACCAGATCCTGCCCGGCGCCGCCATATTGTTCAGGCACGGTGAGTGCGGTCAGGCCCAGCTTGTTCAGTTCGGCATAGACGTCGCGCGGCCAGCGGTGATCGCGATCCCACTGGATACGCGCTTCCCGCGGCGCATGTTGCGCCACGAAACGGCGGATGGTGTCGCGCAGCTGACCGATATGTTCGGGTTCATCGGCAAAGGTGACGGGGGGCAGCGGTGGGGCCATCATTCACCCGTCAGCTTGGGCGGGCGACGTTCGCGAAAGGCACGCACGGCCTCGGCCCGGTCAGCGGCGAGATTGGAGAGCGTCTCGTAGGGAATGGAAGCATCCATCAACTGCTGCGCCAGCACCCTCAATGGCTGGTTGGCCACCACTTTGCTCCAGCGCACCGCATATTTGGGATTGTTCATCAGCTTGCCCACCAGCTCGGTCACTTTCGCATCAAGCTGGTCCGTCGGCACGGCATAATTGATCAGGCCCATCGCTTCGGCGCGCGGGGCCTTGATCAGGTCGCCGGTCATCAGAAATTCCTTGGCGCGGGCATAGCCGATCAGCTGCGGCCAGATCACCGCGCCGCCGTCGCCCGCCACCAGCCCCACCTTCACGTGCGGATCGCCGATCACGGCGTTTTCGTCGGCCACGATGATATCACAGAGCAGCGCGATGGTGGCGCCCAAGCCCGCAGCAGCGCCGTTCATCCGGCAGATCACGGGCTTTTCGATATCGAGCAGGCTGGTAACGATGCGTTTTGCGTCCCAGCCGATGTCGCGGAACTGGTTGGGGTGGGCGATCTGTTCTTCAAACCAGTCGAAATCGCCGCCTGCGCAGAAGGCGCGGCCGGCGCCGGTGAGCACGACGATGTCGCTGCCTTTGTCCTGCTGCAAATCGGTAAACACCCGCGCCAGTTCTTCGTGCATCAGCTCGTCAACGCCGTTCACCGGATTGTTGCCTGAGATAGTCGCGGCAATCACCCGTTCGTGACCGAATGCCCCGCGCGTAAACGTGAAGCGCTTATAGCCTTCCAGCAGCCGCATGTGCCTGCCTCCCCAGAATTTTCACTAGCGTGGCGGAAGCGGTGCGGGCGGTCAATCCTGCGGTAGGTTCAGTAATTCCACTGCAGCTGGGCGCGCAGGATGTCGCCCGCGGCACGGCCGCTGCGGCGTTCGTCGGCTTCACGTCGCTTGGCGTGGCCATAGGTCAGCGTCAATTCCAGAGGCGGAGCCGGCTGGAATTCGATGCCCAGTTCCAGTTCATCGGTTTCAAGCCGCGGCGCGTTGAGCCCAGCCTTGAAGCCTCCGCGATAATGTTGCCAGCGCGCGAACGGCATGAACGGCCCAAGCGGCGAACGCTTTACCCGTGCCATAGCCTGTACATAACCGCCTTCCAGTGGCCGTTCCTGAATGGAGCGGGTCACATCATCCCACTGCGGCCCGGTGCCCCAGTTCCATTCGGCCTGGAAGCCGATGGGCTGCGGATAGAGCATGGCGTGGAAGCCAATGCGGTTATCGGCATAGGATAGGGCGCTGACCCCGCCGGCACGGATTTCCGGATGCACCCGGTTGCGCAGAATCGCGCCACCCACTTCCAGCACCTGGCCATCAAGGCCCAACCCATCGAGCGCGAACGGCCAGGTGGCCATGGCGACGAACATCAGGCCATTGTTGGCTTCCGTGCGGTTGGTGCCCTGGCCGTTGTAGAGGGCGAGCCCGAACGCGCCATAATTGCCAAACAATTTCTGGCCATCGGCCGCCAGCCGATCCCAGATCAGCTGGACGTCAGATGGGGTGTAATAGGCGACCAAGCCCAGATCACGTTCTGTGGGCACGGCCGTGTTGATGCCATCGGTACGGTCCAACGCCAGCCGGGCCGATGAGCTTTGCAAATTCTCCCAGCCGAACGGTACCTTTGATTGGCCGAAACGCAGACGCAGACTGTGATCGGCGAGCGGGAACCAATCGACATAAGCATCGCGCAACTGACCAAAACCTTCGCGCCGTTCGCCTGCGGACTGGCTCGAAACAGCGGTAGCGAAATCAGGCTGCAGATAAAGCGAGACATGATCGCTGAGATCGCCCTGCAGGATCAGGCGGATCCGGCGGAAGCTGAAATTGTTGCGATCAGTAATGTTGCCATCACCGATGGAGCGCAGTCGCGAGGCGCCGGCCGGCGCGGTGGCATCGCCTGAAACGATCTCGTTCAACCGCAGTTGGGTATAACCGCGCAGCGTGAGCTTTTCATACCATGGCTTGCCGCGCCGGACCGGCGGCGTGAGCACGATGGCGGAGGGTGCAACTGGCGCTGCAGCCATCGTGACCGTAGCGGCCACAGTCGGAGCGGCGGCCGCAGGGGCGATGGCCATTGGGGCCAGTGCGGCTACTGGCGGCCGCACGGCCGCCTTCAGCTCGGCCACCATCGCCTTCAATTCGTCGATCTGGCGCTGCAGTTCGGCAACCGTCGGTTGCGCCGCATCAACTGGCAGTGCGGACAAGCTCGCCAGCAAGGCGAACAGAGCGCCGGTGCTGCGGCGCTGTAAGCGAATAGTCATGCTGTGTGGCCCTGCGACGGCAGACACATGTGTCTGCAACGCGTGGCGGAATATGACACAGGAGTGACAGAAACATTGCAGTTGCGTGATGCTTTTATGACATGGTCGGCGGATGGCTTCGCGGTCATTTGTTCGCGGGCAGAATCGGCGGTGCGCACATCCTTTTTGGCGAGCGCGGGCTTGAAACCATGGATCGGTTGACCGATCTCGTCGCGTTCGATGCCAAAGGCATTTTTTCACATCCGTTCGGCACGGGCCAGCAAGGCGCGGTTGACTTCGGCATCGCGGAGGACACGCAGCACTGGTGCTTTCAGTCGATCGAGCAGCGGCACAGCGGCAGCCTCGAACTGTACGGCGATAAAGTTGAGGCGCCTCCTCTCGCTCTGACATTGCAGGTCCATCACCGCTTCGCTGGCGCTGGTCAGGCTGCGGCGGGCGTGTTCAGCGGCTTCGTCCTGCCTTGGCGACCAGTTGCCGGTCATTCCGGGCAGCCGTGTCCAGCCCCTTGTCAGCTGTCGCCATCAGCCCGGCCAGAACGCCGTTGAAATCCCCGCCGCCTAGGCGGTTGTCCCCGGTGCAGCTGCGCACCCCGATAACACCTTCGAAGATTTCCCTTTTCCGAAACGTCAAAACTGCCCCCGCCCAGATCGAAGACTAGGAAGCGGGTTTTGCCTTCCAACTGGTGGATGCCTTAGGCCTACGGGACGGCGGTTGGCTCGTTAATTGGCCGCTCCACTTTTGAAGCCGGCCAGTTCACTGGCGCGGCGGGTGGCCGTTCTCTGCTTGTGGTTGAAATAGACCGGCACGGTGATCACCGCTTCGCCCTGATGCTCCTCAACCTCCTCCTTGGGGCTGCACAGCACCATGACGGATGGTTCTTCCCCGCCATAATCGGTCTTGCCCAGTGCAATTGGGGACTGGGTGCCCATCAGGCGCTTGAAATCGGCGGCCATGAGGCCGGCTTGGCTTGCCAGGCGTTCGCAGACCGACCGATCAGCAGCCGGCCACCATCATATAGGCCCACGACCGATGGCGTAAGCGCTTCGCCCAGCTGATCTGGGATTAGCTGCGGCGCGCCATCGACCCAGTAAGCCGCAGCGCTTTTGGTGGTGCCAACATCGATGCCAATGATCACGGCAAAGGCAGATCAGGCCGCATCGCCGCTGCAAAACGTCGCTTATTGCGCCAGTGTCTTCACGGCCGCGGCGGCAGCCGAGGCGCGATTCTCGATCCCCATCTTCTCGAAAATCTGTTCGAGATGCTTGTTCACCGTGCGCGGGGAGATGCCCAATATCTCGGAAATCTCGCGATTGGCCTTGCCTCGACTGATCCACAACAGCACCTCCGCTTCGCGCTCGGTCAGGCCGTGGCGCTGGGCCAGCAACCTTTCATCGGCGCCTTCCAGCGTTTCAGTCAGGCGGAAATGCCGCTCCTCACCCTTGGTTGCTACAGCGGCAAACTCCACCCGGCCGTCGGCAAAATCCTGCTTCACCCGGGCCTCGCCTTTGGCCAGCCTCTGCAACTGACCGGCCAGGGCCAGCGGCAACTGCCCGCCCACCGCCACGCCAAAGCGCCGATCAAGGATGTCGGCGCTCTTGGGCGTGGTCCACAACACTCGCCCTTCGCCATCCAAAGCCAGCAGCGGCCGGTTACTGGCATCCAGCGCGCTCTGGGCACCCGCGGCGATGCGGGCATTACCCAGGTGCACCTTCAACCGCGCCAACAGTTCGGCCAGCACGATGGGCTTTTTCACATAATCCACACCGCCGGCCGCCAGACCATCGACGATATTCTCGGTTTCCGATAGCCCGGTCATGAAGATCACCGGCACCGATGCCAGCGCCGGATCGGCCTTGATTCGGCGAGTGGTTTCAAACCCGTCGATGCCCGGCATCACCGCATCCATCAGCACCAGATCGGGCAGTTCCGCAGCCAGACTGGCCAGCGCGGCCATGCCATCGCGGGCAATGCGCACGCCATAGCCTTCGCCTTCCAGCGTGTCGGTTAGGAAGCGCAGCGAATCCGGCGCGTCGTCGACCACCAGGATGGTGGCGTGATGGGTTTCGGTCACGGCGTCTTCTCCCCGTTTGCGACATCGGGCTGCTGTTCGCTCAGCAGCTTCTGAATAGCGGCAAGATCAAACGCATCCAGCGCCGTGGTCAAGCGTGCAACCAGCGGGCCGGCATCGGGCACCGCTTCGGCCAACGCCACCAGCGCCGCCGAAAGGCCGCGCACATGGCCAGTGCGCGCCAGCCGCGCCAGTTCGGCCAGATGGGCGCGCGCAGCATCGGGGAGGGCTGGAACCGGAGCCGGAGCCGAGGTGTCGCCTTCGTAAATCCAAATCAGGCCAAGCTGGCGGCCCAGCATGCCAAACAGAAGCTGCTGATCCACCGGTTTCAGCACGAAGCCATCATGATCGCCAGTGCCGACCACTCCCACCAGTTCATTGGCATTGCCCGACACCATCAAGATGCCGATCTCGCGGCCAAAACGTTCCCGAAGGCGGCGGGCCACTTCCCAGCCCCCCAAACCGGGCATCGACACATCCAGCAACACCAGATCGGGCCGGCCGAGTTCCGCCAGCGACAGCCCAGCACCGCCCGATCCGGCCACAAACAGGTTGAATCCAATGGGGCGCAACAATTCCTGCCACAGCGCCAATTGGCCGGGGTCATCATCAATGGTCAATATGGTGCGGCGGCGACCTTCGTAAGCGATCGGCAGGCCACGGGCCTGATCATCAGGCGGGGCCGCATTGGGCTGCGGCAACAACAGGCGCAGCAGGAAACGACTGCCGGCACCGGGCTCGCTTTTCACCCCGATCTCGCCGCCCATGATCTGCGCCAGCATGCGCGACAGCGACAGGCCCAGGCCAATGCCCGGCGCCACACCAGATGCACGGCCACCGCCGCGATCAAACGGCTGGAAAATGCGTTCGATATCTGCGGGCACGATGCCGATGCCGGTATCGGCCACTTCGAATTCTGCCACCATCGAACGATAGCGCACTGACAAGGTCACCCGGCCAGTTTCGGTATACTTGATGGCGTTGGACAGCAGGTTTATCAGCACCTGCCGCAGCCTTCGTTCATCGGCCAGCACCCACGTTGGCAGGTTGGGCGGCAGGCTGAAGACGAATTCCAGGCCCTTGTTCTGCGCTTCGATGCGGAACATCGCTGCAACCTGCTCCACCAGCGCACGCAGTGCCACCGTCTCGCGGTTCAACTTCATAACGCCGGATTCGATGCGGCTAATATCGAGCAGACCCTCAACCAGATCCGCCAGATGTTCGGAACTGCGGCGGATGATGCGCCCGGCTTCGGTGGGCGTTATGGCGGCGCCACGTTCCAGCAGTTGGGCATAACCGTGGATGGCATTCAACGGCGTGCGGATTTCGTGGGACAGGCCCATCAGGAATTGCGTCTTGGCCTGGTTGGCCGCTTCGGCCACGGCACGCGCCTGTTCCAACGCCGCGATACGCGCGACGGGATCTACGTCAGCCGTATGCGGGCCGGGCGCGTTCATCGCCGGCCTTGTCCCATTCTGTCCACATCACCCGCGTGCAACCGCTCTATCCCCATTCTTCGCATGTGCAGCATCGTTAGTCGGTTGTGCCGCAGTTGCAAATCATGCCACGGCGCGCAACAGCACAGCGTTAAACATTGGCAACAGGGACTGTTATGCAGATGCGGGCAATTCTGATGATGGCGGGCGGCTTGATGATGCAGGCGGGCGTTGTCGACGCGCAACTAGTGGGCGTGGCGGAAGCCAACACCGCCGCTGCAATCACCCGCATCAAGTCGCTGAACCCCAAGTTGAACGCAGTGATCGCGCTAGACCCGACCGCGCTTGATCAGGCCAAGGCGCTGGATCGCCAGAGGAAGGCGCGCGGCCCCCTGTATGGCCTGCCGATCCTTGTGAAGGACAATGTCGACATGGCAGGGCCACTGCCCACCACGGCCGGCAGCCTGGCACTGAAAGACAATGTGACTGGCCGGGATGCGCCGTTCCTGGCCCGCCTGCGCGGCGCCGGCGCCGTTCTGCTGGGCAAGACCAATCTTTCGGAATGGGCAAACATCCGGGCCGATGCCTCGATCTCGGGCTGGAGCGCAGTTGGCGGCCAGACGCGCAACCCGCACGCGCTGTCGCGCAACACCTGTGGATCGTCATCAGGCAGCGGCGCGGCGGTGGCGGCGCAGATGGTTGATGCTGCGATCGGCACCGAAACCGATGGCAGCGTCACCTGCCCGGCAGCGATGAACGGCATCGTGGGTATCAAGCCCACGGTGGGTCTCGTGTCCCGCACGCATGTGGTGCCGATCAGCCATAGCCAGGACACCGCCGGGCCGATGACCCGCGACGTGACGCTGGCGGCGCGTTTGCTCACCGTCATGGCCGGCAGCGACCCGGCCGATCCGGCTACTAAGGACGCCGACGCCCGCAAACAGGACTATGCAGCCGCGCTGAAGTCCGATGCGTTGAAGGGCGCCCGCATCGGCGTGCTGCGTTGGGCCACCGGCTGGCACACCGGCGTCGATGCCCGGTTCGAAGCGGCGCTGGCCGTGCTAAAGACGCAAGGCGCCGTGCTAGTGGACATCACATCCGCGCCCAACCGCCGCGAGATCGGGCCGAACGAGTTTCAGGTGCTGCTAACCGAACTGAAGGCTGACATGGCCGCCTATCTCGCCACCACGCCGGCTAACGTGAAGCCGCGCACGCTGGCGGATCTGATCGCCTTCAACAAGATCAATGCCGCCGCCGAAATGGGCCTGTTCGGGCAGGATATCTTCGAGAAGGCGGAAGCCACCAAGGGCCTGACTGATCCGGCGTACCTCAAGGCGCGCGAAACCTCGCTGCGCCTTGCCGGCAAGGAAGGCATCGACAAGATGCTGACGGATGCCAAGGTTGAGGTGCTGGTCGCCCCCACCACCGCGCCGGCCTGGTTCATCGATTCGGTCAACGCCGATCAATCGCCGGGCGGCGGCGCCGGCGGCCTTGCGGCGGTGGCCGGCTATCCGCATCTCACCGTGCCGATGGGCGGCGTGCGCGGCCTGCCGGTGGGGCTGAGCTTCATCGGCACGGCGTGGAGCGATGCGCGGCTGCTGGCGTTGGGCTATGCTTTCGAACAGGCCGCCCCCGCCATGAAGCTGACGCCCGCCATGGTGCAGACCGTGGAGGAAAACCCCGAAGTGCAGAAGCTGTTTGCACCGGCCAGCCGCTAGCTCGAGGCATACGGGTCCCGGCGAAGCCGGGCCTTGGGGAACCGCGCGGAATCGGTTGGAAATGCCAAAGAAGGCAACCAGATCGGGCGTATTGCGGTTGGGTTCGACATGGCGTCGATATCGAACTGCAAAGTGGGCTGCGGCAGTCTGGCTAGTGATAGCGTCCAGCCGCCGGGCACACTGATGTTGATCGGCACCGCCACGCCGCCTTTCAACTTGCCATTGGAGATGCCGGCCCGCGGCGTCTGCAGCTTGATGAAGGGCTGAATCGCCAGCTGGAGATCGTCATCGGCGCTGGTCCGGCGCTACTTGAAACGCAGGCTGATGTCGCTCGTGCCGGACAGCCTGGATACCTGCCCGCTTGCGTCATGGCTGCAGATGCGAATGCGGATGCGGATGCGGATGCGGATGCGGGTGAAGAGAACCCAGTTGATCCGGATGTCGCTGCTATCGCTCAAGCCATATTTGAAGGTGGGATTGGCGAACATTAGCCGGTCGCCGCGTGCGCCGCCGCTGCTGCTCGCCATCCAGATGAAGCCATCGGCCTCGATCTGGAAAGGGCCGTTCGGCACCGTGGAGGCAAAGTTCGATTTGGTCGGCAGATCGGGTAGATCGGCGTTTGGCGCTCGACGCAGTGGTCACCACGGCCTTCTGCGCGGCGAGCGGGCTCGCGAACATGGCAGCGAGCAATACGACGCGCATCGACTGGTACTTCCACGGCAGGCAGGCGAAGAGGAGTTTGACAGCGGCCGTGCCGCCGATGAAGCGCGTGCACCAACCGGCGTCTTGCGTCCTGCGCGACAGGAAATGGCGCGCCATGCACGACAAAATGGGCATTCAAATCATTGGGAAATTTTTGCTAATCTCCAGGGATAAGGGCAGCGCGTCGCAGGATTGTTCCCCAAACAGCTGCTCATGGGTCGGTGGCGAACAGGCAGATTTCAGACGGCATGATCGTTCAGCGTATACAACCGGAGTGTTATCCATCGCTAGCTTACGTGGAAACTGTAGTTGTTCCTCGCTCGCCCATCCCGGCTCATTTGGCTACCCGGGCCGAGCACGTTGAAGGCCACCCTGCCATCATTGCGCTGCCGCAGACCGCGGGCGCCACAAGCATTCCTGCTTATGGTGAAGATAGCCTCGCCGTGAGCCGCTTCATCGATTTACTCGACCCTGGCGCCAACGAGTGGCTGATGCTCAAGTCGTTCGACAAGAAACTCCTGATCTGGGAAGAGTTGCTCCGCGACCTTTCACAGATGAAGCCCTGAGGAGACCGCCCATGTCACGCATCGATCGCCGCCAACTGATTGCCTACGGCGCCGCACTAGCCGCGCTTCCGGCCCCCGGCACCGCCTACGCCGGCATCGGCAGTGTTCCAGCCAACACTCCCATCGCTGCCGCCGCGCCAATCAGCACTTCAGAACGCCTTGCCCGCATGGCCAGGGTCCAGTCGATGATGCAGCAGGCCGGCTACGGCGCTCTCTTTGTCGAGGCCGGGTCGTCCCTGCGCTATTTCACCGGCATCAACTGGTGGCGCAGCGAGCGGCTGACGGCAGCGCTGATTCCCGCCGAAGGGCCATTGTGCGTGGTCACGCCCTTCTTCGAGGAACCGTCCATCCGTGAGATGCTGGCCGTCCCCGGTGACGTCCGGGTCTGGCAGGAAGACGAAAGCCCGCACGCGCTGGTCGCCGGATGGCTGAAGGAGCGCAAGCTTGCGAGCCGCCTCATTGCCATCGAGGAGACCGTCCGCCACTTCGCCATCGACGGTTTGCAGCGCGCGCTCCCCGGTGTCGCCGTCCGGACCGGCGCCGCGCTGGTCAATGCCTGCCGCATGGTGAAATCCCCGGCCGAGATCGCGCTGATGCAGCGTGCTTCCGACATTACCATCGCCGCCTATCGCGCCACGGCTCCCCGGATCGAAACCGGCATGTCCGGCCCAGACATATTCGCAATCATGGCGGCCGAAATCACCCGCCTCGGCGGCCAGACGCCTTCTGGCGGCATCCAGCTGAACGAAGGCAGTGCGCTTCCCCACGGGTCAAAGGAGCGCCAGCTGGTGCGCGAGGGCTCAGTCATCCTGATGGACTGTGGCTGTACGGTCGACGGCTATCACGCCGACATTTCCCGCACTCTCGTCTACGGCAGCCCCGATGTCAGCCAGCGGCGCCTGTTCGACCATGTTCGCCGTGGGCAGGAGGCCGCGATGGCGGCGGCGCAGGTCGGCGCGCCGGCGGGCCGCGTCGATGATGCAGTCCGCGCCGTCTATGAATCGCTCGGCTATGGCCCCGGCTACAAGCTGCCTGGTCTGTCGCACCGCACTGGCCACGGTATCGGCATGGATGTCCACGAACCGGTCAACCTCGTGCATGGCGAGGCAACAGCGCTGGCTTCCGGCATGTGCTTCTCCAACGAGCCGGGGCTCTATGTGCCCGGCAGCTACGGCGTGCGCATAGAAGATTGCTTTTACATGACCGAAGCCGGGCCGCGCTGGTTCTCTACCCCACCCAAGAGCCTGGACGAGCCGTTCTCCTGATCATCACACGCCGGCTGCCAACCTCGCTCAGGGATAGCGCCAGCTGGTCATGTCAGCGCCTTTCGGTGCGGACTTCTGCATTCGCTCGAGGATTTTCGGCACATACATGCTGTTGTAGCGTAACCGGCTGATGGCATTGGGTAAAGTCTGGTCGCCGTTCCAGCAATGCTCAGCGCGGTCGCCATAGGTCACCTCGCCTTGGTATGGCGGGTCGGCCTTGGTGAGGAAATCTTCCATTAGATAAACGGCATTGTTCAGGTAGAAATTGTCCATATCGCCTACGTAGATATGGATCTTGCCCTGCAGATTGGGTCCCAGCTTGGCCCAGTCGCGCTGCAGTATGTGACGCAGGTCATAATTCTCGCGCCAGTGCGCTGCAACGGTCTTGTCGATCACGCCGGTGGTCTTGTCCCAAATCGGCTTGGGATACCCATCATCGCCCATCGGTGAATAAACCGCATCCCAAATGTCCCACTGTCCGCCCGAGCGCGACTTCGATCCGATCACCCGCTCATAACGGTTCTCCATTTCGTTGGTCCAGTTGGCATGGCCCAGATAGTTGCGGTTGACGAACCGCGGCACCCTCCCAAACCGTCCCTGCTTCCAGAAGGCGTTGTCATCATCATAGATGTTGACAATCTTGGTCTGCCGGAAGTCGATGCTGTCGGGACAAGCAGCGAAGGCGCCATTATATTCATCGGGATAAAACACCTGCACGGCCAGCGCTTCCCAGCCGCCGGTCGAGCCGCCGTAGGTGAAGCGCGCCCAGCCCGCGCCGATGCCCCGGAACTTTTTCTCCAACGCCGGGATGAATTCATGTTGGATAGCATCGCCATAGGGCCCAAGATTGGCCGAGTTTACGGCGTAGCTGTCGTCGAAATAGGGATTGCTGTGGTCGATCTCCACCACCAGGAAGCGTGGAAATTCAGGTGAAATCCACATCTTGTAGAAATCATAGGCTTCCTGCTGCTCTACTCGGTTGTAGCAGGGATCATTGAACCGCGCATTCGGCTCGCACACCAGATCGGTATCAGGCGGTGTGGTCCGGATGCCGCTGAAGCCTTCCGGAAAATGCCCGTGATTGATCATCACCGGAAAGCGCGCTTCGGGGTGGGCATCAAAATCGGGTGGCACCAACACATAAGCGTTGAGAAATGTGTCGCGGCCCCAAAATTTCGAGAGGCTTGGGCTTTTGAAACTGAAGCGCCGCACGAACTCGGTATCCGCTGGCGGCGCGATGTCCGGCAGCGCCTTGTCGAGCATCAGATCGATCGGTGCTCCGGCTACCGGATCATAGTCGATCTGCTTGACCGCGCTGACCAGATTGCCCGGCTCCTTGCGCCAGTTCTGCCCCGCGCCTCGCGCCGCTGGCAGCTTGACCGTCTTGCCATTGGCCAATTTGAACGTGTCGTATTTATGTAGGACCGCTTGGATGAAATAGCGGCCCTTCGGGATTTGGTCCATCGTCTCCAAGGGATAGCCAGTCACTGTACCGTCAATGGTGACCGATTGCCCTGCGCGCATCGCCTCTGCATCCACGCCGAACACTTGTGCAGATGTGTTGCTGCGGTTGGCCTGAAAACGTGGCTCACTGGCGCCATCCTTGGTCAGCACCAGCAGCACCCGGCCGTTGTAAGCGGCTTGCGGCTGGCCATGCCCCAACGTCACCCGAAATGGGCCAGCCGCCGCCGGTACTGCCAGCGCCAACGCCATCAACGCCCCGATCTTCAGCATCTCGCCGTCTCCCTACGGATGCGGAGCATAATGCCTTGCGCGGAAGGCGAGGCAAGGGGCTTGCTTCGCCGTATCGCCGCCATGCTTGTGCACCGCAGCGGATGCTCTCGCAAAGTCATGAGTGAACGGCATTGAAGCCCGGTCCCCGGATGGTTGATTTTTTCAGACAGAGAGCGCCGTAGCCCCGTACGTCTGTATCAGGCGCGGTGCTTACTTGGGCTAACGCAGCTAATCGCCGGAAGGCGGCGCTGTGGGAGCATGTTTGTTGCTTCTGGCCTGGTAATCAAGAGTACGCTAGCAGCTGGCCAACGGCGATTGTGAAGGCGCAAAGCTGCAGCGGTTTCGCCGCCATTTGATCACGCAAGGCAATTAGCACCGCCAATAACAACTTTGTTCGGAGGAATTGCGTCTCCCGATAGGCTGTGCGCCATCATATCGGTCGTTCTGAAGCGCCAGCGCGCCTTTTTCACAAGCCGCAATTGACGGCGGCCAAGCCCCGGTAGACCGACTGTAGCAAAACCTTTCCTCTGCAATTCCGGCCGACCCCGGTGTAGCAGATGGTGAATTCGGTCGAACAGGCCGAAGATTTCGCAGCCGATGGCCGGTGCTACGGCGGCGGAGTGGCAATGATCAAGATCGCCTGAGTAGTTCTTGTCGATGCCACGGCCAACGTCGTCCTCTCGCCAGCATCGGGGCGCTGAAGGGCAGTGTATCTCTAGCGGGAGTACGCGAAGCCAAGCGGCCTAGCTACGAAAAATTCAATCTGCCAAAGCCTTTAGCCCGCTCATGTGGTAGCGTGATGGCGATGTCGAATCACTCTCGCTTATACCGGTCAGGCAATTGGGCACGCCTGCTCTTGGTGGGCGACTGGAAGGCGACCCTTCACGGATCCCAACATCATGAGACCATTGTGAAGACCGCGGTTGATGGATTGCCTCAGCGCAGCGAGGTGGTGTCCGTCAGCGCCAGCAAGGCCCTCCTGCGGAATACGGTCGAACTCAGGTCCAAGTCGCGGACAATTGGGCTATCCGGCATGACTGCCAATGGGGCTAAGGAGCTTGCGCCCGGAACCGGGGCTTTGATGCTGACAATGATCGACTGCGTGAAGTCGATCATGCTCTCCGGCAATGGCGCTGCCCGACAGCGGCGGTGCACAGGAGAGAACGCATGATTGCGCACGGTGCCCAGCAGCGGCCCAGCGCATGGGCGTGATCGCAGTTGGCGCACTCGCCGCCGCTGCCCTTTCCGCCGGCACCCAGGCAGCGACCCCTGCCGCGGCACTTACCGCGCAGGAGAGCCAGCCTTCTGCCACCGCGCCCGAGCGGTCGGCGCCGCTGCCTGCTACCCAGCCGCCGGTCGAAGTGGCCGTTCCTACCTTCGTCGGTGACACCACTCAGGACGCAGCGACGGCCCAACTCACCAAGGCCGACGGCACACCGGTCAGCCTTGGCTCGACCACCGGTACTGCCCCAGAGGAGGGCAAAGAGATCATCGTTACCGCGCGCCAATCTGCGCGGATTGATCCGCTTGTCGAGCTCAACGCACAGTCGTTCGCGGCCATTCAGGCGATCGACAAAGCGGTCGTCGCACCGGTCGCGCTGGGATACGCCTCGGTCGTCCCCAAGCCCATCCGCAACGGCCTGCGCAACGTGTTGCGCAACCTCGACGAGCCGGCCGGCTTCCTCAATTACATCCTGCAGCTCAAGATCGGGCGCGCGGCCAAGTCAGCAGCACGATTCGGGATCAACTCGACCATGGGCGTTGCCGGAGTGTTCGACATGGCGCGGCGCAAGCCGTTCAACCTAGCTTACCGGCCCAACAGCTTCGCCAACACATTTGCCTGCTACGGCGTCGGCAATGGCCCCTATTTCTTTCTTCCGCTCGTCGGCCCCACCACCTTGCGCGATCTCTTCGGCCTTGGGCTGGATAAGGCGGTCCTGCCCACGGTGGTGGGCAAGCCGTTCGATGACGGCAAAGTGAACGTGGTGCTCGGCGTCGTCGATGCTTTGACCGACCGGGTCGAGATCGACAGCCAGCTCGAGCGTATCCGCAACGAAAGCGGCGATCCCTACTTCGCCGTGCGCGAAGTCTATCTGGCCCAGCGGCGGGCCGAGATCGGCGCGATCTGCCCGCGCCGTGGCGACACCAACCCCGACCCCAATCTCATCCCCCGCGTGGGCAAGGGGCCGCGCTGAGCGAGCCTGGGTCGGGGCAGTCGAGCAGGTGGAAGCTCTCACGACCGACCATCCGTTCCGCGTCAATCTACTCAGTTAATCGGAAGGGCATATGTTGGGTTGGCTGCTGACGAGGTGCTTGCCGGCCCTGACCATCCGAAACCGTACCGTCTCCTTACTGCCCATTTACAGCCGACAGGCGGGTTTGGCATTGCCAGTTCGCCTTAGTTGCCATTCCCCGCCTGCGGCTTCCTACTCAGATCTCAGTTCGCTCAGACAGCGTCAGTATGTTATCAATATCGACACTCAGGTAGCGCACCGTCGTTTCGATCTTCGTGTGGCCGAGCAGGGTCTGGACAGCGCGCAGATTGCCGGTGTCTTTGTAGATCAGTGCCGCTTTGGTCCGCCGCAGTGAATGGGTGCCGTATTCGTGGTCATTCAGGTCGATCTCACCAACCCATTCGTCAACGACGCGAGCATATTGACGGGTGCTCATATGGCCTGTGCGGTCGATGCGGCTCGGAAAGATGAATTCCCCCACGCCGCCAGCTCTACAGTTGAGCCAGATGAGCAGGCTTTCGCGAACATCCTTGCCCAGCTCGAATTGCACAGACTTGCCAGTCTTTTGCTGAATCACCGTGGGGAGATTGCGTATGGACCCGCCGACGATAAAATTGCTGATCTTCAGCTTAACCACTTTGCAACCGCGCAGCTTGCTGTCGATAGCTAGGTCGAAAACTGCGCGGTCGCGTAGGCACCGGTGTTCATTGAGGTCGAAGCTTATTGCCAAAATGTCCGTGGCTTCAGCGGGCGTTTGGTCCCAACAGTTCGATCTGCGTCCCACAGCCGACACGGTTCGGTGGCCAGGTCTAGAACCGAATGTCCCATTTCGTGCCTCCTGTGGCCTGAATGGCCACAGAGTATGATGCTTTGCTTTGATCTGACGGACAGACCGCCAACAATTGGCAGAGACGCAAGCGCAGCCGTCCTGGCTGCGGACTGATCCGGGAGGCATTGGATCTTTTTGAGTGTGCCTCATCTCCAGGCAAACCGCCTGCGATGCTTTTTGCTAAAGGCGCACCAGCCTAGGTTGGCAGAGGCGGCATTCATGCTTGGCGCCACAGCGATTCGTTTGAACGGGTCAGTTCGTTGGAGAGAGTGCATTGAAGGGACTGGATTGTGCGCCGGCAGCAAGGCGATGAACGCGTGGAAGATCACTATCGCCAGTTTGTTTTTCTAGTTATTTGCTCTGTATATCAGATGTTTGATCGCATTTCCTGCTCACCGGTCAGTATTTGAATTTATCTGAGTCAAAACTCAATTAAGTCATTGCTCAAATCCGCTCGATATGAGATGGTTCACGTATGGGGAGAATCAAACAATCAGATCGAAGCCCTCCTGTGCCCCCAAAGGGCAGGGTCAAAGGCGTGACGAAAAACACGGCCGAAGCGCGCCGGAAGATCCTCGACGCGGCCACGTTGATGTTCGGGCGCCAAGGCTTTGCCCGTACTGGCACCGAACAAATCGCTGAACATGCCGGCTACAGCCAGGCCACGATCTTCTTCCATTTCAAGACAAAAGCCGGCCTGCTCGAAGCGTGTCTGGAAGACGCCCTTGCCCGCGCCAGTACCAATCTTGTGCCGGCCGACACGTCGGGCACGCTGCAATTGCTGGAGCGGCTGGACCGCGCCTTCGATGATCACCCGACAGCCGAGTTCATGGCTCGCATGCTGGCGGAGTTCGGCGAAAATTCCACCATCAAGCCCGTTTATGCCGCCTTTCACGAGCATATCCGCCAGCTGATTGCAGCCGAACTGGAACGCGATAGCGGTGTAGGCGGCCAGCGTACTTATGTGGCGGGGGCCGCCATCCTGTCGATGATGATCGGTATCCACGCCGAACAGCAACTGGAAACTGTGCGCTTCGACCGCCGCGATTTTCGCGAAATGTTGTTCAACGTAACCCGGCTTTTACTGCACCAACTGGGTCGGCCCGACGGCGCCGGCCCCTGATCATTTCCGCCTAGCCGTCTTGCAAAAACCAGATTGCCACAACCTGCCGCAAAGGTGGGAACGGGGAAGGATTGTTCATGTCACTGCCATTCACTACCGGCTCGCACACCAGCCGTCTTGCCCTCATGGTGGCCTTTCTGGCGAGCCCTGCCTTAGCACAGCCGGCGGCACCAACGGCTGCCGCTGCCGCCACCGACGAGGTGGAGGAAATCGTAGTCACTGCTCAGCGGCGCGAGCAGTCGCTGCAAGATGTGCCGATGGCCATTTCGGCTATCTCGGGTGCCACGCTGCGCGATGCCGGTGCAATCGGCATAGAAGGCGTGGCCGCGTTGGTGCCTTCGCTGCAATTGATCGCAAACAACCAGCCGTTGGCCCAAAGCTATCGCATTCGCGGTCTTGGCACCGATCCCAATATCCCAACCTTCGAACCCAGCGTCGCTCTGTTCATCGACGGCGTTTACATGCCGCGTTCGGGCCTTGGGGTCGAAGACCTCGTGGATATCGAGCGTGTTGAAGTGCTGAAGGGCCCACAATCCACCCTCTATGGCAAGAACGCCACCGCCGGCGTGATCAGCGTCGTTTCGGCCCGTCCGTCCGATGAATTCGGCGCCCGTCTGGAAGCAACCGCCGGCATTATCGAAGGTGGCCGCACCGCCTTTGCATGGCGCATGGCGGGTTCGGTTACGGGTGCCTTGGCCAAGGGCGTGCGCGGCCGGGTCACGGCGGTCTATTATGATGCCGGTGCCAGCTTGCTCAACCTCGCACCCGGTGCCGAACAGGCCAATGAGATGCGCCGCTATGCCGTGCGCGGCCAACTGGAGTTCGATCTTTCGGAAAAAATCACCTTGAACCTCACCGGCGCACGCAGCGAGGTGCTCGACAGCAACGGCACCAACCCCGATCTGTTCCGCGGCACGCCCGCCGAACCCAGCTTCGCACTAGACAACAATGCCGCGCTGAATGCCCGCTTTGGTGTAACCGCTTGCCCGGACAATGATCCGCGCAACCGGGTAATCTGCACCACCGACCCCAACCGCTCAAACAGCGTCAACGATATGCTGTCGGCGACTTTCAATGCCGAACTGGGCGGAGTTACTCTCACCTCCATCACCGCCTGGTCGCAATATCGCAGCGGCCTGCTCGCCACCGACATCGACCAGGTGTCGCTGCCGCTGGTCACCTTCCGCGATACCCAAGCCGGCGAAACCTTCACGCAAGAAGTGCGCCTGGTCTCGCCAACCGGTCGCAACTTTGAATGGCTAGTCGGCGCCTATTACCTGAATAGCAGCTTTGAACGCGGCGACCGTGGCCGTACCTCCATGTTTGAATTGCAGCCGGCGGCGGGGCTGTTCCCGCTGTCTCCGCTGCTGCCGCCGCAGGTCGTCTTTGGCCAACCAGGCGATCGGGGCTTCCTCGATTCCCGCGCCAATTCCGAGTATTTCGCCTTGTTTGGTCAGGCAACTTACCGTTTCAGTCCGATGTTTGCGCTGACGGGCGGCCTGCGCTGGCAGACTGAAACCAAGACCGCTTCCATCAACAACCGTGCCATCTTCACGCCCAATCCAGGCTTGCCCGCCGGTAATCCGCTGGCCGGGGTCAACCTTCTCACGCTGAGCCTCGTGCCCAGCGCCACCTTCCCGGCCGGCGTGCCGATCAATGGGCCGCTGGCACCGGTGAAGGACGATGATGTCACCTGGAATGTCACCGCGAACATCACGCCCGACGACGACAGCCTGATCTATGCCACCTATGCCCGCGGATCGAAGGCCGGCGGCCACAACATCGCCTTTGGCAACGCCGTGCCAGCACTGCGCGGGTTTGGTGCCGAGACGGTTGATAATTGGGAAGTGGGCGGGAAGTTCGATTTTGCTGATCGCCGCGCCCGCATCGCGGTCAGCCTGTTCCGTTCGGATTACAACAATTATCAGAACGCCGGCTTCGTCGGGCTGCAATATCTGGTCAACAATGCCGAAAAGGTCCGCGTGACCGGTCTGGAAGCCGAAGGTACGTTCCGCCTTGCCCGTGGCCTGACCATGAACCTTGGTGGCGCATGGATCGATGCAAAATTCCGTCGCTACACCGGCGGCGCGTGCTGGTTTGGGCGTGCCCCGGATGCAAACCGTGGTGCCAATGGCGCTTTCACCAGCTGCGATCTTTCAGGCAAGCGTCTGCCGCTGGCGCCCGAACTGCGGGTCACAGGGGCGCTGCAATATGAAAAATCCACCTCGCTCGGCGCGCTTTATGCCCGAACGGATGTGAACTGGCAGAGCCAGGTCAACGTCAACAACGCCAGCCTTGATCCCCGCAACGTCCAGAACGCATACGCGCTGGTCAACCTGCGAGTAGGCCTGCGCCTCGACAACGGCATCGACGCCTCACTGTGGGCGACCAACCTGTTCGATACCACGGTGGTGCAACAAGCCGGCGTGCTCAGCCTCTTCGGCACGACGTCAGGTTTCCAGAACTATCTGGCTGCTCCGCGCCAGCTGGGCGTCACCCTGCGCTACGGCTTCTGACGCGCACGTCGGCATAGAGGAGCCAACCATGGGCATGTCTCTTGTTGCACGGGCCGCCATCGCAGCCTTGCTGCTGGTGCCGGCTACCACGCATGCACAGCAGGTGGTCACGTTGGGCACCGCCGCCGGCCCCATGGCCAACGCGGAAAGGGCCCAACCGGCGACGCTGCTGCGCTGGCCGGGCGCGATGGTGCTAATCGATGCCGGCGACGGCGTGACCGACCAGATGGCGCGGGCGGGCATTGACGCAGTACCGCTGCGCCACGTGGTGATCACCCACATCCATGCCGATCATGTCGGCGGGCTGTTCGCCCTGCTGGCCCGGCGCTACCAGCTGATGGACCCGCCGATCACCATTCACGGCCCGCCTGGCACAAGGGCGGTGGTGGTCGGGCTGCTGGCCGCATTGGCGCCGCTTGCCATCACCAGCCCGGTGCTGCCCGGCCAGCCAGCGCGCGATCCGGCCGACGGCGTTATGGTAGAAGAAATCAGCAACGGGGCCGACATCAATATTGCCGGCGTGCGCGTGCGGGCGGTAGCCAACAGCCATTATTTGTCGGGTAAGGATGTGCCCGATCCGGCGCAGGGCCAATCGTTGTCGTTGCGCTTCGACCTTCCCAGTCGCAGTATCGTTATTACCGGCGATACCGGGCCAAGCGCGGCGGTGACGGCCCTAGCGCAGGGTGCAGATGTGCTGGTGGCCTCCATCCTTGATCTCGATGCGGCAGTAGCGACGATACGCGCCAGCCGGCCCGCAGCGCCGGAAGCCTTCTTCACAGCGGCCAAGGCACATTTCGCCCAGCATCACCTCAGCCCCGCAGCTGCCGGCCAACTGGCGCAGACGGCCGGCGTTGGTCGGATCGTCTTCACGCACATCGGCATCTCGCCCGCCCGCATGGCGGCGGCGCAGGCGGAATTGGCTCAACACTGGCACGGGCCGGTGGTGTTCGCCGCCGATCTTGGCCGCCACTGAAGGAGCATGACCGATGGCTATCATCGGCTTCGTTGACCGGGGTTGGGACATTGATGGCGCCGCCATCGCCTATGTGAAGTACGATCAGGTCCGGAGCTTCGACGGGGTCGGCATGCTTTCCGGCGGCATTGCCCGCAGCCTGCCGGTGCTGGGCCTGCCCAAAGGTAGCAATTGTGCCGCAAAATATCACCAGCCCCACGCTGCTCACGCAGACGCGATGGCCTGTTTGAGGAACCGCAGCAGATGACGACCATCCATGTCGCAGGCGTCGCGATGACCAAGTTCGGCCCAAACCCCGGCGCTACGGTCAAATCGCTGACCGCCGAAGCCGTGGCGGCCTGCCTAGCCGATGCCGGCGCCACACCCTGCGCCGTGCAGGCGGCCTATTTCTCCAACACAATGCAGGGCCTGCTCGAAGGCCAGCTGTCGATAGCCGGCCAGATCGCACTGCGCCACGCCGGTGTCGAAGGCGTGCCGGTCATTAACGTCGAAAACGCCTGCGCGTCCGGATCGACCGCGCTGTGGCTGGCCTGCCAGCATCTGCGCTCTGGCGCCGCCGAAATCGTGTTGGCCGTGGGCGTTGAAAAAATGGTGTTCGCCGCCGAAGCGCAGCGCGCCACCGTCATGCGCGCCTTTGAAGGCGGCATGGACGTGAGCGCTGGCGACGAAGCGCTGAACGATCTGCTGCGATTGGGCGCTGCCATCGATGGCCCCTCAGGCGACGGCCATCGTACCCGTTTCATGGATATCTATGCCGCGCTGTGCCGCGCTCATATGGCCCGCTTTGGCACCACGCAGCGCCAGCTTGCGATAGTGGCGGCCAAGAACCATGATCATTCGATCCACAATGAAAAGTGCCATTTCCGCAAGGCGATGAGCATCGACGAGGTGCTGGCCTCGCGGCCGTTGGGCTATCCGCTCACCGTGGCCATGTGCTCGCCACTGTCTGACGGCGCGGCGGCGGTGCTGCTATGTACCAACGCCGGGCTGAAGAAGCTGCAGGGCCAGGCGCCGTCCATCCTAATCAAGGCCTGCGAACTGACCTCAGCGACGACACGCGACTTCGCTGAATTCGATGCCCATGTCGCGCGGCGGGCGGCGCTCACCGCATATGATCGCGCTGGGCTCGGCCCTGGCGATATCGATGTTGCCGAAGTCCATGATGCCGCCGCGTTCGGGGAGATCTTCATGACCGAACTGCTTGGCTTTTGCACTATGGGTGACGGCGGCCCACTGGCAGAGCGTGGCGAAACGCGGATCGGCGGGCGCATCCCGGTTAATCCCTCGGGCGGGCTGGAATCCAAGGGCCATCCGATTGGCGCCACCGGCCTTGGCCAGATTTATGAATTGACCCAGCAACTGCGCGGCGTCGCAGGTGTCCGCCAGGTCAGCGGCGCGCGCACCGCGCTCCAGGAAAACAGCGGCGGCCTGCTCGGCATCGAAGAAGGCGCCGCCGTCGTCACCATCCTCCAGCGCCAACACTGAGGGCACAGACCATGAAGCACATCCCCACCCTTTTTGCCGAAACCTATCTGTTTCCCGAAGCGCCGCGCTGGCACGCCGGCCGCGGGCAGTTTTTCGTCAGCGACATCGATCGCGGGCAGGTGTTCGCGGTTTCGACCGATGGCCAGCGCAGCCAAGTCTACCAGGGCCCGGACTGGGTGTCGGGCACCGCCTTTGAAAGCGATTCCACGCTGCTGGTCACGAACGCGCGCAGTCGCAGCCTCGTGCGGGTGCATCTTGATCAACCCGATGCCGTGCCCGCGATAATCGCCTCACTCGCTGAAATCGCGCCCTACGGCATCAACGACATGATCCGCACATCCTCCGGCGTCTGCTTCATCGACACCGTCAGCTTCGATTTCGTCGCCTATGCCCGCGGCGAGATCCCCGCCCAGCCCAGCGTACTTGCCCGCGTCGACGCCGATGGCCAGGTTTCTGTGGCGACCGACGCAGTGACCTTCCCCAACGGCATGGTGATAACGCCCGACGGCAAACGTCTGCTGGTGGCGGACTCGCTCGATCAATGCATCCACGCCTTCGCGCTGGCCGCCAATGGCACGCTCGGCGAGCGCACCTGCTTTGCCGCGCTGCCGGGCGAGATACCCGACGGCATGTGCCTCGATGCCAGCGGCGCCGTCTGGGTCGCGGTGCACGGCCGCGTCGTTCGGGTCGCCGAAGGCGGCGCCGTGCTGGAAGAAGTCGACATGGGCACCACCTTGGCCACCGCCGTCGCCCTGGGCGGCACCGATGGCCGGACGCTGCTGATCACCGCGTCCGACAGCTATGACCGATCGGTGATGGCGGGCAATCCGACCGGGCGGCTGTTTACGGTGCAAGTGGACGTGCCGGGCGTTGGCCTCCCGTCCGTCTTTTGAAGGGAGCTTGTGTCATGACACAGCGATTGGCCGGCAAGACGGCATTGATCACCGGGGCGACCTCCGGCATGGGCATCAACGTCGTCCGGCGCTTTGTCGCCGAAGGCGCGAAGGTGCTGTTCTGCGGTCGCTCTGCGGAGGCTGGCGAAGCCGTGGCCGCCGATATTAGCGCAGGCGCACGCTTCATGCGCGCCGATGTGACCGATGAGGCCGACGTGATCGCGTTGGTCCAGGCCGCGCAGGCGCTCGGCGGTGGGCGGATTGATTTCCTGTTCAACAACGCCGCCCCAGCCTTGCGCGACACCCCGGTGACAGCGCTTCCGGCCGAAGATATCACCAATGCCTCCATGGCGATCTTTGGCAGCGTCGTGCTGATGACCAAGCATGTCGCCGCTGTGATGCAGGTGCAGGGCGGTGGCTCCATCCTCAACAATGGCTCGACCGCCGCGCACCGGGCCAATTCATCGCCCTCGGTCTACAGCGCACTCAAGGCCGCGGTCTGCCACTTCACCCGCTGCATGGCGCTGGAACTTGCCGATCACGGCATCCGCGTAAACACGGTGTCGCCGGGCGCCATCCCCACGCCGATCTTCCTGCAGTCGCTCGGCATTCCCGCCACCCACCAGGACCGCGCGCTGGCCGCGTTGCAGGGCGCCTTTGCGAAGGCCATGCCCATCGGGCGCGCCGGCAACGGTGATGATATCGCAGCGGCTGCGGTATTCTTCGCCAGCGATGAATCCTCCTATGTCACCGGGCAGGACCTGGTTGTCGATGGCGGTCTCACCGCCGGGCTATCGAACACCGCCAAACGCGGCCAGGCCGACATGATGCGCGCCGTCCTCGCCAACCTCGGGAGCTAGAGCCATGTCTGTCTTCAGCCTACTCGAACGCGGCGCCCATCGCTGCGATGGTCGCCCGTTCGCGGTGTTTGATGGGGTCGAAACCAGCTATGCGCATGCGCTGGGCTTGGCGCAGCGCATTGCCGCCGCCCTGGGCGCCGCCGGCTTCGGCCCAGGCAGCCATGCCGCCGTGCTCAGCCCCAATGATCCGGTCGCCTTCACTGCCGCCTTTGGCATCTTCGGCGCCGGCATGGCATATGTGCCGGCCAATCCGCACAACCCGGCCCATTCGATTGCCAGCGCGCTCAATCTCGTCGATGTCCGCGTTCTCTTCTATCATACCGCGATGGCGGCGCTGGTATCGGAGATCCGTGATCGCCTGCCCAAGGTGGCGCTGTTCGTCGCGCTGGGCACGCCGTGCGGCGCTGACCCATCGCTGGAAGACTTCATCGCCGGGCACGCCGCGAAGTCGCCGCGCGCCCTCGCTGCACTCACTGATGCGGCGTTCGTCGGCCAAACCGGCGGCACCACCGGCGAGCCTAAGGGCGTGCTGCTCAGCCAACGCGCCGTGTTCGCCTTCGTCGAGAAGTATCTCGCCGAGATGCCCTACGAGGCGCCGGTACTGCTCGCCGCCACCCCGCTCACCCACGCTGCCGGCATGCTGGCCATGCCCATTGTCGCGCAGGGCGGCACCATCGTCATGATGGCCCGCCCTGATCTGCCGCGCTTCCTCGATCTGATTGCCGAACGGCGGGTGACGACAACCTTCCTGCCGCCCACCGTTATCTATCGACTGCTCGATCTGCCGGACGCCGAAAGCCGCGATTTCTCCAGCCTTCGCCACTTCATCTATGGCGCCGCGCCAATGTCGGTGAGTCGGCTGAAGCAAGCGCTGGCATTGTTCGGCCCGGTGATGGCGCAATGCTATGGCCAGACCGAGTGCCATACCTTTGTCACCTTCATGCGACCGGAAGATCATTTCGTCGATGGCCGCCTTGCCGATGATGCCCGCCTGTCAGCATGTGGCCGTCCCTCGATTGGCACGCGGGTGGTCATCAAGGGCGACGATGGCGCCATACTGCCGGACGGTATCCCCGGTGAAATCTGCGTGCAAAGCGATCTGGCTATGACCGGCTATTACCGAAACGACAGCGCCACCGCCGAAGTGCTGCGCGATGGCATGATCCATACCGGCGATATCGGCTTTGTCGATGGCGATCGCTTCTTGCACATCGTCGACCGCAAGAAGGACCTGATCATCACCGGCGGCTTTAACGTCTATCCGGCCGAAGTCGAACAGGTGGTCAACAGCCACCCCGCCGTGGCGGATTGCGGCGTGATCGGCCTGCCCGACGCCGATTGGGGCGAAGCGGTGACGGTCGTGGTCGAACGCAGGCCCGGTGCTGCCGTTTCGGAACAGGAACTGCTCGATTATTGCCGACCCCAGCTGGGCGGCGTGAAAACACCCAAGCACGTCGCCTTTTGGCCCGAACTGCCCCGTAGCCCGGTCGGCAAGGTGCTACGCAAGGAAATTCGTGCGCGGATCAATGTCCCGGCTGAGGACAACTGATTAGCGAAAGTGGCAGAAAGGCAAGGATGCTGCGACTGCCAAATAAAAGAACTCATTATCAATATATTATGTTTTCTTTTCAACATTTTAGACACGAACTTTATCATTTCGCTGCCAAATGGGGCGTGATGACGAATGAATGGTGATTGTTCACCTACGCTGAAGAAAGCTGGCCAAATTACAGCATATAATGTCCGCTGGCAGGCTGACGGCAGCGACATGAGCATGAGCAAATTGACGTCCGCCTTCGGGCGACATTGCAATTGTAACGATCGACTGGAATGGGGCGCAAATCAACCTTGCGTCAGCCGCAATCCCAATACGCAAAGCGACTAAACGCCGCCCTTTGCTAATATGAGCAGGAGATGAATGGCGCGCCATACACGACAAAAGTGGGCACTCAAATCATTGGGAAATTTTTGCTGATCTCTAGGAATGAGGGCCGAGCGCCGCAGGATTTTCCCCCAATGCCAGTTCATGGGCCGTATTCAGAATGGCAAGTTTCGGGCGGCGATGCTGAATGGTCACCGTTTAACTGGCCTAAAGCGAAGCGGCAGTTGACGTTTCAATGCCGCTCATGTCCCGGCGTCGCGTCGCTAACACCAGCTTATAAAGTGGGTAGCCCGTGATCCAATCGGTCCCTGCTCGCCCACTTTGCGCCTTCAATTCAGACGTTTAGACAAGATGAATTTGCCCTTTATGACAGCTAGTGGATCAATCTTGGCTCAGTGCTGCGCCGTCGAAGGTGCATTTCACATCCAGTACTCCCACAAGCGCCACAATTTTTGCCGCAATTATCGAAGCGGTAGCAACGCATAGATCTGACTGACGAAGGTTCAGCCATTGGGTATTGTCATCGCGCACAAGGTCCAGCCTATCAGGCACCAAACCGCGCTGGGCAAAAAGATTCAGCACGCGCAGGGCGAGGCCCGGGTCCACCAGCAAGTCGATCCGGTAGGCGGCGGTGCCTGGTTTCACGCCGCGGCCCTCCAGTCGCGGACGCGCGCCCAGCTGGCCAGTTCCTCCTGCCGGTAACCGGCACCGGGCCGGCCTTCGCCCCGGCGACGCACAATCTTGATGGTGACTTCATGGCACATCGGCGCGTTGGCCAGTTCCGCGCCGATAGATAACGCCGCATCGGGCGCCACGTGACGCGGGCAAAGCAGTTCCAGCGCCATTTCGGGTCCACAGCGCCGAACCGAGAGGGTAGCCGAGGCTGCGCAGCGGCGGTGGATCACCGCCAGGGTTGCTGCGAGATCATTGGTGCGGGCATGGATCATCATCTGGCCGTCGTGTTGCATGGCGTCCGCTCCATTAGGTTGAACAGGGCGGATACTAGGAATTTAGATGCGCTTTTGCTTGGCAATTTTATCGCTTTACCTCATATTCTCGCATATCTCATGTGATAAAAGAGTAAAACTGACATGATCAATGCTGAACCGCTTGACTCGTTCGACTGGAAAATCCTGTCGTTGTTGCAAGACAATGCCGAACTGTCGGCCACCCAGATCGGAGAACGGATCGGGCTGTCGCAATCGCCTGTTTCGCGGCGCATCGCGCGGTTAAGGGCGCTCGGCTATGTCCGCCGTACCGTGGCGTTGCTGGATAGGCACAAGCTTGGCCTTTCGGCGCAGGTATTTGCCCAAGTGAAACTGTCTGCACATGGCCGCACCCATCTGGAGGAGTTCACAGCCGCCATCCGCGATTTTCCCGAAGTGCTGGAATGCCATGTCCTGATGGGTTCGGTGGACTTCCTGCTGCGCGTGGTGGCCAAGGATATCAGCGCCTATGAACGCTTCTTCTTCGAAAAACTGTCGCGCGTGCCCGGCATCCAGGAAGTGACATCGACGGTGGCACTGTCAGAGATAAAGTCCACCAACAGCCTGCCTCTCCACAGTGCCAGCGGCTGATCGGCGTCGTTGACCTTCTCCGTTTGGGTTAGTATCGTCCTGATCAGAAAATTGGTGCAAGTAGGGAGGCTGGCCATGCAGATCGATCGCAGGACGATGCTGGGGGCTGCGGTTGCCGCCGTGACTGTGCCCGCAATTGCGAAGGCTCCGGCCGTCGCCAAGGCCAAGGTGCTGGTGAGCCCGTGGTCGGGCAAGATCTACAGCCCGCGCGCCATCACGCTGGTGCGCGAAAGCGTCGTTGTCGACATGTTGGCGCCGATCAAGATAGAATTCAGCCCCGGTTTTTACAGCAAGCCTTTGAGCGAGAAGGACGCCGCCGATTTCCGCAGCAGCGGCATCAACGCCATCCACCACGCCGTTGGCCTGGGGGGCACGGATGCCTACACTCAGGCGATGGAATTCTTTGCGGTGTGGGGCAATTTCGTCGCCCGCAATAGCCATGTGTTGACCGGCGTCGGCAGCTTTGCCGACATCCTGCGTGCCAAGCAGGATGGCAAGGTGGCGGTGATCATGGGCCTGCAGAATGCCGATCATTTCCGCCGTCCCGCCGATGTGCAGACCTTCTATGAGCTTGGCCAGCGCTGCGCCCAGCTCACCTATAATTCGCAGAACCGCATCGGTTCGGGCTCCACCGACCGGATTGACGGAGGGATCAGCGATTTCGGTGCCGCCATCATCGAAGCGATGAACAAGGTCGGAATGCTGGTTGACGTGTCGCACAGCGGCGATCGCACCACGCTGGACGCAATCAAGCTTTCGAAAAAGCCGATTGCCATCACCCACAGCAATTGCCGCGCGCTGGTTGATCACCCGCGCGTCAAGCGGGACGAGGCGATCAAGGCGCTGGCGGTCAATGGCGGCGTGATGGGCATCACCGGCGTGCGGATGTTCGTGAAGAAGACCGATCCCACCACCATCGCCGATGTCGTTGATCACATCGATCATGTCGTTAAACTGGCCGGGATCGAGCATGTTGGTATCGGGACGGACAGCGATCTGAATGGCTATGACGACACCACGCCCGAAACCAACAAGATGCTGCGCGGTGCCTACAAGGACTCTTATGCCTTCCGCGAGAAGATCGACGTCGACGGCTTTGATCATCCGATGAAGATGTATGACCTGACCGAGGAACTGCTGCGCCGCGGCTATTCCGACGCCAATATCAAGGCGGTGCTGGGCGGCAACTTCCAGCGCCTGCTCACTTCGACCTGGGGCGGCTGAGCCGTGGCGCGTCCTCTGTTCAGGGCGGCGCTGGCAGCGCTGGCTCTCTCCACCACGACAGCTCCCCTGCTGGCCGCGCCCGCCACTAGCATGGTTGCGCCGGCGGAACTGGTTGGATTCGTTGATGGGATTGTTGCCGAACAGATCGCCGCCCGCGAAGTTGCCGGCGCGGTGGTAACGGTGGTGCAGGGTGGCCGCGTCGTGCTCAATCGTGGCTACGGCCATCAGGATGTGGCGGCCGGCGTGCCCGTTGATGCAACGCGCAGCCTGTTCCGCCCTGGTTCGGTATCAAAACTCATCACATGGACGGCGCTGATGCAGCAGATCGAAGCCGGGGGCGTTGATCTGGATGCCGATGTGAACCGCTATCTGGATTTCACCATCCCGCCGTTCGACGGTAAACCGATCCGGGTGCGCGACCTGTTCACCCACAGTGTTGGCATGAGCGACGCGCCCGGTATCATCACCCGCGATCCGGCAAAATTGCTGAAATTCCGCGGCTGGATGAAGGCCAATATCCCGCGCCGCGTCTGGGCGCCGGGTACGGAGATCGCCTATTCCAACTATGGCGCGGCGCTGGCCGGCTATATCGTGGCGCAGGTGAGCGGCGAGAATTTCGACACCTATGTCGAACGCCACGTACTGGGCCCATTGAAGATGGACTCCACCAGCTTCCGTGAACCGCTGCCGCCTGCGCTGGCACCGCGCATGGTGAAGGGCTATCGGCTGGAGAAGGGCCGTTTCGTGGAGCAGTCGCCCGAACTGATCAGCGCGATCGCGCCGGCGGGTTCCGCCACCAGCAGCGCGCCCGACATGGCGCGCTTCATCCGCATGCTGCTGGGCCAAGGCACGCTTGAAGGCAACCAAGTGCTCAAGCCCGAAAGCGTGCGCTTCCTGTTTGCCGACGGCATGAGCAATGCACCAGATCTGCCGGGCATGGGGCATGGCTTCTTCGTTTTCCGCAAGGCGGGGCCACGCCTCGTTGGGCACGGCGGCAACACGGCCGATTTCCATTCCATCCTGGTGCTGGCACCGGGCGAGAACAGCGGCTTCTTCATCTCTACCACTGGCGGTCCCGGCAGCTATGGCGCGCGCACCGAACTGGCCGATCTGTTGGTGGCGCGGCTGTTCCCTGATAGGCCGATGGCGCGGCAGGCCCGGCCGGCTGGCGAGCCGCAGCCGGTGGGTTCATTCCGCGCCAACCGCCGCAATTTCGATGCGCCGGTGCGCCCCGAAAATGATGCAACCGTGGCAGCTGCCGGCAGCGATGCACTAACCGTAACCATGGATGGCAAGGCCAGCCATTGGGAACGTGTTGGCCCGCTGCTGTATGAGCGCGTCACCGCCACCGGCCGCGCCGGCCCATTCGAACAGCTGCGCTTTGTCGAAGGCCCTGCCGGCTGGCGGCTGGTGCTTGGCACCCAGCCGCACATGGCCTGGCATCTTGTTCAACCCTGATTGTTCCTCCTGGCTCTGAAGGATCCTGCGATGCGTGCCACTCTTGCCCGGCTTTGCGTCCTGCTCCCCACCACAACGCTGCTGGCCCTGGCCGCTGCGCCGGCGGCCGCTGCGCCGCCGTCGGCCAGTTTCACCGCCCCGGCCGACTGGATGGCGAGCAGTGAGGCCGGTCTCTCCCGCTATGCCGCACCGGAAGCCAATTTCACCATTACCGTGGTCGAGGTCGGCCCGGCGGCGGACGCCCGCGCGGCAGTAGCAGGGGCGTGGGCGCGCGCGCGGCCGGGCTTTGCCCCGGTACCGCAACTGGTCAACCCGGCCGGCGCCGGTGACGGCTGGGACGAGCGGTTCAGCTTCTCCTATGAAACGCCGCCCGCCGAAGGCCTGGTGCGCGTCGCCAGCGCCCAGCGCGCCGGCAATGGCTGGACCGTGCTGCTGATCGATGGCGCGCTCGCCACCTATGCCAAGCGTTCGGCTGCCGTGGGCCAACTGCAGCAGAGCCTGCGCCCGGCCGGCTATGCGCCCGAGAATTTCGCCGGCAAGCCGGTCCACCGCCTCACCCCTGACCGTGTCGCGGTGCTGCGCCAGTTCGTGGCCGATTCCGCCAAGGCGCTGGGCGTGCCCGGCGTCGGCCTGGCCTTCATCGATCAGGGCAAGGTCGTATGGCAGGGCGGTGTTGGCGTGCGTGCGCTGGGATCGGCAGAGCCGGTGGACGCACACACCAAGTTCATGGTTGCGTCCAACACCAAGGGCATGGCCACGCTATTGCTGTCGATCCTGGCCGATGACGGAAAACTGCGCTGGAACCAGAAGGTAATCGATCTCTACCCTCAGTTCCACCTTGGCAGTGACGAGGTGACGAAGTCGGTGGAGGTTCGCCATCTCGTCTGTGCCTGCACCGGCCTGCCGCGCAAGGATTATGCCTTCATCCTCGCCGAACCGGGCGCCCCTGCATCAGACACGTTCGTGCAGCTGGCGCAGACCATGCCAACCAGCAAGTTCGGCGAATTGTTCCAGTATAACAACCTGATGGCTTCGGCCGCCGGTTACCTGGGCGGGGCGCTAAGCTATCCGGGCATGGAGCTGGGTGCGGCTTTCGACAAGGCCATGGAAACGCGTATCTTTGCCCCGCTCGGCATGAAAGACACGACCTTCGACTTCAAGCGCGGCATGGCCGGCAACTGGGCGCAGCCGCACGGGCTGGGCCTTGATGGCAAGACGGCGCTGCTGTCGAACAATTTCAATGCCACCGTCTATCCGCACCGCCCGGCCGGCGGCGCGTTTTCCACTGCGGCCGACATGGCGCAATATGCCCTGCTCGAACTCACCAAGGGCGTTGGCCCCGGCGGCAAGCGCGTGGTGAGCGAGGCCAACATCACCGAGCGCCGCAAGCGCGGCGTGCCGGTGGGCGAGAATATGTGGTATGGCATGGGCTTGTTCGACCGCGTCGCCTGGGGCGTGCCGGTCGTCACCCACGGCGGCACGCTGCAGGGTTTTCACAGCAACTTCTATGCGCTGCCCGATGCCGGAATCGGCGCTGTCATCCTCACCAATGCCGATCCGGGCGCCGCCATGCTGGGGCCGTTCCTGCGCCGCCTGATGGAAGTGGTCTATGATGGTCGCCCCGAAGCCGCTGCTGATATCGCCGCCGCCGCCGCCCGCCAGCAGGCCCAGGCCGCTGCCCGCCGCGCCCGGCTGACCTTGCCTGGCGATCCGGCCGTCATCGCTAACCTGGCGCCGCGTTATCGCAGCCCGGAAGGCTTGATCGTTTCCATCAATCAGCGCAGCAACCAACCGTGGTTGAAGGCCGGCTTCATCGAAGGGCCGTTTGCCACCCGCAAGAACGCCGATGGCACGGTTTCGATCGTATCCGCCGGGCCAGGCCTCGTCGGCTTTGATGCACAGGTGGGCAGCAAGGATGGGGTGCGCATCCTGACCGTGCGCGATGCCCAGCATGATTATGTCTATCGCGAAGAGCGGTGAGCCGTTGCCCTGCTGCAACGGCCGCCAAAATCCAGAAACACTTGTCCTGAATGGGATTGATTTCTCTTATTGGACGTGATCGGCTGTGTGAGTAGAATATTTAAAGAGGGGAAGCGCCGTGAAGAAGCCACATCTGCTGGGAAGCGTCGGATTAACGTTGATGTTGGCAGGTGTGCCGGTGGTGGCGGCCGAGGCCGCAGACAATGCCGCCGCCGAAGAGATCATCGTCACCGCGCAGCGCCGGCAGCAGACGCTGTTCGAAGTCCCGCAATCGCTGTCGGTGGTGGGCGGCGAAACATTGCAACGCCAGTCCGCGACCAGCTTTCTGGATTATGCCGCCAATGTCCCCGGTTTCACCGTCACGCAGGCCAACCCGGGTGAGTCCCGCCTGATCCTGCGCGGCGTCAACACTGGCTCGGTTGGCTCCACCGTCGCGGTTTACGTCGATGACGTGCCATTCGGTTCCAGCGGCAGCCTTTCTAACGGCGGCGTGCTTGCCGGCGATTTCGACACGTTCGACGTGGAACGCATTGAAGTGCTGCGCGGCCCGCAGGGCACGCTTTATGGCTCCAACGCCTTGGGCGGGGTGCTGAAATATGTGACGGCGCTGCCCAAGTTCGACAAGATCGAAGTCGCAGCGCGCGGCGGCATCGAGGACACCAAGGGCGGCGGCACAGGCTATTCGGCTGCGGGCATGGTCAATCTGCCGATCAGCGACACGCTGGCAGTGCGGGCCAGCGGCTATTACCGATCAAACGCTGGCATCGTGAACGCGCCGGGCTTGCCCGGCACTGGCGTCGACCAGAACCAGAGTTTTGGCGGCCGTGTTTCGGTTCTGTACAAGCCCAGCGAGAATTTCTCGGTGCGACTGTTCGCGCTGGCGCAGAACATCCGGGTGGATTCGCCGGCCAGCTTCACCGCTGATCCGTTGACGCTGCGGCCGGTCAGCCCGATCACCGGGGTCGGCACGGGCGGTCAGCGCGAGCGTTATCAGCGCTATCCCGAACTCAACAATGTCGATTACCGCCTGTACAGCGGTACCATCGACTGGAATCTTGGCGGAGCGACGTTGACGTCGGTCACCAGCTATGCGGAGCAGGATCAGCGGCAGATTTCCGATATCACCACCAACGCCGCGCGTGGCACTGCCAATGCGATCTATGCGCCGGCCGCGCCGAACACGGTGGGCCTGTTTTTCCAAAACGACATCAAGTTGGAAAAGTTCACGCAGGAAGTTCGCCTTGCGTCGCCGCAGAATGACAGTTTCGAATGGTTGATTGGCGCCTATTACACCAAGGAAGATAGCCGGCTGGCGCAGCGGTTTGCTCCGTTCACGCTTGGCACCAAAGCGATCATTCCTCCAGCCGCTACCTTTGGCCCGTTCACGTTTAGTCAGTTCGTCGTAGCCGGCATCAATGCCGATTACGAGGAGTATGCCGCGTTCGGCAGTGCCACACTGCATTTAGGTGATCGGTTCGAAATTACCGCGGGGGGGCGCTACAGCCACAACAACCAGAGCTCGCTCCAGCAGGTGACGCAGCTTGGGAACGGCGCACCGCAAAGTGGCAGTTCGTCGGAAGGCGTGTTCACTTGGTCGGTGGCACCACGCTTTGAATTCAACGACAATGTGGCAATCTATGCCCGCGCAGCAAAGGGCTATCGCCCCGGCGGCCCGAACTTCCTGCCGCCCGGCGCACCCGCCACTTTCCCTACGCAGTTCGGTGCCGATACCATTGTCAGCTATGAAGTCGGCCTGCGGGCGCAGACCGATGATCGCAGCTTTGTGCTCGATGCCGCGATGTTCTATCTCGATTGGGACAATGTGCTGATCGCGTCCACTGTTACCGTCAACGGCACCCCGGTGGGCGTCAACAGCAACGGTCAGCGCGCGCGCAGCCAGGGCTTCGAAGCCACGGCGACCCTGCGCCCGGTTCGCGGCCTGACCGTAGTGGCCAACGCCGCGTTGACCGATGCCAAACTCCGGGATGACACCGTTCCCGCCGGCGGCGGGCTCAACCTGACCGGTGGTCTTGCCGGCGACCAACTGCCGTACAGCCCGCGCTATGCCGCCAACATCTCGGCCGATTATGACTGGCAAATTGGGGATAGCGCTACGGCGTACATCGGGGCCAGCCTGCGCATCATGGGCGACCAGACAGCCGGCTTCAACGCAGCCTATCGCACCGCCTTCAACCGCCGCATCCTGATCGACAGCTATACCACGGTGGATGCACGCGCCGGTGTGGACTTCGGCAAGTTCAGCATCTCGGTCTTTGCCCGCAACCTGCTCAACAGCTACGGCGTCATAAGCGCCGGCGACTATCCGTTCGCAGTGCCAGCGGCAGTGGGTGGCAACGCCATCCCGTTGATCAACGCCGTGACCATCCGCCCGCGCACGCTGGGCGCGACACTGGGCGTGCGCTTCTGATAGCTGCAGGATAAAAAGGGGGCGCTCCGCAAGTGGCGCCCCTTTTCCTTATGGTGTCTGCGCGGCTTCCAGAATGCGCAGCACGTTACCGCCCCACATTTTGGCCAGATCCGCATCGGAATAGCCGGCCGCACGCAGCCGTGCGGTCACCTTGGGTAGCGCCGAGATATCCTCGAAGCCAGCCAAGCCGCCGCCGCCATCCCAATCCGCGCCAAAACAGATATGATCGACGCCCGCGACCTCGATCACGCGCAGCACCATCTTCATGTAATCTTCAAAGCCAGCGGCCCACATCGGCTCGGTCTGATCGAGCGCGCGCCATTTGCGCACCATCTCGGCCTGCTCCGCCGGAGACAGTTTATCGCTGTGCTCATATTGGCCAAACACCGCCGCGCGCGCCGAAGTCATTTTCATGGCCGACATGAAAATAGTGGAAACGCACATGGCGCCGCCCTTGGCCGCCAGTTGTCTCAGGCGGCCTTCATCCAGGTTCCGCGGATGATCGAACGTGGATCGCAGGCTGGAGTGCGACAGCAGGATCGGCCGCGTCGACAAGGCCAGAATCTGATCAAACGCAGCATCGGAGGCGTGGCTGGCATCGATCACCATACCCAGCCGGTTCATCTCCTTGACCCACCGCTTGCCGAGTGGGCTTAGACCACCCCATTGCGGTGTATCGGTGGCGCTGTCCGCAAACTGGTTGTTGGCCGAATGCACCGGGCTGGCCAGCCTCACCCCCCGGCGGTGAAATTCAGCCAACAGCGACAGGTCCTGGCCCAGCGGATAGCTGTTCTCCATCGACTTGTAGGCAATTAGCTTGCCGGTCTTGTCGAGCCGGCGGGCATCGCTGGCGGTCAACGCCGGGGCGATAGCCCTGGCATTGACCGCAATCGTCTGGTCGATGAGTTCGGACCGACCGCGCGCAAACGCCAGGGCACCGGCATATCCCTTGGGCGTTAGCGGCCCCTGTTCGGTGTAGATGGCGAAGAACCCGCCATCGAGCGCGCCATCCTGCATGCGCGGAATGTCAAGCTGAGCGATATCGTTGTCATATGTATGACGCACGGCGAAATCCCAGCCCGGCCGCGCGAAGTTCATGCCGGTATCAAGATGGGTGTCGAGCGTGAGGAACCCGCCGTGTGCAAGCGGCGCCGCGTTTGCCGCACTGGCCAGCAGCAGCGCGGGCAGCAGAAACGCCTTCACTTGCCGGCCTCCACGGGTTTCAGATCGAGATCATGATAGTCCCAGCTGAAATCGGCGATCGGGTTGGCCGGCTTCATGGTAACGCCGGTTACCTTCCCAGTCTCGTTGATGGCGAAGGTGACGATGGCCTTTTCCAAGCTCTTGTCATCAAAATCGGTGATGAAGCTGTTGTACGCCCAGTGGGTCAGGCGGCCAGCCATGTTGGGTGACGACGTGAAATCAACGGTCAGCCCCTTGGCGTCCGATCCGATCACCACATCGCCGTACCAGGCATCGCGATAGCGGCCAGCATAACGTTCAGTGGGCGACGACGGCCCGGTTGCGGCAGCGCCGGGTTGCTGTTTTGCGGCCTGCAGGGCGGCCAGCGCCTGACGCCCGCCTTCCAGTCGCGACTGGTACCAGCTTTCCCATTTATCGATCCAGCCATTGTCGGGCAGGCCCAGATAATGGTCGATGATGCGGTAGGTCAGGCCGAGCAGCAGGCCGCTGTCCTCACTGTTCAGCATTATCGCAAAGCCGACGTTCTTTTCCGGGATCAGCACCACGCGGGTGATCGAGCCAAGCACGCCGCCGCCGTGGCTGATGATCTTGTGGCCGCGATAATCCTGCACCTGCCAACCCAGTGCATAGGCCTGGAAAGTCGGCTGCGCGAGCTTCAGGCTGTCGGGCAGTTGCGGCAGCGGCATGATCGTAACCGGCTTCCACATCTCCGCATGCTGCGTCTTGCTGAACAGCGACTTGCCATCGGGCAGCGCGCCGCCGGCGAGTTGGATCTTCAGCCAGGCCGCTTCATCATTGGCGCTGAAGGTGAGGCCGCCGGCAGGCGCGGCGTTGCGGCCCAGCTCGTCGCGTTCGTCGAGCAGTTGTTGTTCGCCAAGGCCGCGCAGCGGGCCCGAAAGCCGGGCGTGAGGCTGCGAGCGGTTAGCGACGGTGAAGCGTTCCGGGCTGTCGGTGGTGGCGGTGTTCATGCCACCAGCGCGCAGCACGCGGGCGCGCACGAAGTCCTCCCAGCGCTGGCCGGTTACGTCCTCAATCAGCTGGCCGGCGACGGCATAAAGCACGTTGTCGTAGGCATAGACCGAGCGAAAGCTCGTGCGCGGCTTGAGATAGGCCACGCGCTCCACCGTTTGCCGCCGCGTCAGGCGGGTGCGCGGCACCATCATCAGATCACCCTGGCCCAGCCCAAGCCCGCTGCGGTGGACCAGCAGGTCGCGGATCGTCATCTCGCGCGTGACCCAGGCATCATACATGCGGAACCAGGGCATGTGCTTGATCACCGGATCGTCCCAGCGGATCTTGCCTTCGTCCACCAGGATCGCGAGCGCTGCGGCCGTGATCGCCTTGCCGGTGGAGCCGGTCTGGAAGGTGGTGTCGGCGTCGACCGGCGCCGTGCTGCCCAACTGGCGCACGCCCCAGCCCTTCGCGAGCGTGGTCTTGCCATTTTCGACGATTGCGATGGCAACACCGGGGGTGCCGACCTTCTGGCGCAGCGCTTCCACCTCCTTCTCAAACCCGGCCGGCGGGGCGGCGAGGGCGGGCATCGCCATGGCAGAGACCAGCAACAGGGCAGCAGTTTTCAGGCGCATCATGGCAGGGCCTCCGATGGGCGGGTGGTGAGCAGGCGATAGACGCCGATGGTCAGCAAAGGGACGAGATAGACGGCAAGGAACAGCCAGGCGAGGAAGCGATAGCCCTGGGCAATGAGATCGACCAGGCCGACCTCGACCGCGACCAGCATGCAGCCCGCAAGGATCACGCCGCCGCTGAGCAGGCGGCTGCGCAAGCCCGGCGCGGCACGACCGCGGCTCACCAGCGCACCGGCGATGCGCTCGTTGATGGCATGAACGGCGCCGACGCCGCTTTCCCACAGCGCGGCAAAGATCATCACCTGGAACAACAGACCCAGCCACGGCAGCGCGATGGCATTGAGCAGGATTTCAGATGGTAGTGCCGCCGCGCCGATGGCGGGATAGAAGGCCAGCATCGCCGTGAAGAACAGTAATGCCGGCAGCATCGCCAGCGGCCCGGCGATGGCGCCGGCGATCAGCGCCTCGCGCCGGTTGCCGAGGTGGCGCAGTACCGGCAGCACCACGACCGCGCCGACGATATTATAGGCCGCATAGGTGACGCCGCCGCCGATCCAGCCGGACAGAACCGCCGGCTGGGTGGCAAGGCCGGTTTCAATGCGTCCACCCAGGCGGAAAAAAGCGATCAGGATGAAGATGATATAAGTGGCGTAGATCAGGAAGCTGGCATAGCGGAACAGTGCTTCCACCGCCGCTTCACCCGGTGCCGTCGCCAGCAGGATGGCAGCGGCCAGCAGCACCGTGCCGGCCACGGGCGGCCAGCCGAAGGTGGCCGCGCCAATTGCGCCCGCTGCCGCGCCGAAGACGGCGAGGATCAGCACCACGAATATCAAATAGGCGATCTCGAATAGCGGCCAAGCCGGGCCGAGCAGTTTCTGGAAGAAGCTGCGGTAATCCAGCGCCTGCCAGTGGTGGGCCAGCGCAAAGCTGATGGCGGCCACCAGGCTCCAGATCAGCATTGCCAGCCCCATCGCCAGTAGGCCGCCCCACGGCCCGGCCGGGACGAAGAATTCCGCCAGCTCGCGCCCGGTGGCATAGCCGCCGCCGATGATCACCGCCTTCAGGGCAAAGCCCGGCAGCAGGTAACGCTGGAACCAGCTGCCCTGCTTCGCCAGGCCCTTGGCGATCATGCCAGGCAGGAGTCCACCAGCGCATCGAATGCCGCGCCGCCACGGATGGGATCGGCGACCGGCAGACCAAGGCGCGCGGTTTCGGCGGCCATCAGCGCTTCGGCCGCCGCCGCGTCCATGGCGACGGTATTGAGGCTGACCCCGGCGCAGCGGACGGCCGGATTGGTGCGCCGTCCGAGCCGGATGGTCATATCGATCACCTCCTCGATGGCCGGCAAGGCATAGCCATCAAGGCCCAGCATATGGGTGCGGGTGGGATCATGGCAAACCACGAACACATCGGGCTGGCTGCCGTGTAGCAGGCCCAGCGAAACGGCGGCATAGGCCGGATTGAACAGCGAGCCCTGGCCTTCGACCACGTCCCAATGATCGGGCGCGGCATCGGGGCTGAGGATCTCGGCCGCACCGGCTTCGAAATCGGACACCACGGCGTCCATCGGGATGCCGCCGCCGGCGATCAGGATGCCGGTCTGACCGCTGGCGCGGAAATCGGCGTTGAGGCCGCGCGCGACGAACGCCCGGTGCAGCGCCAGCGCAGTGTATTTCTTGCCCAGCGCGCAATCGGTGCCCACGGTGAGCAGCCGCTTGCCGCTGCGCTTGCGACCGGTACCGATCGGGATACCGGCCGGCGGGGTGCGCACGTTTATCAGGCGACGTCCGGTGCGCTGGGCCACTTCGGCCAGTTCCGGGATCGCCTCCAGCCGGGCGTGCATGCCACTGATGATGTCCAGCCCGGCTTCCAGCGCAGCGACCAGCGCGCTCACCCACGACGGCGGGATGAAACCGCCCTGGTTGGCGACTCCGATGACGATGGCGCGGGCACCGGCGGCATGGGCGGCGACCGGGTCCATCTGCGGCAGGCCGGCGCTGACCTTGCAGCCTGGCAGCCCCAGTTCGGCGACACAGCGATCCCTCGCCCAATCGACCAGGCCGAACGCCGTCTTGGCATAGCCGGCCTCGGTGGTGTCGCCCAGAAACAGCAGATAGGGCTGGGGCAAGGCGAGGCCCTCGACCAGGCGTCCCATGGCATTCATGGCGTCTTCTCCTGCCGCAGCGGCCATTTGTCATTTGGACCGCAGGGTATCGTCCTGATTGGAAAAAAGTCAACCTGATTGGGATGAATCGACGAATTCCCAAATGGCTGGCGAGCAGTCGATGCGACCGCCGGCATAGGTGACTGAGGGGGTGCGATCGCGGGCCAGGAAAGTGGGGCCATCCAGATCGACGACATTGCAAAACTGGCCAACGATGAAACTGGGCGCCATCGCGAGGCTGGTGCCCATCATGTTGCCGACCATCACGCCCAGGCCGAGCTCGCGGGCGCGGCGGGCAATGGCCAACGCCTCGGTCAGGCCGCCGCACTTGTCGAGCTTGATATTGACCAGATCGAAACGTCCAGCCAGCGCATCGGTATCGGTTAGGCACAGCGCGCTTTCATCGGCCACGAACGGCAATGGTCGCGCCAGCCCATCGAGCGACGGCTCGTCGCCGCGGCGCAGCGGTTGTTCCAGTTGCGCGATGTCATGCGCCATCAGCACAGGCAGCAGACGTTCAAGGCCAGCGCGATCATAGCCCTGGTTGGCATCGACACCGATCCACGCCTCCGGCCTGGCAGCGCGGATGGCGGCGACCCGAGCGGTGTCCAGCGCCAGATCGCCGGTGAGTTTTACCTTCACGGGCGCCAGCGGATCGATCCTCCGGGCCGCAGCGGCCATCACGTCGGGCGCGTCGGCGCCGAGTGTCAGCGTCGAGAGCAGGGGCCGCGGCGGATCGAGGCCGGCCAGTTGCCACACCGGCGTGCTGCTCTGCCGGGCTTCCAGCGCCCACAGCGCGCAATCGAGGGCATTGCGGGCACCGCCCGGGGGCAGCAGCACCTGCAGTTCGGTGCGACCGGCGCCAGCCTCGATGGCGCCGCGCACGCGCTCGGCCTCGGCTAGCATGTGGGGCGCGTCGTCACCCAAATAATAGACGCCGGCGGCTTCCCCGCGCCCGACATGGCCGCCCTCGCTGATTTCGGCCAGCAGCACGGCGGTTTCGGCAAAGACGTGCCCGGCGATGCGGAACGGCTGGTGATAGGGAAAATGCTCGATCACCAGTTGCAGGGTGCGTTGTCCCGCCATCAATACACCAACCCGAAGCCATAGAGATGATAGGCCAATGTGACCCAGACACAGAGCAGGCCCGACACCAACAACAACAGCGCGCCCAGTTGCATCGTCCAGCGCCGTTTCTGACGCAGGCACAGCAGCAGATGCCAGCTCGCCGCCAGCACCAGGCCAAAACTGGCCACCGGCGTTAGCACGCGCAGCGACTGGATCAGCCAATCCAGTGGCCCGCCAACATTGCTGATATCGGCCGAGAAGGCTGCGACAAAGCCGAGCCAGCCGCCAACGGCCACCAGCACGCCCCAGGCCGCCAGCCGCGACAGCCGCCACGCAGTGAGCGCACGGCCGGTGAGCGGGAAGGTGGCGCCGAATTGGCGACGCACCAGCGCCCGCACCGGCCAGCCCAGTGCCGCCAGCGCGATCAGCCCTAGCGCAACACCCATCGCCGGCAGCAGCCAGGCAGCATTGGTGCCCACAGGCGCCGGCAGATAGACGGTGAACGGCGACAGCGCATCGGTGCTCATCCGCACCACGTGGCCATCCTGCACTTCGGCTGCCAGCCGGTCGCCGCTGTTGCGGTCTACCCATACGAACGGCGCGGTTTCCACCCATTCCGGTTTGCCGGCATTCAAGCCATCCAGCGCCGGCAGGGTGATGCGTCCATCTTCGTCCACAACGACCTTTGCCTGGCTCAGCAGGCCGAACAGGCTGAGGAAATTGGTGAAGCTGCCGCGGCTACTGACATAATTGCCGGCCAGCATGGCCGCATGCGCGCGCGCGGTGGCCGAATCAACCTGGGCCGCAACCGGCTTGCCGGGCAGATAGCGATCGGTGAAGCCGTGGAACAAGGCCGTGCGCACGGATGCTGCCGCACCGGCCGCGCCGCCGCTGTTCACCGATATATACACGCCAACATCGGAATCGGGGAATAGCCACAGATAGGAATGGAACAGGGTCGTATCGCCGCCATGCCCGATGGCGCGGTGGCCGTTGACCCACTGTTCGTAAAAGCCCAGCGCCATGCGATTGAGCGGGCCAAGGCCAGGCGCGGCAAAATCATGCATCTGCCGCGCGGTTTCCGGCTTCATAAGGCCGGCACCATTGTTGAGATGGGACATCATGAAGCGGCCCATGTCAGCGCCGCTGGCCGCCAGGCTGCCAGCGGGCCACGGCAGCACGGTTTCATACGGCTGCGGTTTTTTGGACTTGTCCTGATAGCCTTTTGACATCAGCGGCTGCAGCCCGGCGGGCAGCGGCTGCCGGAAGCTCGACCGGGTCATGCCCAGCGGCATGAACTGGTGATTTTCGATATGGGCTTCCAGCGGCTCCCCGCTTACGCGCTGCACAATATAGCCGGCCAATGCGGTGGCATAGTTGGAATAGGCCGGCGTGGTGCCTGGCGCGAACACCCGCCGCGGGAGGGCCCGCTTTACCAATTTGTCCAATGGCAGCATCGCCTTGGGATCATTGGTGATCAGGTAACGCACCGACTCCTCGAACCCGGCGGTGTGCGTCATGATCTCACGCAAGGTGATCGGCTTGCCGTCAAGCGGCGGGATGGTGAAATCCAGGTAAGCGTTGACGTCGCGATCAAGGTCGAGCTTGCCGGCTTCGACCTCTTGCATCACCGCCGTCCAGGTGAACAGCTTGGAAACCGATCCGGGGCGGAACAGGGTGGCATCGGGATCGACCGGTGTGCGCTTGGCCTGATCGGAAAAGCCATAGCCTTTGGCCAGCAACGGGCCGTTGCCGCGCACCACCACCACCACGGCACCGGGAATGTTTCCCTTAGCCAGCGCATAGGGCATGAACCCGTCCAGCCACGCCTCCAGATCGCGGGCATCGATGGCCGTAGCGACAGCCGTAGGCACGGTTTTGGGTGCTGGCGCCGGCGCAGCCTGGGCCGTCAGCGGCATTGCCAGCGCGGCAAGAGCTGCCCCCAACACCTTCAGCAGCATTCGCATCGGCCCTTCACTCCTCTTTTACGCCCCAGCGTGTCGGTGGAACTTGCAGCAGAGAGCGCAAACCCTTACCAATCGGGGAGAAGTATGCCACTCTGATTGGAAATAATGAGCCTGATTGGAAAATTGTCAAACTGCGTTTGGGGGTGCATGTGAGCGATCAACCGACCCCTCCGACGCTGGGCGCGGTCATGCGAAGCATACGCTCGCGTAATGGCTGGACGCTCAAAGAAATGAGCGAACGCTGCGGCATACCAGTTTCGACGTTGTCAAAGGTGGAGCACGACCGTCTAACCCTGTCCTACGATAAGCTGCAACAGCTCAGTCAACGCCTGAAAATTCGCATGTCGGACCTGTTCGCCGACGCTCCGGACGATCCGGCACCGCGGGTGACTGGCCGACGTAGCATCGGAACCCTTGAGCGGGCTGCTCGCGTCGTAACTGACAACTACGACTACCATTACCTGTGCACTGACCTGCGCCAAAAGCGCATGATCCCTATTCTCACCCGCATACGTGCGCACAGCGCCAGCGAGTTCGGCGATCTGGTGCGGCACCAGGGCGAAGAGTTCATCTATGTCCTCGAAGGCCGGATCGAGGTCCACTCGGAATTCTATGATCCAGTCGTGCTGGAAACGGGTCAGGGCATCTATCTCGATTCCTCCATGGGACACGCCTATGTCGTGGGCGAAGGCTGCAAGGAAGCGCTCGTGATTGGCGTTTGTTCAAGTGCCGACGAGAACCTGATGGACTCACTCATGAGCCTGCACACCTGAGCTTGCATCTGCAATTCGACGCCAGCCTGGAGGCTGCACAGCGGCGTTAATCCGACATTGAGGTTAGCGAATTGTTTCGTGCCGACTGATTGAACGGCAGGATCTAAACACCGCCTCGCATGTCGACAATGTCGTCAATTAGCCCAAGCTGACGTTCAGCGACCTCGCCAGCAATCGCTGTAATGTCCCAGAGTCAGCCGTTCTCCCTTTCGCCGAACTTAATCAATGAACGACGGCTTCCGGGCAAAACTCGAGATAGCGCGAGCGGCATGGATAGAGCGCAAAGCAGCCTTGCGTCAGACGCAATCCCACTACGCAAAGCGATTAGACACCGCCCGTTATTAATATGAACGGGAGATGAATGGCGCGCCATACACGACAAAAGTGGGCACTCAAATTATTGGGAAATTTTTGCAAACCTCCAAGGATATGTAGATCGGCGTGCAAAATTGACCCCTCTAGCGGGCTGATCGGCGTCTAAAATTGACCCCCCTGAGCTGGCTGGCGAGATCGTCGCTGGGATTGTCCGGCGGCGGAGATGGGGATGCTGATTGTGGAGACGATTGCGAAGATCCGCCG
>CALRNJ020000007.1:0-204665 GCA_943369475.1 Sphingomonas paucimobilis | reverse complement strand
AGTTCCACGCAAAGCGCGCCACCCCGGAGGCCCGCGCGAAATAGGTTCGTTGCCGGTCGGTCGGGTCCAATGCGATGCGGTGCGCGATCAGCATCACAGCAATGCACGCATTATGTTCCTCTCGTTCAACCGAAAAAACCTGGCCAAAATGGACAGAAATAGCGCGGTCTGAGTAGTTATTGCGGTGACTTTTACAGCCTCTCCGCCACCGCTGCGCTGATCTCGGCTACCCGCAATTCGCTGTCGCGGGTCTGCCCGCCTAGCGCCATGAACCGGCGCATGGCGTGCCGGGCCGGGTCGCTGAACAACAGGGTCTGGAACAGCGCGGATTCGCGCTCGCAGCCTTCCGTGATCGGCAGTCGGGCATTGTCCACCGATTGCTTGGCCAGCCGCACCGCGTCCGCCGGGAAGCTGGCGATGCGGTGGGCCAGTGCGTTGACATGCGCGTCAATGGCATCGGCGGGCAGGGCGCGGTTGAGCCAGCCCCAGCGCTCCGCCGTTTCGGCATCCAAGTCGATGCCGCCCAAGATGATTTCCATGGCCCGTGCGCGGCCAACAAGGCGCGGTAGATTCTGGGTGCCGGTGCCGCCGGGCAATATGCCGATCGGCACCTCCATCTGGTTGATCACCGTCTTGCCAATGACGCCAAAGCGCATGTCGAAATTCATCGACAGTTCGGCGCCGCCGCCGCCCACCCGGCCTTCGATCTGCGCAATCGTCACCTTGTCCATGGTGCGGAAGCGGTGGCACATGGCGTGATAGGCGTTTGCCTCGTCCGTGGGCGGCGCCGCCGCATCGGCCATGGCGATCAGGGCGGCGACATCGAAATGGGCCAGAAAGAAATCCGGATCCGCGCTCTTCAGCACAAACACTAGGGCCGTCGGATCGGCGGCCAGCTCTTCCGCCAGCCGCGCCAGTTCCCCGAACAGCGCCATGGTGATCAGGTTGATCGGCGGATTGTTGATGACCGCGGTGACCAGCGGGCCGCCCTGCTGCACATCGATGAGAGTGTAGCCGTCGTACGCCATGGTCTGTCTCCCGAAGTGCCGGTAGCCGGGATGTTAGGCCGAGAACGCATGAAGTCCACCCTTTGCCATGGCCCAGACTTCCGGGCCGGAATCGCTTGCGAGCCCGGTGCGGGCTTTGTAGCACTGGGGCAGGGGCAGCCATAATGGCGCTGAACAGGTGCAGCATGGACAACAGGCGTTTGGCGCGGACAATGATCCCGTTGCTGGGTGTGTGCCTGCACAGTCTTGCTTCGGCCTCCACATTAATCACCGGGGCCAGCGTTCATGATGGATCGGGCGCCCCGGCCCGGCAGATCGCCGTGCGCATCGACAAGGATCGCATTGCTGCAGTCGGTGCCTTGCAGCCCTTGGCCGGTGAGCAGGTAATAGATGCCAAGGGGCTGGTGCTGGCCCCCGGCTTCATCGACAGCCACAGCCACCATGATCGCACCGATTATGCCGAGCGGGCTATGGAGCCTTTGCTGGCCCAGGGCGTCACCACTATCGTGGTGGGCCAGGATGGCGATGGCGACGCGCCGCTGGCCGAAATCGCCGTCAAATTCACCGCGCGCCCGGCTGCCATCAATGTCGCTGCGTACACCGGACATGGCTTCCTGCGCGATAGGGTGATGGGAGCCAACTACAAGCGCGTCGCCACCCCGGCCGAGGTGCAGGCGATGCAGGTGCTGCTGTCGGCCGACATGAAGGCAGGATCATTGGGGCTTTCGACCGGCCTTGAATATGATCCCGGCATCTATTCCGCTCGCGAAGAAGTGCTGGCGCTGGCGGGCACCGCCAAGGCCGGCGGTGGCACCTACATGAGCCATATCCGCAGCGAGGATGTCGGCTTCGACGACGCGATCGACGAGATCCTCGAGATCGGTGCGAAAACCGGCATTCCGGTGCAGATCTCCCACCTCAAGCTCGGCATTGTCGATCGCTGGGGCCAGGCCAAACAGGTGCTGGCCAAGCTCGACGCCGCCCGCGCCCGCGGCATTAAGGTAACGGCCGATGTTTACCCATATGAATATTGGCAATCGACGCTGAGCGTGCTTTTCCCCAAGCGCGATTTTGCCGATCTCGCTGCCAGCCGCTTTGCGCTCACCCACCTCACCACGCCGGCTGGCATGCTGATCGGCTTTTATGCGCCGGAACCGTCCTACGTGGGCAAGACCATTGCCGATATTGCCGCACTGCGCGGCGAGGAACCGGCGGTCACCTATCTATGGCTGATCAACAATGCGCAGAGGTGGAAAGCCGCCCATCCGGAGGCCATACGTGTGGAGTCGGTGATCGGTACCGCCATGGCGTCGGCCGACATCGGCGATTTTCTGGCCTGGAAGCACAGCAACCTGTGTTCCGATGGCGGCATCGGCGGGCTGCATCCGCGCGGCTATGGCGCCTTTGGCCGCATGGTGCGCGTCCATGTGCGCGAGACCGGCCGGCTCACCCTGGCCGAAGCCATCCACAAGATGACCGGGCTTTCGGCCGAGCATCTGGGTTTGAAAACCCGCGGGCTCATTCGCCCCGGCATGAAGGCCGATCTGGTGCTGTTCGATCCTGATCGCTTTGCCGACAAGGCCACGGTGCAGTCGCCCAACGCGCTGGCGGTCGGCATGAACCGCGTCATCATTGGCGGTCAGATCGTCTATCAGGATGGCAAGCCCACCGGCACCTATCCGGGCGAGTTCCTGAAGCGCGGGCAGGATTGATGCAGCGCCGCGCCTTCCTTGCCGGGGTCGCGGCTATCGCCGCCACGCGCGCCACCGCCGCACCGGTGCTGGTGGCCGATAATCATGGCCTGACCCCGGCCATGGCGGCGCGGCGCAACGGCTGGATCGAGGTGGATGCCGCCGCATTCGAAACCAATATCGATACGGTGCGCGCCCTTATCGGCAACTCCCGTCTGTGCGCAGTGATGAAGGCGGACGCCTATGGAAATGGCATCGCCCTGCTGATCCCTTCGATCATCGCCAAGCGAATCACCGATGTGGCCTTCACCGCCAACGACGAGGCGCGGGTGGCCCGCAAGCTGGGGTATCGCGGCCGTCTGATCCGCATCCGGGCGGCGACGCCAGAGGAGATGGAGGACGCGTTCCCGCTTGGTGTCGAGGAACTCATCGGCAATCCGGAGGCCGCCGCGCGGTTGCAGATGCTGTGGCGCAGGACGCACCGGCGTCAGCGCCTGCCCGTCCATCTCGCGCTGAATGCCGGGGGCATGTCGCGCAATGGTGTCGAGCTTTCGACCGACTATGGCAAGGCCGATGCCCGCGCGCTGCTGGCGCTGGACGGGTTGAAGATCCGGGGCGTCATGACCCATTATCCCAGCGAGGAAGCCGGTGACATCCTCGGCCAACTCGCCCGCTTCGAGCTGGACATGGCTTGGCTCAGCGCCGCCGGGCTGACAACACCGGGCCTGGTGCGCCATAGCGCCAACAGCTTCACGACGCTCCAGCACCCTCAAACCCGGCTCGACATGGTCCGGGTTGGCGGCCTGCTCTATGGCGATCCCGGCTCGGTGCGCTCCGATCGGTTCGTGCCGACCATGGGGATCAAGTCGCGGGTGGCGGCGGTCAATCATTATCCGGCCGGGCAGACGGTGAACTATGATCGCACCTGGCGGCTAGAGCGCGAATCTTGGCTGGCCAATATCCCGCTCGGCTATTCCGATGGCATCCGCCGCAGTCTCAGCCACGCCAACCGGCCGGAGTTTCCCGTGGAAAGCCGCAACCGCACCGAGGTGCTTATTGGCGGCCGGCGTTTCCCGGTGGTGGGCCGAGTGACGATGAACACACTGATGGTTGATGTGACCGACGCGAGGGACAGCGTGCAGCTGGGCGATGAGGTGGTGTTGTTCGGCGCGCAGGGCAATGAACGCATTACCCAGGCACAACTGGAAGCCAATTCCCAGGCCTATGGCCCCGAATTGCTGGGTGTGCTGGGTGCCGGCCTGCCGCGGGTGCGCAAGCCCGGCGCCGGGTAGCGAGCGGGTTGAGGCCATCGCCAGTCCCACCCATACCCGTTGACCCGGGGGCCCATTGCAGCTAAGGGCGCGCATCCCTGATCAGTGGCGACGCTGGCGGGGGATACGACAGATGGCACCGTGTGCGAACGGCCTTCCGAACTCCGGGGGGCCTTTCGCACTTATGTGATGAGAATTCATCAACGGGGCAGGCCTGGAGTAGGCGTTTGGCCATGGTGGCCATTTGCCGAAGCGAGAAGAGAGACGATGCCAACGATCAACCAGTTGATCCGCAAGGGTCGCACGCCGCAAAAGGCGCGCAACAAGGTGCCGGCCATGGAGGCCAACCCGCAGAAGCGTGGTGTTTGCACCCGCGTTTATACCACCACCCCCAAGAAGCCGAACTCGGCGCTCCGCAAGGTGGCCAAGATCCGTCTGACCAATGGCTTTGAAGTCATCGGTTACATCCCGGGTGAAGGCCACAACCTGCAGGAACACTCGGTCGTGCTGATTCGCGGCGGCCGCGTGAAGGATCTCCCCGGCGTGCGCTATCACATCGTTCGCGGTGTGCTCGACACGCAGGGTGTGAAGAACCGCAAGCAGAGCCGTTCGAAGTACGGCGCGAAGCGTCCGAAATAAGGGGGATATAGATCATGTCACGTCGTCGTCGCCCCGAAAAGCGCGTCATCCTGCCGGATCCCAAGTTCGGCGATCAGGTGCTTTCCAAATTCATGAACCTCGTCATGCTGCAGGGTAAGAAGTCGGTCGCCGAATCGATCGTGTATTCCGCTCTGGAAGTGATCGAGACCAAGAGCCGCCGCGAGCCGCTGGGCGTTTTCCACGATGCGCTGGCCAATGTGCGCCCGGGTATCGAAGTGCGCAGCCGCCGCGTCGGCGGTGCCACCTATCAGGTGCCGGTCGAAGTCCGCCCGGAACGTGGCCAGGCCCTGGCCATCCGCTGGATCATCTCGGCCGCCCGCAAGCGCGCCGAGCACACCATGGCCGCCCGCCTGTCAGCCGAGCTGATGGATGCTGCTGCCAACCGTGGTTCGGCCGTGAAGAAGCGTGAAGACACGCACCGGATGGCGGAAGCCAACCGCGCCTTCTCGCACTACCGCTGGTAATCGCTTCGGGTCGGCGGCTTTCGGGCTGCCGACCCAGCTCCTTTTCCTACTGATTGAGGCTTTTCTCCATGCCCCGCTCCCACCCGCTTGAGCGTTATCGCAACATCGGCATCATGGCCCACATCGATGCCGGCAAGACGACCACGACCGAGCGCATCCTTTATTACACCGGCAAGTCCTACAAGATCGGCGAAGTGCACGAAGGCACCGCGACGATGGATTGGATGGAGCAGGAGCAGGAGCGCGGCATCACCATCACGTCTGCCGCCACCACCTGCTTCTGGCGCGCCCAGGACGGCAAGGGTGAAGAGCATCGCATCAACATCATCGACACCCCGGGACACGTGGACTTCACCATCGAAGTCGAACGTTCCCTGCGTGTGCTCGATGGCGCCGTGGCATGCTTTGACGGCGTGGCCGGGGTGGAGCCGCAGTCCGAAACCGTGTGGCGTCAGGCGGACAAGTATAAGGTGCCGCGCATGTGCTTCGTCAACAAGCTTGACCGCACCGGCGCCAATTTCGATCGCTGCGTGCAGATGATCAAGGATCGCCTGGGCGCTCGCCCGGCCGTGCTGTATCTGCCGATCGGCCTCGAGAGCGACTTCGTCGGCCTCGTCGATCTAGTCGAGAACCGCGCAATCGTCTGGCTGGAAGAAAGCCTCGGCGCCAAGTTCGAATACAAGGACATCCCTGCCGATCTGGCCGCTGCCGCCGCCGCTGCCCGTTCCGAGCTGATCGAAATGGCCGTCGAGCAGGACGACGCGCTGATGGAAGCCTATCTCGAAGGCACCGAGCCGACGACGGCCCAACTCAAGGCGCTGATCCGCAAGGGCACGCTGAACTTCGATTTCGTGCCGGTGCTGTGCGGTTCGGCGTTCAAGAACAAGGGCGTGCAGCCGCTGCTCGACGCAGTTGTCGATTATCTGCCGAGCCCGCTCGACATTCCACCGGTTGTCGGCATCAACCTGAAGGACGTCGAAGAGACCCGCGAGGCCTCCGATGACGCGCCGTTCGCGGCGCTGGCCTTCAAGATCATGACCGATCCGTTCGTCGGTACGCTCACCTTCGCCCGCATCTACTCGGGCAAGCTGGAAGCCGCTTCGACCGTCCTCAACTCGGTGAAGGACAAGCGCGAGAAGATCGGCCGCATGCTGCTGATGCACGCCAACAATCGCGAAGACATCAAGGAAGCCATGGCCGGCGATATCGTCGCGCTGGTTGGCCTCAAGGATGTCACCACCGGTGACACGCTGTGCTCGACCTTGAAGCCGGTGATTCTGGAGCGCATGGAGTTCCCGGATCCGGTCATCGAAGTTGCTGTGGAACCTAAGACCAAGGCTGACCAGGAAAAGATGGGCATCGCCCTCAACCGCCTGGCGCAGGAAGATCCATCGTTCCGCGTCTCGTCTGACAACGAAAGCGGCCAGACCATCATCAAGGGCATGGGCGAACTCCACTTGGAGATCCTCGTCGATCGCATGAAACGCGAGTTCAAGGTGGAAGCCAACGTGGGCGCCCCGCAGGTGGCCTATCGTGAATCGCTGGCCCGCAAGGTCGATGTGGACTACACCCACAAGAAGCAGTCGGGTGGTTCGGGCCAGTTCGGCCGCGTGAAAATCACGGTCGAACCGGGTGAGCGCGGTTCGGGCGTGCTGTTCATCGATGAAGTGAAGGGCGGCAACGTTCCGCGCGAATATATCCCGGCTGTCGAAAAGGGCATCCGCGAAGTCGCGACCTCGGGCCACCTGATCGGCTTCCCGCTGATCGACTTCAAGGCGACCCTGTATGACGGCGCCTACCACGATGTCGACTCGTCGGCTCTGGCCTTCGAAATCACCGGCCGCGGCGCCATGCGCGAAGCGGCTGATAAGGCCGGTATCAAGATCCTCGAACCTATCATGAAGGTTGAGGTGGTGACGCCGGAAGATTATTTGGGTGACGTGATCGGCGACTTGAACAGCCGTCGTGGCCAGATCCAGGGCACCGACACCCGCGGCAATGCCCAGGTGATCGATGCCATGGTGCCGCTGGCCAACATGTTCGGTTACGTGAACAACCTGCGCTCGATGTCGCAGGGTCGTGCCCAGTACACGATGCAGTTCAGCCACTACGACGAAGTGCCGTCGAACGTGGCCGAGGAAATCAAGCTCAAGCTGGCTTGATTTTTCGCGAAAGCCGGCTAGTCACCGCGCCTCAAGGCACGATGATTCGGCCGGCTCTCCGCTGACACCACCGCCAGGGCGGTTCCGTTGTGGATCCGCTGATATCGTTGAACGCCTCAGATTTTGAGCAAGGAAGAAGGTTAAGGCCATGGCCAAAGCAAAGTTCGAGCGGAACAAGCCGCACTGCAACATCGGGACCATCGGTCACGTCGACCATGGCAAGACCTCGCTGACCGCCGCCATCACCAAGGTGCTGGCTGAAACCGGTGGCGCCACCTTCACCGCCTACGACCAGATCGACAAGGCGCCGGAAGAGCGTGAGCGCGGCATCACCATCTCGACCGCCCACGTCGAATATGAAACCGCCGACCGTCACTATGCCCACGTCGATTGCCCCGGCCACGCCGATTATGTGAAGAACATGATCACCGGTGCCGCGCAGATGGATGGTGCGATCCTGGTCGTGTCCGCCACCGACGGCCCGATGCCGCAGACCCGTGAGCACATCCTGCTCGCCAAGCAGGTCGGCGTGCCGGCGATGGTTGTGTTCATGAACAAGGTGGACATGGTCGACGACGAGGAAATCCTCGAGCTGGTCGAGCTGGAAATCCGCGAACTGCTGTCGAAGTATGATTTCCCGGGCGATGACATCCCGATCATCAAGGGTTCTGCCCTGTGCGCGCTGGAAGGCAAGAACGACAAGATCGGCCGTGAAGCCGTTCTGGAATTGATGCGTAACGTGGACAGCTACATCCCGCAGCCGGAGCGTCCGCTGGACAAGCCGTTCCTGATGCCGATCGAAGACGTGTTCTCGATCTCGGGCCGTGGCACCGTGGTCACTGGCCGCGTCGAAACCGGTATCGTCAAGGTCGGCGAAGAACTGGAAATCGTCGGCATCCACGACACTCGCAAGACAGTCTGCACCGGCGTCGAAATGTTCCGCAAGCTGCTCGATCAGGGCCAGGCTGGCGACAACATCGGTGCCCTGCTGCGCGGCGTAGGCCGTGAAGAAGTCGAGCGCGGCCAGGTGCTGTGCAAGCCCGGCTCCATCAAGCCGCACACCGAGTTCACGGCCGAAGTCTACGTGCTGTCGAAGGACGAAGGTGGCCGTCACACGCCGTTCTTCGCCAACTACCGTCCGCAGTTCTACTTCCGCACGACCGACGTCACCGGCACCGTTGAGCTGCCGGAAGGCACCGAGATGGTGATGCCGGGCGATAACGTCCAGCTGAAGGTCAAGCTGATCGCTCCGATCGCTATGGATCAGGGTCTGCGCTTCGCCATTCGCGAAGGCGGCCGTACCGTTGGCGCCGGCGTGGTTGCGTCGATCATCAAGTGAGTGTAAAGGGCCGCTTCCCTAGGGGAGCGGCCCTGATTCGTCAGCGCGTGGAAGCACAGCGCAGATGAACAGGCCGGGCCCCGCGGCTTCAAATCCAGGGGAAAGAATCTCGAAGCGGCCGGTGCAACCCCGACCTCCCGTTGGGGTCGCGCCGGTCCGCTTTTTTTGAACGCTGTTTTTACAAGATTGGTGCCATGGACGCTCAGAACATCCGCATCCGCCTGAAGGCCTTTGACCATCGTGTGCTCGATCTGGCCACCGGTGAGATCGCCGACACCGCAAAGCGGACCGGCGCTGCCATCCGTGGCCCGATTCCGCTGCCGACGCGCTTCGAGAAGTTCACCGTGAACCGCTCGCCGCACGTCGACAAGAAAAGCCGTGAGCAGTTCGAGGTGCGTACTTACAAGCGCCTTCTCGACATTGTTGACCCGACCCCGCAGACGGTGGACGCGCTGATGAAGCTCGATCTGGCCGCCGGTGTGGACGTGGAAATCAAGCTCGGCAAGTAACCGTCCCAACCAAATACGCGGAGCGAATTTGGAAGGGTCACGCCCTCTCCGGCAAAACCGCCGGGGACCTGGGAACAGGAATTTGGGCCTCTGATGAAAGGAACAGATCATGCGCACAGGCGTGATCGCGAAGAAAATGGGGATGACGCGGATTTTCCGCGACGACGGCCGGCACGTGCCGGTTACCGTTCTCGCCCTCGAGAACAACCAGGTCATCGCGGTGAAGACCGACGAGACCGACGGCTACACCGCCGTCCAGCTCGGTGCTGGCGCGAAGAAAGCCAAGAACACCACGAAGCCGGAGCGCGGCCATTTCGGTAAGGCCGAAGTGGAGCCCAAGGCTAAGGTGGCAGAATTCCGCGTGGCTGCTGATGCCGTGCTGGAACCGGGTGCCACCATCTCCGCCGATCATTTCGTGCCGGGCCAGATGGTGGATGTCACCGGCATCACCCAGGGCAAGGGCTTTGCTGGCGTCATGAAGCGCTGGAACTTCGGCGGCCTGCGCGCCACCCACGGCGTCTCGGTTTCGCACCGTTCGCACGGCTCGACTGGTCAGCGCCAAGATCCCGGCAAGGTATTCAAGGGCAAGAAGATGGCCGGGCACATGGGCGCCAAGCAGCGCACCCAGCAGAACCTGGAAATCGTCTCCACCGATGTCGAGCGCGGTCTGATTTTCGTGATGGGCTCGGTGCCCGGCTCGAAGGGCGGCTGGCTGCTCGTCAAGGACGCCGTGAAGGTGTCGCGCGCTGCGGACGCCCCATATCCGGCCGCTCTCAAGGTGGCTGCCAACACCAACGTCGTGACGGAAGTGGCTGATGCCGCCCAGGTCGCTGGCGAAGAAACCACGGAGGCCTGATCATGAAGATTCAGGTGAAGACCCTGACCGCGGCTGATGCTGGCGAGCTTGAACTGTCGGACGCCGTGTTCGGCAAGGAGCCGCGCCTCGACATTCTGCACCGTGTCGTGACCTGGCAGCTGGAAAAGCGTCGCGGTACCGCCCGGAAGGCGCGTGAACGGAGCGAAGTCGCCCGCACCGGCAAAAAGCTGGGCAACCAGAAGGGCGGCGGTCGTGCCCGTCACGGCAATCGCGCTGCGCCACAGTTTATCGGCGGCGGCAAGGCCCACGGCCCGCGCGTGCGTGATTTCGATCCGTCGCTGAACAAGAAGATCCGCCGTCTTGGCCTAGCCACCGCGCTCAGCGTGAAGGCCCAGGAAGGCAAGCTGATCGTGGTGGAAGACTTGAATCTTGGCGAAGCCAAGACAAAGGCGTTCCTGGCCTCGATGGGCGCGCTCGGCATTACGTCCGGCCTGTTCATCGATGGCGCTGCGGTTGATGTGGGTTTTGCCCGTGCTTCAGCCAATGTGCCCCACATCGACGTGCTGCCGGCCATCGGCGCCAACGTCTATGACATTCTCAAGCACGACACGCTGGTCCTGACCCGCGCTGCCGTTTCGGCTCTGGAGGCCCGGGTCAATGGCTAACATCGACATCAAGCATTACGACGTGGTCGTGAAGCCGGTTATCACTGAGAAGTCGACCTTGGTGTCCGAGTACAACCAAGTCGTCTTCCAGGTCGCCAAGGACAGCACCAAGCCTCAGATCAAGGCTGCCATCGAAGCGCTGTATGGCGTCAAGGTGCTGGCTGTGAACACAATGGTCGCGAAGGGCAAGACCAAGCGCTGGCGTGGCCAAGAATATCGCCGGTCTGATGTGAAGAAGGCCGTGGTGACGGTTGCCGATGGCGACCGCATCGACGTGACCACCAGCATCTGAGGGCAGGGACAGAACCATGGCACTCAAGACTTTCAATCCGACCAGCCCCGGCCAACGCGGCTTGGTGCTGATCGACCGTTCGGCCCTGCACAAGGGGCGCCCGGTCAAGATGCTCACCGAAGGCCTGAAGAAGACCGGCGGCCGCAACAACAAGGGCCACGCCACCGCGCGCGGCATTGGTGGCGGTCACAAGCGTCTGTATCGCATCGTCGATTTCAAGCGTCGCCTGTGGGACGTCGCTGCGACCGTCGAGCGGATCGAGTATGACCCCAACCGTTCGGCCTTCATCGCCCTGGTGAAGTATGCAGACAAGGACGGCACCGTTGCCTACATCATCGCGCCGCAGCGCCTGAACGTTGGTGACAGCGTTATCGCCGGCAAGAAGGTCGACGTGAAGCCGGGCAATGCGATGGAAATCGGCCAGATGCCGGTTGGCACCATTGTCCACAACGTCGAGTTGAAGCCGGGTAAGGGTGGCCAAATGGCCCGCGCCGCCGGCACGTTCGTGCAGGTTGTGGGTCGCGACAAGGGCATGGTGATGGTTCGCCTGAATTCGGGCGAGCAGCGTTATGTCCGTGCCGAGTGCATGGCCACCGTTGGTGCTGTGTCCAACCCGGACAACAGCAACCAGAACCTGGGCAAGGCCGGCCGGAACCGCTGGCTCGGCTACCGTCCGCTCACCCGCGGCGTTGCCAAGAACCCGGTCGATCACCCGCACGGCGGTGGTGAAGGCCGCACCTCGGGCGGTCGTCACCCGGTGACCCCATGGGGGAAGCCGACCAAGGGTGCAAAGACCCGTTCGAACAAGGCGACGGATCACATGATCATCCGTTCGCGCCACGCCAAGAAGAAGAGGTAAGCGCGCATGAGCCGCTCCGTCTGGAAGGGTCCCTTCGTGGATCTCTCGCTGCTGAAAAAGGCCGAAGCCGCACAGGGCTCCGGTGCGCGTGCGCCGATCAAGACTTGGTCGCGCCGCTCCACCATCCTGCCGCAGTTCGTTGGCCTCACCTTCAGCGTGTACAATGGCAAGAAGCACATCCCGGTCATGGTCAATGAAGACATGGTCGGCATGAAGCTGGGCGAATTCGCGCCGACGCGCTTCTTCCCCGGCCACGCCGCCGATAAGAAGGGCAAGCGCTGATGTCCAAGCCCAAATCCTCCCGCAAGGTTGGCGACCGTGAGGCGCTGGCCATTGCCACCACCATCCGTGGTTCGGCTTACAAGCTGAACCTAGTTGCTGGTCTGATCCGTGGCCGCAAGGCGTCCGACGCGCTCAACATCCTGCAGTTCAGCCGTAAGGCGATGGCCGTGGATGTCCGTAAGGTTCTCGCCTCTGCCGTGGCCAATGCCGAAAACAACCATAACCTGGATGTTGACGCGCTGGTCGTGAAGGAAGCCAGCGTTGGCAAGGCGATCACGATGAAGCGTTTCACTCCGCGTGCCCGCGGCCGTGCCTCCGCCATCACCAAGCCGTTCAGTCGCCTGCGCGTTGTCGTGCGCGAAGCCGATGAAGAGGGAGCAAACTAATGGGTCACAAGACGTCCCCCATCGGTCTGCGCCTGCAGATCAACCGCACCTGGGACAGCCGCTGGTTCGCCAAGGGCGATGAGTATGGCAATCTGCTGCTGGAAGATCTCCGTATCCGCGAGTTCATCATCAAGCATCATGCCCAGGCCGCCATCTCCAAGGTGGTGATCGAGCGTCCGGCCAAGCTGTGCCGCGTGTCTATCTTTGCTGCGCGCCCCGGCGTGATCATCGGCAAGAAGGGTGCGGACATCGAGAAACTGCGCAAGCAGATCGCTCAGATGACCCGGAGCGACGTGAGCCTGAACATCGTTGAGATCCGGAAGCCGGAAATCGATGCAAAGCTGGTGGCAGCCGGTGTGTGCGACCAGCTGGAGCGCCGTATCGCGTTCCGCCGCGCCATGAAGCGCGCTGTGCAATCGGCGCTGCGTCTGGGTGCCGAAGGCATCAAGATCACCTGCTCCGGTCGTCTTGGCGGTGCTGAAATTGCCCGCACCGAATGGTATCGTGAAGGCCGGGTGCCGTTGCACACCCTGCGCGGGAACGTCGATTACGCCGAACATCAGGCCCACACCGCTTATGGCGTGTGCGGCGTGAAGGTCTGGATCTTCAAGGGTGAAATTCTTGGCCATGACCCGATGGCCCAGGATCGCCTGATGATGGAAGCCCAGACCTCTGGCGTCCGTCCGGCGCGCTGAGGAGTAGAAAGAAATGCTGTCACCTAAGCGCACCAAGTTCCGCAAGGCGTTCAAGGGCCGTATCCATGGCGATGCCAAGGGTGGTTCGGCGCTGAACTTCGGCGCCTTCGGCCTGAAGGCCATGGAGCCGGAGCGGATCACTGCCCGTCAGATCGAAGCGGCCCGCCGCGCGATCTCGCGCCACATGAAGCGTCAGGGCCGTTTGTGGATCCGGATTTTCCCCGATCTGCCCGTGTCGTCCAAGCCTGCTGAAGTCCGCATGGGCTCGGGCAAGGGTTCGCCGGAATATTGGGTGGCCCGGGTCAAGCCCGGCCGCATCATGTTCGAGCTCGACGGCGTGCCCTACGACGTGGCTGCCGGCGCTTTCGAGCGTGCTGCCGCGAAGCTGCCGATCAAGACCAAGATGGTGGTCCGCCTCGGCGAACCGACCACACAGGACTGAGACCCATGGCCGACAAGATTTTCGCTGATCTGAAGGTTGCGACCGACGATCAACTCGCTAACCAGCTCTCCGAGTTGAAGCGCGAGCAGTTCAACCTGCGGTTCCAGGCGGCCACCGGCCAGCTGGAGAGCCCCGGCCGTGTGCGCATCGTGCGCCGCACGATCGCCCGCATCAAGACGCTGCAGTCGGCCCGCAAGGCCGCTGTGCAGCCGGGAGCATAAGACATGCCGAAGCGCGTATTGCAGGGCACCGTGGTGTCCGACAAGGGCGACAAGACGGTGGTCGTGCTGGTGGAGCGCAAGGTCGCTCACCCGGTTTACGGCAAGATCATCCGTCGTTCGAAGAAGTATCACGCCCACGATGAGGGCAATGTGATCAAGGCCGGTGACACGGTTCGCATTGAAGAATGCGCCCCTCTGTCCAAGCTGAAAACGTGGAAAGTGCTCGAAAAGGTCGGCTAAGCCGGTCTTCGAGCTGATTTTTAAGCCGTCTGCCGGTCGGAATCGGCAGACTTAATGGAAGGATCGAACGCATGATCCAGATGCAGACGAACCTCGACGTGGCGGACAACAGTGGCGCCAAGCGGGTGATGTGCATCAAGGTCCTGGGCGGCTCCAAGCGTCGGTTCGCCGGCGTCGGCGACATCATTGTGGTGTCGGTGAAGGAAGCGCAGCCCAAGGGCAAGGTGAAGAAGGGTGATGTGCACCGCGCTGTTGTGGTGCGCACCGCCAAGGATATCCGTCGTCCCGACGGCTCGGTGATACGCTTCGACAGCAATGCTGCCGTGTTGATCAACAAGAATGAAGAGCCGATCGGTACCCGTATCTTCGGGCCGGTGGTGCGTGAACTGCGCGCCACGGGTCACATGAAGATCATCAGCCTTGCCCCCGAGGTGCTGTGATGAGCGCTGCGAAGATCAAGAAGGGTGACACCGTGATTGTCCTGTCCGGCAAGGACAAGGGCAAGGAAGGCACCGTGACCCGCAACCTGCCGCGCGACGGCAAGGTGGTGGTGGCCGGTGTGAACCTGATCACCCGCCATAACAAGCCGAACCAGTCCAACCCGAACGGTGGAATCGAGCGTGTGGAAGCGCCGATGGCCGTTTCGAAGGTGGCGCTGAAGGATCCGACCACCGGCCAACCGACCCGCGTCGGTTTTGCTGTTGTGGATGGCAAGAAGGTGCGCGTCGCCAAGAAGTCGGGAGCCGTGATCAATGGCTGAGAAGCTCAACCCCCGCATGCAGGTTCTGTATGCTGAATCGATCCGCCCGAAGATGGTGGAAATGTTCGGATACAAGAACCTGATGGAAGTGCCGAAGATCGATAAGATCGTGCTCAACATGGGCGTCGGTGAAGCCACCCAGGATAAGAAGAAGGTCGAGCAGGCTGCCGGTGAAATGGCCCTGATCGCCGGCCAGAAGCCTGTGATCTGCCGCGCCAAGAAGTCGGTTGCGCAGTTCAAGCTGCGTGAAGGCATGCCGATCGGCTGCAAGGTCACGCTGCGCCGCGAGCGCATGTATGAATTCTTGGACCGCTTCGTCACGATCGCGCTGCCGCGCGTGAAGGATTTCCGTGGCCTGTCGGCAAAGTCGTTCGATGGTCGTGGCAACTATGCCACCGGCATCAAGGAACAGCTGATTTTCCCGGAAATCAACTATGACCGGATCGATCAGATCCGTGGCATGGACATCATCGTGGCCACCACGGCCAAGACCGACGAAGAAGCCCGCGCGCTCTTGGCGCTGTTTGGCTTCCCGTTCGTTGGTTACTCCCTCGAGAAGAAGGCGGCCTGAACCATGGCGAAGCTTTCGATGATCAACAAGAACGAGCGTCGCAAGGCGCTGGTGGTGAAGTACGCCGGCAAATATGCCGTGCTCAAGGCGATCGCCAATGATGAAAGCCGTTCCGATGAGGAACGTCTGATGGCCCGCCTGAAGATGGCCGAGCTGCCGCGCAATGCGAACCCGACCCGGGTGCGCAACCGCTGCGAGCTGACCGGCCGTCCGCGTGCCTATTACCGCAAGTTCAAGCTTTCGCGCGTCATGCTGCGGGAACTGGCCAACAAGGGCCTTATTCCCGGTGTGACCAAGTCGAGCTGGTAAGGATAGCCCGATGTCGATGTCTGATCCCTTGGGCGATATGCTCACCCGGATCCGGAACGGCCAGCAGGCCCGCAAGGATTCGATCGTCACCCCCGCTTCCAGGCTGCGCGCCCGCGTACTGGATGTTCTGCAGCGCGAAGGCTATATCCGTGGCTATGCCCCGGTGCTTGATGGCGCCCACCAGAACCTGCGGATCGACCTGAAGTATTTCGAAGGTCGTCCCGCAATCCAGCACCTTGCTCGCGTGTCCAAGCCCGGCCGTCGCGTTTACAGCGGCGCCACCGAGCTGCCGCGCGTTCGCAACGGCTTGGGTATCACCATTGTTTCGACGCCCCAGGGCGTTCTTTCCGACGCGGAAGCGCGCGAAAAGAACGTGGGCGGCGAAGTCCTCTGCCAGGTGTTCTGACCATGTCGCGCATCGGTAAAAAACCCGTCGCCGTTCCGGCCGGAGTCACCGCCACGATCAATGACCGCATTCTTGTGGTCAAGGGTCCCAAGGGCGAGATGTCCATGCCGCTGGTGGACGACATCAGCTACACCATCGAAGGCAGCCAGATCGCGGTGCTTCCGGCCAATGAGACCAAGCGTGCCCGTGCCTTCTGGGGTATGCAGCGTACGATGGTTAACAACCTGGTCACCGGCGTCACCGATGGCTTCACGAAGGTGCTGGAAATCACCGGCGTCGGCTATCGGGCGTCGGTGCAGGGCAGCAACCTGAAGTTGCAGCTCGGCTACAGCCACGATGTCGATTTCGCCATCCCGGCCGGCATCACCATCAAGACGCCTGATCCGACGACGGTGGAAATCACCGGTTCCGACAAGCAGCGCGTGGGCCAGGTGGCCGCCGAGATCCGCCGTTGGCGCAAGCCGGAGCCCTATAAGGGCAAGGGTATCAAGTACCGCGGCGAGTTCATCTTCCGGAAGGAAGGGAAGAAGAAATGAGCAGGCTTACCCATTTCGATCAGCGTCGTCGCCGCGTGCGCACGGCTCTGCGCCTCAAGAGCGGCGGGCGTCCCCGCCTGTCCGTTCACCGTTCGTCGCAGCACATCTATGCGCAGATCATCGACGACACCAATGGTGTCACGCTGGCTTCCGCGTCCACCTTGGAAAAGGACGTGCGCGGGACCACTGGTGCCACCACCGGTGCCGCAGCGGCCGTGGGCAAGCGCCTGGCCGAGCGGGCCAAGGCGGCCGGTGTTTCGGCCGTGGTGTTCGACCGTGGTGGTTTTCTCTTCCATGGCCGCGTGAAGGCGCTGGCCGAGGGAGCCCGCGAAGGCGGGCTGGAGTTCTGAGATGAGCGATGAAATTGAAGTGACCGGCGCCGCTGCACCGGAAGCCGAAGGCCGCGGTCGCGGTCGTGGTCGTGGTGGTCCAGGCGGCGATCGTCGTGGCGGCCCCGGTGGCAACCGTCGTGACGGTGACCGCAACAAGCGTGGCCGTGATAACAGCGGCGAGCCGGCTGGCGAAGAGCTGATCGAAAAACTCGTGCACATCAATCGCGTCTCCAAGACCGTGAAGGGCGGCAAGCGCTTCGGCTTTGCTGCGCTGGTCGTGGTTGGTGACGGCAAGGGTCGCGTTGGCTTCGGCCACGGTAAGGCCCGTGAAGTGCCGGAAGCCATCGCCAAGGCCACTGCCGCCGCCAAGAAGGCGATGGTGCGTGTGCCGTTGCGCGATGGCCGCACCCTTCACCATGATGGCTTTGGCCATTTCGGTGCCGGGAAGGTCTATGTGCGTTCTGCTACACAGGGGACCGGCATTATCGCCGGTGGTCCGATGCGCGCCGTGTTCGAATCGTTGGGCGTTGCCGACGTCGTCACCAAGTCGGTGGGCACCAACAACCCCTACAACATGATCCGTGCCACCTTCGCGGCCTTGGTGGGCCAGGTCAGCCCGAAGAGCGTCGCCCAGCGTCGCGGCAAGAAGGTTGTGGATCTGCTGTCGCGCCGTGGTGACGTTTCGGCCAAGCTGGCCGAAGCGGATGCCGAAGCGGTCGCGTAAGGAGAGGCATGATGGCCAAAGTCAAAGTTACCCAGATCGGTTCGCCGATCCGCCGCACGCCGATCCAGGAAAAGAACCTGGTCGGACTCGGCCTGAACAAGATGAACCGCAGCCGTGAGCATGTCGATACGCCGGAAATCCGGGGCATGATCAAGAAGGTTGCGCATCTTCTCAAGGTTGAGGAGGTCGGCTGACCTTTTCTCCGGCTTGGGCCGGAACCACCATGCGCCGGGCGCCTCGGGTTTAACCTGGGGTGCTCAGCCATTTTAAGACCAACGTCCAGCGCGTAAGCGAAAGCGAGTGCAAATCATGACCACCAAGCTTAACGATCTTCACGACAATCCTGGTGCCCGCAAGAAGCGCGTGCGCGTCGGCCGCGGCATTGGTTCCGGCGTCGGCAAGACCGGCGGTCGCGGCCAGAAGGGGCAGACCAGCCGTTCGGGCGTCTCGATCAACGGATTTGAAGGCGGCCAGATGCCGCTTCACATGCGCATCCCGAAGCGCGGCTTCAACAACATCTTCCGCAAGGATTATGCCGTGTTGAACCTGGGTACGCTGCAAGCCGCCATCGATTCCGGCAAGCTCGATGCCAAGTCGGTGATCGATGCCGACGTGCTGGTCGCCGCCAAGGTGCTCACCGCAGCGCGTGATGGCGTGCGCCTGCTCGGCGTGGGTGCGCTCACCGCCAAGGTGTCGCTGAAGCTCGCCGGTGCTTCGGCCACGGCCAAGGCAGCCGTGGAAGCCGCTGGCGGCTCGATTGAACTGCCAGCTCCGGCCCCGGTACCGCTGACCAAGGACGAGCAGAAGGCGGCTCGCGCTGCTGCGCGCGCTGCCAAGGCTGCCAAGTAAGAATCAACCGGGTCAAACGACCCCATGGCAATTGCGCCGCGTGTCGCCTACATGGGACGGACATGCGGCGCTTTGCCGTTTCAGACACGCTTGATCAGGTAGGGTTTCATGGCGTCTGCCGCCGAACAAATGGCCGCGAACCTGTCGTTCGCCAACTTTTCCAAGGCCACCGAACTGAAGAGCCGCATCTGGTTCACACTTGGTGCGCTGGTGGTGTTCCGTCTCATCTCGTTCGTGCCGTTGCCTGGCATCGATCCGCTGGCACTGTCCAGCCTGTTCGAACAGACCCGCGGCGGCGTGCTGGATTTCTTCAACATGTTCTCCGGCGGCGCGCTGGAACGCATGAGCCTTATTGCGCTGGGCGTCACGCCCTACATCACCGCCTCGATCGTGGTGCAGCTGTTGACCAGCCTGATTCCCAGCTTCATGGCGCTGAAGAAGGAAGGCGAAGCCGGTCGCAAGACACTGAACCAGTACACGCGCTATGGCACCGTGTTCCTCACCATCGTGCAAGGCTATGGTATCGCCGTCGGCCTTGAAGGCTGGGGCGCCGGCCAGGGCGTGTCTGCCGTGATCGATCCGGGCTGGTTCTTTCGCATTTCCACCGTGATCTCGCTGCTCGGCGGCACCATGTTCCTGATGTGGCTGGGTGAACAGATCACCAGCAGGGGCATCGGTAACGGCATCTCACTGATCATCATGGCCGGTATCGTGGCCCAGCTGCCGTCGGCGCTGGGCACATTGTTCGAGCAGGGCCGCACCGGCGCGCTGTCTGCTGGCTTCGTGCTGCTGGTGGCCGTGGTCGCACTGGGCACCATCGCGTTCATCTGTCTGATGGAGCGTGCGCAACGCAAGATCCTGATCCAGTATCCCAAGCGCCAGATGGGCAGCCGCATGTTCCAGGGCGACAGCAGCTTCCTGCCGCTGAAGATCAACACCTCGGGCGTGATCCCGCCGATCTTTGCCAGCTCACTGCTGCTGATGCCGCTCACCGTGGCGCAGTTCTTCAGTCAGCAGGGCTCGATGCCGGAATGGATGACGACGGTGACGACCGCGCTGCAGCACGGCGCCCCGCTCTACATGTTTCTCTATGCCGCCGGCATTATCTTCTTCAGCTTCTTTTACACCGCCGTGGTGTTTAATCCGGACGAAACTGCGGAAAATCTGAAGAAGTACGGCGGCTTCGTGCCTGGCATCCGGCCGGGAGCGCGCACGTCGGAATATCTCGATTTCGTGCTCACCCGCCTCACGGTGATCGGGGCGGCCTATCTCACCCTCATTTGCCTGCTGCCGGAATTCCTGATCAGCGAACTGAAGGTGCCGTTCTATTTTGGCGGCACGTCGCTTCTGATCGTCGTGAACGTCACGATGGACACTGTGGCGCAGATCCAGAGTCATCTGCTTGCGCATCAATATGAGGGACTCATCAAGAAGTCCAAACTTCGGGGGAATCGTCGTTGAATCTGATCCTGCTTGGTCCGCCGGGAGCGGGCAAGGGCACCCAGGCCAGCCGCCTTGTCAAGGAACGCGGCATGGTCCAGCTTTCCACGGGCGACATGCTGCGCGCCGCAGTCGCTGCCGGCACGCCGGTAGGCCTTGCGGCCAAGGCGGTGATGGAATCGGGCGGCCTCGTTTCAGATGAGATCGTGTCCGGCATCCTGTCTGAACGGCTGGATCAGCCTGATGCCCGCGCCGGCTTCATCCTCGATGGCTATCCGCGCACCGATGTGCAGGCGGATTCGCTTGACGCCATGCTGGCCGAAAAGGGCCTGGCGCTGAATCATGTGATCGAACTGGTGGTGGATGAAGACGCGCTGGTCGATCGCATCACCGGGCGTTTCACCTGCGGCAGCTGCGGCGAAGGCTATCATGACCGCTACAAGCAGCCCAAGATTGCGGATACGTGTGACGTCTGCGGCGCCAGCAACTTTAAGCGCCGGGCCGACGACAACGCCGATACCGTGCGCCAGCGCATGATGGAATATCGCGCCAAGACCGCGCCGATCATTCCGCATTATGAAGGCCGCGGTATTGTTGCACGTGTTGACGGGATGGCCGATATGGATTCCGTCGCGGCCGCGATCGACAAAATTGTCGACGCCTGAAGACGCTGCTCTGGCAGCAGCTTGACTTTTCGGCGACTCGCGTCTAACCGCCGGTCTTCCGTTTAATCGGATCAGGAACCGGCGGCTCATTTGAGCAGTCGGCAAATTGCTTTGAGATGGTGACATCTGCCCAGGGTCGCCGTGGAGCATGAAAGGAAAACGACTGTGGCACGTATTGCGGGTGTGAACATCCCGACCAACAAGCGCGTTGAGATTGCGCTCACCTACATCCACGGCATCGGCCGCACCACCGCAACTCGCCTGGCAGCAGAACTCGGCTTCCCGAGCGAACGCCGCGTGCAGGAACTGACCGACGCCGAGATCCTGTTGATCCGTGAAAAGATCGACCGGGAACTTACCGTGGAAGGTGATCTTCGTCGCCAGAACGCCATGAACATCAAGCGCCTGATGGACTTGGCCTGCTATCGCGGCCTTCGTCACCGCAAGGGCCTGCCGGTCCGCGGCCAGCGCACCCACACCAACGCCCGCACCCGCAAGGGCAAGGCCAAGCCGATCGCCGGCAAGAAGAAGTAAGCGCGTTACCGCTGCTCATCTTCTTCTTCATAAAAGGCAAGGATACTCAAAATGGCTCGCGAAGTTGCTCGCATCAAGCGCAGGGAGCGCAAAAACATCACCAGCGGTGTTGCCCATGTCAACGCCAGCTTCAACAACACCATGATCACCATCACCGACGCGCAGGGCAATGCGATTGCCTGGTCGTCGGCTGGCACGATGGGCTTCAAGGGCAGCCGCAAGTCGACGCCGTTCGCGGCGCAGATGGCCGCCGAAGACGCCGGCAAGAAGGCCGCCGAACACGGTGTGCGTACGCTCGAAGTCGAAGTGCGCGGCCCGGGTTCGGGTCGTGAATCGGCGCTGCGCGCCCTGCAGGCTGTGGGTTTCGTCATCACCGCTATCCGTGACGTGACGCCGATCCCGCACAACGGCGTGCGCCCCCCCAAGCGCCGCCGCGTCTGACCGTCTGCCTGGCGCCGGGCTCCGTTGCGGCGCCCAGCGTTTCTTATCCATGGACCAACGGGACGAGCAGGTGACGACCTGTTTCTCCCAAGACCGAGGTGAACCCCGTGGCAGTCATCGCCAAGAACTGGACCGAACTGAAAAAGCCCAACCGTCTGGAGCAACGCCCCAGCGGTGACGGCAAACAGAAGGCGTCGTTTGTCGCCGAACCGCTGGAGCGTGGCTTTGGCCTGACGCTGGGCAATGCCCTGCGCCGGGTGTTGCTGTCGTCGCTGCAGGGTGCCGCCGTCACCGCCATCAAGACCGATGGCGTGTTGCACGAGTTCTCCAGCCTTGCTGGCGTGCGTGAAGATGTGACCGACATCGTGCTGAACATCAAGCAGGTGGCGATCCGCATGGCTGGTGATCAGGCCAAGCGCGTCTATCTGAACGCCACCGGCCCCGGCCCGGTCACCGCTGGTCAAATCGCCGTTTCAGGCGACATGGAAGTGATGAACAAGGATCTGGTTATCTGCACGCTGGACGAAGGTGCTACACTGAACATGGAACTTACGGTGGAAACCGGCAAGGGCTATGTACCGGCCAGCGCTAACCGTCCGGCCGATGCGCCGATCGGCCTGGTGCCGGTTGATGCGCTCTACTCGCCGGTGCGTCAGGTCAGCTACAAGGTCGATCCGACCCGCGTGGGTCAGGAACTGGACTATGACAAGCTGACCATCTCGGTGGAAACCGATGGCAGCCTGAGCCCGGAAGACGCGCTCGCTTATGGTGCCAAGATCCTTCAGGACCAGCTTCAGTTGTTCGTGAACTTCGAAGATGCCACTGCGGCGGCTCCGGTTGCCAGTACCACCGCCACTGGCGTGGTGGAAGTGGACGACAGCGCCAGCATCAACCGTTACCTGCTCAAGAAGGTGGACGAGTTGGAACTGTCTGTGCGCTCGGCCAACTGCCTGAAGAACGACAACATCATCTACATCGGCGATCTGGTGCAGAAGACGGAAAGCGAAATGCTTCGCACGCCGAACTTCGGTCGCAAGTCGCTGAACGAAATCAAGGAAGTTCTGTCCCAGATGGGCCTGCGCCTTGGAATGGAAATCGCTGGTTGGCCGCCCGAGAACATCGAGGAAATGGCCAAGAAGCTCGAACAAGAGTTTTAAGTCCTGCGTGGCGTGTGTGGCTGATCGGCCGCGCCCGCCGGCACAGGCAGGGGTATCTGGCTGACCCCGACATCAGCCTGGTCCGGGGTACCTCACACGGCCCCTGAACGAACGGAGTAAGATATCATGCGCCACGGCGTTGCCCACCGCAAACTCGGCCGTACCAGCAGCCATCGCATCGCGATGCTGCGGAACATGGCCGCCGCGCTGATCAAGCACGAGCAGATCAAGACAACCTTGCCCAAGGCCAAGGAACTGCGCCCCTACGTTGAAAAGCTGGTGACGCTGGCTAAGACCGGTGGCTTGTCCAATCGCCGCCTCGCCGATGCTCGCTTGGGTGACGATGCCCAGCTGATCAAGCTTTTCGACGTGTTGGCCGCCCGCTATGCCGCCCGCCAGGGTGGTTACACCCGCGTTGTCAAGGCCGGCTTCCGCCGTTCCGACGCCACTGCCATGGCGATCATCGAATTCGTCGATCGCGACGTGGATGCCAAGGGCCAGGATTCGGGTCCGGTCGAAACCTTCGGCGATGACGAGTAAGCATTAACCGGAAGGATCGCCGTCATGGCTGAAGAGATCGATCTGGGCGCGTCCCCCGAAAATGGTTTTGGCGACGAGCCGCTCCCGCAGGTGGCGATCATCACCCAGTATGTGAAGGATCTCTCGTTCGAAAATCCGAACGCGCCAGCCAGCCTGCAGGTGCAGAGCCAGCCGCGCATCGACGTCAATGTGAGTGTGAATGCCCGCAAGGCCGCTGATGACGTGTATGAAGTCGAACTGAAGATCAGCGCCAAAGCCGAAGTCGATGCCGGCGCCGCCTTCATGGTCGAACTGCTGTATGCCGGCCTGTTCGGCCTGAAGAATGTGCCGGAAGAGGCCATCGAGCCGTTCTGCATCATCGAAGGCCCGCGCATCCTGTTCCCGTTCGCCCGCCGCATCATTGCTGATGCTGTGCGCGACGGCGGCTTCCCGCCGCTGATGCTCGATCCGATCGATTTTGGCGCGCTGTACATGTCCCAGCAGGGCCAGGTCGGCAACGCGTAAGGTGACACCGCAAACGACAGCACGGGCGGCCTTCGGGTCGCCCGTTTTCGTTTGCGGCACTGTCGTCTTGCACTTTTGCCGCCAACCCCTAATCCGGTGGCGCAATGAATCTCGTCCGTGCAACCGCCACCATCGGCAGCCTCACGCTCCTGTCCCGCATCGGTGGCTTTGCCCGCGATGTGCTGCAGGCGTCGTTGATGGGCGCCGGCATGGCGGCCGATGCATTCCTGATCGCTCAGCGCCTGCCCAATCTGTTCCGTGCGCTGTTTGCCGAAGGGGCGTTTGCGTCGGCCTTCGTGCCGATGTTCAATCGCCAAGTTGGCGCCGATGGCGGCCGCATCGATGGGGCTAAGCGCTTTGCCGAAGACGTGCTGGCGGTGCTGCTGCCGTTCCTGCTGCTGTTCACGGCGGTGATGGTAGCGGGCGCGGTGCCCGTGGTGTGGGGGCTCACCGGCGGCTTCCCTGATGCCGCGCCTGTAAAATTCGCGCTCACGGTCGATTTCACCCGGCTCACCTTCCCCTATCTGATGTTGATCAGCCTCACGTCGCTGCTGGGCGGCCTGCTCAATTCGGTCGGTCGCTTTGCGGTTAATGCCGCGGCACCGATCCTGCTTAATATTGTGCTGATTTCGGGCCTGTTGTGGTCGGGTAGCGGTGATGATGTGGCGGCCGCGCGGGTGCAGGCGCTGTGCGTGACGCTGGGCGGCATTGCGCAGCTGGTCTGGCTGCTGTGGTGGTGCGCCCGCGCCGGGATTAGCCTCAAGCTGCGGCTGCCCCGTCTCACGCCGCAGGTAAAGACGCTGCTCAAGCTGATCGTGCCCGCCGCCATCGGGGCCGGGGCCGTGCAGATCAACCTGCTTATCTCTACCGCGCTTGCCGCGCGCTTCCTTGGGGATGGCGCCGTCAGCTGGCTCTATTTCGCCGATCGACTGAACCAGCTTCCCTTGGGTGTCATCGGAATCGGTGTCGGCACTGCGCTGCTGCCCACCATGTCGCGGCTGATCGGCGCTGATGATGTGCCCGGCGCCATTGCCCAGCAGAACCGTGCCATGGAACTTGTGCTGATCCTCACCCTGCCGGCCGCCGCCGGCCTGGTGGTCGCGGCCCAGCCGATCGTCGCGCTGCTGTTTCAGCATGGCGAATTCACCGCGACCGACAGCCTGGCCACCGCCGCGGCACTGTCGGGCTTTGCGCTGGGCTTGCCGGCCTATGTCCTGATCAAGGTACTAACCCCAGGGTTCCATGCCCGCAGCGATACCACAACGCCGGTGCGTGTGGCGCTGGCAGCGATGTTGGTCAATCTGCTCGCCAATCTGGCGCTGGTGTGGCCGCTGGGTCATGTAGGTATCGCGCTGGGCACGGCGATTTCGGCCTGGATGAACGCGTTGGCGCTGTGGTGGCTGCTGCGCAAGCGCGGCCAGTTCGCGCTGGATGATCGTGCCCGCCGGCTGCTGCCGCGCCTCGTGCTATCCACGCTGGGCATGGTTGCCGTGCTGTTCGCCGCCATGCCGCTGCTCGCCCCGCTGGCGGCAAGCGGCTTTGCTTGGCAAGCCGTCGCGCTTGCGCTGTTGATTGGCGGCGGCGCCTTGGCCTATCTGGCGGCGGCGCGGCTGCTGGGCCTGTTCACGGTGAAGGGTCTGCTGGCACAAGTGAAACGGAATAAGGCATGAAACGGGTATTTTCTGGCATCCAGCCCACCGGGAACCTGCACCTGGGCAATTATCTGGGAGCCATCCGCAATTGGACGCGCATGCAGGATGAGGCCGAGTGCATCTTCAGCGTCGTCGATCTGCACGCCATCACCGTGGCGCAGGATCACGCCAGCCTGCGGCGCGGCATCCACGAGATGGTCGCCGCCCTGATCGCCGCCGGCCTCGATCCGGAACGCTGCATATTGTTTCCGCAGAGCCGGGTACGCGTGCATGCCGAACTGGCCTGGGTGCTGATGTGCACGGCGCGGATGGGCTGGCTGAACCGCATGACCCAGTTCAAGGAAAAGAGCGGCAAGGACCGCGAGGGCGCCTCCGTGGGCCTCTACACCTACCCGGTGCTGCAGGCCGCCGACATTCTTGCTTACAAGGCCACCCACGTGCCAGTGGGCGAGGATCAGAAGCAGCATCTGGAGCTGGCGCGCGATATCGCCATGAAGTTCAACTCCGATATGGGCGTTGAGCTATTCCCGCTGCCCGAACCGGTGATCGAAGGCCCCGCCACCCGCGTGATGAGCCTGCGCGATGGCAGCGCCAAGATGTCCAAGAGCGACCCCAGCGATCAGAGCCGCATCAACCTCACCGACGACGCCGACACCATCGCCGCCAAGGTGAAGCGCGCCAAGTCCGACGCCGATCTGCTGCCCTCTGAAGCAACGGGCCTTGCTGGCCGTCCGGAAGCCGCCAACCTCGTCAACTTGATGGCCGCGCTCACCGATTCCTCGGTCGCCCAAGTGCTGACCGATTTCGGCGGCAAGGGCTTTGGCGCCTTCAAGCCGGCCCTTGCCGATGTGATGGTGGCCAAGCTCGCGCCGATCACCGAGCGTTTCAACGCCCTGAAGGATGATGAGGTTGCGATCGAGGCGATCTGCGCGCGCGGGGCGGAACGAGCGCGCGCCATTGCCGAACCGGTGTTGGCGGAAGTGCATCGCGCCGTGGGGTTTACTGCGTAACTGCGACGTTGCGTTGCGGGCCTGAAAGGTGTCATTCATGCGCCAGTCAGTTGCTCTGGCGCAGAGTTGTGGCTATCATTACCGATGTTTCATGTGGAGTGCCGCCGAATGACCATCCAACCCAAGGCCCGTCTGCTGCTGCCGCTGGTTGCGGCCCTGGCCTTGTCGGCCTGCATGGCACCGTTCGAGGCGCGCGTGGCGCGCTTTCAGCAGCTGCCACCGCCGTCGGGCACCAGCTTCGTGATCGAGCCGCGGGACAAGGAAAATGCCGGTGGGCTGGAATTTGCCACCTATGCCAATCTGGTGCGGCAGAAGCTGATCGCGGCCGGATTTCAGGAAGCCGCCAATGCGGAAAGCGCCGCTCTGACGGTGCAACTGGATTATCATGTCTCTGCCCCGCGTGAGAAGGTGCAGAGCCGGCTCGGCCTGGGCTGGGGCGGCATGGGCGGCTGGGGCGGCGGCTTCGGTGGTTTCGGCTGGGGCCCCTATTGGGGCGGCGGCTGGGGCGGCTGGGGCGGCATGGGCGGCTGGGGCGGCATGGGCGGCTGGGGCAATGAAGTCTACAGCGTCACCAATTACAACACCGTGGTCGCCATGCGCATCAACCGCAACGCCGACAAGCAGAGCGTGTTTGAAGGCCGTGCCGAAACCGTAAGCAATAGCAACAATCTCACCCGGCTGGTGCCCAATCTGGTCACCGCCCTGTTCACCAATTTCCCCGGCAACAGCGGCGAAACCGTGCGGGTGCGCTTTGATCCGGCCAAGCCCGATATGGCGCCAACGGTCAAGCCTGTGCGCTGATTAACCCAATCCGCGACAAAAAGAGGGGCGTTCCGGCCAGTCGGAACGCCCCTCTTGCATTTGTATGAATGTGGATTAACCTTCTCGCTGACTGATGCGAAGGGGGGCTTTCCATGACGGTCTATATTGCGCTTCTGGCCGTGGCTATTGGGCTTATGCCCGTGTTGCTTGACAAGTGGCGTGCGTCTCACAAGCCGGATATGACACCCCAACGGACAGCGCGCCGCCGTTGAGCCTGTCGCCAGCGGGCGATTGCCGCCTCAGTTGCGCGGAGTCGGCTCGTTATAGCCCATGCGGTTGGTGCGATCCTGCGCCCACGCATCCACCATCTTGCGATCGCAGCCGGTAAAGCCGGCCGGTCCGATCGCGCTGCAACTGCCGATGCTGTTCCCGGCACCGCCAGTGCCGTCGCCCAGCAGCAGCGACCGATTCTGCGCCAGCACGCTCTGGCGGTTCTGGGCCTTGCGCAGCGGTTCCGGGATGCGGAACACCTCTGAACCGGGGAGGCGCGCGCACACCACCACTTCATCAACGGAGCTGGGCTTTGGACAGGCCTCGTTGTCGAACACGGTCACGAAACGCTGGCGCGGCTGGCTGCCATCGCCGGTCGGCAGATCAGCCGGCTTCAGCATGGTTGGCCGCGGGGCCGCTGTTGTCGGGTTGGCGGGCGGCTGCTGGGCAAAGGCCACTCCAGGGGCCGGCAGCGCCACTGCCATGGCGAGAAGGACGAAGGGCAGGCGCATCGATAATGGCTCCGCAGACGGGAATTCTCCATCAGATTAGGCGCTTTTGCCGGCACAGGGAACCGCCAAATCGCATTCCCACTGTGCGCTGCCGCGGCTTGCTGCCTCCTGAATGACAACGCCCCGCGCCGGCAAGCCGGCGCGGGGTGCATGTCGTAGCAGTCGTTGCCGGATCAGTTGGTGACGGCGGCCTGCATGGCTTCCAGGCGGGCGATGGCGGCATCGTCGCCAGCTGTCCGCGCGGCGGCGAGTTCGGCGGCGACGGCGGCCACGTCGATCTCGGCCACCGGGGTGGCCTTTTCGGCGAGGATGGTCAGGCCGGTTTCCGTCACTTCGGCAAAGCCGCCATCGATGAAGAAACGCATGGTGGCGGGGCCGCCATCGGCTTCATGGATGGCAATCGCACCGGGGCGGATGGTTGACATCATCGGCGCGTGGCCGGGCAGCACACCAAAATCGCCTTCCACGCCGGGCACGACGACCATGGCCACCTTGGCACGGGCCAGGCGGCGTTCTGGCGAGACGAGTTCGAAATCGAGCAATTCAGCCATGTTGGGTTCCCTTCCCCTCCCGCCAGCGAATGCCATGGGGGAGGGGTGTTGGATCAGGCCGCGTCAGCAGCCAGCTTGGCCGCCTTGGCAACCGCGTCTTCGATGGTACCGACCATGTAGAAGGCGTTTTCGGGCAGGTGATCATACTCGCCGGCAACGATCGCCTTGAAGCCCTTGATCGTGTCTTCCACCTGCACGAACACGCCCGGCGAACCGGTGAAGATTTCGGCGACGTGGAACGGCTGGCTGAGGAAGCGCTGGATCTTGCGGGCGCGGGAGACGACCAGCTTATCTTCTTCGCTCAGTTCATCCATGCCCAGAATGGCGATGATGTCCTGCAGGCTCTTGTACTTCTGCAGCACTTCCTGAACCGAACGGGCGACAGCGTAATGCTCTTCACCCACAACGCGCGGGGCCAAAACGCGGCTGGTCGAATCGAGCGGATCGACGGCTGGGTAGATGCCCATTTCCGAGATCGCGCGGCTCAGCACGGTGGTGGCGTCCAAGTGGGCGAACGACGCGGCCGGGGCCGGATCGGTCAAATCGTCGGCGGGCACGTAGATGGCCTGCACCGAGGTGATCGACCCCTTGTTGGTCGACGTGATACGCTCCTGCAGCGCGCCCATGTCGGTGGCGAGCGTCGGCTGATAGCCCACGGCCGACGGGATACGGCCGAGCAGAGCGGACACTTCAGAACCGGCCTGGGTGAAGCGGAAGATGTTGTCCACGAAGAACAGCACGTCCTGGCCTTCGACGTCGCGGAAATATTCAGCGATCGTCAAGCCCGACAGGGCGACGCGGGCGCGGGCGCCGGGCGGCTCGTTCATCTGGCCATAGACCAAGGCGACCTTCGAACCTTCCGAGATGGCATTGCCATCTGCGTCCGACGCGATAACGCCGGCTTCGAGGAATTCGTGATAAAGATCATTGCCTTCGCGGGTGCGCTCACCCACGCCGGCGAACACGCTGGTGCCGCCGTGGCCCTTGGCGATGTTGTTGATCAGTTCCTGAATCAGCACGGTCTTGCCGACGCCGGCACCGCCGAACAGGCCGATCTTGCCGCCCTTGGCGTAGGGCGCCAGTAGATCGATGACCTTGATGCCGGTGACCAGGATGCTGGATTCGGTCGACTGATCGACGAATTCCGGGGCCTTGGCGTGGATCGGGGCGGTATTGGTCTGATCGATCGGGCCGCGCTCGTCGATCGGTTCGCCGATGACGTTCATAATGCGGCCAAGGGTGGCCGGGCCAACCGGCACGCGGATCTGGCTGCCGGTGTCGGTCACTTCCTGGCCGCGCACCATGCCGTCGGTGGCGTCCATGGCGATGCAGCGCACGGCGCTTTCACCCAGGTGCTGAGCAACTTCCAGCACGAGGCGGTTGCCGTTAACGGTGGTTTCGAGGGCCGAGAGAATCGCCGGCAGTTCGCCTTCGAAGGTCACGTCGACAACGGCGCCGATGACCTGGCTGATGCGGCCGACATTGTTTGTGGTATTGGCCATGAGGCGTGCTCCTTAAAGGGCTTCGGCGCCCGAGATGATCTCGATCAATTCCTTGGTGATCGCGGCCTGTCTCGTGCGGTTGTAGGTGATGGAAAGCTTGTTGATCATGTCGCCGGCGTTACGGGTGGCGCTGTCCATGGCGGTCATGCGGCTGCCCTGTTCGGACGCGGCATTTTCTAGCAAGGCGCGGAACACCTGCACGGCGAGGTTCTTGGGCAACAGATCGGCGAGGATCGATTCCTCATCCGGCTCATACTCCACCGAGGCATCGGCGCCCGCAGCACCACCGGCAGGAAGCGCGGCCGGGATGATCTGCAGCCGGGTCGGCTCCTGGGTCAGCGCCGACTTGAAGGTGGAGAAGAACAGGTGGGCGACGTCGAACTCGCCGGCTTCGAAGCGGGCGACCACATCATCGGCCACGCTCTTGGCATCAGCAAAGCCCACGTTCTTGATGTGGGTCATGTCGACGGTGCCGACGATCAGATCCTTGTGCGTGCGGGCAAACGGCGCGCGCGCCTTCTTGCCGACAAAAAGCAGCTTGACCGTCTTACCCTGCGCCAGAAGCTCATCCAGCGTGCGGCGGGCCAGCTTGGCGATGTTGCTGTTGAAGCCACCGGCCAGGCCGCGCTCCGATGAGCACACCACCAGCAGGTGGACCTGATCACGGCCGGTGCCAGCCAGCAGGCGCGGGCTTTCCGGGCCAACCGTCACGCGGCTGGCGAGGCTAACCATCACGGCGGCCATCCGCACCGAATAGGGGCGTGCAGCTTCGGCGGCTTCCTGCGCCCGGCGCAGCTTCGCCGCCGCAACCATCTTCATGGCCTTGGTGATCTTCTGCGTCGACTTCACCGACGTGATGCGCATTTTCAGAGACTTGAGACTGGGCATCTGCTTCTCTCATCGTCTCCGGGGCCGAGACCCCGGTGACCGATTGTGGTTACGCGAAGGTCTTGGCGAAGGCGCCAATGACGTCCTTCAGCTTGGCGGTGGTGTCAGCCGACAGATCCTTCTTGTCGCGGATGTCGGCCAGCACATCGGCATGGGCCGATTTCACATGGCTGAGCAGCGCGGCTTCGAAGCGGGTGACGGCACCCGCATCGATGCTGTCGAGGAAGCCGTTCACGCCGGCAAAGATCGACACAACTTGGTCTTCGAACGGCATCGGCTGATACTGGCCCTGCTTCAGCAGCTCGGTCAGGCGCTTCCCGCGGTTCAGCAGCTTCTGGGTCGAGGCATCGAGATCCGAACCAAACTGCGCGAACGCGGCCATTTCGCGATACTGTGCCAGCTCCAACTTGATCGAGCCGGCGACCTTCTTCATCGCCTTGGTCTGCGCGGCGGAACCAACGCGGCTCACCGAAAGGCCGACATTGATCGCCGGACGGATGCCTTGGTAGAACAGTTCGGTTTCCAGGAAGATCTGGCCATCGGTGATGGAAATAACGTTGGTCGGAATGTACGCTGAAACGTCACCGGCCTGGGTTTCGATAATCGGCAGCGCGGTCAGCGAACCATTGCCGTTGGCATCGTTCATCTTGGCCGCGCGTTCCAGCAGGCGGCTGTGCAGATAAAACACATCACCCGGGTAGGCTTCGCGGCCCGGCGGGCGGCGAAGCAGCAGCGACATCTGGCGATAGGCCACGGCCTGCTTTGAAAGATCGTCATACACGATCACGGCGTGCATGCCGTTGTCGCGGAAGAATTCTCCCATGGTGCAGCCGGTATAGGGCGCCAGGAACTGCAGCGGGGCCGGTTCCGACGCGGTGGCGGCGACCACGATCGAATATTCCATCGCGCCGTTCTCTTCCAGCGCGCGCACGATCTGCGCCACGGTCGAACGCTTCTGGCCCACAGCGACATAGATGCAATAGAGCTTCTTGCTCTCGTCAGTGCCGGCGTTCACGCCCTTCTGGTTGATGAAGGTATCGATGGCGACAGCGGTTTTGCCGGTCTGGCGGTCACCGATGATCAGTTCGCGCTGGCCGCGGCCAACCGGCACCAGCGCGTCGAGCGCCTTCAGGCCGGTCTGCATCGGTTCGTGGACGGACTTGCGCGGGATGATGCCCGGCGCCTTCACTTCCACGCGCATGCGCGTCACGTCCACCAGCGGGCCCTTGCCGTCGATCGGGTTGCCGAGGCCATCCACAACGCGGCCCAGCAGGCCCTTGCCCACCGGCACGTCGACGATAGTACCGGTGCGCTTGACGGTGTCACCTTCCTTAATGGCGCTGTCGGAACCGAAGATGACGATACCAACGTTATCGGCTTCCAGGTTTAGGGCCATGCCCTTGATGCCGCCCGGGAATTCGACCATTTCGCCGGCCTGCACATTGTCCAGACCATGCACGCGGGCGATACCGTCGCCAACGCTGAGCACCTGGCCGACTTCCGAAACCTGCGCTTCGGTGCCGAAATTGGCGATCTGATCCTTGATGATCCGCGAGATTTCAGCGGCATTGATGTCCATCTGGGTGGTCCTCTTTTAAGCTTTGAGCGCCTGGCCGAGCATGTCGAGCCGGGTCTTCAATGACGAATCGATCAGGCGGCTGCCAACGCGCACCATCAGGCCGCCCAAGATGGACGGATCAACGTTCACGGTCAGCGCCACATCGCGGCCGATACCGGCCTTCAGCTTGGCGCCCAGCGCTTTCTGCTGCGCCGCGGTCAGCTTGTGGGCGGCGGTTACCGTGGCGGTCACTTCACCCTTGCGGGCAGCGTTCAGCGCGGCGAAATCGCGGATCACCGCCGGCAGTAAGGCCAGCCGGCGATTAGCGGCGAGCACGCCGAGGAAATTCTTGGTCAGGCTATCAAGGCCCAGCCCATCGGCCAGGCCAGCGACAGCGGCACCCGCCGCCCTGCGACCGACTAGCGGCGACGACAACAGCGCCTTCAATTCAGCTGATTCGGCCAGCGCCTCGGTCAGGTTGGCCAAGCTGGCCTCAACGGCGGCAAGCGCCTTGTCCTCGATCGCGAGCGCGAACAAGGCACGGGCATAGCGCCCGGAAAGGCCGGTGGCCACGCTGGATGAAATCTGTGCGTCCAAGGCTTCAGCCCCGTTTTGAATCGGATATGACAAAAGGCGCGATGAACATGGTTCACCGTGTGCGGGGCGCGGCTAGCATGGGGCTGCCGATGTTGCAAGGCAGCATTAGATGCGGGCGGGCTTTATGAAGAGGGGCAGGGCGGCAAACACCAACTGCCCGGCCAGCCCCAACAACCCGTCAGCCGTGAAGTACAACGCCAGATCCGCGCCCGGTGCCCGCCCGAACGCCAACACCAGCCCGAACTCCGCCAGCATCAGCCACACACACGCCGAACCGCCCATCACCGCCCGGCTGAGCGGCCGCCCCACCACCAACTCGCCGCCAGAATCAGCGGCACCTCGACCCCCACAGCGGCCATGGTACCAACTGCCGGGGCCAACCACAGCGTGCGGATCGTGCCCAACGCAAAGGCGATGGTGAAAACGCCGGCGAAGTAGCGCAGGCCAATGGCGAGGGCGGTCATGGCGGCCATCATGGCACAGGCCGAGACAAGGAAAAGCCAGAAGATCCTTCGGCGGGCAGGGGTGACACCTGCACCCGTTTGTTTTCTAGCAGACCTTTGACAGAATGAGCATCGTGGCTCCGGACTTGATCCGGGGCCCCGTTTTTTGCATTTTCAGTTAAGTGGGTGCGAGCGCCTCCATTTTGGCCCAGACATTTGTCCACTGTTCCCCGCGCTTCCTGTCCTTAAAATTCTACGCAGCCGTCGGGTCAATTCTTCGGGAACCCGTTCTTGAACTCGACGCGCGTCAGGTGCAGCGGTTTCGTATCGAGGTTGGCCACTGAGTGTAGTGCTTCCGGGGGCACGCGTATGAGGCGCGGTAGTTCCGTCTTATCACCAGTGGGCTGCTTTGAAATGAGGAGTTGCCCCTTGCCGTCGCGATTTTCACTCTTCACCGGGCGGTCGTAGACGATGACACTGGGCCACTGGTGGTGGTGCGGGATTTCCACTTCGCCCGGTGCCACGGTTACGGAAAGCACGCGAATTTCACTGTCCTCGAAGATCACGACGTGGTTCTTCTTGCCGGATATGACCGCATCCTGCTTCGGGTCCCACGCCTTGGGGTCGGTGCCGTCAGTGCTAACGGGCTGACCCTGGGCCTGGGCTGCGGCGAGGAAGAGCGCGCTGGTCACGAGCTTCACGGTTCTCACGGGATCATTCCTCAGTCCATCGCTGGTCGTCGTGCCGCAGCATAAGATTTGATCCCCCCTCCGTCCATAAAACGCTGTCCGCTAGTGAAGTTTGCTCGTTCTTGTCTGAATGGCGTGAACGAGGGCACTTTCCTGCCCGTCAGCGCGCCCGAAAACAAATGGGTCCAGGGTTTGCGACCTTGGCCGCCAGAGGCTCCACTTTCTCTGTCCCCCGTCTGTCCTACAGCCCTGCTCACAAGTTGAATTAGCCTCTATGAACAGCAGAAAACCTCCCAAGCTGCCCACCCTCCGTCCGCAGCAAAACGGCTGGACACCAGTCCGGCAGCAGCGGTTTCTCGACCATCTGGCCGCCTCTGGCAGTGTGACGGCGACGGCGAAAGCCGCGGGCGGCAAGTTGCACTGCTGGGAGTTCGCCTGCGTCCGGGAGGACGCGCTGGCTGATAAGGATCGCTGGATCGAGGATCTGGCAACGGAGCGGGTGCTGGAAGGTAAGCAGGAGGTGATCGAGCGGCATGGCCAGACGGTGGCAGTGCGGCGGCCCGCCGATGTGCGGCTATTGATTCTTTATTTGAATCAGTTTGAACGAAGGGAGATGCGGGCCGGCCCAAGCCGGTACGAATCCCCGAAGCTGTCTGAACAGCGCGAGAAGCTGCAGGCGGAAATCAAGGCGCTTGCCGGGTTGAAGGAGGGGGAAGATGCCTGATGCCAGGGCGGCTGTGGTCGCCCTGAACTCCCGCCAATGCCCCTTGCTCTTGGGTCGCCGATGTGGCCAAGGGAATCCAGCATCCGTAAGGCACTGATCACATAACCCATGCCCTGGCTGTTCAACATCTTCCTGGCCATTCACGTCGGCGCCGGCGTGGTAGCGCTCACCAGTTTCTGGGGGGCGGTGCTGACGCGCAAAGGCGGCCCGACGCATCGGCGGTGGGGGTTCGTGTTTTCGGCTGCCATTTATACGGCGGCGGCGCAGGCGTTGGGGATGGGAGCGCTTTCTATGGTATGGCCGCTCGCGATGCACCCGAAATTGACTGACGATGTGCTCTATCGCGGCATGTTCGGCACGATGATGGTCTATCTTGGCCTGCTTGCGATTTCGATGACGCGCTATGGCTTGGTGATGGTGAGCAACCGGCGTGACCATCCCGGCAATCGGCATTGGTCGATGCTGGCGGTGCAGGGCAGTACAATGCTGGCGGCGGGCATCTGCCTGGCGCATGGGCTGTATCTGCTGGACCGCAATGGGCCGGTGATGGAGCCGATCCTGATGGTAATGGTGGCGCTGCTCGGCTTCGGCACCAGCACCACCTATTTTCGCTACATCTTCAGCACGCCGGCTTCCTCGCGCGCCTATATCCCCGAACATTTCAAGGCGATGGTGGCGACCGGCATCGCGGCCTACACGGCGTTCCTGTCGGTTGGGTTGATCGAAATGTTTCCCAGCCATGCCTTCAACCCGGCGATCTGGGCGATTCCCACCGCTTTTGGCATGGCGATCATCATTCATTATCTGCGGCAGTATCGCCCGGCTACCAGGACCCAACCGGCAGAGTGATCATTCCGCCAGCGCGGCATCGAGCGCGGCGATCGTGTCTGGAATGTCAACAAGATGTGCCCGCTCTACCGCCAGGATGGCACGGAAGGCGGCGCGGCGGATTTCGCCGAGCGTGGCCGCGTCGGGCCGGGCCTTGGCGGGAAGGGAGGAGGCGACCAGATCGATCAACCGCTCTGCCCCGTGCAGGCGGCCCCACAGATAATCATGTTCCCGATAGGCACGGCTGAAAAAGGCACCGAACGCATTGAAAAGCGCGCCTTTCAACCGCTGGCCGCCAGCCATCGCCAGTGCCGAACAATCCTCTGGGCTGATGCGATCGACTTTTATCTCGTCCAACTCGTCGATGTTACCATCGGCGATTAGCGGCAGGATGGCGATATCGAAGAAAGGGAAGCCCAGATAAGCCGCGACCAGATCACGCCTCAGCCTGCGCGGCAGGCCGCTGGCCAGTAGTGCCACCAACTCGGCGTCGCTACGGCCATCAAGGCCCTTCAAGTCGAGGGCGCTGGCCAAGGCGGCAAGCGCGCTGGCGGGATCGGTGATTGCGTTGCCGGCCGCTGCCAAGCTGCCGGCACTTGGCCAGCACATCAGGTGCGGGCCCAGTATGGAGTAAAGCCCGGCCTTCACCTTGCCGAGCGTCGCCGCCGTTGGTTCGTCTGCCTCAGTCAGTTCCATGTTCACCCGCCGGATCAGGAAACGCAGGCGACGAATGCGGAAATCGACATCAAAGTTGCGCAGGAACATCACATAGGGCGACGCAACACCCGCCTTGCCGATCGCGCTTTCCGGCTTGTTGGCGCCGCCGGCGTTGAGGTGCCGCCACAGGCTTGCCCGCACCGCGCCCAAATCCTGCCCTCCCAACGTGGCGATCCGCTCGGCCAGCCGCTCGGTCACCAGCGAGAATTTCAGCCGGCCATAGGCGCCGTATGCAAAGCCAGTTGCCTTCGCTGCCTCGCTGTTCATGCGGCTGCGCCAAGCCGCCAGCCGATCCAGGCTGGGCGAGAACAACAGCAGCCGCATGCCGATGGCGGCATCGATGGCGATATCTACCTGCGGCATCATCCCGGTCACGATATACCGCAGCCGGCGCGACCGCATCGAGATCGCCTCGATCGTGCCTAGGCTGTCGCGAATCGGCTGCTGGCGGGGGATATCGGCCAGGCTGCGCAGGATCGTGCCGAAAAAGCCGGGCGGCTGGCCCGTCACCGCGCCGCCGTTGTGCATCCCCGGCTTGGGATCGAGGTAGACAAAGCGCCGGTCCACTTCGCGATGCGCCGGCCGCTTGCCCAGGGCGGCCAGCGCCGGGCCAAAGGGTCGGTTGTCGAGCACGGCGCCATCGATCAGGTCTACACTTTCCGGGTGAGCCCGGCCGGGCAGCACCCGATCAATGAAGGCCTGCCTCTGCGGCCAGACCTCGCCGCGGCCCTTCAGCAGGTCATCAATCTCGGAAATCCGCGCTGGTGGGAAGGCGCCTGGAAAGCTCGCCGTGGCCCGCGCCGCAAACACCAGATCCGGCGTTGGTCCCAGATGTCGTTCCGCCGCGTCGCCGGGAGAGGTGAAGCCAATCACCAGCCGATGTTCAGGTTCGGTCACTTCCTCTGGTGTGTTCAGGCGCAGCCGCTGCGGCGCGCCATGGTAATCGGTGACCGTCACGAACAGATCGAATGGGTGCAGCCGCGGCACCAGCGGCGGCGTGCGTTCGCCCTGCTCCATCGCGGCAAAGGCATCGGCAAGCAGGCCGGAAAACGCCGCGCCGGAAAACGGCGGCTTGAACCAGCGACTGCGCATGAAACGGGACAGCTTGCGCTTCACCTCCGTGTGCGCGGCAACCTCCGCCTTGTCTTCATCCTCCAGGCTGCGCCGGCGCACCCACCAAACCAGCGGGATCGCCCACAGTTTCGACAGCGGCCGCGACGCCGCCGCTTTGTCGAGCAGCACATCCGAGTCCGCCCCGTCCAGCCACAGGCCACGGATGGCATCCAGATCGTGGCCTTCCACCAACGCCCGAGCCAGCAACACGCCGTTGATGCCGCCGGCCGATGCCCCGGCAACGATGTCGCATACCACCCGCAGATCTAGGCCAGGCAGCGATTCGAGCAGCGCCTGATAGACAATCTCGCTGTCTCGCGCCGGCGGCAACCCGGCCGGGCTGTGGCGCCGCATCGAGGCACGCGACAGCTTCCACACCTCTTTGGTGAGGCCGTGCATGTAGACCGCTAGGCTCACCCCGCCATAACATACCAATGCGAGGCGCAGCTCTTTTGTCTGCACAATGGCTTCCTTTCACCCGCCAGTGTAACGACCGCGCAAGCCCCGGCAAGAGAGAGAGATTTCGGCTGGATGGGACGGTTGGTTACCCAGTTGGGTGGCCTCAGCGCTTTATGTTGGCGGAGGCCACAACGATGTCGAAAGCAGTGGTGATGCCCTTCACGAAGGTGGTGCGCTCCACGTTCACATACTCATCCAGTGCGTGGGCGCGGAAGCCGCCGCCGGCGGCGCCCAGAGTGATGGCGAGGACACCCAGGCTGATCGGGATGTTGCTATCGGTGGAGGAGGGCATCAGTTGCACATCATAGCCACCGGATTTCAAAATGCGTTCGACGGTTAGCACCAGCGGGTCGGTGGCTGGCGTGATACCGGCCGGGCGGTCGCCGATCAGTTCCGGGGTCGCGCTGATCTTGCCATAGCGCCTGTCGCGGGCGGCATTTTCGGCGACGACGCTGTCGTTGATGATCTTTAGGAACTGGGTTTCCACTGCCTCCAGATTGGTGGTGGAGGGCGAGCGCATATCGAACTCCATCGTGATGGTGTTGGGGATGGAGTTGACCGAGGTGCCGCCGGTGGCGGTGGAGGCCGAGTAGGTCGTTTTCACGTCGGTGGGGGCTGCAATCTTGTAGAGACCCTGCACCGTGCCGGCCATCGCCGCCATTGGGTTGACGATGCTGAAAGCGCCATGGCTATGGGCGCCTGGTCCCTTGAAGGAGACGCGGTAACGCCGCGAGCCGACACCGCCATTGACGATGCGGGCCACGTTGCTGCCGTCGAAGCTGATGAAATCGCCGACCCGGGGCTTGAGTGGGCTGGCCGAAAAGATGTGGCGCACGCCGCGCAGATCGCCCTGACCTTCCTCGCCCACGTTGGCGACGAAGATGATATCCCGGATCGTCTGAACTTTACCGGCGCCCCTGGCGCGAACAAAGGCAAGCAGCGCCGCCAACGTGACAGTGGTGTCGCCAATGCCGGGCGCATGCAACGTGTCGCCTTCGCGACGCACCTTTTTGGGCACATCGGACGGGAATACGGTATCGAGGTGAGCGGCCACCATCAATGCCTTGTGAGCACTATCCTTGCCGAGCCGGGTGCCGATGACATTGCCAACGGCGTCGATGTGGACATCGCTCAGGCCAAACGCCTTGAACTTTTCTGCCATCCGCGCAGCGCGCGCCGTTTCCTTGAACGGTGGAGCAGGGATTTCGGTCGGCTCGATCACCTCGGCAATGGTCTGATCATAGTCAGCGGCGATTTTTGCATGGGCGGCCTTGATGGGCGCTGGCTGGGCGAGCGCCGGGGCAGCAGTAACAAGGAGCAGGGAAAGGATGAGCGTGCGCATGGGCGCATCTGGCGCGGCGCTTGCAATAGTTTCCGTCCCGCTTGCAAGGCTCTGCGTGCGCGCCTAATGTTTCCTATCTGTTCTGGATCGGATGTGATGGCAAAAGGCAAGATACGCTTCGTATGCCAGGCCTGCGGGGCAGTTGCGCCGCGCTGGGCGGGGCAATGCGGGGACTGCAAGGAATGGAACACGCTGGTGGAAGAAGCCGCCCCGGCATTCACTCCCTTTGCCGCCAAGCAATCGTTGCAAGGCGGCGGCCGCCGAATCGCGCTGGAAAGCCTGGCCGACGATGTGGTGCTGCCACCGCGGCTGAGCACGGGCATTGCGGAGCTTGATCGTGCGCTGGGTGGTGGTTTGGTGCCGGGTTCAGTGACGCTGATCGGCGGTGATCCAGGCATCGGTAAATCGACGTTGCTGTTACAGGCGGCGGGCAAGATGGCGCGGACCGGTGCGAGCGTGGCCTATGTTTCGGGGGAGGAAGCGGCGGACCAAGTGCGGCTGCGGGCGCGGCGGCTGGGGCTGGCCAAGGCCGATGTGGCGCTGGCCGCCGAAACCAATGTGCGTGATATCCTTACGACACTGACCAGCCTGAGGGCCCCGCCCGGTCTGCTGGTGATTGATTCTATCCAGACCATGCACAGCGATACTCTGGAAGGCGCGCCAGGCACCGTTTCACAAGTACGGGCATCAGCGCAGGAACTGATCCGTTATGCCAAATTGTCGGGCGCAGCGCTCATCCTTGTTGGACATGTCACCAAGGACGGGCAGTTGGCCGGACCGCGCGTTCTGGAGCACATGGTCGATACTGTACTCTATTTCGAAGGCGAGCGCAGCCACCAGTATCGCATCCTGCGCGCTGTGAAGAACCGTTTTGGCGGAACGGACGAGATCGGCGTGTTCGCGATGGGTGCAGACGGGCTGGAAGAAGTCGCCAACCCGTCGAGCCTGTTCCTGACCAACCGCGCGGAAGGCGCTAGCGTGACGGGCGCGGTTGTGTTCCCGGCGCTCGAAGGCACACGGCCGGTGCTGTGCGAGATCCAGGCGTTGGTTGTGCGAGTACCATCGGGAGCGACACCACGTCGGGCCGTGGTGGGTTGGGATTCGGGCCGGTTGGCGATGCTGCTGGCGGTGCTGGAAGCGCGCTGCGGTTTGGCGTTCGGCGGGCATGAGGTTTATCTGAATGTTGCCGGCGGCCTCAGGATTGCCGATCCGGCGGCGGATCTTGCGGTGGCCTGCGCGCTGGTTTCTGCGCTCACCGATCGGCCGCTTCCGGCGGACGCGGTGGCCTTTGGTGAAGTGGCCTTGTCCGGCGAATTGCGCGCGGCCGGATTGGCGAGCTTGCGCCTGAAAGAGGCAGCGAAGCTGGGTTTTGGCCGGGCTTTCGTGCCGGATGGCACCACCGGTGGCGGGCCGATGCTGATCAGTGGTTTTCGCACGATGAACGGGCTGGTGGATCATCTTGGCCGGCCGGAATAGGCTTTTGCGGCGCTACCAAATCGGATAGTCGCTGCTGTATGGACACTGTAACGCAGCTTGCTGGCTTTGATTGGATCGTGGTGCTGATTGTCGGCACCACGGCGGTCTTTGGTCTGATGCGTGGCTTCATTGCCGAAGTCGCCAGCCTGACCGCTTGGTTGGCTGGCTTCATCGCCGTGCGGCTGTTCTATACGCCGGCGCGCGCCATTTTCGAGACGGCCAGTGGCAGCGAACTGATAGCTGCGGTCGCTGCCGTGATGGGGCCGTTCCTGCTCGCCGTGCTGCTGGTCAAGCTGATCGGCAGTTTCCTGTCGAAAAGTGCCAAGGGCAGCGTGATTGGCCCGGTGGACCGCTTGCTCGGCCTTGGCTTTGGCCTGGTGAAGGGCTTTCTTGCGGCCAGCCTGATCTTCCTGCTGATCACGCTGGGCATGAAGATCGTGCCGGGTGACGACAGAAGGCCTGATTGGTTGGCGAGGGCGAAGACCACGCCGACGCTGGCGCTGGTAGCGAGCGCCATGGTCTCCTACGTTGGCGATGCTTGGAACCAGCAGCAGAAGCTGATCAACCCGGAGCGTGACCCACATGCCGGCCTGCCCGGCTTTGGTGATGACGAGGAAAGTGACGGTTACGGCAAGAAGGAGCGCAACTCGCTCGACAAGCTCCTCGATGACCAGGAAAAATCCAGCCCCGGAACTGCCATCTGATGATCCGCCTCTACAACACTGCCGCCCGTGCCAAGCAGGATTTGGTGCCGATCAATCCTGATCGGGTGACGATGTATGTCTGCGGTCCCACGGTCTATGGGCGGGCCCATATCGGTAATTTCCGCCCTGCCGTGGTGTTCGACGTGCTGCAGCGCCTGTTGCGCTACACATATGGTCCGGACAAGGTGATTTACGCCCGCAACATTACCGATATTGATGACAAGATCATGGACAAAGCGCGCGCTGAGGGTGTGAGTATCGACGTGATCACTGAGCGGTACGAGACGCTTTACCTGGAAGACGCAGCAACTCTGGGTGTGGAACGGCCGGATCTGCACCCGCACGCAACCACTAGCATTCCGGCAATGGTGGCGATGATCGAGTTGTTGATCGCCAAGGGCCATGCCTATGCGGCGGAAGGCCATGTGCTGTTCGATGTCGCAAGCCACGGCGATTATGGTAGCCTGTCACGCCGGCCACTGGACGAGATGATTGCCGGCGCGCGGGTGGAAGTGGCACCGTACAAGAAGAGCGCTGCGGATTTCGTGCTGTGGAAGCCGTCAAGCAAGGACCAGGCCGGCTGGCCCTCGCCGTGGGGCAGAGGCCGTCCCGGCTGGCATATTGAATGCTCGGCGATGATTGCGGAAAGCCTTGGCACCACCATCGATATCCACGGCGGTGGTATCGATCTCACCTTCCCGCATCACGAGAATGAGTGCGCGCAGAGCGCTTGCGCCCACGACGGCGCGCCGCTGGCTAACATGTGGATGCACAATGGCTTCCTCAACTTCGGTGGAGCTGAGAAAATGTCGAAGTCGCTGGGCAATGTGCAAAGCGTCGGCGAACTGGTGGGGTCCGGCTGGACGGGCGATGAGTTGCGCCTCGGCTTGCTGTCCGCCCAGTATCGGCAGCCGCTGACGTGGGACGAGGCGCTACTCACCCAAACACGCGGCCGCCTTGATAAATGGTTGCGCAAGTTGGGCGAAGTGTCGAAAGGCGTTCGCCCGCCGCCGCCGGCTGCTGTGGTTGAAGCGCTGTCTGATGATTTGAATACGCCGGCGGCACTGGCCGCCATCGCCGGGATCGAGCAGGACCGCGAGGCGCTGTTGGGTGCGCTGGCGTTCCTTGGCCTGCCCTCGCTGGGGCCGCAAAAGAGCCGCCATGCCAGCGACGCCCGCAGCGCCGATCCGGACGCGGCCCGGATTGATGCGCTGGTGGCGGAACGGGTGGCGGCACGAAAGACGAAGAACTGGGCCGAATCTGATCGTCTTCGCGATGCGCTGGTGGCCGAAGGCGTGCTGCTGGAGGATGGTCCGGGCGGAACGAGCTGGCGCCGCGCCTGAAGGGCGGCATTTTCCCGCCTATCCACAACAGGGGCGCGGCGGGTAAGAAGCAGACATGTCTGAAGCCCTGTATAATGCTGCGATTCTGCGCCTTAAATTGGCAGGCGAAACCGCGCACCGGCTTTTGGCGGCGGATGGCAGCGCCACCCGGGTCTCGCCTGTGTGCGGCAGTAAGATCATCGCCGATGTGGCGCTGGGACAGGATGGCCGCATCGTAGCGGCGGGCCTGGATGCGACTAAGGCTTGCACACTGGGCCAGGCCAGTGCTGCCGTGGTAACGGAATGCGTGCCGGGTATGGACGTTGCTGCGCTGTCCGCCACCCGTTCTGCCCTCGCCGATTTTCTTGCGAGCCGCGCCGAAGCTGCGCCGGAAGGTTGGGCCATGTTCGCGCCGGCCCGCGCCCACCGTGCCCGCCATCCTTCGATCCTGCTGGCGCTTGATGCCGTGCTGGCCGCCCTAGCCGAAGCCGGGCAGGTCGCCGCCTGATGGAGCATGGCTCGACCCTGCTGCGCGATATTGTCGTCTATCTGGCGGCAGCGGTCGTGCTTGTGCCCTTGTTCATCCGCTTCAAGCTGGGCGCGGTGCTGGGCTATCTGGCCGCCGGCATCCTGATCGGGCCTGCAGTGCTCGGCCTGGTGGGCAATGCTGAACAGACACTGCAGTTCGCCGAATTCGGCATCGTGCTGCTGCTGTTCGTGATCGGTCTGGAATTGCAGCCGTCGCGGCTGTGGGCGCTCAGGCGCGATATCTTCGGGCTGGGGCTCTTGCAGGTGCTGCTGTGCGGGCTGGGGCTGACGGGATTGCTGCTGGCGCTCACCAGTTTCACGTGGGAAGCCGCGCTGGTTGTCGGCCTGCCGCTGGGCCTGTCCTCCACCGCATTGGTGATGCAGCTGCTTAACGAACGCCAGATGGCCGCCACCCCGTTTGGCGAGCGCAGCTTTGCCATGCTGCTGTTCCAGGATCTGGCCATCGTGCCGATGCTCACCATCGTCGGCGCCCTCAGCCGCGCGCCGCGCCCCGATCCGGTGCCGGGCTGGCAGACGGCGCTGATGACGGCGGGCGCGTTGCTGTTCCTCGTGCTGGTCGGCCGCTATGCCCTGCCTCGCTTGTTCCGCGTCATTGGATCGCTGGGCGCCCGCGAAGCCTTCGTGGCCGCCGCCCTGCTGTGCGTGATGGGCAGCGCATTGCTGATGGCCAGCTTGGGGCTTTCGATGGCGCTGGGCGCGTTCGTCGCCGGCGTAATGCTGGCCGAGTCACCCTATCGCCATGCCCTGGAAGCCGACATCGAACCCTTTCGTGGCCTCATGCTGGGCCTGTTCTTCATCGCCATCGGCATGAGCCTTGATCTGGGCGTGGTCGCTACCAACTGGGGCCTGGTACTGGCGCTGGTGGTGGGCGTGATGGCGGTGAAAACCTTCGTGATCGCCGTGCTGGCCCGCAGTTTCGGCACCGAATGGCCGCGCGCCTTCAAAATGGGGCTGCTGCTGGCCCAGGGTGGCGAATTTGGCTTCGTGCTGTTTGCCGAAGCCGAACGCGGCCTGTTGATCACCCATTCGGCGGCGCAACTGTTCGGCGCCGTCGTCACCTGCTCAATGGCGCTGACGCCGCTGCTGTTCCGGCTGGCTGGGCTTATGATTGCCGGCAAGGACGATCCCGGCAGCCGCGACGGCCCGGAAAGCGCCGGCACCGCTAGTCACGGCGGCCATGTCGTGCTGGTTGGCAGCGGCCGCGTTGGGCAGGTGGTCGCCCAGATGCTGCGGGCCCGCGGCCAGGCCATCACGGCCATCGATCTGGATGCCGAACTGATCGATATCACCGCACGCTTTGGCAACACCGTGTTTTGGGGCGACGGCACCCGCCTCGATATCCTGCGCACCGCCGGCATCGAAACCGCCAGCGCCCTTGTGTTCGCCATCGATGGCCGCTGGGACCCAAAGACGGTGCTGCAACCCATCCAGACCGAATGGCCCGATCTGCCGATCATCGCCCGCGCCTTTGATCGGACCCATAATATCGCCCTGCGCCAGGCCGGCGTAGAACAGGTGGTGCGAGAAACGTTGGACGGCGCCGTCGCCATGGGCCGCGAAGTGCTCGCCACGCTGGGCACGCCCGATACGATGATCGACGCCATCGAAGCCGAATACCGCCGCCGCGATATAGAACGGCTCGATCTGCAATTGTGCAGCGGCGACATCATGTCGGGCGCAGACACGATCATCCGCGGCGCGCTCGATCTGGATACCGCACCCGATCCCGCCGCCCTGGGCGAAATCCCGCCAGCGTGAATGCCTCCGGCGGTCAGGGGCTGAGCCCCAGAACCCACTCTCGATTTCGGTCATTCCACATCGCCGGGCGGCGCCCCGTGCCTGACACGAAGCTGGGCTGATTTTGGCGGCCGCCCGCCCCCGAACCTGTGAAAGAGCGAAACCTCAACCGCCGCCCGCATCATCACAGGCAAATCTTTCGAATCACGACAGAAGTTTGATGCATTCAGATTTGCCAGTTTCAACGAATCGTACAGAATACTGGATCTTCCGAGCACCTGCGGCCATCCCGCGCCCAAGCGCCGGGCGGCACCATGGTGACAGGCTTTGCCCGTGTAGGACAGACAGGCAGCAGTTCGCGATCTCAAGACAGAGAGAGGCCGCCAGCGGCTCGGCTTCTTCTTGAATTGATCGACCAGCTACGTCCCTGCGTACCACTCGTAACCGCGATCCGGCCAGTAACCACCCTTGCCGCCGCCGAACGAAGTCAGGCTGTCGGCCACCACGATTTGCAGCAGATATTTGGCCTGTTTGTAGCCCAACTGGCGTTCGACGCGCAGGCGTAGCGGGGCGCCGTTGCCGGTGCTGAGTGGCTGGTTGTTGAGGCTGTGGGCCAGGATGGTCTGGGGGTGGAAGGCGTCGACGAGGTCGATGCTCTCGTAATAGCGGCTGGCGGATTGCAAGCCGCCTTTGGAGGTTTCGCCGCCGTAATCGTCTGCGCACAGGAACACGATGTAGCGGGCCCCATCGCGCAGGCCTGCGGCCTTCAGGATCTGGGCGAGTTGCGGCCCGGTCCACTGGCCGATGGCGCTCCAGCCTTCCACGCAATCGTGGCGGGTAATCTGGGTGCGTTGCGGCAGCGTGCGCAGTTGGGGGAGGGTAAGGGAGAGTTCGCGGCTCACGAGGCCGGTCACCTTCAGGCGCCAATCGGCGAAATTGCCCGCCGAGAGCCGCTGCCATTCGGGGTTGGTGGGCTCGTGGGTGCCGTTCACCTTGAAGGTAGGCGAGATGTCGGACGCGGCGAATTCGCGGGCAAGGCCGTCGCGGCCGATGAGGCGTTGCCAGCGATAGGTGGCCTGTTCGCCGGCGCCGATCACGGCCTTGGCGGTGGGATTGCGGGTGAGCGCGTCGCAGCCGGTGAGCAGCAGGCCGGCGGGGAGGGCGGCGAGGAGCTGGCGGCGGTGCAGGATCATTTTGCGCCTCCGATGGTCATGTCGCCAGTGATCATCGCGCCGATCTGGCGGATAGGGCCGGAGAGGACGACCAGCACGAGGTGGAGGACGAGGAAGCCGGCGATGCCTATCATGGCGAGGAAGTGCACCGAACGCGCGGATTGGCGCCCGCCCCACAATTGGTCGAGCCACGGCCAGGCGGCGTCCATCCCCGGCGACATGGCGAGGCCGGTAAGGATGATTGTGGGGATGAGGACAAGGCTGACGCCAGCATAGGCAAGGCGTTGCAGCACTTGATAGGACAGCGCGGCTTCACCTTTCGGGAAGTTGAGCTTCAGATGCTCGACGATGTCGTGCCACAGGTGGGCGCGCGTGAGTTGCGCGCGGTTGGGCAAAACCTCGCGCCACAGCCGGCCTGACAGCAGGCTATAGAGCAGCCAGGCCAGACCGTTGAGGATGATCACCCAGGCGAAGAGGAAGTGCCAGGTGCGGGCGGTAGCGAGATCGCGGGCCGAAGGCAGGGTGGCCCAATACGGGAAGGCGACGAAGCTGGTGGTGCCCTTGGGTGATTGCGACACGCCGATGAAGCCGGTGGTGTCAAACCGGCGCCCGGCGATTTCAATCCAGCCGGTGGGGTTGCGCCATGGTGGGGAGGCGCCGGTTTCCAGCCACAGTCGCTCGCTCTGGTCTACGGATCCGGCATTGCCCCAATAGAGCCGCGGATGGGCGCCGAAGATGTTCAGCCCTGTCATCAGCAGCACGATGATGGCAAGCGCGTTCAGCCAGTGGGTGAGGCGCACCAGCCAGTGATGGCGCAGCGCGATGCGCGAATCAGGGCGCCGGGGCGCTAGAGTGGGGGCGGCGGTGGCCATGGCTTTCATTGGCCTGTTCGCAGCCAAAGGCCAATTGGTTACCGGCGCCGCAGGTGGGGGTGCAATATGTTTGAGGTTGCGCCATGGTTGCCGCGATGCTGCGGATCTTCTCTGCCACGGGCCACCAACTGATCGGCAACGGCGACGTGTTGCCGGCCGATGCGGTGTGGATTGACCTGTTCAATCCCACGTCGGAAGAGGAAAAGCAGGTCGAGACCGCGTTGGGTTTCGGCGTGCCGACCGCCGACGAGATGGCGGAGATCGAAACGTCGAGCCGGCTCTATGTCGAAAACAGCGCCATCGTCATGACGGCGACGCTGGCCACCGGGCTGATTACCGAAACCCCGGAAACCGTGCCGGTGAGTTTCGTGCTCGGCGCGCGCCACCTCGTGACGGTGCGCTATGCCGAGATTCGCAGTTTCGATCGCTTTGTTGCGCAGTTGGAGCGCACACCGGGCCAGTGCGGCAGCGCGCCGATGGCGTTGATGGGGCTGATCGATGCCATCGTCGATCGGCTGGCCGATGGGCTGGAACATGTGGGCCGAGAGGTGGACCAGATCAGCCGCGCAGCCTTCCGCCGTGCCGAAGCCGGCGCCCATGGCCGCCAGATGCAGCGCCGATCCAATCTGGCGCTGCAGGCGCTACTCACCCGGCTGGGCGCGGCGCAGGACGGGCTGAGCAAGGCGCGCGAATCAGTAGTGTCGCTCACCCGGGCGCTGTCGTTCCTGCAGTTCGCCGCACCGAAAGACGCTGGTCTTTCGGCCCAGATCAAGACACAGGTGCGCGACTTGGCCAGCCTGGCGGATCAGGCCAGTTTCATCGGCAGCAATCTCACCTTCCTGCTGGATGCGACGCTGGGGCTGATCTCCATCGAGCAGACTGCAGTGCAGAAGATCTTTTCCGTGGCCAGCATCGTGTTTCTGCCACCTACCCTGGTGGCCGGGGTTTATGGCATGAATTTCGAGCATATGCCGGAACTGGGCTGGCACCTTGGTTATCCGATGGCGCTTGGCATCATGCTGGCGGCCGCCGTGCTGCCCTATGCGATCTTCCGCTGGCGCGGGTGGCTCTAGGTCTCACGGTGCGTCGAGCGTGCAGCCATATTCCGGATCGAAACGCGAGATGCGGGTGGAGAGCAGCGGCACTTTTGCGGTGATCGTGCGATTGGCGCCGTCTTCCTCCACCTGCACGATTTCGGTGCCCGGTTCGCGATCGGTGTCGCAGCTCGCCATGTCTCGCCCGCTGACAAAGCGGCAACTGCAGGTGACCTGGGCGATGTAGCCGGTAGCCAGCGCCGCCTGACGGCCGGTGCTGGAATATTTGAGGCCCAGCCAGCCGCCTGCTGCGAGGCAGAGCAACACGAGCGGTGTCCGGATCAGCCAGCGGCGGCGCGGCGGGGCGGCGGGGGGCGTGATGGGGGGCGTGGTGGGGGGTGATGTGTCACTTGCCAGCATGGGGGCAGGGCCTTTAGCGTGATATTCATGACAAGGTGGAGAAACATCGGGGCAACCGCAAGCCTGTTGCTGACCGCAGGGGGTGCCCTGGCGCAGCCCGAGCGCTCGCCAGTGGCAATCCCGGCCATCGCGCCGGCTTCGGCCCTGCCCGCTGCCGATGCGCTGTTCACCGATCCGGCGCTGAAGGAAACGCGCGCGGTGATCGTGCTGAAGGATGGCAGGCCGATCTATGAACGCTATGCCCCCGGCTATGGCCCCGGCACGCGGCTGATCAGCTGGTCGATGGCGAAATCCCTCACCGCCACGCTGGTTGGGTTCCTAGTCGCTGATGGCAAGCTGGAGTTGGATACGCCCGCGCCGGTGCCGGAATGGCAGGGCGATGCGCGGGCGAAGATCACGCTGCGCCAGTTGCTGCACATGGCGTCGGGCGTGAAGCATATCGAAGCCGGGCCGGCGCCGGAGCGGGCCGACACCAACCGCGCGCTCTTCGCCGACACGTCGACCGATATCTACAAGGCGGCGGTGGCCGAACCGCTGGAAGTGCCGCCCGGCACGCGGTTTGAATACAATACGCTGACCACGCACATATTGGCGCGAATCGTTTCCGATGCCGTGGCGCCGGGCGCCATACCGACCGAGCGCCGCCGCAAGGTGCGCGCCTTCATCGATGATCGGCTGGCGCGGCCGGCGGGCCTGGCAAGCCTGTTGTGCGAATTTGATCCGCAGGGCAATCTTTATGGCGGCTCGCTGTGCTTTGCCACCGCGCGCGATTGGGCGGCCTTCGGGCAGCTTTATCTGGATGGCGGCGTGGTGGCGGGTAGCCAGGTGGTGCGGCCGGATTGGGTGCGCTTCGTGACGACGCCGTCGCCCACCAATGCCGGCTATGGCGGGCAATTCTGGCTCAATCGCAAGCCGGCGAACGGCAAGGATGAGGCTCTGTTCTGGCGCGCCGGCCCGTCCGATGCCTTCGCGGCGCTGGGGCATCTGGGCCAGTATGTGATCGTGGTGCCATCGAAACGAATCGTCGTGGTGCGGCTGGGCAAGACTCAGGATGATGATCTGCAGCCGGTGCGCGATGCGCTGTCGCAGCTGGTGAATGGTTTCCCGGCGGGTGGCAAATGACCACGCCGGATTACCGCCTGGTTGACATCAAGCTTGATGAACGCACTATCCTATGGCGCAACGCCGATATCGAGCAGGAACGCCGCGTCGCCATTTTCGATCTGCTTGAAGGCAATGAATTCAAGCCTATCGCAGCCGCAGAGGCGGGCCATCACGGGCCGTATAAATTGCTGCTGGGCGTGGAGGATGGTCGTCTGGACGTGACGGTGAGCAATGGCGACGACCTGCAGGTGGATGCGTTCCAGGTCGCGCTCAGCCCGTTCCGTCGCACAATTCGTGAGTATTTTGCGATTTGCGACAGTTATTATCAGGCCATCCGCCAGGCCAGCCCCGGCCAGATCGAAACCATCGACATGGCGCGGCGCGGCATCCACAACGACGCCGCCGAACTGCTAAAGGAACGGCTGGAAACCCGTGCCATTGTCGATTTCGACACGGCGCGCCGCCTGTTCACCCTGATCTGCGTCCTCCACATCAAAGGCCACTGATGTCTGTTCTGTCCGACCGCTGGATTCGCGAAGCCGCCCTTACGCAAGGCATGATCGAGCCGTTCGTGGAGCGCCAGACGCGCGGTGGGTGCATTAGCTATGGCCTGTCGAGCTATGGCTATGACGCGCGCGTGGCCGACGAGTTCAAGATCTTCACCAATGTTGATAGCGCCATCGTCGACCCGAAGGATTTTCAAGCCAACAGCTTTGTCGATCGCAAGACCGACGTATGCGTGATCCCGCCCAACAGCTTTGCGCTGGCCCGAACGGTGGAATATTTCCGTATCCCGCGTGACGTGCTTGTGATCTGCCTGGGCAAGAGCACCTATGCCCGCTGCGGCATTATCGTGAACGTGACGCCCCTGGAACCGGGCTGGGAAGGGCATGTCACGCTGGAGTTTTCCAACACCACGCCGCTGCCTGCCCGCATCTATGCTAACGAAGGCGCCTGCCAGTTCCTGTTCCTGAAGGGCAACGAACCGTGCGAGGTCAGCTATGCCGATCGGGCCGGCAAGTACATGGGCCAGCGCGGGGTGACGCTGCCCAAGCTGTAAGGGCTGGCGCGCCCTGCCATTGCCGGCTACCGCCGCCCGGTGAGCGCAACCTCTTCATCCGAAGCCCGCCTGAGCTTTTTCTCCGGCATTGGCGCCTATCTGATCTGGGGCGTAATGCCTTTTTATCTGCGGCTGCTGCAAGGAGTACCGGCGGCCGATGTGCTGGCCCACCGCATCTTGTGGACGGTGCTGGTGGTTGTGCTGCTGATTTCCGGCCTGAAGGGCTGGGAGCGGGTGCGCGCCGCGCTGCGCCAGCCCCGCCTTCTGCTGATGCTGCTGGCATCGGCGGTGTGCATTACCATCAATTGGGGCGTCTATACCTGGGCGATCCTGGCCGGTCACGCCATCGATACGTCGCTGGGCTATTTCATTAATCCGCTGGTTTCCGTGTTGTTCGGCGTCGCGCTGCTGGGAGAACGGCTGGGTCGGCAGCAGTGGGTGGCGGTCGGGCTGGCGGCGCTGGGGGTGGCGGTGCTCACCATCGAGCGTGGTTCGCTGCCGCTGGTCAGCCTGACGCTGGCGCTGTCGTTCGGCGTCTATGGCCTGATCCGCAAGCAGGCGGCCGTGGATACCGCGACCGGCCTGTTTGTCGAAACGCTGCTGCTGGCCCCGATGGCGGCGCTGTGGGTAGCCCAAACGCCGCGAGGCTTTGCCGGCTGGCCGCCGGTGACGACGATGACCTTTGCGCTGGGCGGCCTCGCCACGGCGATGCCGCTGCTGCTTTTCGGCGTCGCCGCGCGGCGGCTACCGCTCTCCACGCTGGGGCTTATGCAATATGTAGCCCCCACCATGGTGCTGCTGGAGGCTGTGCTGCTGTTTGGCGAGGTGCTCGAGCCGGCGCGACTGGCAGCGTTCTGCTGCATCTGGGCTGGTCTGGTGGTCTATACCTTTTCGCTGCGCCGGCCAGTGGCGCAACCCGCGCAACCGCGCTAAACCCGCGACATGGACAAGATCGTCATCCGCGGGGGCCGCCGCCTCAAGGGCCGCATCCAGATTTCCGGCGCCAAGAACGCCGCGCTCACGCTGATGCCGTGCGCACTGCTGACCGATGAGCCGTTGACGCTCAGGAACCTGCCGCGGCTGGCCGATATCGACACGTTCGGGCATCTGCTGAACAACCACGGCTTGTCGACCACCATCGAAGGCACCAGCCCAGATGAATTTGGCCGTGTGATGACGGTGCGCGCCAACCGCATCACCTCCACGCTGGCCCCCTACGACATCGTGCGCAAGATGCGCGCCTCCATCCTCGTCCTCGGTCCGCTCCTGGCGCGTGCAGGGGAAGCTACCGTGTCGCTTCCTGGCGGTTGTGCCATTGGCAACCGCCCGATTGATCTCCACCTCAAGGCGCTGGAGCATCTGGGCGCCAACATCGAACTGGCATCCGGCTATGTGAAGGCGACGGCGCCGCTCGGCGGACTACCGGGTGGACGCTATGTGTTTCCCATCGTTTCGGTGGGCGCGACCGAAAATGCGGTGATGACCGCCGTGCTGTGCAAGGGCACATCCGTGCTGGAGAATGTCGCGCGCGAACCGGAAATTGTCGATCTGTGCAACTGCCTGGTGGCCATGGGGGCCAAGATTCAGGGCATCGGCACCGAAAAGCTGACGATCACCGGGGTGAAGGAACTGCATGGGGCCACCTATGCGGTGATGCCGGATCGCATCGAGGCTGGGTCCTACGCCTGCGCCGCCGCTATTGCCGGGGGCGAAGTCGAACTGGTCGGTGCATCGGCCGAAGATCTGGGCGTTACGCTGGACATGCTGCACGAAGCTGGTGTGGAAACCGAAGAAACGCCCGATGGCATCATCGTGCGCCGCCATGGCGCGATGAAGGGCATCAATGTCTCGACCGCCCCTTATCCCGGTTTTGCCACCGACATGCAGGCGCAGTTCATGGCCATGCTCACCGTGGCTGATGGCGCCTCTTTGCTGACCGAGACCATATTTGAAAACCGCTTCATGCACGTGCCCGAACTGGCGCGCATGGGAGCAGACATCACCGTGCGCGGCCGCAGCGCCATCGTGCGCGGCGTACCGAAGCTAAACGGGGCCGAAGTGATGGCCACCGATCTGCGCGCCTCCATGAGCCTGGTGCTGGCCGGACTGGCGGCGGAAGGCGAAACCACGGTCAGCCGCGTCTATCACCTCGATCGCGGCTATGAGCGGCTGGAAGAGAAATTGCAGGCCGTGGGCGCGGATATCGAGCGGGTGGGGGATGGCTGATCGCCTCGCCCTGCTTGGCCGGGGGCCCGGCGATATCGAGACCTTCTCGGCGTTGCTGCAGGATGCAACGTTGCGGCTGACCGATGTTGGCTATGACCGCAAGGCGCGGCGACTGGCACTGCTGATCAATCGCTATCGCCGTGAAAGCGCCACGCCGTCGCGCATCCGTTGTGCCCTGCGGGTGGAGACAGTGGACGCGGTACAGCGCGCCGGCTGGTCCACCGATCCTGAAGCTGTGACCGTTATCCTCTCTCTGGCACAGGATGGAGACTGGCTGGTGATCACCTGCGCCGCCGGCATCGCCATCCGCGCCCGTATCGAGGTGACCGATCTGGTGCTGGAGGATATGGGCGAGGCGTGGGGCACGACGCGGGTGCCCAGCCACGATTAGGCGGTTCTGCTTCTGATCACCCACAAGACCATTGTCGCTATCGTCGCCTTCACGCCCGCGCCCGGCAGCAGCACGGCCAGCGCGCTAACGTCACCGCCGCGCAAGGCAATCACCGATCCGCCCAGTGCCAGCAGCAGCGCATGGGCCGTCAGCATCAGAAGCAGTGTCTTGCGCCAGCCCCACTTCGTCTGCCAGCGCATCGCCAACCGCGCGGCCAGCGGTAGCGCCACAATGAAGCCGGCGCTGAAACCGCCCATCGCCAGCAGTCCGCCCTTCATGCCGGCGAGTACCGGCAGGCCCAGCGACGCCAGAAGCAGCCATCCGAGCACGCCGACCACCCCAGCACCACCGGCGAGTGCGCCGGCCAGGCAGACGATCAGTGATTGAAGGGTGATTGGCACCGGCCCGAGGTCAAGCGACAACGGCGCGGCGAGGCACAGGGCAACAATAGTGAACAGGCCACCCCACAGCGGCGAAACAGCACGTGCCATCAGTTTCCAGCGGTAACGGCGCCGGTCTTCTTCATGGCGCCAGCCACTTCGGGCGGCATATAGCTCTCGTCATGCTTGGCCAGGATGGTCTCGGCGGTGAATTGGCCGGTCGCGGGATCGATCTTGCCTTCGGCGATCACGCCCTGACCTTCACGGAACAGATCGGGGAGGATGCCGGTGTAGGTGACGGGCACCGTTTTCGCCATGTCGGTCACCACAAAACGAATGGTTTCGCCGTTACGCTGGATGGAGCCCTTTTCGACCATGCCGCCCAAGCGGATCGCGTCAGTGGGCACCGGCCCCTTGGCCAGATCGGACGGGGCATAGAAATAGGTGGCTTTCTCGCCCAGCGTCGAAAAGGCCAGCACGCCGGCCCCGCCCAGCGCCGTGAGCGCGCCGACCACCAGCCACAGGCGTTGATGTTTGGCCTTCATCGGCGTTTCACCTCATCGGCCTGTTTCTCGGCCGTACGCATGGAAACATAGGCCCAGGCGAGCAGGCCCAACAGCCCGACCAACGTGATGGCATAGGCCGGCCAGATGAAATTGGCCCACAGATCGGGACGGGTGACGATGCCTTCGGTCATGCGAGGGCCTCCGCCATGCGCCGGCTGCGTGCGTCAACGCGTTGCTGCGCCAGCAGCGCGCGCATCCGCATCAGCACTATGGCGGCAAACAGGAAGGAGAAGCCCGCCACCGACAGCAGCAGCGGCGTCAGCAGTTCCGGCGCGATCTTCGACGACGCGTTAACCACCGAAATGCTGCTGCCTTGGTGCAGCGTGTTCCACCATTCCACCGAGTATTTGATGATCGGCAGGTTGATGACGCCAACCAGCGCGAGAATGGACGAGGCGCGGGCCTCGCCGCCCTTTTCCGTTTCGCTGGCACTGAGCGCGAGATAACCCAAATAAAGGAACAACAGCACCAGCATGGAGGTGAGCCGCGCATCCCACACCCAGTATGTGCCCCACGTTGGCTTGCCCCAAAGGCTGCCCGACACCAAGCAGATGGCCGTGAACGCCGCGCCGGCCGGCGCAATAGCGCGCGCCGCAATGGTGGCGAGCGGGTGGCGCCAGATCAGCGCGGTGGCGGACGCGATGGCGAGGCTCATGTAGCCGCCCGCACCCAGCCAGGCGGCAGGCACATGTACATACATGATGCGCACGCTCTCCCCCTGTTGGTAATCTGGCGGGCTGGCGAACAGGCCGATCCACAGGCCGGCCGCCGTCAGCGCCAGGCCGAGCAGTGCCGCGATCGGCGTGGCGACACGGGCGATCTTCAGGAATCGCGTTGGATTTGCGTAACGATGCACCTGGGCCTTCTAGTCAGATGGCGGGAGTGAGGGAAGGGGGCGAAGCGTCGCCCGTCTCACCAACTCTCGATGCGGGTGCTCCAGCCGTCGCCCATGTACATGCGGGTCACCTTGCCGTCCTTCTCCTCGAACCACACGGTTTCGCCCACCGGGCCGCCGCCGGTGGGAGCTGTCAGGCGGAAGCGGCCATTGCCAACGGGCTCCAGCAACACGCGTGTTTCGGCATTGCGAGCAGCGACCGATAGCAGCGCCAGTTGCTGGTTAAGCAGCACGACTTGGGTGACATTGTCGCTGGCGCCGATGTAGCGGCCGACAAAGCGCGCCCAGGCCGGATCCCAGGCCGGGGTTGCCTTGGCCTTGCCGGCCGTCACCACCGCTTCGCCCACGGTAGCCATCAGTTGGTTGGCAATGTCGCCGGGGTTCGAATCATTGGTGTTGGTCAGCACGATCACGCCCACCTTGTCGTCGATCTGCGCCATCGTCATCGTGGTGTTGCCGGGATAGCCGCCGCCATGACCAGCGTAGGTTTTGCCCTTGAACCGATCGTGATCGAAGCCGAGGCCGGAGCCGCTTTCCCAATTCTCGTCCACGCTGCGCACCCGCAGCGCCTCGCGCCACGAACCGGCAGAGAGCACGTTGGCACCGCCGGCCTTGGGCGCGCGGCGGAACCAGGCGGAGATGAATTTGGCCAGATCATTCACATTGCTGGTCATGCCTGTCGCCGCCGCCAGGCCCTTGGCATCAACAAACGGCAGCACCCGGCGGGTGCCTTCGGGCGTGCGGGCGGCATAAGGGGTGGCAAGGCCGGGATCGGGTTGGTCGATACTGCTGGCGCTCATGTCCAGTGGCTTCAGGATGTTGGCGTTCACATAATCGGCCCAGCGCTGGCCGCTCACCTGTTCCACCACCAGCCCGGCGATGCCGAACGCGAGGTTGGAGTATTTCCAGCGCGTTTGGGGCGGGAAGGCGGCCTGGCGCCCTGTCATCAGCGCCTTCAGTTCAGCCTCGCTCGGGAAATTGAAGCTGGACCAGTGATCGCCTGCCTCACGCTGCAGACCCGACGAGTGAGAGAGGAGTTGCTCGATGGTGATTGCGCCATCGTCCACCCGGGCCGGTTTCATGGTGAACCAAGGCAGATGTTTGCTCACCGGATCATCGAGGCGAAGCTTCCCCTGTTCACGCAACTGCAGGATGGCGATGGCGGCGAAGATCTTGGAGTTGGACGCGATGCGGAAGCGCGTGTCTGCGCTCATCGGCTTCTTCGCCGCGATGTCGGCGAAACCAAAGCCTTTTGACCAAACCAATTGCTGATCATGCACCACGCCCACCGCCACGCCGGGCAGGCCGCGATAGGCAATCTGACCTTCCAGCCAGGCGCTAAACAGGCGTTCCGCGGCCTGCACATCGGGATTTTCGGCGATGCTGGCAGCGGGTGCTGCAGCGGGCTGCGCCAGCGTCGGTGTGGCAAGCAGCAACGCGAGTGCGATGGCGCGGTGAAGCATGTGGAGATCCCCCTTGGTCAGTAGCCGCAGCCTAACAGGCTGGGCGCTGTCGCCAAGGGGGAAGTCTCAGCCCAGTCGCGAAAGCGCCGCCTGCAACCGCTCCGTTTCGGCACTGCGGGCGGCATGGTCCTCGCGGGCCTTCTCGACCGCTTCTGGCTTGGCCTTTTCGGTGAAGCCGGGATTGCACAAACGCCCGGCCAGCGCATCGCGTTCCTTGATCGCGGCGGCCAGCGCCTTGTCGAGCCGGGCCTTTTCGGCGGCCAGATCAATCACGTCGCCAAGCGGGATGAGGAACGTGGCCTCGCCGTGCACCACCTGCAGGCGGCCGCCGGCGGCGACCTCGCCGGGCAGGATGCGAGCCATGCGTTCAATCACCGCGGCGTTGGCAGCCAGCCTTGCCCGCGTTTCGGGCGATGCGCCTTCCACAGCATAGGCCAGCTTGGCCGACGGCGGCACGTTCACTTCGGTGCGGGCCGAACGGACTTCCGAGATCAGGCCAATCAGCCATTCGATATCGGCGCTGGCGGCGGCGTCTTCGGGGATGACATCGGTGGCGACCCACTGGGCCAGGATCAGGTCATCGCGGATGGCCAACTGGTGCCACAATTCCTCGGTGAGGAACGGCATCACTGAGTGGAGCATCACCAATATCTGATCGAGCGCCCAGCCGGCGACGGCGCGGGTTTCGGCAGCCACCGCGGCGTCGGCGCCCTCAGCCAGCAGCGGCTTGATCAGTTCCAGATACCAGTCGCAGAAGCGGCTCCACACGAGCTTGTAGATGGCGTCGGCATAGGCGTCGAAACGGAAATCGGCGATCGCCTGTTCCAGCCCCCGCGCCGTGGCGCGCACTTCACCGATGATCCAGCGGTTGACTGGCTGGCTGGCGGTGGGTGGCAACGGCGAGGCACTACCGCCGATGCCGTTGGATTGGGCAAAGCGCGCGGCGTTCCACAGCTTGGTGGCGAAGTTGCGATAGCCTTCGATACGGCTTTCCGAGAGCTTGATGTCGCGCCCCTGCGTTTCCATTGCTGTGAGTGTGAAGCGCAGCGCATCGGCGCCATATTTGTCGATGAGGCCCAGGGGGTCGACGGTGTTCCCCTTGGATTTGCTCATCTTCTGGCCCTTGGCGTCGCGCACCAGGCCATGGCAATAGACGGTGCGGAACGGCACATCGTCCATGAAATGCAGACCCTGCATCATCATACGGGCCACCCAGAAGAAGATGATGTCGAAGCCCGTCACTAGCACGTCGCCGGGATAGTGGCGTGCGAGGTCTGGCGTCTGTTCCGGCCAACCAAGCGTGCCGAACGGCCACAGCGCTGACGAGAACCAGGTGTCCAGCACGTCCTCGTCGCGCGTCAGCGGCAAGTCCCCGGCCTGTGCCAGCGCCTCGGCTTCAGTCTCTGCCACGAACACCTGGCCATCGGGGGCATACCAGGCTGGGATGCGGTGTCCCCACCACAGTTGGCGGCTCACGCACCAGGGCTGGATATTCTCCATCCAGTTGAAATAGGTCTTTTCCCAATTCTTCGGGACGAACTGGGTGCGGCCATCATGTACGGCGGCAAGCGCATCTTTTGCGAGTTCGGCGGCGTTCACATACCATTGGTCGGTCAGCCATGGCTCTATGACCACGCCCGAACGGTCACCATAGGGCATCTGTATGGTCTTTTGCTCGATCCGCTCGATCAGATCGAGGTCTTCGAGATCAGCGACCACCTTCTTGCGCGCGTCTTCGCGGCTCAGCCCCACATAGTCGACGGGCACGCCGTCGGCTGCGCAGATGCGGGCTTCGGCGTCGAGGATGTTGATCCAGCCGATGTGATTGTTCCGTTCGTAAACCTGCCAATCGTTGAAATCATGCGCCGGCGTGATCTTTACCGCACCCGAACCCAGTTCCGGATCGGCATGTTCATCGGCGATGATGGGAATACGGCGGCCGGTGATCGGGAGCAGCAAATGCTTGCCGATCACGGATGCATAGCGCGGATCGTCGGCGCCCACCGCCACGGCGGTATCGCCCAGCATGGTTTCGGGCCGCGTGGTGGCCACGATGATGTGATCGGCGCCATTGGACAGTCGGGCGCCATCGGCGAGCGGATAACGAATATGGGTGAACGTCCCCGCCACTTCGCGGGTTTCCACTTCCAGATCCGAAATCGCGGTCTTCAGCTTCGGATCCCAGTTCACAAGCCGCTTGTCGCGATAGAGCAACTTCTGGTTGTAAAGCTCCACGAACACCTTGAGCACGGCCTTGTTGAAGCCTTCGTCCATGGTGAAACGCTCATTCGACCAGTCGCACGACGCACCTAGCCGGCGCAACTGGCGGGTGATGGTGCCGCCGCTTTCATCCTTCCAGGCCCAGACCTTTTCGACAAATGCCTCGCGGCCCATCGCCGCGCGGCCGGGCTGCTGGCTTTCGGCCAACTGGCGTTCCACCACCATCTGGGTGGCTATGCCGGCATGATCGGTGCCCACCACCCAGCGCGCATCGCGGCCATTGAGGCGGTGCCAGCGGATCAATAGGTCCTGCAGCGTGTTGTCGAGCGCGTGGCCGATGTGGAGGCTGCCGGTGACGTTTGGCGGCGGGATGACGATGGTGAAGGGCTGCGCATCCGGGCGGGCCGGACGGAACCGACCTTCGCCTTCCCAGTGAGCATACCAACGCTGTTCAAAGCTGGCGGGGTCGAAAATCTTGTCGATCATGCCACGGCGCATAGCCGCTGGACCGCGACGGGGAAAGGCCTACAGCTTGCCGGTGAGGCGCTTGATTTCCTCGCGCGCCAATTTCTCGACAATTTCCGCCATATTGGCATCCAGCCATGCCTTGATCTGCGGTTCCAGCATCGATCGCATCAACTCGTCCAGCGTCATGCCGGTGCTGATGGCTGGCAGGGTCGCATTGGCCGGCGAAACCGGCGCAGGCGCTGGCGCCAAGGCGGGCACAGGGGGCAGCACAACCTTATCGTCATCGTTGTCGGGTTCCAGCACCCGGGCACGGATCGAGGCAAGAATGGCATCAAGGGCAGGCGGCGGCTCACTCATGCCAAATAGCTACGACACCGGGCAGAAAAGCGCCACTCCCGGCGTGCAGGCACAACGAGAAAAACGCGGTTCAAAAGGCGAATTCGCGCGGTTGGGCAAAGCCGGTCAGATCGGGCGCTGCCATTTCGATGAACGGCAGCCCAGCCGGCCGGCCATTGCTGGCCAGCGGGCCAACATAGCCGCGGCCCACACCGGCCTGGCGCAGCACTGCGGCGATGCGACCGCCGGGGGCCAGTTGCGCGGCAATGGCAGGCGGCACGGCGGCGATGGCGCCTTCGAACAGGATCAGATCATAGGGGGCCGCGGCCGGCCACCCTTCGACCAGTGGACCGGACACGCTGGTAACGCCGGCGGCTTCGGCCATGGCGATCAGCGCCGCATCGCTTTCAAGGGCAGTCACCCTGGCACCCAGATGGGCCAGCACTGCTGCCGAATAGCCCGACGCGCTGCCAATCAGGAGAACGCGCTCGCCCGGCTGCACCGCAGTGTGCTGCAAAAGCAACGCCAGCGCCAGCGGAGCCAGCAGATAGCGGCCAGGTGCCACTTCATGGGCGGCATCGGCCTGGGCCAGTGCCGCCAGTGCCGGTGGCAGAAAAGCTTCGCGCGGGATTTCGGCAAAAGCCGCCAGCACGCCTGCATCGGTGACCCCAACGGTTTTCAGTTGGGAATCCACCATGGTCTGGCGCTGGGCGGCGGAAGCGATCGTCATCATGGCAACGGCTTTTGCCCTGCGGCGGCGTGTCGCGCAATGACCGAATCGCCGGGCATTGCTGGCGACCAGCGCAATCCATCGCACGCAACATAGGCCATTGCCCCCACGCCCCTGCCTTGCTAGGGCAGCGCTCCACTGGCGAGGCCCGATGGCGGAGTGGTGACGTAACGGACTGCAAATCCGTGTACCCGGGTTCGATTCCCGGTCGGGCCTCCAACGATATGCTGAAGCCGCGCCGCCGCTGAGCGGCACCGGCAAGCATGGCCAGCTTCACCGAAATTGCCATTGACGGGCGCGCTTCTCGCCAACACACCTCTACAACTATGTGCGGGAGCAGGTGATGGGGCAGGCATTGGCAACGCGGCGGGCGTTCATGGTGGGCGCCGGTGCGCTGGCGGCGGCACCGGCGCTGGCGGCGACTCGATCCCCTCCCGCGCTTGATCCGCTGCTCGCACTGCCGGGCCGCCGCATCGCCGACCTTATCGCGACGCGCAAGGCGAGCTGCGTTGAGGTAATGCGCACGGTGCTGGCACAGATCGTCGCTCACAACCCGGCCCATAACGCGATCGTGGCGTTGCAGGATGGCGATCGATTGCTGGCGCAGGCGCGGACCATGGATGCGCGGCTGGCAGCGGGCGCGGTGCCGGGGCCGTTGTTCGGCTTGCCGTGGGCGGTGAAGGATCTTACCGGCGTGATCGGCATCAGGACGACCGGCGGATCGTTGGTCGACAAGGACAGGATCCCCACCAGCGAAGGCATCATGGTGCAGCGACTTCGCGCGGCGAGTGCGCTGTTCATTGGCAAGACCAATGCGCCGGAGTTTGGCCTCGGTTCGCACACCATTAACCGGGTTTATGGCCCGACGCGCAACAGTTTCGACACCAACCGGTCTGCCGGTGGCAGTAGCGGCGGCGCGGCCGTCGGCCTGGCCTTGCGCATGCTGCCACTGGCCGATGGCTCGGATTTCGGCGGGTCCTTGCGCAACCCGGCAGCGTGGAACAATGTCTTCGGGTTTCGCACTGGCATTGGTGTCATCCCGCCCGAAGGCGGTGACCAGTGGATTTCAAGGATGGGCGTGTCGGGCCCGATGGCGCGGAATGTCGCTGATCTGGGCCTGATCCTGTCGGTGCAGGCCGGTCGGCATTCGCAATCATTGCAGTCTCTGGATGTTGATGTCCGCGCCTTTGCCGGGCCGCTGGATGATGATCATAAGGGCGTGCGCATCGGTTGGCTGGGCGATTGGGGCGGGCATGTGCCGCATGAACCAGCGGTGCTGCGGATATGCGAGGGCTCGCTGGCCGCGTTTCGCGCCATGGGCTGCACGGTTGATGCGGCGCAGGTGGATCATGAAATCCAGCCGGTCTGGCAGGCGCTGCAATTGCTGCGCAGTTGGACTTCGGGCACGGCCTTGCAGCGTTTTGCCGACAATCCGGCAACGCGCGACCTGATCGGCCCGCAGGCGCACTGGGAGATTGCCAACAGCCGCAACATCACCGGCGCGCAGGTGCTCAGCGCCTCTCTCGTGCGCAGCACATGGACGCGGGCGGTGGACAAATTGTTCGAACGCCATGATTTCCTGATTGCGCCGTCCGTGCAGCTGCTGCCGTTCCCGGTTGAGCAATTGTGGCCCACGCAGGTGGCCGGCAAGACCATGCGCACCTATCATGAATGGATGCTTGGCACCTTCCTGGTGACGATGACCGGCCTGCCGGCGCTGGCGGCCCCGGCGGGGTTCTCGGCCGATGGGCTGCCGGCGGGCATCCAGATCATCGGCCGGCGCGGTGCCGAACTGGCCTGCCTGAAACTCGCCCACGCCTATGAGCAAGCCGCCAGGCCCGTGATCGACCGGCTGCCGCCGGTGCTGGCGTAAGGGGAGACTGACATGCTGATCATGGGTGTCGCCCTGCTCGCCGCCTGCACGCTGGCCGGGCTGTTTGCCGGTGATCTTCTGGGTGCCGCGCTGGGGCTGGAGGCCAATGTGGGCGGCGTCGGCATCGCGATGCTGCTGCTGATTGCGCTCACCAACCTGCCGGGGCGGCGACTGCAGCCGGAAACACCGGCGGGCAGCGGCATCCAGTATTGGAGCCTGATGTACATCCCGATCATTGTTGCGATGGCCGCCAGGCAGAATGTGTTTGCCGCGGTGTCGGGCGGGGTGATGGCGGCGGTGGCGGGCGTGGTGGCGGTGGTGGCGGCCTTTGCGCTGGTGCCGGTGCTCAGCCGCTGGGCCCAAAAGCCATGATGGTGCGGTCGTGAGCGAGCGGTTGGTCAAATTTGCCGGCGACAACGGTCTGCTGGTCGCGTTCGTGTTCGTTGGCCTGATAATGGCGCTGGCCTATTTCCTGTCCCGCCACGTCGCCCGCGGCAAGGTGCATGGTTCGGCCATCGCCATCGCATTGGGGCTGTTGCTGGCCTTCTGGGCCGGGGCCGATACCGGCGGCAAGAACGGCGTGGCGGATTATCCGCTACTGGCCGGGATCGGTGTGCTGGGCGGCAACATGTTCCGCGATTTCGCCATCGTTTCTACCGCGTTCGGCGTGCGGATCGCTGATCTGCGGCAAGCTGGCCTAGTGGGGGCGCTTTCTGTGCCCATCGGCGTAGTGCTCTCGTTTGCCGTTGGAGCCGTGGTCGCTGTGGGCTTTGGCGTTACCGATCCGGCGGAGATCACCACCATAGGCGCGGGCGCCGCCACTTATATTGTTGGTCCGGTCACCGGCGCATCGCTGGGCGTGTCGTCGCGGATCATCTCGCTCAGCATCGCGGCCGGGCTGGTGAAGGCGGTGCTGGTGATGGTGACGACGCCGCTGGTGGCGCGGCGCATCGGCCTTGATAATCCGGCCAGTGCGATGGTCTATGGCGGGCTGATGGGCACTACCAGTGGGGTTACCGGAGGGCTGGCGGCGACTGATCCCAGACTGGTGCCCTATGGCGCGATCACCTCCACGTTCTACACCGGGTTGGGCTGCCTGCTTGGGCCGTCGTTGATCTATCTGGTGATAAGGGCGCTGGTGCCGGGCTGAACGAACGCTGCCATGCGGCAAGGCGCGCGTCGTATAGTCGCATCGCCTGACGTTCAGGCCCAGAGCCGCTCGATGAACCAGAAACTGGCGATGCTGCCGATGGCATAAGCGCTGGCGATCAGGGCCGTGCGCTGGGCGGCAGGGGCGAGGCGACGCAGCAGGGTCAGGGCTGCCAGCACGCCTGCGATGATCAGCATCTGCCCGGCTTCCACGCCCAGATTGAAGGCCAGCAGCGCCACCGGCAGATCGGTTTCGGGCAGGCCGATCTCGCGCAGCGCGCCGGCAAAGCCGAAGCCGTGCAGGAGGCCGAACAGGAAGGCGACCAGCCACGGCAGGCGTTCGGACAGGCGGGATTGACCGGGTCGTGCCTTTACGATTTCGACGGCAAGGAAGATGATGGAGAGCGCGATCACCGCCTCTACAGCGGCTTGTGGTAGCCCGAACAGGCCAAGCGTGGTGCCGGCCAAAGTGAGCGAGTGGGCGATAGTAAAAGCCGTGGCGGCAGCGACCACAGGCCAGCCGCGTTGCAGCAGCAACACCAACGCGACGACGAACAGCAGGTGATCGAAACCGCCTATGATATGTTCGACACCTATGGTGAAATAGCTGCGCGCCACCTGCCAGCCATCAGGCACGGCGGCAACGATGGCGGTGGCGTTGCCGGGCAGCAGCCGGGTCGTCTGCACAGGCCGGCTAAGGGGCGCGATGCGCAGCAGCGTGTCAGTGGCGCCGGGTTCGAGGCCGGTGAGGCCGACCGTGGCATAATCGAGGGACTTGGTGCAATCGGCCCGGCCCGCCGCCACAAGTGCGCCCTGGGAGAGATTGGGCTGGTCCATCGTCACCCGGCAGAACGGCGGCAACAGCGGCGCGGCACGCGCGGCCAGCCCGCCCAGCACGGGGGCCTTCCAGACGATCTTCCACTGCTGCTCGCTCACCTGGGTCAGTTCCAGATAGCCTGGGCGAAGTTCGTCAGCGCGAGCGGGCAGGGCCAGCAGCATCAGCAACAGCAGACGCAGGAGGACGCTCATGATGGCCGCTCGATCGTCACATCATAACCGTCCAGCAGCGCCTGCAGATGTGCATCCTGCGCCTTGCGCACGGCGGCGCTGCGCCAGTCATTTTCCAGCCGCTGGCGCACTTCGGCAAGGCGCGGCGGCGGTGACGGCAGCCGCTTTTCGATCCGCACCAGATGCAAGCCGAAACCGGAGACGACCGGGCCACTCCATGTGCCAACCGGCAGGGCGGCCAACGCTGCGGCGAACTCATCGCCCAGTTGTGCGGCAAGGTCGGTCTGGCTGGCCGTGTCGAAACGGGCTGCCAGTGGCAGTGGCGCTGCTGTGACCGCGGGCCGTGCGCCGGGCTTCAGCCCTTGCAGGCTGGCCGCCGTTGCCGCTCGCACGGCAAGCGTGTCATCGCCCAGATACATGTGTTCAAGGCTGTAACGCGGCGGCGCGGCATAGCGGGCCGGGTCCTTGTCGAGTAGCGCCTGCAATGCGTCATCGCTGGGCCGGGCGGCTTCGGCATCGGCGCCGGCAATGGCCAGCATCTTGTTGCGCAGCCGCTTCTTCACCACCTCGTCGTCGGCATCGAGGCCCAACCGCAGCGCCTCGCGGTAATAAACCTCGCCGCGCACATAATCGCTGATCAGATCGTCCAGTTCCTGCGGCGTAGGCGGCCGGCGGAAGGCGCGGACATGGTGGTTGACGAGGCCCGTCACCACCGCCTCGTCCACCACGATGCGGCGCTCGCCAACATCCGGCGCGCGGCCTGACAGGGCGACAAACAGCACGGTGCCAGCGATCAGGAAATGCACCAACGGTTCGCGCAGCGCAGCGGCCGCCCAGCTTTTCATCGGTCAGTTCTTGCCCGGCGTATACCAGATCGGCGAGGTGTAGGCTCGTTCCTGCGATTTCACCCGCACCTCTGGCGGCAGCTTCAGCTTGTATTTTACCGCGTCGTGCGCCGGCCAGCTTGGCGTGGGGATTTCCAGCACGCGCAGATAATAGAAGCTGCTGATCGCCGGATCAAAGGCCGGATCCGTCCAAACGGTGGTCAGCGCGGCGGCGCCGATGCTGTTCTTGTATGTGGCGGTGGCGACATCCACCGTGTCGCCCACCGCCGGCAGCTTGCCGGCAACCGGCTTGCGGTCGCCGCTCCACGCCACGTCGAACACCTGCTCGTGGGTCTTGCCGGCGCTGTCGATCCAGCCCTTCACGACCTGCACGCGATCGAGATTGGCGCCCTGCGGGTCTTTTAGCGCCGAGATGAGGAGCCGCGGCGCGCCACCCTTGCCCGGTTTCAATTCACCACCCATTGGAACGCCGCGCGCGTAGCCGGCACGCGCCGAGTCACCTTTCAGATCATCAGACGTGAAATCCCAACCGGCGAACACGCGTACCGTCATGCGTGGCCCGGTGCTGGCATAGACCTCGCGCCGCGCCATGGCGTCGAATATGGCGGCGCGGGTGTTGGCCTTGGCCCACACCGCGGCATAGCCACTGGCAAGATAATGCCAGCCGAAACGGCCCTTGCGCGTGCCCAGATTCTGCGGCTGCAGCGCGCGCTTCGGGTTGGGTTCATTGCCGCTGTGCTTGCCGAAGAACTGGTCCTCATCGGCGGTGGCCAGCGCTGTGTGGCTGTCGGTCGAGCCGATCAGGCCGAACTTGTAGGGGTTCACCCCCATCTGCGCTTCCAGCGCTAGGCCGCGCTTCAGTGCTTCGCGGACATACTCGCCAGCAAACATCGTGGAAACCTTGGGCTGGTTGCCAAGCAGATTATTCAGTTCCCACCCGGCGACGCCGTAGCCGGAAAATTCGTCATTGGGTGACAGGAAGGGGTGAGCTTCGCTGTCGCCCTTGATCTGAGTGATTTCAACCACCGGTTCCAGCCTGGCGCGGCGCTTGGCATAGGCCGCCGTCATCGGGCCGCCGCCGGGCTGAGTGAGTTCAAACATCAGGCCGTTGGAGAGGTTGCTGTTGTGCGGGATCGCCAGCACGCGGCCGTCGGTCGCCTTTTCATAGGCGTCCATATAGTTCCATATCTCGTCTGGCGTCGCCTTGTAGGTGGGGTCGATCGGCACCACCGTGCGCACCTTGTCCTGATCATCGCGGAAGATGATGTTGCGGTGCAGATTGTTGCCGCCCTGCATCAGCGTATATTCAAAGCCGTGGAAGGCGGTGAACTTGCCGGGTTCGTTATAGCGTTCCACCGCGTCGATATTGGCGTTCCACACTTTCTCGTTGCGTTTGGCCCCACCTTCGGGGTCCATCATTGCGGGCGGAATGGCGTTGCGGCCGCGCGCGTCCAGCATTTCGGCCATGGCGCGCTGGGATTGGGCCGGGCCGTCGTTCATCATGTCGTGCCAGCGCCGCATGGTGGCATCGCGGATGAGCAGGCGCGGCGCATCCGCCAGCGCCCTGGTGCCGCCCAGCATTTCGGCATGATCGGTCACCACCAGGAAATCCAGCGGGCGCGACAGTTTCGCCTTGATGCCGGTGGTGGAGGTCACTTCCTCGCCGCGGGCAAAGCGCAGCGCGTCCTCCGGGCCCAGCCGCACGCCAAAGCCGAAGGCGTCAACCGAATTGGCGGTGTGCAGATGGGTGTCGCCCCACAGTGGGCGTTCTGGAAATTCCTTTTCCTTCACCGCGGCGTCACTCTTGGCAGTCACCTTCGGCCCATCGCAGCCGGCCAACAGACCAGCACTGCCCAGCAGCAAAGCCGCCGCTATCATCGTGCGCCGCATCACCTTCTCCCCTGTTGACCGATAACCGCCATTTCCCGGCAAGATGCCACGGCAGGCAGAACGGTCAATGCTTGTGGCACGTCCCCTGTCTTTTCGCGCAGTCAGTCAGGATCAGGGCTTGAGATGCTCGGCGAAGAACCAGACGATCTCGGTGGTGGAGCGCACCCGGTTGACGGTCTTGCGCCAGCCATGGCCTTCATCGGGAAACAGCGTGTATTTCACCGGCACGCCGCGCGCCTTCATCGTCGCCACGATCTGTTCGGCTTCGATCAGTGGCACATTGGTATCGTTGGCGCCGTGCAGCACAAACAATGGTGTCTTCACCCGACCCAGCTTGTGGATGGGGGACAGCGCTTTCAGCATCTCGCCCTGGGTGGCCGGATCGCCATATTCGGTGGTGGAAATCGCCGCCATCCATGGCTCGCTCTGCTTGAAGAAGGTCTCGAAGTTGACCACGCCGAACAGGTTGGCGCCGGCGGCAAACATGTCAGGGAACTCGGTGACGCCGGCCATCACCATATAGCCGCCATAGCTGCCGCCCATGATGCCCAGTCGGTTGGGGTCGGCGATGCCCATTGCCACCAGGGCATCAGTGGTGGCCTTGATATCACGTACCCCGTCCACCCGCTTGTTGCCGTCGTCCATCGCCATGAAGGCTTTGCCAAATCCGGACGACCCGCGAACGTTGGGGGCGAACACCGCCATGCCGGCGGCAACCAGCGCTTGCGCATCGGGGCTGAGCGTCGGGCGGGCCTGGCCTTCGGGGCCACCGTGATAGTTGAACACCAGGGGCAGCGGGCCAGTGGCGCCCTTGGGTTTATAGAGCCAGCCTGACAGCGGTACGCCATCAGGCGCGGTGTAGCGGATCAGTTCCGGTCGCACGAGGCTGGCCAGATCGACGCCATCGTGACTGCTTTCGGTGAGCCGGGTGATGGCGCCCGATGCCACGTCGACGCGGTAAATGTCGGTGGCGCGGTCGGCGCCGCTGCCCACCATCAGTATGCTGCGCCCATCACTGCTGAACTCGCCCAAGCCGGCCAGATCGAACGGCAGCGCGGGACCGGCACGCGATTGGCTGTTGGCGGTGTCGAACCAGGCCAGTTCTGAACGGCCGCCCACATTCCAAAGCAAGGCAAGGGTGCGGCCATCACGGCTCAGCGCCATGTCTTCGGCCACGGCGTCGGCGCGTTCCGCGAAATAGCGGATGGGACCTGGCGTGCCGTTGGCAGCCAGCGCGATGCGGCCAAAAGCGTGGCGATCGCGGCCGACATTGGAGCCAACAAACAGCGTTTTGCCATCGGCCGAAAGTTTCCCGCCGCCGGATTCGGCTTTGCCGTCATGCGGGGTGAGCAGAATTTCGCGGCCGCGCGCGGAATCGACCAGCACCAGATTGACGTCACCGCGCCCGCGCAACCGGGACAAGATGGCCCGCGGCCCGCGCACATCAGTAACGCTGTTCAGGCCCTGATTGCTGGCCAGCATCGTCCATTTGCCGGTGGCTATATCGATTAGCGCCGGATCGCGGGCGGCGGAGTTGATGCGGTTGCTATTGACCATAAGGGTGCGGCCATCATGCGTCCAGCCGCTGAAGCCGTTGTTGGCCTTGCCGCCATCGGTGAGCCGCCGAGCGTCGCTGCCATCGGGGCCTATCACCCAGATCTGCTCGTTGAGCCCGCCGCCCGGCGCCACCACATAGGCGAGCATGTCGGCCGTAGGCGACCAGATCACCCGAGAGACCGGGTCGGCAAGGCTGGTAACCTGACGGGCGCTGCCATCGGCGAGCGATTTCACCCAGATCTGCGGACTGCCGCTTGCGTTGGAGAGATAGGCCAAGCGCTGCCCATCAGGCGACAGACTGGGAGAGATAGCGCTGTTGATCCGGCTGAAGGCGGCCACCCGGCGGGCCAGATCGGCGGGCTGGGCCAGCACCGGTACGGAAATCAGCATGGCCGCAGCCAATGCCCAGATGCGCGTTGTCATTGCCTTGGCTCCAATGCTGGCGGGCGCGCTCAGGCGGCCGGATTGTCTTTCACGTGGCGCTCCAGATCGTCGAAGAAACGCTCCAGATTGTGCAGCACCATCATCTTGAATTCATAGTTCACGTCGGGGCTGGCGCTTTCGATGATCGGGCTTTCATCCACCTTTTCGGCATAGGCCTTGTGGATGGTCTGCACATAGTCAGGATCAAGCTTGATCTCGCCCATCTTGTCGAGGATGCGCAGCTGCACAATCATGATCTGGCGCACCAGCATTTCGAGCGCGGTGATGCGCGATACCGTGGCGACTGCGTCCAGCTCGACTGATTCCTCATCGCTCATTGCAATAGCATGACGTGAAATCGGCGCTGCGCAAAGCATGTTGCGGCAGGTCGCAGCTTGGGGCAGGGCAGGCACCATGGCTCCCTCGCTTGTCGCCCGCATCGAACGCTTTCCCGTGCAAGGCAGCTTCACTATTTCGCGCGGGGCGAAAACCCATGTTGATGTGGTCGTGGCAGAAGTCAGCAATGGCTCGCACACCGGCCGCGGCGAGGGCACAGCCATCTATTATAAGGGCGACTCGGCGGAATTGGCACTGGCGGCGTTGACTGATGTGGCCGGCGCGGTGGAGGCGGGTGCCGGCCGCGCCGATCTGCTGGCGCTGCTGCCCGCCGGTGCTGCCCGCAATGCGCTTGATTGTGCCCTCTGGGATTTGGAAGCCAAACAATCAGGTACACGTGTCTGGAAGCGTCTCGGCCTGCCGGCTCCGCAGCCATTGCTCACCGCCTATACAATCAGCTTGGGTGATCCGGGCGCGATGGCGGCGGCGGCAAGCGCGGTTCGTGGTCGCGAATTGTTGAAGGTGAAGCTGGGCGGTGATGGCGGGCCACAAGCGGATGTGGAGCGCATGGCCGCCGTGCGCCGGGCCGCGCCGGATGCCCGGCTGATTGTCGATGCCAATGAAGCTTGGGGGGGTAGCGATATCGAGCGCACCCTTAGCATGTTGGCACCGCTGGGCGTCGAGCTGGTTGAACAGCCGGTGCCTGCCGGCCGCGATGCGGAATTGGGCGGGCTCAAGTGCGCCGTGCCGCTCGCCGCCGATGAAAGCTGCCACGACCGATCCAGCCTTGATGCCATCATCGGCCGTTACCGCTTCATCAATATCAAGCTGGACAAGGCCGGCGGCCTCACGGAGGCACTGGCTCTGCGCCATGCCGCCGCTACGCGCGGGCTGGGCGTGATGACCGGCTGCATGCTCTGCACCAGCTTGGCGATCGCGCCGTCGCTCATGGTCGCCATGCAGGGCAGCTACGCCGATCTGGACGGACCGCTGTTGATCGAGGACCGCCCGCATGGGCTGCGGTTCGAGGGCAGTGACGTCTATCCGCCCGAAGCCGAGCTGTGGGGATGACGCCATGGCCTTTGCATCGCGCAGGGCTTATGCTGCACTGCAATGCTAAGGGTTGATGCCATCCACAACCGCCGCGCGATCATCGATCGCCGGGCCCTGGCCGATGGCTTGGCCAGCGGGCTGTCCCGCTGCGAAAATTTTTCCGATCGCCGCCGGCTGCTCGCTGATACGCTGCGCGGAGCGCTGCTTGCCGGCCGCGCCGAGATCGCCGAACGGCTGGAGGCGCACCCCGGCCGCGGCCTGGAAATGGCCACCGCCCAAAGTTTCCTGACCGATCAGCTGCTGCGCTTGGCCTGCGATACGGTGGCGAGCCACCTCTATCCTCTGGCCAATCCCACCCAGTCCGAACGGCTGGCGCTGGCGGCGGTGGGCGGCTACGGCCGTGGCCAGATGGCGCCGTTTTCCGATGTCGACATCGTGTTCATCACCCCATGGAAGCAGACGCCGTGGGGTGAACAGGTTATCGAAACCTTGCTCTACCTGCTGTGGGATCTCGGCCTGAAGGTGGGCAACGCCACCCGCAGCCTTGATGACGTGATCCGCATCGCCCGCTCAGACATGACGGTGCGCACCGCGTTTCTGGAAGCCCGCTTCGTCTGGGGCGATCAGCCGCTGTTCGAGGAAGCCAATGCCCGGTTTCGCAAGGAGGTGGTGGCCGGCACGGCGCGCGCCTTCGTGGCCGAAAAGCTCGCCGAACGCGAGGCCCGCCACCAGCGCATGGGCGACAGCCGCTATGTGGTCGAACCCAATCTGAAGGAAGGCAAAGGCGGGCTGCGCGATCTGCACGCCCTGTTCTGGATCGGCAAATATCTGCACCAAGTGACCAGCGTTGCCGAACTGGTGGACAAGGGCCTGTTGACGGCGGACGAATTGCGCCAGTTCCGCCGCGCCGAAAGCTTCCTGTGGTCGGTGCGCATCATGCTGCACCACATCACCGGCCGCGCCGAGGAACGTCTGACCTTTGACGTGCAGCGCGAACTCGCCGCCCGCCTGCGCTATGCCAACCGAGATAGCATGAGCGCGGTAGAACGCTTCATGCGCCATTATTTCCTGATGGCGAAATCGGTAGGCGATCTGACGGGCCTGTTCCTTGCCCACCTTGATGAATCGACTGCCCGCCTGGCCTGGCTGCCCACTCTCACCCGCCGTCCGACGCGGCTGAAGGGCTTTACTCTGCGGCGCGGCCAGATCGGCGTGCCCAATGATGATTTCTTCAAGGCCGATCCGGTGCGGCTGCTGGAAATCTTTGCGCTGGCCGACAGCCAGGGGCTGGCCATCCACCCGCTCGCCATGCGCGTTGCCGCCCGCGATGCTCAGTTGATTGATGAGCGCGTGCGGCGCGACAAGACCGCCAATGCGCTGTTCCTTGATGTGCTCACTTCGCCGCGCGATCCCGAAACCGTGCTGCGCTGGATGAATGAGGCCGGCGTGTTCGGGCGCTTTGTGCCGGATTTCGGCCGCGTCGTGGCGCAGATGCAGTATGACATGTACCACCATTACACGGTGGACGAGCACACGATCCGCGCCATCGGCCTGCTGGCCCGCATCGAGCGCGGCGAGCTGAAATTCGATCACAGCCTTTCAAGCGCCATCATCCACCAGCTGATCAACCGGCGCGTACTGCACGTAGCGGTTCTGCTGCACGATATCGCAAAGGGACGCGGCGGTGATCACAGCCTGCTGGGTGCCGATATCGCGCGCCGCCTGTGCCCGCGGCTGGGGTTGGCCAAGGAAGAAACCGAAACCGTGGCCTGGCTGGTGGAGTATCACCTGCTGATGAGCCGTACCGCATTCAAGCGCGATCTTTCCGATTTCAAGACCATCCTCGATTTCGCTGAAGCCGTGGCCAGCCCGGAACGCCTACGCCTGCTGCTTATCCTGACGGTGGTGGATATTCGCGCCGTTGGCCCCGGCGTGTGGAACGGCTGGAAGGCGCAATTGCTGCGCGAACTGTACGAATCGGCAGAAGAAGTGCTGCGCCTGGGCCACAAGCAGACGGGCCGCGCCGAACGTATCGCCGCCAAGCAGGCCGGTCTGCGCGATGCGCTGGGCTGGCCCGAACAGCGCTTTGCCGCTTATGCACGTCGCTTTGCCGACCCTTATTGGGTGGCCGAAGCATCGGATGTGCTCGCCGCCAATGCCGCGCTGGTTGAAGGCGCCGGCGATGCCCCGCTGGCGATTGCCTGCACGCCCGATCCAGCGCGCGGCACCACGCTGGTCGCCATCTACGCCACCGATCATCCTGGCCTGTTCTACCGCATCGCCGGCGCCATCAGCCTTGCCGGCGGCAATATCTTCGATGCCCGCATCCACACCACCCGCGATGGCATGGCGATCGACAATTTCGTCGTGCTCGATCCGCTGGGTCGGCCATTTGTTGAACCGGCACAATTGGCCAGGCTGAAGCGCAGCATCGAAGATGTACTGCAGGGCCGCATCCGCCTGGCCGATAAGCTCGCCGCCCGGCCGCTGGCTCGCCGCAAGGCCGAACTGTTCCGGGTGGAACCGCGTGTGCTGATCGATAACAAGGCCAGCAACCGCTACACGGTGATCGAGGTCAACGCCTCGGATCGGCCGGCGCTGCTCTATGCGTTGACCAACGGGCTGTTCCAGCAGAAGCTGACCATCCACAGCGCCCACATCGCCACCTATGGCGAAAAGGCCACCGATACATTTTACGTGACTGATTTGACGGGCGCCAAGATCGACAACCCGGTACGCCTTAAAGCCGTCGAGAAGCGCTTGCTGGCGATTGCCGCGACCGCCAGCCCCAAGGTGGAAATGTTGGCCGACGCGGCAGAGTGACTCAGTTCTTTCCCGGCGCGCTGGTCGCCCCGTCCATTAGGCCGACAGGCACGCCAAGATACACGTAGATCATAGCCGCTACTGCCAGCAGCAGCGAAATCGCCAACACAAAACGCACGTTGTTGCCGGTCACGCCGCCCCGCGCCTTCACGGTGGAGATGATTTCTGGCGGGTCTGCGGGTATGATTGGTTCAATGGCCATGACGAGCCCAACGCAGCAGCAGGGGATTGGTTCCGGTCTGGCACCTGCGACCACATCGCAGTTCCTTCAGCTTGCCAGTCATCCCGCGCCGCGCTTATGCGGGTGGGACACGGAGAGACACATGACCAAGCCGACGGTTGATCAGTGGGCCGCAATGGCCGCCAAGGAAGTGAAGGGGCAGTCGCTGGACTGGCACACGCCCGAAGGATTCACCGTCAAGCCGCTCTATACCGAGGAAGACACGGCCGGCTGGGATCCTGGCTTGCCGGGTTTTGCGCCGTTCACGCGCGGGGTTCGCGCTTCCATGTATGCCGGGCGGCCGTGGACGGTGCGCCAGTACGCGGGTTTTTCGACCGCTGAAGAATCGAACGCCTTCTATCGCCGCAACCTCGCCGCCGGGCAGAAGGGGCTTTCAGTTGCCTTCGATCTGGCCACCCACCGCGGCTATGATTCGGATCACCCGCGCGTGTCGGGCGATGTCGGCAAGGCCGGAGTGGCCATCGATAGCGTTGAGGATATGAAAATCCTGTTTGACGGCATCCCGCTCGATCAGATGTCGGTTTCGATGACCATGAACGGCGCGGTGATTCCGTGCCTCGCCTTCTACATCGTGGCGGCGGAAGAATCCGGCGTCCCGCAGGCCAAGCTGGATGGTACCATCCAGAACGACATCCTGAAGGAGTTCATGGTCCGCAACACCTATATCTATCCGCCGGAACCCTCGATGCGGATCGTGGCCGACATCATCAGCCACACCGCCCGCAATATGCCGAAGTTCAACAGTATTTCGATTTCCGGCTATCATATGCACGAAGCCGGGGCGACGGCGCTGCAGGAACTGGCCTACACGCTGGCAGACGGCATGGAGTATGTCCGTGCCGCCCAGCAACAGGGGCTGGATGTCGACGAATTTGCCGGCCGGCTAAGCTTCTTTTTTGCCATCGGCATGAACTTTTTTATGGAAGTGGCCAAATTGCGCGCCGCCCGTACGCTGTGGGCGCGGATCATGACGAATTTCGGCGCCAAGGACCCACGCAGCCTGATGCTGCGCACCCATTGCCAGACCAGCGGCGTGAGTTTGCAGGAGCAGGACCCGTACAACAACGTCATCCGCACCACGGTGGAAGCGCTGGCCGCTGCTCTGGGTGGCACGCAATCGCTGCACACTAACGCGCTGGATGAAGCCATCGCATTGCCGACCGATTTCTCGGCACGCATCGCCCGCAATACCCAGATCGTGCTGCAGGAAGAAACTGGCATTACAAAGGTCGTGGATCCGTTGGGCGGCAGTTACTATGTCGAAGCGCTCACCAAGCAGTTGGTGGACGGAGCGCAGGCGATCATCGACGAGGTCGAATCGCTGGGCGGCATGACCGCTGCGGTCGCCAGCGGCCTGCCCAAGCTCAACATCGAAGCCGCCGCCGCCGCCAAGCAGGCCGGCATCGACATGGGCGAGACGGTGATCGTGGGCGTCAACAAGTACAAGCCCGCCACCGTGGACGAAGTGCCGGTGCTGGACGTGGATAACGTGGCGGTGCGCGCCAGCCAGATCACCCGCATCGAAGCCGTGAAGGCCGCGCGCGATACGGCCCGGGCGCAGGCTGCGCTCGATGCCCTCCGCGAAGGCGCGCGCGGTAGCGAAAACCTGCTGGCGCTGGCCATCGAATGCGCCCGCGCCCGCTGCACGCTGGGCGAGATCAGCGCGGCAATGGAAGGCGTGTTTGGCCGCCATGCCGCCGTCGTGAAGATGGTGAAAGGCGTGTATGCCGATGCCTACAAGGCCGATCCCGCCTATGCTCGCGTGGCCGAAGGCGTGGAAGCGTTCGAACGCCGGACGGGGCGCAAACCGCGCGTTCTGATCGTCAAGATGGGCCAGGACGGGCATGACCGCGGCGCCAAGGTGGTTGGCACGGCACTGGCCGATCTGGGGTTTGATACCACGGTGGGCCCGTTGTTCCAGACACCGGAAGAGGCTCGGGAACTGGCGTTGAAGCTGGACGTGGACCTGGTCGCCGCCTCCTCGCTGGCCGCCGGCCACAAGACGCTGGTGCCGGCGTTGATTGACGAGCTGAAGCAAGCCGGGCGACCGGACATCAAGGTAATCGCCGGCGGGGTGATCCCAGCGCAGGATTATGATTTCCTGAAATCGGTGGGAACGGTGGCGATCTTCGGGCCGGGAACGAATATCGTTGAAGCGGCGGCGGAATTGCTGCGGCTGCTGGGGCATAATCTGCCGCCGCTCGGTGACGCGGCGGAGTGACGGAATAAAGGGGCGCCCGGAGTACCGGGCGCCCCCTTTCATATGGGCGGGCTGCGCTCAGAAGCTCATGCCCACGCTCATCTTGTAGAAGTCGCCGGCATTGTCCTTGTCCAGATCGGCGCCGGCGGTGAAGCGGGCGAAGAAGCCCTTGGGCAGCGCGAACTGCACATAACCGCCCAGCCATTCATAGGTCTTGCTCGGGCGGCCGCCGACATAGGTGTTGCGGGTGTTCGACAGCAATTCGTAATGCGGGCCGAACGAGACATTGCTTGATGCCTTGTAGCCTATGTTCACCCAGGTGTGGACAAAGTCGAGCGCGGCATTGCCGTCGCGATTACGGGCAGCAAGATAATAACCGCCGTAATATTCGGCTTCGATCTTGTCGTCGCTGTAGTTGACGGTGAGGCTGGGCACGACGCCATCAAGGAACTTGCCGCCCACCGTGCTGCTGTTGGCGCGGGCACCGCCGCCGAGTAGTGAACCGTTGGTGATGCCCAACTGCGGCTTCACCTTCAGTTTGCCGTCCATCAGGTTGAAGTTCACACCGACGCCGAACTCGGTCCACAGGTCATCGCCCGTGTTGCCCTGACCCAAACCAAAGGCGGGCTTTGTCCAGAAGGTTCCGTAGAAGCTGAAATCCATCTTGTCGTCGACCGGGATCAGGCCGTTGAACGACGGATTGAAACCAAAGAAACTGTCTTGATTGAGGGTGACAGTGTAACTGGCATCGCGTGCGGCAGCAGGAGCAGCAAGTGCTACAGTGGAAGCAAGAACAAAAAGCGAGCTAGCAATGGACGAAATCTTGACGCGTGACATTGGAATGATCCTTTTACCATGGAAGATCATCCGCCCCAAGGAGGTCTGATTTGCATTCAGCTCAAATGCAGATGGCTATGCTCCCATTCTGCTGAGACGTTTCGAGAACATGGCAGAACTGTAACATACGTCAATCAGCCACCCGGGGCGGAGGCGGCCATGGTTCGGACAAAAGGCCGCAGCGGCAGCCGGCGGCGGAGCTGCCGGGTCTGCCTTGAGCGATCAAGGAGACTGCTAGCAAGAGCGCGGCAAAGCCGCACCGTCGGACGGCTTATGAAAAAGGTGGCCTCAGGGGTCGCCCTTTTGGTCGCCGGCTGAACTTGCGCCTGTCGGCGCGCGGCACGGCGATGGAGCGGGTAGCGGGAATCGAACCCGCGCGTTCAGCTTGGGAAGCTGACAGGCTACCATTACATCATACCCGCAAGTAGCGGCGTCCGCTTGCCACCGCCCGGCCCAGTTCGTCAAGCAATGAGGCCGCAGCGGAAGCGCTGCGCCGTTCATTGGCCGGAAAGTCAGGGTGGCGCACACCTGTATCGCTCCTGCACAACAGTGCTTGACGACTACAGACGTAGTCAGTATGCCGATTACAGATGTAAACGAATCGGGTGCCGATCATGTCAGAGCGTATCAGCGAAGCCGAATGGCAGGTGATGGAAGTGTTGTGGACGCAGCATCCGCTCACTGCACAGGATGTGGCGGCCCGCTTGCAGCCTACTGGCTGGGGCCTGACGACGGTGAAGACGCTGCTGTCCCGCCTTGCTGCAAAGGGTGCGTTGACCACGACGGAAGACGGCCGCCGTTATCTTTATGCGCCCGCCGTTGATCGCGCCGCCATTGCCGCGGGCGAGTCGCGGCGGCTGGTCGATCGCCTGTTCGGAGGGCGCCCGGCACCGCTGGTCGCGCACCTCGCTGAACGCGGCGAGCTTTCTCCTGCCGATATTGCCGAACTCGAAGCCCTGATCCGGGAGTTGAAGCAATGATCCCTGATGCGAACTGGCTGGTGGAGGCGCTGATCGGCGCCACGCTGCTGATGCTGCTGGTGCTTGCCGTGCGCAAGCCGGTGGCGCGCCTGTGGGGCGCCCATATGGCCTATGCACTGTGGGCGCTGCCGGCACTGCGTATGCTGCTGCCGGCGATACCGGGCTGGCAGCCGCTATATGTGCCGGTGGCGCAGGCCACGCCGGAAGGCGATGCGGCGCTCGCCCTGATGAGCCCGGCCGATGCCGCACTCTACACCGAGCCATTGCCGGCGGCGACGATGCAGGCCGGCACTGTCAGCCTGTTGCCGGATTGGCCGCTGTTGCTGCTGGGCGTGTGGGCGGCCGGTGCCGCTGCCTTCCTCGCGATCCAATGGGCGCGCCACGTGCGCTTTGTCGGTCAGGCGGTGCGCGATGGCGAACTGCTCACCCGCAAGGGCGGCGTGGATGTAATCGTCTCAGCCCATGTGCTTGGCCCGATGGCGGCCGGCATCATCCATCGCCGCATCCTGCTGCCGGCCGATTTCCTCTCCCGCTATTCCCCGGCGGAGCGCCGCATGGCGCTGCTGCACGAAGGCGCCCACCATGATCGCCTTGATTTGGCCGCCAATCTGGCAGGCCTGATGGTGCTGGCGGCGCATTGGTGGAACCCGATTGCCCATGCCGCCTGGCGCGCCTTCCGCGCTGATCAGGAACTTGCCTGCGATGCCAGCGTGCTGGCGGGCAGCGATGGTGAAACCCGCGCCATCTATGGCCGGGCCGTGTTGAAATCCGCCTGCGTGGCCACCCCGGTGGCCGCCTGCGCCATGAACCACAAAAGCCAATTGAAGGAACGATTTGCCATGATGAAGGATCGCAAGCTGGGCCGTTTCGGCCGCATGCTTGGCTTGTTCGCCGTGACCAGCCTGGCCGCCGGTGGCCTTATTGCCACTGCCTCGGGTGCCCAGCCCGCCCCGCCCACGCCGCCGGCCCCGCCCGCTGTTCCGGCCGCTGTTCCGGCCGCCAAAGCTCCACCGGCTCCGCCTGCGCCGCCGGAAGCACCAAAGGTGATGGTGTTCCACCACAAGGTGGACGGCAAGCCGGGCAAGGCGGGCGAGAAGACGGTGGTTCGCAAGCTGATCATCAAGGACGGCAATGTCATAACCGACGACATCAAGGGCAGTGAATCGCACATGATGATGCTGGACGCTGGCGACCATGCCGAAATGGTGAAGGTGCTGGAAACCGCCGAAGGCAAGAAGGTGATGATGATCCGTCACCACGAAATCGCCGAAAAGGCGGGCAAGGAAGCCCAGGCCCGCATGGCCGAAGCCAAGGCCCGATTGCGCGCCCGCTGTGACAGTGAAGGGGTGAGGCTGCCTGCCGACGCTGATTTCGGCCAGCTCGCGACCTGTGGCGGCGAAATCCAGAAGAAAATGCGCGAAGCCATGGCGTCTGCCCGAGCCGCCATCGAATCTGCGCCCAACCTGTCCGCCGATCAGCGCGCTGCGGCACTGAAGGGCATCGATCACGCCATGGCCAATGTGCGCAGCGAAGTGATCGTGAAGTTGCAGAAATGATCTGAGTCACGCCTGCTCGCTCCAGCCCTCTTTTGGGGCGGGCGGCGCAGGTTCAGACCATCAGGCTGGCCCCCAGCAAGAGCCCCGCTGCGGATTCCAGCCCGGCCCGGTCGTTTTCATCGAAGCGGCCGGGTTTCGGGCTGTCGAGATCGAGCACGCCGATCATCACGCCGTCCTTGATCAGAGGAACGACGATTTCGGACTGGCTGTCGGCATCGCAAGCGATGTGGCCGGGGAAGGCGTGGACATCGGGCACTAGCTGGGTTTCGCGGGTCGCCGCCGCCGTGCCGCACACGCCGCGCCCCAGCGGGATGCGGATGCAGGCCGGCTTGCCCTGGAAGGGACCAAGCACCAGTTCCCCATCGCGCATCAGGTAGAAACCGGCCCAATTGAGATCGGGCAGCTGGTAGAAAAGCAACGCCGCCATGTTGGCCATGTTGGCGACGAAATCACTCTCGTCACCAATCAGCAGGCTGAGCTGCTCGTTCAGCTGGACATACTGATCGGGCTTGGCGCCTTCAAGGGCGGGGGCAAAGAATGACATGGCCGGGCGTTAGCGCCACCGCTCTGGAAACGCAAACGCCGCCGGGGTGAGCCGGCGGCGTTCATCATCGCGGAAGAGGCCCCAATTACTTCGGTGCGATCACCATCAGCATCTGACGGCCTTCCAGACGGGGCAGTTGCTCCACCTTGGCCAGTTCTGCGGTCTCGTCGCGCACGCGTTCGAGCAGCTTGAGGCCAAGCTCGCCGTGCGAAAGCTCGCGGCCACGGAAACGCAGGGTGAGCTTCACCTTGTCGCCCTCTTCAAGGAAGCGATGGATGGCCTTCATCTTGGTCTGGTAATCATGCTCGTCGATGTTGGGACGCATCTTGATCTCCTTGATCTCCTGCGTCTTCTGGTTCTTGCGAGCCGCTGCGGCCTTTTTCTGGGCCTCGTACTTAAATTTGCCAACATCGAGAATCTTGCACACCGGCGGGTCGGCGCCGGGGGAGACTTCCACCAGATTCAGCCCAGCTTCCTGAGCTATTGCAATGGCTTCACGGGTGTATAGAACACCCAGATTTTCCCCGTCCTGATCGATGACACGGACCTTGGGAACACTGATGAATTCATCATAACGCGGGCCGGTCATCGGCGCGGGCGTGTTCATCATGCGGCGTGGGGGCGGTGGTATGGCAGTCTCTCCTGTGCAGTGTTGCGCGCCTCAATAGCGCGGCCGGCCCACCAGCGGCAAGAGGGCGCAGGTGAACCGGCCGGATTCAGCCAAAAAGACTGATTATTTCCTTGCGGCGAGTGCTGCCTCCAGCGCAGCCACACCGGCTGCCGCGATCAGTCCGTCTTCCTGGCTTGTGGCACCTGAAACGCCCACTGCACCCACGGTCTTGCCGTCCCGCTTGATGGGCACACCGCCTTCTGAAGCGACTACGGATACCGGGAAGGTGAGGTAGCGCAGTTGGCCTTCCTTCTGCAGCCGTTGTTCGAAAATCGCCGTGGCGTTGCCAAAGCGTGCCGCCGTCTGTGCCTTGCCCGTAGCGATGTCGGGGCCGGCCAGCGACGCATCATCCATGCGGCGTAACGCAATCGGAATGCCGGCCGGATCGACGACCACGATCGTCACCTTCAGACCGCGCTTTTCGGCTTCGGCGTGGGAAGCGTCAGTGACGATGCGGGCGCCGTCGAGCGTCAACACCGGCTTCTCTTTCACCAGTTGCGCCGCTGCCGGCGCGGCCAGCAGCAGCGCTGCCCCCAACAGGGTCAGGCCGCGCATCAGCCGGGCATCCGATGCAAAGCGCACAATTTGTTGCCGGCCGGATCGCGCAGATAGGCGAGATAGAGGGCGCCCATGCCGCCCTGACGGACGCCGGGCGGATCTTCGCAGGTGGTGCCGCCGTTGGCGACCCCGGCAGCGTGCCAGGCATCGGCCATTTCCGGGCCGGCCATGGCAAAACCGATGGTGCTGCCGTTGCCGTGGCAGGCCGGGTTGCCGTCGATTGGCGGGGTGATGGCAAAGATGCCGGCGGGGGTCATCCAGAACACGCGGCCCTTGTCGTCGGCGTGGCCGGGGCCGATGCCCATAGCGGCGAAGGTGGCGTCGTAAAAGGCCTTGGATGCGGTCGTGTCGTTGGCGCCGACCATGATGTGGCTGAACATGTGCTATCCCCCCAAAGTGGTGATTGTGTGGACCGACAGGGAAGCAAATTGCCGGCGCTCTGTCGAGATGGCGTGTGCCTCTCAACGGTAAACCCCCGATCACGACCAGAATGGATCAAGTTGCATCTTGCCAGTCATTACCAGGCAGTTAACTCCCTATTCTGCATTCGCCGCTTGCGCGCCGGCCATATTCCCGGCCTGTCGTTAGGTGAACCGGCGTGGGACATGTTGCGGGACCTGGCCGTTGCGCAGTATTTGCGCCTCTAAACCTCGGTCAACAGCCTGTGCATTGCTGCTGATCTGCCCAGTACTACGGTGCTCCGCTGGATCAACGGCATGACCAAGGAAGGCCTGATCGTGCGTCGGACATGCCAGCGCAATTGCTGCCGCAGTTTTTTGGGCATTTCGCCCGGATCCTATCAGGCAATGCTGGCGCTCGCGGCCGATTCGCTGCGCACCGCGGATCGGTTTCGCGCCCGTTATCAGCGCAGCGAGGCCGCTTGGTCCGAAGCCCGCCAACGCGCCCGTTGCCTTGATTTCGATGGCTGGAGGTTGGGGTGCTTGCCGGCAACGCTGCGCCAAAGCTGCGCTGCGGGCGATATCCCCAATCAGGGGCTGGCAGGCGTTGCAACTGGCCCTATGCTGGACAACGTGACCAGCCTATCGACGCGCCCGCCCCGGCGCCCACCCGTGTTCAACATCGCGTTGCACGTCGCCTTTGCCGATGCGCTGGCGGCCGGGCTGCTGGCGCGCACGGCGGATGATCCGTTGGCGCTGGCGCAGGCCTTGGTGCTGCTGCCCAACCGCCGCGCGGTGACGGCGCTCACCGAAGCCTTTGTGCGGCAATTGCCCAATGCCAAATCCGCTGCCGAAGCGGGTGCTGAGGGAAGGGGCGGCCTGCTGCTGCCGCGCATGGTGCCGGTGGGCGATCTGGATGACGGCGGCTTCGATCGGCTGGCGGCGGGCGCGGATGTGTTGCTGCCCGCCGTGGCGCCGCTGGTGCGCCGGCTGGAACTGGCGCGGCTGGCAGCCGGCCTGCCGGGCGACGAACGTTCGGCGGTGGAGCGGCTGCGGCTGGGTGATGCGCTGGGCGAAGTGCTGGATGCCCTGCTGGCCGAGGAAATTGAACCCGAAGCCCTGCGCGCCGCCGCCGATGGCCAGGATCTGGCCGATCATTGGCAGAAGACGCTGGCCTTCCTCGAACTCATCATCGCCGTCTGGCCGGAGGCACGCACCGGCCATGGCGGCACCGAAGGTGCGACGCGGTTGGCGGCGCTGATCGATGCCACCATAGCGCGCTGGCAGGCGGCGCCGTCCACCGGCCTGGTGGTGGCGGCGGGCCTGGCCAATCCCACCCCGGCGCTGGTGCGTCTGCTGGGCGCCGTGCTGCACCTGCCGAAGGGGCTAGTGGTGCTGCCTGGTCTTGATGATGATGCGTCGGCGGCGGGTACGGCGCGGTGGGAGGCGATCCTGCTGGCAACAACTGAGGGCGGCCGCGATGATCCGGGCCACCCGCAATGGGCGCTGAAAAAATTGCTGGCCGCGTTGGGCCTGGAACGCGGCGATGTGCAGCCGTGGCCCACCTCAGGCGGCACGCTGGACGGCCCGCCCGAACGCGCCGCCGCGCTGCTCGCCGCCCTGGCCCCGGCGGCGGCCGCGACGGCCCCGCCGCCGCCACCGCCCGCGGCTGTTGAAGACCTGGCGCTGGCCGAATGCGCCACCGCTGCGGAAGAGGCGCAGGTGGTGGCGCTGGCGCTGCGCGAGGCGCTGGAGCGGCCGGGGGAACGTGCCGCGCTGATCACGCCCGATCCGCTACTGGCCCGCCGCGTGGCGGCCCATTGCCGGCGTTGGGGCATCGCCATCGATTCATCGGCCGGCCAGCCGTTGCTGCTCACCCCGCCCGGCGCGCTGGCGTTGGCGCTGGTGGAAGCGATGGCGGAGGATTTTGCCCCGGCCCGTCTGCTGGCGGTGCTGAAACACGCGCTGGTGCGCAGCGATGATGCGGCGTTTGCGGCCGGCATGCGCCTTGCCGATATCGCCTTGCGCGGCGTGCGGCCGCCGCCGGGGCTGGACGCGGCCGGCGAAGCGCTTGATCGCTGGGCCAACGACACAACAGCGAGGGCGGCGCGCTTTGCCGCCCCGCTGGCGCGCTGGTGGTACGATCTGGCCCCGGCGCTGGAGCCGCTGGATGCGTTGCGCCAGCGCAAAGCCATCAGCCTGCCCGATCTGATGCAGGCGCTGCGCGATGCCATGACGGCCTTGGCCGGCGATGGCGGCTGGGCCGGGCCAGACGGGCGGCAACTGGCAGCGTTGGTGGCCGAGATCGAACAGCATGGTGCGCTGTTTGGCAGCTTGCGCCCCGATGAAGCCCCGGCGCTGCTGGCCACGCTGATGGCCGGCAGCAGTGTTCGGGTGCCGGGGCAGGGGCATCCGCGGCTTGCCATATTGGGCCCGGTCGAAGCGCAGCTGACCCGCGCCGACACGCTGGTGCTGGCCGGCCTGAATGAAGCGACCTGGCCCGGACGTCCGTCGCCCGATCCGTGGCTGGCGCCGGCTATTCGCCGCGCGCTGGGGCTGCCCGGCACAGCGCGGGCTCAAGGGTTGGCCGCGCAGGATTTCCTGCGTGCCGCCAGCGCGAGGCGCGTGCTGATCACGCGTGCGCGGCGCGATGCCAGCGGCCCGCAGGTCGCCTCACGCCTTTGGCTGCGGCTGGTGGCGCAATTCGAACGCGCCGGTGCCGACGTGCTGCCGCGCCGGGACGATCTGATCCTGATTGCCCGCGCATTGGATGGCGCCAGCGGCGGCCCGCAACCGGCGCCGCAACCCCGGCCCAACCCGGCGCAGGCCCTCCGCCCGCGCCGCATCAGCATCACTGAGATCGACACATTGATCGCCGATCCCTTCGCCTTCCACGCCAAGCATATATTGAAACTGCGCAAGCTTGATCCGCTCGATCAGGATCCGACCGCGATGATGCGCGGCAACCTGGCCCACGATGTGCTGGATAAATGGGTGGCCGCGCGTCACGGCAGCCTTTTGCAGCTGGAGCAAATCACCGCCGAAGTGCTGAGCAGTGCCACCTCGCATTTCCCGCTGCTTGCCGCCGCCTGGGTGCCGCGCATCCAGCGGGCGCTGGCCTGGGCCGGGGGCGAGATCTTGAAAGAGGAATACGCCGGCTGGACGCAGATGCTGGCCGAAGTGAAGGGCGAACTGGAACTGGCCGGCGGCGTGATGCTGAGCGGCCGTATTGACCGGCTCGACCGTGATGCCGAGGGCAATCTGCGGGTGATCGATTACAAGACGGGCGGGGTGCCTTCCGGCACGCGCGTCAAGGCGCTGGAGGCGAACCAGCTGGCGCTGGGGCTGGCGATTGCCGTGGCCGGCGGCCTCAGCCGCGATGGCAAGCCGGTGCCGGGTGGCACGGCTGGCGCGATCGAATATTGGCAGCTGTCGGGCAGCCGACGGGAAAAGGGCAAGCGCAGCAATCCACTGGGCAGGGGCGCCGATGTGCCCGACCATGTGACAAGGGCGCTGATCCGGGCCGAGCAACTGGTGGCGCAGTATCTGCTGGCTCAAACCCCGTTCCCGGCCAAACTGCAGCCGCAATGGGCCTGGGGCGATTTTGATCATCTGGCGCGCGTCGCCGAATGGATCAACCGGCGGGAGCGTCAACAATGAACCGTGGGCGCACAAAGGCGCTGGAGCCGCTAAAGGCGGCGCAAGCGCATGCGGCCGATCCCAAGGTCCACGCCTGGGTCGCGGCTTCGGCCGGCACTGGCAAGACCCAAGTGCTCAGCGCGCGGGTGCTGCGCCTGTTGCTCTCCGGCGCGCGGCCGGATGCGATCCTGTGCCTGACCTTCACCAAGCTGGCCGCGGCCGAAATGCAGAACCGGGTGATGGCGCGGCTGGCGTGGTGGGCGGGCTGCACCGACGCCGAACTGGCCAATGATCTGAAGGCCATCGGGGCGGCGACCGACGCTGAAATTCTCTCCACTGCGCGCGGGCTGTTCGCCGCCGTGCTGGAAGCGCCGGCGGGCCTGGCCATCCAGACCATCCACAGTTTCGCGCAAGGGCTGATTGCCAGCTTCCCGGTGGAAGCCGGTATCACGCCGGGTTTCCAGACGCTGGATGATCGCGCCGCCGCGCTGCTGCGCCGCCGGGTGCTGACCGATGCGCTCACGGATCAGTCCAACCCCGGATTTCTGGCCAATGTGGCGGAAATCGCCATCGATGGCGGCGAGACAAGGCTGCACGCGATCATGGCCGCGCTGTCGCGCCACGGCGCGGCACTGGCGGAATTGCGCGTGGAAGGGGTGGAGCCGCTGCTGCGCCGGGCGTTGGGGCTGGCCGATGGTACCAGTGAGGCGGCAACGCTGGCAGCGGGGATTGCGGCGTTGCCGTTGCTGAAATTGCAGCAGTTCGGGCATGCCATGTCGCAGCAGAGCGGTGAGCGCGCCGTTGGCATCGGCGGAGACGTGGTGGCATTCTGCATAGCCGCGGACAAACCCAAAGCCTGGGACGGCTTCTGGAAGATTTTCTACAAGGGCGATGGGGAAACCAAGAAGCCAGATTGGATGATCCCCAAGGCACTGGCGGACTGGCGGCCCTTCTGCGCCGAAGTGCAGGAACAGTTGCTCGGTATACGGGCCGATCTCGAACGTTGGCAGATCCTCGAATTCGCCGGCCGTCACCTGCGCGTCGCGGTGCGGCTGGCGCAGGATTGGCGCGCTGCCAAGCACCGCTCCGGGGTGATCGATTATGACGACATGATCGCGGCGGCCGCGCGTCTGCTGGGTGAACCCGGTGCGGCGGACTGGGTGCGCTTCAAGCTCGACAGCCGCATCGATCATGTGCTGGTTGATGAAGCGCAGGATACCAACCTGTTGCAATGGCAGGTGATCCGGGCGCTTGTGGAGGAGTATTTTTCCGGGCTGGGCCAGCGTGATCAATTCCGCAGCCTGTTCGTGGTGGGCGATTTCAAACAGTCGATCTTTGGCTTCCAAGGCGCCGATCCGCAAATCTATGCCGATATGAAGGATGATTTCCACTTGCTGTGCGAGGGGGAACCGGAACGCTGGAAGGAACTGCCGCTCACGGTGAATTTCCGATCGGTGCCGGCCATTCTCGACGTGGTGGACCGTGTGATCGGCCATGTTGGCCCCGGGATGTTCGATCCGCAGGGGGTGGAGCCGCATGTTGCCCACAAGGCCGGTGCCGGGATGGTGATGCTGTGGCCGGCGCTGCTGCCCGATGGCGGCAGCGGCGACGATGGCGAAGACGAACCAGCCGATGATGACGCCCCGCCGCTGGCGCTGGATATCGACATGGCGCGCCGCATCGCCGCCACCGTCGCCGGCTGGCTGGCACCGGACACCGCGCTGATCCTGCCCGCCAGTGGCCGGCGGGCAGCGGCGCAGGATATATTGGTGCTGGTGCGCAAGCGCAGCGGGCTGATGAACGCGCTGGTGACGGCGCTGCACGAAGCCGGGGTGCCGGTGGCCGGCGCTGACCGATTGAACCTGGCCGAACCGCTGGCAGTGGCCGATCTGCTGGCGCTGGTGCAGTTCGCCTGCCAGCCTGATGATGATCTCACCCTGGCGGCGCTGCTGGTCTCGCCTTTCTGTGGCCTTGATCATGATCAGCTCACTGGATTGGCCGCCAGCCGGCCGGGAACCTTGTGGTCGGCCGTGCTGGCCAGCGACGATCCCGCCGTGGCAGCGCCGCGCGCCGTGCTGGCTGAGGTGTTACGCTTGGCGGCGGATGTATCGCCTTATCGTTTCCTCGAAACCATCTTGTCCGGGCCGCTCGCTGGCCGGCGCAAGCTGCTGGCGCGGTTGGGCGAGGAAGCCCGCGATGCCATCGACACCGTGCTCGATCAGGCGCTGGCCTGCGAAGCGGCGGGTGCGTCCAGCCTACAATCATTCATCGCTTGGATGGCGGCTGAGGATCTGGAGGTGAAGCGCGATCCCGAAGCCGCCATCGACGCCGTACGGCTGATGACCGTGCATGGCGCCAAGGGCCTGCAGGCGCCGATCGTCATTATGGCCGATGCCGCCCATGTGCCGCCGGCAGAAAAGGGCGAACTAGTGCTGGCACTGGGCAATGGACCGGAACTGCCGCTGTGGTTGCCGCCGGGGCTGGTGGCGCCGCCGGCCTTCCTTACCAACGCGCAGAATGATCGGGTCGCCCGGGCCGCGCGCGAACATCGCCGGCTGCTCTATGTGGCGCTGACGCGGGCCGAGGAGGTGCTGTGCATCGGCGGCGCTACCAAGCCTGGCAAGCAATGGGATGTGCACCCCGAAAGCTGGTACCAGTTGGTTGATGGCGCGCTGACCGATCTGGAAAGCGTGGACGATCCGCACTGGCCGGAACCGGTGCGGCTGTTCCGCTCTGGCCCGGCGACGGTGCTGCGCGATGCCGACGTGAAACCGGATGCCACCCTGCTGACCACCGATCGCTGGTGGCAGCGCCAGGCCCCGGCTGAAGCCCGGCCGCCGCGTCCGCTGGCACCATCAAGCCTGGGGCCCGACAAAGTGGCCGATCCGCCGCCAGATGCAGCCCGCAAGGCGGCGGCGCGGCGCGGGACGGCGCTGCACCGATTGTTTGAGACGCTGCCGGGGCTGGCCAGCGATGTGCGGCGCGATGTGGCGCTGCAATGGTGCGCACTGAACGTGCCCGATCTGGATAGCGCTGAACTGGTGGCTACCGTATTGGCCGTGCTCGATGATCCGGCCTTTGCCGCAGTGTTCGCGGCTGGCGCGCTCACCGAAGCACCGGTGGCCGCCGTGGTGGGCGAGGCGGTGATCACCGGCAGCATCGATCGGCTGCTGGTGAGCGAGACCGAAGTGCTGGCCGTTGATTTCAAGACCGGCAGCCGCGTCCCGGCTGAGCTGGGGATGGTGCCGCCGTCGCACCTGGCGCAGATGGGGGCCTATGCCGCTGTTTTAGGGCGGGTTTTCCCGAAGCGCACGGTGCGCGCCGGGCTGCTCTACACGGCGGGCCCACGCCTGATCGAAGTGCCTGCCGATGTGCTGGGCGCATGGCAGCCATCAGCCGCATTGCAGCCGGACGGGCCAGCGCCTATGTATCCAGTGTGATCCTCATTTGCGGAGTCTTCCCATGACCAAAGCCGTGACCGATGCCAGCTTCCACGCCGATGTGATCAGTGCCGACAAGCCGGTGCTGGTCGATTTCTGGGCCGAATGGTGCGGCCCCTGCCGCATGATCGCCCCGGCCCTGGAAGAATTGAACAACGAGCTGGACGGGGTGGAGATCGTCAAGGTCAACATCGACGAGAACCCGGACGCGCCGGGCCGCTATGGCGTGATGTCGATCCCTACCATGATCCTGTTCAAGGGCGGGCAACCGGCGGCCACCATGGTCGGCGCGCGGCCCAAGGGCGAATTGAAGGCGTGGTTGACGGGCGCGCTGGTCTAAGCCGGCGCCACCACCTGCCCCAGCCGCGGGAAGTGGACATGGACGATCAGCCCCTCCTCCGCTTCCCGGGCAATCGTGATCCCGGTTGAACAGCAGCGCAGCAAGCGGCCAACGCTGGGCGCATCCTTCGTGCCTTCCTGGGCCACGCCCACCATCATCCCCGCCACGTAAGGCGCGTCTAACCTGCTGCTGATCGGCGCAGGCCTGGCGGCACGGGCGGCGGCCAGCGCCTCATCGGCCGTCATTTCGCGCCGCTCACCGTGGCCGAAGCCGGCCATGCGCGCAAACCAGTCGGCCACGCCCGGCAGCGCCAGCATGGCCGCCGCATTGGCTGCCGCCGTCGGTACGGCCTTCACGAACCAGATATTGCTGTAGAGCGCCAGATCCCCGGCCCCCGGCGCATCGCCGCCAATGAAGGCGCGGCCATCGGCCAGAGTTTCGGACAGCCACTGGCTCGCCACCAGCGCCTGGCCGGCGAGATGCGGGGCGGCACGGCCCAGGGCGGCGAGATCCATGCCGAAGCGTGCCTGCCGATCCTTGATGAAACCCGCGCCCATCATTTCCGGCGTCATGCGGCCCATCGCCGCGCCGACATGGGCGAAGAACTGCGGCCCGTTGGCCCAACTCGCCACCAGCTTGTGCAGTGGCCCGAGGGGTGCCGGATAAAGTCCGGGGCCCGGGAGCGCCTCCAATGCCGGCAGGATGGCGCCGGTGTCGCAATAAATGTCGGCACCGATCTGCACCACCGGCGTGCGGCCATAGGCGCCAGTCAGCCGCGTCTGGTCCGGCTTGGGCATGATGCCCGGCACCAACAGGCTGCCCCAAGTGAGGCCTTTCACGCCAAAGGCCGCCCGCACCAGCTCGGCAAAGGGCGAGGCTTCATAGTGGTAGAGGATGGGGATCATGGTGGGGATGATGGCCTTTCGCCGCAACGGCGCCATCCCCCAAAACGCGAGGGCACCCGGAATATTGCATCAGCGATTGAACCAATCGCGCTGCCGTGGCCACCTGTGCCACGATGAACCCGCAAGACCCCCTGATCGAAGCCTGCCTGGTGGCAGATGCCCGCTGCGGCGGCGCCCGCGCGCTTGCGTTGCTGGCGGCGCGGTGACAGCGTCGGCTGCTGGCACATGCCATGCGCCTGCTGGGTGACGCGGAGGCGGCGCGCGATACCGTGCAGGCCGGGTGGATCGAAATCGTGCGCGGGCTGCCGCGGCTGGATGATGTCCATGCTTTCCGGCTTGGGCCTATTGCTTCGTTAGCCGCCGTTGTGCCGGCAGCATTCGCCACAACCGGCGCGGCCGAGCGTTGGCCGCCGCTCTGGCAGCGGAGCCGCAATTGCCGCCCGAAGATGCGCTGGCGGGTGACCGTGAAGGCCTGCACGCCGCGATCCGCAGCCTGCCACCCGACCAGCGCGCGGCGATCGCGTTGCATCATTTCGATCAGCTTTCGGTGGCGGAAGTGGCCGTAGCGCTGGCCGTACCGGTGGGCACGGTGAAGACAAGGCTGTTTCACGCCCGCCGCAAGTTGCGGGCAATCTTGGAAGGAGACGAGACATGATCGACAAGGATATCGACGCCGCGCTGGCCGCCGAAGAACGCGCCTTGCTGGCCAGCATCCGGCCGGAGCCGGGCTTCATCGGCGAGGCGCTGGGCCTGTTTTCCGGGCCGGGCAAATGGGTAAACTGGCTGCTGATGCTGGTGCAGGCTGCGGCCTTCATCGCCTCGGTGTGGGCGGGCTGGCAGTTTTTTGCCGCCACCGATGTGCTGGTCGCCCTTCACTGGGGCTTGCCGGCGGCGACGCTGCTCCTGCTGTCGCTGATCGTGAAGCTGTCGATGAACCCGATGATGCAGGCCAACCGGGTGCTGCGGGAACTGCACCGGCTGGGACTGCGGATGAATCAGCTGCGCTAATCGGCGCTTGTCAGCTCCGAGTGTGTTGTTTAAGTCATACACGCTATGATGCATCGCAAAGCGTGGTGGGGAAGCCGGCGGCAATGGCTGATATTGGTGGCATTCGTGCCGCTTGCTGCCATGATTACCGCACCTGAAGTCCTTCTCTTCCCGCACTTGGCGCAGGTGGGTGCGTGGACGATCCGATCGGAAGCGCCAATCCCAAGCGGTATCACGACTGTCATTGGTCGTGCCGAAGCGTTGCTCGCTTCCAGCCCTATCGACCGGCCGCAGCCACGCAGCCTGTTCCTTACCAACGGCGGCTGGCGGTGGTCCGTACTTGCGCTGCAGAGCGCTGGTGCCTTCGGGCTGACTCGGCCGATCAACGAAGCGATCATTATCAACAGGAACGACGTTGCCGCCGACCTCGTGTTCAACAACCGCGCTATCGGCAGCCGCCGGACGTTGTCGGGGACGGTCGCGCACGAGGCGGCGCATGGCTTGCTGCGCCAGCGCTATGGGGTGTTGGGGACACTTTTGCTGCCGAACTGGCAGATCGAAGGATATTGTGACCATGTTGCGCAGGAAAGCGCGCTTGACGACGCGACGGCGCGCCGCCTGATCGCGGCGGGTGAAGACCACCCGGCGCTGGTCTATTGGCAGGGCCGCAAGCAGGTTGCGGCGTTGCTGTCGAAGTCTGGCGGCAATGTCGATGTCGTGATGCAGGCCGACAATCAGCTGCGATAGTCTGCGTTGATGCTGATGTAGCCGTGGGTGAGATCGCAGGTCCATACGCGGGCGCGGCCGCTCCCGAGGCCCAGATCGACGGTAAGGCGCACTTCTTGCCCCGCGAGGTGCGCCGCCACCGGGGCTTCATCATAGCCCGGAACGACCATACCCTGGTTTGCCACCAGCGTGTCGCCGAAACGGATCGAAAGCAGGTCGCGCTCGGCGGGTTCGCCGGCCTTGCCCACGGCCATCACCACCCGGCCCCAATTGGCGTCGCCGCCAGCAATGGCGGTCTTCAGCAAGGGTGAATTGGCGATGCTCATGGCGACCCGCTTGGCCGAGGTATTGTCCAACGCGCCGGTCACGTTGACTTCGATCAGCTTTTGCGCCCCTTCGCCATCGCGCACCACCAGGATGGCGAGTTGGCGGCACACATCGGCCAGCGCGGCAGCGAGCGCGTCGGTGCCGGGATCATCCATGCTGGTGAGCACGGGATGCCCGGCGGCGCCCGTGGCGAATGCCAGCACCGTGTCCGATGTGCTGGTGTCACTGTCCACGGTGATGCTGTTGAACGTGGGGGCAACGGCGGCTTGTAGCATCTGCTGCCACAGGCCGGCGGTGACGGCGGCATCGGTGAAGATGAAGCCCAGCATCGTCGCCATGTCCGGCATGATCATGCCGCTGCCCTTCACGATCCCAACGATCGTCACGCGCGTGCCGGCAACGATGGCGTTGGCAGTGGCGGCCTTGGGGAAAGTGTCGGTGGTGCCGATGGCGTTGGTCGCGGCCAGCCAATCGGCCTTGCCCAGCGCTGCATGGGCCTGATCCACGCCAGACAATGCCAGATCGACCGGCAAAGGCACGCCGATCACGCCGGTGGAGGCGCTGAACACGTGCGCCGCATCGCAGCCCAGCACGTCGGCCACCCGCGCTGCCTGTGCCTGCGCTGCCTGGCGGCCGTTCATGCCGGTGAAGGCGTTGCTGTTGCCGGCGTTGACGATCAGCCCGCGCGCCTGGCCTTGCGGCAGTTTCGCCCGGCACAGTTCGACTTCGGGCGACGGACATTTCGATTGGGTCGTGACCCCGGCCACCACCGTGCCCGGCACCAATTCCACAAGCGTGACGCAATCGCGCGTCCATTTCTTGTAGGCCACACTGGTTGTGCCGATGCGCACCCCAGCGATGGGGCCAAGGGCGGGGAAGGGCAGGGCGAGGGGGGATCGTTCCATCGCTTCGCCATTGCCACGCACAAGCCGCTTGTCCAGTGACAAGTGCGTTGACTCTGCCGCCAGAGCCCATTATCGGCACCACTCTTTCCGGACGCAGGTAACTGCGGCCTGACCGAATCTATTTTCAGGACTGTTTCCCATGAAGCGCACTTATCAGCCGTCCAAGCTCGTCCGCGCCCGCCGTCACGGGTTCCGCGCGCGCATGGCAACTGTCGGCGGTCGCAATGTCATCCGCGCCCGTCGCGCCCGCGGCCGCAAGAAGCTTTCGGCCTGAAGCTGATGCGCGCGCCGGAGACCATCCGGCAGCGACGGGATTTCCTGGCTGCAAATCAGGGCCGGCGGGTATCATCCGCCGGCTTTGTGTTGCTCGTGCGGCAGCGGGATGATGGTGCGCCCCTGATGCGGGTCGGCTACACGGTTACCAAGAAGATCGGCAACAGCGTCATCCGCAATCGGCTGAAACGTCGTCTGCGAGAGATCGTTCTCCTCACCCTGCCCACACACGGACATCCCGGCGCCGATCATGTGCTGATCGGGCGCGAGGCCGGGCTGACCCGCGATTTCGCCGTGTTGAAGGCCGATCTGGAAAAGGCGCTGGCCAAGGCCCGTCTGCCGCCCAAGGACACGGATAGGCCTTGGCAGCCAAGTGGACAGGGGAGCCGGCGATGAAATCACTTCTGATTTGGCCGATCCGCCTGTGGCAGGTGACATTTTCCGCCGTCATGCCGCCCACCTGCCGCTTTTCGCCCAGCTGTTCAGCCTATGCCATCACCGCCATCGAGCGCCACGGCCCGTTGCGGGGTTTTGGCCTTGCCGCGCGCCGTATTGCCCGCTGCCACCCTTGGGGGGGTTCGGGCTATGACCCGGTGCCCTGAGAGGCTATAGCAGCCGCGATCCCATCCGAATCCTGCCCTTCCAGCCAGAGAGACACTCTTGCCTCCTCAGGACAATCAATCGCCCGACGTGAAGAACATCGTGCTCGCCGTGGTCCTCTCCACCATGGTGCTGCTCGGCTGGACCGTTGTTGCCGATCGCTTCTTTCCCACCGAAGCGCCGCCAGTTGCCAGTGCGGCAGCGCAGGCCGGTGCGCCGGTGGCTCCGGCCGCGCCCGGCGCCGCCCCGGCCATTGCCGGGCAGGGCGCCATCGTTGGCCGTGACGCAGCGCTGGCCGCGTCCCCGCGCGTTGCCGTCGACACGCCGCGCCTGAAAGGCTCTATCAATCTCACCGGCGCGCGGTTCGATGATCTGGTGCTGCCTAGCTATCGCCAGACCAATGAAAAGGCATCGCCGCCCGTTCGCCTGTTCTCACCCAGCCGCACGGCTGATGCGCAATTTGCCCAGTTCGGCTGGGTTGGTGGGTTGGCGCCGCCGGCGACGGCCGTGTGGACGGCCGATCGCCCGACGCTGACCCCGGCAACCCCGGTGACGCTGAGCACCACTGCACCGTCTGGGCTGATGTTCCGCCAGAAGATCAGCGTGGACAAGGATTTTCTGTTCACTGTCGAACAGAGCATCGAGAACCCTGGCGCTGCGCCAGTTGTGCTGCAGCCGTTCGGGCTCGTGTCGCGCCGCGGTGAAGCCGCTGCTGCCGAGACCAATGTTCACGTTGGTCCGGTGGGCGTTTTGCAGGACACATTGAAAGACAGCGATCTGGAGTTTGAAAAGCTGCGCGAAGATGGCCCGCAGCGCTTCACCTCCACCGGTGGCTGGCTCGGCCTCACCGAGAAATACTGGCTGGCCGCCTCCGTGCCGGATCAGAAGGCCAAGATCGCCGCCACCTTCCAATATGCCGCCGGCCAGTATCAGGCCGATTGGCTGGCCGATGCCGTTACCGTGCCGGCCGGTGGCCGCGCGACCAGCACCGCCAAGCTGTTTGCCGGCGCCAAGGATGTGAACCTGATTGACCGCTACACCGAAGCCGGCATCCCGCGGCTCGACAAATCGGTCAGCTGGGGTTGGTTCGAAGTGATCGCCAAGCCGATCTTCCACCTGCTTGATTTCCTGTTCAAGTTCACCGGCAATTTCGGCGTCGCCATCATCGGGCTCACCCTGATCGTGCGCGCCGTGATGTTCCCGATTGCCAACAAGCAGTATGAATCGATGGCCAAGATGCGCCTGATCGGCCCGCGCATGAAGGCGATCCAGGAGAAGTACGGCGACGATAAGCTGCGCGCGCAGCAGGAAATCATGGCCATCTACAAGAACGAGAAGGTCAATCCGCTCGCCGGCTGCCTGCCGATCCTGCTGCAGATCCCGATCTTCTACGCGCTCTATAAGACGCTGCTGATCTCTATCGAAATGCGTCACCAGCCGTTCGTGTTGTGGCTCACCGACCTGTCCGCGCCCGATCCGTTGACGCCCTTGAACCTGTTCGGCCTGATCGCCTGGCAGCCGCCGGCTTTCATTGCGCTGGGCGTTTTGCCGATCCTGCTGGGCGTCACCATGTGGCTGCAGCAGAAACTGTCTCCGGCGCAGATGGACCCGGTGCAGCAGCAGGTGTTTGCGCTTATGCCGTGGCTGTTCATGTTTTTCATGGCGCCGTTCGCGGCCGGCCTGCAGCTGTATTGGACGATCAACAACCTGGTTTCGATCGGGCAGCAGCTTTATATGAACCGCAAATATCCGGCGCCGGCGACGCCGCCATCGGCTGCGGTGATCGATGTGAAACCCAATCCGCCCAAACCGGGGCCGAAGCCCGCTGGCCCGAAGCAGGGTGCGCCGAAACCGAGTGCAGGACGCCGCCGCAAGTGACCGAAGAACAGGCAAAAGCTGATCTGATCGAGGCCGCGCGCAAGCGTTTTGCCGGGCCGGTCAGCTTCCTGCTGTCTGCGCCGGAACTCAAATTCCTGCCGGCGCCGGATGTGCCGGAGATCGCGGTGGCTGGCCGGTCGAATGTGGGCAAATCATCGCTGCTCAACGCCATCACCGGTCGCAATGGACTGGCGCGGGCCTCGGTCACGCCGGGGCGCACGCAGGAACTGAACGTGTTTGAAGTGGGCGAACCCACGCTGTTTCGCATCATCGACATGCCGGGCTATGGCTTTGCCGAAGCGCCCAAGGACGTGGTGCGGCAGTGGAAGCATTTGGTGTTCGATTATCTGCGCGGGCGCACCGTGCTGCGCCGGGTGCTGGTGCTGATCGATTGCCGCCACGGCATCAAGCCTGTGGACCGCGAGATCATGAGCATGCTGGACAAGGCCGCCGTGAGTTTCCAGGTGGTGTTGACCAAGGGCGACAAGATCAAGCCGACCGAGTTGGCCAAGGTGCACGAGGCGACAGCCGCCGCCGCCCGCATCCATCCCGCTGCCTATCCGGAGGTAATCGCCACCTCTGCCGAGAAAGGTGAGGGAATCCCCGAACTGCGCGCTGCCGTGCTGGCCGCCGCCACTGGCCAATGATGACGACTACCATGACCGAGCTGACCATCACCCTCAATGGCGATCCGCGCCGCGTGGCCGCAGGCAGCAGCGTTGCCGATCTGTTGGCGCAATTGGAGCTGCCGGCCGCAAAGGTTGCGGTAGAGCGCAACCTGGCCATCGTGCCGCGTTCGACCTTTGCCGATGTGGTTCTGGCCGACGGCGATGCGCTGGAAATCGTGCATTTCGTTGGCGGCGGGCAGGATGATGGAGACGGCTGGGAAGTCGCCGGCCGCCGCTTCACGTCGCGGCTGATCGTGGGCACCGGCAAATACAAGGATTATGCCCAGAATGCGGCGGCGGCCGAAGCCAGCGGCGCGGAAATCGTAACGGTGGCGGTGCGCCGCGTGAATGTGACCGATCGCAGCCAGCCGATGCTTACGGACTTTCTCGACCCCAAGCGTTTCACTTATCTGCCCAATACCGCCGGCTGCTTCACGGCCGATGATGCCATCCGCACTCTGCGGCTGGCGCGCGAAGCGGGGGGCTGGAATCTGGTGAAACTGGAAGTGCTGGGCGAAGCGCGCACCCTCTATCCGGACATGGCCGAAACGCTGCGGGCGACGGACATCCTGGTGAAGGATGGCTTTGACGTCATGGTTTATTGCGCCGATGATCCCATCGCGGCGAAGAAACTGGAAGACCTGGGCGCCGCCGCCATCATGCCGCTGGGCAGCCTGATCGGATCGGGCTTGGGCATCCAGAACCCGGTGACGTTGCGGTTGATCATCGAGAATGCCAAGGTGCCGGTGTTGGTTGATGCCGGGGTGGGCACTGCGTCAGATGCTGCGGTCGCCATGGAACTGGGCTGCGACGGCGTGCTGATGAACACAGCCATCGCCGAAGCAAAGGACCCGATCCTGATGGCCCGCGCCATGAAGCTGGCCGTGGAGAGCGGCCGCCTCGCCTACCGGGCCGGCCGCATGGGCAAGCGCCGCTACGCCGATCCGTCAAGCCCGTTGGCGGGGTTGATCTAGCCTGGGTTGCGGGCGAACTCCGGCACGCCGGCGATATCGACCCAATGCTGCTTGCTTTCGGTCCAGAACTGCATTTGCGGGGTGAACTGGCTGGTATCGTCCAGCGTGCCGGCCTTGATGAACACCAGATCGGGCGCCGCTGATACCCGGCTGAACAGCGGCGAGCCGCAGTTGGCACAGAACTGGCGCAGCACGTCGCCGCCAGACTCGCCATGGTCTTTGTAGGTCTTCACATCGCCAGTGACCGCCAGCGCCGCCGCCGGCACACCCATGATCATCGACCAGCCGCTGCCGGCTTGGCGCTGGCAGTTCCTGCAATGGCACACCGCCTGCATCACCGGTTCAGCCGCCACGCTGTAACGCACCGCGCCGCACAAGCATCCGCCTTCCAGATCCGTCATCAGCTGTTCCCCTAGTTCCCCGCCTGAAGCCTAACCCGCTAGACTGGTCCGTACAACCAAAGCCGCCCCCTATGCGCTGCCTGACCTAGCGCAGCGGCGGTGTCGATGCGGGTGGGCGGCGGTGATGGGTGGCCTGTTCGTAGGCATAGGCATAACGGATGAGATCGGCATCGGCCCATGGGCGGCCAAAGAAGGTGATGCCCACCGGCAGCAGACCCCCGTAACTGTGGCCCATCGGCACATTGACGGCGGGGAAGCCGGTTGTCGGGGCGAAGATCTGGCTGTTGTCGCCGCCCGGCGTGTTGAGGTCGCCGATCAGGCGCGGCGGGTTGCTCCAGGTCGGGTAGACGAAGGCATCGAGTTTCAGTCTAGCCATGGTGTTCAGCACCGTTGTGCGCAGCCGTTCGCGTTGGACCTCTTCGGCGACGCAGGCGGACGAGTCCGGGCCGTTCTGTATCACCTTCTCGGCATCCTCCAGCCGCTTGGCAACTGACGGGTGGAACTTACCCGATTGCAGGATGGCCGCCAGGTTGACCAGCGGCACCTGCCCGGCGCGGGCGGCGAGGAACTGATTGAGATCATGCTTGAAACCCATGCAGATCGCATCGGGTGCCGGCCGCTGAAGCGGCATATAGCCTTCGATCTGGGCCGGATCGACGATGATCGCCCCCTGCCGACGCAGATCGTCGAGTGCGGCGCGGAACAGCGCAATGATCTCGGGATCGCTGCTGTCGCGTTCATAGGCCTCGCGCAGCACGCCGATGCGCACGCCCTTCAGGCCGTCACGACCCAGCGCGCCGCGCAGATCGGGCAGGGTGCGCGAACGGGAGGTGGCGGTGGCCGGGTCGCGCGGGTCTTCCCCGGTGATCACCTGGAAGACCGTCGCCATGTCTGCCACCGTGCGGGTCATCGGGCCGGCGATATCGGCCCTGAGGTTCAGCGGGAACACGCCCGCGCGGCTGGTCAGCCCCATCGTGGAACGGATGCCGGCCAGATTCTGGTGGGAGGCCGGCCCGCGGATGGAGTCGCCGGTATCGCTGCCCAGCCCGACGAGGCCGAAATTCGCGGCGATAGCGGCCGCAGTGCCGCCGCTCGATCCGGCTGTCACCCGATCAAGGGCATAGGGATTTTTCGTGTAGCCCGGTAGGATGGAGCTGACGGTCTCCACCGGGCTGAACGCCCATTCCGCCATGTTGGATTTGGCTAGCACGATCGCGCCGGCCGCGCGGGTGCGCGCCACCTGCGTCGCATCCTGGGGGGGCAGATAGCCCTGGAACGCCAGCGCGCCGTTGCTGGTCTGCAGGCCTTCTGTCTCGAAATTGTCCTTCACGATCATCGGCACGCAATGCAGCGGGCCGGTCAACCCGCCTTGGGCAAAGCGGCGGTCGAGATCGTCGGCGATGCGCGTGGCGTCCGGATTGATGGTGACGATGGCATTCACCGCCGGGCCGTTCTTGTCGTAGGCGGCAATGCGGGCCAGATAGGCATCGACAAGGCCGCGGCAGGTCAGACGGCCCGCGCGCATCGCGGTGTGGACGCCGGCGATGGTGGCTTCTTCCAGAGGGAAGGGTACCGCGTGCGCTGCTGATGCGATCAGTGCGCTGACGATGGCTGCGCTTAAGGCCGCGTGCCGCAGTGTCTGGCCCATGCCGGCGCTCTCCCTATAGATATGGCGAAAGCACCCCGATCACATCGGCATATAACTCGCGTTTGAACGGCGCGGCCATATCCACCAGCGTATCGACCGGGCTCCAGCGCCAGTGGCGAAATTCGGGGTGTTCGGTGGCGATGTTCACGTCTGCATCTGTGCCGTGGAAACGCAGTGCATACCATTTCTGGCGCTGCCCGGCATATTTGCCCTTCCAGATGCGGCCGATCAGATCGTCGGGGAGATCGTAATAATGCCACTCCGGCGTTTCGCCGAGCAGGCTGGTGAGGGCAGGATCGACGCCGGTTTCTTCCCATAATTCGCGCAGGGCCGTTTCATATGGATCTTCGCCGGGGTCGATGCCGCCTTGCGGCATCTGCCAGGCTTCCACCATCTGATCGAGGCGCTGGCCGGTGAAAACCAGGCCAGCCGGATTGACCAGCATCACCCCCACGCAGGGGCGATAGGGCAGGCCAGAGGGATGTTCGCGCGGGATGGCTGAGGGCGTCATGCCAGCAGCAGTTTCAGGTCCGCGATGCAGCTCAGCAGATCGTCCTGCGCAGAAGGAATGGCTTGGCGCATCGTGAAGCAGCCATGGATCTGCCCGGCGGCTTCGCGAAATACCACGCGCACGCCATGTTCGATCAGCCGGCCCGCATAGGCCCGGCCTTGATCGCGCAGCGGATCGAGCCCGCAGGTGAGCAGCATCGCCGGCGGCAGCCCGTCCAGCGTTTCGGCGTGCAGCGGGCTGGCCCATGGGTGGAGCAATTTGTCGGTCGCGCCGTTCATATAGGCGTCGATGAACCAGTCCATGGTCGCCTTGGTCAACACATAGCCTTCGCCCATTTCCACCATCGAACCTTCCGCGGCCGTCATGTCGGTCACCGGGTAGATTAGCCATTGCGCCACAATCGGCACCGGCAACTGGCCGTGCAGTTCGCGCGTGACAACGGCGGCCATGTGGCCGCCGGCACTGTCTCCGGCTGGGATGATGCCGGTAACGGCGCTGCCCAGTTCGGCGGGCGAGCCAGCCAGCCAGCGGGTGGCGGCAAGACAATCTTCGGCCGCCGCCGGGAAGCGGGCTTCGGGGGCAAGGCGATAATCCACCGACAGCACGCGTCGACCGAGCGCGCGGGCTATTTCGGCGCACAGCGCGTCATGGGTGTGAAGATCGCCGATCACCCAGCCGCCGCCGTGGAAATAGACCACCACCGTTCCATCCTCGGTCGCCGCCGGGGTGTAGAGCCGGGTCTTCACGCCGCCCGGTAGCGTCAGATCGGTGCTGCTGATCTCGCCGCGGGGCAATTCCAGCATCTGGCCCATGCCAACGTACATGGCCCGGCCTTCGGCGGGGCTCATATCGGTGAACGACGGGCCCGGATTGGCTGCCATCATGGCCAGCAGGTTGGCAACATCGGGGCGGACATAAGGCGTTTTGGCGGGCATAGTGGAAACTCCCAAGGCGGCTTTTCGCTGTTCTAGGCCGGTGTTGTCTGTGGGCAACCGGTGAATTTGGTTGGGCTTACCCCTTTACCCAAGCCGCCACTTCACCGGCCAGCCGGTTGGCGGCGCGATTGAGCGCGGCGGCGACGACGGCGGGTTGCTGGCTCGTCACTTTTTCATCGGCCACGAAGCTGCGCAGTGCCACGGTCCCGGCACCGCGCGGGCCAGCCAGTTGCGCATCATACCGCACGCGCACCACCGGGGCTCCCCGCACATCCAGACCGAATTCGCGCAAGTGGCCGGTGAGCGCGCGGGCCGGCGCAACGCTGCCGCTGCGCGTGTCGAGTACCGCCACACCGACGCCGGCCAGCGTATCGGCGAGCAGGCGCTGGAACTGGCGGTTGGGCTGTTCCGCCCAACTGGCGCCCGCCAGATATTGCACGGTGGTCCCGGTCAGTTGCACCGGCAGGCGCAGCGTTTGCAATTCGGCAGGCACGTCGGGGATGGAAACCGCCAGTGTGTCCCCCACAGCGGTCGGTCCGGCCCATTGTGGCGGCGGGGCATCGGCACGCAGCACCAGTAATGCATCGGGGGCGGGCGCGTTACCGCCCAGCTGCACCAAAGGGCCGCAGCCGGTCAGCGCCAGAGCAGCGATTACTGGAGCCAGACGCATCATCATTTTGGCTCGCTCCCTTTGGGCGGTTGATATTCGGGCAGGCGGCGGCCGCCGATCAGGGCCCCGGCCGGGTCTTCATCCAGCTTAGCCGCGATTGCACCCAGCCGCGATGTGGCTTCGCGCAACTCGCGGATCAACTGTGTGGTTTCCGGAATGGTCTGGTTGGCCAGCATCTCCACACCCGGCTGGGCGCTGCCCGCCAGGGCATCCACTTTGGCCAAGGTCGCATTGGCATTGGAGACGGTGCGGCGCAAATCGGCGGCGAGCGGGCGCAGGTCGCTGTCCACCAGCGTTTGCCCGGAACTGGCCAGCGCCTCGACGCGCTGCAGGGTGGCGGTCGCCGCCGTCATGGTGGTGCGCGCCTCGCTGAGTGCCGCGGCCAGATCGGGTGCGCCCTTGGCCAGCGCGGCGGTGGCGACATTAGTGTTCTTCAATATGCCCGACAGCGCTTCACGATTCTCGTCCTTCAGCACGTCGTTCAGCCGCTTAGTGAGCAGCGACACGTTCGACAGCACTTCCGGCGCGGTGGCGAGCAGATCGTTGAGGCCGCCGGTGCGCGGCGGGATCACCGGAGCGCCGTCGGGGCCTGGCGAGGTGATCGGTTTGCCGCCCTCTATCGCGCCGGCCAATTGGATCTGCGACACGCCGGTGAAGCCCACGCCTTCCACCCCGGCCGTGGTGCCTTCCAGCACCGGCACTTCGCCATCGATGTTGATGCGCACCCGCACATATTCTGGGCGCTCCGGCAGCAGACGGATCTGGGTAATCTTTCCCACGGTGACGCCATTGAACTGTACGGGCGATCCCAGCGCCAAGCCGGTGATCGATTGCTTGAAATAGACATCGTACACCTTGCTGTCACCGCCGGAAAAACGCGCCAGCCACAACACCATCAGGAAGATGCCGATCACCATGGCCAGCGCGATGCTGCCCACGATCACATAGTTGCTGCGGTTCTCCATCAGGCTGAATCCCCTGCCATTGGCCCGGTTGCCGCCCGCCCACGCGGCCCGCCGAAATACTCCTGCACCCACGGGTGATCGACGTGCCGCAATTGATCAACCGTGCCGCAGGCCAGCACCTTGCCATCGCCCAGCACCGCTACCCGGTCACAGATCGCGATCAGCGTGTCGAGATCGTGGGTGATCAGGAACAGCGTGAGCCCCAAAGTGTCTTTCAGCAGCTTGATGAGATTGTCAAAAGCCGCTGCCGAAATCGGATCGAGGCCTGCCGTTGGTTCATCTAGGAACAGCAGCGGCGGATCAAGCGCCAGCGCGCGGGCAAGGCCGGCTCGCTTTTTCATGCCGCCTGACAATTCGGAGGGGAATTTGGTGCATGAATCCGCCGGCAGGCCAACCTGGCGCAAACGGGCGGCCGCCAGCCCGTCCATCACCGCATCGGGCAGCGCAAGGAACTCGCGCATCGGCACTTCGATATTCTCTGCGACGGTGAGCCCGGAAAACAGCGCACCTTCCTGAAACAGGACGCCCCATTGCCGGCGCAAGGCCCGCTGCGCTTCCGGATCGGCGGCGAGGGCATCCTGGCCGAAGATGGAAACGCTGCCCGCCCGCGCCGGATTGAGCCCGATGATGGTGCGCATCAGCACCGATTTGCCGCTACCCGAACCGCCAACGAGGCCCAGTATCTCGCCGCGCGCCACATCCAGATCAAGTTGATCGTGCAGAACCTGATCACCAAAGCCTGTTACCAGCCCGCGCACGCGTACCGCCACATCAGCATCATCAGGCAAGGTCGCGGAAAACGGAGCCATCAGTTGTAGCCCAGCGCACTGAAGAAGAAGGCGAAGAAGGCATCGAAGACGATGACGACGAAGATGGCCTCCACCACCGCCTGGGTGGTGCGGCTGCCCACCGATTCAGCGTTTCCCGTTACCTGGAAACCGTGGAAACAGCCCATGATTGCGATGATGAAACCGAACACCGGCGCCTTGATCATGCCGATAGCAAAATCGGAAACCAGGATCACTTCCTGCAGACGGGTGATGTAGGAGGCCGGAGGCATCGCCAGTTCGCTCCAAGCAAACAATCCGCCGGCGATCAGCGCGCACATTCCCCCATAGAAAGCCAACCCTAGCAGCATCAGCGAACAGGCGATCACCCGTGGCACCACCAGCACCTCGATCGGATCGAGGCCGATCGTGCGCAGCGCGTCGATTTCCTGGTTCAGCTTCATCGAACCGATCTGAGCGGCAAACGCCGACCCCGATCGACCCGCAACCATGATGGCTGTGAGCAGTATGCCCAGTTCGCGCGTGGTGGCCCGGCCGATCAGGTTGACGGTGAACACCTCAGCCCCGAACTGGCGCAATTGCACCGCACCCTGTTGCGCCACCACCAGGCCCACCAGGAACAGCAGCAGCCCGACGATGCCCAGCGCGTTGACCCCGATGGCTTCGCCCTGATGCACTACGGCATGCCAGCGCAAGCGGCGGCGGCCGAAAAGTGTCAAGGTCAGCACCACCAACGTTTGCCCCAGAAAGGCAAGGAAACCGCCGGCATTATCGGCCTGGTGCACCACAGCCCGGCCGATGCGCTCCAGCCGGACCAACACAGGATTGCCCATATCGGGCCGACGCTTCACGGGCGGCGGCGGCACGGTAAGGGCGCGGATCAGGCGATCGATCTCTGGGGCGGCGCCTTGCACGTGTGCCGTGTGGCCCGCATCGGTCCAGCGGTTGATCAGGCTGTTGATGGCCCAGGCGCCCGCCGTATCGATGGCGGTTGCCGTCGAAAGATCGACCGCCAGCCCTGGCGCGCGCGGCGGCACCGCGGCCAGTTCGTCGGCAAGCGTGGCAACATCATCAATGGTCAGCCGGCCGGCCAGCACGACTCGGGCGCCGCCGTCGCCTGTTTTCTGCCAGCTGATGCTGCTGCCAAAATGGCCGCTACTGCCCATGGCGGGCAAACTGGGCTATGCTGGTTCAAATGCCAAGGGGAACAATGACCTCCATTCACACCGAAGTTGCGGTTTACGATCTCGATCGGACGCTGACTGACACCGGTAGCTGGGCGCCCTTCATCCGATTCTGGCTGGCGCGCGAGGCACCGTGGCGGGTGCTGCTGCTGCCGATGGTGGCGCTGGGTGGTGTTGCCTACGGGCTGGGCTGGCTGTCACGCGGGCAAATCAAGAGCTGGTCGCAGCGCTGGCTGATCGGCTCGCGTGTAGCGGAAGCGCGATTGCTGGCTGCGGCCGAGGTCTTTGCTCAGGGTTTTGTTACTGATCATGCGCTGGACCCGGCGCGGGCGGCCATTTCCGCCGATGCCGTGGCTGGCCGGCGCGTGGTGATTGCGTCGGCCAGCCACGGTTTTTACGTGCGGGCGATTGCGGCGCGTTTTGGCGTGGCCGATGTGGTGGCTACCGAAGCTGTGCGGGTTGGCGGCGAAGTCACCCCGGCGCTGGACGGCGCCAATTGCTATGGCGCGGCCAAGCGAGCGGCGCTGGAATGCTGGCTGGCGCGTGAAGGCCTGGCCGGTGCCGTGGTGCATTTCACCAGTGATCATCACAGCGATGCGCCCTGTTTCGAACTGGCGCTGGCAACGGGCGGCACCGTTCTGTGCGCCAATCCGTCGGCGAAACTGGCGGCGCTGGCGGCAGAGCGCGGTTGGCTGGTGGCGCGCTGGGGGCGGATCAGGGGCAGCCTGCTGGAACGAGCCTGAACTTGCTTGCAGGCTTATCTCAGCGTTCGTCGCCCCGTGCTTGAAACGGGGGCCTTTTTCCCGCGCCCAGGACGCTGGACCTCGGATCAAGTTCGGGACGACGATACAACTTTGTTCGAACGGGCTCAGGCACGCTTGCGCTGCGCAAGCATGAACACGGCGATCCCGCACCAAATGATGTTGAGCACCATTGACGGGACTGCACCATGGTACGCGGTGTTGACCACGAAACCAGCTGCGCCCAGCAGGTTCAACCACTGGAACAGCGGCGAGCGGCCATCAAGGCGGCCGGCGCTGGCCAAGCTATAGGCCGCCAACACCAGCACCGCCCCGATCCAGCCTGCCGCTTCGATGGCAAGCGTCTGCCAGTTCATGCCGACGCGAGATTGCGCAGCACGTAGGGCAGGATGCCGCCAGCATAATAATATTCCAGCTCCTGCTCGGTATCGATCCGGCACAGCGCCTGGAAACCGCCGGTGCTGCCATCGGCACGGGTGAAGCGCACGTCCAGCATCTGGCGGGGCTTCAGATTGGCAAGGCCGATGATCTCGAACACTTCCTCACCAGTGAGGCCAATCGACTTTCGATCCGTGCCGGCGGCGAATTCCAGCGCCAGCACACCCATTCCAACCAGATTGGAGCGGTGGATACGCTCGAAGCTTTCGGCGATGACGGCGCGCACGCCCAGCAACGTGGTGCCCTTGGCCGCCCAGTCGCGGCTGGAACCGGTGCCATATTCCTTTCCGGCAACGACGACCAGCGGCGTGCCGTCGGCCTTGTAAGCCATCGCGGCGTCGTAAATGGCGAGCTGCTGGTCCGACGGGATGTGGCGGGTCACGCCGCCTTCCACGCCCGGCACCATTTCGTTTCGGATGCGGATGTTAGCGAATGTGCCGCGCATCATCACCTCATGGTTGCCGCGGCGGGCGCCATAAGAGTTAAATTCGGCCTTGGTCACCTGCCGCTCGGTCAGATAGCGTCCGGCGGGGCTCGATTCCTTGATGCTGCCGGCCGGGCTGATGTGATCGGTGGTTATGCTGTCGCCGAACACGGCCAGCGCGCGGGCACCCACGATATCGGCCACTGCAGCCGGGGTCATCGTCATGCCGTCGAAATAGGGCGGGTTCTGCACATAGGTGGAAGACGGGTTCCAGCGGTAGGTGGCGCCGCCTTCAACCTTGATCGCCTGCCAACGCTCATCGCCGTCGAACACGTTTGCATAACGGGCAGCGAACATCTCAGGCGTCACATTGGCCATCACCATGCCCGCGACTTCGGCGTTGGTTGGCCAGATATCCTTCAGATAAACTGGGCCGTTGGTGCCTTCGCCGATCGGTTCCTTGGTTAGATCCTTCCGCATGGTGCCGGCCAGCGCATAGGCGACGACCAGTGGCGGCGATGCGAGATAATTGGCCTTCACATCCGGCGACACGCGGCCTTCGAAGTTGCGGTTGCCCGACAGCACCGAGCAGGCAACGATGTCGTTGGCGTTGATCGCTTCTGAGATCGCTTCCGGCAACGGGCCGGAATTGCCGATGCAGGTGGTGCAGCCGTAGCCGACCAGGTTGAAGCCCAGCGCGTCCATGTCCGCAGAGAGCCCGGACTTGTCGAAATAATCGGTGACGACCTTGGAACCCGGCGCAAAGCTGGTCTTCACCCAAGGCTGGTTCTTCAGGCCCAATGCGCGGGCCTTGCGGGCGACGAGGCCGGCGGCGACGAGCACGCTGGGATTGGAAGTGTTGGTGCAACTGGTGATGGCGGCGATCACCACATCACCATGGCCGATGTCGTAATTGGCGCCGGCAACAGGTACGCGCTGGGACATCCTGTCGGCCTTTCCGTAGCCGCCGGCCAACTCCTTCTCGTATGCTGGCTTGGCGTCGGATAGCAGCACCTTGTCCTGCGGGCGGCGCGGGCCGGCAAGGCTGGGCATGACGCTGCCCAGATCAAGCTCAAGCGTGTCGGTGAATACCGGATCTGGCGTGTCGGCTTCGCGCCATAAGCCCTGTGCCTTGGCATAGGCTTCGACCAGCGCCACGGTTTCGGCATCGCGGCCCGAGAGTACCAGATAATCGATGGTCTTGGTATCGACCGGGAAGAAGCCGCAGGTGGCGCCATATTCCGGCGCCATGTTCGCCAGCGTGGCGCGGTCGGCCAGCGTCAGCGCATCGAGGCCGGGGCCATAATACTCGACGAAACGGCCAACGACGCCCTTTTTGCGCAGCATCTGGGTGGCGGTGAGCACGAGATCGGTGGCTGTGACGCCTTCCGCGAGGTTGCCGGTCAGTTTGAAGCCGACGACTTCGGGGATGAGCATGGAGACCGGCTGGCCCAGCATGGCCGCTTCAGCTTCGATGCCACCCACACCCCAGCCCAGCACGCCGAGGCCGTTGATCATGGTGGTGTGGCTGTCAGTACCGACGCACGTATCGGGATAGGCGACCATCGCGCCCGAGGTGTCTTCGCTGCTCCACACGGTCTTGGCGAGATATTCCAGGTTCACCTGGTGGCAGATGCCGGTGCCGGGCGGCACCGCGCGGAAATTCTTCAGCGCGCCGCTGCCCCAGCGCAGGAACTCATAGCGTTCTAGGTTGCGGGCATATTCGAGCGCCATATTGTCTTCGAACGCCTTGGGGTTGCCGAATTCATCGACCATCACGCTGTGATCGATGACCAGATCGACCGGCACGAGCGGGTTGATCTTCATCGGATCACCGCCCAGCTTCGTGATGGCATCGCGCATGGCGGCCAGATCGACCACGCAGGGCACGCCGGTGAAATCCTGCATCAGCACGCGCGCCGGGCGATAGTTGATTTCATGGTTCGACGTGCGGGTGGCCTGCCAATCGACCACGGCCTGCACATCGGCGGTGGTGACGGTGCTGCCATCTTCGAAACGCAGCAGATTTTCCAGCAGTACCTTCATCGAATAGGGCAGGCGGGAGATGTCACCCAACTGGGCGGCCGCAGCCTCCAGGCTGTAATAGGCATAGCTCTTGCCGGCCGCCTGCAACGTGCGGCGGGTGTTCAGACTGTCCTGGCCGATGGCGGTCATGGCGCCTCTCCCTTTTGTATGTGCTTTGACAAGTTGTCGCATCGTCTAGCCCATATGGTGCAACGCGAAAAGCCTGTGGCGGGGTGATTTCGTGTCAAAATCCAGACCGGTTGCGCCGGTAAAAATCTGTCATCATAAGGAGCCATGGCTTCGCCCGAAATCGATGCGCTCACCAACGCGCTCGCGCGCCTGCCCGGCCTCGGACCGCGATCGGCGCGGCGCGCGGTGCTGCACCTGATCAAGCGGCGCGAGGTGGCGCTGTTTCCGCTGCTGGAGGCCTTGCAGGCGGTGGCGGCCAATCTGGTGGTGTGCGACCAGTGCGGCAATGTCGAAACCAGTGATCCGTGCGCCATCTGCCGCGATTCGCGCCGCGATCCGTCCTTGCTGTGCGTGGTGGCCGATGTGGCCGATCTGTGGGCGCTGGATGGCCGCCACCTGTTTTCGGGGCGCTATCATGTGCTGGGCGGGCGATTGTCTGCGCTCGATGGTGTGGGACCGGAGGATCTGGCCATCCCGTCCCTCCTGGCCCGCGCCGGCGACGGGGTGGTGACGGAAGTGGTGCTGGCGCTGTCGGCCACGATGGAGGGGCAGGCGACCATGCATTATGTCGCCGAGGCGCTGGCCTCCACCGGGGTCAAGGTCAGCCAGCTGGCGCAAGGCCTGCCGATGGGTGGCGAGTTGGACTGGCTGGACGAGGGCACATTGGCCCTCGCCCTCAACGCCCGCCGCCCTGTCGGTTAGAGCTTCACCAGCATCTTGCCGGTGTTCTTGCCTTCGAACAGCCCGATGAACGCCGCCGGGGCCTGTTCGATGCCTTCCAGCACGGTTTCCTGCCACTTCAGCTTGCCGGCGCGAATCCAGCCGCTCATTTCGGCGATGAAATCACCGCGCAGGCCTGCGAATTCCATCACGATGAAGCCGCGCATGGTCAGCGACTTGCCCACCACCTGGATGATGTTGCGCGGGCCGGGGGTTGGCTCGGTGTCGTTATAGCTGCCAATCATGCCGCATTCGATCAACCGCGCGAACGGGCGGGCGACTTCGATGGCGACTTCCAGATGCTCGCCGCCGACATTGTCGAAGTAAATGTCGATGCCCTTGGGCGCCGCGGCCTGCACGGCGGCCAGCAGATTGCCACAGGTGCGATAGTTGATGGCGTGATCGATGCCCAGGCTGTGCAGCCAGTCGCATTTCTCATCGGTGCCGGCCGTGGCCACCACGGTGCAGCCCTTCAGCTTGGCGACCTGCGCCACTATGCTGCCGACGGCGCCGGCGGCACCCGAAACGAACACCACGTCACCCGGCTTCGGCTTACCGATCTGCATCAGACCCGCCCATGCGGTAAGGCCGGGCATGCCAAGCGTGCCGAGGAAGGTTTCCATCGGGATGCGAGCCGGCACATCGAGCTTTTCCAGCGCGGCGGCCGGTGCCACGAACGCCTCACGCCAGCCGAACATGGAGGAGACGATGTCGCCCTTCTTCAGTCCTTCGGCGTTGCTTTCCACCACGACGCCGACGGCGCCGCCCTGCAGAGATTCGCCGATCTGGAACGGCGGCACATAGCTCGGCCGGTCATACATGCGGCCACGCATGTAGGGGTCGACGGACATGAACTCGTTCTGCACCAGCACTTCGCCAGGGCCGGGGGCGGGCAATTCACGGCTGGCCAGCACAAAATTTTCAGCGGCGGGCATGCCGACGGGACGGCTGGCAAGGCAGATTTCGCGGGACGTGGTCATGATGGGTTTCTCCTGTGGTTGCATCCACCCTAGCGGCAATGCGCAGCCCCTGCACCTCTTGGCTGCGGGAGGGGGCGATAAGGCTTTCGACTGGCGCTTGCGGGCGGGGCACTAACGGATTACATTATGGTAATGAAACTCACTGCTCCGCTACTTGTTCTTCTGGCTTTTGCCCTTTCCGGCTGCGCGGCCCGCGTCGGCAATGATGGGCCACCCGGGCCGCCGGGGCCAACAGGGCCGTCAGGTCTAGCTGGCCCCGCAGGTCCACCTGGCCCGGCGGGAGCGCCGGGGCCGCGCGGCGCGCAACGGGCACAACCGCTGATCGTGAATGATGCCGATGCCGCCACGGTCAGTATTGGCGATGACACCGATGTCGTCATTTCGGCGCGCGCTGAAAACCTGTTGATCCGGCTGCCTCGTGCAAATCAGTTGGCGGGGCGCCTGCTGACGGTTCGGGCAGCCGGACGAGGTGGCGTCCGTCTCATGTCTGCGACGGGTGAGAAAATCGAACTTGCCTCCGCATTCGAGGTGCCCACCGGCGAAATGGTCACATTTATGGCGGATGGCGGTCAGCGCTGGTTCGTGATCTCCACCAGCGATCTAGATTGAGTTCTCAAATCTCGACCTGAGAGCCCAGTTCCACCACCCGGTTGGTGGGCAACTTGAAGAAGTCCATCGCGCTTTCGGCGTTGCGCATCATCCAGCTGAACAGATGCTCACGCCAGATCGCCATGCCGGGCTTGTCGCTGGCCAGCAGCGTCTGGCGGGAAAGGAAGAAGCTCGTTTCCATCATCTTCAGCTTTGGCCCGCAGTTTTCGACCTTCTTCAGCACGGCCGGAATGTCAATTTCCTGCATGAAGCCATAGCGGATGAGGATACGGTAGAAGCCGCCGCCCAAATCGCGCACGCCGATGCGATCCTCGTCCGACACATAGGGCACTTCATCAATCATAACCGTGAGGATCATGATGCGTTCGTGCAGGATCTTGTTGTGTTTCAGATTGTGCAGAAGCGCCTGCGGCACGCCCACCGGCGATGTGGTCATGAACACCGCTGTGCCGGGCACCCGGGTGGCAGCCGCCGCCGCAGACTTGATGAACACCTCCATCGGCATCGAGCTGTCGCGCAGCCGTTCCTGCATCAGCGCGCGCCCGCGTGACCAGGTGGTGAGCCCGGTGAAGCCGATCAGGCCGATGACCAGCGGGAACCAGCCGCCATCGGGCACCTTGGTGAGGTTGGAGGCAAAATAGGCGAAATCGACGATTAGGAAGATTGCCAGCAGCGGTGCCGCCCACCACGCTGGCCAGCGCCAGATGGTGAGCACCAGCACACCCACCAGCAATGTATCGATCAGCATCGTGCCGGTGACGGCAATGCCATAGGCGGCGGCGAGGTTGGAGGAGGACTGGAAGGCCAGCACGAGGAACATCACCAGCACCAGCAGCGCCCAGTTCACCGCCGGGATGTAGATCTGGCCGAAGGCCGAGGCCGATGTGTGCACGATCTTCATGCGTGGCAGGAAACCCAGCTGGATGGCCTGCTGGGTGACGGAGAAGGCACCCGAAATGACCGCCTGCGACGCGATGATGGTGGCCAGTGTCGCCAGCACCACCAGGGGCAGCCGCGCCCATTCCGGCGCCATCAGGAAGAAGGGGTTAGCCACGGCTTCAGGGTTGCTGGTGAGCAGCGCGCCCTGGCCGAGATAGTTGATCATCAGCGCCGGCAGCACGAGGGCGAACCAGGCCAGGCGGATCGGGTTGCGGCCGAAATGGCCCATGTCGGCATAAAGCGCTTCGGCACCGGTGACGGCGAGCACGACGCTGCCCAGCGCCAGGAAGGCCGCGCCCGGCATGGCCATGATAAACTGCAGGGCATGCCAGGGGTTCAGTGCCCACAGGATGGCCGGGTTGGCCAAGATGTTGCTGATGCCCAGCACCGCCAGCGTGGCGAAATAGATCAGCACGATCGGGCCGAAGATGGCGCCAACCTTGGCTGTGCCGCGGCTCTGGAAAAGGAACAGGCCGAGCAGGATGGCGATGGCGATGGGCACGACCAGCGGCTGCATCCGTGCTTCGACAACTGTGATGCCTTCTACCGCCGACAGCACCGACATGGCCGGCGTGATGATGGCATCGCCGAAGAACAGCGCTGTCGCCATTACGCCCAGCAACACCAGTTGTGCCGACCGCGTGTCGCCCGGGGACAGGCGCGAGATCAACGCGATCAGGGCGAGGCTTCCACCTTCACCGCGATTGTCGGCCCGCATGATGACGGAGACATATTTCAGCGTCACCACCAGCATCATCGTCCAGAAAATCAGCGAGATGACGCCGTAAATACTGACCGTGGATAGCCCCAGCGGATGGTGGCCCGCGAACGTTTCCTTGAACGCATACAGCGGGCTGGTGCCAATATCGCCGAATACCACGCCAACGGCGCCAACCGCCAGCTTCAGCAGTGACTGTTGATGTCCGTGATGATCAGCGTGAGTGGCCGTATCGGACGATAGACCCAGGTTCGACATGGCAGATGCCCGATCGTTGAACAGGCGCGGCGAGGTAGCACAGGGCTTGATGTGCTGCAATGCGGCATCGCCGGGCAAGGCTTGTGTCGGACTGGCGGCTGCCCCCCGCCCGCGCTATGGCTGGCCGCAGAAGGAGCCTGAACGATGCGCGTTGCTTTTCTGCTCTATGATCAGCTCACCCAGCTCGACATGACCGGGCCGGCCCAGGTGCTGAGCCGCATGCCCGGCGCGCAGGTGGAGTATGTCGCCAGGACCATGGACCCGGTGATGAGCGATTGCCGGCTGGCGCTGGTGCCAACGCTCACCCTCGCCGAGTCGGGCCAATTTGATCTGCTCTGCGTGCCGGGCGGCTACGGCTGTTCGGCGGTTATGAACGACCAGGAGACTCTGGGCTGGCTGCGGGCACAGGCACCGGGGCTCAAATGGCTCACCAGTGTGTGCACTGGCTCCCTCATTCTTGCCGCTGCCGGCCTGCTGAAGGGCCGCCGCGCCGCCTGCCATTGGGCCTGGGGTGACTATCTGCCGTTGTTCGGCGCCGCTTATGTGGCGGAACGCACGGTGTTCGATGGTAACATTATCACCGCCGGCGGCGTGACCAGCGGCATCGATTTCGCCTTCCGCGTGCTGGAACATCTGAACGGGGCCGATGTGGCTGCCACCATCCGGCTGGCACTGGAATATGATCCGGAAAGCCATGATGGCGGCACACCCGCCTCTGCACGACCTGATATCGTGGCCAATGTGCGGGCCATCACTGCCCAGCGTCTGGGCCACCGCGATGCCGAAATGAGAGCTGCTGCCGCCCGCCTGATGGGAGAAATGCCATGAATCGCCTTATCGCACTCGCCGCCCTGATCGCCGCCGCCCCGGCGCTGGCCGTGCCGACGCCCGTTACGGTGCGGGTGATCAGCCAAGGGGCCAAGTTCATAGGCACCGGTATGGGCGGGGTTGATGTGGTGGTCAGCGATGCGGCCACTGGCACGCCATTGGCGCACGGCCGCATCGAAGGCGGCACCGGCGATACCGCAAGGATTATGAACGGCAGCCCGCGCGGCACCGCTATGGCCGACGCGCAAACGGCAGGTTTTTCCGCCATGATCGACATCAGTGAGCCGCGGAGGGTTCGAGTGACGGTGCAGGGCCCTCTCAAGCCCGACGGTACTGCGGTTGCGGTGGTTTCCACGCAATGGCTGATCCCCGGCCAGCCGGTGGTGGGCGACGGCTGGGTGGTGGAACTGCCCGGCCTGGCGCTGACGGCGAAGCGCGACGGCGGGCAGGTGGTGGCCGATGTGTCGATGTTGTGCGGCTGCCCGATCGCGCCCGGCACACTTTGGGATGAAAAGCGTTTCCAGGTGAAAGCCTGGGTGGGTGGCAGCGCCGTCTCGATGAAATGGGCTGGACAGACCGGGCGCTTTGCCGCCGCCTTGCCAGCCGGGGCAAGCTGGGTCACGGCGGTGGATACGCTGTCGGGTGCCACCAGCGCGGCAAAGATCAGGCCCTGATTCTCAGCCTTGGCGCAGCGCCCTGAGGGCGACGGTCACGCCGGCCAGCGCAATGGCGGCATCGGTGAAGAATAGCGCCTGCACTATGCCGGCCGTGTCCGCCTGTGCCCACGCCGCGAAGGACGCCGCTGACGCCAGGCCATAAAATAGTGCCCGACCGGCCAGCGGACGGTCCCGCGTTGCCCGCCAGCGCAGCCACACCACCACGGCGGCCGGCAAGAAGACGAAAAAGTACATGAATTCGCTGATCTGGACAGCACGCAGCGGTTCCGGACCGGGCAGATCGGCCGGCCAGTCGCGCATGCGCCAGCCCAGCCACAGGTAGAGCCCGCCCAGAGCGATTTCGGCCAGCATCCACAAACGCAGCAGCGCATCGGGGGCAGAGGAGCGAGTGGACGACATGGCGTTGCCATAGCGCGACGGGCGGCGTGGCGCGAGGCTGGTGCGCTGCACCATCAGCCCCCACCTGTGCTATGGTTTGATCAACAGGAGACTTGCCATGGCCAATCCACTTGCCCGCCTTGCCGTTCGCGCTGTTGCCGCTGCGGCCAGCAGGCAAATCGCCTCGCGGGTGTCGGGATCGCATCTCGGCCCCATCGGCAATGTCGCCGCCGTGGCGCTGCCGTTCATGCTGCTGCGGGTATCGCCGCTGGGCCTCGCCGCGATGGCAGTGGGGGCCTGGGGCCTGGGCCAGTTGGCCAAGGCTGCACCGGTTGAAGCCGTCCCGGAACCGGATTCCGTGCGCGAACCGCCGGTCACCCCACCGCCGATCGCCTGGAGCCCGCCGGCTGACGCCTTCTGATTGAACTCCCCGCGACGGCCGGTTATCCGGTGGGCACAAAGGGGAGAAACTCATGGCTCGTTTCGTTTCACTTATCGCGCTGGCTGCTGCGCTGGCTGTTCCGGCTTTCGCCCAAAGTGCCGACAAGCCGGCTGAAAAAGCCGCCGAAGCCACCCCCACCCCAAACCGCGTCGTCGTCAAGCGTAGCGGCGCCTTTGGCGGGGTTAAGATGAACTACACCGCGATAGCCGGCGAAACCTTCCTGAAGGACAAAGACGGCAAACCCACCGCTGCCATCTTCGCCACCACCTATCTGAAGGACAATCCCGAACCGAACCGCCCGGTGTTCTTCCTGTTTAATGGCGGTCCCGGTTCGGGCAGCCTGTGGCTGCACATGGGCGCGTTTGGCCCGAAGCGTGTGAATATCCCCGACGCCAAGGATGATGGCGCCCCGCCGTATGACATCAGCGATAACCCCGAATCACTGCTCGATGTCGCTGATCTGGTGTTCATCGATCCGATCGGCACCGGCTGGAGCCACGCGCTGGGCAAGACCGATCCCAAGGAGTTCTGGGGCGTCAACAGCGATGCCAAATCCGTCGCCGAATTCATCCGCCTGTGGCTAAACGAGCATAACCGCTGGAACGCGCCCAAGTTCCTGGGCGGCGAATCCTATGGCACGACACGTTCGGCCGCGGTCGCTCACGAACTCAATCGCGGCTACAACGATGTCGCCCTGAACGGCATCATCCTCATCTCAGCCATCCTCGATTTCGGTCTGGAGGCCGAGGATGAAGGCAATGAAATGCAATATATGGGCCTGCTGCCCAGTTATGCCGCCGCCGCTTGGTATCACGACAAGATACCGAACAAGCCCGCGAGCGTCGAAACCTGGGCCGCCGAAGCCCGCGCCTTTGCATCGGGCCCGTACATCACCGCGATGATCAAGGGGAACAGCCTGCCCGCCGCCGAACGCGCCGTCATCCGCAAGGAACTGGCCCGCTTTACCGGCCTGTCCGAAACCTACCTTGAGCAGGCCAATCTGCGCGTCACCCCCGGCCGCTTTTACAAGGAACTGCTGCGCGATCGCGGCCTCACGATCGGCCGCCTCGATGCCCGCTACACTGGCAAGGATTACGACAACGCCGGCGAAGGGCCGGACAATGATCCCAGCTTCTATGGCATCGATGCCTCGTACCCGGCAGCGGTGAACGCTTATCTGCGCGGTGATCTCGGCTACAAGACGGATCGCAGCTACGTCTCCATCGGCGGCGTCGGCGCCTGGGATTGGCGTCTCGGCAACGGACGAGACAGCTACGTCAACGTCGCTCCGGGCCTCGCCCGAACGCTCCGGGAAAACAGCCGTACGAAGGTCTGGGTCGGCCAGGGCTGGTACGATTTCGCCACCCCCTTCCATTTCGCAGAATACAGCATGAACCGCCCTGGCTGGCCCGAAGGCCGGACCGAATTCCACTATTACGACGCTGGCCACATGATGTACGTTCGCGATGCTGACCGGAAGAAATTGTCTTCTGACTTGAGGGATTTCATCCGCCGGCAGAAGTGAGGCCAAGGTCTCGCCGCAATGCCCAGCCAGTTGGGCGGTCGACCCCAAGGCCGCCCGAACCCGTCCGATGTCGCGGCTCTGTCGCGCACTTTCTCTTCTTCCTTTCGACCAATCTCAGCGGGTTCGGCGGCAGTGTCGCCGGCCGTGAGGGTGAGGGCTGGAGAGAAGAAGGAAGAGGCCTCCGGCGGACAAGGGCTGACCCCTGCACCCACTTTCGGTTCTTTCCCCTCTCCCGCAAGGGGAGAGAGATGGGGAGTCAAATCGGAAAATGCCCCGGCAGCGTCTCTATTGTGATCCAGCGCGTTTCGGTGAAGCTGTCGATTCCTTGCCGCCCGCCGAACTTGCCGTGGCCGGAGGCACCGACGCCGCCGAAGGGCATCTGGGGTTCGTCGTGCACTGTGGGGCCGTTGATGTGGCAGATGCCGGAATTGATGCGGCGGGCGACGGAGAGGCCCTTCACGATGTCGCGGGTGAACACGCTGGACGCGAGGCCGTAGGCGCTGTCGTTGGCGAGTTCGACGGCGTGATCGGCGTCGCGGGCGCGGATGATGGCGACGATAGGGCCGAAGCTTTCGTCGGTGTAGAGGCTCATGGCGCCGGTGACGCCGTCCACCACGGTAGCGGGCATGATGACGCTGTTTGCCTTGCCCCCGGTGAGGACCCGGGCGCCCTTGCTGGTGGCGTCGTCGATCAGGCTGTTGACGTGGGTAACGGTCCTATCGGCAACGACGGCACCCAGAGGGGTATTCATGGCGCGCGGGTCGCCGGCGGGGAGACTGGCGGCCTTGGCGGCGAACTTGGCGGCAAAGACGTCGGCGACCGCTTCCACAACGATGATGCGTTCGGTGGACATGCAGATCTGCCCCTGATTCATGAAGGCGCCGAAGGCGGCGGCTTTCACCGCTTCATCGAGATCGGCGTCTTCCAGCACAATCAGCGGCGCCTTGCCGCCAAGTTCGAGCACGACGGGTTTCAGTTGCTCAGCGGCTCTACGGGCGACGATGCGGCCTTTATCGGTGCTGCCGGTGAAGTTGATGCGTTTGACTTCGGGGGCGTCGATCAGGGCGCCGACGACGTCGCCAGCATCGGCGGGGGCGTTGGTGACGAGATTGACGACGCCTTCGGGGAAGCCTGCCTCAATGAAGGCATCGTAAATCAGCGTGTGGGTTTGCGGGCAGGTCTCGCTGCCTTTCAGGATCACGGTGTTGCCGCATGCCAAGGGCACGGCGATGGCGCGCACGCCCAGCACGATGGGGCCGTTCCACGGCGCTATGCCGAGGATGACGCCGACGGGTTCCTTTAGGGCGAGCGCGATGCAGCCTGGCTTGTCTGACGGGATGACTTCGCCGGTGATCTGGGTGGTGATGGCGGCGGCTTCGCGTATCACGCCGGCGGCGAGTTCCACGTTGAACATGGCCCAGCCGAAGGTGGCGCCAGTTTCGGCCATCATGGCAGCAGCAAACGCGTCGCGGCGGGTTTCGAGGGCGTCTGCAGCTTTCAGCAGCAGTCCTCTGCGGGTGCCGGGGCCTGTGGCAGCCCAGGCCGGGAATGCGGCGGCCGCGCGGGCGGCGATGGCGGGCATGGCGGCGGCCGTCATGGCGGCGGCCGACGAGGCGACTTCGCCCGTGACGGGGCCGATGCGGTCGAACTTCATGATGATTTTTACCCCGGAACTGGGGGATGATGTCGATAGATGGCCTTGTTTACAAGCACTCTTCGCCGCCACCCGCAGGTTCATTTCGGGCAGCACGTCAAAATCGATGTCGGCGGGTTTCTTGATTTCCAAGCATGGCACGCCAGCCGTCATCCTTGCCGATTGCGTCAGCAGGGCGACGAGATGTCGCCCTCGCTTCAGACGAACAGGTTGATTGTGATTACGTTTCGGCGCGGACGGCGAATCGGAGGGCAAACAATCAATTTGCGTGGTTTGGCCGAATGATTTTTGTGATTTGGGCGGCGATCTGTTCAGGCGCCAGGATGAAATCGACACACCCGCTGGCAATTGCGCTGTCGGGCATGTCGGGTTGTCCGGCTGAGGCCGGCGATTGCGCGATCGTCGTTCCGCCGACCTCTCGGATAGCGCACAAGGCGTCAGCGCCGTCGCCGTCGTAGCCTGACACGATCACAGCAACCAGTTTGCCATGCCAGTGCTCGGTCAAGGAGCGGAGGAAGACTGTGATGACGTCGGGCCATCCTCTCGGCTTGGAAATGGGTTTCAGTCGAAATTCGCCGTTCTGCACATGCAAATCCCGCTGGGAGGGGATGATGAACACGTGGTTCGGCCGGATATAGAGACCTTCGGTAATTAGCTCGACGGGCATGCTTGTATAATGTGGCAGAATTTCGTGCAGAAGGGTCGAAACTGTTCGCAGGTGATTCACAATCACAATTGCGGCCCCGAGATTGGACGGCAGATTCTGGAGTAAGCGTTGATAGGCGTCTTGTCCGCCAGCCGATCCGCCCACGCAAACAATTGGAACGTCTTGCGTAATCATTGGGTGAAGGCACTCCTCTGCTTTGCCTTGATCTCGGATGGAACAGGCTAGCGGCAAGCGCATTGCCACCGAAGCCGTGGAGTCTACTCACGTCGAAAACGTCGGCGCATCACAGTTGGATAAGCGGTAGGGCGGAGCCACTGCCTGCCGTACGCCCGTCCTGCTTCCTACAGCGGGTAGCGTTTCGCCATCATCATCCATGATCGGCGGGCCATTTCGGCGAGGATTGACTGGTCGATATCGGCCAGTTTCTTGATGTAGAGGCAGGAAACGCCGGTCGACGCCTTGCCCAGTTGGGCCAGCAGATCGGCCTGGCCGTCGAAGCTGTCCATCAGATAGACAACGTGCTGGGTCTTGCGGGGGGAGAAGCCGAGACGGGGCCAGGTACCGGTCCGGCCGGAGACGTAGCGATAGTCATATTGACCATAGCCGATAATGTTGCTGCCCCACAGTACGGGCGGGCAGCAGGCAATGTTTTCGAGCAGCGCGGCGATGGCCTGGGCTTCCTCGCTGCGGCGAGTGGGTTCCAGTAAGGCGAGGAAGGCCGGCACGCTGGCATCGGTTGGCAAGGTCTTTGCTGTTTTGTCCATGGTCACTCCCCCGCTTGCGTTGGAAGAGCTTAACAAATAGGCGCCCATCCACAACGTGAAGGGATGACCATGTCTGATTCGATCAACAAGGTGGTGCTGGCCTATTCGGGCGGGCTCGATACGAGCGTGATCCTAAAGTGGCTGCAGACCGAGTACAGCTGCGAGGTCGTCACGTTTACCGCCGATCTGGGCCAGGGCGAGGAGCTTGAGCCGGCGCGGGCCAAGGCGCTGTTGCTCGGCATCAAGCCGGAGAATATCTTCATCGACGATCTGCGCGAGGAGTTCGTGAAGGATTATGTGTTCCCGATGATGCGCGCCAACGCGTTGTATGAAGGGCTGTATCTGCTGGGCACGTCGATCGCGCGACCGTTGATTGCCAAGCGCCAGATCGAGATTACCAAGATGACCGGTGCCGATGCGGTGTCCCACGGGGCGACGGGCAAGGGCAATGACCAAGTACGGTTCGAGCTGGGCTATTATGCGCTTGCGCCCGATATCCGCATCATCGCGCCGTGGCGGGAATGGAGCTTGAACAGCCGCGAGGCGCTGATCGCCTTTGCCGAACAGCACCAGATCCCGGTGGCTAAGGACAAGCGCGGCGAGAGCCCGTTTTCGACCGATGCCAACCTGCTGCACACCTCCAGCGAGGGCAAAGTGCTGGAAGATCCGTGGGAAGAAGTGCCGGATTATGTCTACAGCCGCACCGATCACCCGGAAGAGGCGCCGGACACGCCGGAATACATCACCATCGATTTCCAGAGCGGCGATGCGGTGGCGATCAATGGCGAGGGGCTGAGCCCGGCGACGCTGCTGGCGAAGCTGAACGAATTGGGCAAGCGCCATGGCATTGGCCGGCTCGATCTGCTGGAAAACCGGTTTGTCGGCATGAAGTCGCGTGGCATGTATGAAACGCCGGGCGGCACCATACTGCACATCGCCCATCGCGGGATCGAACAGATCACGCTCGATCGCGGCGCGGCGCATCTGAAGGATGAGCTGATGCCGAAATATGCGGAGCTGCTGTATAATGGCTTCTGGTTCAGCCCGGAGCGCGAGATGCTGCAGGCGGCCATCGATCACAGCCAGGCCAAGGTGACCGGTACAGTGAGGCTTAAGCTGTACAAGGGCAATGTGGGCGTGGTCGGGCGCAAATCGCCGTACAGCCTGTATTCGGCAGGCATCGTGACGTTTGAAGATGATCGCGGCGCTTATGATCAGCGCGATGCGGCTGGCTTCATCCGCCTGAACGCACTGCGGCTGCGGCTGTTGGGGCGACGCGACGGGCGCTGAGCCTTTTGGATCCCTGTTCGCCGTGGACTGATGAAATCGTCCCGCTTGGGCGCAACCAGGGCCGCATTTGCGCACTGTGACGGCGTTGGCAAGGCGCCGCACTGTCCTGTATGGACCTGCTATTGTTCCTGAATTGGCCAGCGCGGCCATGCCGGCTTCGGCCGTCACCATCTTTAGCCAGAATTTCGATGGCGTGACGACCGGCAAGAGCGTGACCAATGTTGCGGGCTTCACGGTCACGGGCAGCGTTGATGTGGTCAATAAAAACCAAGTTGGCGTGCTGTGCGCTGGCTTGGCCGATCGTTGCCTCGATCTCATTGGTTGGTCCAATATTTCTTCGATTACCAGCGATTTCATCAGCTTCACCGCAGGCCGCCTCATCACCGTGTCGTTCGACGTCAGCGGCAATCAGCATCTGAATGGTACCGGCACGTTCAATTTCGCGCTGAACTTCACCGAGCCGGACAACATCGCCAGCGTCTCATCTTCGGGCTTTCAGACTGCTTTTGGCACCACCGGTCTGGTCAGCGGTTTTGGCATTTACAGCGAAAGCATCAACCATACCCGTCCGTTTCTGAGCTATGTGCTGTCGTTCGTGCCCACCAGCTGGGGCACGATGAGCCTGGTGTTCAGCGCCACGGGTAACAACGAAGCCTGCGGTCCGATCCTCGACAACGCCCTCACCGATGGCACGGTTCCGGAACTGTCCACCTGACTGATGCTGCTTGCCGGTTTTGGTATGGTCTGCGTCGCGGCCCGCCGCTGACCCAACAGCGTTGCTGCCTGACCCAGCTGGGGCCGGCACGACCGGCCCTACTGACAGAAAACGGGCGCCGCTCCACCAGAGCGGCGCCCGTTTTCTGTTCGCCATCTTACCAGGGGATGCTGCTGCCCTTGTAGTCGACATAGACCTGGCCGGGCGGGTGCGCAGCGGCGATCACATCCGCCAGGCCCTTTACGCTGGTGGCGACATCGATATCGGCATCAGGGCCGCCCATGTCGGTCTTGACCCAGCCCGGGTGCAGATTGAGCACGGCAACGGCTCGGCTGCCCACATCCAGCACGGCAAAGCCCCGGCTAAGGCTGTTTAGCGCCGCTTTGGATGCGCTGTAGAGTTCGGCGTGGGCATGGTTGCGGCCGCCAACCGTCCCCAGGATTGAGGTCATGAAGCCGATCGAGCCGCCTTCCTTCACCAGCGGCAGCAGGATGCGGCCGGCGCGGATGGGAGCAATGGCGTTGGTCCAGAACAATTGTGCCATTGCCTCGCGGCTTACTGTGCTGGCCGTGTCGCCGCGTCCGCCGCTCACCCCGGCATTGATCAACACATGATCGAACGTCTTGCCGGCAAGGCTGTTAGCCAGCGCCGTCACGGTGTTGCTGTCGTCGATGTCGACCAGGGCCACCAGCGCACCGGTGGCGGCCAGTGCCGGTGACGGGCTGCGCTGGGTGGCCACCACCTCCCAGCCGCGGCCGATCAGTTCCTGGGCAAGGCCAAGGCCGATGCCGCGCGAGGCACCGATGATGAGAGCTGAGGGCATGTGCGTGTCTCCTGTGGTTGCAGGAATATAGTGAACCGCGCAATCAGACGTGTCGAGCTACAGGCCAAAGCTCTGCTTGATGCCATCGATGACGAACTGCGCCGCCAGCGCCGCCAGCACCACGCCCAGCAGACGGGTGAGCGCACCCTCGAACTTGGCGCCCATCAACTTCATGATCGGGCCGGCGGCCAGCAGACAAAGCAGAGTGAGCAGCAGCACGGTGACCAGTGCGCCGAGCACCACGGCTTCCTGCGCCACGTCACCGCCGGTGCGCGCCGACAGCAGCATCACCGACGCGATGGAGCCGGGACCGGCCAGCATCGGAATGGCCATGGGGAAGACCGAGATATCCTCTTCTTCCAGCGGTTTTCCAGCTGCATCGGCGGCGGATTTTACCTCTTCGGCGCGGCTCTCCCGGCGCTGGGTGCGCTTTTCGAAGACCATGTCGATGGCGATGACGAACACCATAAGGCCGCCGGCGATCTTGAAAGCGGGCAGGGTGATGCCCAGCGCCGACAGGAAGGCTTCGCCGCCCAGCGCGAAGGCGATCAACACGCCGCCTGCAATCAGGCTGGAACGGATCGCCATGTCGAACCGGTGCCTGGGGGTGGTGCCGGCTGTGAGGCTGGAAAAGATTGGCACACAGCCCGGCGGATCTATCACCACGAACAGGGTGACGAACGCGGAAATGAACAGTTGGACAAGCGGATCGCTGAAATTCATCCGTCGGCCCGCGCCCAAGCCCGGATCCTTGCGGCCTTCAACGTGTTGGCCAGCAGGCAGGCAATGGTCATGGGGCCGACGCCGCCAGGCACCGGGGTGATCCAGCCGGCGCGGGCAAGCGCGCCGTCGAAATCAACATCACCGACCAGCCTTGTCTTGCCATTGGGCAAGGCGATACGGTTGATGCCGACATCGATCACGCAGGCACCCGGCTTGATCCATTCGCCCTTCACCACGCCGGGGATACCCACGGCGGCCACGACAATCTCGGCGCGCGCCACATGGCCGGCCAGATCGCGGGTGCGGCTGTGCACGACGGTGACGGTGGCGCTGGCGTTGGTGAGCAGTGCAGCCATCGGCTTGCCTACCAGGATGGAGCGGCCGATCACCACGGCTTCGGCACCGGCGATATTGCCCATCGTTTCATTGATCAGCAGCATGCAGCCCGACGGCGTGCACGGCACCAATCCGTCGCGGCCACTGACCAGCAGGCCGGTGTTGATCGGGTGCAGGCCATCGACATCCTTGGCGGGATCGATGGCGGCGATCACTCGATCGCTGTCGATATGCTTAGGCAGCGGCATCTGGACGAGGATGCCATCCACTGCCGGATCGGCGTTCAAGGTAGCGATCAAGGCGAGCAGATCGGCTTCCGGGGTATCGGCCGGCAGGCGATATTCGCCGGAGATCATCCCTGCCTCAAGCGTGGCCTTGCCCTTGGAGCCAACATAGACCGCGCTGGCCGGATCATCGCCAACCAGCACAACAGTGAGACCCGGCGCGCGACCATGGGCGGCGATAAACGTGGCGACACCGGTCGCCACTTCGGCGCGCAGCGCCGCGGCGCGTGCCTTGCCGTCAATCAGAACAGCATTCATTGCAGCAGCCTTGTCGAATCCAGCACCAGCGCCGGCACCAGAATCTGCAGGCCGCGCAGCAGCAGCCACAACACCAGCGGTGACAGATCAATGCCGCCGAAATCCGGCAGGATGCGGCGGATCGGGCGCACCATCGGCCCATAGATTTTGTCGAGCGCATCCAGCACGCCGCTGACAAAGCGGTTGCGGGTATTGACCACGTTGAAGGCGACCAGCCAGCTTGAGATCGCCCAGACGATCAGGCCCCAGATCACAACTTCGGTGATCATGGTGAAGATGTTCACGAAGGCAACAACGGTATTATCCATGGCCGTGGCCCTTACAGACGGCAAGCGCTTCCCGCAATGGCGGGTGGCAAAATGTACGGCCTTTCGGCAGTATCGTTGCAGGGATAAATGGGAACCCTATGTTCAAAACGCTTGCGGATATATCTGCGCATTATGCGACGACCACGCCCGACAAGGCCGCCGTCCAGGCCGACGGCGTCAGCTGGAGTTTTGCCGAACTTCATGATCGCGAACGGAGGGCGGTGACGGCGTTGCGGGCGCTGGGCGTGCAGAAAGGTGACCGGGTCGGTTGGCTGGCGATCAATCACCCGGAGTTCGCCACACTGATGTGTGCCTGTTTCCGGATGGGCGCGGTGATGGTGGCAATCAATGCCCGGCTGGTGGCGCGGGAAATCGCCTATGTGCTGGGCGATGCCGGAATCAATGTGCTGGTTTCGGAAGGCGCTTTCCTGCCGCTGGTGACCGCGGCCCAAGCGACAACCGGGCTGGAAACCGTGTTGCTGCTCGATGCACCGCACGATGGCCGGGCGACCTTTGCCGAATATGTGATGGCACAAGCGCCCGATACGGCCGCCATTGCTGCACAGCCCGACGACATCGCTGTGCAGATGTATACAAGCGGCACCACCGGCTTTCCCAAGGGCGCACTGCTGTCGCACCGGCAATTGCTGGCGGCCGTCGCCAAGCCAGACCGGTTGGAAGGCACAGCCCTTGGCCCGTGGCAGGATGACGACGTCTCGCTGGTGGCGATGCCGGTGTTTCATGTCAGTGGTTCGCTGTGGTTGCTGATGGGCATGGCCCACGGAGCGCCTTCGGCGATCCTGCCGCGCCCCGACACTGCTGCCATTGTTGGCGCCATTGTTGAACAACGTATCACCCGCTTGGTGCTTGTGCCGGCGGTGCTGCTGGCGATCTGCCAGTATCTGGAAACGACTCCGGCCGATCTCAGCTGTGTGCGGGAGCTGTATTACGGGGCCTCGCCGATCCCGCTTGAAGTGTTGCGGCGGTCGATCCTGGCCTTTCCGCGCGCCCTGTTCGTGCAGGTCTATGGCGCCACCGAAACGTCGGCCAGTGTCACCTGGCTGCCGCCCGAAGATCATGATCCGGCCGGGAACGACCGCATGCGCAGCTGCGGCAAGCCCTATCCCGGCGATCGGATCCGCATCATCGACGGCAATGGCAATGATCTGCCGACAGGTGAAGTAGGGGAGATCCTGATCAGTTCGCCCGGCAACATGACCGGTTATCACAACAAGCCCGAGGCCACCGCCAAGGTGCTGATCGACGGCTGGTATCACAGCGGCGATGCCGGCTACCTCGATGCCGATGGCTATCTCTATATCCACGATCGCGTGAAGGACATGATCGTTTCGGGTGCGGAGAACATCTATCCGGCCGAAGTGGAGAACGCCCTGCACGAACATCCCGCCGTGGCCGATTGCGCCGTGATCGGCGTGCCCGACGAAAAATGGGGCGAGGCGGTGAAGGCGATCGTCGTGAAAAAGGCCGACCTGACGCCGGAAGAACTCATTGCCTTCGCGCGGGACCGCATCGCTGGCTACAAGGTGCCCAAGAGTGTCGATTTCATCGAGGCGCTGCCGCGCAACCCCAGTGGCAAGATCCTGAAAAAGGACCTGCGCGAACCGTTCTGGGCCGGGCGCGAGCGCAATGTGAACTGACGCAAGAAGGGGCAGCCTGGCCGTGTGGCCGGGCTGCCCCCAATTTGTTCAGCAGTGGCCGTTATTTCGGCTGCTGCATGTCCTTGCCAACTTCTTCGATGGCTTCGCCGGTGTTCTGCTTGGCATCGGCTGCGGAAGCAGCGGCCTTGTCGCCGGCCTTCTCCACCGCATCACTAGCATTCTCGCTAGCCTTGTCGATGGCAGCGCTGGCGTCATCGCCGGCCTTCTCGATCGCGTCACCGGCCTTTTCGGCGTTGGCAGCGGTGTCATCGGCGGCGGAATTGGCGGCTTCGTTGGTTTCTTCCTTGGTGGTCTGCGAGCAGGCCGCCAGAGAAAGTGAAGTGGCGCCAAGAATCAAGATACGGATGAATGTTTTCATGAGCTTTTCCTCTTCAGACCAAAGATTGGTCACGTCGGGTGTTGCCCTGTCAAAGCATTCCAACAGCATCCTTGTAGCATGAATCCGGCATTATACCCTATTAATTCGATAGGGCTGAAGCATCATCATTCTGGCGATGCGGCCGAGCCGGCCAAGATCCCGCCATCAATATGGAATTCGCTGCCCGTCGTATAGCCGCTTTCATCGCTGGCGAGATAGGCAGCCATGGCGGCAACTTCGTCGGCTGTGCCAAAGCGCTTCAGCGGCGTGTCGGCGACGAAGGCCTTGACTGCGGCTTCGCGTTCCGCCGGCGTTGAACCCAACATGGGCTCCCACATCGGCGTCATGATCGCGGCCGGATGGATGGAGTTGCAGCGGATGGCGAGGCCTTGGCTCGCGCACCACAGCGCGACGGATTTGCTGTGGTTCCTCACCGCCGCCTTCGACGACGCATAGGCCGCCGCCGCCGGAATGCCGACAATGCCGGAACGCGACGAGATGTTGATGATGCTGCCTTTCCCCTTGGGCCGCATCGCCCGGATGGCGGCGCGGCAGCCAAGGAAGGTGCCATCGAGATTGACGCTGTGGACATGGCGCCAATCGGCCAAGCTGGCATGTTCGGGATCATGCGCGGCCGGCGCGCCCTCGAACCCGGTGATGCCGGCATTGTTGACGAGGATGTCGAGCGTACCGACCTCGGCCATCACATCAGCCATTACTTTGGCCCACCCCGCCTCGTCGGCCACGTCGAGCAGGGCGAAGCGCCCGCCAATGCTGTCTGCAACGGCCTGCCCGGCGGGATCGATATCGGTCACCCACAGCATCGCGCCTTCGACGGAAAAGCGGCGGGCGATGGCTTCACCGATGCCGCGCGCGGCGCCGGTTATCAGGGCGGTCTTGCCTTCCAGTCTTCTCATTGCCCTGCTATCGCCCCCCAACGGAATTTCGGCAAGACAGGAGCCAAGCGACATGCAGACCATCGGGGTAATCGGCGCAGGCCTGATGGGCAATGGCATTGCCCATGTGGCGGCGCAGGCCGGCTATGAGGTGATCCTGTCTGACGTGGCGATGGAACGCTGCGCAGCGGCGAAGGCGACCATCGCAAAGAACATGGGCCGCCAGGTGGGTAAGGGCGTGCTGACGCAAGGTGAGGCCGATGCCGCACTGGCCCGCATCACGCTGACCACCAGCAACGGTGATTTCGCCAGCGCCGATCTGGTGATCGAAGCCGCGACCGAGAACGAAGCCATCAAGGGCCAGATCTTTGCCGGCCTGAAGGACGTGCTGAAGCCAGAGGCGCTGCTGGCCAGCAACACCAGTTCCATCTCCATCACCCGGCTGGCCGCCGCGACGGGGCGGGCTGACCGTTTCTGCGGGCTGCACTTCTTCAATCCGGTCCCGCTGATGGCGCTGGTGGAGATCATCCCCGGCCTCGCCACCTCTCCTGAAACCACGGCGGCCATGCAGGGCTTTGCCGCGAAACTGGGCAAGACCGCGATCCTGGCTGGTGATGCGCCCGCGTTCATCGTCAACCGTGTGCTCTGTCCGATGCTGAACGAGGCGATTTTCGCGCTGGGCGACGGCGTCGGCAGCGTCGTGGATATCGATACCGGCCTGAAGCTGGGCGCCAACCACCCAATGGGACCGCTGACACTGGCCGATTTCGTCGGATTGGATACGCTGCTCAGCATCATGAAGGTGATGCAGGATGGCACTGGCGATCCCAAGTACCGCCCGGCGCCACTGCTGGTGAAATATGTCGAGGCCGGCTGGTATGGCCGCAAATCTGGTCGGGGCTTTTATGACTACTCGGGCGCAGAGCCCGTGCCGACGCGGTGAAGCTGGTTTTCACCAAGGGCGCTGGCAAGTATGACCGGCTCGACATCCTTGCTGCCGATGGCCCGCGCCCTCCTATCAATTGCCCGAAACAGGGCATCATCCCGCATGACATGGTGCATTGGGCGGTGGAATCGACCGTCGAAGCCGCTGGCTTCCTGCATCTGATTGCCGACGGCAGTGATGGCGGCTTCCGCACCGGCATCGAAGATCGGACCGCGCAAAGCGTCGAGCGGTTGGTCGAGATGTTTCAGGGTGAAGGCTGGAGCCAGACCGTGCTGCCCGATGATGAATTCATCGCGCTGTATGCCACCACCTGTGAAGAGCGCGGCGACACACCACTGCCGATCACCGGTACCCTGCTAATCGCCGTCCGGAACCGCATCGCCGAGGTGAGCCAGCAGTGGGCGGCGGTGCCGGTGGGAGGCAAGATGGCGCTGGAATTGCTCGGCCATCCCCAATAAGGCGATTTCCCATGAGCGCACACGCACCTCACCCCGACATGCTTGCCAAAACGGAAACGCTGATCGAGGCTTTGCCCTATCTGCAGCGCTATGCCGGCAAGACCTTTGTGGTGAAATATGGTGGCCACGCTATGGGCGACGCCGAACGGGCCCGGGATTTTGCTGAGGATATCGTGCTGTTGAAGGCCGTAGGCATCAACCCGGTGGTGGTGCATGGTGGCGGGCCGCAGATCGGCAATCTCTTGAAGCGGCTGGGGATCGAAAGCCGCTTCGTCGATGGCCTGCGCGTCACTGATGCTGCGACCGCCGAGGTGGCGGAAATGGTGTTGGCCGGCAGCATCAACAAGGAAATCGTCGCGCACATCGCCCAGGCCGGTGGCCGCGCGGTGGGCATCAGCGGCAAGGATGCCGGACTGGTGACTGCCACCAAGGTAGAGCGCACCACCAAGGATCCCGGCAGCGCCATCGAACAGGCCGTGGATCTCGGCTTCGTGGGCGAACCGGCCAGCGTTGACCGCAGCATCATCGACACGCTGACCAGCGCCGGCATCGTGCCAGTGATTGCGCCGGTGGCCGTGGGCAAGGATGGCCATACCTACAACATCAACGCCGATACGATGGCGGGCGCCATTGCCGGCGCGCTGAACGCCGCCCGCCTGTTCCTGCTGACAGACGTGGCCGGCGTGCTCGACAAGGCGGGCGCACTGATGACCGATCTGACGCCGGGCGATATCGCCGGGCTGATTGCTGATGGCACCATCACCGGCGGCATGATCCCCAAGCTGGAAACCTGCGTGGCTGCCGTGGATTCGGGGGTGGACGCCGCGGTCATTCTCGATGGGCGCATCCCCCACGCGCTGCTGCTGGAAATCTTCACGCGCAAGGGTGCCGGCACGCTTGTAAGAGCTGGCTGAGCCGTTCAGGCCGGCCTTGGTTGCTCCCGGTGCGCCAGCGGGCGGTTCGTCACGTCGCGGAAAATCTCGCGATAGCGCGGGTGTTCGGTGCCCATAAGCCGATCCCATACGGTGAAATACAGGCCGAAATTGTGATTGAAGCTGCCGTTGTGATGCAGATCATGGTGAGTGGTGGTGGCAAACAGCCCCCAGAACCAGTGATCGGCAAAGCCCTTCGGCATCAGTTCCACGCCGCAGTGACCCATCACGTTGCGCAGGATCATGATGCCCAGAAAGATAAACATGGGCAGGAAAGGCGTCGGCACGAACGTCACCCACAGCGACACAAACAGCGCTTCGAACACGGCTTCAAGCCAATTGAAGCTGTAGGCGGCAAAGGGCGTAGGCGTCACCGATTTGTGGTGCAGGCCATGGCAATGGCGGAACAGCCGGCGGTGGTGGATGGTGCGGTGGATCCAGTAGAACCAAGTGTCGTGCGCGACCAGCAGCACGCCGACCCAGGCCAGGGTTTCGGCCCATGACGGCTCGGCCTGATAAAAGCCACCGCCAAAGCCATTGGCCCTGAGCCACAGCGACGGCGTTGCCACCAGCGCATAGATAACGACGCTGCGAAACGATGCCAGCAGTTCGCGCTGACGGTCGGTCATGGTGGCCTGCCGGGTCTGCAAGCGGCGCACGCGCAGCGGCGAGCGCATGACCAGCGCGATAATGGCGGTCATAATCAGCGTGGCCACCACATAGCGGCCGCCATCGAACAGGAAGACATCGGGAAACACGCGCAGTGCGGCGTCGATCAGGGTCATTGGGTTGTCAGTCATGGGGGCGTCCTTTCGTTGCGACCCCGTCATCAGTCTTTCCAGCGGCTGCTGCGCCGCGCATTTGCGGATTCAACCGGTCGATTTTGCAGAATCGATCAGTCAGCGCGCATTTTCGCGCGATATTCGGTCGGTGTGCAGCCGGTATCAGCGCGAAAGGCCCGGTTGAACGGCGCCAGGCTGCCGAAACCCGCATCGAGTGCGATGGTCAGGATCGGCACCTCGCGCTGAGACGGGTCGGCCAGTGCGGCCTTGGCCTCGCCAATGCGGAACTCGTTCAGCCAGGCGTTGAAGTTGCGCGCCCCCAGGCCCTGGTTCACCGCGCGGCGCAGGCGATATTCGGGCACACCCAGCCGCGCAGCAACGGCGGTGATGGTCAGCCCGTCCCGCCGGTAAAGCCGCTCCTGCCCCATCAGTGTGGCCAGCCTGGCCAGCAGCATCGAATCGTCGGCTTCGGGCGGTGACGCGGGTTCGGCCGGCCTGGCCGGTGGCAGCAGCAGGCTGGCATCGCGCCAGCCAAAAAGGGTGAAGGCAACCGCGGTGGTGAGCAGCAAGAGCGCAGATGCATTGACCAGCCGCCACCACAAGGGCGGCGGCCAGCTCGGCAGCGCCAGCTCCGCCCCCACCACGATCATGATGACCAGACCGATGCTGATGGCCAGCACCAGCCGCGCCCGGCGGCGTAGTTCCACCAGATCATCATCCCGCCCGCGCAGGGCCGCGGCTACGCCCAGCGCCGCGAAGATCAGGCTGGGGATGGGCCAGAACGCCGCCATGAGCGGCCGTGGCCATTGGCCGGGGAAGCCCAGGTAGGCGCTGATCGTGCCACTCAACACCAGCAAGCCCACCGTCAGACCGTGCCCAGGGCGCAGTTCAAACTCATCATCGAACCAGCTCAAGGCAAACAGCCAGAACAGCGCCGGCGCGGCCATGCCCGACAGGTGCAACGGCACCCGCCACCAGGCGTCGGTCAGTTCGGCAGACAGTGCGGGCAAGTAAAGATAGCCCAACGCGGCGATCGTCAGCAGCACGCCCAGCCGCGAGGTCAGTGACGCTCGCCAACCCTTGCCGAAATTCCACGCCAGCAGTGCCAGCAGCACCATGGTGCCGCCGCGCAACACGCCGTCCCAGAAACTGATATCCATCAAGCCGCAGGCTACCAGCCGGGCACGGGCTTGTCACATGGCAAGCCGCGCCGTGGCGGCAACATTGTGCAAGCGTGGGCTGGCTGTTAGGCTTTGCCTGAAAAGGCGGCAGGACGCGCTTTTCGGGGGCAAGACATGACAATGATGACGGTGAATCCGCGCACGATCACACGCGGCGCGACGGTGGCAATTGCATTGGCAGTAGCCATGCCGTCCGTGGCGCAGGACCGGCGCTTTTCACCGGATGATCTGCCAAAGATCGTGCGCATCGGTGATCCGCAATTGTCGCCAGATGGCAAGGCGGTGCTCAGCGTGGTGGCCCGCGCCAATCTGAAAGACAATCGCTGGGAAGGCGAACTGACCCTGATCGATGTGGCCACCAAGGCCAGCCGGGTGCTCAGCCGCCGCATGGGAGTGGGCAGTGCGCGTTGGTCGCCCGATGGCCGCAGTATCGCCTTTCTGGCCCAGGATGCCAGTGGCCGTGCTCAGGTGCATGTGCTGCCGATGGATGGCGGCGATGCGCGGGCGTTGACCAGCGGCAAGACGCCGGTGACGCAGTTTGCTTGGGCGCCCGATGGTAGCCGCCTGGCCTTTGCCGCCGCCGATGAGGAACCGGAAAGGACCGGCGATTCTCGCTTTGAAGACGGGTTCGAAGTGGGGAACCACAGCTTTCTCGATCGCGCCGCGCGCAAGCCCATCCACATTTGGACCGTCGCCGTGGCGACAGGGGCCACGAAACGCCTTACCAGCGGCCCGCGCTCGCTGCCGCTGGGCCTGCCGCCCACGGGCGCGCCGAGCCAGATCAATTGGACGCCCGATGGCGCCAGCCTGATCTTCGTGCAGGCGCGAACACCGGCCACCGGCGATGCCGACACCAGCCGCCTGATGCGGGTGGATGTGGAAACGGGCAGCGTGCAGTTGTTGCTGCCCACCCCCACCAGTGTGCGCGTACCGGCGCTGTCACCGGATGGCCGCAGCCTGGCCTTTGGCATGGCGCGCGATGGCGTGCCGGCGCATCAGGCCCGGGTGATGATCGCGCCGTCGTCGGGCGGCACACCGCGCGATGCAGCGCCGGATCTGGATGTGGCCGTGGAATTGCTGGGCTGGTTGCCCGACAGTCAGACAGTGGTGCTGGCCGGCACCGATGGTACAAGCAATGGCTTATGGCTAGCGAAGGATGGCAAGGCGACCAAGCTGGATCTGGGTGCCCTCGATCCCGGCAGCGCCGATATCGGCAGTGATGGTAGCATTGCCTTCACTGCTTCCACTGCCACCCGCCCGGCGGAACTGTTTCTGCTGCCGTCATCCGGCCGGAAGCTGGCTCAGTTGACCAGCCTGCAAACTGTGACCGACGGTGTGACCTTGGGCCGGCAGGAAACGCTGACGTGGAAAAGCGACGGTTACACGGCCGATGGTGTGATCACCTATCCGCCCGATTACCAGCCGGGGCAGAAGCGGCCGCTGGTACTCTACATCCACGGTGGGCCGGTGTCGGCGTCACGCCAGACGTTCAGTACCTCGTCGCAAATATTGGCGGCGCAGGGCTGGATCGTACTCGAGCCCAATTATCGCGGCAGCAACAACAGCGGGTACAAGTTCCAGCAGTCCATCATCCGTGATGCCACCGCCGGGCCCGGCCGTGATATCATGGCCGGCGTTGCCGAGCTGAAACGCCGTGGTCTCATCGACGATAAGCGCATGGCAGTAAGCGGCTGGTCTTACGGCGGCATGATGACCAGTTGGCTGATAGGCGCCTATCCGCAGGCGTGGAAAGCGGCCGTTGCTGGCGCGCCCGTCACCGATATCCTTGATCAATACACCACCGCGGACAGCAACCGCGGGCGGGCCGCGCAATATGGCCCGTCACCGTTCGTGGGCGACAACATGGCCAGCTATTCGCGCCAGTCACCCATCTTCCAGGCGTGGAAGGCGCGCGCGCCGACACTGATAATGGCCGATGTCGGCGATTGGCGGGTTACGATCCCGCAGGCCTACAAATTGTACCGCGCCCTGTCGGACAACAAGGTGGAGGTAAAGTTCGTCGCCTATCCGGTGCCCGGTCACAGCCCCGCCGATCCGATCCGCGCCCGCGACGTGTGGCGGCGCTGGGTGGATTGGTTGAAGCCGCGGCTTCAGTAAACCGCACTTACTTCGGCGCAGCGACGGCCGTATCCTGACCGGCTGTGATCGTGGCATCCTGTGCCGGCGTCGTCACCGTGCGGGTGGAGCGAATCATCGGCGCGTCGTGACCGGTCCAGTCGAGGAACTCGCCTTTCGAACGGCGGTAATGATCTTTGGCGTTGTACAGGGTGATGCCCTGCAGATCGAGATCGCGGGCTTCGGCATTGCCCATGGCGGCCAGCAGGGTGAAGCCAGCGACATAGGCGTTGCGGCGAGCCGTGGCCAGGATCACCTTGGCGTTGATCAATTCCTGTTCAGCGTTCAGCACTTCGATAATGGTGCGGTTGCCCACGCCATTTTCAGCGCGCACGCCTTCAAGGGAAAGGCTGTTGGCGGCAATGGCAGATTCAGCTGACTTAATCACGTCCAGGCTGGCGCGCCAGCTCGCGAAGGAGGCACGGACCTGCTGGATGACACCGCGTTCGGTGGCGATCTGGTTTTCCATCGCCGCCGTCCGCCGCGCCTGAGCCTGGCGGATCTGTGCTGAGGGTCGGCCGCCCTGATATAGCGGCAATTGCAGCTGGGCGCCGATCACGGCGGATTCCTGGGTAGCCGGTATGTTGATCGGAATCTGGGCGCGGGCGCCGCCGAAGTTGTCGTTGCGGTTAAAGGTTCCAAAACCCGACAAGGTGGGCAGCCGGCTGGCGCGGGCCGCCTTCACATCGAAGCCGGCAGCTTCGCTGTTCTTCGTGGCGGCGGCGATATCGGGGTTTTCCTTGATGGCAAGTTCCACCGCCTCATCAACACTGGCCGGCAGGCCGGGGAGCGGCGGCGGCTGGCTCAGATCGGCCGGCACTTCACCCACCTGCTGGATGTAGCGTTCCTTGGAGCCGATCAGATTGGCTTCGGCATTGCGCAAATCGGCGCGCGCCTGGGACAGCCGGGCTTCGGACTGGGCGACATCGGTGCGGGTGAGATCGCCCACTTCGAACCGGTCCTGCGTGGCGCGGAGGTTTACCTCGAGGTTATTCACATTGTTGCGGTTAAGCTCAACGATCTGGGCGTCGCGCAGCACATCATTGTAGGCGGCGACCACTTGGCTGAATACACTGGCTTCGGTGCCGCGCAGCGTCTCTGCACCGGCCAGCACGCGGGCATCAGCAGCCTTCACGCCGAATTTCACCAGCCCGCCCTGGTAGATCGGCACGTTCAATTGACCCTGTGTGCTAAGGGTGCGTGGGATAATGACGAACTGGCCGCCGGGAATCAGCACGTTTTCATTGAAGGTGGAGTTGATCTGGACGCTGGGCAGGCCGGCAGCGCGCTGGATCGGTACATTCTCGTCCGTGGCCATCTGGTTGGCGCGGGCGGCGTTCAGCGTCGGGTTGGTTTGATAGGCCTTGGCCAGCGCGCCCTGCAACGTTTCAGCAGCAGCCGGCGACAAGCTGAACAGCGATGCGCCCAGCAGCGCAGCAACTGCCAGCGGGCGAGCGGTGGGGCGGCTGCGGATGACCGGGCCAGACGTCTGCATTCACATCATTCCTTCATTCCGGCTCGCCCGCAGACAAACCAACGCCCTCTCAAGGGTGCCATATAGAGGCAAGACAGCCGCTGGCCAAGGGCGCACACACGTTAATTTGAGCAGCGACCAAATTTGTCACGGTTCTATGGCAGGAACCGCTTTCAGATAAGCGGCAATGGCGACGCGGTCTTCATCCGGCAATTCCGCCATGTTGGCCTGAACCTCCACCATGGTGCCGCCCACGCTGTCATACTCGGGGGTGAAACCGGTCTTCAGATAGTCGGCGATTTCGCCTGCGCTCCACCCCAGCTTGCCGGGCGTGATGTTGGGGATTTGACCTTTCCCCTCAGGATCAGCTGCTCCGCCCAGCCAGCGGGCGCGATCGGGGCCGCCAAAACCATCACGCGGGCTATGACATTCGCCGCAATGGCCCGGCCCTTCCACCAGATACTGGCCGGCCCGTACCGCTGCCGGGGCATTGGCGGGCAGGGCCACAATGGGCGCAGGATCGAGATACAGGCGCTTCCAGAGGCCGATGCCGCGCCTGATGTTAAACGGAAAGGAGATGGCCCCGGCGGGAGGATTGCCGGCAACGGCAGGCAGCCGGGCGAGATAGGCAAACAGATCGGCGACGTCGCCGGGCTTCATCCTGGCATAGCTGGTGTAGGGGAAGGCCGGATAATAATGCCGGCCATCCGGGCTGATGCCGCGGCGCATGGCGTTGTCGAACTCGGCCAAGCTCCAGCTGCCGATGCCGTCCGGACCGGGTGAGATATTGGGTGGCTGGAAATCACCGAATGGCGTCGCCAGCACCGCGCCGCCGCCAAGGCGCAGGCGGTCAGGCCCCTTGGCGCCTTTGGCGGCATGGCAACTGGCGCAGCCGCCAACATGGAACAGGCGAGCGCCGCGGGCGGGATCGCCCGGGCGCTGCGCCCGTTCAGCCGGCGCTAACGGCTGCGGCGCGGTGACGAACCAGCCCGCCAGCGCGCCCAGAGTTGCCAACCCGAACAGACTGGCCAGCAGCCGCTTCATTTCAGCCCTTCTTGATGCGGAAGCCTTCGTGGCAGCTCTTGCAGTTGGCCGTCACCATGCCGAACGCCTTGCCGAAGCTGGCGGCATCGGCTGGCTTAAGGGCGACGGCGGCAGCGGTGTCCTTCTGGAACTTGTCGGTGGCGATCTTCCAGTCCGCCGGCATCGACCAGATCGCCGACGAGGCTTCGGTTTCGCCGCCGGTCTTGGAATTAGCCGGGAAATACGCCGGGAAGGTCTTTGCGGCGGCGGCATAGTTGGCAAGAATTTTATTGGCCATGGCGGCATCAAACGGCGCAACGCCCTTTAGCATGTCGCCGGCCATCTTGGTGTCACGGCCGTTGCCCTTCATTATGGCCTTGCGATCTTCGATCGGGCCGGCGACGACGACGGTGGCCGGCAGGATCACGGCGGTTGCCAGTACGGCAGCAAGAACAGCACGCATCATCTTGGTCTCCCCAGTTTCAGGCCATTACGGCTGATCGCCTCCATATCCCTTGCAGGCCACCAACGCCAATGGCGCAATTGGCGCAGGGGGCGACGGCTATTGTGTTTGCGCGGGCTTGCGGCATGATCGCTACAAGCTGGGGGGAAAGCCAATGCGCACGCTTCTGATTGCCGGAGTCATGCTGTGGGGCCTGGCTGCGCCATCGGCGGCGGCGCCGATGAGCCTGAAGGGGGCCATGGCCTATCCTTTCACCTCCGGCCTCGTTTCCAGTCCCGACGGCAAGCGCATCGCCTGGGTGCGCGAAGTAGCGGGTGTGCGCAACATCTGGGTGGCGGCGGGTGCCGGCAGCCAGCCGGTACAGGTGACCGGCTTTGCCGAAGATGACGGCCAAGAACTGACGCAGTTGGTGTTCGGCCCTGATGGTCAGTCGCTGTTCTTCGTGCGCGGTGGCGATCATGATGGCAACTGGGCCGCAGCCGGCAATCTGGCGCCCAATCCCGCCGCCAGCCCGGATGAGCCCAAGGTGATGCTGTGGCGCGCCGATGCGGGCGGTGCCGCACCGGCCAAGGCACTGGCCGAATGCGATGCGCCGGCCGTTTCAGCACGCGGCACCATCGCCTGCGAAAAGGCCGGGCAAGTATGGACTGTCGGCGCCGATGGCACGGGCTTCGCCCGACTGTTCTTTGATCGCGGCCGGGTGGACAGCCTAGCCTGGTCACCGGACGGCACGAGGCTGGCCTATGTCTCGCGCCGCGAAGGGCATGCGTTGATTGGCATCTTCAGCGGCGCTGGCCAGCCGATCCGCTATTTGCCGGCCAGCACCGGGACCGATGGTACGCCGGTCTGGTCGCCCGATGGCCGGCGCATCGCCTTCACCCGGCGCTGGCCGGGACTGGATTCCTATGGCCGTTATGCCGCGCCACGGCCGCAGCCGTGGGCGATCATGGTGGCCGATCTGGACGCCTGTACTGCGCGGCAGGCCTGGGCCAGCGCCGCCACGCTGCGCGATAGCTTCCCCGATGTGACCGGCGGCGCCAATCTTCACTGGGCGGCGGGGAACCGGCTCGTGTTCCTGTCGGCCGCCACCAACTGGCAGCAATTGTATAGCGTGCCCGCAGCCGGCGGTGCCGCCACACGCCTGACCGGCGATGGCTTCATGGTGGAACATGTCGCGCTCAGCCCGGATGGCAGCACGATCTTCTATTCGGCAAACACCGGCACGGCCAAGGACGATGACACCCGTCGCCATGTGTTCCGCGTGAATGTCGCGGGCGGGCCGGTGCAGCCAGTCACTAGCGGCACCGGCCTTGAATCGACGCCGGCGGCCACCCATGATGGCCTTGCGCTGGTCGCCGCCAGCGCCGCCGATGCGGGGCAGGTGCAATGGTGCGCGCCGCGTTGCCAGACGCTGGCCGGGCAAGCGACTCCGGCAGAATATGCCGGCGCGGCAATGGTGGTGCCCGAAAAAGTCACTTGGGCAGCGCCTGATGGCACCACCATTCACGGCCAGTTGTTTCGCCCGGCCGGCAAGGTTGGCAAGCGCCCGGCGGTGATTTTCGTGCATGGCGGCCCGCCGCGCCAGATGCTGCTGGGGTTCAGCTACATGCGTTATTATGCGAATGCCTATGCCCTGAACCAGTATCTGGCATCGCGCGGCTTTGTCGTGCTGTCGGTCAATTATCGGCTGGGCATTGGCTATGGCTGGGATTTTCAACATCCGGCCGATGGCGGCGCGCGCGGTGCCAGCGAGTATCAGGATGTGATCTCGGCGGCGCGCTGGCTGCAGGCACGCAGCGATGTCGACGGCGCGCGCATCGGCATCTGGGGCGGCAGCTATGGCGGATATCTGGTGGCACACGCGCTCACCCGCAACAGCGATGTGTTCGCAGCCGGCGTCGATATCCACGGCGTGCATGACTATTCGCGGGTGATGATCGAAGGGCTGGGCCCGGCCATCAAGACCGGCGGTGACACTGTTCGTGATGATGTGGTCAGGCTGGCGTGGACGTCATCGCCGCTGGCGCAGGTGGCTGGCTGGCGCAGCCCGGCGCTGCTGATCCACGGCGATGATGATCGCAATGTGCGCATCAACCAAACGGTTGCGCTCGCCGCCGAACTGCGCGCCCGCGGCGTTCCGTTCGAGGAACTGGTGATCCCGAACGAAATCCACGATTTCCTGCGCCATGCCGGCTGGGCGCAGGTGAACGCCGCCACAGCCGACTTCCTCGAACGGCAGCTTAAACCTTGACGCAGCGCAAATCGGGTGGGGTTGCGTCGGCCTGGATCAGCGCCACGGCTTCGGCCATCGGCATCACCTTCTGCTCGCCGCCCTTCAGGCTGCGCAGCGCCACAGTGCCTTCTTCCGCCTCGCGGCGGCCGACGACCAGCATGTAGGGCGCCTTCTGCAGGCTGTGTTCACGCACCTTCAGGTTGATCTTCTCGTTGCGCAGATCGGTTTCCACCCGGATGCCGGCCTTGCGCAGCGTGTCGGCCACGGTGCCGGCATAATCATCCGCATCCGAAACGATGGTGGCAACCACGGCCTGGCAGGGCGCCAGCCAGGTCGGGAACCAGCCGGCGAAATGTTCGATCAGGATGCCGATGAAGCGTTCATAGCTGCCTAATATGGCCCGGTGCAGCATCACCGGCCGGTGGCGGTTGCCGTCTTCGCCCACGTAGGACGCGTCGAGCCGTTCCGGCAGCACCGTATCGGTCTGGATGGTGCCCACCTGCCAGGTACGGCCGATGGCGTCGGTCAGGTGGAATTCCAGCTTGGGCGCATAGAAGGCACCTTCGCCGGGCAGTTCTTCCCAGCCCCAATCGGCGTTGTCGCGTCCCGTGGCTTTCACGGCATCGCGCATCGACTGTTCGGACCAGTCCCACATCGCATCGCTGCCAAAGCGCTTTTCGGGGCGCAGCGCCAGCTTGATGGCATAGCTGAACCCGCCAAGATCCTTGTAGACCACGTCGAGCAGATCGCAGAACGCCGCGATTTCGGCGACGATCTGATCCTGACGGCAAAAGATATGGCCATCGTCCTGCGTGAACTGGCGCACGCGCATCAGGCCGTGCAGGGCGCCGTGCGGTTCGTTGCGGTGGCAGCAGCCCATTTCGGCCATGCGCAGCGGCAGATCGCGGTAGGACTTGATGCCCTGGCGGAAGATCAGCACGTGCGCCGGACAGTTCATCGGCTTCAGGGCCATCCACTGCGCGTCGTTGCTGACCACCGGGCCTTCATCATCGGTGTTGGGCACTTCATCGGGAATGACAAACATGTTCTCGCGATATTTGCCCCAGTGGCCGGATTGCTCCCACTGGCGCGAGTCCATGATCTGCGGGGTTTTCACCTCATGGTATCCGGCCGGGTCAAGCCGGCGGCGCATATAGGCCTCCAACTCGCGATAGATGATGAACCCACGCGGGTGCCAGAACACGCTACCGTGGGCTTCTTCTTGCAGATGGAACAGGTCCATCTCGCGACCCAACTTGCGGTGGTCGCGCTTGGCGGCTTCCTCCAGCCGCAGCAGATGAGCGTCGAGCTGCTTCTTATTGAGCCAGGCGGTGCCATAGACGCGGCTGAGCATGGCGTTCTTCTGATCGCCGCGCCAATAGGCGCCCGAAACCCGCGTAAGCTTGAACGCCTGCGGGTCGAGCTTGCCGGTGGAGGGCAGGTGCGGCCCTCGGCACATGTCGAGCCAGTCATCGCCTGACCAATAGACGGTCAGATCCTCGTCACCGGGCAGCTCGGCCGCCCATTCGGCCTTGAAATTCTCGCCCTGCTGCTTCCAGCGGCTGATCAATTGCGCGCGGCTCCACACTTCGCGGCGCAACGGTTTGTCGGCCTTGATGATTGCGCGCATTGCCTCCTCGATGGCCGGCAGGTCATCTTCGGTGAACGGGCCGCGGCCGGGGGCGGGGGCAAAATCATAATAAAAGCCATCGTCTGTCGACGGGCCAAACGTGATCTGTGTTCCTGGGAACAAGCCCTGAACTGCTTCCGCGAGCACATGGGCGAAATCGTGGCGCGCGAGTTCCAGCGCATCGGCTTCGTCGCGCGCAGTCACCAGCGCCAGGGCTGAATCGGCTTCGATCGGGCGCGACAGGTCTACCAGTTCGCCATCAACCTTGGCTGCCAGCGCCGCCTTGGCCAGGCCCGGTCCGATGATGGCCGCCACATCCGCGCCGGTGGTGCCGCGCGTTACCTGGCGCTGCGAACCGTCGGGAAGCGTGAGGGTGATGAGGTCGGACATTGGTGGCCTTTGATTGCGAACAGCGCCGCCCAAGCAGCGGCTCGCCGCGCTTAGCCAAAAAAGCCGGCTCCCGCCACCCCCGCCCTCTGCACCCCGCGCCCGACACCATTGCAGGGGGCGGCGGTTTGGCGACTTGCAGATAGCCCCATGTCTTGGCAGGGATAGTGCCAATGTCAGCCCCGCCCGCCCGCCGAAGCGCCAAGAGCCGGCCCCTTTCGGGCCGGTTGCTGTGCGATGGCCGGCGCGAAGAGGTGGTGGTGACGGCCCATGAAAAGCGGCTGGTGATCAATGTGGAGGCCGATATCAGCGCCATCCCGATCACGCGCGTGCGCCGCGATGAAGGGCTCAATCTGCGCCGCACCGACAACAAGCATTGGCGCATTCGTTTCGATACGCTGCCGCCACCCGATAGCTGGGTGCATGATCTGCCGTTGCTGGCGCCGGCCAATCCGCTGCGGCGGCTGGCGATCATCCTGCTGGCGCTGCTGGTCCTGATTGGTGCCGCCTTGTGGTCTGTGGGCGGAAACGATGTGGCACTGCCCGACCAAGCGCTGCCCGATCTGGCCAAGATGTTGCCCCAGCCAGGGCCACAATCCTTGCTGGGCTGACGGGCGCCAAGACCGCGATTGCCCCGTCTGGACGTTGGCTCGTGCTTCTGCCACGCTTGGCGGGTTCAGGATTTGGGGGCAATCACATGGAACGCAGGCAGTTTCTGGCGGGGGCCGCCGCCTTCGCTCTCTCATCGCCCGCCGGCGCGCAGCTGCTGCCCGGCCCGGGCTATGGCGCGCCGCTGGGCACCAGCCCGTTCGCGCCCGATGTCTATCGCGCCCGCCGTGCGCGGCTGATGGCGGAGTTGAAGACCGGGTTGGCGGTGATTCACGGTGCCACCGCGTTCGACGCGCCCGACAACACGCTGCTGGCCCCGTTCACGCAAAATGGCGATTTCGCCTGGCTGACCGGCATCATGGATGAACCCGGCGCCATCCTGGTGGTGGCCCCCGGCGAGGCGGTGGTGAAGGAATGGCTGTTCCTGCCTTCCCGCGATGTCGAGGTGGAGCGCGTGACCGTGGAGCGCCTGCCCCTGGGAAGCCTGATCGAGCAGCGCACCGGCATCCAGCGCGTGCAGCGCAGCACGCGGCTGGGCGGGCTGGTGACCCAGCTGGCCACCCGCGCCAAGGAACTGCATTTCCTGGGGCCGGTGGTTTCGGCCAATGCGCCGGTGCCCGAAACGCTGGAACTGTATCACAAGATCGCCGCGCGGGTGCCGGGCACCAGCATTCGCGATCACTCCGGCCTTTTGACCGCGTTGCGCAGTTTGAAGGAACCGCGCGAACTGGAGCTGATGCAAAAGGCGATGGCCGCCACTCGCGCCGGCCATGTTGCGGCCATGCGCAGCGTGAAACCCGGCATGAGCGAGCGCCAGTTGCGCCGGCTGCTGGAGGAAGGCTTTGCCAATGCTGGCGGCACGGGTCTTGCCTACAACAGCATCGTGGCAGCCGGGCGCAACGCGGCGTCGCTGCACTATGTCACCGAAACCGGGCCGATCCGCGATGGCGATCTGGTGCTGATCGATGCGGCCGCGTCGGTGGGGCGTTATGCCTGCGATGTCACCCGAACTTTCCCCGCCAATGGCCGTTTCAGCGCCGCCCAGCGCAGCGATTACGAACTGGTGCTGGCAGCGCAGGCCGCTGCCGAGGCAAGGCTGAAGGCCGGAGTGGCCTATGAGGAACTGGAAGACGCCGCCAAACAGATATTCCGCCGCGCCGGGCGCATCGATGAATTCTATCACGGCCTTGGCCATTATGTCGGGCTGGACGTGCATGATCCGTTCGACCGATCGAAACCCATCCCGGCCGGCGCGGTGATCACCATTGAGCCCGGGCTTTATGCCCATTCCGCCAACCAGGGCATCCGCATCGAGGATCAATATCTGGTAACGGCAACGGGATCGGAGCGGATGTCGGCCGGCATCCCGCGCGGCATCGCCGAGATTGAAGCGGCCATGCGCGGCAAGGGCGGCTGAGATGCGGCGCCAGTTGATCGCGTTCAGCCTGCTGGCCGGCCTGGCTTGGCCAACGGCAGCGCAAGAGGCGCGCTGCCCTGAACCGGCCTGCGCCGCCGTTGCCGGTGGCCGCACCGAAGGCTGGGCGGAGCAAAGCCGGGCCGAAGTGATTGCGCGCAATGGCATGGTCAGCTCCAGCCAGCCGCTGGCCACCCAGGCCGGCCTCGCCATCCTGCGCCGCGGCGGCAATGCCGTGGATGCGGCGGTGGCGACAGCGGCGGTGTTGGGCGTGGTCGAACCGTTCAGCACCGGCATCGCCAGCGATCTGTTCATGATCGTCTGGGATGCCAAATCGAAGAAACTGCACGCGCTGGCTGCTGCCGGCCCGGCGCCCACGGGGGCGACGCCGCAGCGCTTTGCCGAACTGGGCTATGGCAAGGATCCAAAGAACTGGGCGCTGGGTTCAGGCATGCCGCCGGCCGGCATCCTCACTGTTACCGTGCCGGGCGCGGTGTGGGGCTGGGATGCGGCGTTGAAACGCTTTGGCACCATGGGCTTTGCCGATGTGCTGGCCGATGCCGAATATTATGCGCGTGATGGTTTTCCGGTCAGTCCGCGCATTGCCGATGACTGGACGCCGCTACCCAAGGCCTTCCCGCTGATGGCCTGCTGCACCGATCATGACCCCGACACGCTGGCGGTGTGGACCCGAGGCGGCAAGGGCCCTGCTGTGGGCGAGATGTTTCGCAATCCGGGCCTCGCCCGAGCGTACTCGTTGTTACGCAAGGAAGGCCCCGATGCCTTTTACAAGGGGGACATAGCCCGCGCGATCCTGGCCAAATCGGCCGCGCTGGGCGGCACCATGACCGCGGCCGATCTGGCTGGCTACAAGGGGGAGTGGGTCGATCTCGTCCACACACGCTATCGCGGCCACGATGTCTATGAACTGCCGCCGCCTACGCAAAGCTGGGGCGCGCTCGAGATGCTCAACATCCTCGAAGCCTGCGTGCCGGTCTGGTCGCCGGGGCAGGATCTTGCCGCTTTGGGGCCAGCCAATCCGCGCTTTTGGCATTATCTCGTCGAGGCCAAGAAACTCGCCTATGCCGATCTCGCGGCGTGGAACGGCGATCCCAAGTTCGTCACGGTGCCGGTGGAGCGGCTGACCTCGAAAGCCTATGCGGCGTCCCTGTGCAGCCGGGTCGATCCATCCCGTGCGGCCATCACCAAACCCGGCCCGGCCGATCGCAGCGGCGATACCGTCGTGCTGGCAACCGCCGATGCCCAGGGCAATGTGGTGGCGATGGTCAACTCCATCGCCTCGGTGTGGGGTTCCGGGCTGACGGTGAAGGACTATGGCCTGATCCTGCACAACCGCGGCGTGCAGTTCAGCCTTGATCCGGCCAGCCCCAACATCATTGCGCCGGGCAAGCGACCCTATCACACGCTGGCCGCCGGTTTTGTGCTGAAGGATGGCGCGCCGCTGCTGTCGTTGCTGCTGATGGGCGGCGACATGCAGGCACAGGGCCATGGCCAGGTGCTGGTGAACATGCTCGATCTCGGCGCCAATGTGCAGATGGCGACCGACATGGCGCGTTTCCGCCATGGCCAGGTGTCGGACCAGCTCACGCTGGAGCCGGCCCTGGATGCCCTGGTTGGCGCGCAGTTGAAGGCGATGGGTCACCGCCTTGGCCCGCCATCGAGCGCAGTAATGGGCGGCTATCAGGCAATCCGCATCGAGAAGGACAAGGATGGCAAGCCGGTCTATCGCGCCGGTTCCGATCACCGCAAGGATGGCCAGGCCGCCGGTTGGTAACGGGCTTTCACGGACAAGCAGCTTGGCCTATGCCGGGGGCATGAGCAGCCTTGTCCATAACGGAGTCAGCCTCGCCTATCGCTTCACGCCAGGGGCGGGGCCGCTGCTGGTTTTCTTGCCCGGTTACATGAGCGACATGACCGGATCGAAGGCTGAAGCGCTGAGCGACTGGGCACGTGCCAAGGGTCAGGCGTTTCTGCGGCTGGATTATTCCGGTTGCGGCGCGAGCGGTGGTGATTTCCTTGACGGCAGCATCGGTCGCTGGACCGATGATGCGCTGGCGCTGATCAATCATGTCTGGCCGCAAGGCAAGGTTGTGTTGGTGGGAAGCTCGATGGGCGGCTGGATTGCGCTGCTGGCGGGCCGGGCATTGAAGGATCGGCTGGCCGGGCTGGTGGGCGTGGCGGCGGCGCCGGATTTCACCGTGTGGGGGCTCAAGCTGGGCGAAGCCGAGCGGCGGCAGATGGACGCGCAAGGCTATTTTACGCGCTCATCCGATTATGGCGAACCCTATCGCTATTCGCGTGCCCTGATCGATGATGCGCGCACCCACCTTTTGCTGGATGGCCAGATCGGCATCGCCGCGCCGGTGCGGCTGCTGCACGGCCAGCGTGATGATGCGGTGCCGTGGCGCCTGTCGCTCGACATCGCGGCGCGGCTGCAGAGCGCGGAAGTTCAGGTGCGCCTCATCAAGGATGGTGATCATCGCCTGTCACGCGAGGCCGATATTGCCGCGCTGATCGCCACTGTCGAGGAACTGCTTTGAAGCATCTGGCTCTCTTGGCTCTGCTCGTTTCCGGGTCGGCTCTTGCAGCGCCGTCTGACCCAACCCGCTATGCCGCCTGCATCGAACTTGCGGGTAAGGATCCTGCCCGCGCCATGCAGATGGCTTATGCTTGGCGCATCGAAGGCGGCGGCGTGGCGCCGCGGCATTGCCTGGCCGTGGCCCAGATGCACGCCCGCCATCACGAGGCAGCGCTGAAGAACTATGAGGCCGCCGGCGAAGCCAGCGAGTCCGCTCGCGACGGCCAGGCCGTCGCGCTGTGGCGGCAGGCGGCAGACGCAGCGATGATCGCCGAGCAGCCGGCCGACGCGGTGCGCTTCCTCACGCGGGCGCTGGCGCGTCCGGGCGGCACCGAACTCAGCCCTCGTGCCGAAGCCGATCTGTTCACCATCCGCGCAGAAGCCCAGGTGGCGGCCGGCAAGCCCGATCTGGCGATGGCCGATCTCACTCGCGCCACCACGCTTTCACCGGAATATTTCACGCCGTGGCTCTTGAAGGCAACGTTGGCCCGCCGGCAGGGTGTTCTGGCCGTGGCCGAAGCCGCCTTGCTGAAGGCCGCCGCGCTGGCACCGGACTCTGCGGATGTCGAGTTGGAGGCCGGCAATATCGCTGCGGCCAAGGGTGATGCCGAATTGGCTCGGCAGGCCTGGGAAGCCGCTGCCGCTGACGCGCCAGATACGCCGGCGGGTCAGGCGGCCGCAGCCGCGCTTGGTCGCATGAATGCCAAGCTGCCTGAAAAACCACTGACGGACGGAACGTTGCCTGCTACACCTCGGTGATGGCAAGGTCTGATTTTCGCTTCGTCTGGCATGCTCGCGCCCGCTATGCCGAAGTCGACGCGCAGGCGGTGGTGTTCAACAGCCGTTATCTCGAATATTTCGATATCGGCATCACCGAATACTTCCGCGCCGTCGGCCTCTATCCGGAGCCGAACCTGCAGGGTGCGCCGGAATTGCACGTGGTGAAGGCGGAGGTCGTCTATCACGCGCCCATCCTGCTCGACGAGGAAATGGCGATTTGTGTGCGTTGCGATAAGGTGGGGCGCACCTCGCTCAACTTTACCTTCGAAGTGCATGGGCTGGTGAACGGGGCTGGCGGTCAGGATCTGCGCGCTAGCGGCACCGAAGTGCAGGTGCACGTGAACGAACCGCGCGGCCGGCCGACGCTCGTACCTGATGCCGTTGTGGCTCTTTTCGAAGCCTATGAAGGACGCGTTCTGAAATGAAATATCTGCACACCATGATCCGCGTATCCGATGTGGCGGAAACGCTGCGCTTTTTCGAACTGCTAGGCCTGAAGGAACTGCGCCGGATCGACAACGATGCCGGGCGCTTCAGCCTGATCTTCCTGGCTGCGCCCGGCGATGAAGGTGCCCAGGTCGAGCTTACCCATAATTGGGACGAGAAGGGTTACACCGGCGGGCGCAATTTCGGCCATCTCGCCTACGCGGTGGAGGATATCTACGCCGCCTGCCAACGGTTGATGGATGGCGGCGTGACGATCAACCGGCCACCGCGCGATGGCCGCATGGCGTTCGTGAAATCGCCTGACGGTATATCGGTGGAATTGCTGCAGGCCGGGCCCGCGCTGGCGCCGGCCGAACCTTGGCTGTCTGCGCCCAACGTCGGGAATTGGTAAGATGCTTGAGATCGTTGGCGTGCCGGTGCTTTCCGACAATTATGTCTGGCTGGCCCATGATGCGGCCAGCGGTGAGACGGCGGTTATCGATCCGGCAGTCGCTGGCCCGGTGCTGGAGGCTGCGACCAGCCGGGGCTGGAAGATTACCCAGATATTGAACACCCACTGGCATCCCGATCATGTGGGCGGCAATGCCGATATCGTGGCCGCCACTGGCGCGAAGGTGACCGGACCTACGCAAGAGGCCGCGAAAATCCCGCATATCAGCCGCGCCGTGGTGGAAGGCGATACAGTGCAGATCGGCAGCAGCATCGGCCGCGTCATCGATTGCCCGGCGCACACAGCGGGCCACAATGCCTATGCCTTCGAAGGCGCGTTGTTCTGCGGCGACACGCTGTTTGCCATGGGCTGCGGTCGGCTGTTCGAAGGCACGGCGGAGCAGATGCACGCCGCCTTGGCCAAGTTCATGGCGTTGCCGCCGCGCACGCTGGTCTATTGCGCGCATGAATATACCCAATCCAACGCGCGCTTTGCCCTGACGGTGGAGCCGGAAAATGACGCACTGGTGCGGCGCGCCGAAGCCGTCGACCGGTTGCGGGAGCGCGGTGATCCCACCGTGCCGTTCAGCCTGGCCATGGAAGCCGCGACCAACCCGTTCGTGCGTGCTGGCAGCGTGGCCGAACTGGCGCGGCGGCGTGCCGCCAAGGACGCATTCAGGGGATGAGGCATTCAGCATGGATACAGCGAGGCTCGGGCATCAGGCACGTATGATCAGAACCGCGCTTCTCATCGCCGCGCTGGTCGCGGCAGCCCCGGCATTGGCCGGCGACGATGCGCCCGCCAAGCCAGCAGAATTCAAGGCCGAGACAAGGGATTGCTTGCAGACCCGCAGCATCCTGCAGGCGCAGGCCGCCCCTGATGGCAAATGGTATGCCCGGCTGCGCGATGGCCGCTGGTGGCGCAACAACATGAACTGCCCCACGCTGCAACCGCGCCGCGCGCTGGTGCACAGCAGCCCTATCGGCAGCCAGTGCCGCGGTGATATCGTGCAGGTGATCGATTTCAACTTGGGCGGCGTCAATTTTGGCGGTTGCGGCCTCGGCAGTTGGGAACGCGTCGCCGGCCCGCCCGGCAAGGCCCCGAAGCCCAAGGATTAACAGCAACCACCGCCGCCTGCTCCTGCTGTTGGGGCCGGTGCCATTGCGGCCAACGTATCGAGCATCGGGCCGCTGCCATAGGTGCGGGCTTCGGCCATGGTGTGGAAGGCCTCCCATACCACGCCCTGCGGATCGGCGGTCCAGCTTTTCTCGGACCGGGCATAGCAGCAAGTCGTCTCGCCTTCGGAAAGAACCGGTGCGGCCGCGCTGTTGAACCGGGCGGTGATCTCCGCCAGTTCTTCCGAAGTTTCGGCCTGGATGCCCATATGCTCGATCCCCGGCGCGGCATGGCCATGGCTGATAGCAAAATTGACGCGCGGATCGTCCAGCATCCACTTTGCATAATCATCGCGCATCAGTGTTGGGCCGGTGCCGAACAGGTTGGTATAGAAGGTGATCGACTGGGCGAGATCGGTGACGCCTACATGCACGTGCAAACGCTTCATACGCAGTCTCCGGTTGTGCAGGCCGCTGCAGGCGCCAGCCCTGCGCAGCAATCTTTTGTCAGGAAGGCGATCAGCGCCTGCATCGCGGCGAAATCCGCTGCATAGATGAGGCTGCGGCCGGCTCGGCGGACGGTTGCCAACCCCGCCTGTTCCAGCAGCGAAAGGTGATGCGAAAGGCTGGAGGGTGGCACATCAAGTGCCCGTGCGATGGCCCCGGCCGACATGCCATCTGGCCCTGCTACCACCAACGCTCGGAATAGCGCGAGGCGCCGTTCATGGGCAAGGGCGGCAAGCGCCGGCACGGCTGATCTTGGGTCCATCCTGATTCTCTTCGACTAAAATCGAAATATTCGATAAATATCGAAACGTCAAGCCCTCCTTATGAGGCATCGGCGTCGAGCCTGGCCTTGATCGCGTCCCAGATGCGTGCTGGCGTGTCGGTTCCGTTGAACCGATCGATGGCGCGGATGCCGGTGGGGGAGGTGACGTTGATTTCGGTGAGATAGCCGCCGATCACGTCGATGCCGACGAAGATCAGCCCGCGCTTCTTCAACTCTGGCCCCAGACGCGCGCAGATTTCCTGTTCACGCGCCGTCAGTTCGGTGGGCTGAGCACTACCACCGGCTGCGAGATTGGAGCGGATCTCCCCCTTTTTCGGCAGGCGGTTGATAGCGCCGACCGGTTCGCCATCCACGAGCACGATCCGCTTGTCGCCCTCCGTCACGGAGGGAAGAAACGCCTGCACCATGAACGGTTCGCGCCAGACGCTGCCGAACAACTCGACCAGCGCCGGTAGGTTGCCATCATTCTTGTCAATTAAGAACACCGCGGTGCCGGCATTGCCATAAAGCGGCTTCACCACGATCGCGCCGTGGCGAGCGCGGAAGTCCATCGCCTCCTCAAGGCTTTTGGTGACCAGCGTTGGCGGCATTAGATCCGGAAAGCGCAACACAAAAAGCTTTTCGGGTGCGTTGCGCACCTCGGCCGGATCGTTGACCACCAGCACCCGATCCTGGATCTGCTCCAGCAGGTGCGTGGCCGTGATATAGCCCATGTCGAACGGCGGGTCCTGCCGCATCAGCACCACATCAGCTTCATCGGCAAGATCGACGGTGCGTGGATCGCCCAGCCATTCAAAATGGGCGCCGGCTTGGTTAACCACCTTCACTGGGCGTGCCTTGGCCCGCACCCGACCGTTTTCGGCGGATAGATCGTCGGCGAGATAATGAAGCAGAGTGGCTCCACGCGCCTGGGCTTCCAGCATCAGCGCGAAACTGGAATCACCGGCGATATTGATGGTTTCGATCGGGTCCATCTGAACCGCGATGCGCATAGTCATTGGGCAAGCCTTTTCAATTGTCGGAACGTGCTAGGGTGGCGAGGGTGGCGCGGATACGTTCGCCCACTTGGGGTTCGCGGGTGGTCTCCAGCATGGCGGTCAGGCTGGCGCGGGCGGCGGCCAGGTGGCCGATGCGCTGTTCCAGCCGGGCGCGCTCCCACCACAGGCCAGCCTGATCCGGCGCGACGGTGGTGAGCCGTTCATAAAGTGTCAGAGCCCGCAGGATGTCGCCATTCAGGCGCGCTCGGCTGGCCTGGTTGGAAACCATGCGCACCAGCATTTGCCGGTTGCTCATTGCCGGAAAGCCGCCCGCAATAGGCGCGCCGCCGGCCTGACGGGCTATGTCGGCTGCCCGCGCCGCGGTCACGCTGATGCCGTGTTCGAACGGATCGAGCAGCGCCGATTCACCATTGCCCTGCACATCTACTAGAACATGACCGGGCAGGGCCAGAGCATCGGCTCGCCAGCCAATGCGCCGGGCCAGCGCGACATACAGGATCGAAAGCGTGACCGGCAGGCCACGGCCACGGCTTGCCACCGCCACCAGATCGGCATTCAAGGGATTGTCATAATCCTGGGTATCGCCGGTCAGCCCGGCGTCGCCAGCGATAAGGCTTGCAAGTCGCAGAGCCCGGCCCTTGGACGTGGACGGCGCTAGATCGCGTTGCAGGCTGACGGCCCAGCCAGTCACCATCCGGCGCAGCCGATCGGCATCGGCGCGCGGATCATCGGCAAGGCTGAGCGCGATGCCGGCCTCGATTAGGTCGATGTCGGCGTCATCCATCAGACCAATTGTTGCCAGTAACATAATGCTTCTTCCCGCCAATTGGCGATCAAATGCCGGAGCAGCGCCGCGGCGTGATTATCACCGCGTCGTGTCTACTCACAGCGCCCGGACAGCCGTGGCGCGTTGCCAGCCAGCGGGCGGCTGCCTAGCACCGCCGCTGTTGCACAAGATGCAGCGCCGACACGCCGGAGTCGAGAGCGGGCCGCGCTTTCACCTTCACAAACACCAGCGCATCGTGGCGGCGCAGCAGCTGATCAATCTCCCCACCCGGCGTTCTCACGCGTCGGTCCAGTAGGCGATAGCCTTTTGTAATCAACTAGATGACGGCGATGTGCTCGGCAAGCCAGCTCAGCGGCTCATTGGCTTCGCGGCGCTTGAAATCCCTGTGATTAGCCATTTTTCAGCTCCAGGGCGCGGGCATAGACTTGGGATTTCGACAGGCCTAGCCGGTCCGCCACAGCCTTGGCTGCATCTTTCATATGGCTGTTCGCCAATGCCGCGCGCAGCGCCAGATCAAGATCTTCGGCACTGGTGGCCGGCGGCGGCAGTGGCGGGCTCACGAGCACGACAATCTCGCCTTTGGGCGGCGCATCCGCCCAGCGCGCGGCGAGTTCGGACAATGTGCCGGTCACCATCTCCTCGAATTTCTTGGTGAGTTCACGGCCCACGGCGGCCGGGCGATCCCCCAGGCCGGCGTGCAATGCGGCCAACGTGACTGCCAGACGCGGACCCGACTCGTAGAAGGCGAGCGTTGCCGGGACCTCAGCTAGTTCAGCGATCATATCGGCTTTGGCCTTTTCCTTCGCCGGCAGAAATCCGGCGAACAGGAAGCGATCAGTGGGCAGGCCGGCGATGGAGAGGGCCGCGATCACCGCCGATGGGCCGGGCACCGTAATCACGTTCACCCCCGCCGCGCGGGCCTCTGCGACCAATTTGTAGCCCGGATCGGATATTAGCGGCGTACCAGCATCGGAAACCAGCGCCACCGGTTCGGCCAGCGCCCGCGTGATCAGGCCGGGGCGCGCGCGGGCGGCGTTGTGATCATGATAGGGCAGCATTTTTGTCTTGATGCCGAAATGGCCCAGCAATTTGCCGGTGACCCGGGTATCCTCACAGGCAATCAGACTGGCGCGGGCCAGCACCAGCAGGGCGCGGGCGGTGATATCCATGAGATTGCCGATTGGCGTCGCAACGATGTAAAGCCCCGGCGCAAGCGCTGCTTCAGGCAGGGCGGCTGGATCGAAAGAAGGGTGCAAGCTCACATGGCTATCAAGAGCCGGGTTGGAAGCGGCTGGCAAGTGGTTCGCGCGGGCGTCATCGGCCTGTGCCTGCTGGTGGCGGCCTGTTCGACGCCGAAAAAGGCGCCAACTGTCGTCGCGCCGCCGCCGCCGCCCTCGATTGTCGTGCCCAAGCCTGCACCACTGCCGGAAGCGCGATTGAACAAGGTGGCGCTGCTGGTGCCGCTAAGCGGCCCGAATGCGGCGTTGGGCGAATCCATTGCCAATGCTGCCGTGCTGGCTATGGCCGATCTTGGCAAGCCGCAGATGCAATTGAGCACCTTCGATACGGCGCCGGGTGCCGGTGAAGCGGCGGCCAAGGCGATGGCGGCCGGTGTCGGCTTGATATTGGGCCCGCTGCTGGCCAGCGATGTGCCGGCGGTAACAGCGGCTGTGGCCGGGCGGCCCGTGCCGATCCTGTCCTTCTCCAACGACGCCGGGACGGCCGGCGGTAATGTGTTCGTGCTGGGGTTCCAGCCCGGCCAGGCGATTGCGCGGGTGATCAACTATGCGCGCAGCCGCGGGGTTGAGCGTTTTGCCGCGCTGGTGCCGCAGGGCGCCTATGGCCAGCGTGCGCAACTGGCGTTCGTGAAGGCGGTGAATGATTCAGGCGGGCGGTCCACAGCGGTAGTGACCTATGCCCGCGATCCCGCGAAGCTGGCGGCGGCAGCGGCGCAGGTGACCAATTATGATGCCCGGGTGCGCGCCAGCGGCAAGCCGCAGATCCGCGCCGATGGGACGGTGGCCCGCGTGGCCGGCGCGTTGGCACCTGTGCCGTTTCAGGCGCTGATGATTGCCGATTCGGGTGCCGCCGCCGCGCGCTTCCTCACGCCGCTGGCGCGCTTTGGCGCAGCGCCGGGCCAGGTGGTGATCCTGGGCACAGAATTGTGGAACAATGAACCAGGCTTGGCCCGCGTGCCTGCGCTGAAGGGCGCGCTTTATGCCACCGTGTCGGATGCGCGCTTCAACAGCCTGGCGGTGCGCTATCGCGCCAAGCATGGCACCAACCCGTCGCGGCTGGCGTCGCTGGGTTATGATGCGGTGCTGCTCGCCTCCAGTCTGGCGGCGCGCTGGCCGCTGGGCCAACCGTTCCCGCGCGCGGCACTGCTGGCCCGTGATGGCTTTGCCGGCCTTGATGGCGCGTTCCGTTTCACCCCATCGGGCGTGGCGGAGCGGGCGCTGGAAGTGGATCAGCTCGGCACCGGCACCGTCTCGCCGGCGCCGAACAGCTTCTAACGGGCAATCTCGGCCAGCACGGCGTTGGCCAGCGGCCAACCGGCAGTGGTGAGGCGCAGGCCGCGCATGTCGCTGGTCAGCAATCCCTGCGCGACCAGCCGGGCCACGGCCTCCGGCTTCACGGCGTCGGCCAGCGCCGTGCCGCAGCGCGCTACGAACCGCGCCGTATCCAGCCCTTCGGCCAACCGCAGCCCCATCACCAGCGCCTCGCTGGTGCGCTCCTGAATGGTCAGCGGCGTCTCGCTTTCCATGCCGTGGCCGGTCTCTGTCACCCCGGCCAGCCAATGTTCTGGCTTCTTGCGGCGCAGCGTGGCAACCCCTTCGCGGCGACCGTGCGCGCCCGGCCCGATGCCGGCATAGTCGCCATAGCGCCAGTAGGTGAGATTGTGGCGGCTCTCCATGCCGGGCGCGGCGTGATTGCTGATTTCATAGGCAGGCACCCCCGCCGCCGCCGCCGCAGCCTGGGTCATGGCGAACAGATCAGCGCTGGTATCCTCATCCGGCATCACCAGTTGGCCCCGCGCGTGCAGGGTCGCAAAGCGCGTGCCGGGTTCGATGGTGAGCTGGTAGAGCGACAAATGTGTAGTGCCAAAACCAAGGGCGCGGGCCAGTTCGGCCTGCCAGCTTTCGCGCGTCATCCCCGGCCTATCGTAGATCAGATCGAAGCTGACCCGGCCAAATGTCGCTTGCGCCACATCGAGCGCAGTCAGCGCGGCTGCGACATCGTGCGGGCGGCCGAGCAGTTTCAATGCGGCATCATCAAGGGCTTGCACGCCGAGGCTCAGCCGGTTCACGCCGGCGCTGGCGAAGGCAGTAAAGCGGCCAGCCTCCACGCTGGACGGATTGGCCTCCAGAGTGATTTCCAGGTCGGGTTCGGGCGTCCAGTGTTGGCACGCCGCTTCGATGATGGCAGCCACCGTTGCAGGTGGCATCAGACTGGGGGTGCCGCCGCCGAAGAAGATGCTGGCCAGCCGGCGGCCGGGCAGACGGGCGGTTTCAAAGGCCAGATCGGTTAGCAGGGCGGCCTGCCACGCTGCCTGGTCCACAGTCTCGCGGACATGGCTGTTAAAATCGCAATAGGGGCATTTGGTGACGCAGAACGGCCAGTGGACATAAAGCGCGACAGGCGGTGCGTCTGTCATGCCACCGACGGCAACAGCGCGTCCAGTTGCTGGAAGGCCCGCGCGCGGTGGTTGTCTTCTTCCTTGTCGGCACGGGGCATCTCGCCATAGGTTTGGAGCTTGCCGTCCATCAGGAACATCGGATCATAGCCGAAGCCGTTGCACCCAAGCGGCGGCCAGACCAGCGTGCCATCCACCCGGCCTTCCACCACTTCAGTGTGGCCATCGGGCCAAGCCACGCACAAAGCGCAGATGAAATGGGCGGTGCGGGGCTTGTTGCCCAGTTCGTCGTTGATGCGCGCCATGGCGACAGCGAAATCTTTTCCGGGTCCCGCCCAGCGCGCCGAATAAATACCGGGCGCCCCGTCCAGTGCATCGACGCACAGCCCGCTGTCGTCGGCAATTGCCGGCAGGCCGCTCAGCGTGGCCGCAGAAAGTGCTTTCAGCCGGGCATTGCCGATGAAGGTCGTTTCCGTTTCCTCCGGTTCGGGCAGGCCCAATTGGCCGGCCGACACCACCTCAAGCCCATGCGGCCCAAGCAGTTCGGCGAGTTCCACCACTTTGCCGGGATTGTGCGTGGCCAGCACCAGCTTGCCCGGCAGCAGCGTCCTCACCGCCCGGCTGCCTTCAGTTGCGCGGCAAACACCTCGTTGCAGCCGATGCGGGCCAGGCGCAGCAGGCGCAGTAGGGACTCCTCGTCGAACGGCTCGCCTTCGGCCGTGCCTTGCACTTCTACGATGCCGGCCTGATTGGTCAGCACGAAATTGGCATCGGTATCGGCCGCCGAGTCCTCAATATAATCAAGATCCAGCACCTGATTGCCATTGTAGATCCCGCAGGAAATCGCCGCTACCTGGAGGCTGAGCGGGTCGCCGGCCAGCGGCGTGTTGGCGTGGATCGCGTCGATGGCGATGCGCAGGGCCACCCAGGCGCCGGAAATGGCGGCGGTGCGGGTGCCGCCATCTGCCTGGATCACGTCGCAATCAAGCGTGATCTGGCGTTCGCCCAGCAGCGTCAGATTGGTGACAGCGCGCAAGCTGCGGCCAATCAGGCGCTGGATTTCCTGCGTGCGGCCCGATTGCTTGCCTTTTGCCGCTTCGCGCTGGCCGCGGGTGTGGGTGGCGCGCGGCAGCATGCCATATTCCGCCGTCACCCAGCCCTTGCCGCCGCCTCGCAGCCACGGTGGCACCCGGTCTTCCACGCTGGCGGTGACCAGCACATGGGTGTTGCCGAATTTCACCAGGCACGAGCCTTCGGCGTGGGCGGAAAAGCCGGGGATCATCTCGATGGTGCGCATTTGATCGGGGGCGCGGCCTGATGGGCGCATGGGGCGTGTCTTTCCTGATTACTGTGGGTGGGCCTTATTGCGTGGGCGCCAAGAAGGGAAGCGCCCATTGCGCCATGCCAGCCATCACCATACATTGAAGCCATGCAGCAAACGCATCAGCAGACCTTGGCGCTGGCCGATCTGAACACCCGCGCACGTGAGATTTTCCGGCAGATCGTCGATGCCTATCTCACCTCTGGCGCACCAGTGGGCAGCCGCACGCTCTCGAAGGGGGGCGGGGTGGCCCTGTCGCCGGCCTCGATTCGCAACGTGATGCAGGATCTGGAGGAATTGGGTCTGCTCGCCGCGCCGCACACGTCTGCCGGGCGGTTGCCGACGGAGCTGGGGCTCAGGATGTTCGTGGACGGCATGATGCAGGCGGCCGAGCCATCGCAGGACGAGCGCACCGCGCTGGAAGCCGGGCTGGCGCCGGGCGTGGCGATGGAAGAGGCGTTGACCCGCACCACTGCCGCCTTGTCAGGCCTGTCGCACTGTGCCGGGCTGGTGCTGGTGCCGGCGCGCGAACTGGTCATCCGTCAGATCAGCTTCGTGCCGCTGTCCCCCACCCGCGCACTGGTAGTGCTGGTGGGTGTCGATGGGACAGTCGAAAACCGGCTGCTCGATCTGCCGGCGGGTGTGCTGCCTGCTTCGCTGGAAGCCGCCGCCAATTATATTACTACAAGGCTGGCTGGGCTTACGCTCGCCGAAGCCATGGTGCGCATGGAGCACGAGATCGCCCGCGATCGTGTTGCGCTCGATACGCTCACCCAAACGGCGGTGGCAGCGGGTCTGGCGGCGTGGTCATCCGATGCCGCAGCCCGGCCGGTGCTGATCGTGCGCGGCCAGGCCAATCTGGTGGAAGACGCGGTGGACGTGGAGCGCGTGCGCCAGCTGCTGGATGATCTGGAAGACAAAGCCGAGCTGATACGCCTGCTCGACCGCGCCCGAGAGGCCGAAGCAGCGCGGATCTTTATCGGTGCCGAATCCCGCCTGTTCTCGTTGTCGGGTTCCAGCGTCATTGCCGCACCCTACCGCGGGAACGATGGCAAGGTGATCGGCGTTGTGGGGGTTATCGGGCCGACGCGGTTGAACTATGCACGCGTCATCCCCATGGTGGACTATACCGCACGAACCCTGAGCAGACTGGTATCATGACACATCCAAGCGAAAATACTGGCGTTACCGAAAACACCGAAATGCCCGGAGCCCCGGAAAGTCCGGACACCGCAGAGATTGATCTGGCTGAAGCACTGCTGGCCAAGGATCAGGAAATCGCCGATCTGAAGGATAGGGTGCTGCGCACGCTTGCGGATCTGGAAAACACCCGCCGCCGACTGGAGCGCGACAAGGCGGAAGCCACCCAATATGCCGTTACCGGCTTTGCCCGCGATATGCTGGCGGTGGCCGAAAACCTGCGCCGCGCTGTCGCCGCACTGCCAGACGAAGGCTTTGACAATGTGCGCGCCGGCATCGAGGCAACCGAGCGTGAATTGCTTGCGATCTTTGGTCGACAGGGAATTGCCCGTATTGAAATCACGCCTGGCGAAGCGCTGGATCCCAATCGCCACCAGGCGATGATCGAGGTGGACAGCGACCATGACGCGGGCAGCGTGGTCGCTGAATTGGCCAGTGGCTGGACGATCCGTGATCGCCTGCTGCGTCCGGCCATGGTGAGTGTCGCGCGGGCCTGACCCCAGCCGTTGGCTACCGAACCTGTTACCTGACGCTGCAGCAGGGGCTGACATCCCGCCGGCCTGTGGCCGTTGGATCATCTATTCAATCGCTTCATGCAGGATGGTGAGTTGGTCGTGACCGATCCGGCCGGCGCTGAGCGGCGTTATGGCAAGGCGATGCGTATTTGCTTGGCTGGCCGCCACCGCGCGCACCATTGCTCTCAATGCCGCGCTGTGTGCGGGAGAGACCGTTGTGGATGGCCGGCTGCTGGTGGAGGTGTGCGCTATCCTCGCTCTGCTTGATATCGTCACCTCGAACCTCAGGTGGCAGCGCGACAACCCGGTGCGCTTTGCGTTGCAGCGGCAGGCGCGGCCAGCGGCCCCGTGTGGGATGGCATTAACTTCGAGCGCCGTTCGAAGCGCAAGATCGCCCGTCATTATGATCTGGATGATCGGGTTTAAGATTTCTTACTCGATCCGCATCGTCAGCATTGCTGCGGCGACGATTGGGCGCTCGGCAACACCACGCTGGAATCAGCGCAGGACGCCAAGCTCGAGCATATTTCAGCCAAGCTTGATCTGAAGCTGAGGCAACGCGTGCTCGATATCGGCTGCGGCTGGGACGGGCTGGCGGGTTGTCTGCACAAGGTGTCGGGCGCCCTTGTTCTGGGTGTCACGCTTTCAGCAGAACAATGAGCCCATGCCACGGATGGCGCGGCCCGGAGGGGGCTGACCGGGGTTTAACATCAACTGATCGATTAACGCGCCGTCACCGGTTACTGTTATCGCATCGTTTTAGTCGGCGTGTTCGAACATATCAGCTTGCGGCATTACCAGCATCCTTTTCCATACGGTGAAGCGGCTGTTGAAACCCGATGGCGTGCCGATGCTCGAAACGACCGCGCGCGCCGATGGCCCTGATGCCAGCGATCCGTGGACCGCCAACAATATCTTCCCCGGCGGCTATGCCCGGGCGCATTCCCAGATCACGCCGGCGGTGGAACGGGCGTGGCGGTAGATAACCGATGTCGAGGTGTTGCGCCTTCATTATGCCCACACGCTGAAGGCTTGGTATGATCGCCTCACCGCCAGGAAGCATGATTGCCAGTATCTATCCCGGGCGCTTTTACCGGAGCTGGGTGATCGATCTTGCTCCGGCCTGGTGCGCCTTTGCCAATGATGGCCATACAAACATGCAGGTACAGTTGACCAAACGGTGGGACAAGCTGCCGCTTGCCTGTGATCACATGCGCAACGTGGAGCAGGGGTTGCCGGGCGGGGCGCCTTAATCCACCCAACCTAATTCCTTCTCCGCCGCTCGCTTGTCCAGTTCCGCTCGGCTGATCTTTTCCGAAGCCGATTTCAGCTGGCCACAGGCCGCCATGATGTCGCGACCACGAGGCGTACGCACCGGGGCAGAGATACCGGCCTTAAAGATGATATCGGAAAAGGCGCGGATGCGTTCCGGCGACGAACATTCATAGATGCTGCCCGGCCACGGGTTGAACGGGATCAAGTTCACCTTGGCCGGCAGGCGATATTTGCGGATCAGCCGCACCAGTTCGTGCGCATCCTCGTTGCTGTCGTTCTTGCCGGCCAGCATCACATATTCGAACGTGATGCGCCGCGCGTTGTTAACGCCGGGATATTCGGCGCAGGCCTGCAGCAGTTGCTCGATGCCGTATTTCTTGTTGATCGGCACGATCTCGTCGCGGATTTCCTTGGTGACGGCGTGCAGCGACACGGCGAGATTGACGCCGATTTCCTTGCCAGCCTTGGCCATCATTGGCACCACGCCGCTGGTGGAAAGCGTGATACGGCGCTTTGAAAGCCCCAGCCCTTCACCATCCATGACAATCTGCAGCGCATCGCGCACATTATCGAAATTGTAGAGCGGCTCGCCCATACCCATCATCACGATGTTGGTGAGCATGCGGCCTTCGGACGTGTAGTTGCTGCCCGGATTATGCGCGCCGGGAACCCACGGCATGTCATCCTCATCCAGATCATCGGCAGCATCGCTGGTGGTGGGCCGCGTGACCGAAACGGGTGTGGCGCCCGGCCATTCGCCCAGCGCATCGCGAGCCAGCATCACTTGACCAACGATTTCTGCCGCCGTCAGGTTGCGCACCAGCTTCATCGTGCCTGTGTGGCAGAAGCGGCAATTGAGCGTGCAACCGACCTGCGACGAGACACAAAGTGTCCCGCGCCAAGCGTCAGGGATGAAAACGCATTCGGCTTCCTCACCGTCGCCGAAGCGCAGCAGCCACTTGCGGGTGCCGTCGTTCGACACCTGCGCCGTCACCACTTCCGGGCGGCCAACAACGAAATGCTCATTCAGCAGGGCGCGCGTGTCCTTGGCGATGTTGGCCATCGCCGACACTTCGGTAACGCCGCGGTGATAGAGCCAGTGCCAGATCTGGGACGCGCGCATCTTAACCTGCTTGGCCGGCACGCCGACTTCTACCAATGCCGCGCGCAGCTGTTCCTTGGACAGGCCGATCAGCGCCCGCTTGCCATCGGCGCGGGCTGCGGCTGCCTTGCGCGGCAACACCATCGGATCAGACGGGCCGGGGATAGGCATGACGGCAGCAGGCTCTGTGGCCGACTGAACCATGTTGTCGTTGTTTGGGAGGGCGTCATCGTTCATCGCGCGGCCCTTATCGCAAATTGGCCGAAGCGTAAAACAGCTTGCGCTCCTGCAGCGGCGCAGCAACACTCGCAGTCCAATCTGGCGGTGTGATGTCTGCTATCCTGTCCAATCGTAACTTGGCCATGGCCACCGCTACGCTGCTGGCAGTGGTGCTGGTGGCGGTCGTGCGCGGTGCCAGCCAGTTTCCGGGCCTGCCGCTTTTGGTGCAGATCCATCTCGCCAGCATGGTCATCATCATGGCGATAACTGTGCCAATGCTGTTGGGACCAAAGGGCTCAACGCGCCATCGCCTGCTGGGTCACATCTGGGCGGGGCTGATGCTGGGCAATGCGCTGCTTACCCTTTGTGTCAACGCCGGTTCGCGGCAGCTGGGCGGGGTGTTCGTGGGCGATTTTTCACCCATTCACGTCATCAGCCTTTTTGTCGCTATTTCGGTGCCGCAGGCGGTACTGAAGGCGCGCCGGCATGATCGGGCCGGGCATGAAGGCAATATCCGCGGCCTTGTGATCGGCAGCCTGCTGATCGCCGGTCTGTTCACCCTGCCGTTCGGGCGCACGCTTGGCGAATGGCTGATGGGCCGCTGAGCCAGCGAGGCTGGTGCAGCCGCTACAAGCGGGCGCCGGCCCGCCGTATTTGGCGCAGGCTGTTTAAACAATCCAGCGGTGTCATGCCATATAGGCCCTGAATTTCTGGATGAAGTGCGACTGCTCTTGATAGCGACCGTCCAGCTGGGCGGAGAGGTTTTGATCTAACCGGTCTCCGATCTGGCCCAAAGTGCGCAGGAAACGCTGACGGCGCAGCGATTGCTCGGGGAAAAAGCCGAAGTCGCGGGGAAACGAAATCTTCATTTGATGTGCAGCGTGACGAATTCGGCTCTGCCTCACATCGCGCTGATGCCGCCATCTACGTAAAGCCCGTGTCCCGTGACCATCTTGGCTTCGTCGCTGGCGAGATACACGGCAGCCCAGGCGATATCGTCCGGCTCACCCACCGCGCCCAGCGGAATCTGCCGGCCCAGTTTCTCCAGCCCGGCTTCGCGGCCCATAGCGTCCGTGATGCCCTTCAGGATCGGCGTGTCGATGAACACCGGGTGGATGCTGTTGCAGGTGATGCGATATTTCTGCTTGGCGCAATGCAGGGCGACGCTCTTGGTCAGGTGGCGCACGGCGGCCTTGGCGCTGTTGTAGGCGGCGCTGTTGTGGGCCGCGATCACGCCGGCAATGCTCGAAAGATTGATGATGCTGCCGCGCACGCCGGTTTCGCGCACGGTGCGCGCCATGGTCGGCAGGCTCAGCTTGCAGCCGAGGAACACGCTGTCGAGATCGATGCTGTGCACGCGCTTCCAGGTGTCGAAATCGGTGGCTTCCACCGTTGAACCCGCCGCGATGCCGGCATTGTTGACCAGCACGTGGAAGCCGCCGAACTTTTCCTCGGCAAAAGCAATAGCGGCGGCCCAGTCTTCCGGGCTGGTGACATCGTGGCGGCAGGCAACGGCGGCATCACCGATGCTGGCCGCCACGGCCTTCACGCCGGCTTCGTTTATGTCTGTCAGTACAACGCGGGCGCCTTCTTCCACCATGCGGCGGGCCATCGCCTCGCCCAGGCCCTGCGCCGCGCCGGTGATCAGAGCCACCTTGCCTGCCAGTCGGTTCATGTCGTCTTCCCCTTGTTTTTCGTGATCAGCGCTACCTTGCCTGCACCGCGCCCGGCTGAAAAGCTGTGACTCGTGGGTGTGCCCGCCGATTGCCGCAGCCCTTGACGCCCCGCCGCCTGCACCATACGTGCCGGGCATGGCCATCCTACCCATCATCGAAACGCCCGACGCGCGGCTGAAGCAAATCAGTAAACCCGTGGATACCGTCACCGACGCGCACCGCACGCTGATCGCCGACATGTTCGAGACTATGTATGACGCGCCCGGCATCGGCCTGGCCGCCATCCAGGTTGGTGTGGCGGAGCGCATCCTGGTGATCGATCTGCAGCGCGAAGCCGATGAGACGCCCGATGATGCCGATCCCGAGACCATCGTGCGCGTCAAGGAACCGCGCGTGTTCATCAACCCGGAGATCACCTGGGAATCTGACGAACTGTCGGTCTACCAGGAAGGCTGCCTGTCTGTGCCGGAAATGTATGCCGATGTGCAGCGCCCGGCCGAAATCCAGGTCAAATGGCTCGACGAGCAGGGCAAGGCCCACGATGAAAAGTTGGACGGCCTGCTGGCCACCTGCCTGCAGCACGAGATGGACCATCTGAACGGCGTGCTGTTCATCGATCACCTCAGCAAGTTGAAGCGGGACATGTTGCTGAAAAAGCTGGAAAAACTGCGCAGGAGCAGCCGCGCGGCCTGACGCCGCCAGCGGTTCAGCCCAGCCGGTCGAGGATCAACCGCGCCGCATCTTCCGGCGGTTTCAGCCGCCCCGGATCTTCGCCTGGGTAGGCGCGGGCGCGCATCACCGTGCGGGTGGCGCCGGGATCCACGATATGGGTGCGGATCGGGGAGACATTCTTCACTTCCTCCCCATAAGTGCTGACCAGATTTTCCAGCGCCGCCTTGGTCGCGGCATAGCCGCCCCAGTAGGCCCGCGGCGTGCTGGCCACCGACGAGGTGACGGCCACGACATGGCCTGCCGCCGACTGGCGCAGCCAGGGATCAAGTGCCCGAATTAACCGCATGTTGGCGGTGAGATTGAGCGCGATCAGCTTGTCCCATTCCTTCAGATCAAGATGCGGTACCGGGGCCAGCGTGCCCAGCTGCGCGGCGTTGAGAATCAGCGCATCGAGTCGGCCCCAGCGCGCGCCGATGGCATTGCCCAGCCGGTCGATGGCGTCATAATCGGCCAGATCGAACGGCGCGATGGTGGCGCTGCCGCCGGCCTTGTGGATACGGTCGTCAAGCTCGGCCAGCCCGGCTTCGGTGCGGCCGGTAATGATCACGTGCCAGCCTTCGCGGGCCAGCATTTCGGCCGTTGCCGCGCCAATGCCGCGACTGGCGCCGGTGACGAGGGCAAGTTTCTTGGTAGTGATATCAGTCATGCGGCGGCCTTAGGCGGCAGGGGCGGGCAGGGCAAGCGCCTCAGATGACGCGCTCGGCCAGCAGGCTCAGCTGGTCCGGCACTTCCACTTCCTCCTGATCGGTCAGCCGCGTCGGGTAATCGCCGGTGAAGCAGGCATCGCAATACTGCGGCGCGTGCTCATCGCGGGCAGCTTCACCGACGGCGCGATAGAGGCCGTCGATGGACAGGAACGACAGGCTGTCCACCTTGATGTAATCGCGCATCCGCTCGACATCCATCTGTGCCGCCAGCAGCTTCGATCGTTCCGGCGTGTCGACGCCATAGAAACAGCTGTGCCGCGTCGGCGGGCTTGCGATGCGCATATGCACTTCCTCCGCGCCGGCTTCGCGCAACATCTGCACGATCTTTACCGACGTGGTCCCGCGCACGATCGAATCGTCGATCAGCACGATGCGCTTCCCGGCGATCAGCGCGCGGTTGGCATTGTGCTTCAGTTTCACGCCCAAGTTGCGGATCTGGTCACCCGGCTGGATGAAGGTGCGGCCGATATAGTGGCTGCGGATGATGCCCAGTTCGAACGGAATGCCGCTTTCCTGCGCATAGCCTATGGCGCCGGGCACGCCGCTGTCCGGCACCGGCACGACCATGTCGGCCTCCACAGGATTCTCGCGGGCCAGTTCGGCGCCGATGCGCTTGCGCACCTCATAGACGCTGCTGCCATCCATCATCGAATCGGGCCGGCTGAAATAGACATGCTCAAAGATGCACGGCCGCGCCCGTACAGGGGCGAATGGTCGGATCGAACGCAGGCCGCGCCCGGTGATGATGATCAGCTCGCCCGGTTCGACCGAGCGTAGGAAGGTTGCGCCCACCATGTCGAGCCCGACTGTTTCCGACGCCAGGATATAGCTATCCCCCAGCCGGCCCAGCACCAACGGGCGGATGCCGAGCGGATCGCGGCAGGCAAGCATGCCTTCGGCGGTGAGGCAGATCAGACTGTAGGCGCCTTCGACGCGCTTTAGCGCATCGATGAAGCGATCGAGCAGCGTGCGGTAGGACGAGGTGGCGACAAGGTGGATGATCACCTCGGTATCACTGGTCGATTGGAAGATCGAACCGCGCCGCACCAGTTCGCGGCGTAGGGTGGTGGCGTTGGAAATATTGCCGTTGTGCGCGACGGAGAAGCCGCCCGAGGCCAGATCGGCAAACAGCGGCTGCACGTTGCGCAGGGCGGTTTCGCCCGTGGTAGAATAGCGGTTGTGGCCGATGGCGATCTCGCCCTTCAGCTTGTTGATCACCGCATCATTATCGAAATTGCCCGCCACATGTCCCATGGCGCGGTGGGTGTGGAACTCCTTGCCATCGAAGGTGGTAATGCCGGCGGCTTCCTGGCCGCGATGCTGAAGGGCATGCAGGCCGAGCGCAACGACAGCGGCGGCGCCTTCCGCGCCATAGACGCCGAACACGCCGCATTCCTCGTGGAGATGATCGTCTTCCCACGGATCGGTGGTGAGCATCTTGTCCATGTGGTGGCCTTTGTCATTCGGCAGATGCCGCGCCATATAGGGTGGGCAGGCCGCTTTGTCTGCACCTGTCTTGTGATGAAAGTGTCACATATGAATCAAGCGGTGGATGAAACGCTGGAGTTCCGGCCCAGATGGGGCACCGATGATTTGCTCACCGCCGTGGCGGTGGATGCAGGCACCGGCGCGGTGTTGATGGTGGCGCACATGAACGCCGATGCGCTGGCCGCCACGCTCGCCACTGGCGAAGCGCATTACTGGAGCCGCAGCCGCCGCGAACTCTGGCACAAGGGTGCCACGTCAGGCGCCATCCAGCGCGTGGTGGAGATCAGGGTGGATTGCGACCAGGATTGCCTGCTGCTGCGGGTAGAGCCGGCTGGCCCAGCCTGCCACACAGGCCGGCAGGATTGTTTCTATCGCCGGCTTGATGGCGGCCGGCTTGTGATGATCGGAGAGGCACGATGAGCGCGATCCCCACTGGCCTGGAAGTCACCATCTTTGACGAGGTGTTCCGCAATCGACCGCACGAGCGGTTCGACATTCTGCGCGCTGCCGATCCGGTGCATGAGGACAAGGTGCTGGGCCGCGTGCTGCTCACCCGCGCTGCCGATGTGGCCGCCGTGCTGAAGGATCGCAGCCTGTCGGTCGATCAGCGGAACGCCGCGCCTGATACAATCGTGCAGAAACTGGCCACCTTGCAGGATCGCGAGGCGCCGCGTTCGATGCTGGTGCTGGATGATCCCGATCACGCCCGCCTGCGCCGGCTGGTCACCCACGCCTTCAATGCCCGCGCCATCGAGGCGGTGAAACCACGGGTGCTGGCCGTGGCCGATGAACTGCTTGACGCTGTCGAGGGCCAGGACAGATTCGATCTCATCGAATGCTTTGCCTCCCCGCTGCCGATAATCGTGATTGCCGCCATGCTGGGCGTGGATGCGGCGGACGTGGGCGATTTCCGCCGCTGGTCGAAGGCGCTGGCCAATGTGTTTTCGCCGATCCGTTCGCCGGAGTTCCTGGCGGCGCTGAAGGCCAATGCCGATGAACTGTCGGCCTATTTCGAACGCGCCATTTCGGAACGTCGGATTGCTCCACGCGATGACCTGATCAGCGCGCTGGTGGCGGTGGAGGAGGGCGGCGACCGGCTGACCACCGAAGAAATCGTCACCATGTGCAACCTGCTGCTGCTGGCCGGCAACCTCACCACCACTGACCTGATCGGCAATTGCGTGCTCGCCCTGCTGCGCCATCCTGAACAATTGGCCGAGGTGCAGGCCAACCCGGCGCGCATCGCCGATGCCATCGAGGAAACGCTTCGGCTTGACCCGCCAGTGGTGCAGAGCCTGCGCATTCCCTTGGTTCCGCGCGAAATCGGCGGCTGCCCGGTGCGCGCTGGCGAGGCCGTCACCACGTTCCTGATGGCCGCCGGGCAGGACCCGGCGCTGCACGCCGACCCGCTGACGTTCGACATCGACCGGGCCGACAAGACGCACTTCGCCTTTGGTGGCGGGGTCCATTTCTGCTTGGGCGCACCGCTGGCCCGCGCCGAGGCCGAGATCGCGCTGACCCGCTTGTTCGCCCGCTGCCCCGGCCTGACACTGACCGGCGATCCGATCGAGCGCAACATTTCTGCAGCGTTCAATGGCGTGCAGCAATTGTGGGTTCGCCCATGAGGATGCTCTTGGCCGGCGCGTCCGGACTGGTTGGTGGCCTGGTGCTGGACCGCCGCCCGGACGGCATCCCTATCACCCGCCGCCCCATCGGCCAGCCGGGGGTGGTGGCCGATTTTGACGATCTGCCACCGCTGCCGGAAGCGCAGGTCGCGGTCTGCGCGCTCGGCACGACGCGGGCAAAGGCCGGCAGCGATGCGGCCTTCCGCGCTGTGGATCATGATGCCGTGCTGGCTTTTGCCCGCGCGGCCAAGGCGGCGGGCGTGACGCACTTCATCCTGGTCAGCAGCGTCGGCGCTAACCCCAAGGCCAGCCTGCTTTACCCACGCACCAAGGGCGAAGTGGAGACAGCGTTGGCCGGCATGGGCTTTTCCCGCCTCGACATAATCCAGCCCGGCCTGCTCATCGGCACGCGCGCCGAACGCCGGCCATTGGAACGCTTCCTGCAATGGGCCGCCCCGGTGATGGACCTCGCCCTGCCACGCGACCTCGGCAGCCTTCCGGCGGAGGCGGTTGCCGAGGCCATAGTGGCACTGACCAAACGCAGCGAGCCCGGCGTCTTCCGCCACACTAACCGTGCCATCGCCAACTTGACCTTAACGTAAACGTAAACTACCCCCCTTGGCCCATGAGCAATCCGGCTGAGGCGTCCCGCACTGATGAGTCGGCAGCAGCTCTGCTGCCAGAGGTCCTTAGTGCCTTTGCCACCGCGCCCGCGCCGCCCGCTGCAGGTGATGCCAGCCATTTTTCGATCACCGAATTGGCGCTGGCTTTCAACATCACGCCGCGCGCGATCCGTTTTTATGAAGACCAGGGGCTGATCACCCCGGAACGGCAGGGGCAGAACCGCGTCTACAGCCGCCGCGATCGCGCCCGGCTGGCGTGGATCTTGCGGGCCAAGAATGTCGGCTTCAGCTTGGCTGAAATCCGCGAGATGATCGACTTGTATGACGTGGGGGATCACCGGCTGACGCAAAAGCGCGTTACGCTGGAAAAATGCCGCGCGCGTATTGCCCTGCTGGAAGAGCAGCGCGCCGATATCGACGCCACCATCCACGAACTGCAACAATTTTGCGACATCGTCGAACAATCGATGAAAGCCTGATTCCATGCCAACCTATCGCGCCCCGGTGAAAGACACGCTGTTCCTGTTGGAGGCTGTGGCAGGCCTCTATAACCAGTCCCATGTGCCGGGTTTCGAAGCCGTCTCGCCCGATCTGGTCGAGGCGGTGCTGAATGAAGGCGGGAAGTTCTGCAGCGAAGTGCTGGCGCCGCTCAACCTGCCTGGTGACCGCCAGGGCTGTACTCGCCACCCCGATGGCAGCGTGACCGCGCCGGACGGGTTTAAACATGCCTACAAACAGTTCTGCGACGGCGGCTGGGGCGGCCTGATTGCCGAAGAGCATCATGGCGGCCAGGGCCTGCCCTACACCATTGGCGCCGTGCTGCAGGAGTTTATCGCCGCTTCCAATATGGCATTCGGCATGTATCCGGGCCTGTCAGAGGGCGCGCAGGCGGCGATCGAGGTGGTGGGCTCACCGGAGCAGAAGGCGAAGTGGCTCCCCAACATGGTGCAGGGCCGCTGGACCGGCACCATGAACCTGACCGAGCCGCACTGCGGCACCGATCTGGGCCTGATCCGCACCCGCGCCGAGCCCAACGCCGATGGCACGTGGGCGATCACCGGCACGAAGATTTTCATCTCGGCCGGTGAACATGACCTGTCCGAAAACATCATCCATCTCGTGCTGGCCAAGACGCCCGGCGCGCCTGACAGCGTGAAGGGCATCAGCCTGTTCATTGTGCCCAAGCATATTGTGAACGACGATGGCTCGCTGGGTGCGCGCAACGCCGTTTCCTGCGGCAGCATCGAGCACAAGATGGGTATCCACGCCAACGCCACCTGCGTGATGAACTATGATGGCGCGACCGGCTATATGCTGGGTGAGGAGATGAAGGGCCTCGCTGCCATGTTCATCATGATGAACGCGGCCCGGCTGGGTGTGGGCATCCAGGGCCTGGCGCAGGCCGATGCGGCCTATCAGAACGCCGTTGAGTATGCGAAGGGGCGTCTACAGGGCCGCAGCCTGACCGGTGCGAAGAACCCTGAGGGCAAGGCCGATCCGATCATCGTCCACCCCGATGTGCGGCGCATGCTGATGGACGCGCGCAGCTATACCGAGGGCATGCGGGCGCTGGTGCTGTGGGGCGCAGTCCGGGTTGATCTGTCGCGCAAGGCCACCGATCCGGCTGAGCGCGAGATGGCCGACGATCTGATCAGCCTGCTCACCCCGGTTATCAAGGGCTATGGCACCGATCGCGGCTATGAAGTCGCGACCAATTGCCAGCAGGTGCTGGGCGGCCACGGCTATATCGCCGAATGGGGCATGGATCAGTTCGTGCGCGATGCCCGCATCGCCATGATTTACGAAGGCACCAACGGCATCCAGGCGCTCGATCTGGTGGGCCGCAAGCTGGGTTCGAAAGGTGGCCGCGGCACTCAGGCCTGGCTGGGCCTTGTGACGGGCGATATCGCGGCGGCGACGGACGAACGGCTGGCCTTCATCGCGCAGCCGCTGGCACGCGCATTGGGCGATGTGCAGGCTGGTGTGATGTGGCTGCTGCAGAACGGCATGGCAAATCCGGACAATGCGGGCGCAGGCGCCACCGCCTTCATGCGGATGATGGGCCATGTCGCGCTGGGCCATATGTGGCTGAAGATGGCCGGTGCATCGCTGGCCGCGCTCGATGCCGGCACGGCTGATCCCGATTTCCACAACGCCAAACTTACCACTGCCCGTTTCTTCGCCGCCCGCGTGCTGCTGGAAACGGCGAGCCTGAAAGCCCAACTGGAAGCCGGCGCCGACACCGTGATGGCGCTGCCGGCCGAGATGTTCTGAACTTCCCCTGGAGGAATGACGATGACCGAAGCCTATATCTATGACGCCGTTCGCACCCCGCGCGGCAAAGGCCGCAAGGACGGCAAACTGCACGAAATCACGCCGATCCAGCTCGCCACCCAGGTGCTGCAAGCCGTGCGTGACCGCACCGGTGTTAACACCGCCGACGTGGACGATGTGGTTCTGGGCTGCGTCTCGCCGGTGGGTGAGCAGGGCAGCGACATCGCCCGCGTTGCCGTGCTGAACGCTGATTATGCTGAAACCACCGCTGGCGTGCAGATCAACCGCTTCTGCGCCTCGGGCCTGGAAGCCACCAACATGGCGGCGGCCAAGGTGATGTCGGGCGAAGCCATGTTCGCGATCGGTGGCGGCGTGGAGTCAATGTCCCGCGTGCCGATGGGCAGCGACGGTGCCGCTTGGGCGATGGACCCGGCCGTGGCCTACAAGACCTATTTCGCGCCGCAGGGCATCGGTGCCGATCTGATTGCCACCAAATATGGCTTCAGCCGCAATGACGTGGACGCCTATGCCATGGAATCGCAGCGCCGCGCCGCACAGGCCTGGAGCGAAGGGCGCTTCAAGAATAGCATCGTGCCGGTTCGGGACGTCATCGGCGAGATCGTGCTTGCCCATGACGAGCATATGCGCCCGCAAACTGACATGCAGTCGCTAGGCGGTCTCGCCCCGGCCTTTCAGGCCATGGGCGAGCAAATGCCGGGCTTCGATGCGATTGCCCTGATGCGCTACCCCGAAATCGAGAAGATTAACCACGTCCACCACGGCGGCAACTCTTCCGGCATCGTTGATGGCGCCTCGGCCATCTTGGTGGGCAACAAGGCGATGGGCGAGAAATATGGTCTGAAGCCCCGCGCTCGCATCCGCGCCATGGCCTCGATCGGTTCGGAACCGATGATCATGCTCACCGGGCCGGAGTTCGTGGCCAACAAGGTGCTGCAACGTGCCGGCATGACCCGTGATGATATCGACCTGTTCGAACTAAACGAGGCGTTTGCCAGCGTCGTGCTGCGCTTCATGCAGGCGCTGAACATCCCGCACGACAAGATCAACGTGAATGGCGGCGCGATTGCCATGGGCCACCCGCTCGGCGCCACTGGAGCGATGATTCTGGGCACCGTGCTCGATGAGCTGGAGCGTACCGGCAAGGGCACCGCGCTGGTCAACCTGTGCGTCGGCGCCGGCATGGGCACTGGAACAATCATCGAACGGATCTGAGCGCCAGCGTCGCCGATCCATTGCTGAACGAAATCAACGGGAAACCCCAATGACCACTGCAATCCACACCGAACTCGATACCGACGGCATCCTCCTTCTCACCATCGACGTGCCCGGCCAGTCGATGAACGTCATCACGCCAGAAGTGCAGGCCGATCTTGCTGCCGCTATCGAGCGGCTGAAGACTGACGATGCTGTTAAGGGCGCCGTACTCACCAGCGGAAAGACCAGCGGCTTCATGGCCGGGGCTGATCTGAAGGGCATGGGCGCCATGTTCGGCGGGGCCAAGCCGCCCGAAGGCAAGTCGCGCATGGCGATGCTGTTCGATGGCGTCTTCGGCCTTAACAAGCTGCTGCGCGATCTGGAAACCTGCGGCAAGCCGGTGGCGGCTGCGGTTAACGGCCTGGCGCTGGGCGGCGGCCTCGAATTCATTCTCGCCTGCCATTACAGGGTAATTGCCGACAATCCCAAGATCACACTGGGCCTGCCGGAAATCATGGTCGGCCTATTCCCGGGTGCAGGCGGTACGCAGCGCCTGCCGCGCCTGATGGGTATCCAGCCCGCACTGATGTACCTGCTGCAAGGCAAGAACATGAGCCCGCAGGAAGCCCTCGGCTTCGGCGTGGCGCAGGCCGTGGTGCCCGCGGATCAGATCATTGCAACTGCCAAGGCCTGGGTGAAGGCCAACCCCAATGGCAGCGTACAGCCGTGGGACACCAAGAATTTCAAGATGCCGGGCGGACCGGCCACCGCGCTCAACCCCAATTTCGCCCAGATTTTCGTGGGCGGCACGGCGATGACGCACGTGAATGCCGGCGACAACATGAACGCGCCTAAGGCGATCCTGAGCGCCGTGTATGAAGGTACCCAGTTGCCGATGGACACCGCCATCCGTATTGAAAGCAAGTATTTCGCAAAGGTGGTGGCCGATCCCCAGGCCGGCAACATGATTCGCAGCCTGTTCGTTTCCAAGCAGGCCGCCGAAAAGGGCGCCCGCCGGCCGAAGGGCGTGCCGCCAATGCCGACGAAGAAGATCGGCATGCTCGGCGCCGGCCTGATGGGCGCAGGTGTTGCCATGGTGACGGCGCAGGCCGGCATCGAGGTGGTGCTGCTCGATCGTGATCTGGCCGCAGCCGAAAAAGGCAAGCAATACACCGCCGACCGGCTGGCCAAGAAGCGCATGGATCCGGCCAAGGCGCAGGTGATCCTTGATCGCATTAGGCCCACCGCGGATTATGCCGAACTGGCTGGTTGCGACCTGATCATCGAAGCGGTGTTCGAAACCCGTGAGATCAAGGCGGATGTTACGAAGGCCACTGAAGCCGTTGTGGGCCCCGATGTGATCTTCGGCTCCAACACCTCCACCTTGCCGATAACCGGGCTGGCCAAGGCGTGGAGCAAGCCCGCTAACTTCATCGGCATCCACTTCTTCTCGCCGGTGGAAAAGATGCCGCTGGTCGAAATCATCGTTGGCAAGGAAACTGGACCCGAAGCCATCGCCAAGGCGCTCGACTATGTCGCTGCCATTCGCAAGACGCCGATCGTGGTGAACGACAGCCGCGGCTTCTACACCTCGCGCTGCTTTGGCACCTATGTGCAGGAAGGCCTGGCGCTGCTGGGCGAAGGCACGACGCCTGCATTGATCGAGAATATCGGCAAGCAGATGGGGATGCCCGTTGGCCCGCTGGCGGTGAATGACGAGGTTGGCCTTGATCTCAGCTATAAGGTTGGCCAGCAGACGCGCGCCGATTTGGGCGATGCCTACAAGCCCGGCCCCGCCGATGGCGTGATCACAAAGATGTATGAACTTGGTCGCCAAGGCCGCAAGAATGCCAAGGGCTTCTATGTCTATCCGGAAGGAGGCAAGAAATATTTGTGGTCGGAACTGGTTGACACTGTCGCTGGTGGCCTCGCGGCCGATCAGCCCACCGCCGCCGAAGTGAAGGAGCGCCTGCTTTATCGCCAGCTCGTCGAATGCGCGCGCTGCTTTGCCGAAGGCGTGCTGGAAACCCCGCAGGATGGCGATCTGGGCGCCATTTTCGGTTGGGGCTTTGCGCCGTTTACTGGCGGGCCGTTCAGCCACATGGACGCGGTGGGCATTGCCAATGTCGTCGCCACGCTTGACCGCCTGGCCCAGCGCCACGGCGAGCGGTTCGCGCCGCCGCAGCTGCTGCGTGACATGGCGGCCCAGGGTGAATCCTTCTACGCCATGGCAGCGAAGAAGGCGGCCTGAGGCGCCCACCCCTCCTGCATGCGGGAGGGGTGCCGCTCAGGCTTGCGCCCGGCCCGTTGGCACGGCAGGCTGAACCGAAATCAGGGGTGTCGCGATGCCAGACGTCAACGAAGCTTTCAGCCTTCCCAACGGTCAGCACTTTCGCAACCGCATTGCAAAGGCGGCGATGACGGAGGGGTTGGCGTTCCGCGACGGCCTGCCCAACATAGCGCATGAAACGCTGTATCGGCGGTGGGCGGATGGCGGCTGCGGCCTGCTTATCACTGGCAATGTGCAAATCGATCGTGGCCACCTCGAACGGCCGGGCAATGTCATTGTTGATGGGCCACTCAGCGACGAGGGCAAGGCCGCATGGGCGCAATGGGCGGCGGCGGCCACCAGTGGCGACACGCAAGCATGGGTGCAGATTAACCACGCTGGCCGCCAGACCCAGAAGAGCGTCAATCCACATCCGCGAGCGCCGTCGGCGGTACCGCTGGCGCTGCCGGGCGGACAGTTCGGCATGCCACATCCGCTGACCGGCATTGAAATACTGGATCTGATCGCGCGCTGGGCGCACGCCGCTGTGGTGTCGCGAGAGGCTGGCTTTACCGGCGTGCAGATCCACGCCGCGCATGGCTATCTGATCAGTCAATTTCTCTCGCCGCTTGCCAATGTGCGCCGCGATGAATGGGGCGGCAGCCTTGAAAACCGCGCGCGTTTCCTGATTGAAACGGTGAAGACGGTTCGCGCTGCGGTGGGAGATGATTTCACCGTGTCGGTGAAGCTGAACAGCGCCGATTTCCAGAAGGGCGGCTTTGCGTTTGATGAATGCCTGACGGTTGCCGGCTGGCTCGCTGACCTAGGCGTCGATTGCTTGGAATTGTCGGGCGGCACCTATGAACAGCCGGCGATGATGGACATGGAAGGCTTGCAGCCGCGCGAGGAGCCCAAGCAGCAGTCCACCCGCCAGCGCGAAGCCTATTTCGTGCAACTGGCGCGCGCTTTAATGGCCGCCAAAACCCCGCCACTGATGGTGACGGGCGGTTTTCGCAGCTTGAACGCGATGGATGATGCGCTGGCTAGCGGCATTGCCTTGGTTGGTGTCGGTCGGCCGCTGTGCGCCGATCCCACCTGCGTGGCCGAATTGCTGGAAGGCCATATCGAGGAGTTGCCGCGCGATGAGGAGCGGTTGGCGATCGGCCCTTGGTTGCTCGGACCGGCCTCGCCCTTCAAGCTGGTGCGCACCATGAACGGCTTTGCCGCGCAGTCCTGGTATTATCAGCAGATCAGGCGGGTCGCCGCTGGCGGGACGGCGGTGAAATTGAACCCGTTCACGGCCTTCCTGGCCGAGGATAAGGAAAACAAGGCGCGCATTTGAAGCGGTTTGTGCTTCTGCTGCTGGGCTTGGGGCTGGCCCTTGGTTGGGCTGGCTTGCTCGGTGCCCTCCGCCATCCGGCGGTGGTGCGCTATCACGTCAAACTGGCCGGGCTGCATCGGCCGTTGCGGCTGGTGCATCTTTCAGATCTGCACGGCAGCAATTGGGACATGCCGCAGGTGCGGCTGAACCGCATTATGGATCAGGTCAACGCGCTGAAGCCCGATTTGGTGGTGGTTACCGGCGATTTTCACGCCAGCAAGATCTGGGATCCGCCGATGCGGATTGACGATGCCGTGCAGCCGCTCACCCGATTGAAAGCCCCACTCGGCGTGTGGAGTGTGCCGGGCAATCACGACGATCCCTACTGGATCCGCTGGGTGATGCAGCGTTTCGGCCTGAAACTGCTTAGCGGCGATCTGGTCGATGTCGGCCCGGTGCAGATCGTCGGCAGTGACGATCTCATTCTGGCGCAAGGGGCGGTCGCGGGCGTCTGGGCTGCCGCTGCCCGCGCGCAGCCCGGCAAGCCGGTGATCGCCTTGGTGCATGAACCCCTGCTGTGGAACGTGCTGCCGCCGGCGGTTGATCTGATGCTGTCGGGTCATACGCACGGCGGGCAGATCGACATCTTCGGCTGGCCGCGGCTGGCGCCCGAATATGAACAGGTGCGGCGCGGCCTGTTCCGTAACGCGGCCGGTCAACAGCTGCTGGTGTCCGCCGGCATTGGCACGTCTGTGGTGCCAGTGAGGATAGGCACTCGCGGCGAAATAATTGTGGTGGAACTGGTGCCTCAACCGCCGGGCAGGAATTCCGGCACCGACAGGTAACGCTCACCCGTGTCGTAGTTGAAACCGACGATGCGGCGGCCGAAGGGCATTTCCTTCAGCTTCAAGGCGATGGCAGCCAGCGTCGCGCCCGATGAAATGCCAACCAGCATGCCTTCCTCGGCAGCCGAACGCAGCGCCCAAGCCTTGGCATCAGCTGCATCCACCTGGATCACGCCGTCGAGCAGCGCCACATCAAGATTTTTGGGGATGAAGCCGGCGCCGATGCCCTGAATTGGGTGCGGGCTGGGCGAGCCGCCTGAAATCACCGGCGAGGCGGCGGGTTCGACGGCAAAGACTTTCAGTTTCGGCCAGCGGGCTTTCAATACCTGGGCTACTCCGGTGATATGGCCGCCGGTGCCGACGCCGGTGATGATGGCATCTGGCGGGATGTCGGCGAAGTCGGCGTAGATTTCCTCCGATGTCGTCCGCACGTGTACATCGATGTTGGCCGGGTTTTCGAATTGCTGCGGCATCCAGGCGTTGGGGGTCGTGGAGACGATCTCCAGCGCGCGGGCGATGGCGCCGTTCATGCCCTTTTCGCGCGGCGTCAGATCGAAACTGGCGCCATAGGCCAGCATCAGCCGCCGCCGCTCGATCGACATGCTCTCGGGCATGACCAGGATCAGCTTGTAGCCCTTCACCGCGGCGACCATGGCGAGGCCAATACCGGTGTTGCCACTTGTCGGCTCCACGATGATGCCGCCGGGTTTCAGCGTGCCTTCAGCCTCGGCCGCCTCGATCATGGCCAGTGCGATGCGATCCTTGATTGAGCCGCCTGGGTTGGTGCGTTCGGACTTGATCCACACTTCGGCGTTCGGGAACAATTTGCCCATGCGGACGTGCGGCGTGTTGCCGATGGTTTCGAGGATGTTGTTGGCCTTCATGGCGGCACCTTCGCGGTTGTTTCGCTCTCTTTTAGGCGCAGCGAGCGCCCGCGCCAACGGCGGAAATCTTGGCTGCCATTCAGGCCGGCTTTTGCGTGTCGAAGCGATCGGCCAGTCGCAATTGCGGGAAGCGCCAGGCCCAGATCACGGTGACGATGATGGCGCCCACGCCACCGATCACCACGCCCGGCACCGCGCCGATATAGCGGGCGGCTAGACCTGATTCGAGTTCGCCCAGTTCATTGCTTGCCGATATGAACAGGCCCGACACGCTGGAGACGCGGCCGCGCATATCATCAGGCGTGTGCAGCTGGATCAGGCTGCCGCGCACGAACACGCTGATCGCATCGGCGGCCCCCAGTACCACCAGCGCTGCCAGGCTGAGCGGATAGGAGGTGGACAGGCCGAAGACGATGGTGGCCAGCCCGAACAATGCAACCGCACCGAACATCACCGGGCCAACGTGGCGCCTGAGCGGCCGGCTGGCGAGTAGCACCGCCATCACCACTGCGCCTGCCGACGGCGCGGCCCGCAATGGCCCCAGCCCTTCCACGCCCACATGCAGAACATCGCGGGCATAGACCGGCAGCATCGCGGTCGCCCCGCCCAGCAGAACCGCAAACAGATCAAGGCTGATGGCGCCCAGCAGCACCTTGTTGTGGCGGACATAGGCAACGCCCTCGACCAACGACCGCCACGGCGTCAGCAGAGACCGCGCCGGGCGCGGCACCGGCCGGATGATCATAAGGCAGACAAAGGTGAGGGCGAACAGGATCGCCGCTACTACATAAGGCGTCGCCGGCGACACAGCATATAGAAAGGCGCCCAACGGCGGGCCCAGAACGGCGCCGGTCTGCCAGCTGATGCTGTTGAGCGCTATGGCCTGCGGCAGTAGCTCGCGGGGCACCAGATTGGGAGCGAGCGCGGCCATAGATGGTCCCTGAAAGGCTCGTGCCACACCGAGCAGGGCGGCCACCACGAACAGCGCCACCATTGGCACGTCACCGGCAATTGCCAGCCAGCCGAGTACGCCGGCGCAAGCGACCTCCAAGGCAACGGCGACGCGGGCGATGTAGCGTCGGTCCACCCGATCTGCGATCACGCCCACCACCAGCGCCAGGCAAAACAAGGGCAGGAACTGTGCCAGCCCGATCATGCCAAGAAGAAAAGCGGCCTCATCGCGGCTCATCGTGGCGCGGGCGATGTCGTACACTTGCCAGCCGATGACGATCACCATCATCATGCCCGCGACTGTGGCGAAGAAGCGCGCAATCCAGAAGGCGCGATAATCGCGGATTAGCAGCGGGGCGGGAATGGACGGCACAATCCTTCCATAGAAAGCACCTGCGCTTGCGGCAATGCCGCATTCAGAAAGTCGTTCTGTCAGGGCAAGCAGGGGCGTCGGATCCGCCGATGGAACCGCCAAGGTGCCCTGCAAAGCAATGCCCAGTTTTCGTCAATTGCCTGGCTATGTGCGGTCGTTCTGTGCGGCGTAGGCCTAATCCAGATGGGTGTTAGCCTGGTCCGGCTGAGCCCCTTGGCTTGCAATGTGGGCTGGTGGCGATCGTCCTGTCGCTGGCGGCGCGATTTAGCGGCTATACTCTGGTGGGCACTTTCTTGCTGACGCAAGAATATCTGCACTGGCCGATGCCGCAGTGCCCGACGCTGACCGCAGTCGGGATGTCCTTTGTCCCGCCGCGCATTTTCGGCGAGGTGTTGAGTGCCCTGACGGGCAAGAACATCAAGCCTCTTTGAGGCTCACGAAGCTGTCGAGCACGCGTTTGCGACCCGCCGCTGGGAAATCGATCTCCAGCTTGTTGCCATCAACATGGAAAACGGTGCCTTCGCCGAACTTTGCATGAAACACGCGCGCACCCTTATGAAATGACGGGCTGGGGCCGAGTGAGACGGAGCTGACCCGTCCTTCTCTCGGTACAGCACTGCGTGGCCCGAAATCGCGTTCTGACCGGTTGGCAAAGCTGCCGCCCCCTTGTGCCGCCCGGTCCCACCCCGGCCCGCGCCCGGTGCCGCGGCTAATGTGGGCGAATGGATCGCCGCCTTCCAGCGCGGCGCGCCACAGGCTGGGCCCGCCGCTCATCGTCGATCGCGCCACGACATGATCGGCCGGCAGTTCCGCGATGAAGCGGCTGGGTAGGGCGGCCGTCCACTGGCCATAAACTTGGCGGTTGGCGGCGTTGACGATGTGGGCACGTTTTCGGGCGCGGGTGATCCCCACATATGCCAGCCGCCGCTCTTCCTCCAGCGCACTGATGCCGCCTTCGTCCATTGATCGCTGGCTCGGAAACACGCCTTCCTCCCAGCCAGGCAGGAATACATGATCAAATTCGAGGCCCTTGGCGGCATGCAGCGTCATAATGGTGATCTTTTCGCCATCGCTGGCCGCATCGTTATCCATCACCAGCGCGACATGTTCCAGGAAGGCGGTCAGGCTGGGATAATCGCCCATAGCCCGCACCAGTTCTTTCAAATTCTCGATGCGGCCATCGGCGTCCGTAGACTTGTCGGCCTGCCACATGGCGACATAACCCGATTCTTCCAGGACCAGTTCGGCCAGTTCGGCATGGCCCATCTGGCCGGCCAGATCGCGCCAGCGGGCGATATCGGTGCAGAAGGCCTTTACGGCGCGCCGGGCGGCGGGGGTGAGCTCATCGCTGTCAACCAGCGCGGCCGCCGCGCGCGGCAACGGCAGGTTCAGGGCACGGGCGGCGGTGTGCATGGTGGCCATTGCCTTGTCGCCCAGACCGCGCTTCGGCACGTTGATGATGCGCTCGAACGCCAGTGCGTCGTCGGGGAACTGCACCAGCCGCAGATAGGCCAGCGCGTCCCTCACTTCGGCTCGCTCATAGAAACGGAAACCGCCAACGATGCGATAGGGCAGGCCGATGGCAATGAAGCGGTCTTCAAACAGGCGGGTCTGGAACTGAGCGCGTACCAATATGGCCATGTCGTTCAGCGACACGCCCTCGCGCGCCAGCCGCTCGGCCTCGTCACCAACCAGGCGGGCTTCCTCCGGCCCGTCCCACACGCTGGTCACTTCCACCTGCTCACCGCTGGTGTGTGCAGTAAACAGCGCCTTGCCCAGCCGGCCGCGGTTGTGGGCAATCAGCGTGTTGGCGGCGGCGAGGATGTGGGGTGTGGAACGGTAATTCTGTTCCAGCCGGATCATCTTGGCGCCCGGAAAATCCGCTTCGAAACGCAGGATATTGGCCACTTCGGCGCCGCGCCAACTGTAGATCGACTGATCATCATCGCCCACGCAGGCGAGGTTGCGCGCCGGCCCCACTAGTGCCTTTAGCCACTGATACTGGGCGCTGTTGGTGTCCTGATATTCATCCACCATCACATACTTGAAGCGGCGCTGATAATCGGCCTGCACATCGGGGTGCTGACGGAAAATGGTCAGCATGTGCAGCAGCAGATCGCCGAAATCGCAGGCGTTGAGCGTCTTCAGCCGTTCCTGGTAACGCGCATACATCGCAGCGCCGCCGCCCTTTGCACCGTCGGCATAAGCGAAACTTTCGCCCCCTGGCACATCGGCCGGCAATTGCCCCTTGTTCTTCCAGCGATCGATCAGCCCGGCCAGTTGCTTGGGCGGCCAGCGCTTGTCGTCGATGCCCGCTTCGGCCACCACCTGTTTCAGCAGCCGCAATTGGTCATCGGTATCAAGGATGGTAAACTGCGGGTTCAGCCTTACCAGTTCGGCATGGCGGCGCAGCATCTTGGCCGAGAGTGCGTGAAACGTGCCCAGCCACGGCAAGCCTTCGGCCATTGGCCCCAGCAGATGTTCGGTGCGGTGACGCATTTCGCGCGCCGCCTTGTTGGTGAACGTGACAGCCAGCACTTCCGATGGCCAGGCGAGGCGATTGAACAATATATGCGCCAGCCGGGCGGTGAGGGCCTTCGTCTTACCGGTGCCGGCGCCGGCAAGAATCAGCACCGGGCCTTCAGTGGTCGTCACCGCTTCGCGCTGCGGCGGATTCAGCCCGTCCAGCCAAGGCGGCTCACTGGTCGCAGAATCAGGGGCCGCGGGCAGAGTCATATGTGAACAAGTAAGGAACAACGAGGCTGCTGCCAAGCGGCAAACCGCCCCCTAACTCAAAGCGCCGGGGTTCCCGCCGTTCCCGTGGCTGGTGCCTGACAACCAAGGATGACCTGATGACCGCGATGCTGAAGCTGCCGGTGCAGACGGTGCGCGATCTGGGATGGCTGCAGGAACTGGGTCTTGATCAGGCCGAAGATGGGTTCTGCGCCGAAGGGCGAGGCCCGTAGCTGCTCCAGCCGGGGCGCAACATCCCGTTCAACCTCAGTCTGTTGAACGTGAACCGGCTCGCGGTGCTGGCGCATTTCGGTGCAGCGGTGGACTTTACCCGGCTGGCACCGCCATGCTGGTCACCGTGTGGAGCTTGCGCATACTGCGCCGGCCGCGCAGCGAAGGCCCGCGCCGGGCGGCCGGGCGGAGTATTGGCGGGTGACCGGCGAGATCGGTGTGCTGGCGCTGGGATGGGCCGGGCTGGCGCAGGCGCTGGCCGCGGCACTGCCAGCTGATGGCTAGGCCGTGTTGATGCAATTCTCGATGGTCTTTCTAGGCGCAGTAGCCAGTGCAGCCGTCACCATTCCAATGGCGGCGCTGCTGGTGTGCGTGGCCGCTCTGACCTGAGGTCTATTCGTCGACCCAGCTCTGCAGCAGAGTATGGGCAATCGCCAGCGGCGGCGGGGCAAGGAAATCGCCATTGCCGGCCAACGCGGAACGCACTTCGTCCTTGGTCACCCAGCGCACTTCTTCAAGCTCGTCTTCGTCCAACCGCACTTCGAAACCATCGGCTTCGGCAAAGGCCGCCATCATCAGGCTGGACGGAAAGGGCCAGGGCTGGCTGGCCAGATAGCGCACCCGGCGCGTGGTGATGCCGGCTTCTTCCCACAATTCGCGGCGTACCGCTTCTTCCAGGCTTTCGCCTGGTTCCACGAAGCCGGCCAATGCCGACAGGAAGCGCTTGGGAAAGCGCGGCTGTCGGCCGATCAAGGCATGGCCATCCTTGATCGCCAGCATGATAACCACCGGATCGACACGCGGGAAATGTTCGGCCTTGCAGACCACGCAACTGCGGGCATAGCCGGCCTTTGAAAGCTCGCTCTTGCCGCCGCACACCGCGCAGAAACCGTGGCGCTGGTGCCAATCGATGATCGATCGGGCCTGGGCCACGATCGCGGCTTCCGGTGCCGACAGCAGCGCGCCGGCGGCACGCGCATCGAGCAGCTTGCCGCCGAAATCGGCAACAAGTTCATCTGAAGGCGCCGCCGCCGCAAACCGCGGGCCATCGGGGCCAATGCCGAGGAAGATCGACAGTGCATCGTGCGGCACATCGGAACGATAGGCCCACAGGATCGATGCATTCTCGCCCGCCCGCACCACCGGGTTGAGGCCATCCATTACCAGCCAGCGCGCATCGGGCCGGGCGCGCATGGCGATCAACGCTGCCGGGTCGCGCCTGATCTCGTCGGCACGGTCCAGCATGTTGCCGCAAAAGCCGGTGACCGGCACGTCATGGAAGATCGTCATGCCGCCTTGTTCCCCCTGAAATCATCGGCGGCAAGCCCCAGCCGTGCGGCCTTGGCAAAAAGCGTGGGCATGCCGGCGGATTCCACGGCGTTTAGCGCCAGCCACTCGCCCGCAAGCCGAGGCCGGGCCGGCAGGATCAGCGCCTGCACTTCCAGTTCCAGATCGAAATGGGTGAAGCCGTGGCGGACCAGCCCAATTGCCTGCCAGTCGCCCGCCAATGGTGGTGCGCTGGCCCCGCGCCAATCGCAACTTGGCAGCGCCCGCATCCCGCCGAGCAGGCCCTTGGCGGGGCGGATGATGGTGAGCACCGCGCTATCTGTCTCGATCCACCAGGCTGTGCCTTGCCGCGTGGGCCGGGCTTTCTTTGCCGGCTTCACCGGGAAGGCATCAGGCGTACTGGCCTTGTGAGCCTCGCAGGCGCTGATAAGCGGGCATATGAGGCAACGTGGGGACCGCGCCGTACAGACGCGGCGGGCCAGATCCATCATGGCCTGCGCGAAATCACCGGCCTGCCCCTGCGGCACCAACGGCGCGAGCGCAGTACGGATGGCCCCGCGGGCCGCGGGCAAGGGGGTGGCAATCGCGAGCAGCCGGCTCACCACTCGTTCGACATTGCCATCGATAACCACCGCGTCGCGGCCGAAGCCGAACGCCGCCACCGCCGCTGCCGTGTAATCTCCAATGCCGGGTAGATCGCGCAATTCGGTCTCGTGGCCCGGGAATCGCCCGCCGTGCCGCTCAACCACGACACGAGCGCAGGCCAGCAGGTTCCGGGCGCGCGCGTAATAGCCTAGGCCGGCCCAAGCCTGCATTACGTCTGCATCATTTGCGGCTGCAAGCGCAGAAACCGTCGGCCAACGGGACGTAAAGGCGTGGAAATAAGGCGTCGCCGCTTCCACCGTCGTCTGCTGCAGCATCACTTCTGACAGCCAGACACGGTAGGGCCAATACGGATCAGCCGGCAGCGGTTCGCCGGGTGGATTGCGCCACGGCAGGTTCCGCGCATGGGCGCTATACCAGTGGAGAAGTTGTTGGGGCCAGCTATCAGTCACGCCGTGTCTATGGCATGGAAACTGCGATGCCGAAAACGCCCTCTAAAGCTGCGCCGCCGAAGCCACAGGACAAACCGCGTGGGGGGCGTGCCAAGCCGATTGCCGAGCTTGTCAGCGATGTCAGCGGCCAGGCCTTCAAGCGGTTCGGTTTCACCCACAGTGCCCTGAACGATCGCTGGACCGAGATCGTTGGTCCGCAATTTGCCCGTCACAGCCGCCCGCTGCGGCTGCGCTTTCCGCGCGGCCAGAAGGATAGCGGCACGCTGGCGGTTGCCGCCACCGGCGCGCTCGCGCCGATGTTGCGCCATGTCGAAGCGCAGATTGTCGAACGCGCCAACCGCATCCTGGGCTATGCTGCGGTCGCCCGCATAGCCATCGAGCAGGGCGCTGCCACCATGGCACCGCCGCCCGCGCCGCCGCCAACGCCGCCTGGCCCGCTGCCGGAAGCCACGCGTTCCACCCTGCGGGACATCGCCGACCCTGAATTGCGCGCCACGCTGCAATCGCTGGCCGAGGCGCTGGCAACCAGCAACGGCCTGCCGAAAATCCGCTGACCGGAAGGGGCTTGGCGCTGCCGCCTGCGTCACGCTACAGAAGAGCCATGCGACTTGCTTTTGCCTTCCTGATTGCCGGCCTTGCCGCTGCCCCGCTGTTCGCAGCGCCCGCCAAACCGGCAGCGCGCTCGGTGGCTGTGCCGGCCGATTGGTCCACCCGGCTCGCCACCACGGCGCAGGGCGGCATATTGATGGGCAACCCTAATGCGCCGGTGAAACTGATCGAGTTCGGCAGCCTCACCTGCCCGCATTGCCGCGCCTTTCACGAAACCGGTCTGCCCGCCATCCGCAGCCGTTGGCTGACCGCGGGCCAGGTGAATTATGAATATCGGCCGTTCTCATTGAACGGCATTGATTTGATGGCCGGGCTGCTGATGCAGTGTCAGGCGGCGCCGCAGGCCTGGGCTTTCGTCGACCGCCTCTATGCCCGCCAGGATCAATTGGTTACGCCGTTCATGGCCATCCCGGAAGCCGAACGCACCCGCATACAGGCGCTGCCGCAGGATCAACAAGGCAATGCCATGGCCATCGCTGGCAAGCTGCCCGAATTCGCCGCCGCTGCCGGCCTGCCGCGCGCCCGTTATGATGCCTGTGTTGCAGCCAAGCCGGGGATGGACCGGCTGCTCGCCATCCGCGCCGATGCCGTACAGAACCACCAGTTGCAGGGCACGCCCAGTTTCCTGATCAATGGCCGTATGCAAGCCGATGTGTTTGATTGGGCCGCGCTTGAACCATTGCTTGATGCCGCCGTTAAGGCCGCTCCCGGAAGGATGAAATGATGCGCAATTTTCTAGCTGTTTCCACTCTCGCGCTGATGCTTGCTGCTTGCGGTGAAAAAACCGCTGCGCCCGCCGCCGATGCGCCCGCCGGCCCCGCCGTGGCCGCGCCGGCCGGGCAGAACTGGGTGGATGTCGTGGCTGCCACGCCGGAAGGCGGCTTCCGCATGGGCAACCCGGATGCCCGCGTGAAGCTGTTGGAGTTCGCCTCGCTCACCTGCCCGCACTGCCGCGAATTCCACGAGGCAGCCGCCGCCACGCTCAAGTCCAAATACGTAGCCAGTGGCAATGTTTCGTATGAATACCGAAACTTCGTGCTGAACGGCCCGGATTATGCCGCCACCGTGCTGGCCCGCTGCCAGGGCCCCGCTGCCTTCTTTGGCCTCCTCGACAATTTCTATGCCGATCAGATGGGCTGGACGGAGCCGTTCGGCCGCATCGGCAAGGCCGATCAGGAAGCGCTAGGCAAGATGCCGGAAGATCAGGCCGTCCGCCGCATGGCCGAACTGGGCGGCCTTGCTGATTATGTGAAGCTGCGTGGCATCCCGCGTGCCAAGTTCGACCAGTGCCTTGCCGATCCGGCGCAGCTGAAGGCGGTGAATGATCTCAGGAACCAGGCGGTGAACGAGCTGAAGCTCACCGGCACGCCCAGCTTCATCATCAACGGTACGGTGCAGGAAGGCGTGTTCACCTGGGCCGATCTCGAAACCAAGTTGCAGGCTGCCCTTCGTTAAGTGGAATTTCGTCGCCTTCGCCTTGCGGGCTTCAAGTCCTTCGTTGAACCGGTTGATCTGCTGATCGAACCGGGGTTGACCGGTGTTGTCGGCCCCAACGGCTGCGGTAAATCCAATCTTCTCGAAGCGCTGCGCTGGGTGATGGGAGAAGGCAGCCCGAGATCCATGCGATCGGGCGGCATGGACGATGTGATCTTTGCCGGCACCAGCGCCCGCCCGGCACGCGAATTCGCCACCGTTACCCTGCACCTCGCAGGGAGTGCCGGCGAGGAGATCGAAGTGCAGCGCCGCATTCAGCGCGGCGCCGGTTCGGATTATCGCATGAACGGCCGCGACGCCCGCGCCCAGGATGTGCGCCTGCTGTTCGCCGACTCGGCGACCGGCGCGCACAGCCCTGCGATCGTGGGCCAGGGCCGCATCAGCGCCATTATTGCCGCCAAGCCTGCTGAGCGCCGCCAGTTGCTGGAAGAAGCCGCCGGGATTGCCGGATTGGCCGTACGCCGCCGCGAGGCGGAGATCCGCCTTCGTGCCGCTGAAGCCAATGTGACCCGGCTGGACGACGTGATCCGCGGGCTGGAAACCCAGGCGAACACGCTGCGGCGGCAGGCCAAATCGGCGGAGCGCTATCGCAGCCTGTCTGATCGCATCCGCCATGGGGAAGCCGCGCTGATCCACGCCCGGTGGCATACCGCCGTAGCGATGAGCGAACGCGCCCGCAAGGCCGCTGTCGCCGCTGAATCCTTAGCCGCCGAACGCACGCGGCTGGCAACGCAACTTACCGCCGAAGCTGCCGATGCTAATGCCGCTCTGCCGGCCTTGCGTCAGGTCGAAGCCGAAGCGGCCGCCGCCGCGCAGGCCCTGCGCCAGCACCGCGCGTTGCTGGAAGCGGAAGTGCAAGAACTGGCTCGCCGTGACGCCGCGCTGGCCGCCAGCATCTCCAGTATCGACCGTGATGGGGCGCGTGAAGCGGCGCTGGCCGATGATGCCGCTGCAGCAGGTGGGCGGCTCGCCGCTGAAGACGCCGCGCTGGCCGAACGCCTGAGGGCACTGGCCTCAGAACGCCCGGCGCTGGCGGAGCGGCTGACGCTGGCCGAGGCCACTGCGCTGGCGGCGGAAACCGCCCTCTCTGATGCGATGGCCGCCCATGCTGCAGCGGCGGCGGCCGCCCGCGCCGCCAGCGATGCCGCTGCCGCTGCCGGCGCCCGTGCCGCCCGCGCCGAGGCCGAAGCGAAGAGCTTGGCCGAACGGCTGGCCCAACTGGCGCCGGCTCCCGATCTGGAGCCGTTCCGCGCTGCTGTTTCCAAGGCCCAGGCTGATGTTGCCGAATGCGAAACCGGGGTAGCTGATGCCGAAGCGGCCCGCCCGACGGCCGAATTTGCCCGCAGCGAGGCCGCCGCCGCGCTGGCAGCCGCCCGCGCCACGCTGGCCAGCCTGGAGGCCGAAGCGCAGGCGCTTGCGCGCCGGCTGGCGGCCGATCAGGGCAAGACCCCGCGCATTGCCGACCGGTTGGTGGTGGCCGCCGGCTATGAAGCCGCACTGGCTGCCGCGCTGGGCGAAGACATGGATGCCGGACCTGCCGATTCGGCGGCGGCGCGCCGTTTTGCCGGCGCGGTGCCCGATGGTGACCGGCCGCTGCCTGCCGGGATCCGACCGTTGGCGGCGGAGGTCCGGGCGCTGCCGGAACTGGAACGGCGGCTGGCGCAGTGCGGAATCGTCGATGCCGAACCCGATGCGGCGTTGCTCGCCCGGCTGGCGCCGGGCCAGCAGTTGGTCAGCCGGGATGGCAGGATGTGGCGCTGGGATGGGCTGGTGGATGCAGGTGGCCGCACCGATGCCGCCGCCGCCCGCCTTCGTGCCCGCCGCCGCGCCGCCGAGCTCGAAGCCGAACGCCAGGCGGCTGCTGCCGCAGTCGAGACAGCCAGCGCCCGACTGCGTGATGCCGAGGCCGCGTCTAGCGCGGCGGCCGCCGCCGAACGCACGGCGAGGCTGGCCCGCGATGCCACCGCCCGTTTGCTGGGCGACGCGCGCGGACGGCTGGCCCAGGCCGAAACCGCCGCCGCGCGCGCCGCTGGCGAGGAGTCCAGCCTGAAGACGGCGGCCGCTCAGGCCGAGGCCGACCGCGCTCGGCTGGTGCTTGAGGCCGAGACCGCCCGCGCCGCCGTGCCGGCCGATGATGCGCTGGCGGCGCTTTCTGCGGCGCTCGCCGCGGCCCGGCAAAAGAATGACACCGCCCGCACGGCCCTGGCCACCGCGCGCACCGCCGTGGACACTGCCGGTCGCGATGCCGAGACCGCCGGCCGCCGCCGTGCCGCGATTCTGGCGGAACAGGCCGATTGGCAGCGCCGCAGCGAGGCCAGCGCCGGCCAGCGCACCGAACTCGCGCGTCGCCGGGAGGCTGCCGAAGAGGATCGCGCCGGCCTTGCTGCCCGCAGCCGCGCGATCACCGCCGACCTAGCGGGCTTGGCCAGCACCACGCAAACTGCAGACGTCGCCCGCGCCGCTGCGGCCGACCGTCTGGCTGCCGCCGAATCCGACCTAAATGCCATTTCCGCCCGCGCCCGCGCGGCTGACGCTGACGTCGGCGAAGCCCGCGAACTGCGGGCCACCGCCCGTGCCGAGGCCGAGCATCAGGATGGCGCCCGGCTCGATCTGGAACGACTGTGCGGTGAGCGGTTCCAGTGCCCGCCGCCCTTGCTGCCCGGCCGCTTCGGCTTTGGCATCGAACCAGGTGATCCGACTGCGCTGGCCGAATCCCTCGATGCCCTCACGGCCGAACGCGACCGATTGGGCCCGGTTAACTTGCGCGCTGATATCGAATTGAAGGAACTGGATGAGCAGGCCTTGCTCACCGCATCGGAAAAGGCCGAACTCGATACCGCTATCGCCCGCCTGCGCGGCTCCATCGGCAGCCTCAACCGCGAAGGCCGACAGCGGCTGCAGGCCGCGTTCACGGCCGTTGATGGCCATTTCCGCACGTTGTTCAGCGACCTGTTCGGCGGCGGCGAGGCGCAACTTGCATTGATCGAGTCCGATGATCCGCTGGAAGCCGGGCTGGAAATCATGGCGCAGCCGCCAGGCAAGAAGCTGCAATCGCTCACCCTGTTGTCGGGCGGCGAGCAGGCGCTCACCGCCACGGCGCTGATCTTCGCCTTGTTCCTCGCCAATCCGGCGCCGATCTGCGTGCTCGATGAAGTCGATGCACCGCTTGACGATGCCAACGTGGAGCGCTTCTGCGACCTACTCGATCGCATGGCGGCGCAAACCAGCACTCGATTTCTGATCGTCACTCACAACGCCGTTTCGATGAGCCGCATGCACCGCCTGTTCGGCGTCACCATGGCCGAGCCCGGCGTCAGCCAGTTGGTCAGCGTCGACCTGCAGACTGCCGAGAAGCTCGTGGCGATGGCGTAACTGCCAAAACGTTCGCAATTGCACCAAGGTTGCACTGCACAACGGTTGACATGCCCACCCCCCGCATCTAGGACGCGCGCCAAGTCTTGCCGGCATCGCTGGCGGGGCCGTCTGTCATATGCGGCAGGCAGTAGGATCACAGGGATTTGTGCCTTGGCCAAACCACCCACCGACGAGGATAGCCTCGCGCGCCGTATTGCTGCGGCCCGGGCGGCGGAACCGAGCCGGAAGGATGGCGCCAAGCTGCAGGAAAATCAGGGCTGGCAGGCCGCGTCGGAATTTATCGGCGCCATGCTGGCCGGCGGTTTTATCGGCTGGTTCATCGACCGGCAGGCCGGAACCGGCCCCTGGGGTCTGATTACGATGTTGTTGCTGGGGTTTGTGACGGGTCTGACCCAGTCGCTACGCCGGCAGAAGCGGCTGGACCAACAGTCCGCCAAACGGGACGAGGAATAAACGGCCGTGGCCAACCCGATGGAGCAGTTCAAGATCGAGACCATCGCGCCGCTGAGCGCGGGCGGGTTCGATCTGTCGTTCACGAACAGCTCGCTGTGGATGCTGATCTCACTGATCACCATTTCCGCCTTTCTGTTCATCGGCACCGCGCGCCCGCAGCTGGTGCCGGGCCGCATGCAGGCCGCTGTCGAACTGCTCTATGATTTCATTCGCGACATGCTGCGCGAGAATGTCGGCAAGGATGGCCTGCGCTACGCCCCCTTGATTTTTGCTGTCTTTATCTTCGTCCTGTCGTGCAACCTCATCGGCATGGTGCCGTTCGTGCACAGCTTCACGCCCACCAGCCATATCGCCGTGACCTTCGGCCTCGCCATGATCGTTTTCATCCTGGTGGTGATCGTCGGCTTTGCTCGCCACGGCCTGCACTTCTTCTCGCTCTTCCTGCCGGAAGGCACGCCGCTGTTCGTTGCGCCGCTGGTGGCCGCGATCGAATTCCTGTCGTTCCTGTCGCGCCCCTTCACGCTGGCCATCCGGTTGTTCGCCAACATGACCGCCGGCCACGTGCTGATGAAGGTGTTCGGCGGCTTTGTGGTCTCGCTGGGTGCGGTCAATATCGGGCTGGGCATCATTCCGCTGGGCGTCAACGTGGCGCTTACCGCGCTGGAACTGCTGATCGCCGTCGTGCAGGCCTATGTGTTCGCGCTGCTGGCCAGCATCTATCTCAACGATGCCGTAAACCTTCACTAAGTCTCTTAACCAATTGCCATTTGTAAAGGACGAACAATGGAAACTGTTGCTGCTTACAAGCTGATCGGTGCCGGCCTGGCCGCCATGGGTGCTGGTTTCGCTGCGATCGGCGTGGGCATCATCTTCGGGATGTTCCTGCAGGGCGCGCTGCGTAATCCGGCCGCTGCCGACAAGCTTGGCGCCCGCCTGATCTTCGGCTTCGCCGTGACCGAAGCTCTGGGCCTGATCGCCGCCGTCGTCGCTCTGGCGCTGGCGTTTGGCTGATTTCGGTTCTGGCGCCCGGTGCCGGCTTTGTGCTGGTGCACCGGGCGTCGGCTTTTAATTGCTGAAAAGCCGGGGATGATCCGTGCCACAATTTGATCCTGCCAGTTTCGTATCTCAGCTGTTCTGGTTCGGCGTGATCTTCACGCTGCTCTATTTCGCTGTGGTGCGGCCAACTTTGCCCAAGGTGGGCAAGGTGATCGATGCGCGTGAAGCGCAGGTCGGCAGCGATCTGGACCGGGCCGAAGCGGCCAAGGGCGCGGCCGATACGCTGCGCGCGGATCATGAAGCCGCCATGAAGGCGGCCCGCGATGCCGCCCAGGCTGCGGTGGCCCAGGCCCGCGAAACCGCGGCCAAGGCCAGTGACACCCAACTTAAGGCCCTCGGCGCCCGTCTGGATGCCGATGCCGAAGCGGCTACGGCCTCGCTGAAACTGGCGCTGGACAGTGCCCGCGCGGGCCTCGAAACCACTGTTGCCGAACTGACCAGCGAAGCTGTTGCCAAGCTGGTGGGCATCGAGATCACCCCTGCTGACGTGTCGGCAGCGATCGCTGCCCGCTGAGGATCTATCATGGCTGAAGAACAGGTCCGCACCGCTGAAACCCAAGCAGATGGCGGCCATCACGCCGAACCGACGCTGCTTGGAGTTGGTGCCGAAGGCTGGGTCTACATCGGCGTTGCCATCTTCATCGTGCTGGCGGTGGCGGTGTTCAAGGCGCCGTCGTTGATCGCCAAGGCTCTTGACGACCGCATTGCCGGCGTGAAGAAACAACTGGATGAAGCCGCCGTGTTGCGCGCCGAAGCCGAAAAGCTTCTGGCCGATGCCCAAGCCGCCAAGGCAGCGGCTGAATCGGAAGCCGCCGTCATCCGCCAGCGTGCGCAGACCGAAGCCGCAGATCTGGTGAAGGCCAGCGAAGCTGCCGCCAGCGACGCTATTGCGCGCCGCACTGCTGCCGCTGCCACCCGCATCGCCGCGGCCGAGCGTGCCGCGACCACGGAACTGAAGGCGGAAGTCGCCGCCCAGGTGACCAAGGCCGCCGCCGCGATCATCGCGTCTCGCGCCGACAAGGAGTTGCAGACGCGGCTGACTGACGAGGCCATCGCTGGCCTCGACCGCCGCCTGCACTGAGCCCGCTTATCCATCCATTGCGTGTTAATCGACCGGCTGATAACAAGCCGGTCATGACGCATGTTCTGCGACTTGGCCGACGAATCTGACACTGCGCTGCTGATGGCGCAGTGCCCGTTTTCGTTTGTTGTCCCGTTCTGCAGAAAGCCCGTTCTTCCGTGATCACCATCCTTCCGCTGGCGCCTGATCACCAGCCTGCCATCGACTCCCTCCTCGACGAACGCTTTGGCCCGGCGCGCCATAATCGCACCGCCTATCGCCTGCGTGATCGCGCTGACGTGCTCGGCGAATTCTCGTTCGTTGCCATGGACGCTGATACGCTGGTAGGCAGCCTGCAATGCTGGCCAATCCGCCTGAAGAGCGTGGGCGGCGCGCGGATGCCGATGATCCTGCTCGGGCCGGTCGCCGTGGCAGACAACCGTGAAGGCGAAGGCATTGCTTCCGGCCTGATGCGCACCAGCCTTGCCGCGCTGGATGCGGTAGACAGTCCGCCGGTGCTGCTGATCGGCGATGCACCCTTCTATGGACGCTTCGGTTTCTCGGCGGCGGCGACGCGGCATTGGGAGTTGCCCGGCCGCCCGGTCGATCATGATCGGCTGCTGCTGCGTGGGCCAACCACAGGCCTGCCGCGGATCGCATGGGTGGAAGCCGCAGCCAGCGGCAACCCGCCCCGCACCGCCAAGGTTGCCTGAACGGCGACTTGCCCTATCTAGGGCGCGTGAGCACCGAATCTCCTGCTGATCGCTTTGCCGAATTGCTGGCCCTGTCGCGAGCCGGCAAGCGGCTGCCTGTGGAAAAATGGCAGCCCAGCCATTGCGGCCATAGCGACATGCGCATTGCCGCTGATGGCACCTGGTTCCACGCTGGCACACCCATTGGCCGCAAGGAACTGGTGAAGCTGTTTTCCTCCATCCTGCGCCGCGAACCCGATGGCAGCCATGTGCTGGTGACGCCGGTGGAAAAGCTCGACATCGATGTTGAGGATGCGCCGTTCATCGCTGTGGACGCCGATTGGGAAGGCGAAAATGAAGCCCGGCGCATCCTGTTCCGCCTGAACACCGATGATGTCGTGGCGGCCGGGCCGCACAACATGCTGGACGTGCAGATCGGCGGCGACGGAACGCCGCGGCCCTATCTGCACGTGCGGGGCGGGCTCCATGCGCTGGTCAACCGCGCCACCTTCTATCGCCTCGCTGATCTGGCGCTGGCCGAAGGCGAAGATCCGCCCGGCCTGTGGAGCGACGGGGCCTTCTTCCCGTTTATACGGGGCATCAACGATGCCGCTTGATCGCGTGCGCTCCCTGCTCAGTGGGCCGTTCACCCCGCGACCGCACGGAGATTGGGATCTGGATCGTGCCGGCCCGCCGCCGGTTGACGCGCTGACCCCGGCGTCCGTGTTGATGGCGATTTCCGATGAGGCCGCGCCGCAGCTGCTGTTCACCCGCCGCACCGCCAATCTGAAGCGCCACCCAGGACAGGTCGCCTTTCCGGGTGGACGACAGGACGCCGAGGATGCCGACGCCGTCGCGGCTGCCCTGCGCGAAGCCGAGGAGGAAGTGGCCCTGCCGCGCCACACGGTTGAAGTGCTGGGCACGCTTGATCCATATCGTACCGGCACCGGTTACCTGGTGACGCCTGTGGTGGGGGTGGTTCCGCCCGGCCTCACCCTGCGCGCCCATCCGGATGAGGTGGACGAGCTGTTCCATGTGTCGCTCGCCCATGTGCTCGATCCGGCCAATCATCTGCGCCAATCCGGCCAGTGGCAGGGGCAGACGCGGCATTACTGGTCGATCCGCCATGATCGCCACTATATCTGGGGAGCGACCGCCGGCATGATCGTCGCCCTGTCGCGCCGGTTGGGGACGCTGTGAACCTGCTCGAACATTTGCCGGCCCAACCCTGGGCCGCCACGCCGGCCGGCGTGGCATTGCTGGACGCGCTGGAAGCGGCGGTCGGCGAAACCAGGCTGGTGGGCGGCGCGGTGCGCGATGCACTGCTCGGGTTGGGTGGGACGGACATCGATCTGGCGACGCGGTTTGCGCCTGAAGAGGTGATGAAGCGGGTGCAGGCCGCCGGCCTGAAGGCCGTGCCGACCGGTATCGCGCATGGCACGGTGACGGTGGTGGGGCATGATCTGGTGGCCGAGGTCACCACGTTGCGCCGCGACGTGCAGAGCTTTGGTCGCCATGCGCAGGTCGCCTTCACCAATGATTGGCGCGAGGATGCGGCGCGGCGCGATTTTACAGTGAACGCGCTCTATGCCGATCTGCCGGGCGGCATCCTGCATGATTATTGGGGTGGGCTGGATGATCTGTCGGCACGCCACGTGCGCTTCATCGGGGATCCTCTGCAGCGTATTGCCGAAGATCATTTGCGCATTCTCAGGTTCTTCCGATTCTCCGCGCGTTTTGCCGCCAGGATCGATGCCGATGGGCTGGCGGCCTGCACGGCCCGCGCCAATGATCTGATGGCGCTGTCGCGCGAGCGCATCGCGATGGAATTGCGGTTGCTGCTGGCGCTGCCCGAACCGGTGGCGACGCTGGCGCTGATGCTGGATGCCGGCATCTTCCGCCCGGTGCTACCCGAGATCAGCGCCGAGCGTTTTCCGGTGCTGGAGCAGACCATTGCGGCCGAAGCCACCGTTGGCCTGGCGCCGGCCTGGGAACGCCGGCTGGCGGCGCTGCTGCCGCCCGGCGAAACGCGCGTGGCAGTCGAAATCGGCGCCCGTCTGAAACTCTCCAACGCTCAGCGTTTGCGTCTGGTGGCGGCGGTGCAGCCAGCGGGCCCAGCGCCGCACTGGGAAACCGCTTATCGCGATGGCGGCGAGGCGGTGCTGGACCGGTTGCTCATTGCGGGACACGCTGCCACTGCCGCCCCGCTGATCGGTTGGCAGCGACCGAAATTGCCGGCGAGCGGCAAGGACATCATCGCACGCGGCGTCGCGCCTGGGCCAGAGGTGGCGAAGCGACTTGGCGCGTTCGAGCGGGCTTGGGCAGCGGCCGGTTTCCCCGCCGATGCCAGCACGGTCGCGATAATGCTGGACGCCGCCGCAAATCAGTCTTCAGCGGGGGGCTGAACCGGCGGCCGTCCGCGCTTTGGCCCCGGTGTCACCGCCACCTTCACGCCGCGCTTTGCCAACGCCTCACGCAACAGCACCTCGATCTGAGCGTTCAGGCTGCGCAGATCAGTCGCTGCGGCCCGTTCCAGCGCCTCGTGAAGCGCCGGATCGAGCCGCAGGGGAAAGGCTTTCTTTGCCGTCATCGCACCGTCAATAGAGGCTGCCCGCGTTGACGATGGGCTGGGTCTCGCGCTCGCCGCACAGCACCACCATCAGGTTGGAGACCATGGCCGCCTTGCGCTCGTCGTCCAGCTCGACGACATTCTTCTCAGAGAGCTGTGCCAATGCCATTTCGACCATGCCCACTGCACCTGCCACCAGCGTTTCGCGCGCAGCAACCACCGCGGCGGCCTGCTGACGACGCAGCATGGCGCCGGCGATTTCGGGGGCATAGGCAAGGTGGGTGAAGCCGCACTCATCCACCGTGATGCCAGCCACCGCCAGCCGGTTGATCAGTTCCGTGCGCAGTTCGCCCGACACGCGGTCGTGATCCCCGCGCAGCGTGATTTCCTTGTGTTCGAAATCGTCATAGGGATAACGCGCACCGATGGTGCGCACCGCCACTTCAACCTGCGCGGTAACAAAGCCGCGATAATCATCGACGTCGAACAGCGCCTGCGCCGTATCGGTGACGCGCCACACCAACTGGGCAGCGATCTCGATCGGGTTCCCGCGCAGATCGTTCACCTTGATCTGCTGCGAAATTAGGTTGTTGGCGCGGAGGCTGATCTTCTGTTTGCCCATCCACGGCCAGGTCCAGCGCAGGCCATTGACCCGATCGGTACCGCGATAGTCGCCAAACAGGGTGATGGCCGCGCCCTCGTTGGGTTGCAGCATATAGAAGCCGCTGATGACGAACACAAAGACAAGCAGCAGCAGCGCCAACCCGACAGCGATCACCGGCGATCCGCCGGCCAGCAGCGCCAATACGCCGAACAGGCTGGCAGCCAGATCGAGCAGCAACAGGAACAACATGGCAATGCCATTGCTGCCAACGCCAGCCCGTTCAAGACTGGGTTGGCGGGCCGGATCGTGGGTCGTCACTTCGGTCTCCTCGACATAAATACGATATTATATTTATATCGATTCATCCTGGCCGGGCAAGTGGAATCAATCGTCGCTGCCGGCGTCACTTTCATCGCTGCCGTCGTCCCAGTCAGCGCTGGCGCCGCCGCCGCCAAAGTCGCCACCCCCGGGCGTGAACGGCACGTCGTCGATGATCCGTTCGTCGGAGCGCAGCCGCACTGGCACATCATCGGCCCAGGATTCGATCAACGGATCGGGGCCGGGATCGATGGTCGGATCAAGCGGGATATCGCGGCGCGACAGAGGAGGGCGGGGCACGGACTGGCGCGGTGCAGCCCGGTTGACGCTGGCACCAAACAGCAGGAACACGGCAATCACCATAACGATGATGATCGCCATCATCGGCTCAGCTGCCGTTCACGGCTGCGCGTCTGCTGGCGTCAATCGCCGCCGCCGCCGCCGCCATCACCGCCGGCATCGCCATCGCTGCTGCCGTCGACAACCGCGCCATCGCTGGCGCGCTGTTCCAGCCGCTTGAAACTGTCATTCTTGCGTGCGTCGCTGACCATGATGAAGCCGGCGACTCCCAGCGACAGCAGGATTAGAATGACAACCACCATGTCCGTTCAACCCTGCGCCGGCGGCTGATCGCCGCTCTGTTCAGCGCCAGAATCGGCGGGCTGACCACTATTCTCTGCGCCAGTCGGCGCCCGGCGCCGCTTGAAGACGTTCGATGGGTCCTTCGCCGCGAGGTAGAAAAACCATGAAAACATGGCGACGTTGAGCACAGCAATCAGGATGACACCAATCATAGCGTCATCCTTACCCCGCGCTTGCCCTCGTGGCGATAGCTTAAGGGGTGAACTTGTTGTCGCGCGGGAAGCCGTTGGGCGGCATCCGTCCGGCGCTGGCGCGGGCGCTCTTCCAGAAGGTCAGGTCGGCTTCGGTGCGGGTGCGACCACTGTCGCCGCCCATAGGCCAGCTGAGGCCGTCGGCCATCACGAATGTGCGCACATCAGCCATGCCACCATCCTTGTATTTCTGCAGCGCCACGCCCTGACCCTTCTGCATATGTGGCAGTTCATTGAGCGGGAACACCAGCAGTTTGCGGTTCTCGCCGATTACCGCCACCATGTCATCGGCTGGCGCGATCCAGCGCACCAAGGCGAGGCAGGCGCCCTCGCGCGGGTTCATTACCGCCTTGCCCTTGCGGGTTTCGGCCAGCAGTTCGGAGCTGTCGACCTGGAAGCCGCGGCCGTCGCTGGCGGCCAGTAGCAGACGGCGATCAGGCAGATGGGTGAACAGACTGATGATTTCGGTGCCTTCGGCCAGATCGATCATCAGCCGCACCGGTTCGCCCAGTCCGCGCCCGCCGGGCAGGCGATCAGGCGACAGAGTGTAGAAGCGTCCGTCGCTGGCCGCCAGCACCAGCCGATCGGTTGTGGAGGCGTGGAATGCATAGGCCGGGCCGTCGCCTTCCTTGAACTTCAACGCTTCAGTGCTGGCCAGATCGACATGGCCCTTCATCGCCCGGATCCAGCCCTTGGCCGAACAGATGATGGTCAGCGGTTCTTTCTCGATCATCGCCTCAATCGGCACGAACGTCACCTGAGGCGCGTCGGCAATGCTGGTGCGGCGGCGGCCGAGCAGGGTGGTGGGGCCATAGGCGGTGCGCAATGCGGACAGATCGGTGGCCAACCGCTCTGTCTGCTGCGCTTCACTGTCTATCAGGCCGCGCAGGCCCTTGGCTTCTTCTGTCAACGCCTTGTTTTCTCGCGTGATCTCGATCTCTTCCAGCCGCCGCAAGCTGCGCAGGCGCATGTTGAGAATGGCTTCTGCCTGCACCGCGGTCAGATCAAAGGTCGCAATAAGCTCTTCCTTGGCGTCATCGGCTTCACGGATGATACGGATCACTTCATCCAGGTTCAGATAGGCCTTGAGCAACCCGCCCAGCACTTCCAGCCGCGCGTCGATGCGGCCCAGGCGATAGCGGGAGCGGGCGAGCAGCACCTCGCGTTGGTGCACCAGCCACTTGGCTATCACCGGCTTCAACCCCAGAACCCCCGGCCGGCCTTCATCCAGCACGTTCATGTTGAGTGGAATCCGCACTTCCAAATCGGTCAGCTTGAACAGGCTTTCCATCAGAACGTCGGCATCGACGTTGCGCGATTTCGGCGTGATGACGATGCGTAACTGCTCATCGCTCTCGTCGGCCACGTCGGCCAAGATCGGCAGCTTCTTCTCGGTGATCAGTTCGGCCAGTTGCTCGATCAATTTGCCTTTCAGCACCTGGTAGGGAATCTCGCTGACGATTATCGTCCAGGTCCCGCGGCCCTGGTCCTCGACGCTCCAGCGTGCGCGCAGGCGGAAGCTGCCGCGGCCAGTGAGATAGGCCTCAGCGATACTGGCGCGCGGTTCGACCAGTACGCCGCCGGTGGGAAAGTCGGGCCCAGTGACGAACTGCAGCATTTCGGTGTCTGCTGCCTCGGGTGCGCGCAGCAAGTGTAGGGCGGCATCGACGATTTCCACCACATTGTGCGGCGGGATGCTGGTAGCCATGCCGACCGCGATACCAGCGGCGCCGTTGACCAACAAATTGGGGAACAGGCCGGGGAATACCTCCGGCTCTTCTTCTTCGCCATTGTAGGTGGTGCGGAACGGAACGGATTCCTCGTCCAGCCCGTCCATCAGTCGGATAGCGGCATCGGTCAGCCGCGCTTCGGTATAACGCATGGCCGCCGCGTTATCGCCGTCGATATTGCCGAAATTGCCCTGGCCATCGACCAGCGGTATCCTGAGCGCGAAACTTTGCGCCAGCCGCACCATCGCGTCATAGACCGACTGATCACCATGCGGGTGATATTTGCCGATCACGTCGCCGACGACCCGGGCGCATTTCTTGTAGCCCTGATCCGGGTTCAGCTTGAGCAGCCGCATCGCCCATAACAGGCGGCGGTGCACGGGTTTCAGCCCGTCGCGCAAGTCGGGCAGCGAGCGCGCCGTAATGGTGGAAAGAGCATAGACCAAATAGCGGTCGCCAAGCGCGGCGCCGAACGGGGCTTCGATGATATTGTCGCTTTCGGGGAGCAGGCTGGCCATGGTGATGGGTTAGCGGCGGCTGGGGTTGCCGGCAAGCACCCAGAATACTGATCTTCAGCGGGCCAATAAGGAAACCAGCCGTCCTCGTGCGGTCCAGCTGCGTTTCGCCGCAACGCTGCCCTGCAGCACTTCGCGCGCAAGGAAATGCCCAGTCAGCGCCAGGCCATCGTTAATGTCGGCGGCATAGGCTTCACCCATTCCCAATAGAAACCCCGGCAGCGGCAGCAGTTTTGCCGCCCATGGCAGCCCAGCACTGCGGCTGACCGCTTGGCGGGATTTCGGCGAGACAAAGGCGAGACCTTCGGTAGCGCCGGTAGCAGCGCAACTGGCCAGATCGAGGCCCAGCCCAAGTTCAGCCAGCAGCGCCAGTTCCAGGCGCACCAGCGCCGGGCCTACGCTCATCGGCAGGGCGCCCACTGCCGCCGCTCCGAACAGTGCATCGAATAGCGGAAACAGCCGCGGTTGGGCCTCGCCCTCGTTCAAACAGGCGGCCGCGAGGCTGGCCAGATAATCGACCATCGCCATTGCTGCTGGCCCGTGCAGCATCGCCATGTTGGTGCCCAGTGGATGCACGGTTGCAAAGGCCAGTTGCCCCGGGGATTTCGTCAACAGATCGAGCGCGACACGATTGCCGATCTGCAGCACGGGCCGCAGCTTGCGTCCGCGCCCGCCTTGCACATAGGCGGCGACAAGTCCTTGATCGGCAGATAGGAATCTGGCCACCACGGCATGTTCGCCGTGAGGAGCAAGGCCCACCACAAGTGCTGGTTCAACGCGGGTCATGGGCCCAACATAGCGGCAAGCCCAAGAGATTCATGCATCAGAGTTGTTAACATAAAAGGGCGCATAAGAGCCATCGGCCCTATCTCCTTGATTAAGATCGTCACAAGCTGCAGGTGCAAAGCATGAACGATCGAGCGCTTTCCCTTGGCGGCTTTAACCGCCTCTTCGCTGACGAGGAGGCGGCACGCGCTTGGTTTGAGGGGGCGCGCTGGCCCGATGGCCCTGTTTGTTCTGACTGTGGCTCGGTTGGCGATGCCTATTGGCTCAAGTCAGTGTGCCGCTGGCAGTGCAAGGGATGTTCGAAACAATCTGCACTCACGGCCGGAACGCCATTGCACAGGACACACTTGCCGCTGCTGGTATGGGCACAGGCCATCTATCAGATCGTCGCATCCAGCAAGATTGAGCAGCCGCAACAGCAGCATTTCCAACGGCATCAACGCTTAAGTCTGCTTTTGTGACACCGGCGGCAATTATGCTGGCGGTGGTGGCGGTGGCCTGTCGATCAGTCAGGCGATCCCCAACGGCGCTTTCCCGAACAACATTTTCACCCTGATGTTTCAGCAGGTGCAGTCGGCGATGACGCTCGATTGCTCCGTGATCCGCTCCCAGAGCATCAACACCCTCGCGGGTGTGACCAGCGGCTCGGGCTTTGCTGCGGTCGGCTATGGCCCGATCAACCCGAGCGTTGTCGTTGCTGGACCGGCCAGCTTTGCGATGTTGATCGCCGACTTTGGCCTGACGGGCGCTGCCATGGGCCGCCGCAAGCAGTTTGGCCCTTCGGCTATCGCCTGATCGCAGCATTAACGGTTCAAATTGGCTTGGCCGCAGTCACCTGCGGCCAAGCCTTTTCACTCAGGGCTCAGTCAACGAAATCCAGCCCGACCGCGCCGTACAGGCTGCGATCATCTCCCCAGTCGGCGCGCACCTTGATGTGCAGGAACAGGTGAACCTTGCAGCCCATCAGTTCGCTGATGCTGGCCCGCGCAGCGGCGCCGATTTCCTTGATCCGGCTGCCGCCCTTGCCCAGTACGATGGCCTTCTGGCTGTCCCGCTCGATTATGATCTGCTGGTGGATGGCCACGCTGCCGTCTCGCCGCTCTTCCCACTTCTCCGTCTCGATGGTGGCTGCATAGGGTAGTTCGGCGTGCAATTGCAGATACAGTTGCTCCCGCGTCAGTTCGGCAGCCATCAGGCGGGTGGTTGCATCACTTAACTGGTCTTCGGGATAATGCCACGGGCTCAACGGCAGGCGCGCGGCCAGCGTTGCTTTCAGCTCAGGCACGCCATCACCGGTGTTCGCACTTATGAAGAAAATCTCCTCGAAATTGGCCAGTTCGTTGCAGCGGCTGGCCAGATCGAGCAGGCGCTCTTTCACGCAAATATCGACTTTGTTTAGCACCAACAGTTTCGGTTCTCGCCGCTGCGTCAGCGTGGCGATGATATCGGGCACTTCGCCCTTCAGCCCGGCCTTGGCGTCGATCACCAGCACGATCACATCCGCATTGCTGGCGCCGTCCCAGGCGGCCTTCACCATGGCGCGATCCAGCCGACGACGCGGCTGGAAAATGCCCGGCGTATCCACCAGAAGCATTTGTGTGCTTTCGTGGGTAGCGATGCCTACCAGCCGCTGTCGCGTCGTCTGCACCTTGGGCGAAACGATGGCGACCTTCTGGCCCACCAGCGCATTGACCAGCGTGGACTTGCCTGCGTTTGGCGCGCCAACGACGGCGATGGTACCGCAGCGTGTAGTGATCGGGGTCAGTTCCAGTGTCATGCTTCAAGGCTCTTCAACAACAGGGTGGCAGCGGCCTTTTCGGCTTCTTGTCGGGACTTGCCACTGGCACTAGCAGGCGGGGCGCCGCGCACCGTCACTTCCACGGTGAACACCGGCGCGTGGTCGGGGCCATCGCGGTTAACTACCAGATAATCCGGCATTCCCAGTCTGCGTTTCAGCGCCCATTGCTGCAGGGTACTCTTGGGATCGTTCAGGAACGGTTGTTCAGCCTGCATCATAGGCCCCCAGTGCCGGGTAACAAACGCCGAAGCCGCAGTCCAGCCGCCATCGATGAACACCGCCGCCGTTACCGCTTCGGCCACGTCGCCTAGCACATTGTCACTTTCGGCCAGGCCCTTGCCGCGGCTCACCGGCTCCATCGCAATAAGCGGGCCGGCATTCCAGCTGCGCGCCACGCGGGCGTTGGCCGGGCCTTCCACCATGGCATGCAGCCGCGCCGTCAGCCGACCTTCGGCTTCGTCGTGCTGGCCATAGAGCAGGCTCGCCACCACGCAGCCGAGCACGCGATCGCCCAGGAACTCCAGCCGCTGGTAACTTGCGCCCGCCTGACGTGTGGCGCTGCCGTGGGTAAGCGCGCGATCAAGTAGCGCCAAATCGGCAAACTCATGGCCCAGCACGTCGCGCGCGAAAACCTCCAGCCGCTCCATTCGGTTGGCACGGGCCAGTTCGGCGCCGGGTCCCGGATCGGGCATTGCCTTGCGCTTGCGAGTCATCGGCCTCGCCGTGGGCCGATTGCGCCAGCCGGTCAAGCCTGTGGCTTCAATGTTGCGCCGCCGGCCAAGCCTTTGGCGGTAATTGTGGCTGGACTTCACACGCACAACGCCGGAGAACGTCTCGCATGGATTATCTCGCTGCCATCCGCGCCGTCGGGGCTGCCCCGATCGACATCCGCACACTGTTTGTGACGGAGCCGGATAGGCTGACCCGCCTGACCGCCAGCGCCTGCGGCCTGGCGCTGGATCTGTCCCGACTTGCCCTGCCGCTGCCTGTGCTGGATCAATTGCTCGCCGTCTGTAAAGCCGCCGATCTGCCCGGCTGGCGGGCGCGGCTGCTGGCTGGCGACGTGGTGAATCCCTCAGAAGGTCGCGCCGCCACACACACCGCCGAGCGCGGGGTGGGCAATGCGGCCGATGTCGCGGTGGCCCAGGCCGGCGCGCAGGGTGTGGCGCATATCGCGTCGCAGCTCCGCGCCGAGGGTGTGAGCGATGTGATACTGATCGGCATCGGCGGTTCGGCGCTGGGTCCGGCGCTGCTCAACGATGCGCTGGGCCGCGATGGCGATGGGCCGATCGTGCACGTCGTCTCCAACATCGATGGCGAAGCGCTGCACCGCGCTCTGACCGGCTGCCAGTCAGCGACAACTCGGCTGGTGGTCATCTCGAAAACCTTCACCACTGCCGAAACCATGACCAATGCCGAAACCGCGCTGGAACGGTTGGCCGGTCGTCGCAGCGACTGCATCGCCATAACCGCACGCCCTGAACGCGCTGCGGCTTGGGGCGCCGGCCATGTGCTGCCTTTCGCTGAAAGTGTGGGCGGGCGTTATTCGCTTTGGTCCGCTGTTGGCCTGCCGCTCGCCATCCGCTGCGGGCCGGGGGCGCTGTGCCAGTTGCGCGCCGGCGCCGCCGCGATGGACGCGCATTTTCGCGACGCCGCGTTGGCGCACAACCTGCCGGTGCTGGCTGCACTCGCCGATGTTTGGGCCGCCCACGGCCAGGGCCAGCAGACGCGCGGCGTGTTCGCCTATGATGAACGGCTGCGGCTGCTGCCCTCCTATCTGCAGCAGCTGGAAATGGAGTCGAACGGCAAGGGCGTGGCCCGCGATGGCAGCCCGCTGCCCGGACCAACTGCCGCCATCACGTGGGGTGGTACCGGCACCGATGCCCAGCACGCCGTGTTCCAATTGATCCACCAGGGCACGTGCATGGGCCCCGTGGAGTTCGTGGCTGTGTTGGAACCGGCCCACGATCTACCCGCCACTCATCACCGCCAACTGCTGGCCAATTGTTTTGCGCAAGGCGCCGCGCTGCTGAAGGGTCGCACGTTTGATCAGGCACTGGCGCTGTCCGGCGGCGATGAAGCGCTGGCCCACGCCAAGACGTTCAGTGGCAGCCGACCGTCCTCCACGCTGCTGCTCGATCGCCTGGATCCGGCGACTCTGGGTGCCTTGATCGCCTTTTACGAACACAGGACGTTTGTGGCTGCCGTGCTGCTCGGCATCAACCCGTTCGATCAATGGGGGGTAGAACTGGGCAAGGAACTGGCCAATGCCCTGCTGGCCGGTGAGGATCTGGGCTTCGATCCTTCCACCGCCGCCTTGGTGGCGCGGGCAGGCCTACAAAAATGAAGCGGCGGCGACCCTGGGTAAGGGGGTGGCCGCCGCAAGACCGACCGGCGGGAGGGCGACCGGCTGGTGGAATTCAGCGACGCGCTGCGAGCTGGATGCTGCTGGCAAGTTGTTCACGGGCCTTGGCGAACTTCTTCGCGGCTTCGTGGCGGTTCCCTTCGGCGCAGATCTTTTCGGCAACACGAGCGGTACGCAGCGCCTTTGTAGCAGCCTGCGGATCGGCGGCAGCGGCTTCCGCCTGCACGCTCTGCACCTGCGCGGCGCAGCTTGGGGTGGCGGCGTGCGCCGGGCTGAACGCGGCGAAGGGCAGGGTGGCGGTCAGCATCAGGGCGGCGATGGTGAGGCGGTCAATGGTGGAACGTGCGATCATGGTCTGGGTCCTTTCAACGGTCGGCGGCAGTTGCTTGCCGATGTCTAGGTTTTAAGTGATACTCAGACCCAAGTTAATCCGGACAATGCTTGTCGCCCTATGAAGAGTAGCTACATAATTCCACGCAACCTGCTCGATGGCCTCGAAGCCTTCCTGCGCGTCGCCGAACGCAAATCCTTCCGTGAAGCCGCTGAGGATCTGGGCGTCTCGCCGTCGGCCATCAGCCAGACGGTGCGCCAACTAGAAGATCGCATCGGCGTGCCATTGTTCATCCGCACCACGCGCTCCGTTGGCCTTACTGAAGCTGGCGCGCTGTTCCACGCCCAGGCGGCGCCGGCCTTCGCTAGCCTCGTCTCCGCCTGGGAAGGCGCACGCACCTATGGCGGGCGCCCGGCCGGGCTGCTCAGGCTCAACATGCCGCGATCAGTGGTGCCGCTGCTGATCGAACCCATCATTGCCGATTTCTGCGACCAATATCCCGACGTGGACGTGGAAGTGACCGGTGAAGATGCCCTTGTCGATCTGGCCGCCAGCGGACACGACGCCGGCATCCGCGTAGGCGAACTGCTGGAAGCGGACATGATCAGCGTGCGCCTCTCCCCGCCGTTTCGCTTCGTGGTGGTCGCATCGCCCGACTACCTGAACCGCCACGGCCGCCCGCTAACCGCTGCGGATCTGAAAGCCCATAACTGCATCCGCCAGCGTATCTCCAACGGATCGGTGATGCCGTGGCGCCTGATCGACGGCAACCGCATGGTGGAAATTGCCATCAAGGGCCGGGTTATCGTTAACGAAAACAATTCCGTAGTCGCGCTCGCTCGCCGCGGCCTCGGCCTCGCCCAGGTAAGCGAACCCCTGGTGATCGACGACGTTCGCAGCGGCGCCCTTGAAGTGGTGTTGAGCAGCCACTCCCCCTCCAGCCCCGGCCTTTTCCTACACTACCCCGGCCACGCTCAAGTGCTCCCCAAGCTGCGCGCCTTCATCGATCATGTGAAGGCCGCATTGGCGACAGGGATGCTGGACCGGCTGATCCCGCCGGGGTAAAGTAGACGGCAGACCTCAGGCGTGCCCTCAGTAAACTTTGCGCACATCAGCCTGACGGGCCCCGATGCGGTCCGTAGCGGCGGTTTCAATTAATACGCCGGCACCGGTATCAAGCTCGCGCATGCCTTCATCTGCGATGACGCTGGTGGCATCGAGCAACAGCGTGGCGGCAGGTGTGCCGCCGATGACTTTCAGATGGGCATAAGCATCGGGCACCCACGCCACGGCCGCGTCTTCGTCGAGCAGGGCCGTGGTGCCGGCTTCGCCAGCAATGATCGCCACCGCGTCAAACGCCACGGAAGGGCCGTCGGCCATTTGATGATCGGCTTCAGCCTGGTGCCATCGCCCAGTGTGACGCCGCCGATAGTGGGACAAATGATCTTCACTTTGGCGCCGGTCAGTTCGAAAAGCCGTGTGCCTCTAGCCCGCGGGCATAGTCCTCGCGTCTAGGGATGCGCTCATTGTCAAAATGGAACAGCTTCTCGCGCAGCACCACGTCTAGGGCCCCGCCCGGTCTGGCGCGCAGGCTGTGATGATGGTCGCTAATTGTTATGCCTAGCTTAGTGGTTAACACCGGTTGGCCGCCGGCGACAATCTCGTGGGGTTCACCGCCAGTGCCGATTTTGACGGCTGCGGGCGAGGGCCTGCTTGGAGTAGTGGCATTGAACGTGGGCACAGGCTTTCTGTAGTAGCGCTGTCATAACAACGCGGCGTTCTGATGTCCTGTTCCGTTGGGGGCAAACAAAGCGCTGGCGCCAGGGGGCTGTAACAGTCGCCGCAACAACTATTCAGACTGCGCTATTTCTGTCCTTTTTGGCCAGGTTTTTTCGGTTGAACGAGAGGAACATAATGCGTGCATTGCTGTGATGCTGATCGCGCACCGCATCGCATTGGACCCGACCGACCGGCAACGAACCTATTTCGCGCGGGCCTCCGGGGTGGCGCGCTTTGCGTGGAACT
>CALRNJ020000006.1:0-205467 GCA_943369475.1 Sphingomonas paucimobilis | reverse complement strand
GACATATAAGCTTCGGTTTAACCACGGTATTCGGAACCTGAAATCCCGAACCGTGGACCGCCGCCCACATGTCCCTTCATTTTAACCTACAATGAGAAAGAGCAAAACCGACCAGTCCCCCGGAAAACCAGGACACTGACCAGCGTCTTATTCGAGGTCGGCGGCGAACACTTTGCTCTGATCCGTTGGACCTAAGCGATGGTTTCGTCGTCGGCGACGGGGGCGGCTTATGACCCGCCCGAACCTCTCCGTCAACAACTTTCTTCAGTCGCTTCCAATTATCTTTGGGAGCCTAGAATTCCCGGCACCGCGATGGCTGTCTGCCCACTGCTTGAGTGGAACTAATTGGCCATTGCCGTTGTCTTGGTTGCCCAGAGAGCGTCGCTCGGAAGCGGCGTCCCCATCGGCCGGGAGCGCTCGTCTATGGGCGACCCACTGGCCTTGCAAGCGCTTTTTGCCAAATCGCGTAATTTTCTGTCTCTTCCTTGGAAGAAGTGAACCTTGTCCACAGGGCGCGCTTGGGGCCGGATTACACGACAAAATGGTTGGCGCCGCAGAATCAGTGCGCACAGACTTCCGAATCGGGGCGAATTGCCCCGGCATTCGGCCGCATCGTGGTTCGTGGCCCTGCAAAAGAGTCGGCTTTGCCCCGAGCCAGCCGATCGGGCCGGCCGGAGTCAGCTGGCGATATAGTGCTTCAGCGATTCGGCCTCGGCTTCTGCGTCCCCGATCCGGCGCTTCACCAGATCACCGATCGAAACCAGCCCGATCAGCCGATCGCCCTCCAGCACGGGCAGGTGGCGGAATCGGCGGTCAGTCATGATGGCCATGGCATCACACACGTTCATACGTGCATCGGCCGTGACCACAGGAGCCGTCATGAGATCGGCAGCGGTGGCATCATGCACCCCCTTTCCGTGCAGGTGCATGCAACGGCAGATGTCACGCTCACTCACCAGGCCGGCAATGACATCGCCATCCATAACCAGCACAGCGCCAATACGATGTTCATGAAGCAGGGCAACAATGTGGCTGATCGTCGAGCCGCGGCCGACTGTGACAAGCGGCTTCTTGCCGACGAGAATCGAACCGAGCATGATTCGTCTCCCAATGAGGGCGCCATATGGGCGCCGTGGGTAACGATCATGCGCCCATCAACACCGGAAGGCAAAGCTCAATGAATGGCCCAGGCTTTAAACTAGGCCCCATCCCTGCCGAATCAGCCAAGGCTGCACCAATTGCGGTCAGCAATGCCTGGGTACCGTTCTGGCGGCTGATGCGAATCGTGTTGCTGTGCGCGCTACTGGCCGTATTGGCGGCGCTGGGCTGGCTGCTGACCACGGGTGCGCCAGCGCGATGGGAACTATGGTTGGCAGTGGCGGGCGGTGTTGGCGGCACTGTGCTGCTGTCAGGCGCATTGATGGGCCTAGTGTTTGTCTCCAATCGCTCCGGCCACGACGACAGCGTGGGCCGGAGCGACTAGACGCGCTCGTCAATCAGCTGATTCGGTTTCCACAGACGGTTTGCGGGTGCGACGGCGAACAGGCTTTTCAGCAGGCGCTGCCTCGGTTGCTACGACTTCTGCCGGAACCTGAGCTGCCGGAGCGGCCTCAGCTTCGCGACGCGTGCTCAGCCGGCGGCCCTCGCCTCGCGAGACGGCGGGCGGAAGCGCCTGCAGCAACGACTCGCGGTCATCATTCGCCGGCGCATCTGCCAAATCCTGATCCCGCAGCTGTTCTGGCCGTTCTGGCCGACGATCACGGCGATCGCGCTGCCAGTCACGGCGGTTGCTGTCACTGCCACGATCGTCGCGAGGCCGATCATCGCGCGGCCGGTCATCACGCGCACGGTCATCACGCGCACGGTCATCACGCGGTCGTTCGTCACGAAAGCGGTCCTCCCGTGGACGGTCATCGCGGGGACGATCATCACGGTTGCGGCCATCGCGGTTGCGGCCATCGAGGTTGCGGCCATCGAGGTTGCGGCCATCGAGGTTGCGATCGTCCCGGCGACCACGCTCACGATCATCGCGGGGCCGGTCATCACGGGGGCGCTCATCACGGCGCTGGTCAGCGTCGTCGGCGCGATCATCGTCGCCCTCGGCGCTGCCGTTGTCGCCGTCAACGCCCTCATCATCATAACCGTCGCGGCCATTGCGGCCTTCGGGTTGCCGATCACGATGATCGCCCAGAAGGCGAAAATAATGTTCAGCATATTGCAGATAATACTCTGCAGTTACCCGGTCACCGGCCTGTTGGGCGTCGCGCGCCAAGGCACGATACTTTTCCAGCAGCTGGGTGGCATTCCCGCGCTGGCGGTTATCCAGCCGAGCGCCGTAATTGTTGCCGCCAGCCATTTGTTGCGGGCGCGGACCGGTGTTGCCACCTCCACGCCGCCGCCGCTGGTTATTCCTGATCAAGATCGTTGTCCCCGTTGACTGGCCATATCGCGGCCGCTGTTGGGTGTAATCAGTCCCTTCGCGCGGTTCGGACGCCAAGGGCCAACAGGCCCTTCCGCGACCGGACATGCCCTTTAGCTGGCGTACCGGCTGATGCTGCACGAGAGACAGCCCGCTGCTTCCTTGCGGCGGCTACCTAATTTCCGCCTTAAACGTGCAAATCACATCCGCCAAGGGAAAAACGACAAAAATTTCTCTCTTGCCTTCAGCGAGCAACTTTTGGTGCCATGCTGGCCATCAACTGGAAGCAGGCCTCAGGATCCTGCCGCTTCAAGCCCAGCAATTGCATTTCGGCCGCGCCGTCCCGGCCAACGGGGATTTCGGGCACATTTCCGGTGATGCCGGCGATAATTTGCTGCGCTGACTCGTGGATTGAAATGCCGGCATCAACCGGATCTTCGCCATCCCCCTTCTGGCTGCCATCACCGCGCAAGGCGTTCTTCCCGATACCGGTGGCCACGAAGCCGGGGGTGAGCACATGCACATGCACACCGTATTGGGCGATCTCGGCCCGCATCGCATCGGACCAGCCGACCAGTGCATGTTTTGCAGCACAGTAACCGGTGCGCAGCGGTGAGCCAACCTTGCCGGCGACCGAAGCGTTGTTAATGATGCGGCCTGAGCCACGCTGCACCATGCCCGGCAGCACCAGTTGCGTCAGCCGCAGCGGTGCGAAGAAGTCCACCTCCATGAGTGTCCGATAAACCGAAAACTCGGTATCCAGCGCCAGGCTGCGTTGCGAGATTCCGGCATTATTCACCAGCCAATCGACACCGCCGGTCACCGCCGTCACCCGCGCGACAATGCCCGGCAGCGAATCAAGGTCGGTCACTTCAAACGCCTCGACGATGCTGCCGGGGCAGTGTTGCGCTACTGCATCAAGCGCTGCCCGGTTGCGGCCAGACAGCACCAGCCGCGCGCCCTGCGCCGCCAGTGCCAGCGCCAGCCCCTTGCCGATCCCGGCCGAAGCCCCGGTAATCCAGATCGCCTTGCCTACAACGTCGCTCATTGGAAATAACTCCAGCCGGCGGCCGGCACGCCGATCAGCATCGGGTGGGCCCACAAGATCAAGAACCACAACAGCACCCCAGCCAGTACCGGCACCATGCCGGGCCAGATCGCACTCCATGGTTGGCGGCCGCCCAGTATGGCGAGGAACGGGAAATGCGAGGTGCGCGCCATGTGGGCGGCATAGGCCGGGTTCTGCGCCTTCTTCTTGCCGTCCTGCATCGCCGTGCCGAACAGCGCCAGCACGCCTACTCCGCTGGCCAGCACAATGGTGCGCGGATCGGCGGTCATCATAACGTGCACGCCGGCCCAGATCGCCATGCTCCACATCATTGGATGTCGGGTAATGCGCTGCATCCCTTTGGGTTCGCCCTTCACACCGGGCATCATCGCCGGGTTGGGCGCGCTCACCGAACCCACGAAGAAAATGCAGGCCACCAGCATCGCCGCCAGTGCCGGGACATAAGCGCCGGCCGGCGTGTCCCAAAGCCGCGCCTTTGGGATCTGCCGCCACAACTGCACCGCAGCGCCGAAACTCGCCAGCGCCACAAGCGAATAGACCAGGGCAAAGCCCTTTTCCCCCAGGCGCGCCACAAAGGGGCCACGCAAAGGGTGCGAAAGCAATTCGTGGCTGACCAGGAACGCCCCCATGAGCAGCGCCAGCAGCATCAGATCCGACACGTCAGCTCCTCCCAATCTACCGATAGTGGCCCGTCAACGTGACGCCGCCAAGCGCTTATTGCCGCTCACTTCACGCCATGCATCAGCCGCTTCAGTAAAGGCGAGATCAGCAGCAGCACGCCGCCGATCGCCGCCGAGGCGAGGCCGATGGTCTGGAAAACTTCGGTATAGGTATCGAGGCTGACCTTCAGGTTGGTCACCTGGCCGCCGACGGTTTCCACGCTGGCGATCTGTGCCACCAAACCGCCAACATACTGCGCGCAGGCGATTGAAACGAACCAAAGGCCCATCATCAGGCCGACGATGCGGGCGATCGACAGCTTGGTGACCATCGACAGGCCAACCGGCGAAATCATCAGCTCGGCCATGGAGTGGATAAAATAGAGGCCGGCCAGCCACCACAGGCCCACCTTAAAATCGTCTCCGGCAAACTGGCTGCCCCACACCAGGAAGAGGAAGCCGCCGCCTACGCCGGCCAGTGCCATGCCGAACTTCACCGGAATGCCCGGCTCAAGCCCCCGCCGGCCCAGCGCCTGCCACAACAGGCTGAACAGCGGCGCCAGCAAGACGATGAAGATGGCGTTGAAGAACTGCGTCTGCCCCGGCGAGATTTCGAACAGGCCAAAAACTGACAGATCGGTGTTGCGCGCGGCAAACAGGGTGAGGCTCGATCCAGCCTGTTCGAACAGCGTCCAGAACACCACGTTGAACACGATCAACACGATCGCCGCCAGCATCATCTGCCATTCTTGGCGGTTGCCATATGCGATGGACCAGATCGGGATTAGCACCACGCAGGCAAGGAAGGTAGCAAACAGCACCTTGCCAAGAATGGGCAGGCCCATGAGATACCCCATGAAGCCCGCACCTTCCAATGGCGGAGGCGCCGCCATCAGATTGGTGAACAGGAACCACACCAAAGGTACGAAAGCGATAGCGCCCAGATAGATCGGGATATCTCGGTTTGGCGCGCCGGCGGGCGGCTCGCCATAGCCTTCAAGCTTGGGCCCGGCGAACTGGATCAGATACCAGCTCAACGCCATGCCACAAGCAGCCAACAGGAAACCGGCCCACCAGCCATAGGCATCGGCCAGAAACGGACAAGCCAACTGGCTGCCCAAGGAGCCGAGGTTGATGCCCATATAGAAGATGGTAAAACCGGCATCGCGGCGGCTGTCGCCCTTGGCATAGAGGCTGCCAACCATGGTGGAGATGTTAGGCTTGAAGAAGCCATTGCCAATGGTGACAGCGGACAGGCCCAGCAGCATGATGGTGACGAACAGCGCATCTCGTTCACCACCGGCTTCGAAACCGCCCTTATCAATATGGCGAGCTTCCGTGCCGTCGGCACCAAGCAGCGACACGCTGCCATCCTCGTTACCCTTGATCTGCAGTTTCTGGCCTGCAAGCGTGACGAACTGCGCCTTGTCATTGCCTTGGACTTCGACGCTTACCGCATATTGCTGGCCGTCAAACTTGGCCCAGGGCTTGGCAGCCTCGCCTCCGAAGCAAAGAGTGAAATAGCCCGCAGCCATCAGGATGGCACCGAACTTCACGGCTTTCTTGGAACCAAGATAGTTATCCGCCAGCAAACCGCCGACCAGCGGAGTGAGATAGACCAGGGCTGTAAAGCCACCATAAAGGCTGGTCGTCGTGCTGTCGGAGAACAGGAAATGGTTGGCGAGATAGAGCGTCAACAACGCTCGCATCCCGTAATAGCCAAAACGCTCCATGGCTTCGGTGGTGAATAGCCGCGCCAGTTGCGCCGGGTGGCCAAACCATTGCGGGCGGGTATCTGCCGTCGCCGCGCTCGCGTTCTCGTTCAAACTGCCTCTCCCTCGCGCGCCAGCCCCAGCGCACCATTTCCAGCAATGGTGATAGCGGGCGGCAGCGGTTCCGCCAAGCCGACTTGACCTTGGCCGCCCGCCGGGGTCTGTTTAGGCCCATGATCCGCGCCATCTTCACCGCTCTTCTTGCCTGCACCACAGCGCAGGCGGTGGCCTCGCCGCTACTGTTGCAGCCCGATCGGGTGTGGGATGGAGAAGCGATGCACCCCGGCTGGCAGGTCCTGGTCGATGACGGGCGGATCGTGGCAGTGGGGCCCAACCTTGCTGCGCCAGCCCAAGCCCAGCGCATCGCGCTGCAGGGCAAGACGCTTCTGCCCGGCTTCATCGAAGGCCACAGCCATCTGCTGCTCCATCCTTATGACAAGGTGCCGTGGGACGATCAGGTGCTAAAGGAAAGCGAGGCCTATCGCGTCGCCCGCGCCGTGGTCCATGCCAAGGCAACGCTGATGGCCGGTTTCACCACGGTGCGCGATCTCGGCACCGAAGGTGCCGGCACGGCCGATGTGGGGCTGAAGCGCGCCATCAATGAAGGCCACATCCTTGGACCCCGCATGATCATTGCCACCCGCGCCCTGGTAGCGCCCGGCAGCTATGCCCCTAAGAACGACGCCTGGGCGGTACCTCAGGGCGCCGAAGAAGCGGACGGCGCCAATCTGGTGAGCGCCGTGCGCCGCCAGATTGGCGCCGGGGCCGACGTAGTAAAGCTCTACGGCGATTATCGCTGGCGCCCCGGGGAGGGCAGCCGGCCCACCTATTCCCAGGCTGAGATTGCAGCTGCCGTGGCCGCCGCCCATGATGCCGGCAGGCAAGTCGCCGTCCATGCCAACACCGCCGAAGCCATGCGCCGCGCCTCTGCCGCCGGAGTAGATGTGATCGAACATGGCAGTGAGGGCGATGCCGCCACCTATGCGTTTATGGCGAAGAACAAGACGGCGTTGTGCCCGACGCTCGCCGCCGGGGATGCCATTGCCCGTTATCGCGGTTGGAACGGACAGGAACCGGCACCGGCCGATGTGCAGCAAGACAGAGAAGCCTTCCGGTTAGCGATGCGGGCCGGCGTGCCGATATGCATGGGCGGCGATGTCGGTGTTTATGCCCACGGGACAAATGCGCGCGAGATGCTGCTCATGGCCAAGGCCGGCATGGCCAAAGCCGCCGTGCTCACCGCCGCCACTGCCGGCAATGCCCACTATTTCGGCCTTACCGATCGTGGCCGCATCGCGCCGGGTCTACTCGCCGATCTGGTGGCGGTTTCCGGTGATCCGCTGGCCGATCTGGCCGCCGTCACCCGCGTACAGCTGGTGATGAAGGGCGGGGTCGTGATCAGGCCGGCGGAGTGAACTGCGGGGCTGTTCGATTGTGAAATAGCGACCGGTTTCCGGCCTTCAGTTTTGACAATAGTGGTCCGGTTCAGGAATTTTCCGAGGGCGGTTGCCACGCCCGGAATCAGCAGCGGGCAACGCAATAATGACTTGCTCTGGCTATGAAGGACGGGCGCAGGGCCGCATTGGCATCACCCCGCAGCGGCGGTAAAGACGGCAATCATGGACAGTTTCAACGATCGCACCAGCACACCCGCTCTGCTCGCCAGTCGCCGTTCCGGCAAGGCGCGGGAGATGATTGAACCCGGCCCTGATGCAGGAAAATTGCAGGCGATATTGGCAGCGGCCGCGCGTGTGCCGGATCACGGTAAGCTCAACCCGTGGCGCTTCGTGGTGATCGACAATCGCGACGCCTTTGCCGATGCGCTGCTGGCCATCTATCGCGCCGGCAAGCCCGATGCCGGACGAATGGAGGTGGAAGCCGTGCAGCAGTTCGCCACTCAGGCGCCCTGTCTTGTGGTGGCGATCGCCAGCCCGAAGCCGAGCCACATCCCGATTTGGGAGCAAGAGCTTTCCGTGGGCGCCGCGTGCCAGAACCTAATGCTGGCCGCGCACGCCCAGGGTTATATTGCCAACTGGCTGACCGGTTGGGCGGCGTTTGATGAAAAGGTGCTGGCGCTGCTGGGCGGCACGGCCCCAGAACGCATCGCCGGCTTCTTCTTTATCGGCAGCCAGAGCAAGCCGCTGGAAGAACGCCCGCGGCCTGACCTGGCCGCGATTATAAGCCATTGGCGCGGTTGATCGGCGTCAACTGCACTGCACGTTGCCGCTGCCAGCGACTTTCTTCGTGCAGGTAGCACCGCCAGTGATCCGCACGTCGCCAGAGCCAGCAATGCGGACAGCCGCCTGACCGGTGGCATGCGCTGAGACATTGCCGGAACCGGCGATGCTGATTGCGGTATTGGTGCAGGCGAGGCTGGCCAGATTTGCATCGCCGCTGCCGGCGATCTTCACATTGAGCGCGCCGCAGCGGCCAGAGAGCTTCACGTCGCCCGAACCGGAAATCGCCAGATTGGCGGTGCGAGTATCAAGGCTGGCCAGGAGAAGATTGCCTGAACCAGCGACGCGCACATCGAATGTGTCACCACTGCCTTTGTCGGCCTGCACATTGGCGGAGCCGGCCAGCGACAGGCCATGCAGGGCCGGCAGGGTAACGGAAACCGTCATGTCCTTGCCGCTGCTGCCCCAACCCCAAACGCTGTCTTTGCGTCCGATCTTCAGCACGCCCTTTTCCACACGCACGTCCAGCTTTTCGAGATCGGCTGATTCGCCGCTAGCAACCACGGCAAATCCCTTACCCTGCTGGATCCGCACATTATCGCTACCACTGACTGCCACCCTGTCAAAGTCCGACGCATCGAAACGGCGTTCGGCGGCGTTGGCTGGTGTGGCGGCGGCGACAGCAGTAAGCAGCAGGGCAAGGCGAATCATCAGCATGGCTCCTTTGTGTATTATCCGAATAATACACAAAGGAGCCATGCTGGCAAGCCTTCGGCAAAGCGGTATCAGCGGTTTTGCCACGCATGAAAATGCGCCGGCACCAGCCCGTTCGGGGTCAGTGCCGGCGCATTCTTCTGTTCGTGCCAAACCAACGTCGGCAGTGCAGCCGGCGCTGGCATCGTCCCAGCCGCTTACGCGGCTTTCAGCACCTGTTCGATCTTCTGCTGGGCGGCCGGTTCATCGATGTTTTCCATCGCAGCCAGTTCGCGGGCGAGGCGGCCGATGGCGGCTTCATAGATCTGCCGCTCGGAATAGCTCTGTTCCGGCTGGTCTTCGGCGCGGTGCAGGTCGCGCACAACTTCGGCAATGCTCACCAGATCGCCCGAGTTGATCTTGGCTTCATATTCCTGGGCGCGTCGCGACCACATAGTGCGCTTGATGCGCGGCTTGCCCTTCAGGGTAGTCAACGCTTCGTTCATGGTGGCCTGACTCGATAGCTTGCGCATGCCCACGCCTTCCGCCTTGTTGGTCGGAACGCGCAGCGTCATCCGTTCCTTTTCGAAGCGCAGCACGAACAGATCAAGCGATGCACCTGCGATAAGCTGGCTCTGGATTTCCACCACGCGCCCCACGCCATGCTTGGGGTACACGACATAATCACCGACTTCGAAACCGAGCGGTTTGGCAATTGCCATAGATCCAGTATCCTTTCTCATCAGGCAGTCAGGATCAAAGGGTCGCCACCGACTTGCGCTCAGCGCTGCCGGGGTCCTACTGACGATCCGTTCACGTGACTGCCTGCCTTGCATGACCCTGGCCCGTTGCCCGCCTGGCAGGCTGGCGGATTTGGCAACGGAACCGGCGAACCCGGCCAGAAGTACTTCACCCCCGGCCACGCTTACGGCATATCAGAAACTTGTCACAATTGCCATGGCAATGGACGCACCGGTCCATGAATTTGGTAGGCTTGGGTCAAAAAGTCTCATTCCCCGTCATTTTCAGACCGAAAATGAGCCAGTTTGGCGGGCGTTTACGAGCCCTCGCCGGGGGTCGGCGTGAAGTATTTGTCGAATTTGCCCTCTTCGCCCTTGTGCGAATCGGCATCGTCCGGGGTGTCACCCTTCATAGTAATGTTCGGCCACTGGGCGGCATAGGTGGCATTGATCTCCATCCACTTTTCCAAGCCGCCTTCGGTATCAGGCAGGATGGCTTCGGCCGGGCATTCAGGTTCGCACACGCCGCAATCAATACACTCGTTGGGGTTGATCACCACCATGGTCTCGCCCTCGTAAAAGCAGTCCACTGGACACACTTCAACGCAATCCATGTACTTGCACTTGATGCACGCTTCGGTGACGACGTAGGCCATAAATCTCCCCTCAAGGCAGCAGCAGCCATCTAGGCTAGTTACCCCTGTTTACACGTCGCGCCTTAGGCGAGGGCGAATGCCTCTGGCAAGAGGGCATCTTGCGAACAAAGGGCCGCATCCGCGCCGATCGCCGCCCGACCGGGGGTGAGATCGGTATAAAAGTCGCGGGCTTCGGCATAAGGACCACGTCGATCAGGCAGACCTTCCACCCGCACCACGATCACATCATCACCGCGCGGCCAACTCAAAACGGCACCGGCCCTGACCAATGTCGCGGCGCGATCCACCACCCGGCCATCAATGCGCAATCGTCGGCTCTCACATAGGTCCTGAGCGTGGGATCGGGATGGCGCCAAGCGCGCATACCAGAGGAACTTGTCCAGCCTCAACCCTGCTCCGTAGACCAAATGCTACCTCCCCATCATCCCGGCCAGAATTGCAAAAGGCGACGCTTCATTCCCCCTGACCACGGGAATGACATCTGTGGCATGAGCCGGTTTGCGCTGGTTCGGCCGCGACGGGCCGGCCCATGCAAAATGCGGTGTGCCGTCCACCAGGCGTGGGCGATAGCCCAGCGCCCGTAGCAGCCGGGCCAGACCATCCTGCGACAGGCCCAAGCTGGCGGCCCAGTTGGGATCGGGCATGAAGGGTGCGCGGCCATCGCGGCGCTCGTGAATATAGCGGGACAGGCGATCCACCATGTCGATGCGTACGGCGATTGCATCCTTTTCGCGGCCTAGCCGCCAGAAGCCGGCAACCAGCAACACATCGGCCGACGCCGCCACTGCGGCGCCCGACTGCGAGACACGACCCGGTGCTGGCAACGGTGGCAGGCTCGCAAGTTCGCTGGCCACTGCCCACAGCGCAAGGCGCCAGCGCGTCGGTTCGGGGCGCAGCAACGCAGGGACGAACAGATGCAGCGGCCCGAGGCGCACGCCGCAGCGGCCCAGCGCCTGACGATCGGCGCGGGTGACGCCCACCAGTTGTTCTGCAACGGCATCGCGAGCCAGCACGCCCAAGCCTTCCACCAACTGCACAACAAGGCCGCGCGCTGGAGCCGACACCTCGCCGCGCAACGCTGCCAGGCGGCCAAGGGGAGCGGCGACACGGGCGATGGCCTCGGCCACAAATTGCTCCAGCCGTTCTTGCACATGGCGGCGATCATCCGGGCCCAGCGCGGTCACGGCGCGATCAAGCTCTACCCTGGGTGTCAATGCATCGCGGCCCTTGCGCAGCACCGCCACCCGCGCGCCCTGCCACAACAGGCGGGGCGGCAAGCTGCCATCGAAATCCAGTATAAATTCATTGTCTGACGCGACGGCCAACCGCTTGGCACGGGCGCCCAGTTCGCGGGACAAGTGGCGCTCGGCCGCCGCCAGCAGCAGTCGCTGTTCGCCGGCCCGGGCCGCCGCATCAGCGGTGAAGCGGAAACCATCAAGGCGGCCGATCACTTCGCCATCCACTGCAACCCCGCCATCGGCCTCGACCAACACATTCGCTGATACTCCGCGCGCCTTCAGATCCTTGAGCAGCACGGCGGTTCGGCGATCGACGAAGCGCTGGGTCAGCGCGCCGTGCAGCGCGTCGGACAGGCGATCTTCCAGCCCACGGGTACGCTCTGCCCAGTGCGTGGGATTGTCCAGCCAGTCGGGCCGGTGAGCAATGTAGGTCCAGGTGCGTGCCGCCGCAATGCGATCGGCAATCGCCTCTACATCGCCCGTCATCCGATCAAGATGGGCGATTTCCGCTGCGATCCAAGCATCAGGCAGGTGGCCTCGGCCTTCGGTGATATGGCGGAACACCCGGCCGACCAGCCGTGTGTGCGCTTCCACCCCGGTCTTGCGGTAATCGGGCAGGCTGCAAGCCTGCCATAGGCGAAACAGGCCGCGTTCGCCAAGCATCCGGCTGCCGGCTCGTTCCATCACCCAGGGCTCCCCAGCCAGGCGCTTTAGCACGCCCAGATCGATGGCATCATCCGACCTTACCAGCTCAGGCCGCGGCGTGCGGGCGTCCATTGTCGCCACCAGCTTGGGCAGGCTGGAAAAATCGAGATCTGTGTTGCGCCAGACAAGGTGAGACAGCGGCTCGAAGCGATGTTCCTCCAGCCCCTCGATTTCTTCCGGCGTGAAGCTGCAATTGGCCTCGCTGCCCAATTGTACGGTGCCGAACGTGCCATCTCGCTGGTGGCGACCGGCGCGGCCAGCGATCTGAGCCATTTCTGCCAGCGTCAGCCGGCGCTGGCGCTTGCCATCGAACTTGCCCAATGCGGCGAAGGCAACATGGGCGATATCCATGTTCAGCCCCATGCCGATGGCATCGGTAGCAACCAGATAATCGACCTCGCCAGACTGGTACATCGCCACTTGGGCGTTACGCGTACGAGGAGACAGCGAACCCATCACCACCGCTGCGCCGCCTTTTTGCCGGCGCAGCATTTCGGCGATGGCATAGACTTCGGTAGCAGTGAACGCGACAATGGCGGTACGGCGCGGCAGGCGAGACAGCTTCTTCGGCCCGGCATAGGCCAGCGTCGAAAAGCGCGGCCTTGTGATGATCTCGGCTTCCGGGATCAACTTGCGGATGAGTGGCCGGAGCGTTTCAGAACCAAGGATCATGGTTTCGGCATAACCGCGCGCCCTGAGCAGGCGATCTGTGAACACATGGCCACGTTCGGGATCGGCCCCCATCTGGCCTTCGTCGATTGCCATGAAAGCGACTTCACGATCCAGCGGCATAGACTCAACTGTGCACAGGAACCAGCGGGCGCCCGGCGGCACAATCTTTTCTTCGCCGGTGATCAGCGCGACAGAGGCCGCGCCCTTGGCCGCCACCACCTTTTCATAGACTTCGCGGGCCAGCAGCCGCAGCGGGAAGCCAATCATACCGCTGACATGGCCGCACAGGCGTTCGACGGCGAGGTGCGTCTTGCCGGTATTGGTGGGGCCCAACACGGCCGTGATCCGGCTGTTGCCACTGCTTGCTGGCGAGGCGCCAGAAAAGATGGAGGACCGGTTCACCTGTTAGATCTGGAACGTGGGAGACGCAGCAGCAAGGGCCTGTGGCAATCGGACCCTGGGCCCAGCGGCCCAGCCCGTTGCCGGAGACGCTGCGGCCACCTTACCATGTACAGCCTGCGCGGTTGTGCATACGCAAGAAGGTGACACGAGTGACCCAGCGGCGCAAGTGACCGTATGATGACGGCGGCTGGTCCCAGTTGACTTGTCCCCAGATTGTTGTGCGATTGACACGGGGATTCGAGAGGGGCAAATCAATCGCCGACACTCTGAAAGCGAATTTGTCTGGCAAGTGCCGATGTTTAACCGAGCATAAATACTGGTTAGCCGTCGGCATTGGGGGATCGGGCTTGTATCAAGCGGCATTTCAGCCAGCAGCCGGAAGCAGCATTACGCTGCCGGGTTCGCTGTCTGCGCCCAAATCTGCGCTGGGTACGAGGCTGGTCCGCGCTGGCCAAGCGATTGCTCGCGCCACTGATGCAGAGCGTCTGCGCCTTGCCGATGATTGGCGTTGCCTGCGCCGCGCCGTCGCGCAGGGCGACATTGATCTGGATCTTGGTTCCGCCATTGGTAGCCGCCACTGGTGGATGAAGTTGGCGGCCTGCACGGCGCTGGTGGGCGGCGCCATGCTGGCCGGTGGCATCGTGCCGCCGATTTACGAGGCTGCCCATGCCCCGCTAACCCCCGCCCAACGCGACGAAGCTCGGGCCTACAGTATAGGGCCGCTGGTGTTTGGCGGCGTTTCAGGCGCAAGCCCGCGCGTTGATCCGCTCCAACTGCGTTGGCTGGCCGAAGCGCCAGAGCGGCCGCGCGTCGAACGCAGCGTCACTATCGGTCGACGCGGTCTGGTCGGCGCGCTGCGCAATGCCGGCGTTGGCGCGCCGGATATAGCCGAAGTGACACGCCTGCTGGCCGGACTGAACCCCGGCGGCAATGCCCGGGCCGAACTGGTGCTGGGCCGACGCGAAAGCAAATCGGTGCCGCGCCCGCTGGAAAGCCTGGCTCTGCGGGCCGCGTTCGAACTCAGGGTGCAAATCAGCCGCAGCGACGGTGGTCTTGCCCTGAAACGCATACCCATCAGGGTTGACTCTACCCCGCTGCGGGTGAGCGCACCAGTCAGCGGTAGCCTCAATCGCGCGCTGCGCAGTGCCGGCATTCCGTCCGGCCAGGCCGCCGAGTTCATCAAGCAGATGCGTCACGTCGTCGATTTCCAGCGCGGCCTGGGTAAGGCCGACCGTTTCGACATCATCATAGAACAAGATCGCGCCGAAACCGGCGAGGTACGCCACGGCAAATTGCTGTTCGGCGCGCTCGCTCGCAAAGGCCGTGACCCGGTGGAAATCGGTTTGTGGAAAGGCGAATATTACCAGGCCAGCGGCGAAGGCGTGAAGAAGGGCCTCATGAAGACGCCCGTTGATGGCGCGCGCATGACGAGCAACTTTGGCATGCGGCTGCACCCGGTGCTGGGCTTTTCCCGGATGCACAAGGGCGTCGATTTCAACGCTGGCCACGGCCAAACGATTATGGCGGCCGGCGGCGGAACGGTCAGCTTTGCCGGCTGGCATGGCGGCCACGGCAAATATGTCATGATCCGTCACAACAACGATCTCGCCACGGCCTATGCCCACATGAGCCGAATCGATGTGAAACCGGGCCAGCGCGTCGGCCAGGGCCAGCGCATCGGCGCAGTCGGTTCCACCGGACTTTCTACGGGTGCGCACCTGCATTATGAGGTGTGGCTTCGCGGCAAAGCGGTTAACCCGGTGAGCCTGCGTTTCATCGGCGGCGCCGAACTAGGAGGCCGCGACTTGACTGACTTCCAGCACCAAATGAACCGTTGGCGCACGCTGGACAGCACAGGCGCCGCGCCGAAGGGCGTCACGGCCGGCTGACATTTTTTAGCCATGCTGGCCTGCCAAGGGCGGTTGGTGAGCCTCAATCCTCGCCTCTGCGTTCTGATCGCCGCGCTGACACTCCTGTCTGCCGCCGGCCCCTTGCCGCGCCCGCAGCGCCCGGTGGCAAAGGTGGTGTCTTCGGCCTGGGGCGAGGAAGCCCTTCGTGATAAGGCGGGGGAAGCTACCGATGTGATCCGCATTGCCGGTATCAAGCTCGGCATGGCCGTGGCCGATATCGGCACCGGTGGCGGCTATTATGTGATGCGCGTGGCACCGGTGGTGGGGCCGCAGGGCCGGGTGTTTGCCCAGGACCTTTCGCTGGTAGCGCTCGACCACGTCCGCCAGCGCGCCCGCGCCGCAAGCTTGACCAATGTGCGCTTCGTGCAGGGCAGACAGGCCAATGCACGCCTGCCCGCCGCCAGTGTGGATGTGGCACTCATGATCCATATGTATCACGAGATCGAGCAGCCCTATCTACTGCTTGATCGCCTGCGCCGCAGCCTGAAACCGGGCGGCCGCATCGTGGTCGTCGATCTCGACCGCCCTTCCGAACAGCACGGCATGCCCAAGGCGCTGCTGGTCTGCGAGGTGAAGGCGGTGGGCTATGAATTGATCACCATAACCGACATTGCCCAAGGCTATGTCGCGGTTTTCCGTCCCGGCGTTCGGCCGCGACCGGAAAGCGTGCGGGCCTGCCGCGGTTGAGGGCGTCTTGCCGCATTTGCCGGCGCGTTGATGCATGACAGGCAAGCGCATATGTCGAAAACCCCACCGATCGTGCTGTTCTATGGCCTTGCCGGGCTGATCCCGTTCCTCGCGCCGCCACTGGCAACACTGGCATTACCCGATTTCCGCTGGCAGTTCACCGAAGCACTGCTCTGGTGGGCGGCAATCATCCTCTCTTTCCTGGGCGGCGCGCGTTGGGGCGCGGCCGTGCAGACGTCACAGCCAGCCCCCGGCCTGATAGGCCTGGCCATGCTACCCAGCATTATCGGCTGGCTGATACTGCTGGCGCCGCCCAAGTATCGCGTGGCGCAGTTGCTGACGCTGGCCGCCGCGTTGCTAATGCATTTTTTATGGGATTGGACCTCGCGAAGCCTGCCCAGCTGGTATGGCCGGCTGCGCCTGCTGCTCACGACCGGCGCGGTGGCAGCGCTGGGCTTGCAGGCGGCTTTACAGGGCTGACCAGCGCGCGAAAATAGCGGTGGGCAGCAGCAGGCCGCGGGCTTCCTCGCGGATCCCCATGTCGCCTACCTCGCTGCTGCCGCCGCGCGAACCCAGCGCTTGGTCCACCAACGGGTGCAGCGCGAGTGCAGACATACGGATGGCATAGACAGTGAGCACGAAGAATCGTGCATCGTCGGCCAGCAACTGCCGGGCGAGATCAACCAGCTCCGGCAGATCGCGTTCCAGTTGCCACACCTCGCCATCAGGGCCACGGCCATATTTGGGCGGATCGAAGATCAGGCCGTGATATTTGGCGCCGCGACGCACCTCGCGGCGCAGGAATTTCAGGGCGTCATCGATGATCCAGCGCACAGGCGCATCGCCCAAGCCCGACAGCACGGCATTCTCGCGGGCAGCTGCAACGCTCTTCTTGCTGGCATCCACGTGTGTCACCTGTGCGCCGGCCCGCGCCGCAATCAGGCTGCCGACACCGGTGTAGCCGAACATGTTCATCACCCGGTCTTGTGGCTTGATGCGGCTGGCCAGCCAATCGAACTGGGCCCCCATATCGGGGAAGAAGCCAAGGTGCCGGAACGGCGTGTTGTTGGCCCAGAAACTGATGTCTCCGCCCGGCGATGGCCGCTTCATGGCCCAGCGTTCGGGCACATTGGACGAAAGCTGCCAGCGGCCACCGCCCTCTTCATCGCTGCCGCCGATGAACTCACCATCAGCCTTCCAGTCGGCACTGGCCGGCGCCCACATCGCCTGCGGTTCCGGGCGGATGAAACGGAAGCGACCGTAGCGTTCCAGCTTCTTGCCGTTGCCGGAGTCCACCAACCCGAAATCGGCCCAGGGTTCCGTAACGAGAGTGGCAAGCTGGGTCATGCAGCCGCCTTGTGCCGCCCAATCTCGGCGCGGGCAGGAGCATGGGCCAGCATGGCGGCACCGGCGGCGCGGGCAGTATCGACGGTGACCGCTTCGATACGCGCGACCAATTCGGGCGGCGGCACAAAGCGGCCATGCACGATCAGACTGCGGCCCAGATAATCGGCGGCGCCCTGCGGGCCTTCCAGCGCCATCAGCAGGCCAGCGACGGCCTGCGCACGAGCGCGATTGAGTTCAGCTTGCTCCAGTTCGGTCGCGGTTTCGTGTAGCACGGCCATGATGAGATCGCGGGCGGCGGCGGCCTGTTTGGGATCGGTGGCGGCGTGGACACTCATCAGGCCCGCGTCAAAATACGGCTGCAACGAGGACGAAACGCTGTAGGCCAGCCCGCGCTCTTCCCGTACCTGCTGGAACAGGCGAGACGACATGCCACCTCCCGCCGCCAGCGTGAACAGCAGCGCGGCATCCTGCGCAGGATCATGATGGCCGGGCGCCGCCCAGCCTGCGGTCAATTGCGCCTGCTCGATGCGGCGGGCGTCGTGGTGGCGGCCGGGATGGAAGCGTACGACATCGCACGGTGGTGTCAGGCTTTGGCCGGGCACTGCCGGAAAGGCGGCTTCGGCGAGCCGACACAATTCAGCGTGGTCGACCTTGCCGGCGGCCACGAGGGTGAGCCGCTGCGGCGCATAATGATCGGCCTGCCACGCGAGCAGATCACCGCGGGTAATGCGGGCGAGGCTGGCCTCATCGCCCAGGATGGAGCGGCCCAGTGCCTGACCAGGGAAGGCGGCTTCCTGCAAATGATCGAAAACGATGTCATCGGGCGTGTCGCGGGCTTCGCCCAGTTCCTGCAGCACGACTTCCTTTTCGCGCACGATATCGTCGGTATCAAAACGCGCGCCAGTGACGAGATCGGCGAGCAGATCAACGCCCAGCGGCAGATCACGCGCCAAGAGGCGGGCGTGGAACATGGTGGTGTCACGACTGGTCCAGGCGTTGAGCTGGCCGCCCACATCCTCCATCTCCTCGGCGATAGCGCGGGCGGAGCGGCGCTGCGTCCCCTTGAACACCATATGCTCGAACAGATGGGCGAGGCCGTTCAGCTCGGGTCGTTCGAAGCGCGAACCGGTTTCGGCAGTAAGCGCGACGGCAGCCGTTTCAAGGCCCGGCTGCGCCCAGCTGGCAACGCGCAAACCGTTATCGAGGATGGTAATCTGCGGTTCGGTCATTTGGCTTTCGCACGCTCGGCGACATAGGCCTGAATCGCCTGCAGATTGGCCGGGGCGACATCGTATCGCTCGGTGCGCGTCAGCAGATCTGCGAGGCGCACAGGCAGATCGGGGTGAACCCCGGTCGCCGCCTGTACCGCCGCGGGGAACTTGGCCGGGTGGGCGGTGGCCAACGTGACCATCGGCGCGCTGCCATCATCACGCCGCGCAGCGGCGAGGCCGATGGCGGTATGCGGATCGAGCAGCTCGCCGGTGTGGGCCAGCGCCCAGCGCATGGTGTCCGCCATTTCATCGGCGTCGACGCGGGCTGATGTGAACAGACCGGCGGCCTTGGCGCGCCACGCCTCAGGCAGGGCGAGCTTCTTCGTCGCTTCAAACTCGGCCATGGCGGCGGCCAGCACGGCACCGTCGCGGCCCGACAGGTCGAACAGCAATCGCTCGAAATTGGAGGAGACCTGGATATCCATCGAAGGCGCATCGGTGGGGGCAACGGTGCCGGCACTGTAATCACCACTGGTCAGCGCGCGGTGCAGGATATCGTTGCGGTTGGTGGCGACCACGAGGCGCTCGATAGGCAGGCCCATTTGCGCGGCGACATAACCGGCAAACACGTCACCGAAATTGCCGGTGGGGACGGCGTAGGACACAGCACGCTGCGGCGCGCCCAGCGACAGGGCGGAGGTGAAATAATAGACGACCTGGAACAGCAACCGCGCCCAGTTGATGCTGTTCACCGCAGCCAGTGGAAAGCGGGCGGCGAAAGCGGCATCGTTGAACATTGCCTTCACGATGGCCTGAGCATCATCGAAATTGCCGTCGATGGCGATGTTGTGGATATTGCCATCGAGCACCGATGTCATCTGCCGGCGTTGCACCTCGCTCACTCGGCCATGCGGGTGAAGCATATAGACTTCCACGCCTGACCGTCCGGCCAGCGCATCGATGGCGGCGGAACCGGTATCGCCCGATGTCGCGCCGATTACGGTGATGTGCTGGCCCGATTGGGCCAAGAACCGCTCGAACACGAGGCCGAGCGCCTGCAATGCCACATCTTTGAACGCCAGCGTTGGCCCATGGAACAGTTCGAGCAGGAAATGGCGATGGTCGAGCTGCGTCAGCGGCGCCACGGCGGCGTGAGCAAAACGGCCATAGGCAGTCGTGAAGATCTGGCGCAGAGCGGCTTCATCAAGTGAGCCTGCGGTGAAGCGCTGACACACGCGGACCGCGACTTCGACATAAGGCAAGCCGGCCATCGCCGCCATCTCGGCTTCGCTGAAGCGCGGCCAGGTTTCCGGAAGATAGAGCCCACCGTCGCTGGCCAGGCCGGCGAGCGTGGCGGCTTCGAAATCAAGGATCGGGGCGGCACCCCGTGTGGAGACATAGCGCATGACAGTTTCCCGTTATTCGGGCTTGGCCGCCGGCGCAACCGCGCGCCGGCGCATATAGAGACCGTAGATGGCGGCCAGCGCAGTCGCCAAGCCGAACCATTGCCCGGCATAGGCGAGGTGATTGTCGGGCAGATCGGTAGCGCGCGGTTGCAGCGGCCGGTCGAGCGGCGAGATCGCCTTATCTGGAATCAACATGAAACGCGGGCGGTCGGGCGCGTCGCCATAGGGGCGCTCGATCACCACGCCAGTCAGTTGGTGATCAAGGCTGATCACCATGTCTTTCGCGTCGACGCGCTTCGTCCAGCCCGCCACCGCCACGATATCGGGCGAGCGGGTATTGGGCAGGCAGGAGACCACGACATAGAAGCCAGAGGTGCCAGCGGCAGAGCTGCCGGGGCGTAGATCATAAGGCTTCTTCTCGCCGGCGCGGCAATCGATGCTGGCGCGGCGATACTGGATTGAGGCATCGCCCATCATGGCGGCGCGGAATTCGTCCTGAGTAACCTCTGGCAGGTTTGGCGCGGCTGCCAGCCGTTCGATCAGATCGTGTTTCCAAGCGCGCCGATCCAGCTGCCATTTGCCCAATCCGCAGAGGATCAGAATGCCGGCGGCAGTGATGATGGTGGGGATGATCGGGATTCGACGGCTCACGCCTGTCCTTCGCCGGCATCATTGCCAAACTCAAGTGCGACGAGCAGCCCCTTGGCCAGCCGCATCAAAGATAGCGACAGACCAAGTGTGATCGGTCCCCACAGCATCACATGCACCCACCACGGCGGGGCCAACTTGGCCTCGGTCAATTGGCTGGCAATTATTACGATGGTGGCGACGATGAAGATCAGGAACGGGGCGGCACCGTCACCAACGTTGAAACGGCCATAATCCAGCCCGCAGGCCGAGCAGCGCGGTGCGATCTTGAGTAGCCCAACGTACAAGGGGCCGCTGCCACAGCGTGGACAGCAGCCCCTCAGTGCAACCTGGACGGGCGTGGGCCCGATTGTTGGTGTCTCAGGCAAACGCGTGGGGTGCCACAGCCGCGCCGAAGTTCGAACCCCACACATAAATGGCGATGAACAGGAACAGCCACACCACGTCAACGAAGTGCCAGTACCAAGCGGCCGCTTCAAAACCGAAGTGCTGCCGTGAGGTGAAATCGCCCTTGTAGGTGCGGGCCAAGCAAACCATCAGGAAGATGGTGCCAACGATCACGTGAAAGCCATGAAAACCGGTCGCCATGTAGAAGGCGGCACCATAGATGCTATCGGCCATACCATATTCGGCGTGATAATATTCGTAGGCCTGCACACAGGTGAAGATCAGGCCGAGCGCGATGGTCACCCACAAGCCCTGCTTCAGGCCCTTGCGGTCATCGTGGATCAGCGCGTGATGGGCCCAGGTGACGCTGGTGCCTGAAAGCAGAAGGATCAGCGTATTGAGCAGCGGGAATACGAACGGATCGAGCAATTCGATGCCCTTGGGCGGCCAGACGCCTTCGATGCCTTCGTGCATCGACGGATAAAGCGCTGCGTTGAAATAGGCCCAGAACCAGGCAACAAAAAACATCACTTCCGATGCAATGAACAGGATCATGCCGTAACGGTGATGCAGTTGCACCACCGGTGTGTGATCGCCGGTGTTGGCTTCGTGCACGACATCCTTCCACCACAGGAAGAACATGGCGGCAACGGCGGCGAGGCCCGCGAAGAAGGCTGGCATGCCCCAACCAGCCTTGTGCATCCAGCCGATAGCGCCGGCGGCGAGGATCAACACCGCCATCGACATCATCAACGGCCGCGATGACGGATTGAGAATATGATAGCTGTGGGTCTTGGCTCCGGCCATGGCTCAGCCCCTGTCCTTCAAACTGTTACGATTTGTCGCAGCGCTTAGCCTGACCTGCGCTGGGTTGTCCAGAGCAGCAACGGCCGCTGTTGGCTTGTCCACCGGGTAGAAGGTGTAGCTTAGCGTAATTTCGTCGATCTTGCTGGCCACCGGATCATCCATGATGGCCGGATCGATGTAATAGGATACCGGCAACTCCACCGTCTCGCCGGCCTTCAGTGTCTGCTCGGTGAAGCAGAAGCAATCGATCTTGATAAAATAGCGGCCGGCCACATCCGGAGAAACGTTGTAGACGGCGCGACCGGTGATGTCCGTGCTGCCGGTATTGCTGGCAGTGTAAAAGGCTAGGCGCTTCTCGCCAATCGGAATGCTGACCTCGTTGGCCTTCGGCTTGAAACGCCAAGCCAATCCCGGTGCCAAATTCGAATCGAATCGCACGTTTATGGTGCGACCGGCGACGGCCTTCATCTGATCGGCCGTCGGCGCGGCGGCGGCCACCTGGGTGGTGCCGCCAAAGCCGGTGACCTGGCAGAATAGGCGATAGAGCGGCACCGACGCATAGGCGAGGCCAATCATGGCAACAGCCATCAAGCCGGCCATCAGGCCGACACGGCGGTTGGCAGCCGCGGCACTCATGACGCAGTGGCCGGAACGGCGGCCGGGACCTGACCGCTCATCCTTACCACGGTGATACCGAAAAACAGCGCCACCATGGCAAACAGCAAAATGCCGATGGCCCGGTTGCGCGAAGCGCGGCGGGCCATGAAGGCGGCACGATCGTCTGCTGTCCAGGTGGCAGGATCAATGTTCATGGCAGCAGCAGCCGATCAACGACTAAGGCACCGAACAGGCAGGCCAGATAAAGCAGGCTGAACTTGAACAGTTTCTTCTCTGCCACCATGTCCACCGCCAGCGAGGCGTTGCTGCGGTAGACGTTCCACGCCATCGCCATGAAAATCACGCCCAGCGTGATCGCCGTGCCACCATACGCCCAATCGGTGAGGCCCAGCAGCGGCGGTGCGATAGTGACCGGCACCAGCAGCGCCGAATAGGCAAGGATCTGTCGGCGGGTTTCTTGCATCCCGTGCGTGACCGGCAGCATCGGGACACCGGCCTTGGCGTAATCGGCCTCCATGAACAGCGCCAGCGCCCAGAAGTGTGGCGGCGTCCAGAGGAAGATGATGGCAAACAGGATCCACGCCAGCATGGGGGTTTCACCGGCAACTGCAGCCCATCCGCAAATCACAGGAAAGGCGCCGGCGGCACCGCCGATCACGATGTTCTGCGGGGTGCGGCGCTTCAGCCAGGCGGTGTAGACGACGACATAGAACAGGATCGACACGGCTAGCCAAGCTGCCGCCACCCAATTGAGCGCGAGGCCCATGATGGCCACAGAGCCGATGCCGAGGATGACGCCAAATGCCAGGGCCTCGGGCTTATGCAGCTTGCCGGCCGGCAGGGGCCGCTTGGCGGTGCGCTTCATCAGCGCGTCGATATCCGCCTCATACCATTGATTAAGTGCGCCGGCCGCGCCCGCGGCGACTGCGATGCACAATATGCCGGTAAATGCCAGGAACGGGTGAAGGCTGCCCGGCGCTGCCAACATGGCGCAAGCCGCAGTGAAGATCACCAGCGTCATAACACGCGGCTTCAGCAGCGCAAAATAATCGCGCCAATCCGCCAGCAAGGGTGTTGGCACCCCGGTGGCGGGCTGGGCAGTTGCAGTATTGTTCATTACGCGGTGCCTGAAGGGGGGCAGGCAGGCCCTGCCCCCGGATGGCCGGTTACTTGATGACCGGAAGGGTTTCGAACTGGTGGAACGGCGGAGGGCTGGAAAGTGTCCATTCCAGCGTGGTGGCGCCTTCACCCCAGTAATTGTCTTCCACCTTGCGGCGCGACGCGAACGACACGATCAGGTTGAGGAAGAAGAACAACATACCCACGCCCATGATGGCATAGCCGTAGGAAGCAATCTGGTTCCAATAGGCATACATGTCTGGATAATCGGCGATGCGGCGCGGCATGCCATCCATGCCCAGGAAGTGCATCGGGAAGAACAGGATGTTCACGCCGACGAAAAACACCCAAAAGTGCAGCTTACCGAGCGTCTCGTTGTACTGCTTGCCGAACATCTTACCAAACCAGTAGTACCAGGCCGCAAAGATGGCGAACACGGCGCCCAGCGACAGCACATAGTGGAAATGCGCCACGACATAATAGGTATCGTGGAAATAGGTATCCACGCCGGCGTTGGAGAGCAGGACGCCCGTGACGCCACCCACGGTGAACATGAAGATGAAGCCGATGGCCCACAGCATGGGCGTGTCGAACTTGATGGAGCCGCCCCACATGGTGGCGATCCAGCTAAAGATCTTGATGCCGGTGGGCACTGCGATGATCATCGTGGCGGCGGTGAAATACATCTTTGTATTCACATCAAGGCCGACGGTGAACATGTGGTGCGCCCACACCACGAAGCCGATAAAGCCGATGGCGACCATGGCATAAGCCATGCCGAGATAGCCAAAGACCGGCTTCTTGCTGAAGGTGGAGACAACCTGGCTGACAATGCCAAAACCGGGCAGGATGAGGATGTAGACTTCGGGGTGACCGAAGAACCAGAACAGGTGCTGATAAAGCACCGGATCACCACCGCCATCGGCCGAGAAGAAGTGGGTGCCGAAGTTGCGATCGGTCAGCAGCATAGTAATGGCACCGGCCAGCACGGGCAGCGACAGCAGCAGCAGAAAGGCAGTGACGAGCACCGACCACACGAACAGCGGCATCTTGTGCAGGGTCATGCCCGGTGCACGCATGTTGAGGATGGTGGTGATGAAGTTGATTGCGCCCAGGATCGACGAAGCGCCGGCAATGTGCAGGGACAGGATCGCCATGTCCACGGCCGGACCAGGGTGGCCCGCAGTGGAAAGTGGCGGATACACCGTCCAGCCGGTGCCGGCGCCGTTGGCACCGGCCGGGCCTTCGACGAACATCGAGCCGCACAGCAACAGGAAAGACGGAACCAGCAGCCAGAACGACACGTTGTTCATGCGCGGGAACGCCATGTCGGGCGCGCCGATCATGATCGGCACGAACCAGTTGCCGAAGCCGCCGATCATGGCGGGCATGACGGTGAAGAACACCATGATTAGGCCGTGGGCAGTGATGAACACGTTCCACAGATGGTTGGCCTGGTCGACATTGCCCTGCGTCATGAACGTGAGCCACTGGATGCCCGGTTCCGCCAGTTCCAGCCGCATCACACCCGAAATCGCGCCGCCGATGGTGCCGGCGATGATCGCGAAGATCAGGTAAAGCGTGCCGATGTCCTTGTGGTTGGTCGAAAAGAGCCAGCGTTGGATGAAGCCGGGCTTGTGATCATGAGCGTGGTCATGAGCACCGGCGGTTGCGGCGTGAGCCATGGTACGGGGTCCTCTTCTCGAATCTTATTCAGCAGCCGGAACCGCGGCAGGAGCGGCAGCAACATCGGCGGCGGCGGTTTCAGCGGTCGTCGGCGGCTCGATGCCGTTTTCCTTCTGCTTGGCGGCAACCCACGCATCGAATTGCGCCTTCGGCAGCACTTCGATGGCGATTGGCATGTAGGCGTGTTTAGTGCCGCAAAGTTCGCTGCACTGGCCAAAATACACGCCCGGACGATCGGTCTTGAACCAGGTTTCGTTGATGCGGCCCGGCACGGCATCCATCTTCAGATAGAAGGCCGGGATGGCAAAGCTGTGGATCACGTCGGCAGCGGTGGTCAGGATCTTTACCGTGGCACCGACCGGCACCACCACGCGGTTATCGACATCAAGCAGCTTGGGCGTGCCGCGCTTGGCGGCTTCTTCGTCGGTCAACATGACTGAGTCGAAGGTGAAGCCGCCCTGATCCGGATACGCGTATTCCCAGTACCACTGGTGGCCGATAGCTTTGATGGTGATATCGGCCTTGGGCGGATCGTATTGATTGGCCAGCAGGCGGAAACTGGGGAAGGCGATAACCACCAGGATCAGCGCCGGCACCACCGTCCAGATCACTTCGATCACGGTGTTGTGGCTGTTCTTCGACGGCACCGGGTTGGCGGCGGCGCGATAACGGAACATCGTCCACGCCAGCAACACCAGCACGAACACGGCGACGGCGAACATCACCGGGTTGAGCACGTTGTAGACCATGTTATGGGCTTCAACGGCGATATCGGTCACAGGGGCCTGCAAGTCCCAGCCGCCAGTCGGCTGGCCGATACCGGGCGTTGGCGCCACCAAGGCCGGCACGGCGGCGGGCACATCGGTGGTCGCCACCGGTGGCACTGGGGCAGCTGCCACGGCATCCTGTGCGAAACTGCGAGCCGAAGCGCCCATCGCTGCGGCTGAAACGATCATCGATATAATTCGGCGCATACTGCCCCTGGCCTGAAACGGGCGGACTCAGCCGCCAAAAGATGAATTTCCTATGCCGCGCTGCAGCGCAACAGGCAAGCAGAAACCCCGGTCAAAAGCGCACAGTTCCCGCCAAGATGTCAGGCTTTCAGGTTTGCATAGGTGGCAGATTGCCGCGTCATTTGCGCTTTCACCGCCTCTTTCATGTCCTCGCCCTGCAACATGCCGGCATTCCAGACCGCCACATATTCAAGGCCATCGGCAACGCTGTGATCGCGGCCATAGTTCAGTACCTGCTTGATGCCGGTGATCGCCAGCGGGGATTTGGCGCAAATCTCGCGCGCCATCACCTCGGCGGCAGCCAGCGCATCAGCCAAGGTATCTTCCACCTTGTTGACAAAGCCATACTTCAGCGCCTCTACCGCAGAGAACTTGCGGCCGGTGTAGGCCAGTTCGCGGATTAGCCCCTGCGGCAGCAGATGCGGGATGCGCTGCAGCGTCCCGACATCGGCGACAATGCCAACATTGATCTCCTGGATGGTGAAATAGGCATCAGACGAGCAGATGCGGATATCGCAGGCCGTCACCAGATCGACACCTCCGCCGATACAGCCGCCCTGCGTCACCACGATCACCGGCACTCGGCAATCATCGATGACGTTGAAGCTTGACTGCAGCTCCTTCACATGGCGGCGGAAGGCTTCGCGCTGGCGGCCCAGATCTCCACCGTGATTGGCAGCCGCGTTCTGGCCGGCCCAGTTCAAGTCCAGCCCGGCGGTGAAATGCTTGCCGGTCGATGCAATAATGACGCAGCGCACCGCCATGTCGTGCTCGATGACGCGGAACACCTGGACCATTTCAGGCCAGAAATCGCCATTCATGGTGTTGAGTTCGGCTGGCCGGCACAAGGTGATGCGGGCGATCCCATCAGCAACGCTGTAATCGAGGGTCTTCAGTTCCATGGCGGCCTCCTTCGGGCTATGGGCAAGGAATGACCAAGTTCACCGTCAACGGCAATCCTGTCGAATTTCTGATGCAGCCCGACACGCCACTGCTGTGGGCGCTGCGCGATGCGGCGGGATTGACTGGCACCAAATATGGTTGCGGTGCGGGACTGTGTGGGGCCTGCACCGTGCATGTCGACGGCAAGGCGACGCGCAGCTGCCAAGTCACGATCGCCGAACTGGAAGGCACATTCGTCACCACAATCGAAGGCCTGTCCGACAACCGCGACCACCCGCTGCAACAGGCTTGGATCGCAGCGCAGGTGCCGCAATGCGGATATTGCCAATCCGGCATGATCATGGCGGCAGCCGCGCTGCTGAAGGACAAGCCCAACCCCAGTGATGACGACATCAACGCCACCATTACCAACTTGTGCCGCTGCGGCACCTATCCTCGCATCCGCCGCGCCATCCACATGGCAGCAAGCGGACGGGGGGATGCCGGCATTCCGAGCCCGGAAGTGGACGGTGGCGAGGCCGCTGCCCGAGCGCCGAGCCTGAAGTATTAGAACGGGTTCAGCGTGTAGCCGCGCTGTTGATAGATCGCGTGTGCGGTGATGGCAGACAGTGACATTTTCACGCCCGGGATGAGATCGGCCTTCGTGATCTTCTGTCCCATCGCCGTCTGGCCGCACAGATAGATTTCGACGCCCTTGCCCAACAGCTTCTGCACGGCGGCCAGGCTGCCATTTGCCTTGCCCTCATTGCGGGCGGCATACACCTCCGGCTTCAGCAGGTCCATCGCGGCTGGCCCGTGAGCGATCAGCACTATCTGCACGTCCTTTTGCGGCACGCCCGCGGCAACATGCATGTTGAGCGTGCGCGCCGCCGTTTCGATCTGGCGACTGAGCGCGCCGGCATCAGCCTTGGCGCGCAGATCGAAGGCGATCTTGAACTTGGCGCCATTGGGAAGCGGCAGGTCGCTCTCTACAGACGCAATCGGGCCGACGTCAGGCAGCACCGGGCCGGGGCCAAAGCCTTCGCGCGATTGCGCCAGAGCCGGCGCGGAGAGCAGGAGAGCGGTCAACAGCACGGCGCGGATCATGACAGGGTCTTTCAGAACGGGTTCAACGTATAGCCTTGCGCCTGCAGGATAGCGTGGGCGCTGCTGGCAGAAATGGCCAGTTCGATGCCGGGAAGCAAGTCAGCCCTCTTCACGCTCATTGCATTGGCGGCCTGCCCGCACACCAAGAAGCGCACGCCCTTGGCCAGCATTTCCTTGACCATGGCTTCGCTGGCGTTGGCGGTGCCATTGTTGCGGGCGGAATAAACCTCGGGCCTGATCAGCTCGGCAATGGCTGGTCCGTGCACGACCACCGCCACCGCCACGTCGCGTTCGGCGACGCCGTTCGCCACATGGCTGTTGATGAAGCGCGCTGCCGTCTCGAAGCCGGGGTTCAGCTTGCCGGGTGCCGCCTTGGTGACATCATAAACGTGACGCAGCACCATGCCCTTGGGGATGGCGACATTGTGCTCGACCGGCGTGTGCTTGCCAAAACCGGCGAACACAGGGCCGCCTTGCGGTTCGGCGGCCAGTACTGGGGTGGCCAGCAAGGCAAAAGCGATGAGTGACGCGCGCATTAGCCGAAGCTCCGCAGGCTCTTCAGCGCGCTTTGCGCCTCGGCCACGGTGCGACGCACGATTTCTCCTGCCGGCAGGATCTCATTGATGCCGCCGCCGCCCTGCCCGGCTGCCAGACACTGGGTTTCGGGGATGACATCCAGCACTCCAGCAATCGGGCCAAGGCGGTTCAGCTGCACCGATTCCATCACCTGCGCGGCAAACGGCTTGGCATCGCGATTGTCAAAATTGCGGTTCGAATCGTTGACGATGGCACGCAGCGTCTTGCCGGTGAACACCTTCGAAATCACCGTGTCGCTTTCGCTCATGCCGACAATGGCTTCCTTGTATTTCTGGCCCGCATGTGCCTCGTGGCTGGCGATGAAGCGCGTGCCCATCCACACGCCGACGCAGCCGAACGCCAGCGCGGCGGCGAGCCCACGGCCATCATACAGCCCGCCAGCCGCCACCACCGGAATATCGACCGCATCCACGCACTGCGGCCACAGCGCGACCGAAGCGACGCTGCCGGTGTGGCCGCCGCCTTCGGTGCCTTGCGCGATGATCACGTCACAGCCGGCTTCGGCGGCCTTCACGGCGTGCTTCACGTTGCCGGCCATGCACATCACGACGATGCCAGCCTGTTTCAGTTCGTTGATGATCGCCACTGGCACGCCCAGGCCAGCGATGAAGGCCTTGGCGCCGCCCTTGATGATCACGTCCACACTGGCGGTAAGGGTTTCGGGCTGGGCGGTGAGCAGATCGACGCCGAACGGCTTGTCGGTGAGGTCCTTCACCTTCGCCATCTGATCGGCGATGAACTTGGGCGGCAAGCCGGCCATGCCCAAGGAGCCGAAACCGCCGCCTTCACTCACGGCAGCGCAAACTTCAGCATAGGAAACACCGCCCATGCCGGCGAGCAGCACGGGATGTTCGACGCCGAGAAGATCACAGATCGGGGTGTGGATGGTCATTCATTCCTCCATCCCCTCTCCCCTTGCGGGAGAGGGTCGGCTCGGCGAAGCCGAGCGGGGTGAGGGGTTCAACTGTGGCCACAAGTGCAACCCGTCACCCCGGGCCGCCTTCGGCGTCTCTCGACCCTCTCCCGCAAGGGGAGAGGGTTCGGATCACTCGGCTGCCGCAGCTTCGCCCCAGCCGATGATGGCCTTGGTTTCAAGGAAATCGGCAAAGCCATGATCGCCCCACTCGCGGCCATTACCCGATTGCTTGTAGCCACCGAACGGCGCCATCAGATCGAAGCCCGCCTGGTTCACGTTCACCTGCCCGGCGCGAAGCTCACGCGCCACCTTCTTCGCGTGTTCCGGCTCACCCTGCACATAGGCAGCAAGGCCATAGACGGTGTCATTGCCGATGGCGATCGCCTGTTCCTCGCTGTCATAGGGCATCATTGCCAGCACCGGCCCGAAGATTTCCTCGCGCGCAATCGTCATGTCGTTGGTGACATCGGCAAAGATCGTCGGCTTCACATAATAGCCCTTGTCGAGGCCTTCCGGCTTGCCGGGCCCGCCGGCAACCAGCGTAGCGCCGTCCCTGATACCCTGTTCGATCAGGCCCTGGATCTTGTTGAACTGGGTCTCGCTCACCACTGGGCCCATGGCGGCATTGCCGTTCGGGTCACCCACGGTGGTGGCTTCGGCGACCTGCTTCGCGATGGCGGCGGCTTCAGCCATCTTGGCACGCGGCACCAGCATGCGGGTCGGCGCGTTGCAGCTTTGGCCCGAATTCATCATCACGCTTTGCACACCGCCGGTGACGGCTTTGACCAGATCGGCATCAGGCAGCACGATGTTGGGCGATTTGCCGCCCAGTTCCTGCGCCACCCGCTTTACCGTGTCGGCCGCGTTCTTGGCCACCGCAATGCCGGCGCGGGTCGAGCCAGTGAAGCTGACCATGTCCACATCCTTGTGGCTCGACAGCGCCACACCGACGCCGGGGCCATCGCCGTTGACGAGGTTGAAAACGCCGGCCGGCACACCGGCTGCGTGCAGGATTTCCGTCCAGATATAGGCCGAGAAGGGCGCGATTTCCGACGGCTTCAGCACCATAGTGCAGCCTACCGCCAACGCAGGTGCCACCTTGCAGGCGATCTGGTTGATCGGCCAGTTCCACGGCGTGATGAAAGCGCAGACGCCAATCGGCTCTTTCGTGATGAGCGTGGTGCCCTTCAGCTCATCAAATTTGTAATTCTTCAGCACCTCGATGGCGGTGGCGATGTGGCCGATACCCAACGCGGCCTGGGCCTGATTTGACAGCCAGGTCGGGGCGCCCATTTCCTCGGTGATGGCTGCGGCGATGTCGTTGTAGCGCTTCTGATATTCAGCCGCGATGGCGCCCATCAATTCGATGCGCTCCGCAACGCTGGTGCGGCTGAAGCTGGCAAAGGCTTTTTTGGCGGCGGCGACAGCGCGATCCACATCAGCCGCACTGCCCAGATTGATGCGGCCGGCCACTTCTTCGGTGGCCGGATTGATCACGTCGAGGGGGTTGGCAACGGCCGGATCAACCCAATGACCGTCGATGTAGAATTTGGTGTAGTCACGCATGGCTCAGCCTCCCCAGCTGTGTGGTTGGGAACGCTTGTAGCACGCCGGTGGGGCGATTCGGCGCTTGGCGCTTTTGATAAGGCTATTTTGCCGGCATCAGCATCACGGCCGCCGCCGTCATGCTTTCCACGCCGGTCGCAATCGTTGGTCCAGCATCGGGCGCCCAGCCACCATTGTGCAGGCTGGGAACCGGGGACCCGCCCTTCTGCGCCGCATCCCATTGCGCTTGGCCCACCCCGCCCAACCAGTAAATCACCGACGGCACTTTGGCTGCCAGCCCGAAAAGCTGGAAATCCTCTGACGCCATCGACGGATCGAGATCGATCACCCGCGCCTTGCCCAGCTTCGCTTCAAACTGCGCCTTGATGCGGGCGGCCAGCGGGGCGTCGTTCAGGGTCGGCACGCCAATGGCCGTGCTGCGGATCACCGGCATGAGTTTTTCGGGCAGGCCGGCGGCGATGGCCTCGCCCTTCGCCACGCGGGCGATGCCGTCGAGCAAGCGCTGCTGCTGCGCCGCGTTATAGCTGCGGATGGTGAGCTGCAGCGCCACTTCATCCGGGATGATATTGTGCTTGGTGCCGCCATGGATGCTGCCCACTGTGATCACAGCCGGCTGGAAGGGATCATTCTCCCGGCTGATCAGCGGCTGCAGCGCGGTGACGATGCGCGCCGCCAGCGCCACCGGGTCCTTCGTGGTAGCCGGATAGGCGCCATGTCCGCCGATGCCCTTCACCAACATGTCCATCGACGTGGAGATCGACAGGGCGCGGAACGGCGGTACGCTGACGGTGCCGGCCGGAATGCGGCTGTCATCATGCAGGGCCAGCGCATAATCGGGCTTGGGAAAGCGGGTGAGCAGGCCATCGTCGAGCATTGCCTGCGCGCCGCCCAGACCCTCCTCCGCTGGTTGGCCGATCATCACCACCGTGCCGCGCCACGCTTGGCGGTTTTCTGCCAGCCAGCGCGCCGTGCCCACCCACACACTCATGTGGATATCGTGGCCGCAGGCATGCATCACCGGCGTCATCGGCCCGCTGCCATAATTGCCCATCGCCGTGCTGGCATAAGGCAGGCCGGTGGTCTCCTTCACCGGCAGCCCGTCCATATCAGCGCGGATCAGCACGGTGGGGCCCTTGCCGTTCTTCAGCACGGCGACAACGCCGGTGCGGCCAACCTTTTCGGTCACCTCGAAGCCCGCCGCGCGCGCTTCGGCGGCGATGATGCCAGCCGATCGCACTTCCTGAAAACTGAGCTCGGGATGAGTGTGCAGATCCTTGTAGAGCGTGACCAGATCCACCGACGCGGCCAGCGCGGGCGCGGAAAGCAGGGCGGCGGCCGCCAGCAGTATGGTCTTCATCATCGTCCCCTTCACATCAGGGCGGAAAGGCCGTCATAAGCCAGCTTGCCGCCCACCAGGATCATCAGCGCATGCATGATGGCATAGAAACGCGGGCCATCAATACGCCGCACCAGCACGGTGCCGGCCCAGGTGGACGCCAGCGCGGCCGGCATCAGCGCCGCGGCCAGCCACAGATTGGCCGGCGTAAAGGCGCCCAATGCATAGTAGGCCGGCACTTTCAGCCAGTTGATCAAGGCAAAGAACACGCTGCTGGTGCCGATGAACATGTCGCGCGGCAGCTTGCGCGGCAATACATGCATCTGGAACGGCGGCCCGCCGGCATGGGCGATCTGGCTAGTGAAGCCTGCCGCTGCGCCCATCGCCACGCCTTCCCATGCACTCCCCAGCCGCGCCGGCACCCCGCGATGTTCGGCGCGGATACGCTGAATGGCAAACACGATGGCAATCAGACCCACCGCGGCCTCCACCACCGATACCGACACATATCGCGCCAGCGCCCAGCCGACGAAGATGCCAAGGCAAGCGCCCGGCACCATGATTTTCAGGATGGCATTGTCACGGTGGGCACCAAAGGCCCTGACTGAAAACACGTCCTGAACCAGCAAGATCGGCAGCAGGATAGCGGCGGCAAGAACCGGGCTCATGCCGAGCGCCATGATCGGCACACCCAGCACGCCCAGCCCGGCAAAGCCGCCCTTTGCCAGGCCCAGGATGGCCACGCCAACCAGCGCTGCGACCCAGAAGGCCCAGCCCTGAGCGCTGAGCAATTCGGCAATGCCAGCCGGCACAATCAGGCGGCGCGCAGTTCGATCAGCACCATCCGTGCCGTCCAGCGCGGCCACGGCAGCGCAATGCGCCAGTGGCCGGGTCCGATCGCCTGCAGCACGCCAAGTTGATCGCGCTGGCCATCCTCACCATAGCGGAGTCGGCCCATCTCGCCGGCCAGCCGCAGAGTGCCCAGGAACACCAGCCGATCAACATCGGGATAAAGCGTGCCCAGATATTGCTGCGGCCCGAGCACCGTTTCAAAGCGCAGCACGATGCCATCGGTGCTGAGCCGGCATGGCGCCCAGGCACTGGCTTGCACCGCCGGGCTGACGCGCGGGCTGCCCTGCCGCCAGCCAAGCTGGATGGTGCGGCATTGGTGTGTGCCTGCCGTTGGAAAGGCCGGACTGGTGGTGATGGCATCGCCGGCCACCGGGCCCAGCGTGGCCAGATCGGCAGCGGACCCGGCTTCGTCCAAATCGGCGCGGGCCTGATCCCAGGCTTCCGAAAGACGAGCCAGCCGGCCACGATCCTGATCCTTGATCACCGCCTGCCACACATCGGTGCGGCGCACGGCGGCATAGGGGCGCAACTCGTCGTCCTTGCCGCTGCAGCCGGCCAGTACCAGCAGCGCCAGCAGGGCCAGCGCACGTATCATCATTCGCCCAGCATGCCGCGCACGAAACCAGCCAGGCCCAGCTGGCGTTTGCGGCGCAGCCGTTCGGCCTTCAGGATGGCGCGGATTTCGTTCAGACAGGTTTCGGCATCATCGTTGACGAGGATATAATCATACTCGCCCCAGTGACTGATCTCGTCGCGGGCGCGGGCCATGCGATCAGCAATCACTTCCGGGTGATCGGTGTTGCGGTTCTTCAGCCGGCGTTCCAGCTCATCCAGGTGCGGTGGCAGGATGAACACGCGCACCAGATCGGATGCCGCATCAGTCTGCTGCAACTGCTGCGTGCCCTGCCAGTCGATATCGAACAGCACATCGCGGCCATCGGCCAGCGCCGACTCAACCGGCGCACGCGGCGTACCATAACGGTTGCCGAACACGGTCGCCCATTCCAGCAGGGCGTTTTCCGCCACCATCGATTGGAACTGATCGTGCGACACGAAATAATAATCGACGCCGTCCACTTCGCCGGGGCGTGGGCTGCGGGTGGTAGCCGAAACGCTCATGGTGATGCCGCTGTCTTCGGCCATTAGCGCGCGAGACAGGGTGGTTTTGCCGGCTCCGGAAGGGGAGGACAGCACAAACATCAGGCCGCGGCGCAAGGGGCTGTGCGCCAGTGCACCGGTGCGGGCAAACTGCGTCACTTGCGACGAAACCGATCGAGCGTGACGACGTTGCTGCCTTCATCCTGCGGTTCAGGCGGCGTTTCCGGCGGCGGCTCCGGCCCGTCGGGCGAATCGTCAGGCGATGGGCCTTCGCCATCCTTGGGCGCAAACTGCAGCGCGAAATTCACCGCCGGATCCACAAAACCAACAATGGCATCATAGGGAATCACCAGGCTGGACGGCATCTGGTTGAACGAAAGGCCGATAGAGAAATGATCATCGGCCACCACCAGATCCCAGTAACGGTGTTGGATGACGATGGTCATCTCATCCGGATAACGCTCCATCAGATGTTTCGGAATCGAAACGCCGGGCGCCCGGGTGCGAAACGCGATGTAGAAATGATGGCCGCCGGGCAGACCGCCTTCATCCGAAATGCGCTGCAACACGCGGCTGACCACACCGCGCAACGCATCCTGGACGATATCGTCATAGGGGATCAGGCTGTCGGGCGTGGTGTCGTTCACGAGAGCTGAGCCTTGCCTGAAAAATGCGGGTGAAGTGTCGCCTCCGATTGGCGCGAGGCGTTGTCTAGGTCAAGGGGGGCCAAGGTCAAGCGATATGCCCGCCGCAATGACGGATGATATCGCCGCAGCCGGACTGCGCGTATCTTCGCTGGCGTGCCGCAGCGTTTGGAGGTGGATAGACGATGCAACGGAGGAACACGGGGCGAGCGACCACGGTTTTGGTGCTGCTTGCCGGCCTGTCAGGCTGTGTTTCGGCGCGGCGATTGCCGCCGGCACCCGCCGACGCGCCAGCACTTGACGCGCTGGCCTTCTTTACCGGGCAGAGTTGGGGGGAAGGCACGCTGAAAATCGCCTTGCGCCGGCCGCGCGCCATATCGGTGGTCAGCACAGGGCGTTTGGGCAGTAATGGCAGCCTTATCCTCGATCAGACGGTGGCGTTGGCCGGCCAACCGACAACGCAGCGGCAATGGCAGCTGCGCCGATATGGCACCGACGTGATTGCCGGCAGCCTTAGCGATGCTGCCGGGCCAGTCACCGGCCGAATCGAGGGCAATCGCCTGCATTTGCGCTTCACCATGAAGGGGGGCCTGCGCGCAGATCAATGGCTGGCGCTGCAGCCCGGTAGCCAGGTGCTGCACAATGTGATGATCGTGCGCAAATGGGGTTTGCCGGTGGCGCGCCTGGACGAGGCGATAACGCGAGGGGAGAAGTGAGGGGGTTTCTGTTGCCCGGCCCCCCTCGGGCCGCTGGAATCCACTTCTGTTGCCCGGTGTGGCCCGAACCGCGCTTTCGGCCAGTGAAACTCAGTCCGTGAGGACCGGGTTACGCTGCGATTGCGAATGCCTCGTTGTCGTTGGCATTTATGGTGTTTTGAACGGTTTTACGGCTCATTCAGGCCGGGCAAAAACATCGTCTTTGAACACACGTCGATTCTGGTTCGGCCCCATAATTCACCCCGACAACGGGTTGGAGAATGGTGGAGCCGCCGGGTACTGCCCCCGGGTCCGCTGCGTCTATTTCACGGCATCATTTATCGCCATATCCGGCAAGCCGGCACGACTCATGTAGGCCGACCGAGGTGATTCCTCAAGGGTCAGCCCTTCACAAAGCGCCGATACAGGGCCGGTAGTAGCAGCAGCGTCAGCAGGGTTGATGAGATGATGCCGCCGATCACCACGGTGGCGAGCGGTCGCTGCACCTCCGCCCCGGCGCCGGTCGCGATCGCCATCGGCAGGAACCCGATGCTGGCGACCAGCGCAGTGGAAATCACTGGCCGCAGCCGGTCAATGGCGCCCACACGCACCGCGTCGTCCTTGGCCAACCCCTCCCCGCGCAGATGGTTGATGTGATCAACCATCACCAGGCCATTCAACATCGCGATGCCCGACAGCGCGATGAAACCGATCGCCGCCGTGATCGAAAAGGGCATGGCCCGCACGGCCAGCGCGAACACGCCGCCCGTCACCGCCAGCGGTATGCCGGCAAACACGATCAGCGCCTGGGAGACGGAGCCCAGCGCGCCATAGACCAGCACGAGGATCAGCAGCAGACACGCCGGCACCAGCACCGCCAGCCGCGCCTTGGCTTCCTGCAACTGCTTGAACTGGCCGCCATATTCGATGCGATAACCTTCTGGCAGCGTTACCGCCTTCGCCATTTCCACTTTGGCTCGTGCCACATAACCTTCGATATCGCTGCCCGACAGATTGACCAGCAAGGCGGCACGCTTCTGGCCATTGTCCCGGCGCACCGGCTCCACCGCCAGCACTTCCTCAAGCCTTGCCACCCGTCCCAGCGGCACCAACCCGGCTTGCCCGACCCTGAGCGGGAGCGCCCGGATGGTATCGAGATGGGCGCGGCTAGAATCGGGCAGGCGCACGACGATGCCGTGGCGGCGGATGCCTTCCAATATGGCTCCCACCTCCTGCCCCGCCAGCGCGGTGCTGATGGCACGGTTCACCTCGTCCGCCCCCAGCCCCAAGCGCACCAACGCGTCATGATCGACCCGCACCACCAGGCTGGGAGTGCGGCCATCCACTTCATATTCGGCCTGTGCCGTGCCGGGGAGACGTTTCATCACGTTCAGCACCTGCCCGCCCAATTGTTCCAGCCGGTCATTGTCGTCGCCGAAAATCTTCACCGACAGATCAGCGCGCGTGCCCTCCAGCATTTCGTTGAAACGCATCTCGATGGGCTGGCCGCGCAGGAAGCTCTGATCGGCAAACTGGCGGCGGGCTTCGGCTTCGATGGCATCCTGCAGCGCGACCTTGCTCTGCGGACCATCGGCTGGCCATTCGTTCAGCGGCTTGTAGCTGATATACAGATCATTCTCGTTCGGCGGCATCGGATCGGTGGCGACGGCCGAGGTGCCGATCCGCGAAAACACGGCCGTGATCTGCGGGAATTTCCTGAGCAGCGATTTTTCCAGCGCGATTTCGAGCTCGAGGCTCTTCTCCAGGCTCATGTCCACCGGCTTGTAGATCATGGTGGTGATCGAGCCTTCGTCCAGCCGCGGCGTGAACTGGGTGCCAAGCCAGGTGAACAGCAGCCCGGCCGCGCCCACCGCCAAGAGCGCCGGCACCAGCGCCAGCAGCGGCCGCGCCAGCGTGGCGGTCAGCACCGGGCGATAGGCGCCTTCCAGCGCCGCCACCAACCGGGTCGGGCCGTGGCCATCGCCGGGCTTCAGCCAGTATGAAGCCAGTGCCGGCACCAGCGTCACACTCACCAACAGCGCTGCCGACAGCGCCAACATCACCGTGATCGCCATCGGCCGGAAGAGCTTGCCTTCCACCCCGCCCAGCGCCAGCACCGGCACATAGACCAGCGTGATGATCGCCACGCCAAACGCCACCGGCCGCGCCACCTGCCCCATGGCTTCAGCAATCACCGCGCGGCGACCGGTATCGGTAAGAGGATGGTCCAGCCGGGCCTGTTCCGCCCCCAGCCGGCGCAGGGCATTTTCCACCGCGACGATGGCGCCGTCGACGACCAGGCCGAAATCCAGTGCGCCAAGGCTCATAAGATTGCCGCTGATATCGAGCCGCACCATGCCAATGATGGCGATCAGGAACGCCACCGGAATTACCGCCGCCACGATCAGCGCCGCGCGCCACTGGCCCAGCGCCAGGATCAGCACGAACGCCACCAGCAATGCGCCTTCGGAAAGATTGCTGCGCACGGTGGCGACCGTGCGCTCGACAATGTCGGCTCGGTCATAACGCACCTTGATCACCATGCCCTTGGGCAGCGCCGCCTGCACTTCGGACAGATGCTCGTCCACGCGCCGCGCCACCTCACGGCTGTTCTGGCCGGTCAGCATCATGATGGTGCCCATCACCGTCTGCTTGCCATTCACCGTGGCGGCGCCCGATCGCAGCATGTGGCCGACGCGTACGGTGGCGAGATCAGCCACGGTCAGCGGTCGCACGCTGCCGGCGAATTTCACCGGCAGCGCGCCAATGGCTTCGGGATGCGTCACTTTGGCATCGGTGCGCACCACCAGCCGGCGACCGCTCTGCGAAATGGCGCCGCCGCCGGCATTGTCGGCATAGGCGGCAACAGCGGCGGCGAGTTCGGCTGGTGTCACTCCAGTGGCGGCCAGCTTGGCCAAATCAGGCTCGATCACATACTGCCGTTCCAGCCCGCCGATGCTGTTGACCTCGGCGACACCCGGCACCTGCCGCAGCATCGGGATGACGACATATTCCTGGGTTTCGGCCAGCGCCATCAGATGCTCGTCTTCGGTGCTGGCGGGCTGCAGGCCGGGGTGATGCGGCTCGGCGTGCGGCGGATGATCCCATTCCAGCGTGTAATACAGGATCTCGCCCAGCCCGGTGGTGATCGGTGCCAGTTGCGGTGCCGAGCCGGCCGGCAGTGTCGCCATTGCGGTGGCCAGTCGTTCCGTCACCACCTGGCGGGCGCGCATCACATCGGTGCCGTCCTCATACAGCAATGTGACCTGCGACAGGCCGGAACGGGTCAGCGAGCGGAAGCCGACCAGGCCGGGCTGGCCGCCCATCAGCCGCTCGATCGGCACTGTCACACGCGTCTCGATCTCCTCGCCAGCAAGGCCCGGTACGGCGGTATTTACCTGCACCTGCACGCCCGTGACATCGGGAATGGCGTCAATGGGCAGGGTGAAGAGGTGATAAAGGCCCACGGCGACCGCGATCAGCGCCGCCAACAGCACGCCGCCGCGGTGGCGGGCGCTGGCCGAAATCAGGGCAGCGATCACGGCTGGTCGCCGCCCCCGGTGAGGATCCGGATATTCTCGCGCGCTTCCCACAGGCCGGCGCGGGTATCGAGCACGGCGCTCGTGGCATCAAGCCATCCGGTCTGCATCTGCACATAGGTGGCAAGCGGGACAGCGCCCAGGCGGTAGGCACGATCCGCTTCGGCAGCCGCATCGGCAAAGCGCTGCGGCACGTCGCCCGGCCATTTCGCCAGCGCGTCTGACCGGGCGCGATAGAGGGCGGCATCGGCATGCAGGCTGGCCAGAAGGCGTCGGCGCGTCGCGATCAGGGCGGCCTCGCCCTGTGCGGCACGCGATTCGGCGACCGCAACATCGCCTTCCTGCCGGTTCCACAACGGGATCGTGGTCTGCGCGCGCACCCCTGCGATCGTGTCACGCACATCGCCGCGTTCCCGCGTGAGATAGGGCCCGATCGCTATGGCACCCACCCGGCTCTTTTCGGCCAACCGCACCGCCAGCCCCTGCTGGCCCAGCTGCGCCTTCAGGGCGAGGAGTTCGAAATTGCCGCCTTCCAGCCGATCGGCCAGCACCGTCACATCCGGCAACGGCGGCGGTACCGACGGCGGACGCAGGATGCGCACCCGGGCCGGGAAGGGCTGGCCGCGCAGGCCATTCAGTTCATAGAGGGCGGCGTTGTAAGCGGCTTGCGCCTCGGCCGCGATGCGTTCGGCGTTGATGGCAGACGCTTCCAGCACGGCGGCTTCCAGGCGCGGCGCTGGCCCGGCAGGATCGCGCGCCACCAGCACCGCGGCCAGGCTGCGCATCCGGCCCGCCACAGCTGCCGCCGCATCGGCGCGTTCACCGGCGGCAAACAGGCGGTAGCCCAGGCTGCGGGCGCGGCCGGCCAACGTCGCATCAAACTGGGCCAGCCCCAGCCGAGCCAGCGTCACATTGCCTTGCGCGATAGCTTTGCGCAGCGGGATGCGTCCATTGAACTCGAGCGGCTGCAGGATCGATACGGCAAAGGCCGGGCCGTCACCCAAACGCTGACCCGTCAACGGACTGTCGGTACGCTTTTCGCCGAAATCGACGCTGATTTCCGGATCCGCCAGCCGGCCAGCCGCGGCAACACCGGTCTGCGCCAGGCTGATCTGGCGGGCAAGATATTGGCGCTCAGGATTGCCGGCGACCACTTCCGCAGCCAACGCATCAATCGAAAGGGCGGACTGCGCCGCAACGGGGGAAGCCATTGCCATGGCCGCCAAAAGGCAAATCGCACGGATCATGCCGATCCGCGTAACGGGTCTGCGAAAAAAGAAAACCCTTTATCTTACGTGTGTTTAGTTGCGATTAGGTCGCGATAGCGGCTGAGCACGGCGCCGTTGATGGAGTCCCAATCAAAGGCTTGTGCGGCGGCAAGGCCCGCCTTGCCGTGGCCGGCGCGCAGCAGCGGATCGGTGCAATAATGTTGCAGCGCATCGGCATAGCCGGCGATGTCGCCCGGCGTCACCAGCGCGCCGGTGGCGCCATCTGTGACCAGGCATTCATTGCCGCTGGCCCGCGCCGCCACCACCGGAATACCGCTGGCCATGGCTTCCAGGTTGATATTGCCAAAGGTCTCGGTGGTCGAAGGATTGAGCAGCATGTCCATGCTGGCATAAGCCCGCGCCAGGTTTGTGCCATCAAGGAAGCCCGTGAAGATCGCATCGGGGGCCAGAGCCTGGAAGCGGTCGCGCGCAGGGCCATCGCCCACCACCATCAGCCGGTGCGGCACGCCGCGATGCTTGAGCTCGGCCACCGCCGCCGCCACCGCCTCCAGCCCCTTTTCCAATACCAGTCGGCCCACGAAGCCGATCACCGCCTCGCTTTCGCCGATACCCAGCGACCAACGCCATTCCGACGAACGGCGCTGCGGATTGAAGCGAGCCTTGTCCACACCCCGGCTCCACACCGCCGGTTCATTGGCGATGATCCGGGCTTCACGCATCAAAACGCCAAAGCCCGGCGTTGTCACGAACACTTCATCAAGACCGGCATAGAATCGGCGCAACATCATTTCCAGCAACGGCCGGGCAAAGCCGAAGCCATAATACTCGAGATAGGTTTCAAAGCGGGTGTGGATGGAAGCCACTACCGGTACGCCAAGCTCGCGCGCCAACCGCTTTGCGGCATGGGCGGCGGGATCGGGCGCAGAAAGATGGATGATGTCCGGCGCGAAACCACGAACGTCCCGCTTCAGCCGTTCCGGCAGGCCCAGCGCCACGCGATATTCGCCGCGCCCGGGGATCGAGAAACTGGGCACCGAAACCAGCGTCCCTGCAGGCTCGAAGGCAGGGGTGTCGCTGGTCGGGGAATAGACGCGCACAGTGCAATCCTGCCGCTCTAGAAAGGCGACGAGCCGGTTCAGTGCCTGATTGGCGCCATCGCGGACATAATTATAGTTACCCGAAAATAGTGCGATCTTGAGCGGACGCGCGGGCACGGGCTCGACAGTTTCGGACAGTTTGTAGGCGGTGGCCACGGCAGCTTCCTCGACTGAAATTTGCTGTCGCATATCATTGTGGCCAAGACGGGGCAGATCAACGGCAACACAACTGTGCGTGTCTCCGGCGCCGCAACGCAGAACGCCGCCCGTTGGCCGAAAGCAATATCTGGCTTCGGCCAAGAAAATGGGCGTGGCGGTTGCCCGCCACGCCCATTGTCCTTTGCGCGTTGGCTGGCGCCGAAAACGTCAGCCTTCGGTCTGCTCCAACGCTTTGGCGTTTGCCTGCTGAACGGAACGCAGAACCGCATCGCGGCTTGCAGCGGCAACGCGCAGGCGGCCGACGCCGGCACCGGTGCCGGCCGGGATCAGGCGGCCGACGATGACGTTTTCCTTGAGACCGGTCAGGGTATCGATCTTGCCCTGAACCGCGGCTTCGGTGAGCACGCGGGTGGTTTCCTGGAAAGACGCTGCCGAAACGAACGACTTGGTCTGCAGCGAGGCCTTGGTGATCCCGAGCAGCACAGGCTTGCCGACGGCAGCGCGACCATCCTTGCCAAGCTTGGCGTTTTCGGCATCCATTTCTTCACGATCGACCTGTTCGCCCACTAGCAACGTGGTGTCACCGCTTTCGGTGATTTCCACCTTCTGTAGCATCTGGCGCACGATCACTTCGATGTGCTTGTCGTTGATGCGTACACCCTGCAGGCGATACACTTCCTGGATTTCGGCGCAGAGATATTCGGCCAGTGGTTCGACACCCAGTACTTCCAGAATGTCGTGCGGATTCGGGTTGCCATCGATCAGATAGTCACCACGGCGCACAAAGTCGCCTTCCTGCACGGCAACATTCTTGCCCTTGGGCACCAGATACTCGGCAACGTCACCACCATCTTCCGGACGGATGTTGATGCGACGCTTCGTCTTGTAATCCTTGCCGAACTCCACGCGCCCATCGACACGCGCGATCACGGCGTTGTCCTTGGGGATACGGGCTTCGAACAGTTCGGCCACGCGCGGCAGACCGCCAGTGATGTCGCGGGTCTTGGCGGCTTCACGCGGAATACGCGCCAGCACGTCACCGGCCGAAACATCCTGGCCATCGGCGACCGAGAGAATGGCATCGGTGGCAAGCATATAGCGCGCCGCTTCGCCAGACTGGTCATCAAGCAGGGTGATGCGCGGACGCAGATCATCCTTCTTATTGCTCGACTTCCACTCGGTGACGACCTTGTTGGCGAGGCCGGTGGCTTCGTCGACTTCTTCCTTCAGGGTCGTGCCTTCGATCAGGTCCTGGTATTTCACCTTGCCCGACTTTTCGGTGATCACAGGCAGGGTGTACGGATCCCACTCGGCCAGACGATCGCCCTTGTTCACCGTCACACCTTCGAGGTGCGTGATGAGCGCACCATATGGAATGCGATGCAGCGAGCGTTCCCGGCCTTCGCTGTCACGCAGCACCAGTTCGCCGTTGCGCGCCATCGAAACGTTCCGACCACGGCTGTCGGTGATGGTGACAATGCCACGGAATTCGATCAAGCCGTCAACCGGCGCATCGAGCGTGGACTGTTCGGACACCTGCGCCGCACCACCGATATGGAAGGTGCGCATGGTGAGCTGGGTGCCCGGTTCACCGATAGACTGCGCTGCGATGACGCCCACGGCTTCGCCCATGTTCACCGGCGTCCCGCGCGCGAGGTCCCGGCCATAGCAAGTGGAGCAGACGCCGCCCTTGGTTTCGCACAGCAGCGGCGAGCGGATCTTCACTTCCGCCACGGCCGCCCTTTCGATGCGCGTCACGTCGGATTCGGTCAGCAGGTGACCGGCCGGCGCTACCACTTCACCGGTCTTGGCATCGACGATGTCGACCAGCACGGTGCGGCCCAGGATACGCTCACCCAGCGACACGATGGTGTTGCCGCCTTCGACGATGGCCTTCATCACCATGCCGCGCGCGGTGCCACAATCTTCCTCGACGACGACGCAATCTTGGCTGACGTCGACCAGACGGCGGGTCAGGTAACCCGAGTTGGCGGTCTTCAGAGCGGTATCGGCAAGACCCTTACGGGCGCCGTGGGTGGAGTTGAAATACTCCAGCACGGTCAGGCCTTCCTTGAAGTTCGACAGGATCGGCGTCTCGATAATCTCGCCCGACGGCTTGGCCATCAGGCCCCGCATGCCGGCCAACTGCTTCATCTGGGCCTGCGAACCACGGGCACCGGAGTGCGCCATCATGTAGATGGAGTTGATCTGCGCCTCACGGCCATCCGGCCGCTTCTTCTTGGCGCTGATTTCCTTCATCATTTCGCCGGCAACCAAGTCACCGCACTTGGACCAGGCGTCAACGACCTTGTTGTACTTCTCGCCCTGCGTGATCAGACCGTCCTGATACTGCTGCTCAAAGTCCTTCACCTCGGCCTTGGTCTTGTCGACCAGCACGGCCTTGGCAGCAGGGATCACCATGTCGTCCTTGCCAAAGCTGATGCCGGCCTGGAACGCGTGGCGGAAGCCCAGCGCCATGATCGCGTCGGCAAACAGCACCGTCTCCTTCTGGCCAGTGTGGCGATAGACGGTGTCGATGACGTCGCCGATCTCCTTCTTGGTCAGCAGGCGGTTGATTGTTTCGAACGGCACCTTGTGGCTCTTGGGCAGGGTCTCGCCGAGCAGCAGGCGGCCCGGCGTGGTGTTGACGCGCTTCATGTAGAGCTGACCGTTCTCATCGGTCTGCGGTACGCGAGCGATGATCTTGGTGTGTAGCGTCACGTTCTTGTTGAACAGCGCCTGGTGCACTTCACTCATGGTGCCGAAGGCCATGCCTTCGCCCGGTTCCTTCTCGGACTCCATCGACAGATAATAGAGACCAAGCACCATGTCCTGTGACGGCACGATGATCGGCTTGCCGTTGGCGGGGGACAGGATGTTGTTGGTCGACATCATCAGCACGCGCGCTTCCAATTGGGCCTCAAGGCTCAGCGGGACGTGCACGGCCATCTGGTCACCGTCGAAGTCGGCATTGAAGGCCGAGCAGACGAGCGGGTGCAGCTGGATGGCCTTGCCTTCGATCAGCACGGGCTCGAACGCCTGGATACCCAGGCGGTGCAGCGTCGGGGCGCGGTTCAGCAGCACAGGATGCTCGCGAATCACCTCGTCAAGAATGTCCCAGACTTCCTTGCGTTCCTTTTCCACCCACTTCTTGGCCTGCTTCAGGGTCATGGACAGACCCTTGGCGTCGAGGCGCGAGTAGATGAACGGCTTGAACAGTTCGAGCGCCATCTTCTTGGGCAGGCCGCACTGGTGCAGCTTGAGTTCCGGACCGGTGACGATCACCGAACGGCCCGAATAATCGACGCGCTTGCCGAGCAGGTTCTGACGGAAGCGACCCTGCTTGCCCTTCAGCATGTCGGACAGCGACTTCAGCGGACGCTTGTTGGCACCGGTGATGGTGCGGCCACGGCGGCCGTTGTCGAACAGGGCGTCGACGGCTTCCTGTAGCATGCGCTTTTCGTTGCGCACGATGATATCGGGCGCGCGCAGTTCGATCAGACGCTTCAGGCGGTTGTTGCGGTTGATGACACGGCGATAGAGATCATTGAGATCCGACGTCGCGAAGCGGCCGCCATCCAGCGGCACCAGCGGGCGCAATTCCGGCGGGATCACCGGCACCACCTGCAGGACCATCCATTCGGGCTTGTTGCCCGAGTTGATGAAGCTCTCGACGATCTTCATCCGCTTGATGATCTTCTTTGGCTTCAGTTCGGATTTGGTGGTGCGCAATTCCTCGCGCAGCTGCTCCATCTCGCCTTCAAGATCGAGTTCCTGCAGCAGGATCCGGATGGCTTCGGCGCCGATGCCGGCCTGGAAGGCGTCTTCACCATATTCTTCTTGAGCGGTCATCAGTTCGTCTTCTGTGAGAAGATCGAACTTCTTGAACGGCGTCATGCCCGGATCGAGCACCACGTACTGTTCGAAGTAGAGCACGCGCTCCAGCTGCTTGAGCTGCATGTCAAGCAGCATGCCGATGCGACTGGGCAACGACTTCAGGAACCAGATGTGAGCCACAGGCGCGGCCAGTTCGATATGACCCATGCGCTCGCGGCGGACCTTGGAAACGGTCACTTCGACGCCGCACTTTTCGCAGACGATGCCCTTGTACTTCATGCGCTTGTACTTACCGCACAGGCACTCGTAATCCTTGATCGGGCCAAAGATGCGGGCGCAGAACAGGCCATCCCGTTCCGGCTTGAAGGTCCGGTAGTTGATGGTTTCCGGCTTCTTGATCTCGCCGAAAGACCAGCTGCGGATTTGTTCCGGGCTGGCGATGGCAATCTGGATCTGGTCAAACGTCTCGGGCTTAGCGGCCGGCGAGAAGAAATTCATCACTTCGTTCGTCATCTTCTTTCCTCCGTTTCCCCTCCCGCTCGCGGGAAGGGCTGGGGGTGGGCAGAGTGTGGGATAGGGAAAACCGGCGGTGAGGCCGGTTATTCCACCTCCTCGTTGCTCTGCAGCTGGACGTTGAGACCCAGCGACCGCATTTCCTTGACCAGCACGTTGAAGCTTTCGGGGATACCAGCATCAAACGTGTCGTCACCCTTGACGATGGCTTCATACACCTTGGTACGGCCCACCACGTCATCAGACTTGACGGTGAGCATTTCCTGCAAGGTGTAGGCCGCGCCATAGGCCTGCAACGCCCACACTTCCATTTCCCCGAAGCGCTGACCGCCGAACTGGGCCTTGCCGCCCAGCGGCTGCTGGGTGACGAGGCTGTAAGGACCGATCGAACGGGCGTGGATCTTGTCGTCCACCAGGTGGTGAAGCTTGAGCATGTAGATGTAGCCCACGGTCACACGGCGATCGAAGGCGTCGCCGGTGCGGCCATCAAACAGCTCGACCTGACCGGACGTTTCCAGCCCGGCCAGAGCCAGCATGTTGGACACATCGGCTTCCTTGGCGCCATCGAACACCGGCGTGGCCATCGGCACACCACCCACCAGGTTACGGGCCAGTTCGATCACCGCGACATCATCATAATCGGCGATGTCGAGCAGATACTGCGGGCCATAAATGGCCTTGAACAGTTCGCGGATCTCGTTGGCGGTGCCGCTTGTCATGGTCTGGTGGATATCCTCCAGCATGGCAGCGATCTTCTTGCCAAGGCCGCGCGCAGCCCAGCCCAGATGGGTTTCGAAGATCTGGCCAACGTTCATGCGACTGGGCACGCCCAGCGGATTGAGCACGATATCGACCGGCGTGCCGTCGGCCAGGAAGGGCATGTCTTCCTGCGGCAGGATGCGGGAGATGACCCCCTTATTGCCGTGGCGGCCGGCCATCTTGTCACCCGGCTGCAGCTTGCGCTTCACCGCCACAAACACCTTCACCATCTTCAGCACGCCCGGCGGTAATTCGTCGCCAGCCTGCACCTTGGCCTTCTTGTCTTCGAGGCGGGCGGTGATGGTGGTGTGGGCTTCATCCCACTGCGCCTTCAATGCTTCCAGGCCGGCCTGCATGGCATCATCGGCCACGCCGAACTTCCACCATTCACGGCGCGGCTGTTCTTCCAGCATGGCTTCGTCGATCGCGGCGCCCTTCTTCACGCCCTTCGGCGCGGCGACCACTTCCTGGCCCAGCAACGCGGTACGCAGACGGGCATAGGTGGCGCGATCAAGAATGGCGCGTTCGTCGGTGGCATCCTTTTCGAGACGCTCGATTTCCTCGCGCTCGATCTGCAAGGCGCGTTCGTCCTTGTCGATGCCGTGACGGTTGAAGATGCGCACATCAACGATGGTGCCCGAAACGCCCGGCGGCAGACGCAGCGAGGTGTCGCGCACGTCGCTGGCCTTTTCGCCGAAGATGGCACGCAGCAGCTTTTCTTCCGGCGTCATTGGCGATTCACCCTTGGGGGTGATCTTGCCAACCAGGATGTCGCCTGGCTCCACCTCAGCGCCGATATAAACGATGCCGGCTTCGTCGAGACGGGCCAGCGCGTCTTCACCGACGTTGGGGATATCGCGGGTGATGTCTTCCGGGCCCAGCTTGGTGTCGCGGGCCATAACTTCGAATTCTTCGATGTGAATCGAGGTAAAGATGTCTTCCTTGACGATCTTCTCGTTGATCAGGATCGAATCTTCATAGTTGTAGCCATTCCACGGCATGAACGCGACGAGCACGTTACGGCCCAACGCCAGTTCGCCATCCTCGGTGGACGGACCGTCCGCGATGATGTCGCCCTTCTGCACCAGGTCACCCACGGTCACCAGCGGGCGCTGGTTGATGCAGGTGGACTGGTTGGAGCGCTGGAACTTCATCAGCGTGTAGATGTCGACACCCGACTTGCCCGGCTCCACGTCCTGCGTAGCGCGGATCACGATACGGGTGGCATCCACCTGGTCAACGATACCGGTGCGCTTGGCGGCAATGGCGGCGCCCGAATCGCGCGCAACCGTGCCTTCCATGCCGGTACCCACGAACGGGCTTTCAGCCTTCACCAGTGGCACCGCCTGGCGCTGCATGTTCGAACCCATAAGGGCCCGGTTGGCGTCATCGTTTTCCAAGAACGGAATCAGCGACGCGGCGACCGACACCAGCTGCTTGGGGCTTACGTCAGCCAGCGTGATGGTGCCAGCCGGGGCCATCAGGAATTCGCCGGCCTGACGGGCCGAGATCAATTCCTCGACATAGGTGCCGCCAGCATCGATACCGGCGTTGGCCTGCGCGATGGTGTGGCGGGCTTCTTCCATAGCCGAAAGATAGACGACATCGTCGGTCAACTTGCCGGCCTCCACCTTGCGGTACGGCGTTTCGATGAAGCCGTACTTGTTAACACGGCTGAAGGTGGCAAGACTGTTGATCAGACCGATATTCGGGCCTTCCGGCGTTTCGATCGGGCAGATGCGCCCATAATGCGTCGGGTGAACGTCGCGGACTTCGAAGCCCGCGCGCTCACGGGTGAGACCACCCGGGCCAAGCGCCGAGACGCGACGCTTGTGGGTGACTTCACTGAGCGGGTTGGTCTGGTCCATGAACTGCGACAGCTGCGAGCTGCCGAAGAATTCGCGCACCGCGGCCACGGCTGGCTTGGCGTTGATCAGGTCGTTGGGCATGACAGTGTCGATATCGACACTCGACATGCGCTCCTTCACTGCGCGCTCCATGCGCAGCAGGCCAACACGATACTGGTTTTCCAGCAGTTCGCCGACCGAACGTACACGGCGGTTACCAAGGTTATCGATATCGTCGATTTCGCCCTTGCCATCCTTCAGTTCGACCAGCGTCTTCACCACTGAGGCGATATCCTCGCGGCGCAGCACCGTCACGTCATCCGGGCAATCAAGCGCCAGACGCATGTTCATCTTCACGCGGCCCACGGCTGACAGATCATAGCGATCCGGATCGAAGAACAGGCCATAGAACATGGCTTCGGCGGTTTCGCGCGTCGGCGGTTCGCCGGGGCGCATGACACGATAGATTTCGGCGAGCGCATGGTCGCGCTCTTCCACCTTGTCAGCCATCAGCGTGTTCCGAATCCACGGGCCCACCGACACATGATCGATGTCCAGCAGTTCGATGCTGGTCTGGCCGGCGCGGTCGATCTTTTCCAGATTTTCGGCGGTCAGTTCGTCACCGGCCTCGATGTAGATTTCACCGGTGGTTTCGTTGATCAGATCAAACGCCGAATAACGGCCGAAGATTTCCTCGGTCGGGATCAGCAGACTGGTCAGGCCATCGGTCGTTGCCTTGCGGACCATGCGCGGCGTGATCTTGGTGCCGGCCGGGAACACGACTTCACCGGTGTCGGCATTGACCACGTCGAACGTCGGCTTGGCATTGCGATAGTTGGCTTCAACGAACGGCACCTTCCAGCCAGCTTCGTTGTTCGCGCCATGGCCGCGCACCCAAGTGACGCGGTTATAGAACAGGTTGAGGATCTCTTCCGAATGCCAGCCTAGCGCATAAAGAAGGGTGGTGACCGGCAGTTTGCGCTTGCGGTCGATACGGACATTTACAATGTCCTTGGCGTCGAATTCCAGATCCAGCCAAGAACCACGATAGGGGATCACGCGGGCGGCAAACAGATATTTGCCGCTGGCGTGGGTCTTGCCGCGATCGTGATCGAAGAAGACACCCGGGCTGCGGTGCATCTGCGAAACGATCACGCGTTCGGTGCCATTGATGATGAAGGTGCCGTTGCCGGTCATGAGCGGCATGTCGCCCATGTAAACGTCCTGCTCCTTGATATCGAGCACGGAGCGGGTTTCGGTATCGGGATCCACTTCGAACACGATCAGGCGCAGCGTAACGCGCATCGGCGCCGCATAGGTCATGCCGCGCTGGCGGCATTCATCCGTGTCGTACTTCGGTTCTTCCAGTTCATAATGCACGAAATCCAGCTCGGCGGTGCCGGCGAAATCGCGGATCGGGAAGACGCTGCGCAGGGTCTTTTCGAGGCCGGAAACATAGCCCACCGCCGGGTTGGAACGCAGGAACTGCTCATAGCTTTCGCGCTGCACCTCGATGAGGTTCGGCATCTGCACCACTTCGCCGATATGGCCGAAGTTCTTGCGGATGCGGCGGCGGTTGTTGAACGGCTTCACGCCCTGGGGCGGCTTCATCTGGGTGGCCATGTGTTGCGTTCGCCTTCTCGTCAAAATTTCGCTTCCAGCAGGCAAGCCCATCTGGAAAAACAGCAAAAACCGCACGTCATCCCGCTGCAGCGGAATGTCGCACGGTCACTGGCGATTGAAGCCCCGCCACCCTTCCATTCGTCGCGGCCCGATCGCGCTACGGGTCGTGTCTCGAAAAGCGGCAGGCCGATCGGGAATCGATTCCCGACCGGTGATGAGCGGCGAATAGGCGCTTTGTTGGATTTGGGCAAGTGGAGGCGCAAGGTGCGGCGAAGTGCCAAAGGAAAAGGGGCAGCCCCGCAAGGAGCTGCCCCTTTCCTGTTTCCTGCCGGCGGGCCGGCATGAAGCGTTGAAGCTTACTTGAGTTCCACCGTCGCGCCGGCTTCTTCGAGCTGCTTCTTGATCTTCTCGGCGTCAGCCTTCGACACACCTTCCTTGATGGCCTTCGGAGCCGCTTCCACCAGAGTCTTGGCTTCGGTCAGGCCCAGGCCGGTGATGGCGCGGACTTCCTTGATGACGTTGATCTTCTTGCCACCGTCGCCGGTGAGGATCACGTCAAATTCGGTCTGCTCTTCAGCAGCCGGAGCAGCAGCGGCGGCCGGACCAGCGGCCACGGCCACGGCCGCAGCGGCGGACACGCCCCACTTTTCTTCCAGCATCTTGGCGAGGTCAGCGGCTTCCAGCACGGTCAGGGCGGAAAGCTGTTCAACGATCGAGTTCAGGTCAGCCATTGTATTTCTCCAGTATTTTCAGATTGGTTTTTCGAGTTCGAAGGCTTCAGGCGGCATCTTTTTCGGCATAGGCCGTAAAGACGCGGGCCAGCTTGGCGGCCGGCGCATTGGCCAGCTGGGCCAGCTTGGTCGCAGGCGCATTGATGAGGCCCACGATCTTGGCGCGCAGTTCGTCGAGCGACGGCAGTTCGGCCAGGGCCTTCACGCCAGTCACATCCAGAACCGTGCCCGCCATGGCGCCGCCGATGATCTCGAACTTGTCCGTCGTCTTGGCGAATTCAACCGCGATCTTGGCAGCGGCCACAGGATCGGCAGACGTTGCAAGGCCGATCGGGCCAGTCAGCAGATCACCGATCGGCTGGTAGGGCGTGCCTTCGAGCGCAATGCGCGCGAGGCTATTCTTCGTCACCTTGTAGCTGGCACCGGCAGCGCGCATCCGGTTCCGAAGGTCGCTCGACTGAGCAACGGTCAGACCATGGTTGCGCGTGACAACGACAACCGAAGTTTCGGTCAGCGTCTTGGCCAGGCTGGAGACGGCTTCGGCTTTTTGGGCGCGATCCATGCTCACTCCTTGGTTTCATGCCCGCCAGGCACAAAGGCCAGGCGGGCGGGTGATGACGCAGCATGACACTGCGCCGGCTCATGAGCCTTGCACCTGCCAATCACCATCGCTGGGGAGGAGCGGGCACCAGGCCCGTCCGAAGAAGGTCGTCACCACACCGGAAACACCCAGTGCAGACCAGATCAGACGCGAAGCCCGACCGGGGAAACCAACCTCGTCTCATGCAGGCCCAAATGGCTTAAGGCGGGAACCACCTGCAATCTCGGACGGTCGCCCAACCCCTTGAAGGGCTGGAACGGATGCGGCGCGATAGGGGGAAGCGCCAGCAGAGTCAAGCGATGGCAGAGCGAAAAAGGGCCGGAGCAGTCTCCCGCTCCGGCCCTTCTACGTTCATTGATCACAAATGATCAGGCGTACTGGCCAGTTGACGACGGATCGACCTTGATACCCGCGCCCATCGACGAACTGACGGCAACCTTGAGCAGATACTTGCCCTTGGCGCCCGACGGCTTGGCCTTGATCACGGCATCGAGCAGCGCGTTGAAGTTGGCGCGCAGATCGTCCTGCGGGAAGCTTGCCTTGCCCAGAATACCATGGATGATACCGGCCTTTTCGACGCGATATTCAACCTGGCCGCCCTTGGCTGCCTTCACGGCTTCGCCCACATTCATGGTAACGGTGCCCAGCTTCGGGTTAGGCATAAGGCCCTTGGGGCCCAGCACCTTGCCGAGACGGCCAACCAGACCCATCATGTCGGGCGTGGCGATACAGCGATCGAAATCGATCGTGCCGCCAGTCACCAGTTCCAGCAGGTCTTCAGCGCCAACGACGTCAGCGCCGGCGGCCTTGGCTTCATCAGCCTTGGCGCCGCGGGCAAACACGCCCACGCGCACGGTCTTGCCGGTGCCCTTGGGCAGGGTAACGACGCCGCGGACCATCTGATCGGCGTGACGGGGATCGACACCCAAGTTCAGCGAAACTTCGATGGTTTCATCAAACTTGGCGGTGGCCAGGCTCTTCACGAGGCCGATGGCTTCGTCGATGGGGTACAGCTTTTCGCGGTCAACCGCGGTGGCCAGAGCCTTGGCCTTCTTGGTCATAGCCATGTGATCAGCCCTCCACCACTTCGAGGCCCATTGCGCGGGCCGAACCTTCGATCGTCTTCATCGCCATCTCGATGCTGTTCGCGTTCAGGTCGGGCATCTTCTGCTCGGCGATGGCGCGGATCTGCGACTGCTTGATCTTGGCAGCGGGCGCGCCCTTTCCAGGCGTTGTGCCGCCCGACTTCAGGCCAGCCGCCTGCTTGAGCAGGAACGAAGCCGGCGGCAACTTTGTGATGAAGCTGAACGAACGATCGGCATAAACGGTGATAACCGTCGGGATCGGGGTGCCCTTTTCAAGGGATTCGGTTTTGGCGTTGAACGCCTTGCAGAATTCCATGATGTTCACGCCGCGTTGGCCCAGTGCCGGGCCGATCGGCGGCGACGGGTTGGCGGAACCCGCCTTCACCTGCAGCTTGATGTAACCAGTAATCTTCTTGGCCATGTGGCCGCTCCTTGTTGTGTGGTGCTAGCGGCCGGGGCAACCGGCCTCCCACGCCTGTGGTGGAAGCGCTGAATTACTTCTGCTTTTCCACCTGTTCGAAGCCGAGTTCGACCGGGGTTGCCCGGCCAAAGATCGACACCGACACCTTGACACGACCATGATCGAAGTCGATTTCCTCGACCAAGCCGTTGAAACTGGCAAACGGGCCATCGAGCACGCGAACGCTGTCGCCGATCTCGAAATTGGCCTTCTTCTTGATCTTGGCCGCAGGGGTTTCCTCGGTCTTGGTGTTCAGCATGCGGGCAGCTTCCGCCTCACTCACCGGCTGCGGCTTGTTCTGCTGGCCCAGGAACCCGGTCACCTTCGGCGTATTCTTGACGAGGTGATAGACGTCGTCAGTCATCGCCAGCTTGGCCAGCACATAACCGGGCATCGACTTGCGCTCGACCTGGCGCTTCTTGCCCTTGAACACTTCGGTGACGGTTTCGGCCGGCACCTCAACAGCGTCGATGAAAGCTTCAAGGCCCTTGCGGCGGGCTTCGGAAAGGATCGACTCCTTCACCTTGCTCTCGAAACCGGAATAGGCGTGAATGATGTACCAGCGCGACATGGATGTTCCTCAAGCAGCGAGGCTGAGCAGGAATTTGACGGTGCGACCAAGGATCTGGTCGATACCAAGGAAGAAAACCGACAGCAGGCTGGTCATGATCAACACCATGATCGTCATGCGCACTGTATCAGGCAGGGTGGGCCAGGCGATCTTGCGGGTTTCAGTCTGCACCTGGCGCACGAATTCCGCCGGGGACACCCGGGGCTTCTTCGCCACTTCTGCCTTGACCTCACTCACACCGTCACCCTTTGCCGTTCCGCTCAACACGAATCGCGCCACGTCGATCATGGGCTGCCATTACCCACCGCCTGCAACGCCAATAACCGGTACGGGAGACCCCGTTACCGGCAGGATGGACGTTGCCTGCGCATCCCGAAATGGGCCCAACACCCCTATTTTTCAGCTACTTGTGGCCGAAAATCCGGGGCTGCTGGCAGGAGTGGAGGGGCTCGAACCCCCGGCCCTCGGTTTTGGAGACCGATGCTCTACCAACTGAGCTACACTCCTGTGTGCAGACGCGCGGCTATAAAGAGACGGGCCGGCCGGTGCAAGAGGCTGTCGTGGGGGGTATGAGGCGGCGGGATCTTTAGCCTGCAAGAGGTTGCGGCCGGGGCGCAGCTGGATTATTGGCCAAAGTAACGCGGGTATAGCTTAGTGGTAAAGCTCCAGCCTTCCAAGCTGGCTATGCGGGTTCGATTCCCGCTACCCGCTCCATCGCAGCCGGGCGCGTGGATTTAGCCCGGCGAAATCGACCCCGGCAAGATCCGCCAGCAGGCGCACGCAGCAGCAGCGGCACAGCCCAGCCTGTCTGACATTAGCTGTGACTCCGCTGCAGCGCTTTGCCTTTCATCCTTGCTCCTCACGCACCCTACTCCCCGCCGCCATTTCCGGTGCAGGTCAATCAGTCGGGGAGAAACAATCAGGCGAATCACCAGCCGGGGCCGATGGTGGTACAAGCAGCGATGCCCGCGCCCGCAGATGTCGCCCGTTCCACGGGCATCGGCCGGCTGGCCTGGCATGATCAGATCCGCGCGCTGCTGATCCAGACCGGGCTGGCGCCGGAACCAGCCGTGTACGATGGGCTATGGAGCCTTGTGTGCAAGGAGGATGCGGAACTATCGCTGATTAACGACAAGGCCTTGGCCGGCGATCGGCTGAGTCTGGGTGCAGTCAAGTTGTGGGAAACGCTGCCGGGTCAGATGAGCGAGGCCCAAGTCAACTAGTTGATTGCGAAAGCCAATTGCAAAGACAAGGACCTGACCAACCGCATCGAAGGTGGGCAGACCGATCTGGCCGATTGTTACCGCGCCCATTCTGATGGCGGCAAGCGCCTGGCCAGGCCGATGGATGTAGCGGCGCTGGCCGTCCTGCAGCAACAATTGAACGCCGAGTCCTCGACCGTGGATACCGAAACCGCCAACGGCCGCGTGTTGGATGAGCCAGAGCGGACCGCCGTCATCGATGCGTTGACCGGTGTCTTCAACTAGCGGGGCTTACGGCGGAATTGGAGAAGGCTCAGGCAGAAGCCGTCGCCGCTAGCCGACCGCTTGCGCTGGCCGTCGTGAATATCGATCTTTTCAAGCGTTTCAATAATCGCTTTGGCCACGTCAAGGGCGATCATGTGCTGCGTTTCGTGGCCAGCCATCTGGCTAAACAGCTGGAAACAGATGGCGGCTTCGTGGGCGTAATGCCCGCCACGGCCGCAGCGACGCATCGATCAAATACGTGCCGATCTGACCGGCCAAATGCTGCGGAACGCCTTGGACGGCAGCAACATGGGCCGCATCAACTTTTCCGCCGGGGCGGACAAAGATCATGCGGGCCAAGGGCTGGACCAGCTGTTCGAACGGGCCGATGGCGCGCTGTACACCACCAAGCGGCTAAGGCGTGACCGGGTGGCGCCCGATCGCGGCTGATGCAGCACGCTGTCCACCCGGATTCGGAAAAGGGGCGTTGACAGCCGCGCGGCGCTGACGCACTAGGCCGCCTCCCGATAGGTCCGCTTTTGGCGGCTGTGGAGGGGTGGCCGAGCGGTCAATGGCAGCAGACTGTAAATCTGCCGGGTTTCACCCTACGTTGGTTCAAATCCAACCCCCTCCACCACCTGTCGGGCCTTTCCCTGCAATGTTCGTGGCAAATAACGCTGATCGCGACTATGGCAGCGACGTTTCATTTACCGGAAGATTGCCATGGGCCGCCGTCCGCACCCCAAGAACCAACTGGGCCAGAAAAGCCCCTTCCCGCGCCTTTATGGCCGCCACGCGGTATTTGCCGCGCTCGATAATCCTGAGCGCAGTTTCCGCAAACTGTGGCTGACCCCGGCAACCGCCAAGACCATCGTGATCCCGCAAGGTCTGCAGGTGCAGATCGGCGACGATCATGATCTGGGCCGACTGTGTCCGGCGGATGCCCCGCACCAAGGTTTCGTGCTGGAAGTGGAACCGCTGGAAAATGTCTGGCTGGGCGACATCCTGAAGCAGGCCGATGATGGCGGCAACCGTCCAATAATCGTGCTCGACCAGGTGACCGATCCGCACAATGTCGGCGCCTTGATGCGATCGGCGCTCGCCTTCAATGCGCGCGCCATCGTAACCCAAGATCGTCACAGCCCTGCCGAATCAGGCGTGCTCGCCCGCAGCGCCAGCGGCGCGCTGGAGCAATTGCCATGGGTGCGGACAGTAAATCTGGCCCGCGCGTTGGGCGAAATCGGCGATGCCGGCTTCTGGCGCATCGCGCTGGACGGCAACGCGCCCGACACGCTGGAATCGGCGCTGGGCAAGAGCCAGCCGGCCCTTGTGCTGGGCAGCGAGGGCGAAGGCCTGCGCCACCTGACCATCGAGAATTGCGATCAGCTCGCCCGGCTGCCGATCAGCGGCGTGGAAAGCCTGAACGTGTCGAACGCGGGCGCCATAGCGCTTTATGCTTGCGCCCGGCGAGGCCTGTGAGCGATATCGCTGCGCTCGCTGCGGCCTACACCGCGTCGTGGAACAGCGGCCACCCAGAGGCCGTGGCGCAACACTACACGACTGATGGCGGCATCAGCATCAATGATGGTCCGCTCTGGCAAGGCCGCGCCGGCGTGGCCGAAATGGCCGCTGGATTCTTGACCGACATTCCCGATATGGAGCTGCGCTGTGACGGCGTTCGCGCAGCTGGCCGCACGGCCATCTATCTTTGGTCCTTCACCGGCACCCACGCGCCCAGCGCCAAGCGGGTTTCAGTTGCCGGATGGGAAGAGTGGAAAATCGGCAGCGACGGCTTGATCTCCGGATCGCGCGGCTGGTTCGATACCGATGATTACGCCCGCCAGACCGCGGGTTAAAACCAGCGCGCGGCGGGGAAATTGCAACCCCCGCCGCGCGCCAGCAATCAGATGATCACCCGCAGACCAAAGCGGAAGACCCGGCCGAGCGGATTGCCGATGAACGGATCATAGGACAGCTCCAGCCGCGATGCCGGCGGGGCAGCGTTGGTGAAGTTGTCGATACCGAATTGCAGCTGTGTCTGCACAGCGCTGATCGGCAGATCATACTGGATGTTGATGTCGTGCTGCGTGAAACTCTTCACAACGGCACCGAAATTGGTCGGGCCAAAGTTGGTGCTGGCACAGTTTGCCAGGCCAACGCAGCGATCGTCATCCACGCCGCCAACATACCGCGCCTGATAACGAACGTTCAGGCCGCCAGTGGCATAGTTGATCCAACCAGTAGCGCGCAGGGGCGACACGGTGAGCGGATCACGGAAATAGTTGGTGAAGCCCTTGGCTTGATAACCAGCCTGCACAAGCACGCCGCGGAAGACAAAATCATCGAAGGTGAAGTCCAGCACCACGCTGGCCTGGGCACCGATGTTCAGTTTACCACCGGCCAGATCGGTCTTGTAATCGAACGCCAAGTCGATCCCGCTAGTCTTGATACCAGGGCCGTTCACCCAATCGGTCCGGACGCGGCTGATGTCGAGGCCGGTGGTGGTACCCTGAACACAGCCGCCACCCTGGAAGGTGATCAGGTTGGCAAACACGCTGCTGCAATTGGCAAAGCGGGTGTTGTTCGGAGCCAGCGCACCGCTCGCAACCGATGTTGCGATGGCTTGACCCGGAGTCGTGGTGATCCGATCCTTCACGTCGAAGCCCCAGTAATCGACCGACACGGTGAAGCCGGAGGTGTTGATTACCGCGCCAACGTTGTAGGTGAAGGCGGTTTCCGGGCCCAGATCGTTGGGGTTACCGAAGATATCAACGGACTTGAAGTTGTTGGCTGCGGCCTGGATGCCGGCCAGCGTGGTGATCTGATTGTTGACCACCTGGTTGGCCAAAGGCCCGCGGAAGGTCGTGCCCGCCGATCCGCGCAGCACCAACCAGTCGGTGGGGTTCCAGCGCACCGAACCCTTGGGGTTGAAGGTGGAACCGACCGAGCCGCCGTAATCTTCGAACCGGGCAGCGCCGGTGAATTCCAGCCGATCGGTGATCGGGATCTTTACTTCGGCGAAGACCGCTTTCACGTTCTGCTGCACCTTTTCGGCGCGCGAACCGCCAAGGAATATAAACGATCCGACGCCTTCGATCGGCGTGCCGACGCAGCTGCGATCACCTTCGCGGAAGCAGGGATTGACGTTCAAATCGGACTCCGGCCCGAGCGGCCGGGTGCTCCATTCATTGCGGCGATATTGGGCACCAAAAGCGTAGGCGATGGGGCCACCGCCCAGATCGATGCCGGTTTCGCCCGAGAAGATGGCATCAACCACAAACTGCTCTTCAACCTGGCGGGTGCCATTGTTTGGCTGGATGAAATTGATCAATTCAACCGAATTTGACGCACCAGCCACGAAGTTGGGGTTGGTCAGGTTCTGGATTGAAACCGGCTGGCCGGCATTGATGAACGGGTTGAACCATTGGCAGCCATTCTGCCCCGGCGTGTTGGCAGCAACATTGCAGTTCGGTCCGCCAAGGCCATTGAGCGCGTTCTGCAAGCGGGAACCGACCATATCACGCGAGAAGGCTTCACGCTCCGATCGCCAGTAGGTGCCAGAAAATTGCGCGCGGAAATTGTCAGTGAATTCCTGGTCCACCGTGCCAGAGAACCGATAGCTCTTGTTTTCAGCGCTACCGAGGCCGGCGCCGCGCACGGGCTCGGACGGATTGCCCAGCCAGCCAAACGGCCGCCACAGCACAGCAGTGATCGCGGCAAGCGGTCGTGCCGCCGTGCCAGGCAGCAAGCCGTTCTGGGCGAGGAAGGCCGGCACGCCCGGATTGTTGGGGCTGACAGTGAAAGCACTGGTGGAACCCGAACCGCGCGGGCCCTGGGTTGGCGGGAACGATGGCGACTGGCCAACGGTCGTATCGGTTTGCGCGTAGGTGAATTCCAAATGGACCTTGGTACGGTCAGACAGATCGATATCGGCTTGCAAATAGCCTTGATAGCGGTCTTCCTCTTCGATGATGTTGTTCCACGGCAGGAAGCTGAACCGACAGATCGGCAATCCGGTGCCGCCAGGGCCCGTCGTGTCGTTCACGCCGCCGACGCCGGGGCAGGCGGTGGTACCGCCATCACGGACGATCGTGGTCGCCGGCACGCCGTTGTTCAGATAGGTCGCGCCAAACGTCCCAGGTGTGGCAAGCACCGACCAAGCTGATGGGTTGGTTTCATAAGGCGTCCGGCTGAAATCGCGCGAAAAGCTGGGCAGGGTCGAACGATGCTGCCAGCCGGCGCCGGCCATCAGATTGATCTTGCCGAAAGTCTGACCGACCAGAACCGATCCGGTCCAGTTGCCGCGTGAACCTTCGATGGAATCGAAATCACCCTGGAAGATGGCGCCGTTGAAATTGCGGCGGGTAACGAAATTGGCCACCCCGGCAATGGCATCGGAACCATAAGTGGCGGCGGCCCCATCCTTGAGGATTTCGACATTTTGCAGTGCGAAGATCGGGATGAGGTTGGTATCAGCAAAGCCGTCACCCGGCGCCAGGACCGTACGGCGACCGTTAAACAGTACCAGCGTGCGTGTCGGGCCAAGTCCACGAAGGTTCAGCGAGCCATTGCCTTGAAAGCCTTGTGCCGAGGTGGAAAACTGGTTGGTATCGCCCAGCGCCGCGCCAACCGAAGGCAACTGCTTGATGAATTCAAGCGGCGAACTGATGCCCTGCTTGTTAAGATCGTCGGCGGTGAACACGTCCACCGGCACAGCAGCATCTTCGCGAGTGCCACGAATGAAGCTGCCGGTGACGATGATTTCAATGTCTTCAGCTGCATTGGCCGCCGCCGTTTGTGCGGATGCGGCACCACCCGCTGCCATGCCGCAAGCCAATGCCACCAACGCGCAACCCGAGCGCAGACCAAACCCAGTCATGAACGACCTCCCCAAGCTTGACGTCTGCCTGTGTCCCAAATCGGGCTGGCGCCGATCGTCATGTTCGGAGTGTCTGTTCAATAATCGCGGTAATCAAGTGGGAAAATTACACGAGGGTTACATTGTGTCCCGCCTGCCACAGAGGTTGCGATCAATAGGCCTCGGTTTCATACACGCGGCTGATATCGCCGCCCCATGGCCCGTTGTAGAGCGCCAGCAGCCGATCGGCCGTTGTCATGCCACTGGCGACAATCTCGCGCAGCGGATTGAGGAAGCCCTGCTCGGTATCGCCGGCGTTATTCAACCGGGCGCGGGCGGCAAGGCCGGCATCGGCGATCTTCAGCACTTCAGCCGCCAGACGCTTAAGGGTGCCACCATTGGGGCTGGCCGCGCCCAAAGCCAGCGCCGGCACTTCGCGGCGCAGGCGATCATGATCCTCCGGCGTCCAATGCTTGACCAGATCCCACGCCGCATCCAGCGCGGTTTGATCATACAGCAGGCCGACCCAGAGCGCCGGCAGCGCACAGATGCGATCCCAGCGCCCGCCATCGGCGCCGCGCATTTCGAGATAGCCCTTCATCCGCACTTCAGGGAAGGCGGTGGACAGGTGATCCTTCCAATCACCCAGCCGCGGCTGCTCACCGGGCAGCACTGACAATTTGCCGACAAGGAAATCGCGGAAGCTCAGGCCCGCCGCGTCGATATATCTGCCGTCGCGATAGACAAAGTACATCGGCACATCGAGCGCGTAATCGACATAGTGTTCGTAGCTGAAACCATTTTCGAACACGAAGGGCAGGATGCCGGTGCGGGCCGGATCAGTGTCGGTCCAGATATGGCTGCGGAACGACTTGAAGCCGTTCGGCTTGCTTTCCGTGAACGGCGAATTGGCGAACAGCGCGGTGGCGATCGGCTGCAGCGCCAGGCTCACCCGGAATTTCTGCGCCATGTCGGCTTCGCTGCCATAATCCAGATTGGTCTGGATGGTGCAGGTGCGCAACATCATGTCGAGGCCAAGGCTGCCGACGCGCGGCATGTGACGCAACATGATGTCATACCGGCCCTTGGGCATGATCGGCAGCTCGGCGCGCGTCTTGTCTGGCCAGAAGCCGAGGCCGAGGAAACCCAGGCCCAATTCGGCACCAAGCTCGCGGCATTGCTTGAGGTGGCGGTTCGATTCCGCGCAAGTCTGGTGCAGATTTTCCAGCGGTGCGCCCGAAAGCTCGAACTGGCCGGCCGGTTCAAGGCTGATGTTGCCGTCCGCGCCTTTCAGCGCAATGACGTTGCCGCCTTCCAGGATCGGTTCCCAGCCATAGCGCGTCATCGCCATCAACAGATCGCGAATACCGCCAGGCTCCGTGTAGGAAGGCGCGCGGTGATCATCGGTCTTGAACACGAACTTCTCGTGCTCGGTGCCGATGCGCCAAGCGTCGCGCGGCTTGGCACCGTCGGCGAACACCGAAATCAGCTGGTCGCGCGTTTCGATGATCGCGTCATCGCCGGCGGAAGTCACCTTGTTGCTCATGCCTTGCGCCTTAACGCCGTTGCCCTGCTGGCGCAATGAAGCGGCCATGTTGCGGTTTCATTGCAGTCTTGGCGCAGGGTTCGCACCGGTCCGCGATCCGGTTACGCCGCGATCACCATGCCGGCTGAGCCATTCCCCCCTTGCGAAAATGTCATGTTTGCCCACATTGGGTTCCATGAAATCGACCCGCATGCTGATTCTGGCACTTGCTTGCCTCACCGCCTGTGGCGTGGAGCAGAGCCAGCCCGCGCCAGGGACGGCCGATGACCGCTGGGGCCACCTGCCGCCCGATCCGGAACGGCCGCAGCAGGCAGAGCAGGCAGCGACGCTGCCACGGGGCTGATCCCGCTGCAAAGCGGCAGGGTTGCACACACCTGCGCATGTGGCATCGTCTCCCGCTCATTCGGGGAGCATAATCATGCACGATCTCGTCATTCGCGGCGGCACCATCGTTGATGGCAGCGGCAATCCACGCTTCACGGGCGATATCGCGGTAGATGGCGGGCACATCACCGCGGTGGGCAGTATCACCGCGCTCGGCCGTGAGGTTATTGATGCCAAAGGCCTGATCGTCACCCCCGGCTTTGTCGACATCCACACCCATTATGACGGTCAGGCGACCTGGGACTCGGAAATGGCGCCGTCGGCTTGGCACGGCGTCACCACAGTGGTGATGGGCAATTGCGGCGTCGGTTTCGCGCCGGCCAAACCCGATAAGCATGACTGGCTGATCGGCCTGATGGAGGGCGTGGAGGATATTCCCGGCACTGCGCTGGCCGAAGGCATGAAGTGGAACTGGGAGACCTTCCCCGAATATCTCGACGCGCTGGAAGAGCGCCGCCGCACCATCGATGTCGCTACCCACGTGCCGCACGGTGCCGTGCGCGCCTATGTGATGGGCGAGCGCGGCGCGCGCAACGAGAAGCCAACGGAAGATGACATCGCGAAGATGGCCGAGATCGTCGCGGAAGGGGTCGAGGCCGGGGCGCTGGGTTTCTCCACCAGCCGCACCATCCTTCACAAATCGATCGACGGCGAACTGGTACCCGGCACCACAGCGGAAAAAGACGAGCTGATCGCTATTGGCCGCGCCATGGGCAAGGTGGGCCACGGCGTGTTCGAAATGGCCAGCGACCTACGCCGGGAGTGGGATGAATTCGGCTGGATGGCCGAGATGAGCCGTGAAACCGGCCTGCCCGTCACCTTTGCCATGCTGCAATCCATCGCCAAGGAACTGCCCTGGGAAGAGCAGATGAGCGAGACCGCCCGCGCCAATGCCGAAGGCGCCAACATCGTCGCCCAGATCGCCATTCGCGGCAACGGCATCTTGATGACTTGGCGCGGCACGGTGCACCCGTTCAAGTTCAAGCCCAGCTGGCAGGCGATTGAGGCGCGGCCATGGGAAGAGCAGTGGGGGCATCTCACTGATCCGGCGTTCAAGGCGAAGCTGCTGGCAGAGGAGAATGTCTGGCCCGAAACCGATGTGCTACCGCTGCTAATGGCGGTCGCCATGGGCTGGCAGCTGCATTACGAGATGGGCGACGGCTTCAATTATGAGCCGACGCAGAGCGAAACCATCGCCGCCATGGCAGCAGCGTCAGGCAAGGACCCGGCCGAATACACCTATGACCTGCTGTGCCGCGGCGATGGCAGCGGCTTCATCTATTTCCCAATCCTCAACTATGCCGATGGTAATCTCGATTTCGTCGAGGGCCTGCTGAACCGCGACGACACGGTGATCTCCCTGTCCGACGGCGGCGCGCATTGCGGAACCATCTGCGATGCCGCCAGCCCGACCTATCTGCTGCAACACTGGGTGCGCGACCGGGCGCGAGGCACCGTGACCCTGGAGAACGCCATCCGCCGCCAGTGCCACGATACCGCCAAACTCTATGGCCTTCACGATCGCGGCCTGATCGCGCCCGGCTATCTCGCTGATTTCAACATCATCGATCTGGATCGGCTGCAACTGGGCAAGCCTTGGCTGGCCTTCGATCTGCCGGCCGGTGGCAAGCGCCTGCTGCAAAAGGCCGACGGTTATGTCTGCACGATCAAGAATGGCGAAGTGACGTTCCGCAACGGCCAGATGACCGGCGCCCTGCCCGGCAGCCTGATCCGTGGGCCGCAGGCGGCGCCGGCCACGGCAGCGATGGCGGCCGAATGATCCGCTCTTTCGCCGCCGCACTCTTGCTGACCACGGCGGCTGCCGCCCAAGACGCCCCCCCCGGTGCGTATACCGAGGCGCGGTCGCTGCCCGGCCTCACCGCGCCCGGCGAGATCGTTATCGATCGCGCCGGCATCCCGCACATCTATGCCGCCAATGCCCGCGATGGCTTTTTCCTGCAGGGCTATGCCGTGGCGCGGGACCGGCTGTGGCAAATCGACCTGTGGCGAAAGCGCGGTCTGGGCCGGCTGTCGGCCAGTTTCGGGCCCCAGTTCGTCACGCAGGACCGCGCGGCGCGGCTGCTGCTCTATCGCGGCGACATGGCGGCGGAATGGGCGGCCTATCCCGCTGCGGCCAAGGGCTGGACCGAGGCGTTCGCCGCCGGCATCAACGCCTATGTGGCGGATGTCGAATCCGGACGCGCGCCGCTGCCGCTGGAATTCAAGGCGACCAACACCAGACCGGAACGCTGGCAGGCCGATGACGTGGTCCGCATCCGGTCCAACGCCCTGGCCAGCAATCTCGCCAGCGAAGTCGCCCGCGCCCGTGCCCTGTGCGGCGGCGACCTCAAGTATGAACCGCTGCGCCGCGAACTGGCGCCCGCCCACAGCGTCACCATCCCCAAAGGGCTCGATCCGTGCAGTATTCCGGCCGACGTGCTCGATGATTACGCGCTTGGCACCGGTGATGTGCGCTTCGATGGCCAGAAGATCATGGTGGCCAGTCTCGATCCCGACATCCAGGAAGGCAGCAACAACTGGGTGATCGGCGCCGCCCGCTCTGCCACCGGCCGGCCCATATTGGCCAATGATCCACACCGCGTTCACGCCGTGCCCAATCTGCGTTACCTCTCCCACATCGACACGCCGGAACTGAAGATCGCCGGATCAGGCGAACCGGCGCTGCCCGGCATCAGCTTCGGCCACAACGAGGATGTGGCCTGGGCACTGACGATCTTTGCTATCGATCAGCAGGATCTGGTGGTGAACTCAAAGGCGACAAAATTCACCGCAGTGCGCGAAACCATCGAGGTGAAGGGTGAAGCCCCGCGCGAGGCGGTGCTGAAATTCACCGAAGACGGCCCGATCATCCATGAAGACCCGGTGAGCGGCCGCAGTTTCGCCCTGCGCGCCACGTGGACCCGACCCGGCGCCTCCGCCTATTTCAATGCCAGTTGGGCGTGGACGGCGAAAACCTGGGATGATTTCCTCGTCGCCCGCGATCATTGGGGCGCGCCGCCGCTCAACCTGCTGTTTGCCAATCGCGCCGGCGACATTGGCTGGGCACCAGGCGGCTTCGTACCGATGCGCGCCGCAGGGGACGGCCTGCTGCCGGTGCCCGCGGGCAAGGCGCATCGCTGGACCGGACTGCTCGACGCTAAATTGATGCCGGTGAAGCACAACCCGACCGAAGGCTGGATCGCCACCGCAAACGAGATGAATATTCCCGCCGGTTATCCGCACCTGCTTGGCCTGGAATGGGCAGACCGCAGTCGCATCACCCGCATTTCCGAAGTGATCGGATCAAACCCGAAGTTCGCCCTCACCGATGCGATGGCGCTGCAGAATGACCCCACATCACCCATGGCCCGGCGCGCCGTAGCGCTGCTGAAAGGGCTTTCTGGCCGTGACGCCAATGAACGCGCCGCGCTGGCGCTGCTCACGGGCTGGGATGGCCATGAAGGGCCGGATTCGGCGCCAGCAGCCCTCTATGAAATCTGGGCGAGCCGCCACCTGCCAGTGAGCGCGGTGAAAGCCATCGTGCCGGAACCGGCCCGCCGCAACTTCGGCCGCACCAGCATCGGCAACATCCTGCCCGTGCTAGAAGACGGCAGTCTGCTCGGTCCCGATCACGCCGCGCTGCGGGCGGAGGTTCTGCTGGGCTCGTTGGGCACCGCCTTTACCGAAACGACCGGGCTGCTCGGCCCGGACCCCGCCACCTGGCGTTGGGGCGCGCTACACCGCGCCGATTTCCAGCCGGCGCTACCGATCGCCGGCCGCGACACCGAACGCCGCGTGGGCCCGGTACCGATCGGCGGCAGCGGCTCCACCCCTATGGCAATGGGAAGCAGCTCCGATTTCCGCGTTGCCTCCGGCGCCTCGGTGCGGGTGGTGCTGGACGTGGGCGCGTGGGACAACAGCATGGCTATCAACACGCCCGGCCAGTCCGGCGATCCAGCCAGCCCGCATTACCGCGATCTGTTCGCGCGCTGGGCAACCGGCAATTATGTGCCCTTCGTCTGGAGCCGTACCAAGGTCCTGAGCCAAGCCGAGCGCATCATTAGGGTTTCGCCTTAGGGCTTGGCTCCATCTGCCATCCATGCAGCGACAGCCACCATCTGCTCCATGTCGAGTTGATCGGCAACCGCCTGCATCGGCTCGGCGCCGACATCATTGCGCGCGCGTGTCTTGAAGGCCAGTAACTGGCGCAGGATGTAACTGGGTGAGCGGCCCGGCCCCCAGCCGTTCATCTGCTCGGCATGGCATTCAATGCAGCCCATCTCGGCCGCAAGGGCGCGACCTCGCGCGATGCTGCCGAGCGGCACCCAGGCGGTGAAGGTGGCGCGCGGGTCGCGCAGCTCGAAGGCTTCCGGATCGTCGGGCACTTCGATGATGCGGCCGGCGATGGGCTCGCGCGGGCCAGGCTGGGCGGCGAGGATGAAGCCCAGCGGTGCCGTCGGCGGCACGGTGGCGCTTTCCACCACCTTCACGCGGCTGATGAAATGCTGGCGGCTGAACCAGCGCGCGGCTTCGGCAATTTCAGCCGAGCTGGCGTGGGCGATGGCGTTGCGCATAGCCTCGGTCGGGATCCAGCCGGCGCTGGCTGCGGTGCGGGTTCCGATTCGGAACGCCTCGGTCTGATCGATGATATAGTCGGCAGAAAGGCCAGCCAGCGTGGCATTTTCCGGCCGTCCCTGCCCGCGCGGCAGGTGGCAATAACCACAGGCATAGCCACCGGGCAGGCTGGCCTTCAGCACGATAGCGGGCGCCGGATCGGCCGGATCGGGGAACCAGTCAACAGCCAGGGCCCGGTTGTGGGTGTCGCGTGCCATGATGCTGACGGCAGAGCCCGGCAAACGGACTGGCACATTATCGGCGCCCACCTGTGGCGGCGAGCCGGCCGGACTGGGATAAAGCCAGGCCGGCGGCGCCAGAGCGACTGTGGCGGCAAAAGCGGCAGCGGCAAAAACGGTCCTCATTGCCTCATATCCTCAATGGCCATGCAGCGCCTGCCACACCGCCACCGACGCCAGCGCCGCCGTATCGGCCCGCAGGATGCGCGGACCAAGGCTGATCGGCACGGCAGCGGCATGGGCGCGGATGGCCTCGCGCTCCGCCACCGTGAAGCCGCCTTCCGGGCCGATCAGGATCGCGGCCGGGGCGGGCGCCCTGGCCTGCGCCAACGGCGCGCCGCCGGTTTCATCGGCAAAGATCAGCGCGCGGCCGGGCGGCCAGTCGCGCAGCAACCGATCGAGCGTGACCGGTTCGGACAGGTCCGGCACGGCGGTGCGGCCGGATTGTTCGGCGGCCTCCACCAGATGCGCGCCCAGCCGCTCAAGGTTGGGCTTGTCAACCACGGTACGCTGTGTCGTCACCAGTTGCAGCCGGGCGACACCCAGTTCGCAGGCCTTCTCCACCAGCCAGTCGATGCGGCCCTTCTTCAAGGGGGCGGCGCACAGCCACAGATCGGGCACCTGCTCCTGCGGCGCGTTCTGCCGTTCGGCGGTCAGCGTCACCGCCTTCTTCGCCACAGCCGTCACCCGCGCGGCCCATTCGCCGTCGTGGCCATTGAACAGCCGCACCATGTCGCCAGGCTGCCGGCGCATGACGCTGCCCAGATAGTGGGATTGCGGCTGGTCCAGCGTGATCTGCATGCCGTGCGCCAATGCATCGCGCACGAACAGGCGCGGCGTGGTTGACAAGCTGCGGTCTAATTCGCTCATGGACCTGTGGTTACGCTGCCTCCTCCCGCAACACCAGATGCCGTGAAAAGCTGGATCGACTGGCTGCCGGCGCGCGCCCAGCTGTTCGCGCGCCTCGCCCGCCTCGACCGGCCGGCCGGCACCTGGCTGCTGTTCTGGCCATGCATCGCCGGGCTGGCGCTGGCCGGTGGCCTTCAAAGCGCGCCGTGGCTGGTGCTGTGGTTTGGCCTTGGCAGCGTCGCCATGCGCGGGGCCGGCTGCGCTTGGAACGATATCGTCGATCGCGATCTGGATGCCCAGGTGGAGCGCACCCGCGATCGCCCGGTGGCCTCGGGCCACATTTCGGTGAAGGCGGCGCTGGCCTTTGCGGTTATGCTGTCGCTGATCGGCCTGGTCGTGTTGCTGCAACTGCGTGGGCTGGCCCAGATCGTGGCGTTGGCCAGCCTGGCTCCGGTGGCGGCCTACCCGTTCATGAAGCGCATCACCTGGTGGCCGCAGGCCTGGCTTGGTCTGACCTTCAACTGGGGCGCGCTCGTCGGCTGGACGGCGGTGGCGCCCATCGAAGCGCCCGCGATATGGCTGCTGTGGGCCGGAGGTATCGCGTGGACGCTGGGGTATGACACGATCTATGCCCTGCAGGATATCGAGGATGACGCGCTGGCCGGCATCAAATCCTCCGCCCGCGCGCTGGGGCCGAAGGCGCGCGCCGGCGTGGCGGGCTTCTATGTCTTGGCGCTGGCACTGTGGGCAGCCGCCCTGTGGATCGTTGCAGGGCAGGCGCTGGCCGTGGTAGCGCTTCTACCGCTGGCTGTGCAACTGAGCTGGCAGGTCATCAAGCTGGCCGACACCATGCCGGCCACTGCGCTTATCTTGTTCCGTTCAAACCGGCTGGCCGGTGCGCTATGGGCGGCGGCCTGCGCTTCTGTTGGGCTTGCCTGATCCAGAACGCGGCGGCGGGCCTGTACCGCGTTGGAACAGGCCCTCGCACCCATTTACAGGTCGAAAGCAGGGCTGGTCCACCCATCACCCGTGTCGAATTGTTGCCCGTGTCTCATACCGAGCCGAGACCTCATTGCATGGGTTCGACAAAGAGACGCAGTGATTGGGCCGTGACAGCTGAGGCCAGCCACCCTACATCTGGCTTATGCTGTCTTCCCCTGATGCCCTCACCCGCCTTGATGCCGCCCTTGCCGCTGCCCGCGCCGCCGGGGCCGATGCCGCCGACGCGCTTTATGTCGGCGATGGCGCCACCTCCATTTCGGTCCGCCTTGGCAAGCTGGAGGATATCGGCCGCGCCGAGGGCGAAGAGATCGGCATCCGCGTTTTCGTTGGCCGGCGTTCGGCCAGCGTCTCTTCGTCAGATCTCACGCCGTCAGCTCTGCGCGAGGCGGCTGAACGCGCCGTCGCCATGGCGCGTCTGGCCCCCGAAGATCCCTATGCCGGCTTGGCCCCAGAAGACCGGCTGGCACGCGGACCGTTTACCGACCTTGATGTCGATGATCCCACCGAGATCAGCGCGGCAGCCCTGAAGGAACGCGCGCTAGCCTGCGAGGATGCCGCCCGCGCGATTCCCGGCATCACCAACAGCGAAGGCGCTGGCGCCGCGGCGGGTACGGTCGTTATGGCGTTGGCGACATCGACTGGCTTTCGCGGCGGCAAGAAGTCCACCAGCCACAGCCTTTCGGCCAGCGTGGTCGCCGGCACTGGCAGCGACATGCAGCGCGATTATGCTTGGCACAGCGCCCGCTATCTGGCCGACGTCGAATCAGCCGAGGATATCGGCACTCGTGCCGGCCAGCGTGCCATCAACCGCCTGCATCCGATAAAGCTGGCCAGCGCCCAGATGCCGATCCTGTTCGATCCGCGCGTCTCGTCCACGCTACTTGGCCACCTGGTGGGTGCCATCACCGGCAGCGCCATCGCGCGCGGCACCAGCTTCCTGAAGGACAAATTGGGCCAGATGATCCTGCCCGCCGGCCTGTCGATTATCGATGATCCGCTGCGTCGCCGCGGCCTGCGCAGCCGCGCCTTCGATGGTGAGGGCCTGGCGGCGCATCGCACAGCGATCATCGAACATGGCGTGCTGACCGGCTGGCTGATGGATGTGGCCAGCGCCCGGCAGCTCGGCCTGGCCCCGACCGGCCACGCCAGCCGGGGCACCTCCGGCCCCCCGGGCGCAGGCACCACCAACCTGCACCTGGAAGGTGGTACCGCCACCCCGGCAGAACTGATGATCGATATCAAGCAAGGCGTGCTCGTCACCGAACTGATCGGCATGGGCGTCAATGGTCTCACTGGCGATTACAGCCGGGGAGCCAGCGGCTACCTCATCGAAAATGGCGAGATCACCAGCCCGGTGGCGGAAATCACCATTGCTGGCAATCTGCTTGACATGTTTGCGCGCCTGGTGGCCGCCAACGATCTGGCCTTTCGTCATGCCAGCAACGCGCCGACGCTGCGCATCGATGGCATGATGGTAGCGGGCAGTTGAACCCGCACAGCCCGTCGGCGCGCGACGCCGATCTGGCGCTGGCCGCCGAAATCGCCGGCAATGCCGGACGCATCGCCATGGCGCATTTCGGCCGGTCGCCAGCCAGGTGGGACAAGGCGGATGGCAGTCCGGTGTGTGCAGCCGACATGGCGGTGAACGAATACCTGAAGGGCGTGATTGCCTCAGCCCGTCCGGACGATGGCTGGCTGTCGGAAGAATGCCCGGACAATACCACCCGGCTGGAGCAGCGCCGGGTATGGGTGATCGATCCCATCGACGGCACCCGGGATTTCCTGCGCGGGCGCACGGGCTGGGCAGTATCCGTGGCGCTGGTCGAAGCCGGCACCGTGGTCGCCGCCGTGCTCAACGCGCCGGCACAGGATCGGCTCTATGCCGCCGGGATCGGGCGCGGTTCGACCTTGAATGGCAAGCGCCTTGCCGTATCGGGCCTCGCCACGCTGGAGGGCGTGCGCCTGCCCATCGATCAGCCCAATCTCACCGCTTCTTTCTGGCCATCACCATGGCCCGGTACCGCCGTGGCAAAGCCCAACAGCCTGGCACTGCGCATGGCAATGCTGGCCGCCGACGAAGCTGATGCCTGGATGGAAGGGCGCAGCATCGCCGAATGGGATGTGGCCGCCGCCAGCCTGATCCTGGCAGAAGCCGGCGGCATGCTGACCGATCGCCACGGTGCCGCGCTTGCCTTCAACCAGCCGCAACCTGTCATCCACGGCCTTGCCGCCGCCACGCCGGCGCTGCACGGTGAAGTGCTGGCGCGGCTTGATCATGCGCTCAAGGCTTTTGCCGCCCGCCGTCGGGGTCTTGCCGCCTGAATTCACAGGCTTGCGCCGCTCTTCCCAGCACCCCACAGTAACAGTTGAGCCCGGGGAGGGGTATGGAAAGCGCATCCCGATCAGTGCCGTTGAAACGCCGGACACTTGCCGCCTTTGCCGCGCCATGCTTGCCGCTTACCGGCGTCGGGCTGCCGATGGTGATCTATCTGCCGCCTTATTATGCCAGCACGCTGGGTCTTGATCTGGCCATCACCGGCATCCTGTTCTCGGCCGTGCGCTGGATCGATCTGCCGCTGGATATCGCATTTGGACACGGCATCGACCGCACCAACACGCGCTTTGGCAGGTTTCGGCCGTGGATGGTGGCAGGCGGCCTGATCATGCTGTTGGGCCTGTATCTCAGCTTCTTTGCCGAGCCTGGCTTATCGCCGCTGCGCGCCTTTTTGGGCCTGCTGGTGATCTACACCGGCTTTTCGATGGCACAGGTGGCCCACACGAGCTGGGGCCAAGCGTTGTCCACCGATTATCACGAACGCAGCCGCATCTTTGGCTGGTGGCAAACCGCCAACATGATGGCCTTACTCACCTTGCTGGCGGTGCCCCCGCTGGCCAATTGGCTGGGGCCGCAGCTGGGCTTTACCCACACGGCGTCGCTGGGCATACATGCAATGGGGCTGGTGCTGGCGCTGATGCTCGCGCCCGCCCTGCTCGCGGTGGCGCTGGGCGTGCCTGACCGACAGCAAGGCAGCTCTGCCAGCGAGCATCCGCACGGCTGGCGCGATATCTGGCAGGCGCTGCAACAGCCCAATCTGCGCCGGCTGATGCTGATCGATTTGCTTGCCAGCCTGCCACCCGGCTTTGGCGGCGCGTTGCTGGTGTTCTTCTTCGAAGCGGCTCGCGGTTTTTCGGTGAACGAAGCGCGCCTACTGCTGCTGTTTTATTTCGCGGCCGGCCTGATCGGTGCGCCTTTGTGGGGCTGGGTGGCGCGGCGCACATCCAAACATATGGCGGTGGCGTGGGCCATTGGCAGCTATGCCGTGCTGCACATGGGCTTGGTGCTGGCGCCCAATGCCGGTTTCTGGGTGGCCGCCGCCGGCATGTTGCTGGCCGGTATCCCGGCGGTGGCCCCACCCTTCCTGGTGCGCGCCATGCTGGCCGATGTTACCGATGCAGAAACACTTGCCACCGGACGCAGCAGTGCCGGGCTCTATTATGCCGTGTTGGTTGCGGTGCAGAAGATCGGATACGCCGTTCCCGTGGGCCTTGCCTACATCGTGCTAGACATGGTGGGCTTTGACGCCAAGCTGGGCAGCGCCAACACGCAATCCGCCATCGATGGCCTGGTGCTACTGTTCCTGGTGCCGCCGGTGGTGAGTGCTCTGGGCGCCGCCTGGCTGGCACGCAGCTGGACCATCGACCGCGCGGCGCAAGCGCGGATCATCGCCGAACTGCACGGCAGGTGACATTCAAAACAGGAGAAGACGCCATGAAATTCTATGACAGCATCGGCCCCAACCCGCGCGTGGTGCGGATGGCCATGGCCGAAAAGGGCATCAGCCTGGCCACCGAGACCATCGACATCATGGCCGGCGCCAACCGCAACAGCGATTATATCAAGAAGGTGCCGGCCGGCGGCACCCCGGCGCTGGAGCTGGACGATGGCCGCATCGTCAGCGAAATCACCGTGATCGCCGAGTATCTGGAGGATATTCACCCGACCCCAGCTATCATCGGCACCACCGCCGAAGAGCGCGCCGAAACCCGCAAATGGGTGCGGATCATCGATCTGGGTTATTGCGAACCGATGGCCAATGGCTTTCGCGCCACGCAGGGTAGGCCGATGTTCGAACCGCGCTTCCCGATCGTATCGGAAAGCGCGGGTGCGGAACTGAAAGCGATCGCTGCCAAGAAACTGCAGTGGCTCGATGCGCTGATGACTGGCGATTTCGTCTGCGGCAACCGCTTCACGCTAGCCGATATCCTGCTGTTCGGCTTCATCGAATTTGGCGCGCAAGTGGGCCAGCCACTGCCCGATGGCCTGACCTGGCTGCCTGCTTGGCACCAGCGCGTCGCCGCCCGGCCGTCGGCGGCGGCCTGAACAGCAAATCACCGGTGCTGCCGGCGCGCTTCGTTAGATCTCGATCAGCGTGTCCGGCAGTTCGTTCACGTCTCCGGCCTGCACCGGAAGATGCTTAGATAGCACCGAGCCCGCCCGCGCGATCGCCGTCACTAGGCCATCGGCAGGCCGGCCAGCCTTGATGCCGGAAATCAACGCTGCAATTGTTTCAGCCCATTCGTCGGCTGCCACCCGGGTGAACACCGCTTCGTCGGCAATCACCTCGGCGACATGCTCGACCTCGTCGAGATAGAGCAGCACGCCGGTGCGCCCTTGCGTGGCGGTCAACCCACGCGCCCGGAACTGCATCATGGCGGCATGGTGCACCCGATCCCGCCGCAACCCGCGCGGGGTGAGCACCCGGTCAAGCCGCAAGCCGGCAACCAGCGCCAGCGTGATAACAAATAGCAGCGCCTGCACGGCGGCAAAGCCTTCGATGCCGTGCATTTCCCGTGTGGCAGCGTCGATCGTGTCCCAATCGGGGAACAGCAAGGATGGCATCCACCCGGCCAGCACCGCCAGGAGCGGCAGGGTGAAGGCCGCCAGCACCGCCGTTGCCAGCATGGTGGCGACATAGCGGTGGGCGCGTGTGTTGATGATCACCACGATCTCACCGGCCGTATTGGCTTCGGCAGCCGCAATGGCTTCGGAGATGCGGGCGCGATCGATGTCGTTGAACAGCATCACCAGTCTCCTGAAGCGCCGCCGCCGCCGAAGCTGCCGCCGCCGCCCGAAAAGCCGCCGAAGCCACCGCCGCCACCGCCGCCGCTCCAGTTTCCGCCAATGCCGGGGCCCCACACGATCACTGGCCCGCTGCGCCGCCCACGCGAACTGCGGCGCGTCGCGATGATGATCCACACGATTATGATGATCAGCCAGACCAGCGCGCCCCAGCCGGGGCTGTCGCCTTCGTCGCTGCTCGCCGCCTTGGCCTGGGCGGCAAAGGCGGCTTGTTGATCAGGCGGCAGTTGCAGGAGTGCGATCAATTGATCGGCACCGGCTGCGATGCCGCCCGCCATGTCACCCGACTTGAAGCGCGGCAAGATGGCCTGGCGGATGATGCGGCTAGACACTGCATCGGTCAGCACACCTTCCAGGCCATAGCCAACCTCGATGCGCAATTTGCGCTGGGCCGGCGCAATCAGCATTATGGCGCCATTGTTGGTGCCTTTCTGGCCGATGCCCCAGGCCCGGCCGAGCTGATAGCCATATTCGTCGATTTCATAACCCTGCAGATCGGGCACGGTCGCCACCACCAACTGGGTGCCGGTGGTGTCTTCCAGCGCCTTCAGCTTCGCCTCCAGCGCTGCCGTCGTCTCGGCAGGCAGAACACCGGCCGCATCGGTGACGCGGCCGGTGAGTTTCGGGAAGGTCGGCTCAGCCGCTGCCGGCAGCCCCGTGAACAGCGCCCACAAGGCCGCCAGCAGCAGCGTGAAGGCCGGCAGGGTCGTCCGGCGCAGCAGCATCATTGTTCGTGCTCCCCGAACGGGGGTTTCAGAACTTCACCTCGGGCGCCTTGTCGGCATTCACCGTCGTGGCCTTGAAGGGCGCGATCGGCTGCGCGCCATAAACCACCTTGGCGGTGATCAGCGAAGGGAAGGTGCGGATTTCAGTGTTATAATCCTGCACGGCCATATTGTAGTCGCGGCGCGCCACGGTGATGCGGTTCTCGGTGCCCTCCAGCTGGCTTTGCAGCTGGAGGAACAGCTCGTTTGACTTCAACTCCGGATATTTTTCCACCGTAACCAGCAATCGGCCCAGCGACTGTCCGAGCGCGCCCTGCGCTTGGTCAAACGCCGCCAACTGCTTGGGATCCGAAAGCTTTGTCGGGTCCACCGTCACCTGGCTGGCGCTGGCGCGGGCCTTGGTTACGGCTTCCAGCACGTCCTTTTCCTGGGCCGCATAGCCCTTCACCGTGCTCACCAAATTGGGGATCAGGTCGGCACGGCGCTGATACTGGTTTTCCACATCAGCCCACTTGGCCTTCACCGCCTCTTCCTTGGCGGGAATGGTGTTGACGCCGCAGCCCGACAGCAGCAGCGCGGTACCGGCCAGCGCGGCCAGCGCAGCGAAACGACGAACGGCGTTGGTCATGGAAAAGTCTCCAGTGGCAGCGGCTTGCGCAGGCCGCGGTTTATGGCAGAGTGAGGGAAACGTTCGCGCATTGCTCGTCACAAGATAATGCGCCTTCAGGCTTTTCAACAGGGGGGTGAGGAAATCATGCTGCAGGAATTCAAGGCCTTCATCGCGCGCGGCAATGTGCTTGATCTGGCCGTGGCCGTGATCATCGGCGCCGCCTTTGGTGCGGTCGTCACCAGCTTCACTGAAGACATGGTGATGCCGATCGTCGGCCTGGTGTCGGGCGGTGTTGATTTCACCAGCCTGTTCGTCGTGCTGGGCGACATCCCGGCCGATTACACGGGCAGCCCCACAGATTATGAAGCGCTGAAGAAGGCCGGCGTGGCCCTGTTCGGTTATGGCAAGTTCGTCACCGCCTTCATCAACTTCGTCATCATCGCCTTTGTCATCTTCATAATGGTGAAGGCCGCCAACAAGGCGATGGCCAAGCCTGCTGACGCCCCGGCTGAACCGCCCGGCCCGACACCGTCCGAAGCACTGCTTACCGAGATCCGTGACGAACTGCGGAAGGGCCGCGGTTGATCTCCGACCTTGCGGGCCTGATCGATCTGGTGCCGCTGCCCGCCATTCCGGCGGTGCTGCTGGCCCTGTTTTTCATCGCCGCGGAACTGGGCTTTCGTTATCACCGCCGCTTTGGCGGTAATGGCGGGTCCGAGGACGAAAGCCAGGTCCTCTCCACCGCGCTGCTGGTGCTGGCGCTACTGCTGGGTTTCACCTTCTCAATGGCGCTCAGCCGCTATGATGAGCGCCGCCAGCTGGTGGTGCAGGAAGCGAACGATATCGGTACCGCTTGGCTGCGCGCCGGGCTGGTGGCCGCGCCGCACGGGCCGGCGTTGCAGAACGCGCTGGCCGATTATGCCAGGGTTCGGGTGACCAGCCCGCTGCCGCACCAAACCGAAAAGCTCGCCAATGCCGCTGTCTTGCGCAACCGCGTATGGGCGGTTACCGCCACCGCGCAGGCCGCACTGGATGGCCCCCGTGCCACCAACCTGGTCAGTGCCGTCAACGCCGTGCTCGATACCGGCACCCAGCGCGAAAAGGCCGTGGCAGCGCGTGTGCCGGGCGAAGTGATGATGCTGCTGGTGATGTTTGCCTGCGTCGCCTGCTTCCTGCTGGGCTATATGCTCGATGCCCATGGCCATCGCCACCGCTTTGCATCGGGCATCCTCTTTCTGCTCATGGGCCTGACCATCATGCTGATCCTTGATCTTGATCGGCCGGCTGATGGCGCCATCCTGATCGATCAATCGGCGATGGAAGCACTAGTCGCCAGCCTTGCACCGGCCGCTGGCTGACGGCAGGATGGCGCCATGCGCGTTGTCTTGCTCCTGCCCCTCGCCCTCTTCGCCCTGACTGGCTGCCGTGATCAACGCCAGCAACTGGGGCAGGCCTTATCGGGCAAGCCGCCAGTGATCGCCGGCAGCCTGGAAGGGGAATGGCAGATTGCCGATCTGAACGGTGGCGGGCAGTTGGCGCGCGGCCGCCTGATGTTCGATCCCGGCGATCAGGGCACCAGTCGGCTTTCAGGCACGGCGGGTTGCAACCTTTTCAACGGCAGGTGGAAACAGGATGGTACCACGCTGAAGCTGGGGCCGATGGCCACCACCAAGATGGCTTGCCCGCCGCCGGCCATGGAGATCGAGCGTCGGATGCTGGCGCTGCTGGAAGCGGTGAACAGCGTGTCCTACACGGCCGATGGTGCCGCGATTCTGGCTACCTCCGATGGTCGCAAGCTGACACTGAAGCGTCCCCCTAAAGCCTGATCAGGCCGCGACGCGGTCTACCGACAAATCCGCCAGGGTGGTGTGATCAAGGATGCTCGCCGTCTGTTCGCGCACCACCAGCATCACCTTGCGGATCACGCAGGTGGTTTCCTCGAAACAATCATCGCAGCGCTGATAGGCCGAAACCGAAACGCACGGCACCAGCGCAAGCGGGCCTTCGATCAAGCGGATGATCTCGCCGAAACTGATCTGGCTGGCCGGGCGCGCCAGGCGGTAACCGCCCATCTTGCCGCGATAGCTGTTCACAACGCCGCCATTCTTCAGATCGAGCAATATGGCTTCAAGGAACTTGCGCGGTAGTTGCTGATCAGCGGCGATCACCGAAATCGGAACGGGGGCAACCCCGCCCGAACGGGCGATGAAGATGAGCGCGCGAAGCGCATACCGGGAACGCTGGGTGAGCATGACGATCGCCTTATCCTATGCACCAGCAAGGAATTGCTGCCAAGCCAAATGGCCATGCCAGAAGGAGAATGAGGACTAGGACATAATGCTGATTAATGGGTTTTGTCGCCGACTTATTGGATTATCCTATTTCACTGTCATTAACATGTAACACGCTTATATCGCTAACCCACTGATATTATGAGATCGATATTTTTCGGGGCAGTTGGCACGGGCTTTGCAAAGTTGTTGGCATCGGCAGCCGGATGGTCCGGCTGCTGAAACAAACAAGAGGTCCCCCATGTTCGCTTCTGCCAAAAACTTTACCCGCAATGTCGTCGGCGCTGCCGGCACCCTGTTCTTCGCTGGCCTGTGCATCGCCGGTGCCACCGCTCCGGCCCAGGCTCAGGTCGCCTATGGCGTCAGCGAAACCGGCCACAAGGTCGCCTATGTGTCCTACGCCGATCTCAACCTGGAAAGCGACGCCGGCCGCAACAGCCTTGAAACCCGCATCCGCGTCGCCGCCAAGAAGGTGTGCAACTCTTCAACGGCCGATTACCGGGCGCGTAACGCCCAGCAGAAGTGCTTCGCGTCGGCTCTGCAGGCGACCCGCAATGCCACCATGGCTGCCATCGAAGCCGACAAAGTCGCTGGCTGATCGCCTGACGAAACGGCGGGTTTGGGCAGGGGCCGCTCCTGCCCGCCGAGCCGGCCGGTGGCGCACCCGATAGCCCCCATCGGGGTGCGCCCCGCCAATTGGCACCCCAAACAGCCTCCGATGCGCCTCTCTTGCCCCTCTCGGGGCGCATCGTGACGGTGCCGCCCGGCGTCCCCCATCCCTCGACGCCGGGCGGCACTTTATTTTTGGGCGCGGCACGTCATGATGCGCCATGCGCCAGCCTCTCCCCACATTGCTCACCGCCCTGATCCTCGCAATTTCCAGTCCCGTTGTGGCAGAACGCGCTCGCGATATTGGCATCGCCCCCGGCCCGCTGGCCACCGGCCCGCTCAACGCCATCACCGATGTGCCCGGCGTCATGGTGGGCCAGGTCACGCTTGATCGCGGAGACACCATCCGCACCGGCGTCACTGCCATTGTGCCCCACGCCGGCAACATCTTTGCCGAAAAGGTCCCGGCCGGCATCGTCGTCGCCAACGGCTTCGGCAAGCTGATGGGCAGCACTCAGGTGAAGGAACTGGGCGAGATCGAAACGCCGATCCTGCTCACCAACACGCTGAACGTGCCGGAAGCCGCCGCAGCCATCATCGAGCACACGCTGGCACAGCCGGGCAATGAGGCGGTACGATCGGTCAACGCCGTGGTTGGCGAAACCAACGATGGCGGATTGAACGATATCCGCGCCCGCGCCGTGACCATCGCAGACGCCCGCCACGCGATCGCCGAAGCCAAGCCCGGCCCGGTGCAGGAAGGCGCTGTCGGCGCCGCACGCGGCACGATTGCCTTTGGCTACAAGGGCGGCATCGGAACTTCGTCACGGCGCACGGCGGACGGCTTCACCGTCGGTGTGCTGGTGCAAAGCAATTATGGCGGCCGGCTGATCCTTGGCGGTGTGCCGATCCCGGCGCCACCGGGCAAACAGGCGGCGCGCGTGTCGGCCGATGGTTCCATCATGATCGTAGTGGCCACGGATGCGCCACTGTCCGACCGCAACCTCACGCGGCTGGCGGCGCGCGCCATGGCCGGCCTCGCCCGTACCGGCTCCGCCTTCTCCAATGGCTCCGGCGATTATGCCATCGCCTTCTCCACCGCGACAAGCGTGCGCCGCACCGCCGCCCGCCGGGGCGCGACCACCGCCTATCCTGAACTGGGCAACGAGGCGACGACCCCGCTGTTTGTTGCCGCTGCAGATGCGACGGAGGAAGCCATAGCGAACAGCCTTCTCGCCGCCAGAGCCATCGCCAGCCGCGACCCGGCAACGGGCGAGACGCGGCAGGCAGTGGCGCTGGATGCGGCGGTGGTGAAGCGGCTGCTCAGCCGGCGTTAGACATCGAGATTGGCGACATTCAGCGCGTTTTCCTGGATGAAGTTGCGGCGTTCTTCCACCACGTCGCCCATCAGCTTGGCGAAGATGTCGTCCGCATCCGCCGCCTCGTCCACATCGACGCGCAGAAGGGTGCGGGCGGCGGGATCGAGCGTGGTTTCCCACAATTGTTCGGCGTTCATTTCGCCCAGGCCCTTGTAGCGGGCGATGGCGAGGCCCTTGCGGCCGGCATCGAGCACGGCGGCAAGCAGATCGGCCGGGCTGGTGATACGGAAACTGCCCAGCTGCGAGGGCGCGGCATAGGCGGCGGCTTCCTGCGCGGCCAGTGCGGCAAGGCGCGGCGCTTCGGGGGAGGAGAGGAAGGCACCATCAATGACATGATGATCCGTCACGCCGCGCCATTCGCGCGCGACGTGATAACCGTCATCATCGGTGACCGTCACCGTCCAGCGGCCGCCATCGGCATCGGCGGCATTCAGCCAAGCCGCGGTGGTCGCCGCTGCGGCCGCATCGGGCCGGGCCAGCGCGCCATTCAGGGCCAGCGCGTCAATCACAGCCGCCGGATAGCGGCGCGGCACATAGGCCATAAGGGCCCGCATGCGGCGGGCATGTTCCACCAGCGCCGCCAAATCGGCGCCACTGCGCGGGCCAGCCGCCGTGGTGAGCACCAGATTGCCGGCGCCGGCTTCGACCAGATAATCCTCAAGCGCCGCATTGTCTTTCAGATACACTTCCGAACGGCCGCGCGTGACCTTGTACAGCGGCGGCTGGGCGATGAAGAGATGCCCGCCGTCGATCAGCGTCGGCATGTGGCGGAAGAAGAAAGTAAGCAGCAACGTGCGGATGTGAGCGCCGTCCACATCGGCGTCGGTCATGATGATGACTTTGTGATAGCGCAGTTTTTCAAGGTTGAATTCCGGCCCGATGCTGGTGCCCAGAGCCTGAATTAGCGTGCCGATTTCGCGGCTGGCCAGCATCCGGTCCAGCCGGGCGCGCTCCACGTTCAGGATCTTGCCGCGCAGCGGCAGGATGGCCTGGTTCTGGCGATTGCGGCCGTTCTTGGCGCTGCCGCCGGCGGAGTCGCCTTCGACCAGGAACAGTTCGGACTTCGCCGGATCGCGCTCCTGGCAGTCGGCCAGCTTGCCGGGCAGCGACGAGATGTCGAGCGCGCCCTTGCGCCGCGTCAGGTCACGCGCTTTGCGGGCGGCCTCGCGCGCGGCGGCGGCATCGATGATCTTGGCAACGATGGTCTTGGCGTGGGCCGGGTTTTCCTGCAGCCACACGTCCAGTCGGTCGGCCATCAGGCTTTCCAGCGGCTGGCGCACTTCCGATGAAACCAACTTGTCCTTGGTCTGGCTGGAGAATTTCGGATCCGGCAGCTTCACCGAAACAATGGCAGTCAGTCCTTCGCGCATGTCGTCGCCGGTGAGGTTGACCTTCTCCTTCTTGAGTAGGCCCGAGGCTTCCGCATACTGGTTCAGCGTGCGGGTCAACGCGGCGCGGAAGGCCGCCAGATGGGTGCCGCCATCACGCTGCGGGATGTTGTTGGTGAAGCAGAGGACCTGTTCGTAATAGCTGTCGTTCCATTCCAGCGCGACATCGATGCCGATATCGTTGGCCTGGCCGGTGATGGCGATGGGATTGGGGATCAGCGGAGTCTTTGATTTGTCGAGGAACTTCACGAAAGCCGCGATGCCGCCTTCATAATAGAGATCGACCGATTTCACATCGGCATGGCGGGCATCGTTGAGCACAAGGCGCACGCCACTGTTCAGGAAGGCCAGCTCGCGGAAGCGGTGCTCGAGCTTGGCGAAATCGAAATCGATGAACTTGAAGGTGCCGATGCTGGGGAAGAAGGTGACGCGGGTGCCGCGCTTGCCATTCGACGGCCCGCGCACGGCCAGCGGTGCCTGTGCCTCACCATGGTGGAAGCGCATCCAATGCTCTTCTCCGTCCCGCCAGATCGTCAGCTCCAGCCATTCAGACAGAGCGTTGACCACCGAAACGCCCACGCCGTGCAGGCCGCCCGACACCTTGTAGGCGTTGTCGTCGCTGTTATTGAATTTGCCGCCAGCGTGCAGCTGGGTCATGATCACCTCGGCCGCCGACACACCTTCTTCGGCATGGATGCCGGTGGGGATACCGCGGCCATTGTCGGTCACGCTCACCGAACCATCGGCGTTCATCGTGATGTCGATTCGGTCGCAATAGCCGGCCAGCGCCTCGTCGATAGCGTTGTCGGACACTTCGAACACCATATGGTGCAGGCCCGAACCATCGTCGGTATCGCCGATATACATGCCCGGGCGCTTGCGCACGGCATCCAGCCCGCGCAGCACCTTGATGCTGTCGGCGCCATAATCATTGATCTGGGCAGGACTCGGATTGTTGTCGGTCAACGCAGCAGCCTTGGGATGGGGTTCTGAGACCTCGGCTATAGTGACTCCCGCGCGCGCGTGCGAGGGGGAAATGCGCAGCGCTGCTGTTGCCCGCGCAGCTAGGCCAGAGCATCTGCTGCCAGCACCGGCCGGGCAAACAGATAGCCCTACACGGCGGCTCAGCCATGAACGGCGAGGAAGCAGCGCCAGCTCTCCGTCTCCACCCCTTCGGCAATCACCTTCAGCCCCAGCCCGCGACCCAGCCCGATCAGGGTGCGAGCGATCAGGCCACGGTCGACATCAGAATCAATGGCACGAGTGAAATCGCGATCGATCTTTATCCGATCCACCGGAAAGGCGGTTAGGTGAGACAGTGAGGCATAGCCGGTGCCGAAATCATCCGTGGCCAGCGTGCAGCCCATCGCGCGCAGTGCGTCGAGCTTATGGCCGATGCGCGCGATGAAGCGATCCAGCAGGACGGTTGCCGTCATTTTGTTCTCCAGGCGCGTCGCGGGCAAGGCGTGGCGGGCAAGGCTGCGCTTCAAATTGTCGAGGAAGTTATCGGCCAGCAATTGCGCGGTGGATACATTCACCGCCAGATGCCCCGGTTCCAGCCCGGCGGCGAGCATCGCGGCAAAGCCGGCCAGCGTCGCTTCCATCACCTGCGCGCCGAGTGGCCGGGCCAGGCCCAAGTCGTCGGCCGGTGGCCGACATTCGCCCTCGCGCCGCCAGCGCGGCAGCGCTTCAAAATCCATTACGCTGCTATCAGCCAACCGCTCTGGCGGTTGCAAGGCGGCCAGCTGCTTTCCGACATGCACGCCTTCTCCCACTCCACATCGTGTTGTCAAAACGGCGCCAATGGGTGTGGCTTTACGCGGGCGTGACCTGCCCCGCCGCCAGCGTCAGCCAGCAAGTGCGCGGGCCGCCGGCCAGATCGGCAAACAGCGCCGGATCGGTGCCGGTCATCCATGCCTGCACGCCCATCACCGCCAGCCGATCGAACAAGGCTGCGCGGCGGCCGGCATCCAGATGCGCGGCGATTTCATCCAGCAGCAGGATCGGCGGTCGCCCGCTACGCCGCGCCACCAGCGCCGCATGGGCCAGCACGATGGCGATGAGCAACGCCTTCTGCTCGCCGGTGGAGCAACTGGCAGCCGGCATTGCCTTGGCAGTGTGCGTCACCACCAGATCGGCGCGGTGCGGCCCTTCGATGGCGCGGGCGGCAGCGGCGTCGCGGGCGCGGCCACGGGCAAGACGCGCGGTCAGATCATTGGCATCATTGCCGGCCAGTTCAATCAGCGGTCGCGCAAACGGTCCCTCCGGCGCGCGCGCCAGTTCCGCCGCCAGTGCCGCCGCCACATCAGCGCGGGCAGCGGCGATGGCGGCGCCATGATCGGCCATGTCGGCCTCCAGACCGGCCAGCCACAATGGGTCAGCCGGCGCATCGGCCGTCAGCAAGCGCGTGCGTTCGCGCATGGCGGCTTCATAACGGCTCACACGCTGGCCATGGCTGGGGTGCAACGCCAGCACCAGCCGATCAAGGAAGCGCCGCCGGCTGCCGGCAGATTCGCTGAACAGCCGGTCCATCGCAGGCGTGAGCCAGACCAGCGCCAGCCAATCGCTTAGCGCCGCTGCCGTCCCCGCCGCCCCGTTCACCCGCACCAGCCGGCGTTCAGGCGCCGCAGCCGCAGTACCGGTGCCGATCTGCACTTCGCCTTCGGCCGAAACCAGATGGGCCGCAACGCTCCAGCCGCCCGGCCCGTCCTGCCGCGCCGCGTCCGACAAGGGCGTACCGCGCAAGCCACGCCCAGACGCCAGCAGCGAAATCGCGTCCAGGATGTTGGTCTTGCCGGCGCCGTTGTCGCCGGTGATCACCACCAGGCCCGGAGCTGTGGTGATGCTGGCGTAGGCGTGGCTGCGAAAATCGGTGAGGGTGAGGCGGGTGATCGCCGTCACAGAGCCAGCAGCCGGTGCCGGCCATTGTCGAAACGGTGGTAGGGAATGGGCCGCGCCGGATCATCCAGCCGCGCCGCCACATCGGCCAGGATGGCGCGGGTGATGCTGGGTAGATCGAGCTTTGCGGCTTCGTCCCAATCGAACCAGGCGATTTCATCCAGCTCGCCGCAGCCAGCGCCGGGATCAAGGCTGACAAGATGGTGCGCCTCCACCGTGAAGAAGCGCGCGTCGAAGCGGCGTGGGCGCACCGGCGGCGTGATGGCGCGGCCGACGAAACGCAAGGGTTCCAGGTGCGGCAGGTGGCCGGTGGCGAGGAAATCGCGCCATTCCGGCGATCTTGTGCGGCCACTTCCGGGCGCGCCCAGTACCAGGCCGGTTTCTTCGAACAGTTCGCGCACTGCGGCGGCGGCCAGCGCCCGCGCGCGTGCTGGCGGCGCGGTGCGGCACAGCGGCGCTGCCGCCTGATCGTGCAATTCGCTGGCCGCCGCCACGCGGAAATCGGCAGGGTGCAACCGCCCGCCGGGAAAGACCCATTTGCTGGCCATGAACACATGGCCCTTCGCGCGCCGGCCCATCAACACGCGCGGGCTTGGCCCATCGCGACGGATCACCAGCACGGTGGCAGCATCCTTGGGCCGCAGCGATCGGCCCTTCAGGATCGGAACATTGTCTTCATCAACCTGCATGTGGCCTCTCCTGCCACAAGCCGTGGCTTCACACCAAGGTCATCAGCGATTCGGTGGTGTAATCGGTCAATTCGCCATGGCGGCCATCGCGTACCTTAAGCGCCCAATCCGGATCGACGATCAGCGCCCGGCCAACGCCCACCAGATCGAACTCGTCCCGCTCCAGCCGGGCGAGCAGGCCATCAAGGCTGGCCGGCTTCGACGATTCGCCGCCCATGCCGGCCACGAACTCGCCGGTGAGGCCAACGCTGCCGACCGTGATGGTCGGCTTGCCGGTCAGCTTCTTGGCCCAGCCGGCGAAGTTCAGGCCTTCCGGGCCATCGAGTTCGGGGAATTCAGGTTCCCAAAACCGCCGCTGCGAGCAATGAAACACATCTGCGCCCGCATCTGCCAGCGGGCCGAGCCAGGCCGCTAGTTCGTCCGGCGACGGGGCTAGGCGGAAGGCAAAATCCTGCTGCTTCCACTGCGAAAGGCGGATGATCAAAGGGAAATCCGGGCCCACGGCGGCGCGAACGGCCTTCAGCAGTTCCACCGCAAAACGCGCCCGCAGCGGCAGCGTGTCACCGCCCCAGCGATCATCACGCGTGTTGGTGGCGCCCCAGAAGAATTGATCGATCAGATAGCCGTGGGCACCGTGCAGTTCGACCGCGTCGAAACCAAGGCGCTTGGCGTCACCGGCTGCGCGGGCGAAGGCAGCGATGGCATCGGCCACATCGGCATCGGTCATGGCGCGGCCATTGGTCTTGCCGGGCATGTAATGGCCCGTCGGGCTTTCGGCTTCCTCGCCCTTGGGCGTGCGGCGGTTGGGTAACGCCCCGACATGCCACAATTGCGGCGCGATCAGCCCGCTCTCGCCGTGCACAGCCTTCACCACCTGGCCCCAGCCATCCAGCGCCGAACCAAAGAAATGCGGCACGTTGGGGTCGTTCGCAGCGCCCACACGCTCCACCGCGGTACCTTCTGTGATGATGAGCCCCACCCCACCGGCGGCACGCTTTCGGTAATATTCCGCGACATTCGCGCCAGGCTGACCGGCGGGAGAGAAGCTGCGCGTCATCGGCGCCATAACGATGCGATTGGGGAGGGTGAGGCCCTGCAACGGGAAGGGACGGAAGAGGGAATTGCTGTTCATGCCCGCTTCCCTAGCCCGGCCGGCGCGCCTGCGTCACCTGTCAATCTGACCGATCAGCCAAGGGGTGGTGCTTGTTCACCAACTCCACCAAGGCCGCTGACGCAACGTGCGTGTAGATCTGCGTTGTCGCGATATCGGCATGCCCCAGTAACGTTTGTACGATACGCAGATCTGCGCCGCCTTCCAGCAGGTGCGTGGCAAAGGCGTGGCGCAGCACGTGCGGGGAAATACGCTCCGGCGGAATACCAGCATCGGCGGCCAGCGCCTTGATCAGCTGCCAAAGCCGCAAGCGGGAGAGAAAGCCGGCCTTCCCGCGCCCGGCGGGAAACAGATATTTGCTTTCCTTGCGCACATGCACTTCCCAAGCCAGTACAGCGGCTTCGGCGCGGCGGCTGATCGGCACCAGCCGTTCCTTGTTGCCTTTGCCCAGCACCACCATGTGGCCGCGCCCGGCCTTGCAGGCATGACGGGGCAGCGCTACCAATTCGCTGGCACGCAAGCCGGACCCGTAAAGGAGTTCCACCAGCGCGACCGTTCGCAACGTGGTTGGATCATCGGGCCGGGCGGCGAGCTTTTCGGCCAGAGCAACAAAAAGACGCTCCACGTCACCAGTCGCCAGCGTTTTGGGCAGTGGCCGCGCCGCCTGCGGCAGGGCGAGATCTCGGCCAGGATCATCGCTGCGCAGCCCTTCGTCCATCAGGAAAGCGAGGAACTGGCGCACCGCGCTGGCCTTTCTCGCCGCGCTCGCCCGCGCCAGTGGTGCCCAGTGCCGGGTCAGCCGCGCCAACGCCGCCGCATCGGCCGCCGCCAACCCGCCACCCAGCCACTCGCTGGCCTGGGCGAGATCGCGACCATAAGCGAGGATGGTGTTCTTTGCTGCGCCGCGTTCGCTGGCCAAGCTGTCGAGAAACAGTGCGACGGCCTGCCTATCGGTGATCATGCGCTGCGGGTCACCGCTTCGGCCGCAAACAACCGTGCCTCCGCCACCCGACCGCACGCCACCAACGCTGCCACGATCGCTTCGACATGCGCCGGCGGCACATCGGCCCAGCTGCCCTGCAGGCCCGTCGCTGCTAGCAACGCCACTTCGCCGACCGCCCGGCGCCGCGCGGCGCTGGCCAGCGCCGCCGTCCAGCGGTTGCTCACCGGGCGGATCGCATCGCGCTTCAACCCGTCCCAGCCGCTGCCGCGCGCGAGGCCGAGGCCCGACAGCGCCGCCACCAGCATCGCCTCGCGGCGCGGGCTGGACTTGGCCGCATCGCGCCACGTGCGGACATCGCTGGACGCCATCGCCACACCGGCGCCAGCAGCCAGCAGCGCATGCGCCCGCGCCCGCACCGCATCGTCGGCCGTCTGCGCCACAGGCCACCAGGCATGTGCGGCGCGCATGTTGCCGGCGGACAGCAACGCCGCGATGATCACATCGGATTGCCCGGCCAACGCTGCCGACGGTTTCAACGCGGCCGCCGCCGTGACCGCTTCCAGCAGGGCGCCATAGGCATCCTCGCCCGTGTTGCCGGCAGCAATAGCGGCAATCGCCTCGGCCCTGCCTTGTGGACTGCCCGTTAAGGCATCGCGCAGGCGGCCCGCCCGGCTATCGGCAGCGAAACCACCACTGGCATCGGCCGGCGCCAGCGCTGCCACGGCGCTGGCCAGTTCCTCGGCCGATATCGTGCCCAGCACGGCCGCCTGGCGCAGCAGCGCGAATCGTGTCGCCGCCGGCAGCGCGGCATTGCGCACCGCCCAGCCGGCGTGGGCCGGGCCGAGTGCCGCCAACCGATCAGCCGGCACCGTCACACCTGCTGCACTGGCCACGCCGTAACGATAGGAGCTCAGCCCCTCTTCCTCCGCCCAGTTGATACCATCGGCGCGCCCGGCGCCACCGGCCAGCACCACGACACGCTGGGCTAGACGCAGATCAAAAGCTGGCAAGGCACCCCCTCGGTTGCGCACGCTGTCGATCACACCGGCCGCCGTGATATCATCCCCATCCATGGCGGCACACATGCCCCAGGCCAGATCCCACATCACGTCATCGGAAAGCGCCCGCCCCGTGGCCGCGATCGGGCACAGGCCGGCAAGATCGGCTGCCGCCAGCGACACCTCGCCCGCCACGCGATAGGTGGCCGGGGTATAACGGTCCTGTGGCAGCACATCGATCAGCCGCCGCGCCGGATCCACCGCACCCATACGCACGAGCAGCCCGGCGCGGGCCGCCACCCAATCGCCATCCCCGATGCCCGCTGGCCCGGGCACGCGCGATGCCAGCGCGCGACCCAGCATGATTGCCGTCCAACGCGAAGCGACGGGACCTGCGATGCGGTTGGCCAGCCCAGCTAGGAAGCGGCCGTCACTGCCCGTGAAGGCATCGGCGCCAAACGCCCCGCTGGCCGAATCGATGATGCCGACTGGCGCCCCCGGCGGCAGCGCGGCGCCGGCGCGGGTTTCCACGAAGGGCGGCGGCGTGCTGTCGTCTGGCTGCGCGGTCAGCAACGGTGGTTGCTCGGCAGTGGCCGCTTCGGCCGGAGCTGAAGTGATGCCGGGCAACAGCGGCGGCGTCGCGGCAGCGGGCGGCGGGGCCGGCGTTTCGAAACCGGGCGGCAGCAACGATTTGGGCGCATCGCGATTTTGGCCGGCATCCTGGCCAACCGCGGGCGCCGTCAGCACCAGGCCACAGGCAATTATCCCGGCCGATCCTGCCAACATCGCGCGCTTGCTTGCCCATGTCATGGGCCGGTGTATAGCCATGACTGCGATGGACGGCGACCCGAAAATCCTGACAGAGCCTGAACGGCTGGCGCTGGCGGCGCTGCGGCCAGTCACGCTCGTTGGCCTGATGGGTTCCGGCAAGTCCAGCATCGGCAAGCGCCTCGCTGCCCGGTTAAACCTGCCCTTCGTCGATGCCGATACCGCCATCGAAGAAGCCGCCGGCATGACGATTTCGGAGATGTTCGAACGCTTTGGCGAAGCGCACTTCCGCGACGGCGAGCGCCGGGTGATCGCCCGCCTGATCGACGGCACCCCAAAGGTGATCGCCACGGGCGGCGGCGCCTTCATGAACGACGAAACCCGCGCGCTGATCAGGGAGCGCACGCTTTCCGTGTGGCTGGATGCCGACGTGGCTACCCTTGTCGATCGCGTGCGCCGGCGCGGCAGCCGGCCGCTGCTAAAGGGCAAAGACCCAGGCGCCGTGCTCACCGCGCTCGCCGCCATCCGCAACCCGGTCTATGCGCAGGCCAGCATCCGGGTTGCCAGCAAACCCGGCCCGCATCATGAAACGGTTGATGTGATCGCAGCTGCACTAGCCGCCGCCAATGCCGAAGAGGCCAGCTGATGATCGTTGATGTCGCGCTGGGAGACCGCGCCTACTCCATCCATATCGCGCCTGGCCTGCTTGGTGCGGCGGCGGCGGTGGTCGGCCCGTTCGCGCGTGGCGGCCGGTTGGTGGTCGTCACTGATGAAAGCGTCGCGGCGCTACACCTAGGAACGCTGACCACCGGACTGCCCGGCATCCGGCTGGAGCTGATCGTGCTGCCGTCTGGCGAAGCCACCAAGGATTGGGTGCATCTACAACTGGTGGTTGAACGACTGCTGGAACTGGGGGTCGAGCGCAACGATGCGGTCGTCGCTCTGGGCGGCGGTGTGATCGGCGATCTGGTCGGCTTTGCCTGTTCGATCCTGCGGCGCGGTTGCCGCTTTGTGCAGGTGCCGACGACGCTGCTGAGCCAGGTCGATTCTTCGGTGGGCGGCAAGACGGCGATCAATACCAAAGCCGGCAAGAATCTCGTCGGCGCCTTCCACCAGCCGGTTGCCGTGCTGATCGATCCCGCCGTGCTCGCCACCCTGCCACGGCGCGAGTTGATGGCGGGTTATGCCGAAGTGGTGAAATACGGCCTGATCAACGATGCGGATTTCTTCGCCTGGTGCGAAACCAATGGTGACACCGTGCTGGACGGCGATGCGACGGCGCAGATCCACGCCATCGCCCACAGCTGCCGCGCCAAGGCCGCAGTGGTAGCGGCCGACGAACGAGAGACGGGCGATATCCGCGCGCTGCTCAACCTCGGCCACACCTTTGGGCACGCCTTTGAAGCGGAAACCGGCTTTTCCAGCCGGCTGCTGCACGGCGAAGCGGTGGCGCTTGGCATGGTGCAGGCCTTCCGCCTCTCTGCCCGGCTCGGCTTGTGCCCACAGGCTGATGCAACCCGAGTTGCAGCCCACCTCAGTAGCCTCGGTTTCATCATCGAACCAGCCGAATTGGGCCTAGCCTGCACCGCGGCCCGACTGGTCGAGCACATGAAACAGGACAAGAAGATGAGCGCTGGTAGGCTCGCCTTCATCCTGGCGCATGGCATAGGGCAGAGCTTCGTCTCCCGCGACGTCGAACTGGCCGAGGTCGAAGCTTTCCTGGCAGACCAGCTCGCCGGCTAGGCCTTCCCATAACTGTCGGGCACGCGCTGCATAGTGGAGATGGCAATGGCCATCGACGGCGGCGCGCTGCTGACGATCCTGCTGCTGCAGCTGCTGAAATTTCTGACAGCCCGGGTTTAGCGATAGGCTACTTACGCAGCCACTGATCCGCCTCGGCCAGCGGCGGCTCGGCCAACGCTTTTTCTGCACGCTGATCGCCCTGAAGGCAGTACCGCCACCACAGGCTGGTCACGGGGGCCACGCGGTCCTGCCTGGCCAGGTCGGCGGGGGCCTTGCGGGTGTGGCCAGGCCGTGCTTTCGCCTCGCGTTCCTGCAGCGTTGGTGGGCCGCGATAGACGGCCGCGTCACTGTCGGAATGTTCCAGTCGGATCACCGCGATCTCGGCGGCCCCCGAACGGGAGGCATTGCCGCGTGTGCCACCGAGGCCGGGCATCCGATCGCCGCCAATGCCTGGGCCTTGCCCGCTGGCAGATAAATCCGCACCAACCCATCACGCGCGCGCGGGCCATCGCGCCACACGGCGTCGCAAACGGCCGCCGCCGCCGGGGTAGCTAGCAGCAGGGCAACGGAGGTGAGCGCAGCTTTCACGCGCCCATCGAAACGCCTTGTCAGGCCAGCGTCATCTTCCGCTCGCCGCGCTTCACCACGGCCGCTTGAGGCGCGCTGGTGGCCATCGAAACCGTCTTGATCGTTTCCATGAACACCCACTCGCAGCGGGCTTCAGCAGCGCTGAACGACAAGGTGAGATAGCCGCGACGGCTGGTATCGCACCACTGCATGCCCGGCGAGCTTTTCAGCAAGGCAGCGCGGATCACCGCCGGATCGGCCGCGAGCGCCGATTCGTAGCCGGGCGAGGTGACCGAATGGACGCCGAATTCGGCCGCCACCGCCTTGCGATCCAGGCTGTGATTGAAGGCCCAGGCATTGTGGCTGTCGCCGGCAATCACGATAGGATCAGCACCGGCATCAGCCATGGCTTTCAGCAGCCGGCGCCGCGCCTGCGGATAGCCTGACCACATGTCCTGCGCGCCCGGAATGCCGGCCTGCGACGCGGCAATGCCGCCCTTCACGTAGCCCTGCGCGCGCGGATCGGCATTGGGCGCCAGAAACTCCAGCGCGTTCTTCGGCGTCATGATGTCACCCATCACGACTTGCTGCGCGATCAGCTGCCAGCGCTGGCCGGATTTCACGCTGGCGGCGATTTCACTGGCGAACCAGGCTTCCTGTTCGGCGCCCAGCAGGGTGCGCGCCGGGTTCTGCCATTCGCCGCTGGCAAACGCCTTGATGCCGTCAGGCCCGCCACGCAGCGCGCTGTTCAGATCAAGCTGCTTGTCGCGGCCCGACATGCGGGTGTCCAGCGTCATCACCGAAACGAGGTTACCAAAATCATAGCGATGCCATGGCACATCCGGGCTCATCAGCCATTCGCGGTGGGCCTTTAGAGCGGCATCCCGGCGCAGGTTCCACACGCCTTCATCGGCCTGGTGATTCTGGGCGCCTCCCTTCCAGGTATCATTGGCGAATTCATGATCGTCCCAGATGGCGATCATCGGGAAACGGGCGTGGATCGCCTGCAAGCCGGGATCGGTGCGATAGCTGGCATAACGCTGGCGATAATCGTCGATCATCAGGATTTCATCGACCGGCAATATCTCGCGGCCGGGCATCACCGCCTCTGGGTAGCTGCCCATCTGATATTCGTAGATATAATCGCCCAGGTGGATCACCGCATCGATGTCATCGCGCACCGCGGCATGGGCATAGGCGTTAAAATGCCCGAACGGCCGGTTGGAGCAGGACAGCACCGCCAGTTTGAGCTGATCCAGCTTGCCGGCGGGCAACGTTTTGGTCCGGCCCACGCGCGAAGTCGTGCCATCAGGCGCGGTGAAGCGATACCACAGCCATTTGCCATCGGGCAGGCCTGTCACACGGGCCTGCGCCGTGCCCCACGTCTCCGGGCCGGCTACAGCTTCCGCCCGCGCGATGATGCGGCTCATGGCTTCATCTTCGGCCACTTCCAGCTTTAGTGCAGTAGCCGCGCCGGTTACGCTGGCATAGCGCGTCCAAAGTGTGACGCCGCCGGGGCCGGGATGGCCCGACGCCACGCCATGGGTGAAGCCACTGAGCGGCCAAAGCCGCGCAAGCGCGGGGCGCACGGGCACGATCAGACCGGCGGCGGCTGCGGTCAGGAAGGCGCGACGATCGATGGCAGGACGCATGATGGATTCCCCTCTAGAAGTTGCCGCCATTAAACCGGAAATTGTGACAGTTTCGAGGGGATCCGCCGCTATGACCAAAATGCGCAGCAAGGCTGATCTGCCCACTAAGGATTGCGCCGCCTGTGGCCGCCCATTCAGCTGGCGGAAGAAATGGGCGCGTGATTGGGAAAATGTGCGATACTGTTCCGACGCTTGCCGCAGCGGGACCTATGGCCGCACCAAGGCAAATGGTTCAAATTGAAGCCTTTTGGGAAAGAAAGACATGGCCACGCAACTGAAAACGCCCAGTGTGAAGGATCAGGTTTCGGCCGAGGAGTGGGCCCTGCGCGTCGATCTCGCCGCCGCCTATCGCCTTGTCGCGCATTATGGCTGGGATGATCTGATCTTCACCCATCTTTCCGTGCGCGTGCCGGGGCCGGAGCATCATTTCCTGATCAACCCCTATAACCTCATGTTCGAGGAAATTACCGCATCGTCCCTCGTCAAGATCGACGTGAACGGTAATCCGGTAATGGAAACGCCGTACTTGACCAACCCGGCAGGCTTCACCATTCACAGCGCCATCCACATGGCGCGCGAGGATGCCCATGCCGTTATCCACCTGCACACGCCGCACGGCCAGGCGGTTTCGGCACACAGCGACGGGCTGATGCCAATCACCCAGACCGCCATGCTGATCCGCGACGAGCTGACCTATCACCACTATGAAGGCGTCGCGACTGACCTTGATGAGCGCGAACGGCTGGTGGAAGACCTTGGCGCAACGAAAACCGCCATGATCCTGCGAAACCACGGCACTCTCACGGTGGGCGAAACCGTGGCTGAAGCCTTCATCAAGATGTATTTCCTAGAGCGCGCCTGCGAAGCCCAGATCCACGCGCTCGCCGGTGGGCAGGAACTGATCAACCACCCACCGCAGGGAACGCCCGAAAAGGCTGCCGATCAGGGTCGCAACGGGCTGAAGGTGGTGGGCAACATGCTGGCCTGGCCGGCGCTGCTGCGGAAGCTGGACCGGATTGATCCCAGCTTCCGGGATTAACCTTCAAACCGCTTCAGTGCGTCTCCGGCAAAGGCGATCACCGCCAGCCACAGCCATCCGAACATCATGGCGGTGCCGCCAGCCGGAGCCAGCGCCGCGACCCACTTGGGCGCGCCCATCGCCAGCAGGTTCAGATCCATCGCGAAGATGAAGCTGCCGGCGCTCACGGCCCACCCGCCCGAGTGCACGAACGGCGAATTGCGCCACGCCAGCAGGCCGAATACGGCAGCCACATGCGGCAACTGGAACATCACCCCGGTCATGATCCAGTCCCGCGCCTGCGGGTCCTTGATGCCGTGCGCGGCGAAGGTGCCGAACGCCAGTGCGATCACGGCATTCAGGCAGGCAAAGGCTGGCAGCCAGCGCGGGCGGGCGGGCGCAGGATTATCAGACATGGTGAAAAGCCCCACTCAATTGCTCAACCGATACAGCTCGCGCGCCGTGATCATGCGCATGATCTGGTTGGTACCTTCCAGGATCTGGTGCACGCGCAAATCGCGGAAGATGCGCTCCACAGGATAATCCATCAGATAGCCATAGCCGCCGTGCAGTTGCAGCGCCCGGTCTGCCACCGCCATGCCGGTATCGGTTGAAAAACGCTTGGCCATGGCGGCAAATTGCGTCTTATCGGGGGCGCCCTCGCTCACCTTCACCGCCGCCTGATAGAGGAGCGCCCGAGCCGCCGAGAGTTCGGTCGCCATATCGGCCAGGGTGAACTGAGTCGCCTGGAAATCGGCAATCGCCTTGCCGAACTGCTGGCGCTGCCGGGTGTAGGCCAGTGCCTCATCAAGCGCCCGCTGGCCGCCGCCCAATGAACAGGCCCCGATATTCAGCCGCCCGCCGTCAAGCCCGGCCATGGCGATGCTGAAGCCCTGGCCTTCGGCGCCCACCAGATTTTCCACCGGCACCCGCACCTCGTCGAAATTCACCTGCGCGGTGGGTTGCGACCGCCAGCCCATCTTGCGTTCCGGCGCGCCAAAGCTCACGCCCGGCATATCGCGCTCGATCACAAGGCAGGAAATGCCCTTCGGCCCATCCACCCCGGTGCGCACCATCGTCACATACACATCATTGACGCCGGCGCCCGAAATGAATGCCTTCGATCCGCTTACCAGATAATGGTCGCCATCGCGCACCGCGCGCGTCTTCAGCGCTGCCGCATCCGAACCCGAACCCGGCTCTGTCAGGCAATAGCTGGCGATCTTGTCCATCGTCATCAGCCCCGGCAGATACTTGGCCTTCACGGCTTCGCCACCGAAACAGTCGATCATCCAGGCGGCCATGTTGTGGATAGAGATGAAGGCGCTGGTCGACGGGCAGCCATAGGCCATCGCCTCCATGATCAACGCGGCTTCCAGCCGGCCCAGCCCGATGCCGCCGCCGGCTTCGCTCACATAGATGGAACCAAAGCCCAGCGCTGCGGCCGCCTGCACGACGTCCTTGGGATAATGATGCGTCTCGTCCCAGCGCGCGGCGTGCGGCGTGATCGCCTCGGCCGTGAAGCGGCGGGCGACCTCCTGGATGGCCTTCTGTTCGTCGGTCAGGTCAAACTGGCTCATGCTCCGTCTCTACGGGGCTGGAAACCCCATGGCAATTCGTGGCAATAGCCGCAGATGAATCTTGCCCCTACCACCATCGTCGATCAGCTGATCGGCATCCACACCCAGTCTGTCGCCGCCCTGCGTGACGCGTTAAAAACCTTTATAAATGAGGGCACTGCGCCCGATGGCAGCCAACGCGTTCGCGGCGATTGGGCTTACCCGGAACTGCGCCTCGAGTTTTCCGGTGAGCGCCGTGCCTTGCGGCCTATCCGCGCCTTTGCCCGATTGAACCGCCCCGGCAGCTACACCACCACCGTGACCCGCCCGGCGATGTTCCGCGCCTATCTGGAAGAGCAGTTGGGCCTGCTGATGGCCGATTATGATGTGGTGGTCTCAGTCGGCCGCTCCGAAGTCGAAATCCCCTATCCCTACGTGCTCGACGGTGCTGCCGACCTCAACCTGGAAGGGGTCGCGGCATCGGAACTGGCCCGCCACTTCCCCACCACCGAACTGCAGCAGATCGGCGACGAACTGGCCGACGGCCTGTGGGACGACAGCCGCGCCGATGAACGACCGCTCGCCCTGTTCGACGGCCCGCGCACCGATTTCAGCCTGGCCCGACTGAAGCACTATACCGGCACCGCGCCGGAAGATTTCCAGCATTATATCCTGCTCACCAACTATCATCGTTATGTCGATGAGTTCGTGCGCTGGGCCTGCCGGCAATTGGGCAGCGGCTATGACCGTCTCGCCTGCCCGGGCGGACTGGACATCACCGCCGATGATCCTGATGCCCAGCGTGCCGCCGCCGACTTCGCCTGGCGCAAGAACCAGATGCCGGCCTGGCACCTGACCGGCCCGAACGGCAGCGGCATTACTCTGGTCAACATCGGCGTCGGCCCGGCCAACGCCAAGACGATCTGCGATCACCTCGCCGTGCTGCGGCCGGAAGCCTGGTTGATGATCGGCCACTGCGGCGGCCTGCGGCCTAGCCAGGCCATCGGCGATTATGTGCTGGCCCACGCATACCTGCGCGATGATCATGTGCTAGACGATGTGCTGCCCGCCGAAATCCCGATCCCGGCGCTTTCGGAAGTACAGAAGGCGCTGCAACTCGCCACCGAGAAAGTGACGGGGATGACCGGCGACGCGCTGAAGCCCCGCCTACGCACCGGCACCGTGGTGACGACGGATGATCGCAACTGGGAGCTGCGCTACTCGCAATCCTCCCTGCGTTTCAACCAGAGCCGCGCCGTCGCCATCGACATGGAATCGGCTACCATCGCCGCCCAAGGCTATCGCTTCCGCGTGCCCTACGGCACCTTCCTATGCGTCTCCGACAAGCCACTACACGGCGAGATCAAGCTGCCCGGCCAAGCCAACCGCTTTTACGAAGGCGCGATTTCGGAGCATCTCCAGATCGGCATCGAAGCGATGATGATCCTGCGCGACGAAGGCCCGGCGCTGCACAGCCGCAAACTGCGGGCGTTTGACGAGCCGCCGTTTCGCTGAAGCCCGGCCAGCACGCGAGCCGCGCCCAGTCTCGGGCGAAGCCCGCTCGAAGTCATCACGAGCGCCACAACCCCTTCACCATTGCTTCGCGACAGAAGATTAGCGGTTCAAGACCCAGGCGCGGCCCCGAACATGGGCGTGCACAAACCCCGAGCCGAGGATGGCAAGCCAAGTTCCTTTATAGGGATATGGAACTCACTCATCGTATTCACGAACAATGGCCAGTTGCGAACGCGCGCTTCGTTGGCACGGCGCAAATTGATGATCAGCCCCTTCAGGTCCATGAGATCACGCGCACTGAGGGTCGCAGCGCCTTCAAACTTCTGAAGCGCAGCCCATTCCAGATTCTCAGCTGTCTTGGTGTCTTCAAAGCTCCGAAAAAAGCCGTACAGGCTCGCGTAGCGGATCCTGTCCTCCAGCGGGATATGGGTGGCCACCTGACCATTTTGTGCAACATTCCACGCGTCGAACAGGATTGTGCGCGATGCGATGGTCGAGATCTCCGCGGTCGGTTTGAGCGGTTTGCCGGCGATCCAGCTGTCATGCCAGCGTTGCAGATCATTCAGGCGGCGATCGATACATCCGGCTTGATCATGTCGCAGTTTTCGCGAAATGATGTTATAAGCAATCTCCTTGTCGAGAGCGGCCCGCGTCTCCTTCACTTCGCTTTGCCAGTTCAGCCATTGCACGATCTGCTCCGCGCCCAGCGCCATCAGCACACCAATGACGACAATGGCAATTTCAGTGAGAAACTGCCGCCGTTCCCGGCGCGGTAGCTGCGGTGCAATGGGCAGCGCAGGTACCGAAGCGGCGTTGGGTGCCTCCGCCGCACCATCGATTCTGTCCAAGCGCTGTCCCCCAACGTGCAGACCGACAGGCTAGTGTGACCGCTGCCACAGGGTCAATATATGCGGCGCGTCTAGAAGCACACTATTGAAGGTCCGACGCCAACCCCAGCTCCGCCAGCAACGCCGCCCGCGCCGCCTTCACCTCGCGCCAGAGGTCGGCGTTCGACATATCGCCCGGGCCAATCGCTTCCGGCCACCAGCGTTCCACCAACCGCTCCAGGCGCTCGGCCTTGCCCTCATCGGACAGGAACCGCGCATCCACCCGTGCCGGATCAGCCACCACGCGCAGGCGCAGGCAGGCAGGCCCGCCGCCATTCTGCATGGATTCGCGCACATCGACGAAATACGCCGCGCGGATGGGGCCGTTCCCCGCCACCAGTGCCGCCAGATAGGCCTTCACGCTCAGCGTTTCCTCGGCTTCGCGTGGCAGCACGAGCGCCATGCTGCCATCGGGCAGGGTAAGCAGCTGGCTGTTGAACAGATAGGACTTGATTGAATCCTCAAGGCTGACCGCGCTGGCAGGCACCTCGACGTAAATCGCCTCGGGCATCCGCCGCGCCAGATCGGCCTTCAGGCCGGCGGCATCGGCAAAGGCGTGCTCGTGGACGAACAGCACATTGCCATTGGCCACGGCCACCACGTCATTGTGGAACGCGCCGGCATCGATGGCGGTCTGGCTCTGCGCCACGAACAGCGCGTTTGAAACGCCGTGGCGGCGGGCGATGGCTTCGCTGGCCCGGCGGGTCTGGCGGGCGGGGAAGCGGCCGCCTTCCTCGCCATAGACAAAGACTTCGAGGCCGGGGGCATCATGGCTGCTGCACAGCCGCATGAAATTCGCCGCGCCTTCATCGCCGAACGCCGCCGGCAGGGCTTCGTGCACCGCGAACGCCGAATCGGCAAAGGCGAGGGCAAGTTGCGCGTAGGTTTCGGGATGTTCGATGCTGCGGTGCGCCATGCGCGACAGGTTGGCGGCGCTGATGTGACAGCGGCCATCTTCGGTATCAGGCGCCGGCGAAACGGTAGCGGCGTTGGCCGTCCACATCGAACTGGCCGAAGCTGCGGTTGCAAACAGGCGCGGGTCTTCGGCGGCGGCGCGTGCAATCACCTGCTCGTCGCTGCCGACAAAGCCCATCTGGCGCAGGAAGCCCACATTCGGCCGGTCGAGCGGCAGCAGGAAGCCTTGGGTCAGCCCCAGCCCCATCACGAAGCGCATCTTGGCGATGCCCTGCAGCGCCGCAGCCCGCGGACGGCTGATGGCGCCGCCGTGGCGCGCGCTGGCCAGGTTGCCGAGCGAGAGCGCCGCATAATTGTGGCTCGGCCCGATAAGGCCGTCGAAGTTGATTTCGCGGATCATGGGCGCAGCCCTGTGGTGATGCCGCCGCCAAGCGCATCGGCAGCCAGCGTTGCCACCGGGAAGGCGCAATAATCGGCGGCGTAATAGGCGGATGGCCGGTGGTTGCCGCTCGCCCCGATGCCGCCGAACGGCGCGGCAGACGAAGCGCCGTTGGTCGGCCGGTTCCAGTTGACGATGCCAGCCCGGCTTTCCGCCCAGAAACGGTCGAACAGCGCTGCATTGCCGCCGATCAACCCGGCGGCAAGGCCGAAACGCGTGGCGTTGGCGGCGGCAATGGCCGCATCCCAATCAGGTACGCGGACGATCTGGAGCACCGGGCCGAACAATTCGTCATCAGACGACGCATGGCCGGTCATGTCGATAACGGCGGGCGACAGGAACGGCCGGTCCGCTCGTGCGCGCTCGATCGGGCGCAGCACCCGGCCACCCGCCGCCTGCAACCCGGCCCAGCCCCGCTCCAGCCCATCGGCGGCGGCGTTGGAAATCACCGGCCCCATGAACGGCTGCGGTTCATCGAAGGGTGCGCCAACGATCAATCGATTCGCCAAGGCCAGCACCGCCTCCACCAACCGGTCATCGCCCGCCTTCAGGATCAACCGCCGCGCGTTGGTACAGCGCTGCCCGGCCGACAGGAAGGCCGATTGCACTACCGTCGCCGCCGCAGCGTCGATGTCGTCCACGTCCCATGCCACCAGCGGATTGTTGCCGCCCATTTCCAGCGCCAGGATACGATGGGGCGTGTCGGCAAACTGCCGCGCCAGCGCCGCACCCACGTGCGCCGAACCCGTGAACAGCAGGCCATCAATCTCCGCCCCGGCCAGTTCGCGACCAACATCGCCGCGGCCGTGAACGAGGTTCAAGGCGCCGTCCGGCAGCCCGGCCTTGGCCCACAGCGCCGCCATGAAATCGGCCACCGCCGGCGTCTGTTCCGACGGCTTGAAGACGATCACGTTGCCGGCCAGCAAGGCCGGCACGATATGGCCATTGGGGAGATGCGCCGGGAAATTATAGGGGCCCAAAACCGCGAGCACGCCGTGCGGCTTGTGGCGCAGCATCTGCTTCACGCCGCCGGCCTCGCTGCCCTTTTCGCCGGAGCGCTCGGCCTGGGCGGTGATGGAGATTTCCACTTTTGCAGCCACGCTGGCGACTTCGGTGCGGGTTTCCCACAACGGCTTGCCTGTTTCGCGCGCGATCAGGCGGGCGAAGGCGTCGGCCTCTGCTTCCACCGCCGCCTTGAAGGCGCGGGTAATGGCGATGCGTTCAGCCAACGACGTGCGCGCCCAGTCGCTGGCAACCGCACGGGCGCGGGCAACAGCTCGCAAGACGCCGCCCACGGGCCCGCGCCAGATCGCTTCGCCGGTGCAGGGATCGGTGGAGACCAGTTCAACAATCGACATGGCGGATCCTCATGCCGGGCGCGACACCCAGCGATTGAGCAATGGCCGCCGGCAGCGTGCGGCCTTCGTCGGCCAGCGGCGACAGGAAGGCCTGGAAGCCGTGCAGCGTGCCGGTCGCCACCAGTTGCGAAGCGGCTTCGACTGCATCGGCCAGCGCCGCCACTTCGGTTTCGCGCGCACCGCGGATGGCTTTCAGATCATCGATGCGAGCGCTTACCGTGGGGCCGCCGTCGAAGATGTCGACATAATTGTCGAAGCTGAACCCTTCCGCCAGCAGCATGGCCAAAGCCGCTCGGCCACTGCCATGCGGCTGGCCAATGGCGGCGCGGGCCTCGTCAGCAAGAAGATTGGTGTAGATCGGGTGGCGCGGCATCAGATCGGCGATGAACTGGTTGCCGTGGACGGCGTTGAACTTGTCGGCTTCGGGAAAACTGATGCCGAAGAATTTCGCCCCCAGCGCGTCCCAGAACGGCGAGTTACCCTGACCATCCATCACGCCGCGCAGTTCTGCAATCACCCGATCACCGAACCGCGCCCGGTGCTGGGCGATGAACAGGTACCGCGCGCGGGCGAGCAGCCGGCCCAGCCCGCCGGTGCGCAAATCAGGATGCAGGAACAGTCCGCCCACTTCCGACGTGCCATCGAAATCACTGGTGAGCGACAGGAACTCGATGCGCAGCGTCCGAGCCAGTTCCTTGCTGGTCTGGGTGAGGCTGGATATCTTGTAGCTGTAGAACGGCCATTCAGCACCGACGCGGCTGAAAACCATGCCGGTGCCACCGATGCGACCAGTGGCGACTTCCTCCAACAGAAGCAGGTAAAGCTCGTTTTCCGGCGCTGCGTCAGCCCGCGCGAAGCTAGCATCGGACCAAGCAAGCCGGCGAGCGAGCGCGCCTTCATCCTGCGGCAGGTTGGTGAAACCACCGCCGGTCAACTTTGCCAGCTCGAGCACGGCCGCCAGATCGCCGCTGCGAGCCGGGCGCACGCGCCAGTTACCAGGCGCGATCATCGTTGCCATCCCTGCTGCGCCACGCGCATCAGCACCAAGGCGGCCAGCCGGGCCCGTTCCTCCAGCGAATCGGCGCGCAGAAATTCATCGCTGCTGTGAATGGCGCCGCCGCGCGGACCCATGGTGTCGACGACGGCAAGGCCGGTGGCGGCGAGATTGTTGCCGTCACACACGCCGCCGGTGTCCCGCCAGCCGATGGCAAGGCCAAGCGATGTGCCGCAGCTTTTCACAAGGTCAAAAAGGCGTTGCTGGTTAGCGTCGAGCGGCTTGGGCGGGCGGGCGAAACCGCCGTGGACATGCACATGCACGTCATGCGCCAGCGCCACGGCCGCAACGGCTGCATTGATGCCAGTTTCTGCGCGCATCTGCGCCTCCCCTGATCGCGGTCGCATATTCCAGCGAAGCACAGCATTATCCGGCACGATATTGTTCGGCCCACCGCCATCGATCTTCGCCGGATTGACCGACAGATCATCACCGGCCAGGGCCGCCAGCCGCAGCGCAAGATCAGCCGCCGCTAGCAGCGCGTTGCGGCCGTCCTGCGGATTGCGCCCCGCATGCGCCGAACGGCCCTGCACGGCGGCGGAGAAATTGCCCGAACCCGCCCGCGCGCCGGCCAACGTGCCATCGGGCAGCGCCGGCTCGAATGTCAGGCCCAGATGGCAGCACTTCGCCGCTTGGGCGAGCAGCGGGGCAGACCCGGGTGAAGAGACTTCCTCATCGCTGTTCAGGATCACTTCCCAACCGATGGCATCCGCGAACGGGCTGGCCTCCAGCACCGTCAGCGCGGCCTTGATCAGCGCGATGCCGCCCTTCATGTCGGCCACGCCCGGGCCGTTCAGCGTGTTCGCATCCAGCCAGCGGCAAGTCTGGAAGGGATGATCGGCAGAGAACACCGTGTCCATGTGGCCAGTCAGCAGCACCCGCACCGGGGCGTCGGGCCGCTTTACGATGTGGAGATTGTCACCATGCGCCAACGGGCGCTGCTGCCCGGTGGCATCCAACTGTGTGGCGGGCGCGGCAGCGACGCGGCTGATCTTTCCATCCAGCGGCGCAAACGCCGATTCCAGCACATCGGCCATTTGCGCCAGGCCGGCCAGATTGCGGCTACCGCTGTTGATCGCTACCCACGCCTCGATCTCGGCCAGCATCGCCGTCCGTTGCCCATCGATACGGGCCAGCGCTTCGGCTTCGACGGGCGACAAGCTGGTCATCCCAGCACCATAGTCTGTGATTTATACAACCGCCAGCTATTTTTGTGATTCATGTCACATCGCTCGCAGCGCTGTCCGCCGCAGCATCGGTCGTTCTGGCACCTTGACCGCGCCCATCATTGCTGGGCATGACAAAGCCATGACGGAAGCGCTGGTCCGCACGGGGTGGGGATCGGCGCTGCAGCCAAGGGGAAATTGCTTGAACAAATGGCGCGTGAAGTCGCTGGATTCGATCCTCGCGACCGCTGAAAAGAAATCGCTTACCCGCTCGCTGGGGGCGTTCCAGCTTACCATGCTGGGCATTGGCGGTATTATCGGCACCGGTATCTTCGTGCTCACTGCCGAAGCTGCGCAGTTGGCCGGGCCTGGCATGCTGATCAGCTTCGTGCTGTCGGCCCTCGTCTGCGGCCTTGCCGCGCTCTGCTATGCCGAACTGGCCGCTATGGTACCGGTGTCGGGCAGCGCCTACACCTACAGCTATGCCACGTTCGGTGAAATCCTCGCCTGGATCGTCGGTTGGGCGCTGGTGCTGGAATATGCTGTTGCGGCCTCAGCTGTGGCGGTCGGATGGTCCGGCTATATGGTTGGCGTTCTTGACAATTTTGCCGGTATTAAGCTACCCGCCGAACTGGTAACGGGGCCTTATGCTGGCGGGATCATTAACCTGCCGGCGGTAGTTATCGCGCTGGCGGTCACCTGGCTGCTGGTGCTCGGCACCAAGGAAAGCGCCACCGTCAACTCCGTTCTAGTTACTGTGAAGGTGGCGGCGCTTGCGGCGTTCATCTTCCTGGCGGTTCCGGCAGCCACGGCTGACAAGTTTGAACCCTTCTTGCCTTTGGGCGCGACGGGCGCCATCGGTGCTGCCTCGATTATCTTCTTTGCCTTCGTGGGTTTCGATGCAGTCTCAACTGCGGCGGAAGAAACCAAGAATCCGCAGCGCAACATCCCGATCGGACTGATCGCCAGTCTCGCTATCTGTACCGTGTTCTACATGCTGGTGGGTGCCGGCGTGATCGGCAGCTATGGCGCGCAACCGGTGTTCGGCCCGAACGGCGAAGCCCTGCAGCCCGGTTCGCCCGAACTGGTTGCCCAGTGCAAGACCTTTGCCGAAGCCACGTTGCCGGTTGTCTGCTCCAACGAAGCTCTTGCCCATGTGCTGCGCGCAATCGGCCATCCGGGCGTTGGCAACGTGCTCGGCCTGGCTGCCGGTTTCGCGCTGCCGTCCGTCGTCCTCATGATGATGTTCGCGCAAACCCGCGTGTTCTTCGTAATGAGCCGCGATGGTTTGCTGCCCGGCATGCTGTCGAAGGTGCACCCGAAATATGGCACTCCGCACGTGGTAACGATCATTACCGGGGTAGGCGTCGCGATTTCGGCGGCCTTTTTCCCGGTCGGCCAGTTGGCTTCGGTTTCGAACGGCGGTACGCTGTGCGCCTTCTTTTTCGTGAGCCTTGCGATCATGACGCTGCGCCGGACAGATCCCGATCGCCGCCGCGTGTTCCGCACCCCGGCGGTGTGGCTGGTAGCGCCGCTGGCCGCGGCTGGCTGCCTGCTACTGTTCGGCTTCCTCAGCTTTGTGGCGCAGATGGTGTTCTTCGGCTGGGCCGCTATCGGTCTGGTGTTCTACTTCATCTACGGCCGCAGCCGTTCCAACGTGGCGCGCGGGATCACCGTGGTGGGTGAGCTCGATCCGAACGTGCCGCCTCAGGGCGTGGCGCCGCTGCCTAGGATACATACCCCCGGAGGCAAGGACGCCTGATCCCGCGTTTAGCACCCCAAACGAGAAGGGCGGCCCTCACAGGCCGCCCTTCCTGTTTTTGGGGAACGAGGTTCAGCGCAGCTTGCTCGCCACCAGCGCCCGCAAATCCGCCTCCGGCCGAGCGCCGAAATGACTGATCACTTCCGCCGCCGAAATGCACCCAATGCGGGCGCAATCGGGGAGCGAGCGCCCCTGCACCAAGGCCGCCATGAAGCCACCGGCAAACAGGTCGCCCGCACCAGTGGTATCCACCACCTTCGCCACGCGCTCGCCCGCCACTTCATACCGGTGCCCGCCGCCCAACACGACTGCACCCTTCTCGCTGCGGGTTACAACGGTGATGCAGGCATGCTTCGCCAGTTCCGCCATCGCCGCATCGATATCGTCGGTCTGATACAGCGCCTTCACCTCGTTCTCGTTGCCGAACATGATATCGACATGGCTTTCGAGCAGGCCGCGGAAATCGGCCCGATGGCCCTCCACGCAGAACACGTCGCTCAAGGTGAAGGCCACCTTGTTGCCTGCTTCCCGCGCCACTCTGATCGCCGCCTGCATAGCCGCACGCGGCGCGGCCGGGTCCCACAGATAGCCTTCCAGATAGAGAATACCCGACGCCTTCACCAGTTCCGCATCCAGATCATGCGCATCCAGTTCCTGGCAGGCGCCCAGATAGGTGTTCATCGTGCGCTCGCCATCGGGCGTTACCACGATCAGGCAGCGGCCCGTCGGACGGCCACCCATGGCAGCAGCGGTGTCAAACGCCACGCCGGCCGCGCGGATATCATGGGTGAACACCTGTCCCAGCTGATCGCCCGCCACCCGTCCAACAAACGCCGTGCGCGCGCCCAAGACCGCCGCACCCACCACCGAATTGGCCGCCGAACCGCCGCTGATTTCCCGCCCCGGCCCCATGGCGGCATAAAGGGCCTCGGCCTCGGCCGCATCGATCAAGCGCATACAGCCATGCTCGATTCCGCGGCTGGACAGAAAATCCGGAGTTTCGCTGCTGATCACGTCAACAATGGCGTTGCCCATAGCGAGAATGTCATACTGCGGCATGCACGGCTCCTGAAAACAAACGCCGTGCCATAGCCGCTTGCCCCGCCCCTGCCCACCCCCTACCTAGGTTAGCGAAATGCCCGCCGCCTTCATCCTCAGCTTCGCGCAATTGTGGGACCCGGCCATCCGCCGGATCCTGCTGCGCGCCCTTTTGCTCACGCTGCTACTGTTCGCCGGTCTCAGTTGGGCGATCTTCACCGGCATCGCTGCCATCGAAACCAACGGCTGGCCACAATGGATGCAAACCTTTTGGACCAACGGCTCCGGCGAAGCCGCCGCCTTCCTTCTCTCAATGCTGCTCACCTGGCTCGGGTTCACCAGCATCGCCACTGCGGTAATGTCCATGTGGCAGGACGAGATCATCGTCGCCGTCGAAACCCATTACTACCCACACGCCAAGGGCCACGCGCTCGGCCTTGGCGTGGAACTCGCAATGGGCGGCCGCGCCGCCATCCGCGTCGCCCTGATCAACATGGCTCTGCTGCCAGCCTATCTGTTGCTGCTGGTCACCGGCATCGGTCCGCTGATCCTGTTCATCCTTGCTAACGGCTGGGCCCTGGGCCGCGAGTATCTCGAAGCCGTCGCCGCCCGACACGTCCCCCTCGGCGAATCCCGGGCTTGGCCTGGCCAGCACAAGTGGGATTCATGGGGCATCGGCATCGGCATAGCCGGGATGTTCGCGGTGCCGGTGCTGAATCTGGTCGCGCCGGTGATGGGGGCGATGATGGCCACGCACATCTTCCACCGGGAACGGGAGGAGCACAACCGCGCCCAATAACTCTCGTTACCCCGACCAATGTCGGGATAACAATGTCTGGATCAAAGAATCCCGCCGCCCATGAACAGCCGGAACGCGCCGACCACGATCACGATCAGGTTGAGGTTTCGCCCCGCGCCCTTGCCAGACAGGAAGCCCAGCCCCAGCCCGACCATGGCCAGCGGGATGATCGCCCAGTTGGCCCAGCCGAGGAAGGGCAGGAAGGCGAAGATGGCGAGGCCGAGGGCGACCAGACCGATCAGGAGCGAGACCATGTTTAGCATGGGCTGAATGTGGGGGTCGCTGCCTTCCGCACAAGACGCCGCAGCGACATTATTCACAGGGTTGCCGCGCTCTCGATTCGGGTTTACGTAAACGTCAACCTGCAAGCTGGGGAGTGAAGCCATGGACCTGAATTTCAGCGCCGAAGATGTTGCCTTTCGTGACGAAGTACGCGCCTTCATCCGCGATGCCTATCCGTCTTATCTGCGTGAGAAGGTCGACGAGGGCGAGGAAATGGCGAAGGAAGATTTCCTTGCCTGGCACAAGGTGCTGCATGAAAAAGGTTGGATTGTGCCGGCCTGGCCGACCGAATATGGCGGCACCGGCTGGACCGCCACCCAGCGTTACATTTGGTCGGAAGAGACTGCTGCTGCCGACACCGTGCGGTTGATGCCCTTCGGCCTGTCGATGGTGGGTCCGGTGATCTACACGTTCGGCACGCCGGAACAGAAGGCCAAGTTCCTGCCCCGTATTCTTTCGGGTGAAGATTGGTGGTGCCAGGGTTACTCCGAACCCGGCGCCGGTTCCGACCTTGCTTCGCTGCGCACCCGCGCCGAGCGTTTCACGGGCGACGATGGCAAGGAATATTACCGCGTCAACGGCCAGAAGACCTGGACGACGATGGCGCAGCATGCCGATTGGGGTTTCTTCCTCGTTCGCACCGATCCCACCGCAAAGATCCAGGAAGGCATTTCGTTCCTGCTCATCGACATGAAGACGCCCGGCATCACGGTGCGCCCGATCATCACACTGGGTGGTGAGCATGAGGTTAACGAAGTCTGGCTGGAAGACGTGATCGTGCCGGTGGAAAACCGCGTGTTTCACGAAAACAAGGGCTGGACCTGCGCCAAGTTCCTGCTGGCCCACGAACGCACCGGCATCGCCGGCGTGGCCGCTTCCAAGCGCAACGTGGAGCGCATCAAGCAGGTGGCCCGCAACACCGCCGATGGTGGCGATGCGCTGCTGGCCAACCCGTTCTTCAAGCGCAAGGTGGCCGAACTGGAAGTCGATCTGGCGGCGCTGGAATATACCGAACTGCGCACGCTCGCCGGCGAAAGCAGCGGCAAGGGCCCGGGGCCGGAATCGTCCTTGCTCAAGATCAAGGGCACCGAAATCCAGCAGCGGCTCACAGAGCTGGCGCTGGAAGCCGCCGGCACCTATGGTGCGCCATACTTCCGTTCGATGGGCGAAGGCGACAACAGCTTCGCCGTCGGCCCGGACAGCGCCCGCCGCACCGCGCCGGTGTATTTCAACATGCGCAAGACCAGCATCTATGGCGGGTCCAACGAGATCCAGCGCAACATCATCGCAAAGATGGTGCTGGGGCTTTGATTCAGATGCCCCGGCAGCGCCGGGGCATCAACTTGGGGACGGAACATGGATTTCAATTTCACTGAAGAACAGACCATGCTGCGCGACATGCTTTCGCGCTACCTTGCCGACACTTACAATTTCGACGCCCGCCAGAAGGTGGTGCGTGACGGCAAGGGCTGGAACCCGGCCGTATGGCAGGCCTTTGCCGAGGAGCTCGGGATCCTGGGCGCTTCGTTCAGTGAAGCACACGGCGGCTTGGGCGGCGGCGCAATCGAGAATATGGTGTTGATGGAGGAGATGGGCCGCGCAATCGTGCTCGAACCCTATCTCTCCACCATCGTCATCGGCGGCGGCGCCTTGAAGCATGTCGGCGGCGCCGTAGCTGATGCCGTGATCCCGTCGATCATAGCCGGCACCACCCGCATCGCCTTTGCCGCTTATGAGCCGCATGGCCGTTTCTACCTGAACGATCTCACCACCACGCTGAAGGGGGGCCAGTTGAACGGCCACAAGGCTGTCGTGGAAGGCGCGGCGCATGCCACGCACCTGCTGGTGACGGCGCGCACCGCTGGCGGCCAGCGCGATGCTGGCGGCGTGGCGCTGCTGCTGATCCCGGCCGACGCCAAGGGCATCACTCGCCGCGATTATCTCACCGTGCACGGCACCTCGGCCAGCGAAGTCTACTTCGAGAATGTCGCCGTAGGCGCCGAACATGTGCTGCGCGAAGAAGCGCTGCCGCTGATCGAAGCTGTGGTGGACGAAGCAACCGCCGCCCTGTGTGCAGAAGCGTGCGGCGTGCTCAAAGTGCTGCACGCCACCACGCTTGATTATGCCAAGCAGCGCAAGCAGTTCGGCAAGGCGATCGGTGATTTCCAGGTCATCCAGCACCGCCTGGTGGACATGTTCATGGAGGTCGAACAGGCCGTTTCCATGACCATGATGGCCACGCTGAAGCTCGACACTGCCGAACGCAGCGCCGCCGTATCGATGGCCAAGGCCAAGGTGGGCAAGGGCGCCAAGTTCGTCGGCCAGAACGCCGTGCAGATCCACGGCGGCATCGGCATCACCCAGGAACTGGCGGTGGGCCATTATTTCAAGCGCGCCACGCTGATCGAAAACCAGTTCGGCAGCGTGGATTTTCACCTGTCCCGCTACGAAGGCATCGCGCTGGCGGCGTAAGCGCTGCTTGCTGGCAAACGAGAAGGCCGGGCAGCCATGTCCGGCCTTTTTCGTGCCTGTGCCCTCGAGGGTCGATTGCACTCTGATTGAAACGATCGTCGCCCCGGACTTGATCCGTCGCCCCGTGTCAAGCACGGGGCGACGGATCAACTTTGGTGAAATCGATCCTAGATCAAATCCCCACCCGCCGCCGAAGCTGTGGTGCCATGCGCCTGATAGGCCTTGATCACGTTGCGGCCCACCGTCCAGCGGTGGACTTCATCTGGCCCATCGACCAGCCGCTGCGAGCGGATATGGGTGTACCAGCTCGCCAGCGGAGTATCCTGGCTGTAGCCGAGCGCACCGTGCAACTGGATGGCGGTATCCACCACCTTATGCACCATATGGGCCAGGAACACCTTGGCGATGCTGTTCTCCTGCCGCAGGTCCAGGCCCTTTTCCGCCTTGTAGGCGATGTGCAGCAGCATCAGCCGCGCCATGTAAAGCTCGCTGGCGCACTCGGCGAGCATGAACTGCACGCCCTGCCGGTCGCTCAGCCGCTTCCCGAACGTCTCGCGCTGCGTCACATGCGCCGTCGCCAGATCGAGCGCGCGCTGCGCCATGGCCACATTGTGCATGCCGTGGCGCAGCCGGCCATAAGCCAGCCGGTGCTGCCCCATGTTGAAGCCATTGCCTTCGCCGCCCAGCAGATTTTCCGCCGGCACCACCAGATCCTTGATCTCTATCTCGCTGTGGCCGCCGCCCATCACCTGGGACAGCGGGCCTTCGATCGCCATCGTCTTGATGTTGCGCTTGATGATGTAGCCGGGGTTGGGCAGTTCCACGATGAAGGTGGAAAACTGCCGGTGACGCGGCGCATCCGGATCGGTGCGCGCCATCACCACGGCCAGATCGGCGGCGCTGGCGGCCGACGAGAACCACTTCTCGCCATTCATGATATAATTGCTGTTGCCATCCTTCACCGCGGTGGTGCGCATGCCGGTGGCATCGGCGCCCGCGGCCTTCTCGGTCATCGAATAGCAGACCCGCTTTTCGCCATTCAGCAGCGGCTTCAGATACTTCTCCTTCTGAAACTCCGTCCCATGCGCCAGCAGGGTGAGCATCGTCGCATCATCCGGCCCCTGGCTGTTCATCGACAGCGCGCCAAGGTGGCTCTGCCCCAGCTCCATCTGCACCAGTGCATTGGCCAGCGGGCCGAGTCCCATGCCGCCATGTTCCTTGGGAATGAACGGCAGCCACAGGCCCTGTGCCCGCGCCTTGGCCCTCAGCTCACCCAGCACTGTCTTGTAATCCGCGCCGTCCTTCAGCGCCTGCTCAGCCGGCCGGCACTCATCATTCACCCATTGGCGCACCCGCTCACGAACGGCCTTGGCTTCGGCTGGAATCTCGAAATCGATCGACATGGCTGCGGCGTCCCGGGCGGTTGTTCTTCGGGAAGCTTACTCGGGAGGCGAGGGCCCGCAACCTATCACCTCTCCCCGTGGAGGAGAGAGGTGCCGCGCGACACCGCGCCGTGTTGCAGCCCGCGCCCACCCCGGTCACACCCGGCACATGATCACCCTCGTGCCCATTCTCGGCGATCAACTCTCCCACAACCTCGCCAGCTTGCGCGCCGTTACGCCTGCCGAAGCGGTCGTGCTGATAATGGAGGTGGCCGAAGAGGCTACCTACGTGCCCCATCACCCGCAAAAGATCGCCCTGTTCTTCAGCGCCATGCGTCACTTCGCCGATGAACTGCGCAGCGCGGGCTGGACGGTGGATTATGTGCGGCTTGATGATCCCGCCAACATGGGCGATTTTACCGGCGAAGTCGCCCGCGCTGCGCAGCGCCACAGCGCCACACGCATCGTCACGGTTGCGGGCGGCGAATGGCGCGTGGTGGAAAGCCAGCGCGCATGGGCCGAACGCGCCCGCCTGCCGCTCAATATTCTCGATGATGATCGATTCATCTGCAGCGTCAAACAGTTCGCGCAGTGGGGAACGGGCCGCAAGCGCATGATCATGGAGGATTTCTACCGCATCATGCGTCGCCAGACTGGCCTGTTGATGGATGGTGATCAGCCCATCGGCGGCCAGTGGAATTTCGACTTGGAAAACCGCAAGTGTGTTCCGAAAGGCCACCGCTTCACGCCCCCCGTCAGCTTCGCCCCCGATGCCATCACGCAAGACGTGCTGGCGCTGGTGCAGGCCCGCTTCCACAATCATTTCGGTTCACTGGAAAGCTTCGCTTGGCCCGTAACCCGCGCCGACGCGCTAAAGGCCCTCACCGACTTCATCACCCACCGCCTCCCTGGCTTCGGTGATTTTCAGGACGCGATGGTCACCGGCGAGGATGTGCTCAACCACAGCCTGCTCTCGCCCGCGCTCAACCTCGGCCTGCTCTCCCCAATCGAAGTCTGCCAGGCCGCACAAGCCGCATACCACGCCGGCACCGCGCCTCTGAACGCCGTCGAAGGCTTCATCCGCCAGATTCTCGGCTGGCGCGAATATGTGCGCGGCCTCTACTGGTTCGCAGGGCCGGACTACACGGCGCGCAACCACCTCGGCGCCACTCGGCCCCTGCCCGCGCTGTTCTGGGGCGCACCCACCGATCTCAAGTGCCTATCCGAAGCCGTGGACGCCACGCACCGTAACGCCATGGCCCACCATATCCAGCGCCTGATGATCCTGGGCAATTTCGCCATGCTGGTCGGCACCGATCCCGCCGAAGTCCACCGCTGGTACCTCGCCGTCTATGCCGACGCGCTGGAATGGGTGGAGGCCCCCAACGTCATCGGCATGTCCCAATTCGCCGACGGCGGCCTGATGGCCACCAAGCCCTACGCCGCCGGTGGCGCCTATGTGAACCGCATGAGCAACCACTGCAAAAGCTGCCGCTACGACGTCAAACAACGCACCGGCCACAACGCATGCCCGCTGAACTCCCTCTATTGGGACTTCCTCGCCCGCCACGAAGAAACACTCGGCAGCAACCAACGCCTGTGGCGCATGTACGACGGCTGGCGGCGGTTCTCACCCGAGGAGCAAGCCCGGATCAAGGAACAGGCCGCCACCTTCCTAGCCACCCTCGCCTAATCCCTATCCCCGTCGCACCGGACTTGATCCGAGGCCCCGCTTGCTACGCCGCCCCCCCAACCGGAGGATCAAAATGCCCAAACGCACCTCCCCCCAGGACGCCGCCGACATAACCCAGGCCGACGATCTGCAACACGCCGTGCACGATAAACGCGAAGGCTGGCGCGCCAACCCCACCAAAGCCCGCCGCCGCCAACGCCGCTACACCGCCCGCTGACGCGCGAACTGCTCAAACAAGGCGGGATGGAAGCGGAAGAGTGAAGAGGGGCCTCAGGCGGGGAGGGTCGCAGACCCTGCAGCAGTTCGTTGGGATAACCCTCCAGACCCAGATCTTAAAACTTCCATGCCCATCGCGAGGACCGCCTGAGCGCAACTGGTGGCTGGGGACTTGAGCCCCAGCCACCAGTTGCGCTTTTACCTTTAGGGATTGGGCGCCATCGGCTTGCGGTAATCCAGCGGCGGTGCGCGATCGCCGACCATCGACTGGTAGCGGAAATCGGCGCCGCGCCGGCGCAGCAGTTCCGCCTTCGAGGCCGCCAGCACATCAGGGCTGCGGAACAGATCAGCGGCAGTGAGCGCCAGTGCCTTGGCCGCGACAACGCCGCCCTTGGCCCCGATCGAAATGCCCGATGCCGCCACCGCCTGCCAGCTGTGCGCCGGGGTGCCGGGCACCCAGGTCGCCGCCCGCATGCCCATGGTGGGGGTGACCCAGCTGATATCGGACACATCGGTGGAGCCGCCGTGATCCTCTTCGATGATCGGACCGACCTCGGTTGCCGATGCAAATGGGCGCTTGGTTGGAAGGGTTGGCGCGATGGCATCGGCCCAGCGGCTTTCCTCCGCGCTCCATTTCACGCCGCCCACGCGGGCCAGGTTGCGGTGCATCACACCGGCGAGCACATCATTGCCCAAAATCGAATAGACGCCGCCGGTCGATTCGTAATCCACGGTTGTACCGGTGGCGATGGCCGCGCCTTGTGCAGCCAGTTTCACCCGTTGCATAACCGATTTGACGATTTCCGGGTCGGTGTGGCGCACATAATAATAGGCTTCGGCAAAATCGGGGACGACATTGGGGGCTTCGCCGCCATTGGTCGTCACATAATGGATCCGCGTGCCGGCCGGGATATGTTCGCGAAGGTAATTGGTCGCCACGTTCATGATCTCGACGCCATCGAGCGCCGATCGGCCCTTGTCGGGAGCCGAAGAAGCGTGCGCCGACAGGCCGCGGAACCGGAACTTGCCACTCATGTTGGCCTGGCTCTTGCCCACCGACACGCTGTTGGCGTCACCCGGGTGCCAGTGCAGCGTGGCCGACACATCGTCGAAAACCCCGGCGCGGACGAGATAGACCTTGCCCGACCCACCTTCTTCGGCGGGGGTGCCATAAACGCGGATTTCGCCGGCGATGGCATTAGTCTTCATCCAGTCCCGCACCGCGATTGCCGCGGTTACCGATGCGGCGCCGAAGATGTTGTGGCCACAGGCATGGCCGGCGACCTGGTTGGGGATGGCGCTGCGCGCCGGCGTCGCCGTCTGCGCCAGCCCCGGCAGCGCATCATACTCGGCGAGGATGGCGAGGACCGGGCCCGGGCCCGACTTGAAACTGGCGACAAAGGCCGTCGGCATGCCGGCGATGCCCGGCGTTACCGTGAAGCCCGCCGCCTGCAATTGTTTCTGGAGCAGGGCCGAGCTGCGGCTTTCCTGGTAGCCGACTTCGGCAAAGCCCCAGATGGCCTTCGCCGTTTCCGCGAGCACCGGGGCACGGCCATCAACGTTGGCCGTGATCGCCTCGCGCTCGGCATCGCTGATCGCCGCGTTTGCCGCCACCGGCAACATCAGCAGCGCCAGCCCGAGCAATCGAACATGCATCATTTCAGATCCTTCGCGGCAAATCCCTGTGGCTGGTCATCATGCTAACAGGCCACATCCCAAACAAAAGGGGCAGACCGCAAGGCCTGCCCCCCGTTTAATCGCGTCACCAGCGATCAGTGGCCGGCGAGGGCCGCAAGCAGCAGCAGCGCCACAATGTTGGTGATCTTGATCATCGGGTTCACGGCCGGGCCGGCGGTGTCCTTGTAGGGGTCACCCACGGTGTCCCCGGTCACCGCCGCCTGGTGAGCAGGGGAGCCCTTACCGCCGTAGGCGCCTTGTTCGATCACCTTCTTGGCGTTGTCCCACGCGCCGCCGCCCGAGGTCATAGAGATGGCGACGAACAGGCCTGAGATGATCACGCCCATCAGAAGCGCGCCCAGGGCGGCAAAGCCGTTGCCTTGGCCGGCCACGGCGGTTATCACATAATAGACCACTACGGGGGCCAGCACCGGCAGCAGCGACGGCACGATCATTTCCTTGATGGCGCCAGCCGTCACCAGCCCGACGGTGCGCGCATAATCAGGCTTTACTTCGCGGGTGGCGATGCCGGGGTTTTCGCGGAACTGGGCCCGGATGTCCTGCGCCACGGCCTGGGCTGTGCGGCCCACCGCTGTCATCGCCATGCCGCCGAACAGATAAGGCAGCAGCGCGCCGAGCAGCAGCCCGACGACGACGTAGGGATTGGACAGCGAAAAATCGACCGGCACATCCTTGAAGAACTGCGCCAGATCCTCGGTATAGGTGGCAAACAGCACAAGGGCGGCAAGACCGGCCGAACCGATGGCATAGCCCTTGGTGACGGCCTTGGTGGTGTTGCCGACCGCGTCCAGCGCATCGGTGCGCTGGCGCACTTCCCCATCTAGGCCGGCCATTTCGGCAATGCCGCCGGCGTTATCGGTGACGGGGCCATAGGCATCCAGCGCGACGATCATGCCGGCCAGAGCCAGCATTGCGGTAGCGGCAAAGGCGATGCCGATCAGGCCACCCAGCTTGAAGGTGGCTATGATGCCGGCAACGATCACCAACGTGGGCAGTGCGGTCGATTCCATCGACACGGCAAGGCCCTGGATGACGTTGGTGCCGTGGCCCGAGTCCGATGCCTTGGCGATCGATTGCACCGGGCGATAATCGGTTCCAGTGTAATATTCTGTGATCCACACGATCAGCGCGGTGACGACCAGGCCGATGAGCATGCAGTAGAACAGCGAAGCACCGGTGAAGCCGCCTTCGACGCCGGCAACCTTGATGGCCTCGCCGGCAACCGTGGCATCAGCGCCGATCACGGCGTTCATGTCGGGGAAGATCGCCTGGGTGGCGAACCACAGCGCCGGCACCGACAGCACGCCGGTCACGATCAGGCCCTTGTAGAGCGCGCCCATGATGGAACCGCCGCCAAGGCGCACGAAATAGGTGCCGATGATCGAGGTGATGATGCAGACGCCGCAAGCGAGCAGCGGCAATGTCATCAGTTTCGCAGCATCGCCGCCAGTGACGAGAAGGGCGCACAGTACCATGGTGGCACCAATGGTGACCACGTAGGTTTCGAACAGATCGGCCGCCATGCCGGCGCAATCGCCGACGTTATCGCCCACGTTATCGGCGATCACGCCGGGGTTGCGATCATCGTCTTCGTCAAAGCCGAGTTCGTTCTTGCCGACCATGTCGGCGCCCACGTCGGCCGCTTTGGTGAAGATGCCGCCGCCCAAGCGCGCGAAGATGGAGATGAGCGAAGCACCGAACGACAGCGCAACCAGCGCGTTGACGACGGCTCGGCTGGTCGGCTCAAGGCCCGAGGTGACCAGCGCATAGAAATATCCCGCGATGGCGAGCAGCGCGAGGCCGGCAACCAGCATGCCCGTCACGGCGCCCGAACGGAATGCCATGGTGAGGCCGGCCTGCAGCGACTGGCGCGCAGCTTCCGCGGTGCGCACGTTGGCGCGCACCGAAATGTTCATGCCGATGAAGCCGGTAGCGCCCGACAGAACGGCGCCGAGCACGAAGGCGATGGCAGGGATGACGTCTAGGAAGATTCCGACCAGTGCGGCCACGATTACGCCAACGATGGCGATAGCGGTATATTGCTTGGTGAGATAGGCACCAGCGCCGATCTGGATGGCTTTCGCGATTTCCTGCATGCGGGCATTGCCCGCCGAGGCGCTGAGCACCTGGCGTGAGGTGATCACTCCATAGGCCACGGCGGCTATTCCGCAGATGATGGCCAGAACGACGCTATCCATTGGTCCCCTTCCCCTTGTTGACTGCCGCGCCCATTAAGATGGGTCTTGGGCAGTTTGTCGCAACATGACATGGCTTTTGCCGAACGCAAGCTGGTAGATGACGTTACGCAGCAAAGGGATAGGGAGCATCTGCAATGCAGATTTCAAGACGAGACGCGATTATGCTTGCCAGTGCGGCCGCAGCGGTATCTTCCAAAGCGGCTTCCGCTGCTGCTCTGCCAACCGGCATAATCGCGCCGGATGATGAAGCAGGCTGGGCGCGAATTGCTGCGCTTTATCCCAGTATGGCCGGCCCGGTGACCCAGTTGGAGCATGGCTATTGGGGCAACATGGCCAAACCGGTGGCGGAAACCCACAAGGCCATCGTGGAGCGGCTGAACCGCGAGACCAGCATCTATGCCCGCCGGGCGATGCGCAAAGATCAGGGTCAAGTGAAGGCCCGCGCGGCGGCCGCGATGGGCGTGCAGCCTGAACAGATCGGTTTCTGCCGCAATGCCGCCGAAGGCCTGCAGGCACTGATCAGCCAGTTCGCCGGCGTGGGCCAAGGTGATGCGATCCTGTGGTCTGATTCTGATTATGAAACCAGCCATCATGCGATGCGGTCCCTAGCAAAAAGCCGCCGGGCGCAGGGGGTGTTTATCGCCTTGCCACGTGCGCCAACGCGGGAGAACGTGATTGCCGCCTATGCCGAAGCGATCCGCAAAACGCCTCGCCTGAAATTCGTGCTGCTCACCCATGGCACACACAAGAGCGGCATGGTGGTGCCGGTGGCCGAGATCGCGGCACTGGCCAAAGCGGCGGGTGCGATGGTGCTGGTGGATTGCGCGCAGAGCTTCAGGATGCGGCCGTTCCTGGTCCCGGATTTTGGTGCGGATTATGTCGTGCTGAATTTCCACAAATGGGTTGGCGCGCCGGTCGGCGTCGCCGGCTTCTGGATCCGCCCGGGCGCCGCGCCGATGATTGCCGCGGCTGCAGCCGAGCCGGATGCAAAGCCGGACGATGTGCAGGCCAAGGTGCACCAGGGCACGCTGGATTATGCGCCGCAGCTCACCTTGCCGGCCGCGCTGGATTTCCAGGAACAGGTGCTGCCGGTGCCGATGAAGCTGGCGCGGCTGCAATATCTGCGCAACCGCTGGGTGCAGCCGCTGCGCGGCCTTTCGGGGCTGGAAATCATGCTGGGCGATGATCCGGCGACGTTCGGGGCGATCACCAGTTTCCGCATTGCCGGGCACACCAGCCTAGCCGACAATATCGCCATCACCGACACGCTGTTCAATCAGTACAAGATCATGACCGTGCACCGTTCGGGGCTGGCGGATGGCGCCTGTATCCGCGTGACGCCGGGGCTGTTCACCAAACCGCAAGATTGTGAGCGGCTGGTGGCGGCGCTGCAGGATCTGGTGCCAAAAATCGCGCGGGGGTGAGCCGGCTCAGCCGTGTTCCCAGCCCAGCCGGGTGGGCAGCGGAACCGGAGCGCCGGCATGGAGCAGCGAAACGCCAGCGCCCGGCAGCACCCGGCCAACCGCCGCCACCGGCCCGGCACTGGCCGGCAACGGTCCGGCACCGGGTGGCAGCGAAAACAGCAGTTCATAATCATCGCCGGCCGTGACCCGGACGAGCAGATCATCCAGGCCGGCTGCCGGGCGGGACAACGGCACGGCATCCAAATCAATCTCCAGCGCCACGCCGCTGGCGGCCGCCAGGCGTTGCGCGTCGATCAGCAGGCCATCGGACACATCCATCCCCGCAGTCGCCACCCCACCCAGCGCCGCCCCCAGAGCGAGGCGAGGCGTCGGCCGACGGAAGCGGTTCAGCAACTGCTTGTCAAAAGGCGATTTTCCCTGTGCCACGGCCAGGCCCAGCCCGGCATCGCCGATCGTGCCCGACACATAGAGTAGGTCGCCCGGCCGCGCACCGGCGCGGCCCAGCGCCTTGCCCGGCTCCACCCAACCAACCGCCGTGAGGCCCAGTACGGCGCGATCAAGGCCGCTGACAGTATCGCCGCCCCACAGCGAAACATTGAATGTTTCCAGAGCTCTACTAAGACCGGCTACAAAGGCCTCGCGCCAGGCATCGTCCTCCGCCGCCGACACACCCAGCCCTAGCAACACACCGGCCGGAGTAGCCGCCATGGCAGCCAGATCCGACAGGTTCACCGCCAGCAGCTTCCACGCCACATCGGAAGGCGGGTCAGCGGGCAGATAGTGGACGCCGGCCGCCAATATATCGTGTGTAAACACCAGGTTGCGGCCCAACGGCGGGGTCCACACTGCGGCGTCATCCGCCAAACCGCGCGCGGCGCTCGTCTTCGCCAGTGGCGCAAGCAAGCGGGCGATGAAGTCCCGCTCCGCCATCGCTGTCAGCCGCGCACCTTGCGGGCCACTGCATCCAGCAAGCCATTGACGAACTTGGCTTCCTTGTCGTCATGAAAGGCGTGGGCGACGTCCACATATTCATTGATCACGGTGGCCGCCGACACATCGGCCCGCGCCACCAGCTCATACACCGCCGCCCGCAGCAGCGCCCGCATGGGCCGGTCGAGCCGGTTGAGCGACCAACCTTCGGCCAGCCCGCTGGCGATCAGTTCATCCAGCTCGGCCTGGCGGGCCGCAACGCCGGCGACCACATCGTCGAAGAACGGTTCATCGGCGGCAAGATACTCAGCCCCTTCAATTTCCTGCCCCAGCCGGTGCTTGTGGAATTCGGTCAAAAGCTTGGGCACGGTCTCGCCGCGCATCTCAAGCTGATAGAGAGCCTGCACGGCGGCAAGGCGGGCCGCCGAACGGCCGCGATAATCGGGAATGTTGCTCACGGCGGCGGCTCTACGCGATTGTGCGCGCTCTCGGCAAGCGGCACCACTTGTTCACCCGCTGTCCCTCGCTTGTCCACAGGCCTGCCCACCATGAAATTTGTGGAGCCGCCTTGGCTTTGCCGTGGCGTTGCGCGATGACGCAGGCATGGCCAGTCTCCCTCCTTCGATCACCCCGCTTCGCGTTGTTGAAGGTGGCCCGGCGACGGCGACGCTGCCGCAGAATCTCGAGGCCGAAGCGGCCCTGCTCGGCGCGCTGATGATCGACAACCGGCTGGTGGAAGACGTCATCACCAAATTGAAGGCGGAGCATTTCGCCGATGCGCTACATGGGCGCATCTATGCCGCTATCCTGACCTTGTCGGCACGAGCGATGGCGGCGACCCCGGTCACGCTCAAGCCCATGTTCGATACGGATCCGGCGATGGCCGAGCTGGGCGGGCCGGGCTATCTCGCCAGCCTCACCCAGAATGGCGCGGCGCTGTTGGCGGCAAAGGATTTTGCCCAGCAAATCTATGACCTTGCTCTGCTGCGTGAGCTGATCCGGGTGGGCCGCGATATGGTGACCGAGGCGAGCGACACCAGCCGCGACATCGCGCCTATCACCCAGATCGAAGCAGCTGAAATGGCGCTCTACAAGGTCGCCGAAGCCGGCGAAGTACAAGGCACGGTGAAGACCTTCCTCGAGGCCGCCCGCGAAGCTGTCGCCCAGGCCGACCGGGCCAAACGGTCCGGCGGCCATCTTTCGGGTTACACCACGGGCCTCACTGGCCTGAACGAGAAGATGGGCGGCCTGCACAAGTCCGACTTGCTCATCCTCGCTGGCCGCCCGGCGATGGGCAAGACCAGCCTTGCCACCAACATCGCCTTTGCCTGTGCCCAGCGCTTTTCCCAGGACAGGGCGCGCGGCATCGAGCCTGACAAGTCCTCTGGCGCACCGGTGGCGTTCTTCAGCCTTGAAATGTCGGCGGATCAGCTCGCCACCCGCATCCTGGCCGAACAATCGGAAGTGAACGGCGAATCGCTCAGGATGGGCAAGATCAGTGACGATGATTTCACGCGGCTGGCCCGCGCCTCCACCGAACTGGCCGCGCTGCCGCTGTGGATCGACGATACGCCGGGCCTGTCCATCGCCGCGCTGCGCACCCGCGCCCGCCGTCTGAAACGCCAGCACGGCATCGGGCTGATCGTGGTCGACTATTTGCAGTTGCTGTCTGGCTCCAAGAACAGCGGCGGTGACAACCGCGTGCAGGAAATCTCGGAAATCACCCGCGGCCTCAAGACGCTGGCCAAGGAACTGCAGGTGCCGGTGATCGCATTGTCGCAGCTGTCCCGCGCCGTGGAAAACCGCGAGGACAAGCGGCCGCAGCTAGCCGACTTGCGCGAATCCGGCACGATCGAGCAGGATTCGGATATCGTAATGTTCGTTTATCGCGAGGAATATTACCACGGACTGAAACAACCCGATCCCGAAGAGGCGGACAAACACATGAAGTGGCGGGAAAAGGCGGAGAAAATCTTTGGCCTCGCCGAAGTGATCATCGCCAAGCAGCGGCACGGCGCCACTGGCACGGTGCCGCTGACCTTCATCAAGCAGTTCACCAAGTTTGCCGACCGTGCCGAAAGTGATTTCGGAGGTAGTGATTATTGAGCGCTCTGCGCCGCTTCTATGGTGGCCGACACAGGAAAAGCCGTTGGCAAACCCCGTCATTTCGCCACTATCAGCCGACCGGAGCAGGGCGCATCGACCTGATAGTGATATTGCGGGTTGGCATGACCGCTCGGCAAGTGCCACTGGTATTGGCAGGGCTTCAGGGGGTAGCAGGATTTCATGAACTTGGCTGAGCATCTTTCGGCACAGGGGCCGACACGTCGCGAGGTATTGCGCGCGATCGGCATGATGGCGGGAACAGCCGTGCTGTATCAGGCAATGGAAGTGCTGGGCCATGCCAAGGAAACCCAGTTTGCCGGGCCGCCCAATCTGCAAGGTGCACGGCCGGGCACAAGGGTGGTCGTGCTGGGGGCTGGCCTCGCCGGCATGCTGGCCGCCTATGAATTGGCCAAGGCCGGTTACGAGGTACAGATCCTCGAATACAACAATCGCCCCGGTGGCCGGAATTGGTCGCTCTATGGCGGGGACAGCTATACCGAGTTGGGCGGCGCCACGCAGAAAGTTGGCTTCTCCGAAAGCAATTATCTCAACCCCGGCCCGTGGCGCATTCCCTATCACCACCGCGCCCTGCTGCATTATTGCAAGAAATTCAGCGTGGCGCTGGAGCCGTTCATCCAGATGAACCAGCAAGCGCTGGTGCATTCGGCAAAAGCCTTCGGCGGCAAACCGATGCGATATCGTGAGCTGCATGCCGATTGGGATGGCAATGTCGCCGAACTGCTGGCCAAGGCCATCGACAATCGCGGCCTTGATTCGGTTATGACCAACGAAGACGCCGATCGCCTGCGCTTCGCGCTGCGAGAATGGGGGGCGTTGGATCAGAATTTCAAATATTCCAAGAACTACCGCTCGTCGCGCCGGCGCGGTTTTGAACGGGCACAGGGCGGCGGCGTGCTGGGCGAGCCTATCCCGTCTGATCCCCACGCCTTCAAGGATATCCTTGATTCCGGCATCTGGCGCACCGTTGCCCAACACATGAACATTGATCACCAGCATGCGATGTTCCAGCCGGTGGGCGGCATGGGCATGATCGGCCGCGGCTTTGCCAAACAGGTGGAAGGCAAGATCCGGTACAACCAGAAGGTTACCAGCATCAGCCAGCAGGCCGGCAAGGTGACGGTAACACACAAGGATACCGGCACCGGCGTCACTGGCACCACAGAAGCCGATTATTGCGTCTGCACCATCCCGCTGTCGGTGCTGAGCCAGATCGACGTCGATTGCTCGCCCGGCCTTGATGCCGCGATCCACGCCATCCCCTATTCCAACTCGGTCAAGGTCGGCCTCGAATTCAAGCGCCGATTCTGGGAAGAGGAAGAGGCAATCTATGGCGGCATTAGCTTCACTGATCGGGAAATCAGCATGATCTCCTATCCGTCGGGTAAGCTGCATAGCGACGGGCCAGCGGTGATTCTGGGTGCCTATACCTTCGGCCCGGCCAGCTACAAGTTCGCGGGCATGCCGCCCGAAGAACGCATCAAGCGCGCGCTCGAACAGGGCAGCGTGTTCCACCCCGGACGCTACAAGGAAGAATTCATTGGCGGCGCCACCGTGGCGTGGAGCCGGGTGCCCTTCACCCTGGGCTGCTGCGCACAGTGGAACGAGGATACCCGCAAAGAACATTATCAGACGCTGGTTGCCGTCGATAACCGGCTGGTGCTGGCCGGCGAACATGCGTCCTACGTGGGTTGTTGGATGGAAGGCGCGATCCTGTCGTCGCTCGATGCCATCACCCGCCTGCACAAGCGCGCCTTGGAGGCCTGATCAATGCGTTTCTTTCTGCTTGCTGCCGCTCTGATGGCCGCGCCGGCGCTGGCCCAGAAGACGGCAAAGGCTCCGCCGGCTCCGCATCCAGGGGCGGAGGTCTATCAGAATATCTGCCAGGCGTGCCACATGGCCAACGCGCTGGGCGGCGAAGGTGCAGGCAAGATCCCAGCGCTGGCGAAGAATGGCGCACTGGAAGCAGCCGGTTATCCGATCATGGTGGTGACCGGCGGCAAAAACGCCATGCCATGGTTCCGCGGCGCACTGACCGATCAGCAGATCGCCGACGTGATCAACTATGTCCGCAGCAATTTCGGCAACAAATACAAGGACAAAGTAACGCCGACAATGGTCGCTGAAATGGGCGTGCCAGCGCCGAAGGGCGGCTTCCGCGAACAGTAAAGCTTGCCTCCCCTCCCGCAAGCGGGAGAGGAGCAGGACAGCTCACTTCGCGAAGTAGAAATCATAAGCCGGGTTGGTCAGGAACGGTTCCAGCCGATCTGCCAGCACCAATGTCCGGAACAGGTCGGCGGCTTCCTTGTACTTGCCTGCGGCGAAGAAATTGTCCCCCACTTGGGCCTTGTAAACGGCCAGCTGTTCCTCGGTCACGCGGGTGATCAACGCGGCGTCCACTGCCTCACCGCTGTCCAGCGTGGCGCCATGCTTGCCCCACTGCCACAGCTGGGTGCGGCTGATTTCGGCGGTGGCGGCATCTTCCATCAGATTGTGCAGCGGCACCGCGCCCTGCCCGCGCAACCAGGCAGCGACATAGCCGATGCCAACGTTAATGTTGTTGGTGAGGCCGGCGAGCGTGCGCGGGCCATCCGGTGGCGTCACCAGATCGGCCAGCGTTGCCTCGCCGTGCGGGATAAGCTGCAACTGGTTCGGCGTCGGCATCAGCCGGTCGAATACCTCGCGTGCGACGCCGACGAGGCCAGGGTGGGCAACCCATGTGCCGTCGTGACCCAGCGTCGCCTCGCGTTCCTTGTCGGCGCGCACGGCAGCGAAGGCCGCTTCGTTTGCGGCTTCGTCGTCCTTGACCGGGATGAAGGCGCTCATGCCGCCCATCGCGTGCGCGCCGCGGCGGTGGCAGACCCGCACCACGTGCGCGGCATAGGCGGCCATGAACGGCACCTTCATGGTAACGGCGGCACGATCGGGCAGCAGCTTGGCGGCGTCGGCCTGGAATGTCTTGATATAGCTGAAGATATAATCCCAGCGGCCGCAGTTCAGCGCGGTGATGTGATCGCGCAGTTCATAAAGGATTTCCTCCGCCATAAACGCACCCGGCAGCGTCTCGATCAACACGGTGGCGCGGATGGTGCCCAGCGGCAGGTTCAGCATCGACTGAGCCGTGATGAAGACATTGTTCCACAGCCGGGCCTCCAAGCTGTGCTCCAGCTTGGGCAGGTAGAAATAGGGACCGCTGCCCTTGGCCAGCAACGCCTTGGCATTGTGGAAGAAATAGAGGCCGAAATCGAAGATGGCGCCCGCCACGCGCTCGCCATCGACGATCATGTGCGCTTCATCGAGATGCCAGCCGCGCGGGCGGCAGATGAGCACGGCGGTCTTGTCGTTCAGCTTGTAGGTCTTGCCCTTATCTTCGAGGCTGATCGTGCCGGCCACCGCATCGCGCAAGTTCACCTGGCCCTGCACCATTACATCCCAGGTCGGCGCCGAGGCGTCCTCCAGGCAGGCCATGTAGCATTTGGCACCGCTGTTGAGCGCATTGATAACCATCTTACGATCGCATGGCCCGGTGATCTCGACACGGCGGTCGGCCAGATCGGCGGGGGCGGGGCGCACCGTCCACGAGCGATCATCGCGGATGGACGAATATTCCGGCGCAAAGCCGATGAAGCCTTCGTGGTTGATCCAGTCTTGCCGCTGGCCGCGCGCGCGCAGCAGCGCCAGCCGGGTCGGGTTGTACATGCGGTGCAGCTGGGCGACGAAGGCCAGCGCCTCAGGCGTGAGGATGGTTTCGAAACCGGGCTGCATGGCGCCCTTGATCTCGACGCCGTTCAGGGCGGGATTGCTGGTCATGGTGGGCCTTTCAGGTCAGGATGAAGGGGTTGAAATGAAGGGAGGAGCAGGATGACGGAAACCAGCCGACGCGAGGCCATCGGATTGGCACTGGCGCTGACCGCAGCGCCGGTCGCGGCAGCCAGCCAGGATGACGCTGCAAGCGCGGAGGCGGCGTTGCGCGCTTTCCTGCGCAGTTTTGCCAACTGCGATCTGCAGGCGATGGAGGGCGCCTTCGCGCCCGATGCCACCAGCTTTGACGGCCTGACGGCCAGCGCCGGCGGTGCGCTGCCCGACCGGACCAGCCTGAAGCGGGCGGCGGGCATGCCAGCGGGCATGCGCCGGTTGGCAGAGCGCTACAGGCAGGAGCGCCCCGGCCCGCCCTACCACCGGCCCGACATCATCCAGGATCTGCTGGTCCAAGTCGCTGGCGACATGGCGCTGTGTACATTCCACTTCGACAATCCCGATCGACTTGGCCGGCGCACGATCGTGCTCGCGCGGCGTGACGGCACGTGGCGGATCCTGCATATCCACGCCTCCAACCTGCAAATCTGAGCGCGGCCTATTCATCGGTGAACCGGAACGGCGTCAGCACGCGCTGGCGCTCGTCGAAGGCTAGATGGGCGCCGGCGGGGGGCGCGCCGCGCTGACGGCAGGCGGCTCGGTGGCAGGCGGCACAGCCGGGGCCGATCGGCGTGGCCGGTCCATTCAGCTCAACGCCAGCGCTCCACGACAGGGCACTGGCATGGGCGACATCGCAGCCGATTCCGATGGCAAAGCCGGGGCGCGGCACACCCCACGGCAGGGCGGTGGTGCGGATGGTGCGAGCAAGGGTGAGAAAACGCTGGCCGTCTTCCAGTTCGACCAGCTGGCGTCGGATCTCGCCGGGCCGATCAAAGGCATGATAGACGTGCCAGAGCGCACAGCCGCCGATGACCGGCAGCGGGGACGCGCCGGGGGCGAAGCGCTTGGAGACGGTGCCTGCCCGGTCCACCCGCAGGAAGAAGAAGGGCACGCCGCGCGCGCCGGGGCGGTGCAGCGTGGTGAGCCGGTGTGCCACCTGTTCCAGCCCGCGGCCGAAGCGGGATTGCAGCAGCTCCACGTCGTACCCGGTCGCCTCGCACGCGGCGAGAAAGCGCGCATAGGGCATAAGGGTGGCGGCGGCGGTATATTTCCCCATGGCAACCGTGGCCGCGCGCACCTCGAGCGGGTCGCCGATGCCGGCGCCGGCAATGGTAGCGGCGATTTCGGCCTTCAGTTCGATCAGCACCAGTTGCACGGCAGCGGCAAAGCCCCGGCTGGCGGCATCCAGCGATTCCGACAATTGCAACTGACGCGAGTGGAGATCGAGCCGGCGCAGATGGCCGGGCATCACTTCCAGCGGCAGGGCGCGCACGGTGATGGCGTGGCGGGCGCGCAGCCGTTCCACCACCGCCGCATTGAGATCGGGGCCGGACAGGCGCAGCTCGTCGGCCAGCTTTTCGGCGGCTTCATCCAGCGCGGGGAAATGGTTGCCGGCGGCATCGATCATCCTTGTGACAGCGGCGATGGGGCCGGGTGGCGTCGGCTCCGGTCCAGTGGCCGGCGTGGCTGCAGCTAGGCGCAGCAGCGCGTGGGCAATGGCGGGCGCGCGGGCGGCCAGATCACGCAACTCAGCTTTCGGCACGTCGATGCCGATCAGGCGCGGATCGGTGAACAGCTTTGACAAGTCATCGACCAACTCGCCCTCGTCATTGCCGGTCAGGCTGCGGATATCGAGATCATAATTCTGCGCCAGCTTGAGCAGGAAACTGGCTGACAACGGGCGCTGGTCACGCTCGATCAGGTTCAGATAAGAGATTGAAACACCGAGATCATTGGCCATGCGCGTCTGCGTGAGACCGCGGCTCGTGCGGATGCGGCGGACGCGCGCGCCGGCAAAGATCTTGCGCCCGCTGCCCAGGGTTTCGGGCAGTGCGACAGCGGCAGCGGAGGCGGGCAAATCTGTCAATATTTTTACAGCTTCACAAGGTAATCCAGCGAAAGCGGGACATTTACACACGATTTTTTGACTGAATCCGGTTGACCGGGCGGTAGCCCAAGCGCAGGGCGTTGACAAGTTTTACCGGCAGGGCGGCCCCACACCCTGCCATTTGCCCGTGCAAAGGAGTGACCATGAGCTATCAATCGCAAGTCCTGGCGGCCGCGGCCGCCGTCAACGGCAAGCCCGGCTGGGAATCAATCAGCCCCGAAAGCGTTGCCCGCATGCGCCTGCAGAACCGGTTCCAGTCCGGCCTCGACATCGCGCGTTATACCGCCGCGATCATGCGCCGCGACATGGCTGCCTATGATGCCGATCACGGCAGCTACACCCAGTCGCTGGGCTGCTGGCACGGCTTCATCGGCCAGCAGAAACTGATTTCGATCAAGAAGCATTTCGGCACCACCGACAAGCGCTACCTCTATCTTTCGGGCTGGATGATTGCCGCGCTACGCAGCGAGTTCGGCCCGCTGCCCGATCAGTCGATGCACGAGAAGACCAGCGTACCGGCGCTGATCGAAGAACTCTACACCTTCCTGCGCCAGGCTGATGCGCGCGAACTGGGCATGCTGTTCCGCGATCTGGACGCCGCCCGCGACGCCGGCGATGCCGTGAAGGCCAAGGCGATCGAGCATCAAATCGACAATCATCAGACCCATGTCGTACCGATCATCGCTGACATTGACGCCGGTTTCGGCAATGCCGAGGCCACCTACCTTCTGGCCAAGAAGATGATCGAGGCCGGTGCTTGCGCGCTGCAGATCGAGAACCAGGTTTCGGACGAGAAGCAGTGCGGCCACCAGGACGGCAAGGTGACCGTGCCGCACGAGGACTTCGTCGCCAAGATCCGCGCCATCCGTTACGCCTTCCTGGAACTCGGCGTGGAGGACGGCATCATCGTTGCTCGCACCGACAGCCTGGGTGCCGGCCTGACCAAGCAGATCGCTTTCAGCCGCGAGCCGGGCGACATTGGCGACCAGTACAACAGCTTCCTCGATTGCGAAGAGATCGACGTGGGCCAGGTCGGCAATGGCGATGTCGTCATCAGCCGCAATGGCAAGCTGCTGCGGCCGAAGCGCCTCGCGTCGAACCTGTTCCAGTTCCGCGCCGGTTCGGGCGAGGATCGCTGCGTGCTCGACTGCATCAACAGCCTCCAGAACGGTGCTGACCTGCTGTGGATCGAGACGGAAAAGCCCCACATCGGCCAGATCGCCGGCATGGTGAACCGAATCCGCGAAGTGATCCCGACCGCCAAGCTGGTCTACAACAACTCGCCCAGCTTCAACTGGACGCTGAATTTCCGCCAGCAGGTGTTCGACGCCTGGGTCGCCGCCGGCAAGGATGTGAGCGCCTATAACCGTGCCAAGCTGATGAGCGTCGATTATGACGACAGCGATCTCGCCGCCGAAGCTGACGAGCGCATCCGCACCTTCCAGCGCGATGCGGCCGCGCAGGCGGGCATCTTCCACCACCTGATCACCTTGCCGACCTATCACACCGCCGCCTTGTCCACCGACAATCTGGCCAAGGAGTATTTCGGCGACGCCGGGATGCTGGGTTATGTGAAGAACGTTCAGCGCGCCGAAATCCGCCAGGGCATCGCCTGCGTTAAGCATCAGAACATGTCGGGCTCCGACATCGGCGATGATCACAAGGAGTATTTTGCTGGGGAGGCGGCGCTGAAGGCTGGTGGTGCGCACAACACCATGAATCAGTTCGCAGCGTAGCGCGGCGGGCAAATAGCGCAGCTGTTTGTCCGCTCGCGCGAGTCCGGACGGCGAGCGATAAAGGCGGCTCTAAGCCGCCTTTATTGACTCGTCCGACGGCGTGGCTCCGCCCCGCTCTTTCCTTCCCATTAAGGGGAGGGGAGAAAGCTCCCGACCGTTCGCCCGCCAGCGCGCGAGGACGCGGTTCAGCATGTCGCTGTCATCCCCGGTCCTCACCCAAAGTTCGTTGCACACCGGATCGTCGCTCATCGGTCGCTTGGCGGCTTCCAGTTCATCCAGCTGCACGCGGATCGGCGCGGGCGGCGCCTTCGCCGGTCAACAGCACATCGCAATGCTCCTCCAGGTTGAGCAACCAGCAGGGCAGTTCCAGATTGTCGACATTGAACACCATGCCGGTGTCCTCGAACGCCTTGGCATATTCGGCGTGGGGATCGATCATCACGACATGGCCCTCCGGGGCCTTTTCGATAATGCGGTGCAGGATCAGCACGGCGGAGGTGGGTTTGCCGGTACCGGTGGGGTCGACGATGGCGAAATTCTTTGAAAGGAACGTATCGAAATAGAGCGCCGCCCTAACGTTGGCGGTGGGATAGACCACGCCGATCTGGATGTGCGGGCGATTATTACCGGAAAGCACCCGCGCCGATTCCGCGCTGGCCCTAGGGTAGGCCAGACTGCCGGCGCGCGGGTAGGTGCCCACCCCGCGGCTGAAGCCCTTGATGCTGCGATCACCGACCATGCCGGCTTCGTCCACCAAATCAACCTCTGCAATGGCGACATTGTCTTGCCAAGTGATGCCGCGCAGGGTGGCAACCACCCAGCGCCCGCCCGGTTCCACCTTGATCAAACTGCCCAGCATGCCAGCAGAGGCGATCACCTCGTCAGGATTGTCCTTCAGGTTGCCGGCGACTGCGATATCGACCGCCACGCGCAGATGGCCGGCCGTGACGCCCGCCACTTCACCAATCACCGTTTCTTGCCCCATTGCCGCACACTCCCTTTACATGACGATGGGCCGATTTGGGTTAAGATAGGCTGAAGCCCTCCCCATTTGCGATGATTGCGCTTGGCCGCCAGCCGCGCCACCATGGTCGTATTGCCTTTGGGGAGGATGCACATGACCGGTTTCTATCCGCACGAAATCATTGCCGAAGGGCTCGGCTTTCCGGAAGGGCCGGTGGCCATGGCTGATGGTTCAGTGCTGGTGGTGGAAATCCGCCCCGGCCGCATCACCCGCGTCCACCCCGATGGCCGCAAGGAGACGGTGGCGACACCGGGCGGCGGCCCCAACGGCATGGCGGTGGGTCCGGATGGTGCGCTCTATGTCTGCAATAACGGCGGATTTGAATGGTATGAGCAGGACGGCATCCTGCTGCCCGGAAATGCCGCGGCTGATTACACCACGGGCCGAATCGAGCGCATCGATATCGCCACCGGCAAGGTGGAACGTTTGTACGACAGCTGCGACGGGCACAAGCTGTCCGGCCCCAACGACATTGTGTTCGATGCCCATGGTGGTTTCTATTTCACTGATCTGGGCAAGCATTTCGATCATTCCACCGATGCCGGCGGGTTGTTCTATGCCCTGCCCGATGGTTCGAAAATCACCCGCCTGATCCACGGCCCAGATCTGAACGGCGTTGGCCTCAGCCCCGACGGCAAGACCGTCTACGCTGCCTCCACCAGCCGGCGCGTGGTGCTAGCGTTCGATATCGTCTCGCCCGGCGTGCTGGCGCCGGAGCCGCTGCCGGCAGTGCCCGGCCGCTTCGTGACGACCTGGGCCAACAAGACCTTTCTCGATTCGCTCGCCATCGAAGCCAATGGCAATATCGCGCAGGCCACGCTGATCGAAAGCGCCGGGGTGACCAGCATCGATCCAGCCACCGGCGCACAGGAGTTTTTCCCCTTCCCCGATCTGCTCACCACCAACATCTGCTTTAGCGGGGCGGACATGATGGATGCCTGGGTCTGCCTGTCCACCACCGGCAAGCTCGCCAAGTGCCGCTGGCCCCGGCCGGGCCTCAAGCTGAACTATAACGCGTGATCATCAAGGCCAACGGGCTGGATTTTGCCTGCGATATCGCCGGTGAAGGCGACGACGTGGCGCTATGCCTGCACGGCTTCCCGGAATCACGCTTTTCCTGGCGCTATCAGTTGCCGTTCCTTGCCGCGCAGAGCTGGCGCGCGGTGGCGCCGGACTTGCGTGGTTATGGCCAGTCGAGCCGGCCCATCGGCAAGGTCGCCTATCACATCGATCATCTCGTCGATGACGTGGTGGGGATATTCGACGCCCTCAAACCGCGCCGCAAGCTGCTGGTGGCACATGACTGGGGCGCGGTGATTGCCTGGGTGGTGGCGATGCGGCGCGCCGTCGATCTCGATGGCCTGATCATCATGAACGTGCCGCACCCGACGGTGTTCGGCGATCTGATCAGCCACTACCGGCCGCAGCGACTGAAAAGCTGGTATGTAGCCTTCTTCCAGATCCCCTCGCTGCCGGAATTCCTGCTGCGCCAGAACCGCGCGCAAGGCGTGGCAAATGCCTTCCTGAACATGGCGGTGGACAAAGGTGCCTTTCCGCCGCACGTGCTGGAGGAATATCGCAAGAATGCCCTCATCCCCGGCGCGCTGACCGCGATGATCAATTATTACCGCGCCAATCTGGGCATTCTCGACGAGAAGAGCCAGCCCATCGAAGTGCCAACGCTGATGCTGTGGGGCGAGGAGGACAAGGCGCTCGATATCAAGCTGACCGAAGGCTATGGCCCGCACGTACAGGACTTCACCCTGGTGCGATTCCCCAACGTCTCGCACTGGGTGCAGCAGGAAGCGCCGGTGCCGGTGAACACGGCGATGCTAGAATGGTTACGGGCCAAGGGCTTGGCGGCGGGCTGAGGCTGCGCCTCCTTTATCACGTGTCTTGCTGGCGCAGGGCAGCATCCACTGCCCAGCCTCTTCTCAATGGGAAGGCGTACTGTGCCAGCGGCACGGTAGATGCCGGCCTTCGCCAGCATGACCGGCTTTGCTGTTCAGTGCGCATCCCCCCATGACGCACCGTGGCCGATATCGACGCCCAGCGGAACGGACAGGTCCACCAACGGCTTGTGTGCGTTGACCATGACCGCGCGGATCACCGGCTGCACCGCCTCAACCTCGGCCTCCGGTACTTCGAACACCAGTTCGTCGTGCACCTGCAGCAGCATCTTGGTGCCGGTCAGCCCGGCCTCGCGGAGCGCGCTGGGCATCTGCACCATGGCGCGCTTTATGATGTCGGCCGCGGTGCCCTGCACACGGGCATTGACGACGGCGCGTTCGGCGAACTGGCGCTCGCCCTGGTTCTTGGAGAGGATCAGCGGCGCGTGGCACTTGCGGCCGAACAGGGTCGTCACGAACCCGGCGTCCTTCGCGAAGGCAATCGTCTCGGCCATGTAGTTGCGGATGCCTGGGAAGCGGCTGAAATAGAGCTCGATATAACGCGCGGCTTCGCTGCGATCGATGCCGAGCCGTGCGGCGAGGCCAAAGGCGGAAATGCCGTAGATGATGGAAAAGTTGATAGTCTTGGCACGGGCGCGGGTGTCGCGGTCCACGTACCCGAAGACCTCCTTGGCGGTCAGCGCGTGCACATCCTCGTTCGCGGCATAGACCGATTTCAGTTCCGGCACGTCGGCGATATGGGCGACCAGCCGCAGTTCGATCTGGTTGTAATCCGCCGCCATGATGACATTGCCCGGCGCGGCGACAAAGGCGTGCCGGATGCGCCGGCCCAGTTCGGTGCGTATCGGGATATTCTGCAAATTGGGATCGTTTGATGACAGCCGCCCGGTGGACGTAGCGGCCAAGTGGAAATTGGTGTGCACCCGGTCGGTCTGTGGGTTGATCTGCTGCTGCAGCGCATCGGTGTAGGTGGATTTCAGCTTTGAATGCTGGCGCCAGTCCAGCACCTTCTGCGCGACGGGTGCGCCCTCCTCGGCCAACCGTTCCAATTCGCTGGCATCGGTGGTCCAGGCCCCGGTCTTGCTACTTTTCTTGCCCCCCTTGTAGCCCATCTTGTCGAACAGGATTTCACCAAGTTGCTTGGGGCTGCCGATGGTGAAGGGGCCGCCGGCAAGTTCGTGAATCTCACCTTCCAGGCGAGCAATCTCGACTTCATACAGCGCCGACAGCCGCGCCAGTTCGGCGCGATCCACCTTGATGCCGGTCATTTCCATGCTTGCGATGACCGGCAGCAGCGGCCGGTCCACCTGTTCGTGAATGGCGGTCACCTGCTCCTTCCATAGCCGGCGGCGGAAGCCCTGCCAAAGCCGGAAGGTGACATCGGCATCTTCCGCCGCATAATCGGTCGCGCGGCGCAGATCGACTTCGGCAAAGCTCTTCAGCCCCTTGGTCACATCCTTGTAGGCAATAGGCGTGTGCCCGAGGTGGCGGGCGGACAGATCATCCATGCCGTGATTCCAGCGCCCGGCGTCGAGCGCATAGCTGAGCAGCATGGTGTCGTCATATGGCGCCAGCACTGGCACGCCGTTGCGGGCGAGCACGATCAGATCATATTTCAGATTCTGGCCGATCTTCAGCACCGCCGGATTGGCGAACAGCGGGTTCAGGCGGGCAATGGTCTCGGCCAGGCCCAGCTGCGACGGCCGCTCGGCAAACATGCCGTCGCCCGTGCCGTGCGCGACCGGGATATAGCAGGCCTTGCCCGGCGCAGTGGCAAGCGAAATGCCAACCAAATCGCAGCGCATCTGATCAGTGCCGGTGGTTTCGGTATCCACCGCCACCGCGCCCAGCCGCTTCGCCTCGGCCACCCACCAGTCCAGCCGGTCCAGCGTTGTCACCGTTTCGTAATCGCCGTGGGTGAAGGCGACCTCATCCTCCACCGCTGCGGCGGTCGATGGACGGTGCGTGTTGGGCGCGGGGCCGCCCGACCCACTGCTGCCTAGCTTGGCCAGCATGGCCCGGAAACCGTGTTTCTTCAGAAAGGCCGCCAGCGGTTCGTGCGGCGGCTCCTTAAGGGTCAGCACGTCGAGCGGCTCGGGCAGCGGCAGATCATCCTTCAACCGCACCAGCTCGCGGCTCAGCCGGGCCATGTCAACCGATGCCGCCAGCGTTTCCTTCAACTTGGGTTTCTTGATGGCTGCAATATTGGCGATAACCCCTTCGACGCTGCCATATTCGCTAATCAACTCGGCCGCCGTCTTGGGGCCCACGCCCTTCACGCCGGGGATATTGTCGGCGGCGTCGCCCATCAGCGCCAGCACCTCGCCTACCTGTTCGGGCGGCACGCCGAATTTCTCGATCACCTCGGCACGGTTGATGATCTGGTTCTTCATCGTATCGAGTAGGTTGATGCCGGGTTCGACCAGCTGCATCAGATCCTTGTCGGAAGAAACGATGGTGACGTTCATGCCCGCCGCCCGCGCTGCCACCGCGTAACTGGCGATGATATCGTCCGCCTCCACTCCGGCCTGTTCAAAGCACGGCACCGAAAAGGCGCGCACCGCATCCCGGATCAGCGGGAACTGCGGGATCAGATCTTCGGGTGCCGGCGGGCGGTTGGCCTTGTAGCCATCGTACATGTCGTTGCGAAAGGTATGGCTGCCGGCATCGAGTACCACGGCCAGATGCGTCGGCGCCTCCGCCTTGTTCAGCTCGGCAATCAGCTTCCACAGCATCGCGGTGAAGCCATAGACGGCGCCCACCGGCGTACCCTGCGGGTCTGTCAGTGGCGGCAACCGGTGATAGGCGCGGAAGATGAAGCTGGAGCCGTCGACAAGGTAGAGATGCTGCTGCGTCATGGGCGCAACGCTAGCAGCATGGCGGCGGCGGGGCGAGAGCGCACGTGACAACGCAAAAGCTTCATTATGGTGGTTAATCGGTTCGTAACCATGTCATGGCACAAGGTCCTCAACTTAGGGGGAATTTTCATGCTGCCCAAGAAGTCTGCTGTCATTGCCGCCTCGGCGCTCGGCCTGCTGGCGACGCCGTCGGCCGCCGTGACCCAGTTTGCGGGCAACGGACACCTGTATGAATTCGTGGCCACCAACCTGTCTTGACAGGGCGCTCTGGCGGCGGCTGCCGCTACCCAGATCGCCGGCTAAACCGCGCACCTCGTCACCATCACGTCTCAGTGTGAGGATGATTTCGTAAAGGCGCTCACCGGCGGTGCCACCTTCGTGTGGGCAACCGGCACGGATGAAGCCGTTGAAGGCATCTGGAAGTGGGCGGCGGGTCCGGAAGCTGGGCAGATATTCTTTTCTTGGTGGAAGCCAGGTTGGGTTTTTCAATTGGAACGCCGGCGAGCCCAACAATGTCGGCGCCGATGACTATATCCACTTCAAGGCCAATACCGGAAACTGGAACTATATCATTTTCACCGTCCCCAGTGGCGGTTACGCCGTGGAATTCAGCCTGACTGCTGGCGCGATTCCGAAAGCCCCAATCTGGGCGATGCTGCTGGGCGGCATGGGTCTGGTGTGCACGGCCCTGCGCCGCCGCGGCGGCCGCAAGACCGTTGCGGCATGAGCCAGTACCGTTCGAAGCGGCTGTGGCGGTAGATTCCATCGCCGGGCTGTGCCATGGGGTCGCCCGCGTCTTCCCGACCTGAGGCCACGTCATGCAGCCCTTCACCACACTTTCCGGCCAGGCCATTCCGTTCGGCGCTGCCAACATCGATACCGATGTCATCATCCCGGCTCGGTTCCTGAAAACCATCAGCCGCGCCGGTCTGGGCAAGGGCGCCTTTGCCGCCCTGCGCGAAGATCCAGACAATGTGTTCGACGCGCACGCCGGCGCTCCGATCCTGATTGCCGGCCATAATTTTGGCTGCGGTTCCAGCCGCGAACACGCGCCGTGGGCGCTGGGTGATCTGGGCATTCGCGTCGTCATATCGTCGGGTTTTGCCGATATCTTTGCCGGCAATGCCTTCAAGAACGGGCTGCTGCTCGTGACCCTGCCACCCGATGCGGTCGATCGGCTGATGGATGTGGCGCGTGACGGCCAGCCGATCACTGTCGATCTGGAGAACCAGGTGGTGACCACGCCGTTCCAGGACCGGTTCGCATTCGCGATGGACCCGTTCCGCAAGCAATGCCTTATCAGTGGGCAGGACGAGATCGGGCTGACACTGGGCATGGGCAGCACCATAACGACCCATGAAGCCCGGTTGGCCTCCGAACGGCCGTGGATCGCCGGCGCCGCCCAGCGATCGTCCTGATTCAGCCCCGCCATTCGACCCGGTTGGCAGCGCCGCGCGTTGCCGGTAAGGGCAACGCATGACCAAAACCCTTCTGCTCCTGCCCGGGGACGGCATTGGCCCCGAAGTTACCGCTGTTGCCCGCCGCGTGGCCGGGCGGTTGATCACGCAGGGCCTTGCCCTGGCCGTGGAAGAAGGGCCGTTCGGCGGCGCCAGCATTGATGCCCACGGCGTCCCCCTGACCGACGAGACACTGGCCCGCGCCAAGGCCGCCGATGCCGTGCTGATGGGCGCGGTGGGTGGCCCGCAATGGTCCGGCCAGCCTTATGACAAGCGCCCTGAAGCCGGGCTGCTGGGCTTGCGTGCCGGCATGAATGTCTATGCCAATCTGCGCCCGGCGCGCTGTTTCTCGGCACTGGCTGAGGCATCCTCGCTGAAGCGGGTGTTTGTCGATGGCCTCGATATCCTGTTCGTCCGCGAATTGACCGGCGGCGTCTATTTCGGTGAGCCGCGCGGTGTCGAAACGTTGCCCGACGGCCAGCGCCGCGGGGTGAACACGCATGTTTACACCACCAGCGAAATCCAGCGCGTTGCCCGCATCGCCTTCGAACTGGCCCGCACCCGCAAGGGAGAGGTCGTCTCGGCGGAAAAGGGCAATGTGATGGAAGCCGGGCTGATGTGGCGCGAGGATGTGCAGGCGCTACGCGACGCCGAATATCCCGATATCAAGCTCTCCCACATGCTGGCCGACAATATGGCGATGCAACTGGTAAAAAATCCGCTGCAGTTCGATGTGATCCTCACCGACAATCTCTTTGGCGACATATTGTCCGATGAAGCCGCGATGCTCACCGGTTCGCTCGGCATGCTGCCGTCCGCTGCCATTGGCGAACCCGGCAAGCCGGGCCTTTACGAACCCATTCATGGCTCCGCCCCCGATATCGCCGGGCGCGGTGTCGCCAACCCATGCGCCGCGGTGCTAAGCCTCGCCATGGCGCTGCGCTACAGCCTGGGCGTGACGGAATTGGCCGACAAGGTGGAAGCAGCTGTGGAAGCCGCGCTGAACGCCGGCGCACGAACCCCTGATCTGGGCGGCACCATGAGCACCACGGCCATGGGCGACGCCATTCTGGCTGGCCTTTGATCCGAAAGATCTTCACGCCTTTCGCCACCGGGCTACTGTTCTTGGCCCCGGTGTTGCTAACGCTGATCCTGCTCAACTGGCTGTCGGGCTATCTGATCGCCGCCTTGGGGCCGGACACGCCACTGGGCCAGTTGCTTGGCCAGGCCGGCATGTTCTTCACGCCGTCGCCGCTGGCGGCTTTCTGGGCCGGACTGGGCATGGCAGCAGTGCTGGTCTGGGTGATCGGGATCGCCGTGCAGACGCGCTTTCGTCAACGGCTGGAAGGCGGGCTTGATGGCTTGATTGCCCGCATCCCGGTGCTTGGCCCGCTGTATCGCCCACTGGCGCAGTTCGTGCGGATGATGGGCTCGTCGCCGGGCGGCGAAATGAGCGGCATGTCAGTCGTCTCCGTCGGTTTTGGTGATCATGTCGAGGCGCTGGCGCTGCTCACAAGCCCCCATGTCCATGATTTCGGCCAAGGACCGCGCTATCTCATTCTCATCCCCACCGCTCCGGTCCCGGTGGGTGGTGGCCTGTTGTTTGTTGAACCAAGCCGGGTGAAACTGGTGCCGTCGATGGGCGTCGATGATCTCGCGAAGCTCTATGTTACCATGGGCACGTTGACGGGTCAGGAGGCCGCGAAATGAACCTTACGCTGCGGATCTTTCTGGCGCTGCTGGCTGGCCTGGTTGTTGGCGCACTGCTGCCCGCTGACATCGGCAAGCCGCTGATGCCGATAACCGATGCCATTGGCAACCTGTGGCTGCAGGCGCTGCAGATGACGATCATCCCGCTGATCGCCGGGCTGCTTTTCACCGGGATCGCCAAATCGGTCGGTCAGGCCGGTGGTGGCAAGGTGGCGGGGCGGGCCCTGCTGGCCTTTTTGGCGCTGCTGATCTTTTCTGCACTTTGGTCGATGCTGTTCGTACCGTTGCTGCTCGACTGGTGGCCGGCCCCGGCGGAAGCTGCCGCGCAGATCGTCGCCAGCAGCAAGGATAGCGCCGTCGGCAGCGACATTAAGATCGACATCGGCAAGTGGCTGCTCAGCCTGGTGCCGGCCAACATCTTCGATTCGCTGGCCAAGGGTGACATGCTGCCGGTCGTCACCTTCATTGCCCTGTTCGCGCTGGCGGCGACCCGGCTCGACGATGATCGCCGCCGCAGTCTCGTTGGCCTGTTCGATGCGGTGAAGGATGCAATGCTGGTACTGGTTGGCTGGATCTTCGTGATCGCGCCGTTAGGCGTGTTCGCCCTGGCGGTGAGCGTCGGCATCAAGGCCGGGCTGGGCGCCTTCGGCCTTTTGGGTCACTATATTGCCGTTCTGGTATTGGTGCAGGTCGGACTGATCATCCTGGTCTATCCGCTCGCCGCGATCTTCGGCCGGGTCGGCCCGCTGGCCTTTGCCCGCGCCGTTCTACCAGCGCAGGCTGTCGCTGTTTCCACCCAGTCCAGCATCGCCTCCCTGCCCGCCATCTTCGACGGCGCGGAACGGCTGGGCCTGCCCGAAACCACCAGCCGCGTTGTGCTGCCGCTAGCGGTGAGCATCTTCCGCATCACCAGCCCTTGTGCCAACGTCGCCGTCGTTCTTTATTGCGGGCATCTTTACGGCATGGATCACACGGCGCTGGCCTATCTGGGCGCGCTGCTGGCCGCGCTGGTGGCCGCAGTTTCCACCGGTGGGCTCCCTGGGTCCATCACCTTTCTCGCCGCGTGCGTGCCAATCGCCAATGCCATGGGCGTGCCCATCGCCGTGCTGCCGGTATTGCTGGCTGTGGAGCTGGTGCCGGATGTGTTCCGCACGCTGGGCAATGTGACGGCAGATCTGGCAGTTACCGCCATCCTGTCGCGCGACCAGACACGTTGAAAACTGGACTCTGCGGCCAAATCCGGTAACAGCCGCAGCCCAAGGAGTACACCCATGGGTTATAAGGTCGTTGTTGTGGGCGCCACCGGCAATGTCGGGCGCGAAATGCTGAACATCCTGGCAGAACGGCAGTTCCCGCTCGACGATATCGCGGCGGTCGCCTCCTCGCGCTCGGTGGGCGACAAGGTCGAGTTTGGCGAGACCGGCCGCGAGATCAAGGTGCAGAACCTTGAGCATTTCGATTTCACCGGATGGGATATCGCGCTGTTTGCCGCCGGTTCCGGCCCGACGAAAATCTATGCCCCCAAGGCCGCGAGCCAAGGCTGTGTCGTGATCGACAACAGCAGCCTGTACCGCATGGACCATGATGTGCCGTTGATCGTGCCGGAAGTGAATCCGGCCGCCATCGACGGCTATAAAAAGCGCATGATCATCGCCAACCCCAACTGCTCCACCGCGCAGATGGTGGTGGCACTGAAGCCGCTGCACGATGCCGCCATCATCAAGCGGGTGGTGGTGAGCACCTACCAATCGGTTTCTGGCGCCGGCAAGGACGGCATGGACGAACTGTTCACCCAGAGCCGCGCCATCTTCGTTGGTGACGAGCCGGTGAACGAGAAGTTCACCAAGCGTATCGCCTTCAACGTGATCCCCCACATCGACAGCTTTCTGGGCCCAGACAGCGGCATGGACGGGTACACCAAGGAAGAGTGGAAGATGACGGCGGAGACCCGCAAGATCCTCGATCCCGATATCGAGGTGACGGCGACCTGCGTGCGCGTGCCGGTGTTCGTCGGCCACAGCGAAGCCATCAACGTCGAGTTCGAGATGCCGATCACGGTGGCCAAGGCGCAGAGCCTGCTGCGCGAGGCGCCGGGCATCATGCTCGTCGACAAGCGCGAGGACGGTGGTTACGTAACCCCCATCGAATGCGTCGGCGATTATGCCACCTTCGTCTCCCGCGTCCGCAAGGATCCGACCGTGGAGCATGGCCTCGCCCTGTGGTGCGTGTCCGACAATTTGCGCAAAGGCGCCGCGCTGAACGCGGTGCAAATTGCCGAACTGCTCGGCCGCCGACACCTGAAGAAGGGCTGAACCAAACGGGGCGAAGCTGGGGCAGTTTCTGCCCTAATTCCCTAAAATTGCCCAAGTTGGTTCAGCGAACGGCCAGACGCCGTGGCCTAGTTCCTTGTGCAGCCGGCACACCCCATCGCCGGCAAAGATCAAGGAATTACACAATGTCACGTTTCGCTTTCGCATTGCTTGCTGCTGCTGCCATCGCTGGCCCGGCCGTTGCGCAGGAAGCCAAGAACTTCAACGGCCCGTTCGTCGGTGCCCAGCTTGGCTGGCAGCAGGACCGCCAGTCGCTGAACACGAGCACCGTGCCACCCACCACCACCCGCGCCAAGGGTGACGGGCTCGCCTATGGCGGCCAGCTCGGGTACGATCTCAACCTGGGCGGCGGCGTGATCGGCGTTGAAGCCGCAATCACCGGCCGCACCGGCACCAACAGCTTCCCGACCTTCGGTCTGGATGCGGGCCGCACCATCAACGCAACAGCGCGCGCTGGCGTTCTGGTTGCGCCCGACGCCCTGCTCTATGCCCGCGGCGGTTATTCCAACGCCCGCTTCTCGGTCACTAACCCCGCTGGACCGTCGGAAAATCGTGACGGCTACACCGTGGGCGCCGGTTTCGAGAAGATGCTGGGCAAGAACGTCTCCGCCCGCGTCGAATATGCGTACAGCGACTATGGCAGCGACACGCTGCCGGGCGTTGGCGGTCCGGCTACCCTGAATTATCACCGCCACGCGTTAATGACCGGCGTCAACTTCCGCTTCTGATCTCCCGACCGGCGTGCGGGGTCGGCAGCAACTGCTGCCGGCCCCGTTTTCGCTTCAGGCTTCAAAATGGCCTTCGGTGCGCAGCCGAAGCGTGTCGAGATCAATACCCGGCGCCAGTTCGATCAGCTTGAACGGCGCACCTTTGGTCGGACGGGCCAGCACGGCGAGTTCGGAAATCACCATGTCCACCACGCCCTTGCCGGTGAGTGGCAGGGTGCAGGCGGTCTTGAACTTGGCGGAACCATCCTTGGCGTTGTGCTCCATCAGCACGATGATCTTCTTCACGCCGGCGACCAGGTCCATGGCGCCGCCCATGCCCTTCACCATCTTGCCGGGGATCATCCAGTTGGCGATGTCTCCATTGTCGGCCACTTCCATGGCACCCAGGATCGACAGATCGATATGGCCGCCGCGGATCATGGCGAAACTATCGGCGCTGCTGAAATAACTGGTCCGGCGCAATTCAGTGATGGTCTGCTTGCCGGCGTTGATCAGATCGGCGTCTTCCTCGCCGGCAAACGGGAACGGCCCCATGCCAAGCATGCCGTTCTCGCTTTGAAGCGTCACATCCACGCCGGGCGGGATGTGGTTGGCCACCAAAGTCGGCATGCCGATGCCAAGATTCACATAGAATCCGTCCTGCAATTCCTGCGCGGCGCGGGCGGCTTGCTGATCACGCGTCCACATCAGGCGGACTCCCTTTCCCGCACCGTTCGCTGCTCTATGCGCTTTTCATAGCTCTCGCCAACGAACAGGCGCTGCACATAGATGCCCGGCGTGTGGATGCCATCCGGATCCAACGTTCCGGGTTCAACCAGTTCCTCCACCTCGGCCACTGTCACCTTGCCGGCGGTGGCCATCATCGGGTTGAAGTTGCGCGCCGTCTTCCGGAACACGAGATTGCCGTATGGATCAGCCTTCCACGCCTTCACGATGCTGACATCGGCGAGCAGCCCGGTTTCGAGGATGAACGTCTCACCGCCGAAATCCTTGTGCTCCTTGCCTTGGGCCACCAGCGTGCCGACGCCGGTTTTCGTGTAAAAGCCCGGAATGCCGGCCCCGCCGGCGCGGATGCGTTCGGCCAGTGTGCCTTGCGGGTTGAATTCCAGTTGCAACTCGCCCGCGAGATATTGGCGCTCGAACTCCTTGTTCTCGCCAACATAGCTGGAGATCATCTTGGCGATCTGGCGGGTTTCCAGCAGCAGACCCAGGCCGAAGCCGTCGACGCCGGCATTGTTGGAAATGCAGGTCAGCCCCTTCACGCCGCTCGTCCGCAGGGCGGCGATCAGATTTTCAGGCAAGCCGCACAGGCCGAACCCGCCCGACATGATGGTCATCCCATCAAACAGCAGGCCATCAAGCGCGGCCTTCGCATCGGGATAGAGCTTGTTAGCCATAAGGCGGCCTCCCTTTCATGTTGCAGATGCGAGATAGCCAGATTGTCGCAGCCGCGCCAGCCGCTTTTCTGTTCCGGACCAGCTGCGCTGTAAGTTACAAAGGTTACAAAAAGCGCTTGATGCACGCGCCCGTGCGCAGGATGAACCGCCTGAACCTGGGTGGCGGATGCGGGGGCAAGAGCACGACGACATGATCGTGATCATGGGCTACGGTCCAGCCTGTAGGACAGACGAACTCCCTGCCCGATTCCGGCAAGACAGTGGCGCGCGCCTGCGTTATCAGGCTCGGCATGAGCTCGCCAGACCCCTCCCCGCTCGACATCGCCATCACTGAAGGCCGCCGCTTCATCGACAGCCTCGCCGCCCGCAGTGTCGGCCCCACCGGCAGCCGTGCCGACATCTTGGCGCCGTTGCCGACCTGCCTGCCCGAACACGGCATGGAACCAGCCGACGTGGTGCGAACGATAGCGCGCGCCGCCGAGCCGGGGTTGAACTGCAACAATTCCCCGCGCTTTTTCGCCTGGGTGAACGGCGGCGCCCTGCCGGCGGCGCTGGCCACCGACGTACTGACCAGCCTCTGGGACCAGAATGCCGTTCTGGCCGCCACCAGCCCGGCCAGCGCGGTGCTGGAGGAAGTGGCCGCAAAACTGCTGCTGGAGGCGTTGTACCTGCCCGCCGATTGCGCCGTCAGCTTTACCACTGGCTGCCAGATGAGCCATGCCGCCGCGCTGGCCGCCGCGCGCCATCATGTGCTGGCCAACGCCGGCTGGGATGTGGAGGTGAACGGCCTGTTTGGCGCGCCGCAGATCCGCGTGCTGGCCAATGCCCATCACCATGGCAGCGTCACAAGGGCGTTGCGGCTGCTGGGTTTTGGAACCGCGTGCGTGGTGCCGCTGGCCGGTGATGCGCCCGGGCGTGTGGGGGTGGCGGAACTGAAAGCCGCGCTGGGACAGGGGCCGGGCGTGCCGACCATCGTCATTCTCAATGCCGGCGATCTCAACCTTGGCCAGAGCGATGATTTTGCCACACTGATCCCGCTGGCGCAGGCCTCCGGCGCGTGGGTGCATGTGGATGGCGCTTTCGGCTTGTGGCTGGCGGCGTCCCCACGCTTTGCCCACCAGGTCGCCGGCATCCAGCTGGCCGATTCGATTGCCAGTGACGGGCACAAATGGCTGAACACGCCCTATGATTGCGGCATGGCCATCACCCGCCATGGCGAAGCGCTAAAGGCGTCGATGAAACTCACGGCGAGCTATCTCAGTCAGGATGGCGATACGCGTGATCCAATGAACTACACGCCCGAATGGTCGCGCCGGGCGCGCAGCGTGCCGGTGCTGGCCGCGCTGATGGAACTGGGACGCGAGGGGCTGGCCGATCTGATCGAGCGCTGCTGTGATCATGCGCTGGCCCTGCACGATGGGCTGGCCGCTCTGCCTGGCGCCACCAGCATTGCCCGGCCGATCATGAACCAGGGTATGGTGCGTTTCCACGCCGCCGACGGGCGCAACATCAGCAATGCGGTAATCGCCGCCATCAACGCCAGTGGTGTGGCCTTTTTCAGCGGCACGACCTGGGAAGGCGAGCGCACGATGCGGATGAGCGTGTGCAATTGGCAGACCAGTGCCAATGACGTGCGCCGCACCGTGGCGGCAGCGGCTCAGGCGCTCAGCGGTTTGCGCTGACGGCGCCTCACCACGCCAGCAAGGCCAATGGGCGAAATCCACAGCGCGCAGCTTTGCGGTTCCGGCAGGGCACTGATCTGATAATCGACGCGCACACGGTCGGTCATGAAACTGGTGGCACCAGGCAACGTGTCGGATGCGCTGAGAAAGTTGAAGATCAGCCCCGCCGAAACATCGCGGAGGCTGCCGCCGATGAACGGACTGGGCAGCCAGCGCCACTCGATCGGGCGCGGCACTATCAGCCGCGGTTGTGGCCGGCGCCCCTCATCGGGATTGCTGTCCAGCATTTTCGAAAGCGGCGTGAACGGGGTGCGCAATTGCAGCGCCGCTGGCGTAAAGGCATCGAAGGGTGACCACAGCAGGCCGACATCCAGCGTGGCGCCAGAAGTGCCGGGATCACTGATCAGGAATGGTGCGGACAAGCCAACACGGATGGCATCGCGGCTGCCCAATATGTCGCCCGCGCCGAAATCGCGGCTGAACGACATTCTCTGCTCGCGCTCGATCTCGCCCTCTTCAGGGGTGAGCGTGGTTTTGATGCACAGCTTGTAGGGGCATTCCGGCGGGCAGCCCGCCCACGTCGGCTTGGCCAACATTACAGCCGCCAGTGCAACCAACAGCATCTTCATGGGCCATCCCCTTCACGCGTAACCAAGCCATGAAGTGGGGCCGGCAGGAAGCTAAGGAGCGCCTAGCCGCGCCGCCGGCCAATCAAGCCGCCGATCATGCCGGTGATAACACTGGCACCAGTGCCCATCACCAGCAGGCTGGCCGGCACATCGCCCATCGCCGCTGATACGGCGATGCCGATGGCCGCGCTTATGCCGCCGGCCAGCGCACCGCCGCCTGCCGCAGCATTGAGACTGGCAGCCTGCCCCTTCAGCGCGAACCAGCCGGCTAGAGCCGAAATGCCCATACCGCCGATGGCGAACAGGCCAGCCACGGCCGGCACGAAGTGGCCAGTCACCACCATCACGATTTGGGCGATGGTAGCGATCAGCGTCGGGTTGATCAGCCTGGCTTTGTTCATTTCGCCAATCTCCCCGCGCCATAGGTGGCGTTCATGTGACCCAAGACCTGCCTATCGCAGCCCTTTGGCCCTGATGGTGCCCGCACATTCTGGAACATCAGCAGCCGCCCTGGCAGAGCTGCGGAGATACCATGGCGGATACTGTCGAGAACGCCCTGCATCGGCGCGGCCCGCGCCTGGCTGGCGATGAGGACAGCGGCGATCCACAGCGTTTTCATGGCCGCAGCCCCCGGGCCTCGCGTTCGAGAAGCCGGAAATAATGGCGCAGCGCGGCCACACCGGCATCGAAACAGGCCAGGTTGCGGTGGGTACGGGCCTGCATCACGCCGCCTTCCATCACGCTCAGCACCAATTGTGCAAGGCCGTTGCGATCAGTGCCCGGCGGCAGGCGGTTCGCAGCGGCATCGAGGCAGATACGGACAGCGGCCACCCAGGCTTCGAAATTGGCAGCAAGGAGCGCGCGCACCGGTGGATTGGGTTCATGCATTTCCAGCGCCAGGCTACCGATCGGGCAACCATAGGAGCAATCGCTGATCTTCAGCAGCCCGCGATAGCGGTCGAGCAGGGCAAAGATTCGCTCTACGGGATCGCTGACCCCTTCCCAGGCCGGGGCAAGCACCATCGGCCAGATGTCCTCCAGATAGCGGCGCAGCACCGCGATCAGCACGTCCTGCTTGGTGGGAAAGGCGTGGTAGAGGCTGCCGCTGTTGGCATTGGCCGCCGCCAGGATATCGGCAACGCTGGTTGAGCCATATCCCTTCTCGCCGAACAGCTGCAGGGCGGCTGTGACGATCCGGTCGGCGGTGGTTGGGATGGGTGCGGTCATCGATTCCAGGCTCACCTTGATTGCGCAACCAAGTGTCTGCCCCGTTGAATGCGCAGTCAAGTGACGGTCAGGCAACCTGGCCCTTGAAGCTGTCGCGCAATTCGCGTTTCAGCACCTTGCCGATGTGGCTGCGCGGCAGTTCATCAACCAACACAACGGCGGCGAGGCGCTGGGTCTTGCCCACCTTGGCATTGGCGGCGGCGCGCACGGCGTCCGCATCGCCGCCCGGCGCGACCACGAAGGCCACCGGCGTTTCGCCCCAGGCGTCTGACGCGACAGCGACCACGGCGGCTTCCACCACGCCCGGCAGGGTGAGCAGCACGGCCTCGATATCGGACGGGTAGATGTTGAAGCCACCAGAAATGATCATGTCCTTGGCGCGGTCCATGAGCGTCAGGAAGCCATCTTCATCCAACCGACCGATGTCGCCGGTGCGCAGCCATTCCTTGCCAGTGGGGTCAATCCAATAGGCCTTGGCGGTGAGATCGGGGCGGTTCTTGTAGCCGTTCATGGTGGCCGGCGAGCGCCCGACAATTTCACCCGGCGTGCCCGGCGGCACGTCGTTGCCGTCTTCATCGATAATGCGGACTTCGTGGCCGGGCTGCGGCTGGCCAACGGTGTGCAACTTATCGGGATGTTCGTGGGCGACCAGCATGAAGCCGACGCCACCCTCAGTCATGCCGAAAAACTCGATCAGGCCGCCGGGCATGCGGCGCAGCACTTCGGCCTTCAGTTCGGCGGCGAAGGGCGCGGAGGTGCAGAACTTCATGTACAGCGACGAAAGATCTGCCGCGTCAAAGCCGGGATCGGCGAGAAGGCGCCGATACTGCACCGGCACCAGCATGGCATGGGTGACGCGGTGGGTTTCGGCCTCCCTGAGCCAACGGGCGGTGTCGAACTTGGGCATAAGCACCACGGTACCTCCCCAGGCCAGAGTGGGGATGAAGCTGACCAGCGTGGTGTTGGAATAGAGCGGGGTGGAGCACAGCGTTACTGACTCAGGCCCATAGCCGATGCGGCGGCCGCCGGTGATGTGCAGCGAGCGCATGGAGCAGCTTTGCACGATGCCCTTGGGCGTGCCGGTGGTGCCGCTGGAATAGATGATGTTGAAGCCGGCCCGGGGATCGAGAGGAGCCTGCTTTGGCGGCTGTGCGGTGGGATCGATGAAGCTGTTCAACCGATCAAGATCAACCAGCGTCTTGCCGGCCAGCACGGCCCCGAACTCGGCGCGGTTCGGGGCATCAACAAACACGAACTGCGCCCCCGAATCGGCGACCATGGCGGCGATCTGATCGGGCGTTGAGGATGGCGCGAGCGGGGCCATGGTGGCACGCAGGCGAAGCACAGCAGCCCACAGCACGGCATAATCGACGCTGGACAGCGCGATCGAGGCGACGCTGTCCCCGGGCTTGACGCCATGATCGGCCAGTGTGCCCGCCAATTTGTCCGCGCGGGCGACAAAATCGCGCCAATTGAGGTGATCGGCGCCGCAGATAACGGCAGGATGATCGGGATGCGCAGCGGTGTTGTCAGCCAGTGCAGCAGGGAAATCGAAGATAGCGTCAGTCATGGCCGGCAGCGTGCGCACACACCGCCGGCCTGTAAACTGGTGAAATCAGGCGGCCTGCTGCATGGCGGGCGCAGCGATCAGCGCCGGCACATCGCTGCCCAGCTGGGCCAAGGCGCGGGCGTGGGCATCATACTGGGCCTGCAGGCGGGCCAGATGCACCGGATCATGGCCATTGCGGTTGATGGCATCGGCCAACAGTTCGGCACCGGACACCAGCTTGGCGATCTGGCGCTGCTTGCGGGTTTCGAGCTGGCGCGGGGCGAGGATAAAGAAATAGGCCACCGGGGCCGAAAGCGTGATGTAGGTCATCACGATCATGATGATGGTCACGCTGTTGTTCGCCAGCATCGTCTTGCTCCGTACGTATCAGGTTGAATGGGCCCAAGCCCATGCTGCGTTGCCGCATGACAGGCCTGTAATGACAAAGCCAGCCCTATGCGGCCGAGGCGCAAGCAGCGGGCGGTTTTGACGCAGTGCAGGAATAAAGGGTATGAAACGGGCGGCAGCCTTGCCGGCTACCGCCCGATTTCAGTGCCTGATGCCGATCAGATCGCGTTCAGGTTCACCGCGGCCTGCTTGCCGCGACGATCTTCTTCCAGCTCGAATGAGACGCGCTGGCCTTCGTTCAGGTTGGAGAAGCCGGCGCGTTCCACAGCCGAGATGTGGACGAAGGCATCCGGCGCGCCATCGTCGCGCTGGATGAAGCCAAAACCCTTGGTGCCATTGAAGAACTTGACCGTGCCTTCAACGCGCTCACCCGTGGTGCTGGGCGTCCGTTCACGCGACGGGCGACGTTCGAAATCGCCACCGGCGCGCGGTTCACGCGGTTCGCGCGGCGCGCGATCTTCAACCGGCAGCGGTTCGCCTTCGATCTTCAGTTCGGTAGCCGAAACGCGGCCATTGCGTTCGGTAAGGGTGAACTCCAGGGGCTGGCCATCGGCCAAGCCGGTCAGGCCAGCGGCTTCCACCGCCGAGATGTGCACGAACACGTCTTCGCCGCCGTCTTCACGCACCACAAAGCCGAAGCCCTTTTGCGCGTTGAAGAACTTCACCGTCCCACGGCCGGTACCAATCACGATGCCGGGGGACATTTCGCGCCGGGGTGCACCGCCGCCGAAGCCGCCGCCACCGCCGCCGCCACCGAAACGGCTGCCACCGCCGCCGAAGCCGCCACGACCACCGCCGCCGCCACCGCCACCGAAACGGTCGCCAGCGCCGCCACCAAAGCCGCCGCCGCCGAAACGATCACCACCGCCGCCGAAGCTGCGGCCGGAGTCCTCAAAACTGTCAAAGCCGCGTTCGCGCTTGTCAGAACCACGCCCGGGACCACGTCCCCGTCGATCAAAGCTCATTTAATTTCCAAATCCGTAGCTGTCTGTCTAAAACTGGAGCCTGTCGGGCGTTGCGGTGAGGACTTCAAAGCAGCGGGCCGATAATGCGCCAAGACCGAGGTTAAACGAAAAAGGGGCTGGACGCGAGTCGAATATTGGCGGGTGAAAATGGCGCGACCAACCCCCACTACCAACGACGCCGCGTGACCAGCGCCGCCAGCGCGCCAGCCGCCAGCGCGGCCAGAACGGCGGCAAGCCCGTAGGCCAGGCTGTTTTCGTGCGCCATCACATAAACCCAGCGTTCAAAGCCCGATTTGTCGATTACAAAGGGCGCCGACGTGCTGGCCAGCACCCGGCCCTGGCGCACCAGGTGGATTTCTGCAGTGTAATCGCCCACCGGTACCGCCGCCGGCAAGGCGATGCGGGCCGCATAGAGCACGCCGCGAGTGATCTGCACGCCATCGGGGCGCTCGGTGAACAGCCCGGACTTCTGGCGCGCGGAGATCAAGCCGGCTTCGAACGTGCGGCTAATCCCGTCATCGGCGCCGCTGGCTGGGGACAATTGCAGGTTGCGGATGCCGATCTCGTAAATGGCGGTGGTGCGTTCATCGGCAATCTGCGCGATCGGGCGGGTGGCCGCCACCGCATAGAAACCCGGCACCGATTCAAAGCGCACGCCGGTGGCATTCACCCAGATACCAGCAATGCGCGCCTTCTGCCGGACGGTGACCGGCGCCGACGGCCCGCGCAACACAACGGCAATATCAGGCGGTGCATCGGGCACCGTGCCTTGCGGATACTGGATAGCGCCAAACACCAGCATTTCGGATCCGCGAAACGTGGTATTGATCTCGATGCGGGCCTGGCTGAGCTGGGTGATGAGCCGGATCGGCGCCGCACCCGCCAGTGTCAGCCACAGGCCAAGCGCAAGAGCGATGCGGGCCATCATGCGCCCTGGAATAGCGCGAACGGTTCGGCCGGCGTGAGGGTGAGGCCGATCAGCAGCCCGCCCGCTACTGCCAGCACGACAATGGCCAGCCCCAGCCGCAGCCGATCCGGCGAGAGTTTCTGCGCCGCCCGCACGCCCAATTGCGCGCCGGTCACCCCGCCGATCAGCAGCAGCAGGGCGAGCACGATATCGACGCTTTTGGAAGCCGTGGCGTGCAGGATCGTGGTCGCTGCCGTGACGAAGATGATCTGGAACAGCGATGTGCCGACCACCGCCTGGGCGCGCATGCCGAGGATATAGACCATCGCTGGCACCATGATGAAACCGCCGCCGATGCCCATGATCACGGTGAGCATGCCGACGGCGGCACCGAGCATAAGCGGCGCCAGCGGCGAGATGTAAAGACCGGAGCCGGGAAAGCGCATTTTCCACGGCAGCGCCGCCACCCAGGGCAGATGGCGGCTGCGGCGCGGCGGCGATGCCTGCCCGGAACGAGCCGCTTTCAGAGCGGCCAGTGCATCGCGCAGCATAAGCCCGCCGATCAGCGACAGGAAGAGGACGTAGATCAGGCTGATCACCACGTCGATCTGGCCGAGTTGCTGCAGCACCGAAAAAACGACCTGCCCCAACCCGGCCCCGACCAGCCCACCTGCCACCAGCACGCCGCCCATGCGCAGATCGACCTGGCCGCGTTCCCAATATGCTAGGGCGCCCGAAACGGAAGAGCCAGTGATCTGCGTGGCCGACGACGCCACCGCGACCGCCGGCGGGATTCCATAGAAGATCAGCAGCGGCGTGGTGAGGAAACCGCCACCCACGCCGAACATGCCGGACAGAAACCCAACAGCCCCGCCCATCAGGATGATGAGCAGTGCGTTCACCGACATTTCGGCAATGGGCAGATAGATGTCCATGCAAGCCCGACGTTACGGGCTGGGCGGGGAAAAGGGAATCGGGCTTTTCGTTTACGGCAGCGCAATGACCGACAATTGCCGGCCATAATCCGGCTCGCTGCGGTGGGTGGTGCGGCGGAAGCTGAACCAGCGGGCCTCATCCGGATAAGTATCCACGCCCGTTGCTATTACGGTGCGCACGCCGGCGGCGGCCAGGCGGGAAGCGATGAAGCCTTCCAAATCGAACTGGCAGTGACCCGGCTTGCCGGCAGCGAAGAACGCGTCATGTTCGGGATCAACCGCGCAGAAGCGATCACGAAAGGCCAGATCGACCTCGTAACTGGCCCGCGCAATTGTCGGCCCGATGGCAGCGACGATGCGATCACGTCGGGCACCCAATTGCTCCATCGCCGCAACCGTTGCGGGGCCGATTTCGGCGAGCGCGCCCTTCCAACCCGAATGCGCCGCGCCGATCACGCCGGCGTCCAGGTCGGCAAGCAGGATCGGCGCGCAATCGGCGGTGAGGATGCCAAGCGCGACACCGGGCGTCGCTGTCACCATAGCATCGGCGTGGGGACGCTCATCATCGGTAAAGGCGGCGGTGACGGGGACGACCGTGGCCGAATGCACCTGATGCAACGTCACCAGCGCGGCGCCAGGGGCGACAGCGTCCACCGCGCGGCGGCGGTTTTCGACCACATTGGCCCGCTCATCGCTGCTGCCCAGCCCGACATTCAGGCTGGCGAACGGCCCGGAGGACACGCCGCCCCGCCGGGTGCAGAAGCCGTGGCGGGTACCGGCCAGCGCGGGGAGGGTGAGGAATTCTACAGGCGAGCCCGGCACAATATGTCCTCATCGGCCTGATCGCCGACCATGAAGTGATAAGGTGCCACTTCTTCGAAGCCGTGGCGGGCATAAAATCGCCGGGCACGCGGATTGTCGGTGAACACGCTGAGCCAGATTTCCGGGGCGCCGCGCCGGCGGGCCTGATCCATGGCCCACTCGGTCAGCACGTCGGCAATGCCAAGGCCTTGCCAAGGCTGGTAGATATAGAGCTGGCGCAATTCCATGGCCCCGGGTGCGGGATCGGGGGCCGGCAATTTCAGACTGCTCACCTTGCAGAAGCCGATCGGGGTGCCACCGGTCAGCGCGAAGCGCACGCTGATATCGGGATCGGCCAGTTCTGCGGCATAGGCAGCGTCACAGCCCTGCTGCAGAAAGGTCGCCATGTCTTCCAGCGCGTAGAGCGAGCCGAACGTATTGATGAAGGTGGCTCGTGCAATGCCGCCCAACACGGGGCCATCGGCGGGTTTCGCATCGCGATAGCTGATGAGAGGGTGGCTCATGCGCCTGCCATGCCAAATCCGGCCGGCACTGGCCAGCCCGGCGCCGTGATCGCCATGGCGCGGAAGATGACGCCCATCTGCTGCGGCGCAGTGAGCCGCAGCAGCGCAGCGGTGACGCTGCCGGCCTCGTGCGGCGGCTTGCCCATCTTAAGTGCCTCGGCCCGCGCCGCGATGCCCAGATCACCAAGCAGCGCACCCTGGGCCACCGGGCCGTGGATGGCCAATCCGCGGCCATGGGCAATGGCGGCAAGTGCGCTGAAATCGACATGCGCGGTCAAATCATGCGCGCCGGGATCATAAAAGGGGCTTACCTTCTGGCCGCGATGCACGGCCTGAAGCGTATCAAGCGGAACGGTCTCAATCAGCTGGCCACCATAGCCGTAATCGATGATCAGCATGGCGCCCCCTTGAGCGGCGATGCGGCCAGACAGATGCCCCATGATGGCGCGAGCGGCTTCGCTCCATTCCGCATCAGGGCCACCTACGGGCAGCCATATCGGCATGAAAAATCCGGCTTCGAAGCCGACATGCAGTTCCTTGCCCGCCCGGCGCTGGCGGATCGGCAGCGCATCGAAGAACTCGTTGGCCACAATTATGAGCGGGCGATCATCGGGGAACTGGTCCACCCGGTCGTGCCACTGCGCCGCCCAGCCGGCCAGCCGCGTGCGCTGGATGGAGCGCAGGGTCAGACTTGTCTCGATCATGTGCAGGCCGGCGCTACCAGCAAACCCCGGCAGCCGGCCGAGCAGGCGCAGCGCATCGGCCATCAGGCTGCCATGGCCGGGGCCGAGTTCGACCAGATTCAGTGGCGGCTTTTCCGCCCGCAGCCAAAGATCGCCGATCCAGCCGCCGATCATTTCACCAAACATCTGGCTGATTTCCGGCGCAGTGGTGAAATCGCGACCAAACGGGTCTTCACCGCCATAATAGGCCGCGTTGCAGGCAGCCATCCACGCGTCCAGCCGAAGCGGGCCTTCGGCGGCGATGCGGGCGGCTAGGCTGTGAGCCAGGCTCACGCCGGAACGGGCTTCCTCACCAGGGCGAGCACCAGCAGCAGCAGCGCCGCCAGAATCAGCGGCAGGCTGAGCGTTTGCCCCATAGTCAGGCCGGAATCGAGGATGCCAAGTTGGCGATCCGGCTCACGATAATTCTCGACGATATAGCGCGAGAGGCCGTAGCCAATGCCGAAAACACCCGACAGCAGGCCAGGCCGCAGCCGGGCCGGGGTGAACCAGAACAGCAGGGTCAGCACGATGAACAGCACGCCACCTTCCAGGCCGGCTTCATAAAGCTGGCTGGGATGGCGCGGTTCCGGGCCGGCATCGGGGAAGATGATGCCCCAATCCGTGCCGGTGGGGCGGCCCCATAGCTCACCATTGACGAAATTGGCGACGCGGCCCAGCCCGAGGCCGAGCGGGGTGACGGTAGCGACATAATCGAGCAGCCGCAGCCCGCTGTATTTGGCGAACCAGCCGTGCAAGAAGCAGGCGGCGATCACCCCGAAGCAGCCGCCGTGGAAGCTCATGCCGCCATCCCACAGGCGCAAGATCTCCATGGGATCGGCCATGTATTTTTCGGTATTATAAAACAGCACATAGCCCAACCGGCCACCGCCGATGACGCCCAGCGTTGCCCAAGTGATATAATCGTCGAGCTGCTTTTGGCTCAAGGGCCCGCCGGGCTTGCGGATCATGCGGGTGAGCAGGAACCAGGCGCCTGCGATACCGATGATATAGGCCAGGCTGTACCAGCGCAGCGCGAACGGACCCCATTCGGAGCCGAAGGGGCTGAAGGCGGGAATGGTGAAGGCTTCGGGCCGCACCGGCAGCGTGGTGAAATCCACGGCAGCAATCAGGAAATCGGTGAGCATCTTGCCTCTACATCATCTGCCAGCTTTGCTGGCGTAGCGCGGCGCACCATAAAGGCGGACAAGGATATTTCCAGTGGGAGAGGGATGATGGCCGATTTGGAAAACTTCCGCGCCGAAACGCGCGCCTGGCTGGAGGCGAATTGCCCGCAGGAGATGCGCGGATCCATCCGCGATGATGACGATGTGTGCTGGGGCGGCCGCAAGGTCAAATTCAAGAATGATGCCCAGCGCCTCTGGCTGGAGCGCATGGGCGCGAAGGGCTGGACGGTGCCGGAATGGCCGACGCAATATGGCGGCGGCGGCCTGAGCCGCGAAGAGGCAAAGGTGCTGGGCGAGGAAATGCGCCGCATCAAGGCGCGTTCGCCGCTGTCGAGCTTCGGCATCTGGATGCTGGGCCCGGCGCTGCTGAAATATGGCAACGAAGCGCAGAAGCTGGAGCATCTGCCCCGAATCGCCCGCGGTGAAATCCGCTGGTGCCAGGGTTATTCCGAACCGGGCGCCGGGTCTGACCTTGCGTCCTTGCGCACCTCTGCCGAAGACAAGGGCGACCATTACCTCGTGAACGGCTCCAAGGTGTGGACCAGCTATGCCGACAAGGCCGACTGGATCTTCTGCCTGGTGCGCACCGATCCGGTCGCGCCCAAGCATCTGGGCATCAGCTTCCTGCTGTTCGACATGGCGTCGGAAGGCGTCTCGACCAGCCCGATCAAGCTGATTTCCGGTTCCTCGCCCTTCTGCCAGACCTTCTTCGACAATGTGAAGGTGCCCAAGGAAAATCTGATGGGCGTGCCCGGCAAGGGCTGGGACATCGCCAAATATCTGCTCACCCACGAGCGTGACATGATCGGCGGCAGCGATTCGACCGGCGGCGGGCAGCGCGACAGCGTGTCAAACATCGCCAAGCGGCTGTTAGGCTTGGATGCAGACATCCTCGCCGATACCGCGCTGCGCACCGATATTGCCCGCCACGAGATCAACGCGCTGGCCTTTGGTCTGACCATGGAGCGAGTGATGGCAGAAACCAAGTCCGGCCAGGGCACCGGCGCGCTTTCCTCAATGCTGAAGTACTATGGCACCGAGCTGAACAAGGAACGCATGCAATTGTTGATGTCGATCCGCGGCAGCGATGGGCTAGCATGGGAAGGCGAGGAAAAGGGCGAAGGCGATCTGGCGCGGTCGTGGCTGCGCAGCCGCGCAAACAGCATCGAGGGCGGCACATCGGAAGTGCAATTGAACATAATCGCCAAGCGCGTGCTCGACCTGCCGGGAGCCTGAACCAATGCCTCTTATCCTCACCGACGACCAGATTATGATCCGCGACAGCGCGGAGGGCTTCTTCAAGAATGAAGCCCCCGTGTCGCAACACCGCCAGCTGCGTGACAGCAAAGACGCCACCGGCTTCTCCCGCGATGTCTGGGCCAAGATGGCCGAGATGGGCTTTGCCGGCGTCCTAGTGCCCGAAGCGCACGGCGGGGCGGACATGGGCCATGTCGCCGCAGGCATCATTCTGGAGGCGATGGGCAAGAATCTATCCGCAGCGCCGATGCTCTCGACTGCCGTGCTGGGGGCGACGGCGCTGAAGGCCGGCACGCTCGAACAGCAGGCCAAATATCTGCCGCTGATCGCCCAAGGCGCGCACTTGTTGGCGCTGGCCGCCGATGAGGCCGCGCGCCACAAGCCCAACCATGTGGCGACCACCGCGACTCCGTCAGGCAATGGTTTCAAACTGAATGGCGTGAAGGGCTTTGTGCTCGATGGTGCCGCGGCGGACACGTTGATCGTTGCGGCACGCACCGGCGGCGACACCGACGACAAGGCCGGCATCACCCTGTTCTTGGTCACCAACAAGGCCGATGGCGTGAGCATCGACAGCCGTTCGATGGTGGACAGCCGCGGCGTCGCGCGCGTGACGCTCGATAACGTGCAGGTCGATGGCGCCGACGTGCTGGGCGCTGTGGGCGAAGGCTTTGCCATCCTTGACAAGATGCTGGATGCCGGGCGCGCCTGTCTTGCTGCAGAAATGCTGGGCGTCTCCGGCACAGCCTTCACCATGACGGTGGATTATCTGAAGCAGCGCGAACAGTTCGGCCAGAAGATCGGCAGCTTCCAGGCCCTGCAGCACCGCGCCGCGCACCTGTTCTGCGAAGTCGAACTGGCGCGTTCGACCACGCTGAAGGCGTTGCAGGCGCTGGATGAAGGCAGCGACCGGGCGCCGATGTATGTCTCCCTCGCCAAGGCCAAGGCCGGCGAGGTCGCGATACTGGCCAGCAACGAAGGCGTGCAGATGCATGGCGGCATCGGCATGACCGACGAATATGACATAGGCTTCTTCATGAAACGTGCCCGCGCCGCACAGGAAACATTTGGTGATGCTGCCTTCCACAGCGATCGGATCGCTCGGACGCTGGGCTATTGAGGCCCTCACCGATGCTTGCGCTTGCAAGCATCAACCAGCGTGGCATGAAGAGACGGTAACAGAGCCGCAGCTAGCGGCCGCACCAGCCTTGGGAGATTAACCTGTGACCAAATCTGTGCTTGATGCCGCCCTTGATGAGGTTGTTGCCGGCATCACCGCGCCCGGCGGCGCGCTGGGTGTGGGCACTGCCAGCGTTCACGGTGTCACCCTTCCGGTGTTCAGCGCCGCACCGCCTACCATGCGCGAATACATGGCGATGTTCTTCACCGTGCAGGGCCCCAAGGAATTTCTGGTGTTCGGCGAAGAGCGGCTGACATTCGCCGAGATGTACGCCAAGGCGATGAAATTCGCCGCCATGCTGCAGCACCGTCATGGCATCGCCAAGGGTGACCGGGTGGGTGTTGCCATGCGCAATTATCCCGAGTGGGTGATTGCCTACTGTGCCATCGTCCACATGGGTGCCGTGTGCATCCCGATGAACGCTTGGTGGACGGCCGAGGAAATGGGCTATGGCATCGCGGACAGCGGCGCCCGCCTCGTTATCGCCGATGAAGAACGCGCTCGCCGCCTCGCCACACTTTCGTGCACCGCCAGCGTCATTACAGTGCGCACATCGGGCGAAGTGGCCAACCAGTTGGGCTTTGCGCGCGCCGAAGATGAGCTGGCGGCCAGCCCCGACGCCATGTGGTATCTGCCGGAACTGCTGCCGGAAGATGATTGCACCATCATGTACACCTCCGGCTCCACCGGCTCTCCCAAGGGCGCGGTCAGTACCCATCGGGCGCAAGTATCCGCTTCCATGAATTATCTGGTTACTGGCTTGGCCCTGCTCGAACTGTCGGCCAAGTCCGGCGCGGCGCCGGCAGATCAGCAGGTTATGCTGTTGAACGTGCCATTGTTCCACATCACCGGGCTGGTGCCAGTGCTGCTGGTGAGCTTTGCCATCGGCCGCAAGATGATCATCATGCACAAGTGGGATGCAGGCGAAGCGCTGCGCCTGATCGAGAAGGAACGCTGCACCTATTTCGTTGGCGTGCCGACCATGAGCCTGGAACTGATGCAGCACCCGGACAGGCACAAATATGATCTGTCGTCGTTGGTCGACATCGCCTCCGGCGGTGCGCCGCGCCCCCCGGAGCATGTGGACCGGCTGGTGAAGGAATTCGAGGGCAAGCACCCAGTGCAGGGCTATGGCCTGACCGAAACTAACGGCGTGGGCGCCGGCAATATCCGTGAGAATTACCGAAACAAGCCGGCCAGCACCGGCCGCGCCGCACCGCCGCTGATGGAAATCCGGATTGCCGATGGGGATGGCCCGGTGGGCGATGCCCTGCCGGCCGGCACGGTTGGTGAAGTCTGCCTACGTTCAGTATGCAACTGCCGCGGTTACTGGAACAAGCCTGAAGCCACTGCCGGGGCATTCGTGGGCGATGGCTGGTTCCGCAGCGGTGATCTCGGCTATCTGGATGATGAAGGCTATTTATTCATTGTCGATCGCAAGAAGGACATCATCATCCGCGGCGGCGAGAATATCAGCTGCCAGGAAGTCGAATCCGCCATCTATGTCCACCCGGCGGTGGCCGAAGTGAGCGTGTTCGGCCTGCCCGATGAACGGCTGGGCGAGATTGTGGGCGCGGTTGTCTATGCCAAGCCGGGCGAGCATCTCGACCCCGATGCGCTGACCGATTTCCTGCGAGCCGGCCTAGCCGCCTACAAGATACCGGCGAAAGTGTGGATCAGCACCGATCAGCTGCCGAAGCTGGGATCGGCCAAGATCGACAAGGTGACGTTGAGGAAGCAGTATTGTGCGGTGTGGGCCGGGAAGGCCACCTGAGCCGGGAGACGACAGATGTTCAAGACCATGCTGGAAGGCACTAAGGACGACTGGATGCACATCGCATCCGAGCACATGAAGCACCAGCAGTCTGCCGCCGCCGATCAGATCATCGGCTCATTGAAGCGCCTCGAAGCCATCGAGGTGGGTTTCGGTGCCAACCAACTCGTCCACAGTCTGATGACCGCAACGCTGGCCCGCCGCGACGGCGCCAACGATGAAGAAGTGGTCGCTGCGCTGTGCCACGACATCGGCAAATTGTTCAGCATCCCCAACCACGGCGCCATCGCCGGCGAAATGCTGAAACCCTATGTGGCCGACGACATCTATCACGCCATCGTCCACCATCAGGATTTCCAGGGCCGTTATTATTACGAACATCTGGGCAAAGACCCGAACGCCCGCGAGAAATATCGCGGCGAGGCGTGGTTCGAGATGGCCGAAAAGATCGTCGACCGTTGGGATGCGCCGGCATTTGACCCGAACTTTGACGTCGACAGCCTTGAAAGCTTCGAACCGGAAATTCGCCGGGTGTTCGCCGCTCCGAAGCGGGGTATATAGGCCAACGGCCGGGCGGATCGGCCCGCGAATCTGTACTTCGTCACGTTCGTCAGCGATCTTCCAGAACAGAACATCGCACGAGGCTGCTTGCAGTGTTTCCGGCCCCAGGCCTTGGGGATCAATAAGACCGGGATCGGCCGTAATCGCCGCTGCCGCGCGCGGGCAACGCAGTTCCAGGATGGTCCACAGCAGGATCGCATTGAAATCAACCATTCGGCCTTCGAGCAGATTGTGGGCTCAGGTCATGCCAATGGCATTGACCAGCCGCTTCATGTTGCGCGGATTGGGCTCGCTATAGGAAACCCGGCGTTGCAAGCGATGCTCCACCCCTTCGTCGGCCGCCGCGGTGGACAGGCGAGCCTTGGCCTGCGCGCACAGGCCGCTGGTCTTCGGGTGCGGCGGCGATGGCCGCCTAGATTTCCTTATAGCGCTCTGCCGTTCCGGACAAACGCGCTTTGTCCGGCAGATCGACTTCGGCGGCCCCCAACAACTGGCCAAGACAGGTCCGTTTAACCGCCACCGGTAGCGCCGAGATGGTTAAGGAGACCTGGAACATCTTGTCCAGAAACAGATCACCCACCGGCCGCGCCTTGTCAGCGGCATATTCGAACAGGCTGAAGCGCTGGACAAAGCTGGCAGTGATCGAACAGCGATCGGTCGGCGACAGGAATACCACGGGCTGACCGCGAAACAGGATCCGGGTGCCTTCCAGCAGGTCGGTCACGGTGCCGCCATCGCAGCGATCGAGATGATCAAGCACGATCAGCATTGTGCAGGAGCATTGCGTCACCCGCTTGTCGAAAAGGGTGATGAACGGCCGGAAACTGTCGATGCGCAGCGCATCAAGGCTTTCGGCGGCGCGCTTGCCGCTCAGCATCGGCACGCGCAGGAAGCTGATCACCGCGCCGGTGGGGATGATGATGCCGCCCAATTTGCCCTGCAACTGTTCGATCACGCCGAGCCCTACGCTTTCAGCGTGTCTTCCAAAAAGCGTGCCGGCTGGATTTACCTGATTTCCACGGCCCATGCAGATGCACCATCACCGCTTTGGGCTGCGCACCTGCCGCCTCGTCCTGCTGCAATTGCACAAGCCGCGCCGCCAGCGCATCGACCAGCGGCTTGCGGCCGAGTTTATCAATGTTGGCAAGGCTGTCGGACAGCAGCGGAGTGCATTCTGGGAGGCGCCGGCGCAGGGGCGGCCATTGCGCCGCCTGACGCTCGGCCAGCGCAAACATCAGATGGCGCAGGCTGAACGGCTCCAGCTCGCCGCTGATAGCGCGATCGCGGAGCTGCACGGCACGCAGCACCACCGAGCCAACGACTGATCGCGACAGCACGTGCGCAAGATTGGCCGCGTCCGCTGGCTGGCGCAGGGTGAAGGTCAGCCCTTCGTCTCTGGCCCAATACTGCAGCCACGTGGCTGCAGATGCGGTCCCGCCGGCGGTCCGCGCCGTGAGCAGCGCTGAAACCAGCGCCTCGATATCGACCAGCAGTTCCCGGCGGTCTGCAGTGGCAAAGCTGAGCGCGGTCGGCAGCACCGCCCCCATGTTGCTGGAGTTGTGGCCGACAATATGCGCCCCATGGTGGAGGAGGCTGGCAGCGGTGAACATACCCTGCGCCTGCGCCCTGCGCGTCTGGGATAGTGCCTTGCTTGAAGGCGTACTGCGGATATCTTCAAATGGCGGCTCGCGCGCAAGTCTATGTCAGCGCCCGAAGCGCACCTGCACGCTCACCGGCCCGGCCGGCACAGCGGTCAGGCTGGAGACGAAGATCAGCGTCTTGCCGGGGCCAACGCTGGCAGCCGGCGGCGGGATGGTCCAGTCGCGAGCGCGCACGCCGTTCACCAGCAGACGGGCATCCAGCGGCGGCACGGTGACACGGGTGGTCCCAGGGTTGTGGATGGTGCCGTTCACCTCCAGCAGGGCGCCGCCGCCGGGCAGGCGCGTCACCTGGCCTTCCAGTTTCACGTCTAGCGGTGTCGCGGGTGGAGCGACTCGAGCCAGCGCATCGGTCACGCCGGGTAGGGCTTCGGGATCGATGCGGCCCACCCACAGGCCCACCGAGGCCGTGGCAAAGGCCGCGCCCAACACGATCGCCACTAGCCATTTCAGCCACAAGGCCGGTGGCCGGCGCGGCGACGGCGGTTCCGCTTCGGGTTCGGGCTCGGGTTCCGGTTCGGGTTCGGGTTCGGGTGGCGGCGGTGGCAGACTTGCAGCACGCGCCTCTTCCTGCACGGCGGCCACGGCTTCATCTTCGTCAATTTCTTCGGTCGGCACCCAGCGGTGACTGCAGGCGGCGCACTTCAACCGCTGCCGGCGCATCACCATGCCCACCGCTACCCGATATTGTGCTTTGCAATTGGGGCAGGAAACAATCACACATTCACCATAGTCACGGTCGCGCGTGCATGGAAGGGGCGGCTTGCAGGCGTCGCTGCATCAGGGCAAAGGCGTGGGCGCCATGCACGACTTGAAAGCCCTCCGCGCTGACGCGCAAGCCTTTGCCGCCGGCCTTGCCCGCCGCGGCATCAGCGATTCCGCCGCCTCTTTGCTCGCCGCCGATGCCGAGCGCCGCGCCGCCGAGACGAGGGCGCAGGAAGCCCTTGCCCGCCGCAATGTCGCCTCCAAGGACATCGGCGCCGCGATGGCCGCGAAAGACAGTGCCAAGGCTGAGGCGCTGAAGGCCGAAGTTGCCGGCCTGAAAGACGAAATCGCCGCGCTGGAAGAGGCTGCCCGCAACGCCGGCGAGAAGGCAGAGGCGCTGCTCGTTACCCTGCCCAACCTGCCCGCGGCCGATGTGCCGGATGGCGTGGACGAGCATGGCAATGTCGAGGTGATGCGCTGGGGTACGCCGCGCGCGTTCGATTTTACGGCGCTGGAGCACGACATCGTGGCAGTGAAACTGGGTTATGACCCGGAAGCCGCCGCCCGCGTGGCCGGGGCGCGCTTTGCAGTACTCAAAGGGCCGTTGGCGCGGCTGCAGCGCGCGCTCGGCCAGTATATGATCGATACGCATACGGTGCGGCACGGCTTTGCCGAAACTTATGCGCCACTGCTGGTGAAGGCAGAAGCCGCCTTCGGCACCGGGCAATTGCCCAAGTTCGAAGAGGATGTGTTCAAGACCACCGATGGCCGTTACCTGATCCCCACCGCCGAAATGAGCCTGACCAACCTGGTCGCCGGCGAGATCGTTGATGCAGCCGCCCTACCCATCCGCATGACGGCGCTCACCCCCTGTTTCCGCAGCGAGGCTGGCAGCGCTGGACGCGACACACGCGGGCTGATCCGCCAACACCAGTTCGAAAAATGTGAGCTGGTGACGATCTGCACGCCGGAACAGGCCGAAGCCGAGCACAAGCACATGCTGGCATCGGCCGAAGCGATCCTGCAGGCGCTGAACCTGCCCTATCGCCGGATGCTGCTGTGCGCCGGGGACATGGGCTTTTCGGCGCGCAAAACTTTCGATCTGGAAGTGTGGCTGCCCGGCCAGGGCGCCTATCGCGAGATCAGCTCGGTCTCCGATTGCGGCGAGTTCCAGGGCCGCCGCATGAACGCGCGCTGGAAAGTGGCGGGCGAGAAAGGCTCACGCGGCGCGGTCAACACGCTCAACGGCTCCGGCCTGGCCGTGGGCCGCACACTGGTGGCCGTGATCGAAAATTATCAGCAGGCCGATGGCAGTGTTGCCATCCCTGACGTGTTGAAGCCCTATATGGCCGGCATCGAGCGGTTGGAGCCCTGAACCCATGCGCATTCTCGTCACCAATGATGATGGCATCAATGCGCCCGGCCTCGTCGCGCTGGAAGCGATTGCCGCCGAACTGTCCGGCGATGTCTGGGTAGTCGCCCCGGCCGAGGAGCAATCAGGCGCGGGGCACAGCCTGACGCTGAGCCAGCCCGTGCGTCTTCGCGAGATCAGCCCGCGCCGCTACGCCGTGCGAGGCACACCCACCGATTGCGTGATGCTGGCGCTGGGCGCAGTGCTGGAAGACCACAAGCCCGATCTGATTCTTTCGGGCGTCAACCGCGGCGGCAACCTCGCTGAGGACGTGACGTATTCGGGAACCGTCTCGGCGGCGATGGAAGGCTGTCTCGCCGGCATCCGCTCGATTGCGCTGAGCCAGGTGATGATGGATTACACGGCCGGCATGGAGGATTTTTCCTGCGCCGCCACGCATGGTGCGGCCATTATACGCCGCGTGATCGGCACCGAATGGCCGGAGGGCGTGCTGATCAACATCAACTTCCCGCCAGTGCTCGCTGCTGATGTAAAGGGCGTGCGTGTCACCGAGCAGGGCTTCCGCGATTACGGCAATATCCACTTGGTCAAGCGCATCGATCCGCGCGGCTTTCCCTATTATTGGCACGGGTTCGGCAAGGAAAAGCCGGCGCCCGGCCACGAGACCGATCTGAAGGCCATGCACGAATCCGCCATATCGGTGACACCGCTGCATCTGGACATGACGCACTATCAATCGATGGGCAGGCTGAGAGCTGCGCTGGCCGATCTGGCCGAATCCTAATGCGGCGGGCGGCGGGCCTGTTGGCGCTGCTGCTGGTGGCGGGCTGCACCAGTGGCCCGCCGTCGCCTACCACGCGATCGATCGTCCGCCGCGTGCAACCGCCTCCCCGCACACAGGTTCTGGCGCCTGCTCCTGCGCCCACCCGGACTGATTGGGTCGCGCGGCGCGTAGTGCCCGCGGCAATCGTTACGCCGCAGGGCCGGTTCCACGTGGTCAGGGACGGCGAAACAGGCATCGCCATCGCGCGCGCCTATGGCGTGCCATGGCGCGAACTGGTGGCGCTCAACCGGCTGCAAGAGCCGTTCGTTCTGCGAGTGGGCCAGCGCCTGCGGCTCTCAACGCCGCCCGCCGCCATAACGCAAGCCCCGCGCCGCGAACCGCCTGCCACGCCGCAAACGCTGGAAGAACGCGCCCGCGCGTTCGAACTATCGATCGATGACGTGATGACCGGCGGTCAGCCAGCGGCCAAGGCGGCAGCTCGCACCCCACCCGGCACCGAACAGCCGGCACCGCTTCCCGCCGTGACCGGCACGGTGCCGGCTTTCCGCTGGCCACTGCCGGGGCGGATCATTTCCGGCTTCGGCCCGAAACCGGGCGGGCGCTTCAACGATGGCGTCAATCTGAAGGCCAGCACGGGCGAAGCGGTTCGGGCGGCGGGCGATGGGGTCGTGGCCTATGCAGGGGATGCCATCCCGGGCTTTGGCAACCTGCTGCTGGTCAAGCATGCGGGCGGCTGGGTGACGGCCTATGCCCATAACGAAGCACTGCTGGTGGCGCGCGGGGCGCGGGTGAAGGTGGGAGAGGCCATCGCCCGGGCTGGCCAATCCGGCGCGGTGGCAGAGCCACAGTTGCATTTCGAACTGCGGCGCGGGCGCACGCCGGTTGATCCTGCACGGGTTATCGGCGGGCGCTGAGGCCTCCTTGCCCTCTTGCACTTTTCGCCTGAACAGCGCACGGCGCGCGCGATGACATTGAACCTTGATACTGCTCCTCGCGTTGGCATGGTGTCCTTGGGTTGCCCCAAGGCCTTGGTCGATTCTGAACGCATCCTCACCCAGCTTCGTGCCGATGGTTATGCGCTATCGGGCGATTATGCCGGGGCCGATGTGGTGATCGTGAACACCTGCGGTTTTCTTGATTCCGCCAAAGCCGAAAGCTTGGATGCCATCGGCGAGGCCATCGCCGAAAACGGCAAGGTGATCGTCACCGGCTGCATGGGCCACGAGGCCGACGCCATCCGCGCCCGCTTCCCCGACGTGCTCGCCGTGACCGGCCCGCAGCAATATGAAGCCGTGGTCAGCGCCGTGCATGATGCGGCGCCGCCCGTGCGCTCGGCATTCGTCGATCTGGTGCCAGATGCCGGGCTGAAGCTGACGCCGCGCCACTATGCCTATGTGAAGATTTCCGAAGGCTGCAATCACACCTGCGCCTTCTGCATCATTCCGTCGCTGCGTGGCCGTCTCGCCAGCCGGCCGCCGGCCGCCATCCTGCGCGAAGCCGAAGCGCTGGTGAAGGCCGGCGCCAAGGAACTGCTGGTGATCAGCCAGGACACCTCTGCCTATGGCGTGGACCTGCGCCACTCCACCTCAAGCCTGGGCGGCGTCGAGCGGCGCGCCCACATCCAAAATCTGGCCAGCGCGCTGGGCGAAACCGGCGCCTGGGTGCGGCTGCACTATGTTTATCCCTATCCGCACGTCGATGATTTGATTCCGCTGATGGCGGAAGGCCTGGTGCTGCCCTATCTCGATATCCCGTTCCAGCATGCCTCCCCCAGGGTGCTGAAAGCCATGAAGCGCCCGGCCAACGAAGCCAAGGTGCTGGAGCGCATCCAGAAGTGGCGCGCCATAGTGCCTGATCTGGCGATCCGTTCCACCTTCATCGTCGGTTTCCCCGGCGAGACGGAGGAGGATTTCCAGTATCTGCTCGACTGGCTGGAACAGGCGCAGATCGATCGGGCCGGCTGCTTCAAATATGAAGCAGTCGACGGTGCTCAGGCCAACGCTCTGCCTGGCGCCGTACCGGAAGAGGTAAAGGAAGAACGCTGGCACCGCTTCATGGCGTTGCAATCGAAAATCTCGGAAGCCCGCCTCGCCGCCAAGATCGGCCGCACGATCGAGGTGCTGATCGACGAGGTGGACACCGAAGGTGGCGCTTCCGGGCGCAGCAAATATGACGCGCCCGAGATTGACGGCATGGTGCATCTGCGTGATGCCGGCGGCGTGAAGCCGGGCGATATCGTCATGGTGCATATCGAAGATGCCGACGAGGCTGACCTGTTCGGAGTGCCGGTTTGACTGACTTTGCCGCGCTGATTGCCCCCGCCGATGGCCAGCCGTCGGTGCCGCTGATCCCGGTAACGAAAGCCGGGCTGGATGGATGGCTGGCCACGCAGAGCGAGCGAGTGCGGGTGGCAGTGGCTGCGCAGGGCTTCACCGCCGCCCCCGACAGCGTGGCGATCCTCCCCGGCGATGGCCCGGCAGAATGGCTGGTGGCCGTTGGCGTGGCGGACGGCCAATTGGGACCGTGGGCGCTGGCAGCGGCGGCAGACAAAGTGCCAGCCGGACGTTACGCGCTGGCCAGTGAACTGGGCCAGGCCGGGCTGGGCTGGTGCCTGGCCCAGCACAAGTTCAGCCGCTATCGCCGCGGCGAGCCGAAAGGCGCACGGGTACTGACCACAACCAGCCTTGGCGCAATTTCCACGGCGGCCAGCGAAGCCGAAGCGGTGGCGCTGGTGCGCGATCTGGTCGATACGCCGGCCAGCGATCTGGGCCCGGCCGATCTGGCGCAAGTGGTGATCGATACGCTGCGGCCGCTGGGTGCCGATGTGCACGTGACCACAGGCGAAGCCCTGCTGCAGAATAACTTCCCTGCTGTCCACGCCGTGGGCCGCGCCGCGGATCAGCCGCCGCGCCTGATAGAGGCCGTTTGGGGCGATGCCGCGCATCCGGTGGTCGCCATCATCGGCAAAGGCATCACCTTTGACAGCGGCGGCCTGAACATCAAGCCCGGCGGCGGCATGGCGCTGATGAAGAAGGACATGGGCGGCGCAGCGCACGCCCTGGCGCTGGCCAAGCTGGTGATCCAGGCCAATCTGTGCGTGCGGCTGCACCTGATCATCCCGGCGGCGGAAAACGCCATTTCCGGCAAAGCAATGCGCCCTGGCGACATCATTGGAACGCGCGCCGGCAAGACGGTGGAAATCACCAACACCGATGCCGAAGGCCGGCTGGTGCTGTGCGATGCCATCGCGCTGGCTGCCGAGAAAAGCCCGGCGCTGATCATCGATTTTGCCACGCTCACCGGTGCGGCGCGGGTGGCGCTAGGGCCGCAGCTGCCGGCGCTGTTTGCCAATGATGACGCATTGGCCAGCGAGTTGCTGGCGGCCGGCGCGCAAGTGGGCGATCCGGTATGGCGGCTGCCGCTGTGGGCGCCCTATCACGACATGCTGAAGTCCAGCCTGGCCGACATGGTGAACAGTGCCGATGGCGGCTTTGCCGGCGCCATCACCGCGGCCCTGTTCCTGGAGACATTTGTGCCGGCAGGCGTGGTTTGGGCGCATTTCGATACATTTGCTTGGAACAATGCCGCCCGCCCTGGCCGCCCCAAGGGCGGCGAGGCGCTGGCATTGCGGGCAAGCTGGGCCGTGTTGAGGAGCAGATTCGGATGAGTTGGGTGCTGAAGGGCCCGGCCCAGCGTTTCGAACCGCGCGAGTGGTTCGCAGGACCGGAGGTAGTGGAACTGGCACTGGCCGGCGAGATTGGCGCGGTGCGCTATGTCGAACCCTGCGCCCTGGTCTGCACCGCTCCGCGCGTGGCAGTGCGCAACGGGCCCGAAACAACGGCGGAGGCCGTGAGCGAGCTGCTGTTCGGCGAGGGCTTTGAGATTGTCGAGGTGAAGGCCGGCTTTGCCTTGGGCCGCTCACTCCATGATCGCTATATTGGCTGGGCGTCTTTCGACACGCTAGCCCTGCCCGGCGCCGAACCGACACATCGTATCACTGCGCGGCGCGCGCCGGTGTTTGCCGCGACCAGCATCAAGGCGGCTGTGGTGATGGAACTGCCGTTTGCGGCGCGGGTGTCAGGCGAACTGCATGGCAACTTCCTCGCACTGGCCGGCGGCGGTCATGTGCACCGCCGACATGTCGAGGCCGCGCCGACCAACCGTTTCGCCGCAGCGGCATTGTTTGCCGATGCGCCCTATCTGTGGGGCGGGCGCAGCCCCGATGGTGTCGATTGTTCCGGTCTGGTGCAGCAGGCGCTGGCCGCCGAAGGGATTTCGCTGCGCCGCGACACCGATCTGCAGCTGGCGATGGGTGAACCAGTGAAATTCGCCGCGCGCGAAGCCGGTGATCTCGTGTTCTGGCCGGGCCATGTCGGGCTGCTGCTTGAGGGCAACCGGCTGCTCCACGCCAATGCCCACTGGATGCGGGTGGTGACGGAGCCGCTGGCCGACGTGATGGCGAGATTACCGGATGCGGGCGAACCGGTGGTGCGGCGCTTCAACTGAGACTTGGCCCTCCCCCCCCTTACGGGGGAGAGGGCCAATAGCTTACTTCGGTTTGACGAACTTCAGCGTCATGCGATCAGATTCGCCGATTGCGGCGAACTTGGCCCGGTCCACGTCGCCCTTCGCGAACGTCGGCGGCAGGGTCCACACGCCGTCGGGATAATCCTTGGTGTCCTTCGGGTTGGCGTTGACTTCCGACGCGCCAGCCAGCTTGAAGCCGGCCTTTTCCGCCAGCATCTTCACGTACGATACCTTCATGTAACCGCTCTTCTTCATGTCGGCATCCGGGCGGTCCTCAGGCAGGCGATGTTCGACCACGCCCAGCGTGCCGCCCGGCTTCAGCGCCTTGAAGAAGGCGTTGAAGGCTTCTTGATCCCAACCGCTCATGTGCCAGTTGTGGACATTGCGGAAGGTCAGCACCACGTCGGCGCTGCCCGGTTCAACGATATCAGCGACACCCTTGCCGAAGGTGCCAATGCCGATGTCACCATAGATGGACTTGTCGGCATATTTGGTCTTGAAGTTCTCCACGCTCTTGGCGGCGTTCACCGACGCCAGCGGATTGGCCAGGCCAGCGACATACTTGCCGTTCCCCTTCATCGCCGGGGCGAGGATTTCGGTGTACCAGCCGCCGCCAGGCGACACTTCCACCACGATCTGGCCGGGCTTGACGCCGAGGAACTTCAACGTTTGCGCCGGATGGCGATACTGGTCACGGGCCTTGTCGGCCGGCTTGCGCCAGCTGCCGGCGATTGCGTCTTCGATCGGGCCGGCGGCAACGGGCGCGGCGATGGTGACCATGATGGCAGCAATGGCGAATGAACGGATCATGATGTTTCTCCCCAAGAGATAGGATGGGCTAATCGGTAGCCCTGTGCGCGCACCCCTGCAAGGCAGGACATTGCCTGTGGCTGAATGCCCTGCCAAAGCGCCGCCGATGGACGTGCAAACCACAATTATGATGCTGGCTGCCGGTGCGGCACTGGCCGTGGCCGGCGCGCTGGGCGGCGTGGCGCGCACACGGGCACCGTTGGCCTGGCAAGCCCATCTGCCGTGGAATGGGATCGCCTTTGCCGGCGTGGCCGGAGTGCTGTTCGCCGCTGTCCACCTGTTCGCGCTATTAAGGGCTGCCTGAATCAGCCTCGAATGAACGGCGCGGCAATCTCGGGCCGGACGCGTGCGAGCCGGCCGGTCGCCTTGTCGATGATCGCCCAGGTCGTCACCGCCTTCACCCGAATCAAGCCGTCAGGGCCGGCGATTTCTACGAAGCGATCAAAGCGCGCGCCCTTCGGCTCCCCCACCCAGGTGGTGAGGGTGAGCGTTTCACCCTCCAGAGTCTGCTTCAGATAATCGATCTCGTGGCGGGTCACGACCCACACGTAGGTGTCGCGGTGTTCAGGCGGGGCGATCGCGCTCCAGTGCGCCGTCGCCACATCTTGAATCCACTTCAGATACACCGCGTTGTTGACATGGCCCAGTTCATCGATGTCGGCCGCCGTGGCGGTGACCGAGTTAGAGAAACTGCGCCGATCAGCGGGCGGCGGCATCGCCAAGTCCGAACTGGGTCAGGATGAAGGAATATTCCTCTGCCAGCTCTTCCAGCGCCGCAAAGCGCCCGGATTTGCCGCCGTGGCCGGCACCCATGTTGGTCTTGAAGATCAGCACATTCTGGTCGGTCTTCAAATCGCGCAGCTTGGCCACCCACTTGGCCGGTTCCCAATAGGTGACGCGCGGATCATTGAGACCGGCGGTGACCATCAGCGGCGGATAGGCCTGAGGCCTCACCTGATCATAAGGCGAATAGGAACGGATCAATTCGAAATCGGCCTTGGACGTGATCGGGTTGCCCCATTCCGGCCATTCACCCGGCGTTAGCGGCAGGCTTTCATCCAGCATGGTGTTGAGCACATCGACGAACGGCACATTCGCCACCACGGCGCGGAACTGTTCCGGCGCCTGGTTGATAACCGCGCCCATCAGCTCGCCGCCAGCCGAACCGCCGCTGGCCGAGATCATACCCGGCGCGGCCCAGCCGGCCGTGACCAGACCTTTCGCCACATCGACGAAATCGTTGAACGTGTTGATGCGCTTGGCCAATTTGCCATCCAGATACCATTGATAACCCAGATCATCACCGCCACGGATCTGGGCGACGGCATAGGCCATGCCGCGATCGAGCAGGCTCAATCGGTTGGCCGAAAAGCCCGGCATGGTCGGGATGCCATAGGCGCCATAGGCATAAAGATGCAGCTTGCCCGTCCCGTCAGGCTTGAAGCCTTTCTTGTAGACGATGGCGACCGGCACCTGCACTCCGTCACGCGCCGTCACGAAGAAGCGCTGGCTTTCAAATTGGCTGGCGTCATAGCCCGACGGCACTTGCTGCACCTTGCGGGTGACGAGCTGGCCGGCCTTCACGTCATAATCATAGACCGTGGCCGGCGTGACCATCGAAGCATAGTTGACCCGCAGCAGCGGCGCATCCGGCTCTAGGTTGCTGCCGATGCTGGCGGTGTACGCCGCTTCGGCGAACGGCAGCACGGTCTCGCTGCCGTCGTCCTGCCGCAGCACGATCCGGTCCAGCCCGTCGCGGCGGCCCTGCACGGCAAGATAGGAAGTGAAAGCGGCGATGCCGGTGATGTAATCCCGGACAGAACCGGCAATCAGTTCCGACCATTCGCCCGGCGCGGCGATGCGAGCGGTGGCGACACGGAAGTTCACATGGGTGTCGTTGGTGCGGATGAACAGCGTCTCACCCCGCACATCCACCTCATAGCTCACACCCGCCTGCCGGCGCTTCACCAGCAGCGGCGATGCGGCCGGGTTGGCGGCCGGCAGCAGCCGCACTTCGCTAGTCACATGGTCCGACGTGCTGATGATGATCCACTTTCCGTCCTGGCTATTGGCGACGGAAACGCCGAAACCCTTGTCCTCGGTTTCCTCATAGAGCACGCGGTCTTCGCCAGTCTGGCCCAGCACATGCAGCCGCGCCTTGATGCGCCGCCAATTGTCGTTGACCTCGGTCCAAACGATGGCCCTTGAATCCGCCGTCCATTCGATGCCGCCAACGCTGACCTTGGTAACGGTCTCGATGTCCGTTCCACTGGCGATGTCGCGAATGCGGATGGTGAAACGCTCGCTGCCATCGCTGTCGATGGCATAAGCGATCAGTTTCCCATCCGGGCTGACATTCTGCGCGCCGAGCCGGAAATAATCATGGCCCTTGGCCAGATCCGGTTCGGACAGCACAAGCTGTTCAGGCCCGCCGCCTTTCGTCCGCCGCACCCAGGTGCGATACTGGTCGCCCGGCTTAAACTGCCACCAATATTCAAATGCGCCGTTGGGCACTGGCACCGAGGCATCATCCTGCTGCACCCGGCCCTTCAGCTCTTCGTAAAGCCTGTCCTTGAAGTCGGAGACCGGCGCCATCTGGGTTTCGAAATACGCATTCTCGGCGTTCAGATAGGCCAGCACATCTGCATCATCGACAGCGGGATAGCCCGGGTCCTTCAGCCAGCTGTACGGGTCCTCGACGGTGATGCCATGGTGGGTGAAGCTGTGCGGGCGCTTGGCAGCAATTGGCGGGTTCATCTGGGCAAAGGCTCCGGCAGGGAAGGCAACGGCAATCAACGCGGCAACAAACAGACGCACCAAGATTTCCTGTGCTTGAGGCACGGGGGCAGTGCGCCTATCTGGGTCGCCATAGATAAAGGGAAGCAGTTTCATGTCCACCATCGCTTCAAGACTTGCGGCATTGCGCGCCGAACTGAACGCCCAGGGCCTCGCTGGTTTCGTCGTACCACTGACCGATGAGCATATGAGCGAATATGTGGGCGAATATGCCCAGCGGCTGGCATGGATCAGCGGCTTTGGCGGCAGCGCCGGCAGCGCCGTGGTGATGGCTCAAAGGGCTGCAATGTTCACAGATGGCCGCTACACGGTGCAGGTACGTCAGCAGGTGTCGGCTGATCTGTTTTCCTATGAAGACGTGCCGCAAACCAGCGCCGCGCAATGGCTGGGCAAACAGGCGCAGGCCGGCCAGCGCATCGGCTATGATCCGTGGCTGCACACAAGTGCCTGGGTGAAGCAGGCCGCTGGGCAATTGAAGTCGCGCGGCGCCGAGCTGGTGGCGGTGACGCAGAACCCGATCGATGCGGTGTGGACCGACCGTCCGGCACCGAGCCTCGCCCCGCTGGAAGTGCATGATGATCAGTTTGCCGGTCGCGGCCATGCCGAAAAACGGGCCGACGTGGCAAGTTGGCTGGTAGGCAAGGGTAGCGATGCAGCGGTCATCGCTGCGCTGGATTCGATCGCCTGGCTGCTCAACATCCGCGGCAAGGATGTCTCACGCACACCAGTCGCGCTGGCATTCGTCGTGGCTCACAAGGATGGAAGCGTCGATCTGTTCACCGCGCCGGAAAAGCTCTCCCCGGCCGTGCGCGCGCATCTTGGTCACGCTGTGCGCTGCCGGCCGCGAAACGAGTTCGAGGCTGCCCTGAAGGCAATGACCGGCCAGACGGTGGTGGTCGATCCGCAGTCGTGCGTCGCCGCCATCTTCAATGCGCTGGAAGCCGGCGGCGCCCGTGTCGTCGAAGCCCGCGACCCCACCGTGCTGCCGCGCGCCATCAAGAATCCCACCGAAATCGCTGGCACCATCGCCGCGCATGTGCGCGACGGTGCGGCACTCACCCGCTTCCTGGCATGGTTCGACAGCGAAGCCCCCAAGGGAGGGCTCGACGAGCTTAATGCTGCCGAGCGGCTGCGCCAGTTCCGCGCCGAAACCAACAGCCTTGAAGATCTGTCTTTCGACACCATCTCGGCTGCCGGTCCCAACGCCGCGCTGCCACATTACCGGGTGAGCGAGGAGACCAACCTGCCGATTGCCCGCGACAGCATCTATCTGGTCGATTCGGGCGGCCAGTATCGAGATGGCACCACCGATGTGACGCGCACCCTTGTGGTCGGCACGCCAAACCCGGAGATGCAGGATCGCTTTACCCGCGTGCTGAAAGGCCATATCGCGCTGGCCCGCGCCATCTTCCCTGCAGGTACTAAAGGCGTGCAGCTCGACGCACTGGCCCGCCAGCATCTGTGGAATGCCGGGCTGGATTACAATCACGGCACTGGCCACGGGGTGGGCAGCTATCTTTCGGTGCACGAAGGCCCGCAGCGCATTGCGGCGGCGTGGTCGGCGCAGCCGGGCAATGATGAACCACTGCAGCCGGGCATGATCCTTTCCAACGAACCGGGTTATTATAAGCAGGGCGAATACGGCATCCGCATCGAGAATCTGGTGCTGGTCGAACGTCGAAGTGCCGAAGGCGCCGAGCGCGAGATCATGGGCTTCAAGGAGTTGACCTTGGCGCCGATCGACAAGCGGTTGGTGGACGTGAATCTGCTCACCGCCGAGGAGCGTGACTGGTGGAACGCCTACCACGCCCGCGTTGCCGCCGAGATTGGGCCTCTGCTGACCGACACGGCCGAACAGGTGTGGCTGGAACAGGCCTGCGCACCCCTATGAACCCCCTGCGTCACCCTTAACCTTCGCCGATCCGCGCTGGCGTGGTATCAGTCAGGGAAATCGATTCCGGGAGCCATCACATGTTGAAGCAATTGACCCTCGCTGCCGCCGCGCTGACCGCTCTGGTTGCCGCCGCACCGGCGCCGCAGAGCCTGCACCAGTTCACGCTGAAGACCATCGACGGCAAGCCGATGCCGATGGCGCAGTACAAGGGCAAGGTGGTGCTGCTGGTCAACACGGCATCGATGTGCGGCTACACTCCGCAATATGAAGGCCTGCAGGCGCTGCACGACAGCTACAAGGCCAAGGGTTTCACTGTGGTGGGCGTGCCGTCGGGCGATTTCGGCGGCCAGGAATATGGCAGCAATGCCGAAGTGAAGCAGTTCTGCGAGAGCAAGTTCGGCATCAAGTTCCCAATGGCCGAAAAGGGCGTGGTCAAGGGTCCCAAGGCCATCCCGCTCTACAAATGGGCAGCGAACACGCTGGGTGAAGACAAGACCCCGCAGTGGAATTTCCACAAATATCTGATCGGCAAGGATGGCCGCCTGATCGCCGCCTTCGGCACCAAGACCACACCCACCTCGCAGGAGGTCACGGCGGCGGTGGCCAAGGCACTGGCCGCCGGGAACTAATCGGGTTTAGCGTTCGGGATTGGGTGTTGATTGCGGGCTGGATCGCCCGCATCCCCCAGCCCCTTGCGTTTCCGGAGATTCTCCCGCAACGCGGCGGCCAGCCGTTCGGCGCGGGCTTTGGCTTGGGCTTCCATTTCCTTGGTCATGTTTCACCGCTTAGCCGATCTTCGTGGCGGCGTCAGTGCTTGACAGGGAGGGAACCCTTGGCCATAGGGCCGCTTCTCGCTTCAACGCGGGAAATTCGGGGCAGTGCTGCCGTAGCTCAGTGGTAGAGCGCATCCTTGGTAAGGCTGAGGTCGGGAGTTCAATCCTCCCCGGCAGCACCACCCCCGAAATCAGGCCCCGAAATCCGGCGGCTCCTTTGCTGCCAACCTCCTTCACTGTTGTGCTGGGCTGACAAGCGCCGCCGCCTGCCCTAATCCCGTGTGCAACAAGGGAGACGGGAATGAAGACGCTGATCACCGCACTGCTGCTGGGAGCCGTTGCAATCGGGGCAACAACCGCTGTCGCACAGGATTATCAGCGGCCGGGCGTGCCGCCCTTGCGTGACCGCGTGGCGGCCCACGACCGGCTGGTCAAGGCGAGGCTGGATCAGGTGGTCCCCAAGATCATGCGCGAAGTGGGCGTGGACATGTGGGTCCTCGTCGCGTCGGAATATAACGAAGATCCGGTGGTGAAAACGATGCTGCCGGCCACCTGGGCCTCGGCCCGGCGGCGCATGGTGCTGATCTTCTTCGATGGCGGGCCGGAAAAGGGCGTCGAGCGGCTGGCGGTGGCACGCTATCCGGTGGGCGATCTGTTCCCGGCCGCATGGGATCCGGAGGCCCAGCCCGATCAGTGGGCGCGCGTCGCGCAGTTGATCAAGGAACGCAACCCCAAGCGCATCGCTGTCAACATCAGCCCGGATTTCGCGCTGGCCAATGGGCTTGCCGCTGGTGAGCATAGCCAACTACTCATGGCCATTGGCCCGCTCGCCAGCCGGCTGGAAAGCCATGAACGCATGGCGCTGGGCTATCTCGAAACCCGCACGCCCGAAGACATGGCGGTGTATCAGGGCATCATGCGCGTGGCGCATAGCCTGATCCCCGAAGGCCTGTCGGAAAAGGTGATCACACCGGGCGTCACCACCACGCAGGATGTGGTGTGGTGGTATCGCGAACGGCTGGCCGATCTGCGCCAGGATGCCTGGTGCCAGCCTTCGGTCACAGTGCAGCGCGCAAACGCGCCCGGCATCACGCCCGGCCGGCAGACCCTGCCGGAAAACCCGGTGATCCTGCCCGGCGATCTGCTGCATGTCGATTTCTGCGCCGGCATGCTGGGCCTGAAGACCGACACGCAGCAACTGGCCTATGTGCTGCGCCCCGGCGAAACGGACGCGCCGGCGGGCTTGAAGGCCGGCATGGCGGCGGCAAACAAGGTGCAAGACGCGCTGGTTGCCAGTTTCAAAACTGGCGCCACCGGCAACGAAGTGCTGATCGCTGCACGCCAGAAGGCGATTGCTGCCGGCAGCAACCCGATCATCTACACGCACAGCATTGGCCTGCACGGCCACGGCGCCGGGCCATGGATCGGCAATTGGGAACATCAGAACCCGATCCCCGGCCGCGGCGACTATCGTATCTATGCCGATACGGCCTGGTCGATCGAACTGGCGGCGCTGGCCCGCGTGCCGGAATGGAGCAACGCCGAAATCCGCTTCCCGCTGGAAGTGGATGGCTATTGGAACGGCACCAGCTTCCGCTGGATCGATGGGCGGCAGACGCAGTTGATGCTGATTCCAAGGGCTACGAAATAGAGATTGAAACGCACGTCGCCCCGGACTTGATCCGGAGCCTCGCTGCTTCTGCGCCAAAGAAGCGGGGCTCCGGATCAAGCACGGGGCGACGATTCAACCTTGGCGAACGCAGGTCCAGGTTGGCCTACTTCCCCACCGGAACACCCAGCCACTGCTCGCGGATCAAGCTGACCGGGATCATACCGAAGCCGCCCAACCGATCATAAAAGCCCTTCACCGTGAAGGTGCCGCCGGGCAGGCTGGCGCGCTCCTGTTCGGCCACTTCGGCGAACAGTTGCTCGATCTGCGCCTTGCCGGTGATGTAGCTGGGGCCATAACCCGCCTGCCGCAGATAGAGCGACTGTTCGAAGCCGAGCAGCGGCAGATCGGGGCTCATCCAGCCGTTGGGCGTGCGCGCCACCTGCATGGCCATTGCGGCCTTGAGGTCGATCATGTTGGCCTGGGCGTAGAGTGACGCCAGCCCACGCGCCGCGCGCTGGGCCTGCATGATCCACACGACCTCACGTGTCCGCGGCTTGTTGTCGAACAAGCCGGCATCCAGCATCATGGCTTCCATCGCTGTGGCATTGCCCTCTGAGCGGCTGACCCAGATATTGTAGAGCAGCGGCCCGCGCCGGATCGGAGAGGGGTGCGGGCGGACCTGCATCTCGGCCAGATCCCACCAGTGGTAGAAATGGGCAAACAGGCTGTTGGGCGCACGGCCTTGGGCGATCTTGAAGAAATCCTGCTGCGCCGCCGGCACCCACTTGCCGATGCGCTTGGCCAGCTCCGGTTTCATGTACGGCTGGATGGTAGCCACACCCGTCTTGTCCATGAAATCAATGAAATGGTCGATGTCGGAGAGGCTCTTGGCGTCCCATTCGGCCTGGCTGGCCGAGCTGGTGAGCGGCGGCAGCGCCTTGTGGTGATTTTCCTCAAGCCGCAGCCCGGCATGGGCGCGGGCCAGTTCGCGGGACAGGATCGCCACCTCCTGTTCCCAGCTGTAGGGCGAAAGCTGGACGTGCTTCAGATACCAGTTGTAGGCCTCCACCCCGACGCCGGACGGCCCTGATTTCTTCGGCGCCTCGGCCTTCACCCAGGCGATGAAATCCCGTGTTGCGGCCAGCGCCTCGGCAACGCGGCGTTCGAGCAGCTTGCGCCCCTTCACCTTGGCGCCAAGGCCCACCAACCCCTCTTCCTGTTCGGCCAGCGTGATCGGGCTGGCGTTCCACAGGTCAGCGGCATTGCCGGTCAGGTTGCCGCGCGCCTGGGCCAGCAGCGGCGGGATATGCGCCAGCTCGCCGGCAAGTCGATCGGCATCCGGCTTGGTGAGCGGGAAAGTGTAACGCCACACATCAATCGGCGCGACGTGGACGGGGCCTTCATGATCGGGCGTGTCGCTCTGCGCGTTCCACAGCGAGAGATACCAGGCCGGATCGCGGGCCCAAGGCTTGGCCACTTCCAAATCGAACTTCAGGCCATTCATTTCTGCGTGCACCAGCTGCCAATCCACCTTGTCGGCGGCGTTCCAGCCCTTGGTATCGATGGCGGCCAATTTGGCCTCGAATCCCTTCAGCGCTTCGGTACGGGCGGCAACTGCGGGCGGGGCATAATCAGGCACGCCCCCCGGCCCGGAGTGGAAGCGGCGCCATTCAGCAAACAGCGCGTGGAGATCAGCCGGCGTGCCGGCGAACACCGGCGCAGCAAACAGCAGCAGAAGGGCGAGGAGCAGCTTTTTCATGGTCCACAGCTTGGCCTGAGCGGCTCAACGCTGCAAGCCGGTTTCCGTGGCCAGCCATCGCGCCGCTTCGGCCGGGCTGCGTTTGCTGGTGGGGCGATCGGCCTGCCAGTTGGCGATGCGCATTGCTCCCACCGAAATGCGCCCGTCGTAACGCGCCAGCCGCCGAACCAGATCATCACGCCCCGGTGCCACCAGCAGCAGCGCATCATAGGCTGGCAGCGCGCCACGATCATCGGTAAGCAGCACGATATCCGCCCCGGCCAAAGCGCCGTCGCTGCTGTAGGCGGTGATCACGTCCGCCGCCCCATCCTTGAGCGCCGCCACCATCAGCACCGGCGTGAAGGCGCGCATGCTGGCAAATTCCAAACCATAGCTGCTACGCATCGCTGTCCATTCGGCGCGCGACAGGAATTCCAGATCGGTAGCCAGCTTCAGCTTGGCCGAAACCCGCGCCAGATCGGAAATGCTACGCACGCCCAGCCGCTGCGCATCCGCCCGCCGCATGGCCAGCGCATAGGCATTTTCAAAGCCCAGCCGCGCTGCCACGGTGACGCGGTAACGTGACTTCAACTGCTCCGTGAGGATACGCAGCATGTCGGCACGCGGCACGACATCGCTGCGGCCCAGCGCCTGCGTCCACAAGGTGCCGGTGTAATCGATGGAAATGTCGATGCCGCCGGCGACCAAGCTTTGAAAGGCGATACCTGAACCCAGGCCGGAACGCACGCCTGTAGGCTGGCCCGCGGCGCGCAGATCGGCCGCGATCAGTTCGGCCAGTATATATTGTTCGGAAAAGGTCTTGGTGCCGATCAGCACGGGCCGCACCTGGGTGGCCGGGCGGCTCTGCAGCCACCAACCGGTGACGCCCATCGCCAGAAGGCAGAGGAGGACGAGGCCCTTGGCGGCCGGCAACCAGCGCCTTTCGGCAATGCCGCGCTGGCACCAACCAAGTGCGCCATCAACGATCAATGCCAGCGCAGCGGCCGCCACACAGCCGAGCAGCACCTGCTGCCAATCCTGCAACTGCAGCCCGGCAAAGATCAAATCACCCAGGCTCTCCTGCCCCACCATCGTCGCCAAGGTGGCGGCACCAATTGTCCACACCGCCGCGGTGCGCACGCCGCCCATCACGACCGGAGCCGACAGCGAAAGCTCAACGTGGAACAGGCGCTGGCTGGCGCTCATGCCGATGGCGCGGGCGGCATCGCGCACACTGTCTGGCACGGCGGCCAGCCCGCCGGCCCCGCCGCGCAGCAGCGGCAGCAGCGCATAGAGCGCCAGCGCCAGCAGCGACGGCAGCAGGCCCAATGAGGGCACCGGCAGACCCGTAAGGTTGCGCAGCAGCACCAGCAGCGGGAAGAACAAGGCCAGCAGCGCCAGTGCCGGCACGGTCTGCACCACGCTGGCCAGCCCCATAACCGTGCGCCGCAGCCAGGGCCGACCTGGCATCAGCAGCACCAGCGGCGTTGCCACCAGCAGCGCCAATGCCAGGGCCGCCGCGCTGATCGCCAGATGCGCCGCCAGTGCCGAGGGCAGGGTTTCCCAGCCGGCGATCATTTGGCCATGCCGGCAAGGGCCCGCGCTTGTGCAAGCGGCGTGGCCACCAGATTCTGCACTGCCGGGTGCGGATCGACGGCAACCACGGCTGGCGGCCCGCACGCGACGACGCGTCCGCCATCAAGCACCACCATCAGATCGGCACGCAGCAGCGCATCGGCGAGATCGTGGGTAACCATCACGGTGGTCAGCCCCTGCGCCCGGTGCAGCGCAAGCAGGCGGTCGCCCAACTCATCACGGGTCTCGGGATCGAGCGCGCCGAAGGGTTCATCTAGCAGCAGCAGCAGCGGATTCACCGCCAGTGCCCGCGCCAGCCCCACCCGGCTGGCCTGCCCGCCTGACAATTCGCCGGGAAAGCGCTGCGCCAGATCCGGCGGCAGTTCCAGCATGGCCATCAGTTCCGTCGCCCTTGCCATGCGCCGAGGCTTGGACCAGCCCAGCAGCCACGGCACCGCCGCGATATTGTCGGCCACCGTCCAGTGCGGAAACAGGCCGCCGCCCTGCACGGCATAACCGATGCCGCGCCGCAAATTCATCGCATCAAGGCCGGCAACATCGGTACCGTGCACGCGCACCTGCCCGGCATCAGGTTCCAGCATGCGGTTGATCAGCCTGAGCAGGCTGGACTTGCCCGCCCCCGATGCGCCAACCAACGCCACGAACTGGCCTTGGCGCACCACCAGATCGATACCGGCCAGCACCGGACGACCGCCCAGCGCCAGCGTGACGCCCGACAGCGCCAGAGCTCGCTCTGGCGGGGGCACAGGTGCAGCAGGCGAAGCGGAAGCCATCGCCTCCTGTGTGGCATGGCGTGGGCCAGGCGGCCACTGCCGATTTGCGGCCGGCCCGTCATCAAAAGGCCACTGGCCTCTAGCGTGGCAGCCGGCTACCACCGGCAACAATGCAGGGACCCCGCAATCTGATCGTCGCAGCTGTTGCCGGCGCCGCCACCGCTCTGGCCTTTGCGCCGCTCAATCTGTGGCCGCTGGGCATGGTTGGCCTGGCCCTGTTTGTCCATCTGGCTGTCACCGCCGGCAGCGGCTGGGCAGCAGCGGGACGCAGCTGGCTGTTCGGGACAGTCATGTTTGCCGTGTCCCTGAACTGGATCGCCACGTCCTTCACCTATCAGGCCAAGATGCCGGCCGAGTTGGGCTGGATCGCCGTCCTCGGGCTGAGCATGTACTTGGCACTGTTCGTGGCGCTGCCGGCCGGGCTGGCGGTGGGGCTGGCGAAAAAGCCGGTGGCGCGCGCGCTTTGGTTGGTGGCGCTTTGGCCGCTGGCGGAATGGCTGCGCGGCACCTTGCTCACCGGTTTTGCCTGGAATCCGATTGGAGCAATCTGGCTGGAAACGCCGGTGGCGCAACTGGCATCGGTGGTGGGCGGCACCGGGCTTTCGATTTTGACGATGGCCTGCGCCGTAGCGCAGTTGTGGCTAGTGCGTAATTCCGGGCGCTGGCGGGGGGCCGGCATTGGCACGCTGGCCGCTACCGGCCTCCTGGCGCTGCTGGGTAGCAGCATGATCACCGAAAATGATTTCAGCGGCACGCCGCTTGTGATCGTGCAGCCCGGCATTGGCCAGGATGAACGTTACGACGCCGACGCTGCCGAACGCCACCTTGCCACCTATATCAGGCTCACACGGCAAGGGCTGAACCAGGCCGCGCAAACCGGGCGGCCGGTACTGCAAAATGCCGAAGTGGCGCGGCGCGTACTTACCGAAACCGAAGGAGTCGTCTCACCGGGGCCGCCCAGCGCCAAAAAAGTGACCGGCAAGATGCGCAACAAGCTGGCAACCGGCCTTGCCGCGCCCACGCCTGAACAGGCCGGCAGCGGCACCGCGCTGCTGCCACGCAAGCCCACGTTGATCCTGTGGCCCGAAGGCGCCATCGACGCGCTGGTGGAAATCGATTCGCTGGCGCTGGCCCGCATCGCCCGCAGCATAGCGCCCGGTGATCTACTACTGGCCGGCGGCACAGGGGTAAGCCGGAACCTTGAAGGTACCGCCCGTTATGCCAACAGCATGTTTGCCATTTTAGGCAGTGGTGGCGGGAATGGAGGCCGCATCGTCGCACGGTTCGACAAAGCACACCTAGTGCCGCTGGGCGAATATGTGCCGCTGCGCGAGTGGCTGGAACCGCTGGGCATTGCCCGGCTGGTGCCCGGCGATTTCGATTTTGCTGCCGGCCCCGGCCCGCGCACCCTGATGCTGCCGGGCTTCACCAGCGTGTCGCCGATGATCTGTTACGAAATCGCCTTCCCGCAGGCCGTTGCTGCGCGCGACAATCGGCCGGGCTGGATTGCCAATGTCTCCAACGATGCCTGGTTCGGCACCTGGGGGCCACCGCAGCATCTGGCGCAATCGCGGCTGCGCGCCATCGAGGAACGCCTGCCCGTTGCACGCGCCACCCCCACCGGCATTAGCGCGGTGATCGATGGCTTTGGCCGGGTGCGCGTTTCGCTCGGCCAGGGCGAGAGTGGCACCATTGTCACCAGCCTGCCGCCGCCGCAGCCGGAAAGCCTGTTCGCACGATTGGGTCTGTATCCGGTGGCGGTGCTGGCGCTTCTGCTGGCGCTGGCCGCCTGGCTGGTCGAACGCAACCGGCCAACACCGCCGCCGCGACCGATGCGCACCATATCTGTCGAGAATGGCACTGAGTGACGCCATTGGGTTAATGATATAAAGATGTCGTTATGCGACTTGCGCGGGCGGGCCGCCGTGCGTATGACAGCGCGTCCCCTCATCGTGAGAAGTGTGTCATGATCCGCAGCAGCTTCATCTTCACCTCCGAATCCGTTTCGGAAGGCCATCCCGACAAGGTGGCGGACCAGATTTCCGATGCCGTGGTCGATTTGTTCCTGGGCAAGGATCCGGAGGCCCGCGTCGCCTGCGAGACGCTGACCACCACCAACCGGGTCGTGCTGGCCGGCGAAGTACGCGGCCGCGGCATGATCGATACCGCAGGCAATTGGGAACCCGGCGCGCTGGAAGAAATCCAGCGCGCCGTGCGCGAGACGGTGAAGCGCATAGGCTATGAGCAGTCGGGCTTCCACTGGCAAAACCTCACCTTTGAAAACCACTTGCACCCACAGTCGTCGGACATCGCGCAGGGTGTGGACGCCAGCGGCAACAAGGATGAAGGCGCAGGCGATCAGGGCATCATGTTCGGCTATGCCACCGATGAAACCCCGGATCTGATGCCGGCGACGCTCTATTATTCGCACCGCATCCTCAAGCAGATGGCGGATGACCGTCACAGCGGCGTGGCGCCGTTCCTGGAGCCAGACGCAAAGAGCCAAGTGACCCTGCGTTATGAAAACGAAGTGCCGGTGGCCGCCACTGCCATCGTGGTTTCAACCCAGCACGCGCCAGATTATTGCAAGCCGTGGGAAAAGGACGGCGAAAAGGGCGGTGATGCAGCAAAGTTCGCCGAGCTGGAAACTTATGTGAAGAGCGTACTGAAAAGCGTGCTTCCGGCCAGCTTCCTGAGCGCCGATACGGTCTTGCACCTCAATCCCACCGGCAAGTTCGAGATCGGCGGACCTGACGGTGATGCCGGCGTGACCGGCCGCAAGATCATCGTCGATACCTATGGCGGCGCGGCTCCGCACGGCGGCGGCGCATTCAGCGGCAAGGACCCGACCAAGGTTGACCGTTCGGCCGCCTATGTGTGCCGCTACCTCGCCAAGAATATCGTCGCTGCCGGCCTGGCCAAGCGCTGCACCATCCAGCTGAGCTATGCCATCGGCGTCGCAGCGCCGCTATCGATCCACGTCGATCTCCACGGCACCGGCACCGTGAGCGAAGCTGCCGTAGAAGCGGTTCTGGGTGATGCCAGCAAGCTCGGCTTTGCGCTCACCCCGCGCGGCATCCGCACACAGCTGGGCCTGAACCGGCCGATCTACCAGCGTTCAGCCGCCTATGGCCACTTCGGCCGCACGCCGGACGCCGATGGTGGCTTCAGCTGGGAAAAGACCGACCTCGTCGCCGCACTGAAGGCGGCGCTCTGAAGTCTGGACGGGGTGGCGTCAGGCGACACCGTCCAGATATTCAATGTCAGGCTTGCCGGCAAGGCAGGCACCCAGGCCCGGACCGGCGGCCTTGAAATGGTCGCTGATCCCGTGTGCCTTCAGCGCATCGGCATCGGCATAGACTTCAAGCACCTTGTAGATAGTGGGATCGGTTTTCGAGCGGGTGAGTTGGTAGCAGAGATTGCCCGGTTCATTGGCGCGCACGGCCGCCGACAGGGTGCGGAACACCGCTTCGAAATCCTCTGCCTTGCCGTCCTGAATCTTCAGGGTTGCGATCACACCGATCATGCTTGGTCTCCGCTTTGGTTGTTTCCAGCACGTTGGCTCAGCGCTGTGCCTGCGCCTAGCTGGCGAAAAGATGGACGCCGCGCCTGCTAGGGATTAGAATTCGTCTCGTTCACCGGGGGGACGAACGACTATGGCGACACGGGCATCATCATCATCACACAACTGGCTGGGCACGCAGGCGCGTATCACCGGCGTGATGGCGCTGATCTTTGCGGCGGCTTTTTCCATGCATCTGGCAATGGGCCGTTCCACCTTCGCAATGCCGGCGATCTGGCATATCCACGGCATCATCTTCTTTGGCTGGGTTGGCCTGTCGCTGCTACAGGCCGGGCTGGCCGCCAGTGGCCGGCTGGAATGGCACCGCCGACTGGGCTGGCTGGGACTGGTGTGGATCTTCGCGATGGTGGCCGCCGGTTTCGCCATCACCGTGGCCGTGGCCCAAGCCGGGCGGACGCCGTTCTTTTTCCGGCCGCAATTTTTCATGATGCAAAACCCATTGACTCTGCTGGCCTTTGCCGTGCTGGCGCTGGGTGCCATTGTCAGGCGCCGCGACACCGGCTGGCACCGCCGCCTGCACCTGTGTGCGCTGGCCACGATCATGGGCCCGGCGTTCGGTCGGCTGATGCCATCGCCCTTCCTGATCCCGTGGGCGATGGAGATTGTTTCCATCCCAGGCATGTTGTTCCCGGCGTATCTTGCTTTGCGCGAATGGCGCGCCGGTGAAGGCTGGCACCCGGCGTGGACCATCGGGCTGAGCGCCGGCTTCATCGCGCTGGCGCTGGGCTATGCGATTGCCGCGACGCCGCTGGGAGCCGATCTTTATGCAAGCGTGGTCGCCGGCACACCGGGTGCAGCCATCGACGGCAGCGCCTTCGGCAACCCACCGCTGGGACTATGAAGGAAGCGCCCATGCGCCTGTTGTTCATCACGTTGGCACTTGCCGGCGCTGCCGCAGCACAGCCGGCGGGATTTCACGCCGTTCAGGTCGACAGCGTGCAGTGGCGACCGATTCCAGACGGTCTTGGTGCCTAGGGCGCCCTGATTGCCGGCAACCCGTCTCAAGCCGGCACCTATGTGATCCGGGTGAAATTCCCGCCGCACGTGATGGACCGGCCGCATCACCACGGCCGTGATCGCCATGTGACGGTTTTGCAGGGCCGCTGGTTTGCCGGCACCGGACCGGATTTCGCGCCCGAAAGGGCGCAGGCGCTGCCCGCCGGCAGTTACTGTTCCACACAGTCGGCGGCGTGCATTGGGATGGATCCAACAGCGACGACACCGTGATCGTGCAGATTATCGGCCAAGGGCCGGTCACATCCGCCGATGTCGATCTGGCGCTGGCCAGCTGGATCAAGCTGTCGGGCTAGAGCTTGTCCACCGGCAGCGGCATAGGCAGGCTGGCCTCATCCTCGATCTTTTTCAGGCCACGCGCGAACAGCAGGCGATCGGCGCCCTTGAAACCAAAACGCCAGATGATCAGGCCATAGCTGCCCAGAATCGCGAAAAACCCGATAGACAACTGGATGGGTTCGGGCGTGCGCAGCACTAGCAGGCCCACGCCCAGGGCCGGGATGCCCGCCAGAAGCAAAGACGGCCGCCAGCCGGACACGGCATGGCCCAGCCGGGCCTGCAACAGCCGCGATTTGGCGACCGATTGCAGCAGGGCTGCAATCGCTAACGCCAAAGCGGCACCAACGCCACCACCCAGTGGGCCGTCCATGGGCACCAGCAGCAGCGACAGCCCAGCTTGCACGGCCAGCCCGATCACAGACCAAATCAAATTGGCATTGCGCGCCACATAGATCAGCGCGCCTTCCGCCACGGCGGCCTGCGCGGCAAACAGCTCGACTGTCATCAGCACGGCCAGCACCGTTACGCCGGCGGCAAAGGCCGGGCCAAACAAGCCCATGGCGGCTTGGCCGGGAATGCCGAGCGCCAACACCGCCGCCAGCTGCACCGCCGCCACCCAGAAACTGATCTGGCGCACATGGCCAGCCGCCTTGGCCAGGTTGCCGGCCGCCAGGTTGCGGGTGAGCACCGGGCCCAGAATGGGATCGAAGCTGGATTTCAGCCGCTGGGGCAGCGAGGCGATCTGCTGTGCCACATAATAGATGCCGACAATCTCCGCCGACGCAAAGCGGCCAAGGATGAAGATGTCGAGCCGGCGCGCGCCCCATTCGGCGATATCGGCCCCAGCCAGCGGCACATTGGCCTTCACCAGTCTAAAGATGCGCCCTAAGTCCAGCCGCCAATCGGCCGGCCAGCCAAAGCGGCGCAGCGCCGGCGACAGCGCCGCGAAGAACGCTGCCACCATCGACAGCAGATAAGCGATCAGCATGCCGTCGCTTTTCCAGGCGGTGAAAGCCAGCGCCAGCGCGGCGATCGACAACACCCACGGCTCGATGATCGATCGGGCCCGCACCTGCGCGCCAACATCGTGGTGGAAGGCCAGGCCAGCCAGCGCCACATCGGCCAGGGCGATGAACGGGATGATCAACGCAAACCAGCGATCGAGTGGGGCCAGCCGGGTCGCCGGGAACAGCAGTTCCGGCAACACCACCAGAACCGCCGCCCCGGCCAGCGACGCAATCAGCGCCGCCAGCAACGCATCGATCAGCGCAGCGGCTTCGTCCTGCGGGCGCCGCGCCATGTCTTCGGCAAGGCCGCGTTTCAGGCCCAACGTCGCCAGCATCGCCACAAGTTCCACAACCATGGTGGCATAGGCAAAGCGGCCCAGTGCTTCGGCCCCATACAGGCGCCCGGCAATGAACAGAAAGGGAAAGCGCGCCGCCAGCCGCAACACATACCCAAAGAAGCTGGTGCGCCCGCCCTTGGCCAAGGCCGCGGTTTCTGCCGCGTCCCTGTTCGAGGTGGATGGATCAGCCAACATGCACCCGGCGATAGCGGCCGTGCAGATAGAGCAACGGTTCGCGAGCCTGGTCGAGCGCCAGCCGGGTCACTCGGCCCACGATTATGCGATGATCGCCGCCATCATGATCGGCGTGCAGCGTGCAGGCAAAGGCGGCCTTGGCGCTGGCCAGCACCGGCACGCCATCCCAATCCTGCCAATCATGCTCGGCAAACCGGTCGATGCCTTTCTTCGTGAAGCGATCGGCGACAACTTGGCCATCCAGATCCAGGATGTTGATGGCAAACCGCCCCGATTCGCGCATCACCGGTAGCGCAGATGCGCCATTGGCCGGGCAGAATAGCAACAGCGGCGGATCCAGGCTGAGCGAAGTGAAGCTGTTGGCGGTGAGGCCCACGCGTTCGCCCGACAGCGATTGACTGGTGATCACGGTGACGCCGGTGGCAAAGCAGCCAAAGGCATCGCGCAGCAGGCGGGGATCGAATGGGGCGTGAGCATCAGTCATCCGCCGTCCCCTATCGCGAATCCGCCGCCCGTCAATGTTGAGGATGCCACAGGCAGCGCAATCGTGGCGCAGCTAGCTGTCACAACCCGGTACCGTGGCGCGTGACAGCCGCCGGGCTGGCGGCGTTGATCAGAACTGCTGGGCACGCAGCCATTCGCGCACGGCCGGGCCAACATCTTCGCGCTCCAGCGCCAACGCAACATTGGCCGTCACATGCCCGGCCTTGTCGCCGCAATCAAAACGGGTGCCCGTGAAGGTGAGAGCATGGAAAGGCTGTACGCCAATCATTTCGGCCATAGCATCGGTGAGCTGAATCTCGTTGCCGGCCCCGCGTTTGCCGGCCGCCAGTACGTCGATCACCTCGGGCTGAAGGATATAGCGGCCAATGGCGGCAAGCCGTGACGGGGCGGTGCCCTGCTTCGGCTTCTCCACCAGGGCCTTCACTTGCGTGATCAGGCCATCGACGGAGCCGGGGGAGACGATGCCATAACGGTGCGTGTGGTCTTCCGGCACTTCCAGCACGGAAATGATATTACCACCCAACTGCAGATAAGCCTCATGCATTTCCTTCAGCGCCGGGTTGGCCGGGCTCCAAAGCAGCTCATCGGGCAGCAGCACGGCGAAGGCCTCACGGCCGACGACATGCCGGGCGCACCAAACGGCATGGCCAAGGCCTGCAGGCTCCTGCTGGCGCACGAAGACCATGCGGCCTGGCTCGATCTGTGTGGCTTCCAGCACCGCAAGTTCGGCCGCCTTGCCCTTGGCCTTCAGACTGTCCACCAGTTCCTGGGCGATATCGAAATAGTCTTCAAGCGCTCCCTTGCCGCGCGCGGTGACGAACACCAGTCGCTCGATGCCAGCAGCCAGCGCTTCGTCCACCGCATATTGCAGCAGCGGCTTGTCCACAACGGGCAGCATTTCTTTGGGCATGGCCTTAGTGGCCGGCAGGAAACGCGTGCCTTGGCCGCCCACCGGGAACACAGCAGTCTTGACGGGTTTGATCGACATAATGACCTCTACTGATGGCGTTTATCCATCGCCATCAGCCGGGGCCGGTCAAGCAAAATTTCGGTGAACAGCGGTGAAGCAACGTATATTCAGCGGCTTGTTGCGCCCCGCAGCAGCCGGCCGGGCAGCGCGCCGGTGGCCTCGCCGTCGCGATAGGTGATCTGGCCGGCAACCAGTGTGGCGCGATATCCTTGAGCGCGCTGCAGCAGTCGGCGACCACCCGCGGGCAGATCATATGCCACTTGCGGCGGCAGCAGGACGAGATGATCAAGATCGATGAGGTTGAGATCAGCGCGCTGGCCCAGCGCGATCCCGCCGCGATCCGTGAGGCCGACCGCCCGCGCCGTGTCGTGGGACTGGCGCCTTATCAGATGCTCAAGTGGCAGCCGGCCATGGCTGCGATCGCGCGCCCAATGGGTGAGCAAGGTGGTGGGGAAGCTGCCGTCGCAGATCATACCGACATGTGCGCCACCATCGGACAGGCCGGGGATGGTGTCAGGATGGGCCAGCATCGCGCCGACCGCGTCGAGATCACCATCGGCAAAATTCAGGAACGGCACATAGATCATGCCCGCGCGCAGCCACTGGGCGGCCACCACTTCATAAGCCACCCCGCGCCGCATCGCCTCTGCCGCCAGGCTGGTTTCCGGCAGCGGCTCATAATTGGGCGGATCACCCAGTTGATACATGTCGCCCCACCGATGCAGCAGCGCCGATCCAAGCGCGTTGCCCTTGCCCGGAGAGTTGGCGATCAGCCTGGCGACGAAATCCGGATCGGCCAATAAGTGCCGTTGTTCGTCCAGACTGGCGCCCTTTGGCCAATCAGGGTGCAGGCTGAACGGGTTCAAGGTGAGATCAAGGCCCAGCAGCACGCCCACCGGCCGCGCTGCCACCTGCGCCTTCATCGGCAGGCCGGCAACGGTTGCCTGTTCCAACAGGTCGAGCAGCTTGCGCCAGCCCAGCGGCGCCACCGGCGATTGTGCGAGGGAGAAGCTGAGTGGCCGGCCGGAGCGTTCGCACAGCCGGCGCAGCATGGCGAATTCGGCTTGCGGGTCGGCGAAATCAGAAACGAATTGCAGTACACCCTTGCCGGCCCGACCTAGCGCGAGCGCGATGCCCATCAACTCGTCTTCGCCCGCAGTCAGGGTTGGCGTCGGCTGGCCATCGGAGGTGCGGTGATTGAGCGTGCGCGAGGTGGAAAAACCCATCGCCCCTGCGTGCATCGCCGTTTCGGCGAGCGCCGCCATCTGCGTGATATCGTCCGGGCTCGCCGCTTCGCGATTGGCGCCACGTTCGCCCATGACGAACACTCGCAGGGCAGCATGCGGCAATTGTAAGCCGATATCCATGTCGAAGGCGCGGCCCTGAAGACTGCCGAGATAGTCGGGGAAGCTCTGCCAGTTCCACTTCAGGCCTTCCTTGAGCACGGGGAAAGGCAGATCCTCCACCCCTTCCATCAGTCGGATCAGCCGATCCTGATCCGCTACCCGGCACGGTGCGAAGCCGACGCCGCAATTGCCGGCAATCACCGTCGTGACACCGTGCCAAGACGACGGTTGCAGCCGCTGATCCCAGGTCGCCTGCCCATCATAATGAGTGTGCACATCAACAAAGCCGGGGGTGACCAGCAAACCCTTGGCGACGATCTCTTCCACGCCGCGCCCGCTGACGGTACCAACGGCGGTGATGCGGCCATCCTTGACTCCGACATCGCCTTCAAAACCGTGCATGCCACTGCCATCGACGATGTGGCCGCCCCGGATGACGAGATCGAAATCGCTGTTCATTGCCAGAGCGTCTCGCGATGCTGAGCCAACGTCAACCTACCGGAAAGCGCAACAGCCGGTCGCCTTCTACCACCAGCGCCGTCGCCGGCCCGGCCAACGCCGTCTGCAGGGCCGGATCAGCGATATCGAGCCCGCCAGTCAAGGCGCCATAGGCCGGCAGGATCAGCTTGGTCGGGGCAATTGCAAAGCAGCGCCGGGCGATGTAGCGGCCACGTTGTCGGATCACCAGCTTGGGGTGAAAATGCCCTGAGAGTTCGGGCGTCGCATCGGCCGGATCGGCTTCGTGGCGCAGTACCAGCTGGCCGATGCGGCCTTCCGTCAGCACCCGGCCACCCAGAACGGCGGCGGCATCCTCGTCGTGATTGCCGGTGATCCACCACCAATCAAGACTGCGAGTCATCGTCATCAGGGTGCGGCGGGTTTCGTCTGATAATCTGTCAGGCCCGGCTTCATCATGGAACGAGTCGCCCAGGCACACCAGTCGCTGCGCGCCAGTGGCTTCTACCGCAGCGATCAAATTGGCCAGCGTGTCGACGGTGGCATGCGGCGGCAGCAGCCAGCCCTTGCGCGCAAAATGGCTGGCCTTTTCGAGATGGAGATCGGCAACGAACAAGCTCGCCTCTGCCGGCCACCACAGCGCGCCGCAGGCCAGCGCTTCAACCTGTTCGCCGGCAAAGGAAAAGCCTGTGCTCACGCCCGCATCAACCGCGACACCAGCGGACGCAGCATGACGGCGACCAAGGTGCCGGCCAACGCCACCGCCGCCATCAGCCACCAGAAACCGGCTGGCCCAAGCGGTTCGTAAAAGCGACCGAACCAACCCGACAGGATGTTTGCGGCACCAAAGGCCGCGATGTTGAGGCTCATCAGCGTGGTGGCCAGCCGCGCCGGCGCATGGGCTGAAACAAAGGCATTGGATGGCGGATCGAGCCAGCCGTAGGACAAGTCGATCACAAAAAAGAAGCCCAGCACCGCCAAGAACGGCACCTGCGCGCCGCCGGCATCCGGCGTGACCAAAGCGAGAAGCATCCAGGCCGCAGCCACCAGCACGCCGGCCACTGCCAGCTTGGCCAGCGTGCCGGGTTCACGCGGGCCAAGCCACGCCCACAGCCGCAGAGCCAATCCGATACCCAGGATCGTCAACAGCCCGTCCACCGTCAGCAGCCAGGTGACCGGCACAGAAAAGCCGGCAACGTCGCGGTTCATGGCGGTTTCGGCCCAGACCAGCAGCAAGTTATACGCCTGCATGGCCGCCGCATACACAATCATGTAGGGCAGCAACATCAGGCCGATGGCGATGATGGCCGGCAGATCGCCGGTCGATGCCGCAACCACCGCCCGCTGGCGGGACTGATCGGGTGGCAGGTGCCGGCTGCCGGCCACATAGATGGCAAGCCCGGCAAGCATCCCGATACCGGCAGCGCCGAAGCCCCAATGCCAGCCCACCTCCTCGCCCAGCGTGCCGCACACCAGCGGCGCCAGCACGGAGCCGACATTGAGCGCCATCAGGTGGATGGCATAGGCGCGGGTGCGCCGCGTATCGCCGGCAGCATAGAGCATGCCAACCTGGGCATAGAGATTGCCCTTGAGGCAGCCGCCGCCGGCCAACAACAGGCCCAGCGCCGGCAGGAACAGCACTTCCACAGCCATCGCCAGATGCCCGGCCGCCATCAGCACCAACCCGGCCATGACCGTGCGGCGCTGCCCCCAGGCCACATCGGCAAGCCAACCCCCGAGCAGCGGCGCGATGTTGAACAGCCCGATGTAGAGGCCGAACAACTGGGCGGCAAAGGCGGTATTGGAAAGCGGGCCCGTCACGGCCTCGATCCCCGCACGCAGGCTGGCAAGCCCCCACACGTCGGACGCGACATCGACATCCAGAAGATGGCCGGCGAGATAGAGCGGCAACAGCGCCTGCATACCGTAGAAAGAAAAGCGCTCCCAGGCCTGGGTGGAGGCAAGAAAGCCAAGGCCCTTCGGGTGGCCGAAAAACACGGTGTCGGGGGAGCGCATGCTGCCTGCCTAGCTGACCGCCATGGCCTCGGCAATCAGCGCCTCCGCCTCGGCCAGCAGCGCGGAATCTGCGCTATCACCCACCCGTTCCCGTCCGATGGTGAGCAACGACGGCACCGCCAGTGGGGTTACATGCGCGGCCCGCACATGGCTCAACCGTGCGTGCGCCTGTTCAAGCAGTGCGGCGAGCCGGGCAATATCGGTCAGCTTGCCGCGCGCATCGGTCCAGGCAGCGGTGAGCAGCAGATGATCCGGCTCATGGCGGCGCAGCACGTCGTATATCAGGTCAGACGACACGCTCATCGCCTTGCCGGTCTTGTGCGCCCCGGGCTGCACCCGCTCGATCAGGCCGCCGATGATGGCCACTTCGCGAAAAGCGCGGCGCAGGAAGGGCGAAGCGGCGAGCCATCCCGCCAGTTCATCCTCCAGAACGGTCGGGTCGAACAGCGGCCCAGGATCATCCACCGGATCGAGGCTCCAACAGGCCATGGCATAATCGGATGCGACAAATCCCAGCGGCTTCAGCCCGGCCCGCTCCATGCGCTGCGTCACCAGCATCCCCAGTGTCTGGTGCGCCGGATGGCCCGCAAAGCCATAGACGACCATGTACCAGCGAGCATCGCGTTTGAACGTCTCCACCAGCAGGTCATCCTCGCCCGGCAGGCGAGACACCCGGGCCTGGATCGCCAGCCACTCGCGCACATCGTCGGGCATGCCAGCCCAGCGTGCGCGATCGTTCATCAGCCCACGCACGCGCGCCGCCAGCCGCGTCGTCATCGGCATGCGCCCGCCGGCATAGACCGGCACCTTCGGGCTGCCGCGGCCCATGCGCACGTGGATATCGGCGCCTTCAAAGCCTGTCACTTCCAGGGTCTGCCCGGCAAACATGAAACTGTCCCCTACCCTGAGTTGCCCGGCGAAATATTCCTCCACCTGGCCCAGCTTGCGGCCGTGGCGGTTGGATTTGCCGCTGCCAAACACGACATTCATAGCGACGGCCTCGACAATTGTGCCGCTGTTCATCCGCCATTGCCGGGCTAGTGCCGCCGAGCGCAGCCGCAGCCGGCCATCGGGCATCGCCACCAGCCGCTGATAGCGTTCATAAGCTTTCAGCGCATAACCGCCAGTCGCGGCATAGCCCAACACCGCATCGAAAGCAGCGCGAGTGAGGCCGGCATAAGGCGCGGCGCCTTTCACTTCGTCATACAGCTCGTCGGGGAAGAATGGTCCGGCCGCGGCGCAGCCAACGACATGCTGTGCCAGCACATCGAGCGCGCCGGGGCGGAAGCCATCAGGGTCAAGTTCGCCCGCCTGCACGGCATCCCGGGCGGCCAGTGCCTCCAGATATTCGAAGCGGTTGCCCGGCACGATCAGGCAGCGGCTGGCTTCATCCATGCGGTGATTTGCGCGGCCGGTGCGTTGCAGCAGGCGCGAAGCCCCCTTGGGCGCGCCCATCTGGATGACGAGGTCAACATCGCCCCAATCAAGGCCCAGATCGAGGCTGGCGGTGGCCACGATGGCGCGCAACTTGCCGGCCGCCATCGCCGCCTCCACCTTGCGGCGGGCTTCGGGCGCTAGGCTGCCGTGGTGAATGCCAATGGGCAAAGACTGGTCATTTTCCGCCCACAGGTCCCGGAACACGAGTTCGGCCACCGCACGGGTGTTGACGAACACGATGGCCAACCGCGCCGCCTCGATGCGCCGCATCACCGCCCGCGCCGCCCAGCGGCCGTTGTGGCCACCCCAGGGGATGCGATCGCCGACCACCAATATATCGATGGCCGGATCAGCGCCGCCCTTGGCCAACAAAATCTCTACCTGCATCCAGTCCGCATCCGGCGCCAGCCAGCCGGCCCAGCTTTCAGCATCGGCGATGGTGGCCGATAGCCCGACGCGCTGCAGAGCGGGAGCAAGGCGTTGCAGACGGGCGAGGCATAGCATCAACTGGTCGCCGCGCTTGGTGGTGCCGAAGGCGTGGATCTCATCGATAATGACCCGCCTGACCCCGGCCATCATCGCGGCGGCTTCGGGGTTGGAGAGCAGATTGGCCAGGCTTTCGGGCGTGGTCAGCAATATCTGCGGCGGCTGCTCCTTCTGCCGTGCCTTGCGGGCTGCCGGTGTGTCCCCGGTGCGGGTTTCCACTCTGATATCAAGACCCATCTCTGCAATCGGGTTCAGCAGATTGCGCTGCACATCCACCGCCAGCGCCTTCAGCGGCGAGATATAAAGCGTGTGCAGGCCCTCATGCGGCGCAGTCGCCAGATCAACCAGCGATGGCAGAAACCCCGCCAACGTCTTGCCCGCCCCCGTCGGCGCCGTCAGCAACGCATGCCGCCCGCGTGCTGCCGCATCCAGAATTGCCAGCTGGTGCGCACGCACCTGCCAGCCACGCGCGGCAAACCATCTGCTAATGATGTTCGGCAGTTCCACAGCTGCGACCCATGGCAAGGGTGACAGGATAAACGCAAGTCGGCATCGTGGCCCGCATGTCACCTGACTGGATCACGCCCCGGCCTGAAGGGCTCTACCTGCCCGGCATCGATGCCTGGGTGGACCCCTCACGCCCGCAAGCCCGCGCCATCATCACCCACGGCCACGCCGATCACGCCCGCGCCGGGCATGGCACTGTGCTGGCGACCGCCGAAACGCTGGCGATTATGCACCAGCGTTTCGGCCCGCAGCCGGGCGGGCAAGCGCTGCCCTATGGCGAACGATTGGCGTTGGGCGATGGCCTGACACTCATGCTGCTGCCAGCCGGGCATGTGTTGGGCTCGGCGCAAGTGGTGCTCGAAAAGGTGGGCACCCGCATCATCGTGTCAGGGGATTACAAGCGCCGCGCAGATCCGACCTGCCCCCAGTTCGAGCCGCTCACCTGCGATATCTTCATCACCGAAGCCACCTTCGGCCTGCCGGTGTTCCGCCATCCCGATACGGCGTGCGAAGTGGCCAGGCTGCTGGCGGTGCTGGCTGCCAATCCCGATCGCTGCGTGGCGGTGGGTGCCTATGCGCTGGGCAAGGCGCAGCGGGTGATCGCCGAACTGCGCCGCGCCGGCTACGACTTGCCCGTCTATCTGCACAGCGCGATGATCGCACTGTGCGCGCTCTATGAAGCGCACGGCGTGGCGCTCGGCGATCTGCGTCCAGTCGGCACATTGAAGGGCGATGCACTGAAAGGCGCCATCATCATCGCGCCGCCTTCGGCGCTGCGTGATGTGTGGAGCCGGCGCCTGCCCGATCCGATCACCGCCATGGCATCGGGCTGGATGCGCGTGCGCCAGCGTGCCGTGCAGAGCGGCATCGAACTGCCGCTGGTGATTTCTGATCACGCCGATTGGAACGAGTTGACCGCCACCATTAGTGAACTGAACCCGACCGAAGTGTGGGTTACGCATGGCCGCGAGGAGGCATTGCTGCACTGGTGCGGCCTCCACCAGCGGCGCGCACGGGCGCTAGCACTGGTCGGGCGCGAAGATGATAGCAATTAGGCGAATATTGCTATCAGGCAGCGGCGTTCGATCGCATTAACCAGGCCGAAGCCAGCGATCAGCATCGCCCAGCTCTCCGGTTCCGGCACGGCATTGGCAGCATCACGGAACTGGAAATTGGGACCAAAGCGGCTGCCGCTGTTGCTGGTGACCGTGTTCGGAATGGCAAAACCGGCGCCGGTGAAGCTGATGCTGGAGGTCAAGGTGCGCCGACTGGCCGCAGTGACATAGCTGTCACCAGCGCCGTTCAGATCGCGACCATCGATATGATAAGCGCCAGACGCGATCATTGCTGGCCCCAGCCTTGACGCTGCCGCTGCCCATCAGAGTGCCGCTGGTGGACCAGATACCGACCGAGCGATCCGCATCGAACACGCCATCGTTGGACCACCAGTCCAGGGCGGTCACCTGGATGGCAGAGGCCATAATGAACTGCCAGCCAACGGTTTACCTGAACTGAAGCCGATGAACTGGATGCCCCCCGTGAAGCTGACAATCCCATTTGCCGCCGCAGCCGGCACGGCGATCGCCAGCAGTGCGACCCCGATCAGAAAGATACGCATTCGAATTCCCCCTTGCGCATGTCGGCGATTAAATCGTTCATGCGAAAGATCGTTCTATCCCCCCAAGGTTAACAAGTGACAAACACGGCCATGCCCGCACTTGCATCGTGCCCCACACATGGCAAAGACCGCCGGCAATGTTCACTGCTATTCGCTCCTTCCTGTTCGCGCTTGATCCAGAAGCTGCGCATAATCTGACCCTGGCCGCGCTGAAGACGGGCTTGGTGCCCGCTGCGCCGCCCGATGATCCAATCCTCGCCACCAATCTGGCCGGGCTGCACCTGCCCAATCCGATCGGGCTCGCAGCCGGCTTCGACAAGGATGCCGAGGTGCCAGACGCGATGCTGAAGCTGGGCTTCGGCTTTGTCGAATGCGGCAGCGTCTGCCCGCGGCCGCAGCCGGGCAATCCGAAGCCGCGCTTGTTCCGGTTGGTCGAGGACGAGGCGGTGATCAACCGATTCGGCTTCAATTCGAAAGGCGTGGAGTTCGCCCATGCCCGCCTGACTGCACGCGCCCGCAAGCCCGGCATTGTTGGCATCAACCTGGGCGCCAACAAAGACAGTGCAGACCGCACGGATGATTATGTGGTCGCCCTGCGCGCGCTGGCACCGCTGTCGTCTTACGTAACGGTCAACATCTCCTCTCCCAACACACCAGGCCTGCGGTCTTTGCAGGATGGCGGGGCGCTGGCCGATCTGATTGCGCGGGTGATGGACGCACGCGGGGCTTTGGATGTGCCACTATTCGTCAAGGTCGCCCCCGATCAGGACGAGGATGATTGGGCCACTATTGCTCGCGCCTGCAGCGATGGCGGGGTGGACGGCTTGATCGTTTCCAACACCACCATCTCGCGGCCGGCGCTGGCCAGCTGCCATGCCGGGGAAACCGGCGGCCTTTCGGGCAAGCCGCTGAAACCGCTGGCGCTGGCGGCCCTCAAGCGCTTTCGCGCCGAAACCGGCGGCACATTGCCATTGATCGCGGTGGGCGGCATCGCCAGCGGACAGGACGCCTATGATCGTATTCGTGCCGGCGCCAGCGTCGTGCAGCTTTATTCGGCGCTGGTCTATCAGGGGCCGGGACTGGTGGGCAGCATCAAGGCGGAACTGGCCGGGCTGCTGCGCCGCGATGGCTTTGCCAGCGTGGGAGACGCCGTGGGAGCCCCACACGTTTAGCCACTTTTCAGGCTCGCAAATCGGCCTAAGGTGGCTGTGCTATGAAAACCTCGCTCTTTCTTGCAGCTTCCCTGCTTGCCACCGCAGCCGTGGCCCAACCCATCCCGAAGGACGCCGACAGCGGGCCAGTGCAGGCCGCCAGCAGCGCCGGTGCCGGGCCGTTTAAGGCCGTCGTTTCGGCTGCCAATCCGCTGGCATCGGAAGCTGGGCTGTCCATCCTGAAACGCGGCGGCAGCGCGGCTGATGCAGCGATTGCCACCATGCTGGCGCTGACCGTGGTGGAGCCCCAAAGCTCCGGCATCGGAGGTGGCGGTTTCATCGTCTATCAGCCGGCGAACGGCCCGTTGGGCAGCATCGATGGCCGTGAAAAGGCCCCCGGCGTCGCCAGTTCAAAACAGTTCCTAGGTGAAGATGGCAAGCCAATGCCGTTCATGAAAGCCGCCACCGGCGGGCGCAGCGTGGGGGTGCCGGGCAATGTGGCGCTGGCCGCAGAAGCCCACAGGAAATGGGGCAAGCTGCCCTGGGCCACGCTGTTTGAACCGGCGATCCGTCTGGCTGAAGGCTTCGCGATTTCGCCCACTATGGCACGCTTCATTGCCTTCGGGCAGGATAGTCTGAAACAGGCAGGCCCGGAAGGCCGCGCGCTATATTTTGACAAGGATGGTGCGCCGCTACGGGCAGGCACGGCTTTCCGCAATGAGAAGCTCGCCGCCACGCTGCGGCTGATTGCAGCCAAGGGCGCGGACGCGTTCTACAAAGGCCCGATTGCCGCCAGCATCGTTACAACGGTGAGCACGGCCGAGGCCAATCCGACAGCGATGACGCTGGCTGATCTGGCCGCCTACAAGGCCGAGGTGCGTGCGCCGGTGTGCGGCAGCTATCGGCAATACAAGATCTGCGGCATGGGCCCGCCATCGTCGGGTGGCACCGGCGTGCTGGCTATGCTGCAGCAGCTCGAACGCTTCGACATGAAAGGCTTGGGCAAGGACAATCCGGTTTCCTGGCACCTGTTCGCCGAAAGCCAACGCCTAGCCTATGCTGATCGCGAAAAGTGGATTGCAGATCCGGGCTTTGTCGAAGTGCCCACCAAGGGCTTGGCCGACCCCGCCTACTTCTCGGCACGTTCGGCGCTGATTGATCCCGGGGCGCGCATGGCCAAGGCGGAAGCCGGCATGCCGGCCGGTGCACCGGTGGCGCGGGTGAATGCAGCGGACAATGAAGTAGCCGGCACCACTAATTTCGCCGTTGCCGATGCCGTTGGCAACATCACGACCTGGACCAGCACGGTGGAAAAGACCTTCGGGTCCGGGCTGGTCGCAGAAGGCTTCGTGCTCAACAACGAGCTGACCGATTTCAATTTCGCGCCGGAAGATCAGGGCAAACTGACCGCCAATCATGTGCAGCCGGGCAAGCGGCCGCGTTCCGCCATGTCGCCCACCATCGTCTATGATGCCTCGGGCAAGGCCATTCTTGCCATTGGCGCGGCCGGCGGTGTGACCATCGTGGCGCAGGTGGCCAAGGCCATCATCGGCGTGCTCGATTGGGGGCTGCCGGTGGAGGAAGCCATTGCGCTGCCGCAGCTCATCGCCATTCAGGACCGCTTCGCGGTGGAAAAGGGCACGATGCTCGAATCCATGATCCCGGCCTTCGCCGCTATGGGTCACAAGCCGGTGGCGACCGCGCTGCCACTGAAACTGAACGGGGTGCAGCGTGTGGCGGGCGGCTGGCGCGGCGGCGCCGATGCGCGCGGCGAAGGCCGGCCAGCGGGATATTGATCAGACCAACAAGGGGCGACAAGCGACCCCGTGGGAGAGGAAGATGTTGCCGAAACTGCCGCCGCTGCGGCCCGCCACAATTGCAGCGCGCATTGATGCCGCGCCCAATCTGGTCACGCTGTTCCTTGATCGGGCAGATGAACAGCCTGCCGCACCAATGCTGGTTGCCAAGGTGGGCGGGGAATGGCGAACGATCAGCTGGGGCGAGGCGCGCGATATCGTCGCGAGCCTGTCGGCCGCATTGATCACCGCCGGCATCAACCGCGGCGACAGGGTGGTGCTGGTGTCGGAAAACCGCCCGGAATGGTGCCTAGCCGATCTGGCCGTGATGGCGGCTGGTGCCATCACCGTGCCGGCCTACACCACCAACACCGAAGCCGATCACACTCATATCCTGACCAACAGCGGCGCCAAGGCGGCAATGGTCTCCGGGCCCAAGTTGGCCAAGGCCCTGCTGCCGGCCGCAATGGCTACCGACAATTGCCGCACCATCATAGCGCTGGAACCGGTGCATGAGGTGCAGGGCCTCGCCATCCACGACTGGACCAAACTGATCGCCGGCCGCGCACCGATGCTGGACGAGGATCGCGCTGCACTACGAGCTCGCGTCACCATGAAGCGCGATGATCTGGCGTGCATCATCTACACCAGCGGTACCGGGGGGCTGCCGCGCGGCGTGCGCCAGCATCATGGCGCCATCATGCGCAACATCGCAGGCGCGATCGCGGTGATCGAACAGGATTTCTTCCCCGGTGATCTGCCCGGCGAATTGTTCCTGTCGTTCCTTCCGCTGTCCCACAGTTATGAGCACACCGCCGGCCAGTACATGCCGATCGGCATGGGCGGGCAGATCGCCTACGCCGAAGGCCTCGAAAAGCTGGCCAGCAACATCGAGGAAGTGCGTCCCACCTTCATGGTGGTGGTGCCGCGGCTGTTTGAAGTGCTGCGCATGCGAATCGCCAAGCAGATCGAAAAGCAGGGCGGACTGGCCATCACCCTGCTCAATCAGGCACTCATCATCGCCCGCAAGGAAGCCCGCGGCGAAAGCCTGAACCTGGCCGAAAAGCTGATCGATCAGGCCCTGGAACGCACCATCCGCAAGTCCATCCGCGCCAAGTTCGGTGGCCGTTTGCGGGCGATGGTGGCCGGCGGTGCACCGCTCAACCCGGAGGTGGGTGTGTTCTTCACCGCCATCGGGATCCCGATCCTGCAAGGCTATGGCCAGACCGAGGCGGGCCCGGTGATAAGCTGCAACCGGCCGCGCGCCAAACTGAAGATGCACTCCGTAGGCCCACCGCTCGATCAGGTCGAAGTCAAAATCGCTGCCGATGGCGAAATCCTTGTGCGCGGCGAGCTGGTGATGGATGGTTACTGGATGAACGACGCCGAGAGCCACAAGGCCCTTAAGGACGGCTGGCTCTACACCGGCGATATCGGCCACCTCGACAAGGATGGCCACCTGGTTATCACCGATCGCAAGAAGGATATCATCGTCAACGACAAGGGCGACAATGTTGCGCCGCAACGCGTCGAAGGCATGCTCACCCTGCAAGACGAGATCGCCCAGGCCATGGTTTATGGGGACAAGCGCCCCTATCTGGTTGGCGTGGTGGTGCCAGAAGCCGAATGGGCACTGGCCTTTGCACGCGACAAGGGGCTGCCGGCCGATCTCCACAAGCTGAAGGACGAACCCGAATATGTCCGCACCCTGCAGGCCGCTGTAGACCGGGTGAACCAAAAGTTGAGCGTGATCGAAAAGGTCCGCCGGGTGATCATCGCCGATGAGGCGTTCAGCACCGACAACCAGCAGCTGACCCCGTCACTGAAGATCCGCCGCCATGTCCTGAAGCAGGTGTATGGTGAGCGGCTGGATAAGCTCTATAAGGTTTGACCGTCCAGGGATTGAGCTGCGTCCTGCGGCGGCGGCGGCGGCTCAGTGACGCTCTCATCCGGAATATCGATGATCGCCGGCGGGTTATTGGGTTCACCGTTCAGGTCGACGGTCATGCCTTCCATGTCTGCGGCCAGCGCGTCCATGTCGATCTCGACCGGGGCGGCCTCCACTTCAACTTCCATCCGGCCCTCGGCTTCCAGCGCCCGGCGCATGAAGCCATTCCACAGCCGCGCCGGGAGGCTGCCGCCGACGATGCTGGCCGCCATCGGCGAATTATCATCATTTCCCACCCATACGCCGACCACCAGATCGCCGGCAAAGCCTATGAAAAGCGCATCACGGTGATTCTGGGTGGTCCCGGTCTTGCCCCAGGTCTTAATCGGCAGGCGCGCCTTGCTGCCGGTGCCGTTGCGCACGGCAGATTCCAGCAATTGCATGATATCGGCGCGCACAGGCCAGCTGGCGTTGGTGTCTTCGGGCGGCGTCACCTTCGTCGGCCACGGATCGGCGCTCCACAAGCCGGTGGCCTTTACTGGCGCCTTGCCGCTAGCGACAGCCGCAAAGGCGCGGGTCATGTCGATCAGCGGGATCGGCGTGGTGCCCAGCGCCATCGCCGGATAGATGCTCACCCCGCCATCAATGCCCAGCTTCTTCACCTGCCGCGCCACGGCGGAAATGCCGACCTCCTGCGCCAGCTTTACCGCGGCGATATTGGAACTGGCGGCAAAGGCGGTGGCCAGGCTGATGGTGCCGCGAAAACGAAGATCGTCGTTCTTGGGCGCATAGCATTCGCCTGACTGCTGGCCCGGCTCGCAGATTTCGATGGGTTCATCAACGATGGTATCGCCCGGCTTCTTACCGGCTTCCAGCGCCGCCAAATAGACAAACAGCTTGAACGATGAACCCGGCTGACGCTGGGCCTGGGTGGCACGGTTGAAGCTGCTGGCGTTGTAATCGGTGCCGCCCACCATGGCGACCACCCTACCATCCAGCCGCATGGCGACCAGCGCAGCCTGGGACACATTCAGCCCGCCGGCGCGGGCAATGCCATCCTTAACGATATCCTCTGCAATCTTTTGCAATTTGGGATCGAGCGTCGTCTTGACAACGATCTCGCCATAATCGGCCTCGGTCGCCTCACGCGCCTGCGGCAGCACCCAATCAGCAAAATAGCTGCCGGTAGGCAGTTGCTTGCGGCCTGGGCGATATACGGCCGACCGTGCTGCCTTGGCCTGCGCCGCCGTGATGACGCCGGTTTCCACCATCGCCGCCAGCACTTGAGCGCCCCGTTCGCGCGCCTGTTTCAGATGGCGGGACGGCGCCAGCCGCGACGGCGCCTGCACAAGGCCAGCAAGCATCGCCGCCTCGCCCAGGGACAATTGCTCCGGCGTCTTGTCGAAATAGGTGCGCGCAGCAGCCCGTATGCCATAGGCGCCATCGCCGAAATAAACCGAGCTGAGGTAATTCTGCAGGATGTCGTCCTTGGAGAGCCGCGCCTCCAGATAAAGCGCGATGATGATCTCCTGAAGCTTGCGCTTGATACTGCGTTCCGGCGACAGGAAGCTGGTCTTCGCCAATTGCTGGGTCAGCGTCGATCCACCCTGCCGCACGCCGCCCGCCTGGGCATTCGTCACCAGCGCCCGGAAGATGCCAATTGGATCAATGCCCCAGTGGTCCTTGAAGCGGCGATCCTCGATGGCGATGAAGGCGGCTGGCACATGCGCAGGCAACTGGCCGATCTTGACCGGCTCTTCCTTGTAATCGCCGCGCCGGGCGATCGGCTTGCCGTTCATATCGGTGATGATCAAGCTCGGCTGCTTGGCCGGCTCCAGCGCCCGGCCCAGCGGCGCGGTAGCGACCAGCCACAACAGCAGCAGGCCGAACAATCCTACAATCCCGCCGGCAACCCACCAGCGATACGGGCGCACCCGCTGCCAGGAAAGGCTGACGGGCAGGCTGGCCATCAGGCGCGTTCCCTAGTGGCGGAGAATTTGATGTCGGAAAACCGGCCGGTCACGAAGTTCAATTCCCAATTGTCCCGCGCCAGGAACACCGTTGCCCCGTCGCGATCTTCGGCCATGGCGCTGCGATGTTCATCCACGAATGCCTTCATGGCCGCAGGCGTGCCAGAAATCCAGCGCGCGGTTTCGTAGGGGCTGGGCTCGAAGCTGGCGGCAACGCGATATTCGGCCTCCAGGCGGCTGATCAGCACTTCTAGCTGCAACTGGCCCACCACGCCAACAATCCACTGGCTGCCGATGGCCGGCTTGAACAACTGGGTCACGCCCTCTTCCGCCATATCGGTGAGCGCGGTTTTCAGCTGCTTGGATTTGGTCGGATCGTCCAGCCGCACCCGGCGCAGGATTTCGGGGGCGAAATTGGGAATGCCGGTGAAGGTGACATCATCCTTCTCCACCAGGCTGTCGCCCACCCGCAGCACGCCATGGTTGGGGATCCCGATGATGTCGCCGGGAAAGGCCTCGTCGGCAATCTCGCGATCCTGCGCGAAAAAGAAGATCGGCGAATTGATAGCGATCATCTTGCCGGTGGCCATCTGCTTCAGCTTCATGCCGCGGCGGAAACGGCCGCTGGCCAGCCGCAGAAAGGCGATGCGGTCGCGGTGCTGCGGGTTCATGTTGGCCTGCACCTTGAATACAAAGCCGGAAACCTGGCTGCCATCCGGGTCCACTGCAGCCGGCAGCGCCGGTTGCGGGCGCGGGCTCGGCGCCATGGCGGCAATCGCATCGATCAGGTCAACGACGCCGAAATCCTTCAGCGCCGATCCAAAGAGCACCGGCGTCAGCGCGCCGGCGCGATACTTCTCGACATCCAGATCGGAATAGCCGCCCTCGGCCAGTTCCGCCTGTTCGCGCAGGCGGCCCGCCATCGGCCCGGCCAGTTCGTCGATGCGCGGATCATCCAGCCCATCAACCTGCACCATGTCCCCCGCCAACCGGCTGTCGCTTCCGTCGGGCTTGTGGAAACGGCGACGCTTCAGATCATAAAGCCCGGTGAACTCGCCGCCCATGCCCGCCGGCCAGTTCAAGGGCGCCACGTCCAGCGCCAGCATGTCGGCCACTTCATCCAGCAGATCGAACGGGTCGCGGCCTTCGCGGTCCACCTTATTGATGAAGGTGATTATCGGCACATCGCGCAGCCGGCAGACCTCGAACAATTTGCGCGTCTGCGCCTCGATGCCCTTGGCGGCATCGATCACCATTACCGCGCTGTCGACTGCGGTGAGAGTGCGATACGTATCTTCAGAAAAATCCTCGTGGCCCGGCGTGTCGAGCAGGTTGAACGTTACCCCGCCGCGCTCGAAGGTCATCACGCTCGACGTGACGGAAATGCCACGCGCCTGTTCGATCTTCATCCAGTCCGATCGCGCGCGCCGGTTCTGGCCGCGGGCGCGCACTTCGCCAGCAGCATGGATGGCACCGCCGAACAGAAGCAATTTTTCAGTCAGCGTCGTCTTACCGGCATCTGGGTGCGAAATGATCGCAAAGGTGCGCCGGTTCTTCACCGGGTTCTTCGACAGGGAAAATGGTGCGTTCATCAACTGGGTCGCCGGCAACGTTTGGGCGCGCGGCGCATCGCACGGGCAGCGCCAAAGGGCAAGGGCAGCGCCAATCTGTTGCAATCGGGAGACAGACCGGGGCTGCGTCGCTGCGCCACCGTCATTCTTCCCTTTCCATGGCTGTGCCAATCAGGTTAGTCTTCGCAATAAGGCAAGAGAAGGAATATCGCTTTGCTGATCAAGGCTCTGGCACGAACAGCTCTGATGCTGCTGCTAATGCTGGCGCCATCTGCTTTTGCAGGCAGCCTTTATTCCGCGCCGCGCTATGCCGCCATTCTGATCGATCACAGCACCGGCGAAGTGCTTTACGCCCGCCGCGCCGATGAAATCCGCTATCCCGCCTCGATCACAAAAGTGATGACGCTCTATGTCGCCTTCGAGGAACTGACCGCCGGGCGCCTGCGCCTTGACGAGGACATCCGCGTTTCCCGCCGTGCCTGGGGCCAAGCCCCGTCCAAACTAGGCCTGCGCGTTGGTGCCACCATCAGCGTGCGCGATGCCTTTGGCGTGATCGCCACCAAGAGTGCCAATGATGTTTCCGTCGCGCTGGCCGAACATATCAGCGGCAGCGAAAGCGCCTTTGCCGAACGCATGACCGCCACCGCCCGCAAGCTGGGTATGGCCAACACGCATTTCTACAACGCATCCGGCCTGCCCCACGCCGATCACACCACCACGGCGCGCGATATCGCGGTGCTGTCGCGCGCCATGCTGCGCGATTTTCCCAACCAATATCCGCTGTTTTCCAAGGCGCATTACCAATATCGCGGCATGACCGTGGCCAATCATAATCATCTGCTGCGCACCATGCCCGGGGTCGATGGCATCAAGACCGGCTTCACAAACGCTGCCGGTTTCACCCTGGCCGCGTCGGCGGTGCGCGGAGACCGCCGCCTGATCGCCGTGGTATTGGGCGGCCCCAGCCGGCTGGGGCGGGACAATAACATGCAGGAGCTGCTCAACATCGGGTTCGACGTGCTGGAACAGCGGCAGCGTGGCCAGCTCCTGACCGTCGCCAGCCGCTTTGCCGAGCCCGATGATCTGCCCGACGCGGTGATGGACAGCCTGGCCGGCGACTTGGCCGCAGTGAACGGCGTGGTGGAGCAGCCCGCGCGCGCCGTACAAGCGGTTGATGTTGCAAGAGCGATCAGCACGCTGGGCGATGTCGGGGTTGCCGGCGGGCGCAGCGCCGGCGGTAGCGGCCGTTCCCGCAACTGACATGATGACCCGGATTTCCAGCGGTGCGCCGTGGGAGACGCTGGTTGGCTATTGCCGCGCCGTCGTTGCACCGCCCTTCGTGTTCGTCTCCGGCACCATCGGCCGCAATCCCGACACCGGCGAACTGCCCGTCGACGTGGAAGGCCAGTGCGCTAACGCGCTGATCATCATAGGCCGCGCGCTCGCCGCCGCCGGCACAGACTTCGCGCATGTCTTGCGCGTCACCTATTACTTGCCCGACCGCGCCGATTTCGAACCCTGCTGGCCACAACTGCGCGCTGCCTTTGGTGCCCATCCGCCCGCCAGCACAGTGATCTTCGCCGCTCTGCTCGATCCGGCCATGAAGATCGAGATCGAAGTGACCGCAGCGCTGCCGGGCTGAGATCGCCTCTCTCAGTTTTAACACGTCGCCCCCGACTTGACCCGGGGCGACGACCGATTATTTCGATGGAAATCCCGCCTAAAACGGCAACGCCACCAGATCCGGCGCCACCCAATCCCGCCGCGCCGCAACGCTGAATAGCGTCTCTCGCTGCCAATGCGCCAGCAGCCAGTCAGACCGGCCCTGTGCCGAAGTCATCAATGCCGCCAGCACCTCGTGCAACGGCACATCCGCCCCGTGCGCCGCCAGATGCCACGCCGCCGCCCGCAGCGAAGCGTTGGTGATGCTGTAATGATACCCACCCCCATCCGTATTGGGCGTGCCCGTCGCCTCGTTATAGCGCATGATCAACCCGCGCATCGCCTCCGGCACTGCCAGATCAGGCCTGTGCCGCAGCAGCCACAAGGCCGCCGCGAAATGGCCGGCATGCGTCCATTCCGCCTTGGGCAAGCTGCAATCCATCATCGCCCACGCCAGCCGCGCGATATCATCATCATCGGTCAAAGTCATACGGTCTTCCCTCTCATTAGACCGCCCAACCAGCACAAAAAAACCCCGCCAGCCGGGCGGGGTTTCTTTGCACATCGATGGCAGGCGCCGGACTATCCGACCCTCGAACCCACCGCGCACACCAACACCGCCGCATTGTCGCGGCCTTGTTGGGGGAACGAGATAGACATCAGGTTCATGGCAGTGCTGATAGCAGCCGCGCTGGAAGGGTTCAAGAATGGCCGGCGCATCCCGGAGTTCGAGGAAAGGAGGGCCTCCGGCGAGCAGAGACCCGCCCCTGCACCCGTTTGCTTTTGGGGTGCGCAGATATGGGCAGATATGGAGGGTGTCTGCTTGCGCCCCGATTGTGTTGAAAAACTCGGACTTGAAGTGCGTCTAAAATCTTGATTCAATTGCATTAGACAGCTGGAGGTGGGCTGATAATGGGTGAGCGGCGGGTGGCACAGGGGGCGCTGCTTTAAAGCTTCAGCCTCGAGGCGAACGTGCCCGACCGTCACATGATGCGGCTGATCGACCGTTTTGTGGACCTCGGCGGCATTCGCGAGCAACTGCGGCCTTATACCAACGCGCGTTGAACCTGACTCTCGCTGGGGATTCCCAAACTCGTGAAATTATGATTCGACATTGTGGGCTTGAGGAGGGCTTGCGATGGCGACGGCGATTGGGGTTCGGTCGGATTACAGCGCGACGGATTTGCGGGG
>CALRNJ020000005.1:0-222440 GCA_943369475.1 Sphingomonas paucimobilis | reverse complement strand
TTACAGGCTGGAACCATGATGACCGGTGGCGGCCAGTCCAGCCTGCGAATGCGCTTTGCGCTGGCCATGTTGGCGTGGGTCATCGGCGGACTGCTGATTGTCGGCTTGTCGGCCAGCGCCCTGTTTCGCCGTCACGTCGAAGGGGTGTTTCATGCGGAGCTTGAAGAGCATCTTGCCGAACTGGTCGGATTGACGGAGTTTGCTGCCGACGGACGGCCAATGCTGACGCGGCCGCTGTCCGATCCGCGTTATGGCACCAAAGGTTCGGGCTATTACTGGCAGGTCAGCGGTCAAGGCGGGGCATTGTTGCGCTCTCCGTCGCTGGACGAAAGCCACCTAACCCTCCGGTTCGCCCGCAAAAAAGAGGTCATCCACATGCGCGGACGGGGCCCGTCAGGGGACAGCATGATCTATGGCATCACCCAGGATTACGACGGACGCGGCGCGTTTCAATTCCTGATCACCACGGACATGCGCCATCTTAATGAAGTCGTGATGGCCTTTCAGCGCGAATTGCTCGCCTGGCTTGCGGCTTTGGCGGTGCTGCTGATCGCTGGGGCACTGGTGGCCTTGCGTTTTGCCACACGCCCGCTCGACCGACTGGCCGCCACAATCGCGCGGGTGCACGTTGGCGAGGATCAACGTATGGGCACGGCCTGGCCCGCCGAGATCGTCCCGCTGGCCAGCGACCTTGACCGCCTCATCGAAAGCCGGGAAGCGATGGTGGCATCAGCCCGCATTGAAGCCGGCAATCTGGCCCATGGCCTGCGCACCTCGCTTGCCGTGCTGGTCGACGAAGCCGAAACACTGGCGGATCATCCCGCTGGCAAGACCTTGATGGCCCATTGCACCGCCATCGCCCGCCGACTGGACTGGCACCTTGCCCGCGCCCGCGCCGCGGCCGGGCAGGGTGTAGTCACCGAAACCATCCTGCCCGACGCCCTTGAACCCCTCATCAGTGCGATGCGCCGTCTGCATGCGGCCCGCCACATTGAATTCACTGCCGATAGCGCACCAGCCCGTGTCGCCATTGATCCGGATGCGTTTGCCGAAATCCTGTCAAATCTGCTCGACAATGCCGGCAAATGGGCGACGGCGCAGGTCGCAGTGCGCTGGCAGGTGTCGCAAGGCCAGGTTGGAATCGCGGTTATCGACGATGGCGCCGGCATCCCGGTAGAGACCATCGACACGTTGTGGCAACCCGGCGTGCGCCTTGATGAAAACATGCCTGGACACGGCCTTGGCCTGGCCATTGCGCTCGATCTGGCACGCTCAGCCAATGGCCAACTTGTGCTGGGGCCGCGCAACGATCACCATTCGGGCACACAAGCCGTCCTCACGCTGGCATCAGTTTAATTCAACTGAGTTAAGCCGGATGGCTCTGAGTATCGGCTTTCAGCGGCACTTTGAAACCGTGCCAATGACCACAATAAAGGCGCACAGCGGGCTCACGGGAGACGCAATCCCGCCACGCAAAACGATTAGCCGCCGGCCATTCTCAATATGAACGGCACATGAATGGCGCGCCATACACGATAAAAGTGGGCACTCAAATCATTGGGAAATTTCTGCTGATCTCTAGGGACAAGGGACGATCACCGCAGGATTTCTCCCCAAACGGTAGTTCATGGACCAGCGGCGAACTGGCAGGTTTCGGAGTGGCGATCGAAGATAGCTACCGTCTCCCGGTCAACCGCCATCGCGGCCGCTGTCGACCCAGACCCAGTCGTTCGCCAGCGTGGGCTCGAAGGGCTGCTCGTGACAAAGGCCGCCTTTCGCTCTTTGGGCAGCGGCTATTTAGCAATGCGCCCTCAAAGCTGCCAAACTCACTCAAATCCGATTGACGGAAAGCTGCCGTGGGCTTTTGGCCGTTCATTTGCTTCCGCCCGCTGTTGTCGCGATCGGCAACTGCAGAAACAACCGAGCATTTTCGCCCCAAACAAGCGTGCCGCCTGCACGTGCGATAATTGTGCCGGCGATCGCCAGCCCGAGCCCTGAGCCGTTGGATTTTTCGCCTTTGGCAAAGCGTTCGCGCATCCGTTCACGGTAAACCTCGGGCACGCCGGGCCCTTCGTCAGCGACGCTGATGGTCACGCTTTGCTCATTGGTGGCGAGGGCGATAGTGATGGCTCCACGCCCATGGTGCAGGGCGTTGCTGACCAGATTGCGCAATGCCTCTTCAAGATCGGGGGCCAGGACGGGCGCCGATGGCTCCGCTTCAACCACAATGCTGCGGTCTAACTGGTCTGCCAGCGGCAGGAATTCAGCCGCGATCTCGCGGCACAGCCGACCCGCATCGATCACCCTGTTGCCGGCCTGTGCCGGGTGTGTCCCGTCTAGCCGAGCCATGGCCAGCAACTGGCTGATTGACCGCTGCATCCGATCAAGGTCTGCCGACAGGCCCGCGATGTCCACCGGGCTGCCGGAGCTGGCCTGGTCGAGGCGCAATCGGGCTGTGGCCAACGGCGTGCGCAGCGCGTGAGCGGCGTCGGCGGCGAGACGGCGTTCGTTCAGATAGGCGTCGGCAAGCCGGTCAAGCGCCTGGTTGGTTGCCAGCACGAAGGGCCGGACCTCTTCTGGCAGACCGGCGGGATCAAGCCGCATGTCAGGCTGGTCAGGCCCAATATGCTGCAATTGCTGAACCGTGTTTGACAGCGGTCGCAGGCTCCAGCCCGCCACCAGCACCCCGGCCAGCGGTGCAATCACGGCGAACGGCAGCAGAACCAGCAGCAGTTCGGCATATTCGACATGTGCTGGATCGAGAGTATCGCCAGCCTCGATCTCCTTTAGTTCGATGGCGACAAAGCCCAGAGTCACGATAGCCGCCACCAGGATGATGGCCCCGATCGACAGTCCGATACGGCGCCGCAGCGAGCTCACGCGCTTGCCCCTGCCATCACCATTCGCCAACCGATGCCGCGCCGGTTCTCTATCAGGAACCCGCCGGGCGCCAGCCGTTTGCGCAGCCGTGAGACGATGGCTTCCAGCGCATTGGGGCTGACAGCTTCGTCGAGGGTGTAGAGCCTGTCCTGCACGACATCGCGGATAACAACGCCGGGCATGGCCTCCAGCAGCAAGCGTAGGAGTGCGAATTCACGGCGGCCCAGATCAAGTGGTTCGTCTGACAGCCAGGCCTGTCCTGCGCCAGTGTCGAGCCGCAGGGTGCCGTGGGTCAAAACGGGCGGATGCCGCTGGCCGGGACGCCGCAGCAGTGCGCGCAACCGGGCGGCCACTTCATCCAGGTCATAGGGCTTCACCACATAATCATCAGCACCCGCATCAAGACCGGCAATCCGATCCTCCACGTCGCCATACGCCGTTGCGACCAGCGCTGGCACGCCGCGACGGGCCAATGCCGGCAGTAGAGTGAGCCCTTCACCATCGGGCAAACGGCGATCAACAACGGCGGCGTCGAAGCGTGCCACTTCCAGGCAATCATAGGCAGCGGCCAGCGTGGCGACAGCATCGACCACGAATCCGCGCCGCTGCAGGCCGCTTGCGGCCAGCACGCGCAGGTCTGTTTCGTCCTCGACCAGCAGGATATGCATCTCTATTCCGATAACAGGTGACTGGGGTACCGCCCAGAGTGTCAGTGTTTCGTCAGTCTAGGCTGCTAGGGGGTAGGCATGCCGCTTCAATCATCAAAGTCTTGCCTGCTGCTGTTCGTCTCGCTTGGCCTCTCGGCCTGTGGGCAAAAGGCGGCCGAAAAATCGGCATCGCCGACCAAGGTGGAGGCCATCGGCCATGAAACCGAGCTGATGCGGCTGACTCTTACGCCCGAAGCCGTGCAGCGGTTGGGCCTGGCAACGCAGGTGGCGGGCAAGGCGAATGGGCCCGCTTTTTCGCGCACCGTGCCGGGCGAAATCGTCGCCGCGCCGCGCGCCGGTGGCCTGCCGGTGGCGGCCGGTGCCGATCTGGCGGGCCTTGCCAGCAGCCAGGCGCAGCGCGAAGCCGAGGTGGCCCGCAGCGGCGCCGATCTGAAACTGGCCGAAGCCAATCTCAGGCGCGCCAGCAGCCTGGTCGATGCCGAGGCCGGCAGCATCCGCGCACGGGATGAAGCCACGCAGCAGGTGGCTGCTGCCAGGGCCGCGCTGGCCGCCGCCATCGCCCAGCGTCAAGCACTTGGCGCGGCGGTTGCCGATCTGGCTGATGGTGGCGCGCTGTGGGTGCGCGCGTCTGTGCCGGCAGCAGATCTGGCGCGGGTCAATCGCGCGGCGGCCGTGTCGATCCGGCCGGTTGGCGGCACGGCCAGCGTCATGGCCAGACCAGTGCGCGGGCCGGCCACCGCGACGCCGGGTGCAGCGAGCGTTGATCTCTATTACGCGCCAACGGGGCGGGCGGACTTCCGGGTTGGCGAACGTGTGCTGGTTGATCTGGCTGATCTGAGCCCGGTTGCAGCGGCGACGGCGCTGGACGTGCTGGCGTCGGCGATCCTCACCGATATCAATGGCGGCGAATGGGTTTATGTGGAAACGGCGGCCCGCACCTATGAACGGCGCCGCGTGGAGGTGGCCCGCATCACGGGTGGACGGGCCGTGCTGGCACGGGGGTTGGAGGCCAATGCGAAGGTCGTAACCGCCGGTGCCGCCGAACTGTTCGGCACCGAATTCGGCACCAAGTGATGCTGTCGGCGCTGATCGGTTCGTCGTTGCGCCAACGGGCGCTGGTGCTGGCGCTGTCGTTTGTGCTGACCGTTTTCGGCGTGCGCGCAGCATTGAACGCCAAGTTCGACGTTTTCCCGGAGTTCGCGCCGTCCATTGTCGAGGTGCAGACCGAAGCGCCGGGGCTGGCCACCGAGGATGTCGAGGCGCTGGTGACGGTGCCGATAGAGACGGCAGTGAACGGCGTGCCGGGCCTGGCCACGCTGCGGTCGAAATCGGTGCTGGGCCTGTCGTCGGTGGTACTGGTGATGGACCGCGCCGCCGATCCCATGCGCACCCGCCAGATGGTACAGGAACGGCTGGCGACGATCACGCCGCGGCTGCCGGCGGCAGTGCGACCGCCGGTGATGCTCGCGCCGCTGTCTGCCACCAGCCGGGCGATGAAGATCGGGCTGTGGTCCGATAGCCTCGACCAGATGACCATGACTGAAGCCGCGCGCTGGACGATCCGGCCGCGCCTGATGGCGGTGCCGGGCGTGGCCAACGTCGCCATGTGGGGCGCGCGCGACCGACAATTGCAGGTGCTGGTCGATCCGGTGCGGCTGGCCGCGGCCGGTGTGACAGTTGCCGACGTCCAGCGCGCGGCGGGCGATGCCGTGGTGATCGCCGGCGGTGGTTTTGTGGACAGTCCCAACCAGCGGCTGGCAGTGCGGCAGGTGGTGGGTGTCAAGTCCAGCGTCGATCTGGCCGGCGCCGTCATCCGCAGCGTGAACGGCGCGCCGGTACGCATCGGCGATGTGGCTGAAGTGACGGAAGGCTTCGCCCAGCCCATCGGCAACGCCATCATCAATGGCCGTCCTGGCATGCTGCTGATCGTGGAAAAGCAGCTGGGCGCCAACACGCTGGAGGTAACGCGCGGGGTGGACAAGGCACTGGCCGAATTGCGCCCGGGCCTGAAGGGTCTGCAGGTGGACGGAACCATCTTCCGGCCCGCCACCTTCATCGAGCGCGCCTTGGCCAATCTGGGCGAGGCGATGTGGATCGGCATCGCGCTGGTGGCAGCAGTTCTGATCCTGTTCACGCGCAACTGGCGCACGGCGCTGATCAGCATGACGGCGATTCCGCTGTCGCTGGTGGGCGCTGTGCTGGTGCTGACGGCTTTTGGCGTCGGCATGAACACCATGGTGATCGCTGGCCTGGTCATTGCGCTGGGCGAGATCGTCGATGATGCAATCATCGATGTGGAGAATATTGGCCGGCGATTGCGTCTCGAGGCCGAGCGCGAACAGCCGCGCCCGGCGCTCGCCGTTGTGCTGGCCGCCAGCCTCGAGGTGCGCAGCGCCGTGGTGTTCGCCAGTGCCATCGTCATGCTGGTATTTCTGCCGGTGTTTTTTCTGGGCGGGGTTTCCGGCAGCTTCTTCCGGCCGCTGGCCACGGCTTATATCGCGGCCATTGGCGCATCGCTGCTGGTGGCACTCACCGTCACCCCAGCAATGTGCTTGTTGCTCCTGCCGGGCGCGGCGGAAAAGGCAGAACCGCGCTGGGTGTTGGGGCTACGGCAGCGCTACACGCGCCTGTTGGCGCGACTGGCGCCCCGCAGCGGCATCGCCATCGCCACGGTGGCCGGCGGCATCCTGTTGTCGGTTGCCGGCGTTGGCCTGCTGCGCCAGCAATTTCTGCCGGACTTCCGCGAAACCGATTTCCTGATGCACTTCGTGGAGAAGCCCGGGATCGGCATCGAGGCAATGGACCGCGTTACCATCCTGGCGTCGAAGGAACTCACCGCCATTCCCGGCGTGCGCAATTTCGGTTCGCACATCGGCCGGGCCGAGCAGGGCGACGAGGTCTATGGCCCCAATTTCACCGAATTGTGGATCAGCCTGGATGAAAGCGCCGACTATGATGCCACGGTCAAACGCATCGAAACGGCGATTGCCGGCTATCCCGGCCTGCAGCGCGACGTACTCACCTATTTGCGCGAACGGATCAAGGAAGTGCTCACTGGCGCCGGTGCAACCGTGGTGGTGCGACTGTATGGACCGGATCTGGCGCAACTTCGCAGCCTGGCCGAACAGGTTCGTGAAGGCCTGGACGGCACGGACGGCATCAAGGATCTGAAGGTGGAACAGCAGAGCCTGATCCCGCAGATACAGATCAGCCCCAGGCCAGACGCGCTGGCGCTGGCCGGGGTGACGGCCGGCGATGTGCGGCGCACCGCGGCAACGCTGATCGGCGGTACGCGGGTGGGCGAAATCTATCGGGACCAGAAGAGCTTTGAGGTGGCAGTGTGGGCCGCGCCAGAGGCGCGCAGCGATATCGGTGCGCTGCGGCGGCTGATCGTGCCAGGGGCGGCGTCGGTGCCAGGCCAGGCCGGATCGGTGCTGAGACTGGGCGATCTGGCCCGGGTAAGCGTGGTGCCGGCGGCAAACGAGATCAAGCGCGAGGCTGGTTCGCGCCGCATTGATGTGACGATGAACATTGCCGATGGCGCCGATCTGGCCAGCGTGGCTCAGGCGGTGGAAGCTAGGGTCAAGGCGATGGCCATGCCGGCGGGCTATTATCCCCAGTTCCTGGGCGAATGGCAGGCGCTGCAGGAATCGCGACGCCAGCTTGGTCTGCTTTCGCTGGCCTGTTTGGTCGGCATTCTGTTCCTGGTCTGGCTGGAATTCCGGTCAGGTCGCATCGTGGGCCTAGTTGCGCTGAGCCTGCCATTCGCGCTGGTTGGCGGGGTCATCGCCGCGGCGTTGGGCGGCGGGGTGCTGTCGATGGGAGCACTGGTCGGCTTCGTCACCGTGCTCGGCATCTCGGCGCGCAACGGCATCATGCTGCTCAGTCATTTCCGCCATCTGGAACGGGAAGAGGGCGAAGCGTTTGGGCTGGGGCTGGTGCAGCGCGGCGCGGCCGAACGGCTGGTGCCGATCCTTATGACGGCGGGCACAGCGGCATTGGCGCTGCTGCCGCTGGTGGTGCGCGGCAATGTGCCGGGTCACGAGATCGAATATCCGATGGCGCTGGTGATCCTGGGCGGACTGTTCAGCTCTACCATGCTCAACCTGTTGTGGATGCCCGCGCTCTACCTGCGGTTCGGAAAGGAGCCGCAGGCATGAAGCGCGCTCTGTTGATGGCTGTGCTGTTGGCGGGGTGCGTGGCCAAGCCGCCGCCCAGTGCGGCCCCGCCGCCGCCAGCGGCCGCCACGGCACCGTTCCTGGGCGCGCCTGGCGCTGGGTCTGTGCAGGCCGAATGGTGGCGGCTATTCGGTGATGACGCCCTGAACGAGCATGTGGCGCGCGCGCTTGCCGCCAATCGCGATCTGAGTGTGGCGGTCGCCAATCTTGACGCCGCCCGGGCCAATGCCCGGCTGGCCGGAGCCAACCGCACGCCAGACGTGGTGCTGGAAAGCGGTGCCAGCCCAACGACGCGCGGCGTGACTCAGCCAAGCACCATCGGTGTGCCCAAATCCAGCTTCGAACTGGGTGCCGAAGTGTCGTGGGAGGTCGATCTGTTCGGCCGGTTGCGGAACCAGTCGTCCGCTGCCAGCGCCGATGCCGAAGCGGCCGCCGCTACGCGGGATGGCGTCCGGTTGGCGGTTGTGGCCGATACGACGGGTGCATATCTCGATCTGTGCTGGGCTCGTGAACTCTCCGGCGTGGCCGCCCATCAGATCGACGTGCAGCGCAAACAGGTGGTGACGGTTGAGCGCCAATTGCAGGCGGGCGAGGTGTCGCCGCTGGAAGTAGCGCAGGCCCGCCAACTGTTGGGTCGGCTAGAGGCGGGCCTGCCAGCGTTCGAGGCCGATGGCAAGCGTGCCCGTTACATGCTTGCCAATCTGGAAGGCCTGCCGCCCGCCAAGGCCGCACAATTTGAGTGCCAGCGCCCGCCATCTTTTGTCGGGGCACTGCCGGCGGGCGATGGTGCCGGGTTGCTGGCAAGACGGCCTGATATACGCGAGTCCGAACGGCGGCTCGCCGCTGCCGGTGCCCGCGTGAAGGTGGCCGCGGCAGAAATGTATCCACGGGTCAGTCTTGGGGCTTCCGGTGGCCTCATCGCCGGCGCGCTGGATGCGTTCATCACCCCGCTGATCAGTTGGTCGTTTACCAACCCTGCTCGCATCAAGGCCCGCATCGCTCTGGCGCAAGCCAATCAGGAAGGCGCGATGGCACAATATGATGCCACCTGGCTGCGGGCCCTGCGGGAAGTAGAAAGCGCCCTGGCCGATCTGGATGCCGAACGCCGCGCCAACAATTCGCTGGCGGCGGCAGTCACCGATGCCCAGTCTGCCGCTCGCCGCGCTGATGCTCGCGTGACGATTGGCGATGCCAATCCGTTACTCGCACTCGATACCCGCCGCACCGCGTTCGACACCGAACTCCAGGCAGCCCTCTCCGCTCGCCGGCTCGCGCAGCGTCAAGTCTTGCTGTTCCGAACCTTGGGCGGAGGATGGGAGGAGCCTTCAACCATGAAATGAGGGCCCGATCGGAAAGACCGCTCACGATGCCCCAAATTTGCCTGTCTGCTGCCGGCCCAACCCAAGCCGTACGACGACGTCGCCCAACTGCTTGCGGAAATGTCTGCTCGTGTTGGAAGCCGACATTCAGTGGTACGCGCCGGGCCCGCAGCAAAATCCCAGAGTCAGCCGTTCTCCTTTTCGCCGAACGTAATCAACGAACGACGGCTTCCGGGCAAAACTCAAGATAGCGTGAGCGGCATGGATAGGGCGCTAAGCAGCTTCGCATAAGACGCAGTCCCACCACCCAAGGCGACTAGCCGTCGCCCGTTATAATATGAACGGGAGATGAATGGCGCACCCGACAGGATTCGAACCTGTGACCTCTGCCTTCGGAGGGCAGCGCTCTATCCAGCTGAGCTACGGGTGCTTGGCATGCGCTGTTAGCAGCGGTTGCCAGTGCGCGCCAGCCTGATTCAGGCCTTGGGTTTGGGCGGCAGACGCTCAAACTTGCCGAGGCCGCACGACGCGCCCATGATGCCGGGGTTGCCCTGGACGATCACCTGGATGAGATCGACGTTACATAATTGGGGTATAGTGGTGCTGTAGCTGAAGGCGCGGTTAAAACCCAGTGTCGGGCAACTGCGCGGCAGGCGGTTGCGCCACACGCTGCCATCGCGCAGCTGGAAATCGATGGTTTGCCCATCCACCACGTTGGTGCTGCGAACCTGCATCAGTTGCAGGCAGCTGCGGGTTGGCGGCGGGGCTGCCGGCGTGCTCGTCTGGCTCAGGGCGGGGGCGGCAACCAGCAGCAACGGCAGGATGAGTCGGCGCATCTTTGATCCTCCAACTGGGCCACGGTGCGGCCCGTGCACTGAACCCTCGCTGAACTTCACGCCAGCACTTGTTTCGGCTTGAACTGGCATAGGTGCGCTACCGGGCAATCGAGGCACTTCGGGCTGCGCGCTGTGCAAACATAGCGGCCGTGCAGAATCAGCCAGTGATGCGCATGACGCCGCCACGGGGTCTTAACCCGTTTCATAATGCCATTTTCCACCGCCAGCACCGTCTTGCCCGGTGCCAGGCCAGTGCGGTTGGCGAGGCGGAACACATGCGTGTCCACCGCGCAGGTCTCTTCGCCGAACAGCACGTTCACCACCACGTTCGCCGTCTTACGGCCCACCCCGGGCAAGGTTTCCAGCACGTTGCGGCTTTGCGGCACCTCGCCGGCGAATTCGTCCACCAGCCGGCGCGACAGGGCGATGACGTTCTTGGCCTTGGCATTGAACAGGCCGATGGTGCGGATATGCTGTTTTAGCCCCTCCTCGCCCAGATCCAGCATCTGCTGCGGGGTGTGCACGGCTTCGAACAGGCGGCACGTGGCCTTGTTCACGCCCACATCGGTAGCCTGGGCTGACAGCACGACCGCAACCAGCAGCTGATAGCCATTGCCATAGGCCAGCTCCGTTTCCGGCTCTGGCCGGGCGGCGGCCAGTATGCGGAAAAATTCGTCGATCTCGGCTGCCGTCATCAGGCGCTGATATTGCTTGGTCATGATGTCGCCATGCCGCCAAAGCGGCTGGCAGGGCAAGCCTGCAGCGAATAGGGAGTCCGGGTGCTGCTCGATCTCACCCTCACGCCGAATCGCTCCTTGCCGCGTGACCATGCGCGCATGCTGATTCTGGTGGTTGGCGGCCTGTTCCTGATCGGCTCCATCCGCTTCCTGATCCTGGGGCTGTGGCCGGTGATTCCGTTCATGATCGCCGATGCCGCCCTGCTGGCCTGGGCGTTCAGGAGCAATTACCGATCGGGCGGCGCCCGCGAGCGGCTGGTGCTGGCCGGTGATGCCCTCACCCTCACCCGCATCGATCCGTGGGGCAAGGCGGTGGAAGAGGTATTGGAGCCGTTCTTCACCCGCGTCGACATCGAGGAAACCCCGCTGGGCGATGCGCTGCTGTTCCTCTGTGTCAGTGGCCGGCGACTGCGGGTCGGGCAGTTCCTGTCTGCGCCGGAACGACGCGAAGTGGGGGCGTTGATCCGCGAAGCACTGGCGCGCTACCGCAATCAGATTCCGAGCACGTCGGCCATGGCGTAACGGCCGGGCTTGCGGCCGGCCAGCCACTGCGCGCCCCGCAAGGCGCCGCGCGCAAAGATGCTACGGTTTTCGGCTCGGTGCCACAATTCGATGCGCTCGCCCTCGCTGGCCAGCAGCACCATGTGATCGCCGGCCGCGCTGCCACCGCGCAGCGACGCAAAGCCAATCTGGCCTTCCACGCGCGCGCCGCTGATGCCGTCGCGGCCGCGGTCACTGTGCGTGGCCAGATCAATGCCGCGACCCTTGGCCGCCGCTTCGCCCAGCGCCAGCGCGGTGCCCGATGGGGCATCCACCTTCAGCCGGTGATGCAGTTCGGCAATCTCGATATCCCAATCCGGCCCCAGCCCCCGCGCCGCCTGTTCAACCAGCCGGGCCAGCAGAGTGACGCCAAGGCTGGTGTTGGCGGCCTGCAACACGGCGATATCACGCGCGGCGGCATCGATGGCGGCGTGATTTTCCGCCTCAAGCCCGGTGGTGCCGATTAACAGCGCACAGCGGCCTTCCTGCGCTGCCTCCAGGCTCACCGCTAGCGCCGCCGGCACGGAAAAATCGATCAGCACATCGCATTTGTGTGCGATGGCGCCAATATTAGAGCAGATGGTTAGCGTTTCGGGATGCCCCGGCCCGGCCGGACGGCCACAACTGGCATGGCCGGCCCGTTCCACCGCCCCCGCCAGCGTAAGACCCGGCCAATCCGACAGCGCGCCAATGATGGCCTGCCCCATACGGCCGCCAGCCCCAAGCACACCAATGCGTATCGGTTTCTTCGTCATGCCGTGGTTGTGACGGCTTGGGCGCGCCAGTGCAACCGCCTCACTCATCGTCCTCGCCCTCGCGCTCACCTTCAGCGCTGCGGTGGCAGCGGGCGCAATTGTCGGTTTCGCCGCGCACGCCTTCCTGGCGATGTTCGGCCAGCATGGCGGCCGGCTGGTGCTCATGGCAGCCATAGCAGGTATAACGCCGCGTATTGCCGCCCACATGGCAGATGGTGCAGGCCACGTTGTGATCGCGGTCCAGCCGGAACAGCCGATCATGGGCAAAATGCGCCGGTTTCCAGCCGGTGGTGGCATGGCAACTGGCGCAGGCGGTGGTGGCAAACTGGCGGTGCAGCGTGGTCGCCGGCGCCACGTGGCAAGTGGCGCACTGGCCGCGCACCGCGCGTTTCAGCAGATCGTGGTGGAATCGCACTGGGCTATGCCCAGTGAGCACAGGCCCGGCATGATCGGTGTGGCAGGCTAGGCAATCGGGGGTTGTGAGCTGCTGGTGGAACGCCGCCTTGTCGCCGGCCAGCCGCTTGCCCTTCGTGGTGAACAGGCCGATGCGTGGCGGCACGTGGCAGGTGATGCAGCTTTCTGCCACCGCCCCCTTGAACGGCGTGTGGCAGGCAAAGCAATCATCGGCGATGACGGCATGGGCGGGCTTTACCGGGCCGGGCGCCAGCATCGGTTCTGGCCGGAAGATAGCCAGCAGGATGATACCGAACAGCACAGCCATGATGAACAGGGTTCCCGGCTTCAGCATCACTGCCAATCCCAGAACAGCGCGGTTGAAACCAGATGCGCCGTCGCCAGCACGGCAAAGGCCAGCGTGATCGGCACATGCACGACCCGCCATTTGCGCACCAGATCCATGGTCAAGCTATCGCGGTGCAGCATCTCATCGATGGCAGCGGCATTCTGGCCCTGCGCCGCCAGCCGCGCCCGCGCGTCAATCAGCCGGGTGCGGGCGCGGGCCAGCAGATATTTGCCGGTCAGCCCGCTGGCGACATTCACCAGCATCGCCAGCAGCGCCAGCCAGGCTAGCACGGCGTTGAAATGAATGCCGGCATGGACCAGCACCAGCAACGATCCCGCCCAGGCCGAATACTCGTGACGGCGCAGCAGGGTCACCGGGTTGCCGCGGGTGACGATCATGCGCTTGCGCAGTGAATAATGGAGCGACGCCAGGATCAGCGCCACGCCGGGAATGCCCAGCCAGCGACCCACCCACACCTGATCGAAATGGTGCAGCGCCGCATCAACCAGCAATGCCACCAGCGCCAGCGCCAGCAACCACGCGGCAAACGGCAAAACTTCGCGACTGATCAAGCTGGCGGCGCGCGGCATGCCCGTTCCCCTCATAGCAGCATTGGACTCCGGATGCGGCACCGGCATTGATGCGAGTCAACGCACGCGCACGACAAAGGTTGCTCCTTGCTTGCCTCGCTGTGCCCGCCGGCCTTATCGTGGCCGCGATGCACTTTCGCCTTGCCCAGCCCGCCGACGCCACGGCCATCGCCGCCCTGCATGCGGCAAGCTGGGCCATCGCCTATGCCCATATCCTGCGAGCCGACTGGTTGTCGCAAGACCTGGTCACCGACCGGCTGCGCGTATGGAGCGAGCGCTTTGCCGCGCCCGATCCCGCCATGCGGGTGTCGCTGGCCGAGGATCACGATGGCATGGCCGGCTTTGTCTGCATCTTCACAGCCGCCGATCCGCACTGGGGCAGCCATGTCGACAATCTGCACGTCCGCCCCGGCCTCAAGGGGCAAGGGCTGGGTCGTCGCCTGCTCGGTGCGGCGGCGCGATTGGCGCTGGACGAGGCACCCGGGGCCGGGCTTGATCTCCACGTCTTTGCCGCCAACACCGCCGCGCGCGGCTTTTATGCCCGCATGGGCGGCCGCGAAGGCCCGCTCGAAAAGGAAATCGCGCCCGATGGCAGCCAGCAATCCTATCTGCGGCTTTGGTGGCCCGATCCCGCCATCCTGCTGGAGCCTGCATGAACCGCCACTCCGCAATCGTCATCCTCACTGGCGCCGGCATTTCTGCCGAATCCGGCGTGCCCACTTTCCGCGCCGCTGATGGCCTGTGGGAAGGCCACCGCGTGGAGGACGTCGCCACCCCGCAGGCCTTCCGCCGCAACGCGGCCCTGGTGCAGCAATTCTATGACCAGCGCCGCGCCTTCCTCGGCCAAGTCGTGCCCAACGCCGCCCACCTAGCGCTGGCAAGGCTGGAGGCCAAATGGCCCGGCGATTTCCTCCTCGTCACCCAGAATGTCGATGATCTGCACGATCGTGCCGGTCACAAACACCTGCTGCATATGCACGGCGAGCTGAACTCCGCCCTGTGCACCCGCTGCGGCGCCGCCCGACCTTGGCGCGGGCCGCTGCTCGGCGATCCGGCCTGTCCGGGCTGCGCTCAGGTTGGCGGTCTGCGCCCCGATATCGTCTGGTTCGGCGAAAAGCCCTACCACATGGACGAAATCAGCGCGGCCATCGGCGCCTGCGATCTGTTCGTCTCCATCGGCACCTCCGGCGCGGTCTATCCCGCCGCCGGCTTTGTGCAATGGGCCCGCGAGGCTGGCGCGCGCACGCTGGAACTCAACCTCTTACCCTCCGCCGGCACACCGATGTTCGACGAAGCACGCCACGGCCCGGCCGGCGTGCTGGTGCCGGCATGGGTGGAAGAAATGCTGGCAAGATAGGGAGAAGGCGCCTCCGGCGGGCAGGGGCCGAGCCCCTGCCCGCAGTTTCGCTTGGTTCGCAGCGCTGTTTCAACGGCCTGCCATGCTGGCGCAAGAAGACACGCTGTTACGCTCGGCGACAGGATGGATGCTGGCATGCGCCAACATGACAAATTTCTGGTGTTGGACCGGCCTGACACAAATGGGTGTAGGGACTGCGTCCCTGCCCGCCGGAGGCCTCCAAATTCAGCTTTCGTCCAGCGCCCGAATGTCGGGCTGCATCAGCTGGATGAAGAGCAGCGCCGACAGATACGCGCCCGCGGCGATGGCGAACATAGGCCAGTAGCCGACGCCGTTGGTAAGGCACCAGCCCGTGAGTTCGATGATGCCGGTGCCGGTGAGGTTGCCGGCGACGCCGCCCAGCGCCATGACGCCAGCGACGCGGGAGGTGGGCACCGTATCGGCGGCGAGGCCGAAGATGTTGGTGGAGAAGCCCTGGTGGGCGAACAGCGCCAGACCGATGATCAGCGCGGCGGCGATAGGGCCGGGGGCTTGCAGGGCGAGCGGGATGGGCAGGATCAGGATGGCGTAGAGTAACATGCTGGTCTTGCGCGCCTTGTTCACGCTCATGCCGCGTTTGAGCAGTGCCGGGAACAGGAAGCCGCAGCTGAACGCGCCCAGCGCCGCCATGGTGAAGATGATGGCGTTGGGCACGCCGACCTCGCCCTGAGCCAGCCCGAAGGTTTTCACCAGAAAGTCGGTGCTCCAGAACAACACGAACCACCAGACGCAATCGGTGAGCGCCTTGGCGCCGACGATCGTCCAGGTGCGGTGATCCTTCAGCAGTTCGCCCCAATTACCCTCGAGCGCAGCGTTCTTGGCCACATTCACCGGCAGCAGCCGGCGGGTGCCGAAGATCCAGAAGCCGAGCCAAACAAAACCGAGCGCTCCGGTGACGATGAATGCCGATTGCCAGCCAAAGGCCAGCGCCAGCGGCGGGATCAGCAGCGGCGTGAGGATGGCGCCGATGTTGGGAGCGGTGTTGACAAGGCCGAGGCCGAGGCTGCGCTGGGTGAGCGGCAGATAAGTGGCGGCGGCTTTCACGGCAGCGGGCGTGTTGACGCTTTCGGCCACGGCCAGCACGGAGCGGGCGACGACGAACTGGCTCACCGTGGCGGCAGCGGCGTGCGCCATGCCAGCGGCACTCCAGATCGCCACCGCCACGCCGTATGCCCAGCGCACGCCGAACTTGTCCACGAACCAGCCCACCGCCAGCAGCGCGAACGCCGCCGAAAGCTGGAACACGCTGCCGAGGTGAGCAAATTCCTGGTCGGTCCAGCCGAACTCGGCTTCGAGTGTTGGTTTGAGCAGCGCCAGCACCTGCCGATCGACGTAGTTCAGCGCCGTGCCGGCGAACAGCAAGGTGATAAGCAGCCAGCGCGCGCGTGCTTCAGCCTGTTCAGTGGTTGCCAACGCGCCTCTCCCCAACAGGCAGCCGGATCAGAAGTCCAGCTTGTCATAATGCTGTGGCGGCGGCAGCCCCTCCAGCCGTTCGGCCAACAAGGGCCGGAACGTTGGACGCGACTTGATCGCCGAATACCACGTCTTGGCTGGTTCATGGCCATCCCATTCCAGCCCGGCCAGATAATCTGCCACCGACAGATGTGCGGCCGCTGCGATATCGGCCAGCCCGAACTGGCCGCCGCCCAGCCAGGCCCGGCGTTCCAGCAGGAAATCGATGTAATCCAGATGCATGTCTGCCATCCGGCTGGCGGCGCGGATGATGCCGCCATCGGGCGTGCCGCGCACCACGGCGCGTTTGTACATGCGCTCGCCCAGCAGCGGCGCGTTCACTTCGGCATAAAACTTCTGATCGAACCAAGCCGCTAGGCGCCGGGTTTCGGCGCGATCTTCCGGGGTGGAGCCGATCAGCGGCGTGCGTTCCAGCGTTTCCTCGATATGTTCCAGGATGGCGGTCGAATCAGACAGCACCAGCGTGTCGCGCTGCAGCACCGGCGTCTGCCCGGCTGGGTTGAGCCCTGTGAACGCAGCACGTTTTTCCCACGGCCGCTCCTGCACCAGTTCGTGCGTGACACCCTTCACCGCCAGCGCAAAACGCACCTTGCGGCTGAACGGGCACAGCGTGAAATGATAGAGACGCCACATTGTTCGCCTTGTCATAATCATCTTTGCCGTCTTGGGAAGGCCGCAGCCGCCCAAGAGGCTTGTTGCAAATCATTCGCAACAACGCTAGCACGGCTGAGATGAACCGGCGTTTTGCCCTGTTGGCCCTTTGGGCGGTGCTGATGGCACCGCTGGCGGGGCTGTGGGGCCAGGCGGGGCGCCCTGATACCGATCTGGATGAATTGGTGGCAGATACGGGCAATTGGGCGATGGCCTGGCTAGCCATCGCTGTGGTGATGACACCGCTGGCAAAACTGTGGCGCCCATTGGCGCGGCAATTGTGGCTGCGCCGTGCGGTCGGGTTGGCGGCATTTGCGGCCGGCCTGCTGCATCTGTGGCTCTATGTGCTGGCGATGCGCGGCTTTGCCGAACCGGGCCGCGAGTGGGCGCTGATCGCCGATGAAGCCGCCACGCCCGGCATCCTCACCGGCTGGATCGCACTCGCCCTGATGCTGCCGCCGGCGCTGGCCAGCAATGATGCCGCGATGCGCATGCTGCGCCGGGTATGGAAGCCGGTGCAGCGCTTCGGCCTGCCGGCGACGGCTGTGGCGCTGGCCCACATGGCCGTGGTGCATGATGCGTTCGGCCTGGCCATGGCAATCGCCGGCCTCATCGCCGGCCTGCAACTGGTTCGATTTTTCCCTGCAACCCGAAAGGTATGACAATGCGCGTAATGATGATGGCGGCTCTGGCCGCAACGATGATAGCCGGCCCGGCGCTGGCCACCGGCAAGATCAAGTGCAACGTGGCGGCTGCCAACATGAAGCCGATCGAGGCGCTGAAGGGCGAACTCACCAAGCAGGGCTGGACCGTGGCCAAGGCCAAGGTCGATGGCGGCTGCTATGAAGTCTATGGCGTGATGCCGGAAACCGGTCGTGTGGAAGCCTATTTCGATCCGGCGACGTTTGAAAAACTCTACGTCGAACAGCGCGGCAAGGTGCTGTTCAAGAAAGGCTGATCACGCATTGGTGGGCCGGACCTTGGGTTTCACCTTGGGCCCGGCCTTCTTGGCTGCCGGCTTGGCCGCCTTGACCTTCAGCGCTGCCACTTCGGCTTCGAGTTCGTTGATGCGCAACGCCTGACGAACGACAATGTCCTGCAGGGCGCTGGTATCGGGGCTCACGGGCGGCGGCTCCGCAGCCTTGGGCGGTTCCGGCGGCTTGTGGGCCTCAGGCGCAGCTGGCGTCACGATCTCGGCGTCCACCACCGTGTCGCGGTCGCGGAAAATCCCGGACTCTCGCGCCTTGCGGATAAGCGGGGCTGCGGCCACCGCCATCTGCATCAGGCTGTCGATCAGCGGATCATTGCTCTTTGCCATCATCGGGTCCTTCAACTGTTATAGTGAAATATAGCAGCGAAGGACCCGGTTTCAAGGGATGCCCTATTCCGCCGCTATACTGGCCGGGCTGTCGTTCAGCGGATGCTCCAGCCGGCTGATCATTTCCTTCGGGCACACCTGCCAGATCGCCCCGCGCGTGCGGTCCCATTCGGCGAGCAGGCCGGCGGCCCATTTCGAGCCGGTTTCGGCGGCATATTCCTCGATCAGCGCCATCACAACGCCTTCCCAGTGCGCCGATTCCAGCCGCTGCACGATCACGCTCTCGCGGTTCACCCGGCGTTCGAACTGGCCGTCGCGATCCAGCACAAACGCCATCCCGCCCGACATACCGGCGGCAAAATTGTCGCCCGTCGGCCCCAGGATCACAGCGGTGCCGCCGGTCATATACTCGCAGCCGTTGGCGCCGCAGCCTTCCACCACCACGGTCGCGCCGCTGTTGCGGACGGCAAACCGCTCCCCCGCGCGGCCGGCGGCGAAGAGTTTGCCGGCGGTGGCGCCATAGAGCACGGTGTTGCCCACAATGGCATTGTCCTGGCTGGCCAGCGGGCTGGACGGGAAGGGCCTGACCACGATGGTGGCGCCAGAAAGCCCCTTGCCCACATAGTCATTGGCTTCGCCGAACACTTCCAGCTTCACGCCCTGCACGGCAAAAGCGCCCAGCGATTGACCTGCCGAACCGCGCAACCGGATATGAACATGACCGGGGCTGAGCGCCGTCATGCCGAACCGTCGCGTGATCTCGCCAGAAAGCCGCGTGCCCACGGCGCGGTGGGTGTTGCGCACCGTATAGGCTAGCTGCATCTTCTCACCGCCTTCGAACAGATGGCCGGCATCGCGGATCATCTCGGCATCCAGGCTGTCCGGCACCGGATTGCGGCCGTTGCCTAGGCCCCAGCGCCGCATGGCATCGGGCGCGTCAACTTTGGCCAGCACAGGGTTAAGATCGAGATCGTCGAGATGCTCCGCCCCGCGGCTAACCTGACGCAGCAATTCGGTGCGGCCGATGACTTCATCAAGGCTGCGGAAGCCCAGACGCGCCAGAATCTCGCGCACTTCTTCCGCGATGAAGCTCATCAGGTTGATGACCTTCTCCGGTGAACCCGCGAATTTCCCACGCAATGCCTCGTCCTGCGTGCAGACGCCTACCGGGCAGGTGTTCGAATGGCACTGGCGCACCATGATGCAGCCCATGGCGACCAGGCTCATGGTGCCAATGCCAAATTCTTCCGCGCCCAGGATGGCGGCAATCACTACGTCGCGCCCGGTCTTTAGCCCGCCATCGGCGCGCAACTTCACCCGATGGCGAAGGCCGTTAAGGGTCAGCACCTGGTTGACTTCGGACAGGCCCATTTCCCACGGCGTACCGGCATATTTGATGCTGGTTTGCGGGGACGCGCCAGTGCCGCCGACATTACCGGAAATCAGGATGGCATCGGCATGCGCCTTGGCCACGCCGGCGGCCACCGTGCCGATGCCCGCCGAACTCACCAGCTTCACGCAGACGCGGGCGCGGGTGTTGATCTGCTTCAGATCGTAAATCAGCTGTGCCAGATCCTCGATCGAATAAATATCGTGGTGCGGCGGCGGCGAAATCAGCGTCACGCCCGGCGTGGAATGGCGCAGCTTGGCAATCAGCTCCGTCACTTTGAAGCCGGGCAACTGCCCGCCCTCGCCGGGCTTGGCACCCTGCGAAACCTTGATCTCGATTTCCTCGCAGGCGTTCAGATATTCCGCCGTCACGCCAAAGCGGCCCGACGCGATCTGCTTTATCACGCTGTTAGCGTTGTCGCCGTTGGCATAGGGCTTGAAGCGGATCGGATCCTCGCCGCCTTCGCCCGACACCGCTTTGGCGCCGATACGGTTCATGGCGATGGCCAGCGTCTCGTGCGCCTCAGGTGACAGCGCGCCCAGGCTCATGCCGGGCGTCACGAAGCGCTTGCGGATTTCGGTAACGGATTCGACCGATTCGATCGCCACGGCTTTCGTTCCAGGCACGAAATCGAGCAGATCACGCAGTGAAATCGGCGGTAGCGCGTGCACGCCCCGGCTGAACTTCTGATAGTCGCTGTAGCTGTCGCGGCTCACCGCCGTCTGCAGCAGGTGGATCAGCTGGGCATTCCATGCATGCGCCTCGCCATTGGCGCGCCAGCGATAGAGGCCGCCCACGGGCAGCGCGATCACATCCTCGTCCCAGGCCTTTTCGTGGCGAATCTGGGCGTTGATGAACAGCGACTCAAAGCCCTCGCCGGAAATCTTGGCCGGCATGCCGGGGAAGAAATCATTGACCAGCGCGCGGCTGAGGCCAACCGCTTCGAAGTTGTAGCCGCCACGATAAGAGGAAATCACCGCGATCCCCATCTTAGCCATGATCTTGAGGAGGCCGTCGTCCACCGCCTTCTTGTAGCGGACGATGCAGTCGTCCAGCGTCAGTACGCCAAATAGGCCGCGCGCGTGGCGATCGGTTATGGCTTCCTGCGCCAGATAGGCGTTCACCGTGGTGGCGCCCACGCCAACCAGCACCGCGAAATAATGGGTGTCGAGCGCTTCGGCAGCACGCACGTTGATGCTGGCATAAGTGCGCAGGCCCTTTTTCACCAGATGCGTGTGGACGCCGGCCGTGGCCAGGATCATCGCAATGCCGGCGCGGGTCGCGGATTGATGCTCATCGGTGAGGAACAATTGCGTCTTGCCCTGCCGAACGGCAGTTTCGGCTTCGGCGCGGACGCGGGCGATGGCGGCGCGCAGGCCCGCAGGGCCGCCAGCGATGTCGAACGTGCAATCAATTTCGGCGACCTGCCGCCCGAAATGGCCTTTCAGCAGGTCCCAGTCGCGATTGGACAGTACCGGGCTTTCCATCACCATCACGCCGGCCTGGGTGGCTTCGCCATCAAGGATGTTGGTGAGGTTGGAAAAACGCGTCTTCAGGCTCATCACGCCGGTTTCGCGCAAACTGTCGATCGGCGGGTTGGTCACCTGGCTGAAATTCTGCCGGAAAAAGTGCGACAGGTTGCGGGCGTTTTCGGAAATCACCGCCAGCGGCGCATCATCGCCCATTGAGCCAACGGCTTCCTTGGCATCCTCGACCATCGGGGCCAGGATCAGCTCCATGTCTTCAAGCGTCTGCCCGGCGGCGACCTGGCGGCGGCGCAGGTCATCGCGGCTTAAAGCCGCCGTCGGTTCTGGGCTGGTCCGGCCGGGCAGATCATCGAAATTGGTGAAGCCGGCCACCAGTGCCGCATAATCCTGCGCACCGCCCACCTTGGCCTTGATCTCGGCATCGGTATAGAAACGCGACGGCGCGGCGTCCAGGTCGACAGCGATCATCTCGCCGGGGCCGAGCGCCCCCTTCTTCACGACGTCACCTTCCGGCACCACCACCATGCCCGCTTCGGAACCGGTGATCAGCAAGCCATCGCGGGTCAGGCAATAGCGCATCGGCCGCAGCGCGTTGCGATCGAGACCGGCCACCACCCAGCGGCCATCGGTCATCGCCAGCGCCGCCGGGCCATCCCACGGCTCCATCAGCGACGCGAAGAAGGCATACATGGCGCGCGTGGCCGGATCGAGGCTGGCATCACGCTGCCAGGCCTGCGGGATCAGCATCAGCTTGGCCGTCGGCGCATCGCGGCCGGAGCGCACAAAGGCTTCGAACACCGCATCCAGCGCCGCCGTGTCCGACGCGCCGGCAGGAATCAGCGGCTTGATGTCTTCAGAATGCTCGCCAAACGCAGCGGCGGCCATCTTGATCTCGTGGCTCTTCATCCAGTTGGTGTTGCCGCGGATCGTGTTGATTTCACCATTATGCGCCAGCGTGCGGAACGGTTGGGCCAGCCACCATTGCGGGAAGGTGTTGGTGGAATAACGCTGGTGATAGATGGCAAAGCGGGAAACGAAGCGCTCGTCGCACAGATCAGGATAGAAGACGCTGAGGGATTCGGCCAGGAACAGCCCCTTGTAGATCAGCGTGCGGCACGACAGCGAGCAGAAGTAGAAGCCCTGGATCTGGGCTTCGATCACCTTCTTCTCGATGCGGCGGCGGATCAGGTAAAGATCCTTCTCGAACCGCTCCTTGGCGTCCTCACCGTCGGGCTTCGGCCCGGCGATCATGATCTGCTCGATCTCGGGCCGGCTCAGCATCGCCTTGTCGCCGATGCAGCTGATGTCCACGGGCACCTGGCGCCAGCCATAGACCTTGTAGCCAAAGCCGATGATTTCGGATTCGACGATGGTGCGGCAGGCTTCCTGCGCGGCCAAATCAGTGCGCGGCAGGAAGACCTGGCCCACCGCCAGTAAGCCAGCGACCGGCTTCTGACCGTGGCGTTCGACATGTTCGTGGAAGAAATCCACCGGGATTTCGACCAATATGCCCGCGCCGTCCCCCGTCTTGCCGTCGGCATCAACGGCGCCGCGGTGCCACACGGCCTTCAGCGCATCGATGGCGGCCGTCACCACTCGGCGCTGCGGCTTGCCATCCGTGGCAGCCACCAGGCCCACGCCGCAGGCATCGCCCTCGAAATCGGGGCGATACATGCCGACATCGGCAATGCGCGAGCGTTCCTCAGGCGAAACGACGAAAGGTGTGGGCATCTGGGTCATGGCTTCTTTGCCTGTTGTGGGTTGCTGCTCAGCGGGGCAAGGGCGGCACCCAGCCGCTTGGCGTTGGCCTGCATGGCGGCATCGATCTTGGCGCCTATCAGGCGGCCGGTGGCATTGCTGAGCTCGGCCGCCACTGCCGGTTCCTTGCGCATCAACGCCTGCCCGGCGGGCGTGCGATAAAAGGCCAGGATGCCGTCAAGTTCCGCCTTGGTGAACTGGCGAGCATAGGCTTGGGTCGCGGCGGTCACCACGCTGTTTAGATTCTGGTTCACCACGCCTTGGGCGATTTCGGCCTGGATGGCACCCGCCTTAGCCAGCACCGGATCGAATTTCGCCTTGTTGGCCTGATAGGCTGGCACAAAGCCCGGCTGCTGGGCCAGCATGGCACGGATCACCGCGCCCGATTTCATCTGAGCGATGCTGTTCGTCATCTGCTGCTGCAGCTTGGCCTTCACGTTCAGTTGCGCCACGATCGCAGCGGCCGATTGCAGCGTAGCCGGATCCAGGGGGCGGGCGGGGGCTGCCTTGGTTTGCGCCAGCGCCCCGCCAGCAAGGGCAACAGCAGAAACAGCGGCGATCAAGATCTTCATCTGGGCAAATCCTTGAAAATTGTTCAGGCTGCCGCCGATGCGGTCACGCGAGCGCGTAGATGCTGGTGCATTTGCGCCGCCACGTCACGCCCGTCGCGCACCGCCCACACCACCAGCGACGCGCCGCGCACGATATCACCGGCGGCAAACACGCCGTCCACGCCGGTCATCATGGTCTTGTGATCCACCCGTACCGTGCCCCAGCGCGTAACCGGCAGTTGCGGCGCACCAAATAGGGAGGGCAAATCTTCGGCATCGAAGCCGAGCGCCTTGATAACCAGATCGGCTGGCAGGGTGAAGCGGTTATCGGTATCCGGTTCGGGGCTGCGGCGGCCATCGGCACCGGGCTGGCCCAGCCGCATGCCCTGCGCCACCACGCCAGTGGGGGTGATCGTTGCCGGAGCGGCGAGCCACACGAACTCCACGCCCTCCTCCTCGGCATTAGCCACTTCGCGTACCGAACCCGGCATGTTGGCGCGGTCGCGTCGATACAGGCACTTCACGCTGGCCGCGCCCTGGCGGATGGCGGTGCGCACGCAGTCCATCGCGGTGTCGCCGCCGCCAATCACCACGACATGCTTGCCCGCCGCGTCGAACGTCGCCGCATCGGGCAGTCCGTCGCCAAAGCCGGCCTTGTTGGCGGCAATCAGATAGTCGAGAGCCTCCATGGTGGTGGGACCTTCAGCCCCCGGCACATCCACTGCACGCGCCTTGTACACGCCGGTCGCGATCAGCACCGCGTCGTGCTTGGCGCGCAGATCAGCGAGGCTGGCATCACGGCCCACGGCGAAATTCTGGTGGAAATGCACGCCGCCTTCACGCAGCCGTTCCACGCGCCGCATCACCACCGGCTTTTCCAGCTTAAAGCCGGGTATACCATAGGTGAGCAGCCCGCCGGCGCGATCCTGCCGATCATAGACATGTACGTCATAGCCCTTCACCCGCAGCGCTTCAGCGGCGGTGAGGCCGGCGGGACCGGCGCCGATGATCGCAACGCTCTGCCCAGAACGGTCCGCCACAGGCTGCAGTGGCTTCACCCAGCCCTGTTCCCATGCGTTGTCGGTCAGGAACTTTTCCACCGAACCAATGGTCACGCTGCCGAACCCCGGCTCAATCACGCAATTGCCTTCGCACAATCGGTCCTGCGGGCAGATGCGGCCGCAGATTTCCGGCATGGCGTTGGTGGCGGCCGAAACCTCATAGGCCTCCTGCAAGCGGCCTTCCGCGGTCAGCTTCAGCCAATCTGGAATGTTGTTCTGCAGCGGGCAATGCACCTGGCAGAACGGCACGCCGCACTGGCTGCAGCGTCCGGCCTGCTCCTCGGCCTTGGCGAGGATGTAGGGGCGACTGATTTCGAGGAAATCATGGGCGCGTTCATTGGGTGAGCGCTTGGCCGGATAGGCCTGGGTCCGCTCGACGAACTTCAGCAATTTTGTTGCGGCCATGGACACGTATCCTTTCGTTCGGATGCGCGAAACCACAACCGCCGGAAGTTGTCACGTGAAAAACAGCAACTATGGCAATAACACTGCCATAAATCTGGGCAGGCTATGCGATTCGGGTGATTCTGTCAGCAATTTATAGCCGCTTCGGCCCTATCGCAGTGCCAGCCACACCAGCGCGGCACCGCCAGCGATGATTCGGTACCAAGCGAACGGCGCAAATCCAAAGCGACTGACCATTGCGACAAAGCCCTTCACCACCGCCAGCGCCACCACGAAGCTGACAGCAAAGCCGACGCCGATGGCGGAAAGGTTGGAAGCATCAAGGCTGTCGCGGTTCTTCCACAGCATCAGAACGGTGGCGCCCGAAATGGTCGGCACCGCGAGGAAGAAGCTGAACTCAGCCGCCGTCTTGCGGTCCACCCCCAGCATCAGTGCCGCCATGATGGTAGCGCCCGAACGCGACACGCCGGGGATCATGGCAACACACTGGCCCAGCCCGATCAGCAGCGAATTGCGTGGGGTCAATGCCTCGACGCCGAACACTTTCGCCTCGTCCATGCGCTTTTCGATCACTATAATCGCAAAGCCGCCAACGATCAGCGAGACGGCGACGGTCGTGGGGCTTTCCAGCATGGCTTCCACCGCCTTGATGAACAGCACGCCCATGATCGCGGCCGGCAGGAAGCCCAGGAACACGTTGCGAATGAAGGCGAACGCCGTCGGTTCCCGCACCAGCAACCCGCGCGCGACGCCCATGAAGCGGCCCCAATAGGCGACCAGCACGGCCAAGATCGCGCCCGACTGGATGGCGATATCGAAGGTGGCCCCCGCCTCACCCGAAAAGCCAAGCAGTTCGCCGGCCAGGATCAGGTGGCCCGTGGAGGACACCGGCAGATATTCCGTCAGCCCTTCGACAATGCCGAGCAAGATGATAGTGAGTAGATCGGGCTGGTTCACGCTGCAGCCTTGGCAAAGCGGCCACCACGACGGAAGCGCAGCATCATTTCCGGGATGAACCCGGCCAATGGCGTCGGCGTGACACCCAGATCCTTCAGGCCCGGCATGCCTGCCGCGCAGATATTGCCCTTTCTCAGCATGGCCAGTTGATCGCTGTTCATCGGCATGAACGGCAGGATGTCGCCCATCTTGGCCAGAAGGCCGGACGTAAAGTCCGACAGCGGCACCACCGGCCGATCGAGCCCGGTCAGATCGGAAATCATCTGCAGGATCGCCGTGAAGCTCAGCACATCTGGCCCGCCAAGTTCGAACGTCTTCCCGCGCGCATCGCCCGATTGCAGCGCCGCCAGCACTGCATCGGCGACATCGCGCACATAGACCGGCTGGAACAAGCTGTCCCCGCTGATCGCTGGCAGGAACGGGACCAGGCGCGCCATGCCGGCAAAGCGGTTGAAGAACTGGTCTTCCGGCCCGGCTACCAGACTGGGGCGCAGGATGGTCGCGAACGGTAGCGCCGCCAGCACCTGCTGTTCGCCTTCGCCCTTGCTGCGGGCATAGGCGATGCGGGTGCTGGCATCGGCACCAATAGCCGACATCTGGGCATAGGCCTTCACCCCCGCCGCTACTGCGGCCCGTGCGGCCCGGCCAGCACCTTGCGCCTGCAGATCGGCGAAACGCTGGTCGCCGCTTTCGGCGAGGATACCCACCAAGTTCACCCCCGCTGCCGCGCCTGCGAAGGCTGCGGCCATATCGGCATCGGAACGGATATTCCCGGTCACCACCTGAATCTGGCCCAGATCGCCCAGCGGCTTAAGATAAAGCGCGCTGTCAGCATGGCGGGAGACAACCCGCACCCGGTAACCGGCCCGGGCCAGCGCTTCCACCACGTATCGTCCGATAAAGCCGGCGCCGCCAATTACGGTGACCAGCGCGCCGACGGGCAACGGGGAGGCAGGGTTTGTTCTGGCAATTTCAGTCATGCCGGCGATGTAACCGCTGGCGCCGTCCTTGTCTTGGCTCATCTTGCCCCGCGACAGCGCTGCCGGCGGAAAAATCGCGAGCGGGTGTGTCGGGCGATTGACAACCCCCGATTCCCTCCATATCTGCCGCCCCCTACCCCGTGCCCAGATGGCGGAATTGGTAGACGCACCAGCTTCAGGTGCTGGCGCTCGCAAGGGCGTGGAGGTTCGAGTCCTCTTCTGGGCACCATTTACTAAAAGGCCGCCCCATAAGGGCGGCTTTTTTGGTTGGCCGGCCGGCTCAAGATCGCATCCACCATCGCAAACAGTTCGTCCTGTCAACCGATCCAAATCTACCTGCCGGTGGGATACAGGATCAGCTCCGCGCCCTTCACGCTGCCCACGATATGGCGTGCGACGGCCGCCGTTTCGAAACGATCATCTTCCATCAAAACCGCCAGCGCCGGCACGGTAATGCGGTTCAGCACCTGAGGCGCCGGATCGGTGACGAGCAGCGCGCCAATCATCGCCTCTTCAGCCACGCTCATCCCGCCCAGAGCAGGAAATCGAACTTCAGGCTATGATCGGTGATGGTCGTGGCCAGCGGCGTGCGCGGGCGCACCGAAGGCACGCCCCGTGATCACCGCGCCAGCAGCAGCGACCACGGAATGGACCAGAAAGGCACGACGGCGCATGTCGACATAATGATGCCGGACACGGCCCTTCGCCATGCGGACAAACCCGCATGACGCAGCCCTGGCTTTTCTGGTTGCGCTCGGCCGCAGCGGCGGCAATGTCGCCAACGAGAACGCAAAGGGGAGTTTGCCGAAATGATGTTGCGCACGCTGGCGGTTGCCGCCCTGCTCGCCACCACTGCTACCGCCGCACCCACAGTCACCGAAGCCGATTTCTTGGTACGCGATTTCCGTTTTTCCGATGGCAAGATCCTGCCCGCGCTGAAGCAGCATTACCGCACCATCGGCACGCCGCTCCGCAACGCCAAGGGTGAGATCATCAACGCAGTGATGGTGGACCACGGCACGGGCGGCACCGGCGCACAATTCCTTGTGCCGCAATTCGCCCGCCTGTTCGAGCCAGGCGGCACGCTGGATGCAGGCAAATATTTCATCATCCTGCCCGATGCCATCGGCCATGGCGGATCGTCCAAGCCGTCGGACGGCATGAAGATGGGTTTCCCAGCCTATGATTACGCCGACATGGTGCTCGCGCAGGGGCAATTGCTCGATCATCTGGGCATAAAGCAGTTGCGGCTGCTGATGGGCACCTCGATGGGCTGCATGATGGGGTTCCAGTTCGGGATCGATCTGCCTGGCCGCGCCGCTGCCATCATGCCCCTCGCCTGCAATGTGATCGAGATCGCAGGGCGAAACCGTCAATGGCGGTCAATGGCCATCCAAGCGATCAAGGCCGATCCGGCATGGAATGGCGGCAACTACACCACGCCGCCCGAACAGGGCCTGAAACTGGGTATGGCACTGCAGGCGATGGCCAGTTCCGCCCCGGTGCGCCAGCAGGCCGACTGGCCGACGCGCGCTGCTGCCGATGCCGCCGCCACGGCGGTGCTGTCACGGCCGGGTGCCAGCATCGGCGATGCCAATGATCGCATTTACCAGCTGGAGGCCAGCCGCAACTACAACCCGGTCCCCAATTTGGCCCGCATCACCGTGCCCGTCACATGGGTGAACAGCGCCGATGATTTCATCAACCCGCCCGGCGTGGGCGAACCCGAACGCCATGTCCGCGCGATGCCACAGGCGCGTTACGTGCTGATCCCCGAAAGCACGGAAACCCGCGGCCATAGCACCCACACGTGGAGTATCTTCTGGGAAGGTGAGCTGAAGGCACTTTTGGCCCGCGGTCAGTGACACGCCCCCCTGCTCCGCCTGCCGGCGCGGCTGGGCGTTGGCACCTCACTGGCGCTGGTGCTAGCGCTATTTGCGCTGGCGGTCGGCGGCCACTGGTGGGAACGGGCGGGCCTGAAAGACAATATAGATGACCACATCAGCTTTTCCGATGTGGTCTATTTCACCGCCATCACGGTTACCACCGTGGGTAATGGTGATATCGTGCCGTCCAGCGACGCGGCGCGGATGTTCGACACCTTCGTGGTGACGCCGATCCGGCTGTTTGTCTGGCTGATCTTCCTTGGAACGGCCTATGGCTTTTTCTTCGAGCGCGGCTGGCAACAGGTGAGAACGCGCATGACGCAAGCGAAACTGGATGGCCATGTGGTACTGTGCGGCTATGGCAGCGGCGGCGGCGCAGCGGTTGACGAACTGATCGCGCAAGGCGTGCCCCGCGACAGGATTGTGGTGGTGGACAAAGATGCCGCCCGCACCCAAGCAGCCACGGAAGCCGGCGTGATTGGCCTGACCGGCGATGCCACCCATGTGACGTGCTGGAAGCCGCCTGCATCGCACGCGCCGCCCGCGTAATCGTGGCGCCTAGCCGCGATGATGCGGCCGCGCTGATCGTGCTGTCGGCGCGGCGTCTGGCCCCCACCGCCCGCATCAGCGTGAGCGTGCGCGCCGCCGAGAATGCCGATCTGCTGCACCAGACCGGCGCCGATGCCATCAGCAATCCGGTGCTGCTGTGCGGGGGATTGCTGGCCCGCGCCGCCACCAACGGCCATGCCGTCGATTACATCACCGATCTCGCCGCCGCGCGGGGCTGCGTCGCGCTGTGCGAACGCACCGTGCGGGCGGATGAGTTGGACCAGCCGCTGTCCGCGCTCAGCACCGGAATGGGCGTGCGTATCGTCCGGGCCGGCAAACCGATCGGCTGGTTCGATGCCGGGGCACAGAGACTGGAAGCCAGCGATATCGTGGTCGAAATCCTGCGCGCGGATGGCTGATCAGGTATCGAATCAAGCGGGGCAATTCCCGGTGCCCGGTCCCTTCACGAAGCGCCCCGCCGCCACGCCAGTCGGCTCGCCAGCCTTCAGCACCTGCACCCCGTTCACCCACACGTTCGACACGCCGGTGGCATATTGCGTCGGCTTCTCGAACGTGGCGTGATCAGTGATGGAGGCGGGGTCGAACACCACCACATCCGCGAAATAGCCGGGCTTCAGCAGGCCCCGTTCCTTAATCCCGATATTGGTCACCGGCAGATGGCTCAGCCGCCGCACCGCGTCAGCCAAGGTCGTTGTCCTTTCCTCGCGCACATATTTGCCCAACAGCCGCGCGACATTGCCATAGGCGCGCGGGTGATCCTGGCTCAGCAGGAACACGCCCTCGGCGGAGGGCGCCCCTGCGTCCGAACCGAAACTCATCCAGGGCAATGCCGTCTGACGCTTCACATTGGCCTCATCCATCAGGAAATAGGCCGTGCCCACCCGGCTCCCATCCTCGATCACCAGGTCGATGGCGGTGTCTTCCGGGCTGGTACCGCGCATGCGGGAAACCTCGCCCAACGTCTTGCCGGTGAGCGGTTTTAGCTTGGGGTTCTTGAAGCCCAGCAGCAGCACCTTGTCCGGATCACCGGCGCGTTTGGCGAGATTCTCCCATTTGGCGTTCTCGTCCATCATTTCGGCCTTCACGCGGGCGCGAATGGCCGGATCCTTCAGCCGCTCGATCCATTTTTCCAGCCCGCCCGATTGCACCCAGATCGGCATCGCTGCATCCAGTCCGGTCGCCCCGGCGGTGTAGTTGTACATGTTGGCGGTTATGCGAATGCCCTGGCTGCGCGCCGCTTCGATCTTGCCAATTATGGTATCCATCTTCTCCCAGTTCTGCCGACCCGACATCTTCATGTGCCAGATTTCCGCCGGGCCGCCGGACTGGCGCGCAATCTCGATCAGCTCATCCACTGCCTGTTCGATGCGATCACCTTCCGATCGCATGTGGCTGATATACATGCCGCCACAGGCCGCGCTTGCCTTCGCCAGCGCGATCAGTTCCGGCGTTTCCGCGTACGCCGCCGGCGCATAGATCAGCGATGTACCCAGCCCCAGCGCGCCCTCGTTGATCGCGGCGCGCACCAACCCCTGCATGCGCGCCAGCTGCGCCGGCGTCGGATCGACATCGCTTTCACCCACTTCATGCACCCGCACCGTGGTGTGGCCCACAAAGCTGGCAACATTGGGCGCGATGCCCTTCTTCTCCAGCACGGTCAGATAGTCGCCCAGCGTCGTCCAGGTGATCGGGTACTTGATGTCATCCTGCCTGATCGCGCCCAGCCGCTTCATCTCCGGGTTGAGCGGCCCCATTGACGTGCCTTCGCCCATGATTTCCAGCGTGACGCCTTGGCGGATATCGCTCTGCGCGCGGCCATCGATCAGCAGGCTTTCGGTCGCCCAACTCAGCATGTTGACGAAGCCCGGCGAAATGGCCTGGCCCTTCACATCGGCGATGGTCGCGCCATTAGTGACGCTGGCCGGCGCAGCACCCTTACCGATGCGGGTGATGCGGTCCCCCTCCATCGCCAGCCAGCCGGCATAAGGCGCTTCGCCCGAACCATCGACGATCAGACCATTGGTGAGAACCACAGGCTTTGCGAGTGCCGGCGACGCCAGCAAGACAGCAGCAACAGTCAACAGGCGCATGATCATTCCCCCTTAATGAGTAGGGGCAAGCTTATGGCGCTAGTCCGCCGGCAACAAGGCGGCAATGCCGGCCAGCAATGGCGCCAGTTCGCCACCCCGGCTACCAGCCATCGGGGCCAGCACCGCCGCCACCCGGGCCGGCCGCCCCGAGTCGGCCAGCGCCAGCAGCAGGCGCTGCTCGTCCGCGGCCAAGGCCTCATGGCAGGGCATGTACAGGCGGATCGGCCGCTGTGCCCGCCGCGCCAAGCCAATGATGAGGCAGCGCAAATGATGTTCCAGCCCGAGGCCAGCTTCTCCGAAGCCCTGCTGCAAGAAAGCATGAACTTGCGCATCGCGCGCCTGGCCCAGCGGGCGCATCATCGCCAGCCGGCGCAGGCACCAGAGCAGTTCGCGTTGTACCGGCGTCAGGCCCGCCGGATCGCCAAGACGCGATGGCCTCCCTGCCGAACTGCCGCTGGGCCCGTTCTCAACATGCCGCACGAACATCGCTCACCTCCAACGCCGAAAGGATGAAAGAATTGCGATCGCCTCGCAATAGCATTTATTGATATGCCGCGAGCTGCTGTGTGTCGCCCTTGCAATACACTCACTCAAGATATATCTTAAACCTTCAACCACCCCCAACCGGAGTCGCCCCCATGCACTTCCGTTTCCAGTTCGACCGCGATGGTTTCCATAAGGAGTTCAGCGGCCGTTTCGGCGGCCGCGGTGGCCGCTGGGCCGCCTTTGCGCAGCGCTTTGCCGATGAGTTTGGCGACGGCGGCGATAGACCGCGCACGCGGCGCCGCCGTTTCGGTGCGGAAGCGCTGAAAATCCTCGTGCTCCACCTGCTGAAGCAGGAACCGCGCCACGGTTACGATCTGATCAAGGCCATCGAAAATCTGTCCGCCGGCCTCTATTCGCCGTCGCCGGGCATGATCTACCCAATGCTCAGCATGCTGGCCGATGAAGGCCTGATCAGCGAAGTCGCCGGCGAGGAAGGCCGCCGCCGCTATGCCATCACAGACGCTGGCCTTGCCACGCTGGACGCTACAGAACAGGAACTGAAAGACGCGCTGCAGCGCCTGGCCGATATGGGGCGGTGCAACACCGACCAGGAACGCGAACCGCTGCGCGAGGCGATGCATGATTTACGGCAAGCCGCCCGCGACGCCGTTCGGGATACCGAATTGGCGGGTCAATCCCGGGCCGAACGCGCGGAGGCCATCGCCGCCATCCTGCGGGAGGCGGCCGAGAAAATCCGCAAACTCTGAATGACGGTCCAATCAGAAGAGAGGGTGTTGAGTGAGCGATCAACATCCGCTCTTCGGGGAGGCACTCTCACCCGCGCGGCGCCGCCGCCCGTCCCAGGCGATCATTGATCGCCAACCCAAGCCCTTGGTTCGGCACCGGCGCAACCGCGATGCCGGCCCGGCCAGAAGCCTGCGCCACATGCAGCAGATCGAACAGGCGTGTAGCGGCTTCGCTGAGGTCGCTGTCGGCAGAAAGCGTGGCATCGCCGGCCACCGGGCCGAACCCGATGTGAAATTCGTCGGCACGGGCCGTCTCCGCCTCCAGCCGCACCGGCTGCTGCGGAGCGTAGTGTGAGACCAGCATGCCGGGAGCCTGCACGACGGTCTGGGTCTCGGCGGCAAGCGGTTCCCCCGCCAGCTCAACCATCGCCTCCACCGCCAGCGCGCCCGGCCGCAGCAAACGCCAGCCGTCAACATCCACAGCGACAATCGTCGATTCCACCCCGGCCGCGCACGGCCCGGCATTGATCACCGGCACATCGTCCAGGCTGGCCAGCACATGCGTCGCTCGCGTCGGTGAAATCCGCCCCGAAGCATTGGCGGACGGCGCCGCTAGCGGGCCCACACTGCGCACCAGCGCCTGCATCACCTGATGCGCCGGGCAGCGCAGTGCGATCGTGTCGAGCCCGGCCGTCACTAGCGACGCCACGGGCGCATTGGCGCGGCGTGGGAGAACCAGCGTCAACGGCCCCGGCCAGAATTTCGCAGCAAGCGTGCGGGCCAATGGCGAGAACAGCGCCAGCGTTTCTGCCTGATGCACGTCGGCGACATGCACGATCAGCGGGTTGAAGCTCGGTCGGCCTTTCGCAGCATAGATGCCCGCCACCGCCGCGCCATCATCCGCGCGGGCCGCCAGCCCGTAAACGGTCTCCGTTGGCACCGCGACCAGCCCGCCGGCACGCAGCACATCGGCCGCTGCGGCAATGCCGGCGGGATCAGGCAACAGGATGCGGCTTTTGCTAGCCATGGCGCGCGTCTATACCGGGGTAAGACTGAAAACGGAAACCGTGACATGCCCTACACCGCCCCTACCACCGAACAGCGTTTCGTGCTCGATGTGATCGCCGATCTGCCGGGCCTCGCCGCACTGCCGTCCTATGCCAACGCCACGCCCGACATGGTGGACGCGATCCTGGCCGAATCCGGCAAGCTGGCCGCCAACGTCTTCGCGCCGCTGAACAAGAGCGGCGACAAAGCCCATGCGAAGCTGGACGACGGCGTGGTAACGCTGCCCGCCGGCTTCGTGGAGGCCTATGGCCAATATGTGCAGGCCGGCTGGGCGGGGCTGGGCGTGCCGGAATCCCACGGGGGGCAGGGCCTGCCCTTCGCCGTCGCGGTCGCCGTGCAGGAACAGCTCACCAGCGCCAACATGGCCTTCGCCTTGTGCATGATGCTAAGCCAGGGCGCCATCGAGGCGCTCGCCGCACACGGCAGCCCGGATTTGCAGGAGCGTTACCTATCCAAGCTGGTCACCGGCGAGTGGACCGGCACGATGAACCTCACCGAGCCCACCGCCGGCAGCGACGTCGGTGCGCTGAAATCCCGCGCCGAGCCCAATCCGGACGGCAGCTGGCGCATCAAGGGCACCAAGATCTTTATCACCTGGGGCGAACATGACGCGGCCCAGAATATCGTCCACCTCGTCCTCGCCCGCACGCCCGACAGCCCAGCCGGCACCAAGGGCATCAGCCTGTTCCTGGTGCCGAAATTCCTACCCGACGGCACCCGCAACGATTTCAAATGCGTCGGCCTTGAACACAAGCTTGGCATCCACGCCTCCCCCACTTGCACGATGAGTTTCGGTGATCATGATCAGTGCATCGGCTGGATGGTGGGCCGAGAAGGCGGCGGCATGCGCGCCATGTTCACCATGATGAACAACGCCCGCGTACAGGTTGGACTGCAGGGCGTTGCCATTGCTGAAGGGGCGATGCAGCACGCGCTGGATTATGCCCGCACCCGCGTGCAAAGCGCCAAGTTTGGCGGCGGGCCCGGCGCGGTGCGCATCATTGAACATGCCGACGTGCGCCGCACCATCATGACGATGCGGGCGCTCACCGAAGCCAGCCGCGCGCTGGTCTATCTGAACGCCGCCGCCGTCGATCGCGCCCATTCAGGAGATGCCGCCGGGCAGGGCCTTGCTGATCTGCTCACCCCGATCTCCAAATCTTGGGCCACCGATATCGGCGTGGAAGTCGCCAGCCTTGGCGTGCAGGTGTTCGGCGGCATGGGCTATGTCGAGGAAACTGGCGCCGCCCAATACTTGCGCGATGCCCGCATCGCCCCGATCTATGAAGGCACCAACGGCATCCAGGCCATGGACCTTGTGGGCCGGAAGCTTGGCATGGATGGCGGCCAGCACTGGAAGGATCTGCTCGGCGAAGTCCGCGCTACCCTGTCTGATCTCGATGAGGACGAGGAACTCAAGCTCATCACCCCGTGGCTGCAGGATGCGCTCGATTCCGCGCAGACCAGCTCGCTCTGGCTCGCCGGGTCTCGCAATCCGGACGATGTCGCCGCCGGTGCCACGCCCTATCTGCGCCTGATGGGCCTCACATTGGGCGGCTGGCTGCTGGCCAAGCAGGCGTTGGCCAGCCACACCCATCCAGATCCACAGTTCGCTGCTGCCAAACGCGCCACTGCCCGCTTCTTCGCCGAACAAATGCTGCCACAGGTGCAGGCCCTTTCTGCCAGCGCCATGCGCGGCGCGGCGCTGCTCTATGCGATCCCTGAAGACGGGTTGGCGGCGGCCTGAGCGGCGCACGGCACAGGCGAGGCCCGCCACACCTCCCGGCGCGGCGGGCCAGCGTGCTATTTCAGAACGACTGCATGATACATGCGATTGCCGCGCTGCTTGCGCATGGCGTCGCGTTCAGCGGCCGGCGGGGCCTTGATGCCCTGCACCTCAATCGCCTTTATCACCTTGTCATCTTCTTCCGGCGGACGGTCCATCACCGCCATGTTCGGAAATTCGATCATCAACACCAGATTGGGCTGGCCGTCGCGCTGATCATCGGCCCACATGATCTTTTAGCTCTTCTCATGACCCGACTTCTGATTGGCGAGACGTTGCACCTTCCACACGATGGTCAGCATCCGGACAAAGTCATCACCCTTGCCCGGCAGCACCTCGATGGCGCTTACCCCACCACACCGAACCCGGCTTCCGGACCTGCTGCAGATCCTGTGCACTCACCGCGCTGCGCAGCAACATGGCTGCCGCTGCGCCCAATTCTGCCAATAATTTGTATAGTACGTGCCCACCACAATTGATGCGGCCGATTATGGCTGGCGTCAGGATGATGAACCTGAAACTTCTGGTAAGCCGTATGCCATTAACTAAACGGCAACGGTCAGATGCGAATCCGCCGGCCTAAACCCGCAACCTCACCCGCCCGATCCCCCCACAAGATGGAGGTGGTCGCATGGGGTGAAGCATCGCTGGCAGGAACGCGCGCCGCGCCGCATGCCGGCCTGGCGTGGACGCGATGGCCGCAACGGCAGGGTGCAGCACCGCTTGCGCAGGATTCTGATCGCTGGAAGTGCACTTCTGCTGGTGGGATGCTGACCCGCTGATTGCGAAACGGGCCCAACCGTGGTGGCCGCGGCTCGCATAGGCTTTGGCGAGAAACTGACGCCAAAATGGCTGAAGCTGGTCGATATGCATGCCCGGTGATTGCCCAAGGGGCACTTCGCGCGCATCGATCCGTTGAACCTGGGCCAGGACAGCATTGAAATGCGCCCCATAACGGCCAATGAAATCCTAATGGAAACCGCGCCAGTGGCTGGCGTTTCGGGGCTGGTCTTCCCCGGCAATCGGGTGGACCTGTTCCTGATCCACCAACCCAATAAGGCGCTGCCCTATGCCGACCTGCTGGCGCAAGATGTCCGCGCGCTGGCGGTAGGCAGCGAAATGAACAGTGCGCGCGACAAGCCCGGCCTGGTGAAGACCACCTCGGTGGCCTTGAACCCGGTGCATGCACAGAAGCTCACGCTCGCTATAACAACCGGCGAGATCAGACTGTCCCTGCGCCCGTTCCGCGATAAGGCCGAGGCGCGTCTGCAAACCCTACAGGTCAGCGACCGCTCCGATCACACCACTAGGCGGCTTATGCGCTAACCCAGCAGCGCACCGGTCACCACCCCGCTTGCAGGGCACCACCAATCAACGCCTGGGCCAGAGCGTGATCAATATGCGCGACGGTGCGGCCACAACGGCAGATGTGCTGGCCTGAATTGCGTTGAAAAATCCAGAAATCCACTGATCAGAACCGCCAGAATATCATGACGAGACCACCCGGCATTGACTTTTCAACAAATCAGGCCCAACTAAGAATTGCTAATCGTCGCCTGCGACGGAAATCGACTCGTTAAAATCGGCTCCTCTTCCTTTCTCGCGCTACCAGCTCCAGCCGTGCATTTGCGGCTGGGTTCTTTGTTTTCGCGAAAGGAAAACATCACATGATCACCGGAACCGTAAAATTCTTCAACGCCGACAAGGGCTATGGTTTCATCTCGCCGGAAAATGGCGGCGATGACAACTTCGTCCACATCAGCGCCGTCGAGCGCGCCGGCATGAGCACTCTCAACAAGGAACAGCGCGTGCGTTACGAGCTGGAAACTGATCGCCGCGGCAAGACCTCGGCTGTCAACCTCGAAGCTGCCTAAGCGGCAGGGCCGGGCAGCTCTACAAGGCTGCTGCCCGGCCTCCGAGGCCGCCCCTGCGCGGCGGTCGTTCCAACCCCATGGGGGTTGGAAAACACCCGCGCAGGGTAGCCACCTGCCCTTTTGCACCAGCCAACTCCCCTGCGGACGGCCCCGTCGCCCTGCACCGAACAACAGGCGCCCATTCTCGCCAGGATCTTGACGACCATTACCACCACTGAAAACACCCGCAGCCAACAAGCTGCGCGCCGCACGCTTTCGCTTCACTACGGCACCCACGAAAATCGCCGTTCACCTGTCCTGAGCCGCAGCGAACTGCCCCGACTGGTGATTGACTTGCTGGGTTAACCAGCGACCCCGCCTTGGCCGGCGTTCCCGCAAAGGATCACTGCATGCGCGCCACGAGCCTGTTCTACGCTACGCAGATCGAACAATGCGGCCGCAACGCCGCCGATGCCGTGCTGGACAATCAGCGCGGCATGTTCCTGCGCGCCCAGGCCGCCTGGCAGACGCTGGCCGACAAGGAAGCCGCCGCCCAGGCAGAGCGCGACAAGCGCCTGCCGGCCTGACATCGGCCCTTATCGGGTTCACCGCATGGGGAAGGGCAAACAACGTTTGCCTAACGCCGGCAACACATCATCCAGATCGATCACCCGCCCCTCACCGCTGCTGCCCGGCAAGGCAGCCAGCGTTAGGGCGGCGCGATCCAGCACCGCGTTCCACGCTGCGGCCATGGCCGGCGTGAAGCCATTCCCACAGCCGTCGCGGATCACGGCGGCCACCACGGGCAGAAAATCGGCGAACACGGCACGCGGGATGCCATAGGCATCGTGGGTGATGGCTTCGGTGCCCAGGAATGCCCCGCCCCAGCCGCCTTCCGGTGCACAAGGCGACGCCAGATCAAGCGCCATCTCCAGACTGCGGTTCAGCATCTCCCCACGGATCCTGCCCGAAGTATCGCGCCAGAATTCGGCTTCCATGGCCGGGTGCAGCGCAAACAGTTGGGCATAGATGGCCGGTTGCGGATCGCCGATACGGGCAACGGCCATTTCGAGGCTGGCTTCAAGTGCGGTTCGATCGCGCATTAACTCATATTGCGCTGCTGGCACGCCTACGCCAAGTTCGGGTTTTACAGAGGAAATCAACGCCCAAGCGGCGTTAACTTTTTACCGGCTCGACCATAGCCAAATTCATAGCGAATTTTGCCAATGTGTTTCGTTAGCTGTTGGGTTGGCATGTTTGAGTAAGCTAGCGCTCAAAGGGCAACGCTCCGATGAACGATGCGCGGTCCTTTGTCGATCGTTACACGATCCTTCGGGTTCATCCCGAGTGCGATGCACGCACGCTGGAAATCGCCTATCACAACCTTGCGAAAAGCTACCATTGCGCTCATCCGGAAACGGCCGAAATCGACATGTTCAATGCGGTGATCGAGGCGTATCGCGCGCTCAAGGATCACGGCAAAAGCTTGGCCTATGACGCGCAATACAGCAGCCAAACGGGCTTCGTGTTTGCCGCCGACGGTGAAATCCTGAGCGATGAGCGCACCGCGCAATCTGATGCAGATGTTCATGCCCAACCACTGCTACACATCCAAGCAGCGGCGCGATCGCGCACAGGAACCGGGCGTGGGCCAGTTTGAACTGCAGCGCATGCTGGGTTGCAGCAACGAAACCTTTGATTTCCACCCGTGGTATCTGAAGGCCAAGGGCCCGATCGAAACCAACGACGCCGGTACCCTGACCATCACCATCGCCGGGGTAGACCGTGTGATCAGCATGTCGCGCGCTGTGGCGCAGGACGTCGCCGCCTAAACCGCGCTAGCCTGAATGGGCCCAGCCTTCACCCCAAGCTAATAGACGCACGCGCTGCTTGGCGTTAGGGAACGGGCAATCCCGTTTCTTCATGCAAAGCCTAAACCTGTGAACCTTTTTACCGATTATGCCGCCGTCTTGAAGGCGGCGCTGGCTGAATTGACCGACGCCGGCACGCTGCCGGCGGGCCTGTCGCTCGCCAACGTGACCGTGGAACCGCCGCGTGACGCCAGCCATGGCGATCTCGCCACCAATGCGGCCATGGTGCTTGCCAAGCCGGCCGGCCTGAACCCGCGCACGCTGGCCGAAGCACTGGTCGCCACCCTGCGCACCAAGCCGGGCATCGCCGCTACCGAAGTCGCCGGACCGGGCTTCATAAACCTGAAGCTAGCGGACAGCGTTTGGCATGCGCAGATCAACGCCATGCTGAACGCCGGCACCGATTATGGCCGCTCCACTTTGGGTGCTGGCAAGCACATCAACGTCGAATACGTCTCCGCCAATCCCACCGGACCGATGCATATGGGCCATTGCCGCGGCGCGGTTGTGGGCGACGCGCTCGCTGGGCTGCTCGCCTATGCAGGCTGGGCGGTGACAAAAGAATACTACATCAACGATGCCGGCGGCCAGGTCGATACGCTCGCTCGCTCCGCCCACCTGCGCTATCGCGAGGCGCTGGGTGAAAGCATCGAGATCCCCGAAGGCCTGTATCCCGGCGACTATCTGGTTCCGGTCGGCCAGGCCTTTGCCGCCGAATTGGGCGATACATATGTGAACGCGCCTGAATCCGAATGGCTGGTGAAGTTCCGCACGCGCACCGTGGCCCTGATGATGGAGCGCATCCGCGCCGACCTGGCACTGCTGGGGATCGAGCAGGACATGTTCTTTTCAGAAGCCTCGCTCGGCAACAAGGTGCAGGACGCGCTTGATACGTTGAAGGCCAAGGGCCTGATCTATGAAGGCGTGCTGGAAAAGCCCAAGGGCGACGCCGCCGACGATTGGGAACCCCGCCCGCAAACCCTGTTCCGCTCCACCGATTTCGGTGACGATCAGGACCGGGCGATGATGAAGTCCAACGGCAACTGGACATATTTTGCGGGCGACGTCGCCTATCACTGGGACAAGCTGACCCGCGGCTTCGATGCGCTGGTCAATATCTTTGGCGCCGATCACGCCGGCTATGTGAAGCGGATGACCGCGGCGGTAAAGGCGCTGTCTGATGGTCGCGTGCCGCTCGACATCAAGATCGTGAACCTGGTGAAATTGCTGCGCGCCGGTGAACCGGTGAAGATGTCCAAACGAGCCGGCACCTTCGTGACACTGGGCGAAGTGGTGGAAGAAGTGGGCAAGGATGTCGTCCGCTTCGTGATGCTGACCAAGCGGCCGGAATCGATGATGGATTTTGATTTCGCCAAGGTGGTGGAACAAAGCCGCGACAACCCGGTGTTCTACGTGCAGTACGCCCACGCCCGCATTGCCTCGCTGGGTCGCAAGGTGCTTGAGGCTGGCGTGGCCCTGCCCGAACCCGATCTGACGCTGCTGGATGCCGATGAACTGAACGTGGTGAAGATGGCCGCCAATTTCCCGCGCATCGTGGAGCAGGCCGCCGACGCCCGCGAACCACACCGCATTGCCTTTTACCTCGGTGATCTGGCCGCTGCCTTCCACAGCCAGTGGAACGCCGGCAATGATGATGCGACCCGTCGCTTTGTGCTGACGGATCGCCCCGATCTGACAGCAGCACGGCTGGCCATGGCGCGCGCGGTCGGGCAGGTGATCAGGAACGGCCTCGCGGTGATCGGGGTGGCCGCTGCCGAGGAGCTGCACTGATGGCCCAGCGCGATGAGGACGCCCCCTGGCTGGCCGAAGCCACGCCACTGCGGGCGGAACCAATAAAGCGGCCGTTCCTCAACGTCGCCATCGCCGTTCTGGCGCTGGGCGCAGTCGCCGCCGTCGCCCTGCTGATGCTGCTCGGCCGCCGCGATGGCGGTTCGTCCCAGGGTTATATGGAAGCCGATCAGGCGCCGCTGATCGAAGCCGATGCTGGCCCCTACAAGGTGCCGCCTGCCGATCGCCAGGGCATGGATGTGCAGGGCGACGGCGAGGTGATCCACGAAGCCGTGCGCGGCGAGAATCCGGGCGCGGTGATTGACATGGGCGCCCTGCCCGAAGAACCGCTGGGCCGGCCGCGCGATCTGCTTCCGCCGGGCAGCGGGGCGGCGCAGCCGCCCGCCGCCCCCGCCGGCCAACCGGTGCAGGTACAGGTGATGCCGGCCGGGCCGCCCACCGCCTCGGTACCCGCTCGCCCGCTGCCCAAACCAGCGGTGCCGCCGGCGCCAGCCAAGCCTGCTGCGATGCCACCAGCGCCGGTCAGCAAACCGCCAGCCGCCACCACCAAACCGCCAGCGCCCGTTACCGCGCCGGCAGCGGCCGGCAGCCAGACGGTGCAGATTGGTGCATTTTCCAGCGAGGCCAAGGCCGAAGAGGAATGGGCCCGGGTTTCCGGCAAGGGCAAGCTGACCGGAAAACAGATCCAGAAGCTGACCTCGTCGAACGGCAAGACCCTGTGGCGGGTTCGCGGAGTAGCCGCCGATATGGGTGCTGCCTGCAAGGCAATCCTGGCCGCTAGGGGCGCCTGCGAAGTGGTGAAAGAATGATGCAGCCGCTCTTCCTCGGGCTCGCCGGGTTGTCCCTGAATGACGAGGAACGCACGCTGTTCCGAAGCGCCAACCCGGCTGGCTATATCCTGTTCAAAAGAAACGTGGATTCGCCTGATCAAGTTCGGGCGTTGACCCAAAGTTTGCGCGATCTGGCCGGCCGCGATGTGCCGATCCTGATCGATCAGGAAGGCGGCCGCGTCGCCCGGCTGCGCCCGCCGCATTGGCCCGAGTTCCCGACCGGCGAACGCTTCGGCCTGCTCTATGACAAGGCACCCATCACCGCGATCGAGGCCTGCCGCCTGAACGCGCTGGCGCTGGCAGGGCTGCTGAAAGACCTTGGCATCAACGTCGATTGCCTGCCGCTTCTCGATGTACGCGACACTCACGGCCATGATATCATTGGTGATCGCAGCTTCGGCGCCGAACCCATGGTGGTCTCCGCACTCGGCAAGGCAGTACTCGACGGCTTCCGCGCCGGCGGCATTTGCGGCGTCGTCAAGCATATCCCCGGCCATGGTCGCGCCTGCGCAGACAGTCACCTGGAACTGCCCGTTGTGACCACCAGCCGGGAGGAACTAGAACGCGATTTCGAACCGTTCCGCCGTCTGGCCGACGCGCCAATGGCGATGACCGCGCACATCACCTACACGGCGCTCGACGCTGCACGCTGCGCCACCCTGTCGCCGGATGTTATTGACTTCATTCGCCAAGACATTGGCTTTGGTGGCCTGTTGATGTCGGATGATCTGGGCATGCACGCCCTCGGCAACCCGCAATCGGGCGGTCATCCGCCGGGCAGCAATGCGCTTTCCGATTTCGGCGCCCGCGCGCTAGCCAGCCTAGAGGCCGGTTGCGATATCGCACTGCATTGTTCGGGCGATTTCAATGAGATGCGTAGCATCGTCGAAGCCGCGCCAGTAATGAGCGAAGCCGCTACAACTCGCCTCGCCGCGGCCATGGCCTGGATGGGGCCCGGTGATAAGACCCCCATGACCGAATGGGCCGCAGCCCGCGACGCCCTTTTGGCGCTGGCGTGACCGAGAGGGACGCGCAATTCGATCTGCCGGTGCGGACCGCGCCGGAAACGGCCACGCTGATCCTGCAACTGGGCAGCTGGGAAGGCCCGCTCGATCTGCTGCTCACTCTGGCGCGCGCGCAAAAGGTTGATCTGGCGCAGATTTCCATCCTGGCGCTGGTCGATCAATATTTAGATTTCATCCGCGATGCGAAAGCGCTCAGCCTTGAACTGGCCGCCGATTACCTGGTGATGGCGGCATGGCTGGCCTATTTGAAGTCTCTGCTGCTGCTGCCCAAGGACCCGGAGGCCGAACCCGATCCGGCCGAACTGGCGCTGAAGCTGCAATTTCAACTGCAACGCCTCGAAGCCATGCGCGAGGCCGGGCAGCGCCTGCTCGCCCGCCCGCAACTGGGCTGGGACATGTTCCGCCGTCCCAACCCGGAAGGCCTGGCCGAGGAAAGGCGCGCCACGTTCGAATGCAGTTATTATGATCTACTGTCAGCCTATGGCGCGATTACGGCGCGACGCTCGCGTTCCGTGCATGTTGTGCGCCGCCGACCGGTAATGGCGCTCGACGAAGCCATTGAACGGCTTGAACATCTGCTTGGCCGCAGCATCGACTGGACGGAGCTGGTGCGCTTCCTACCTACCGATCTGGCCGATGAACTCTATGCCCGCTCGGTGTTGGCCTCCAGCTTCGTCGCCGCGCTCGAACTCACCCGCCAGGGCAAGGTGACGCTGTCCCAGGGCGCCGCCTTTGCCCCGATCTTGCTGAGGGCCAATCATGACTGAGGACGTGGATTTCGCGCTCACGCGCGCGCTCGAAGCCATTCTCTTCGCCGCCGAGGCGCCGCTATCGCTCACCGAAATCACCCGCTATGTCGGTGAGCGCGGCGACCTTCTACCCACGCTGCGCACGCTCGCCGCCAGTTACGAGCCGCGTGGGCTCAACCTTGTCGAACGCGGCGGCAAGTGGCAGTTCCAGACCGCACCCGATCTGGGCCATTTCCTGCGCACCAGCCGCGAGACCGTGAAGAAACTTTCCCGCGCCGGCGTCGAGACCCTGGCAGTGATCGCCTACCACGAGCCGGTGACGCGCCCCGAGATCGAGGAAATCCGTGGGGTTGCGGTTTCCGGCGGTACCATCGATGTGCTGATGGAAGCCGGTTGGGTGCGCCCCGCCGGCCGCCGCGAAACGCCGGGCCGGCCGCTGCAATATGCGACGACGCCGGAATTCCTCGCCCATTTCAACCTCACTAGCCGCCGCGATCTGCCCGGCATGGCTGATTTGAAAGCCGCCGGCCTGCTGGATCACGAACCGCCACGCGAACTGCCACTGCCGCTGGGCGGGCGCGAGGAATGAAAAAGCCCGCTCGCACCTTGGGCATGAGCGGGCTTTGAAGCTTCAGCAGGACAGCAGGATCAACGGCGGAAGAGGGCTTCCCCCTGCTCCAGCGCGGTTCCGGGCGTGGTCGAAACCGGCGTTTCAGGCGCATTTGCGGCGGCGTAACGCTCGGCCTGCAACTGGTTGATCAGCGCGGCGCGATCGGCTTCCACTTTCTCCGGATCAACGGTCGTATCAATACCGGCCTTCTTGGCCGCCCCGGCCACCAGCGCATCCATCTCGCGCTGGCTGGTCAGGCCTAGCGTGACGGGGTCACGCGCTTGCAAATTGGCATAATTCCAGTGGCTCTTGTCGCGGATGGCGGCGATCGTCGTCTTGGTGGTGCCGATCAGCTTCGAAATCTGGCCATCGGTGATTTCCGGGTGGTTCTTGATGATCCACAAGATGCCATCCGGCTTGTCCTGACGCTTGGAAACCGGCGTGTAACGCGGGCCGGTGGTGCGACGGGCCTGTTCGGGCATGCGCGAGATGCGAATCGCATAATCCGGGTTAGCTTCGCCCTTGTCCAGTTCTTCGCGGGTCAGTTCGCCGGCGCGGATCGGATCGCGACCCTTCAGCTTGGTGGCGGCGGTATCGTCGGCAATCGCTTGGATTTCCAGGATATGCAGGCCGCAGAAATCGGCAATCTGCGAAAAGGTCAGCGCGCTGTTGTCGACCAGCCAGGCGGCGGTGGCATGCTGCATCAGGGGCAAGGTGACGGCCATGATCGTGGCTCCTTCTGGAATAAAAACAGCCGCCCCTTGCGGGACGGCTTGTCACGTGCGGCTTGTAATGGAGGGCGCTCTGTGGCGCAAGGGCGCTCGATGATGCCCGAACCCGCCCTGCTCGCGACTCTTGATGCCGCCGATCCGCTCAGCGCTGCCCGCGCCCGCTTCCGGCTACCGCCGGGCATCGTCTATCTTGATGGCAACTCCTTGGGGCCATTGCCGGCCGCTCTTCCCGGACGGCTAGCGCAGACGGTGGCGGGAGAGTGGGGCGAGGGCCTGATCCGCAGCTGGAACGATGCCGGCTGGATCGATCTACCGGTGACGCTGGGTGCCGCCATCGCGCCCATCGTTGGCGCCGAACCAGGATCGGTGGTCGCCTGCGATTCGGTCAGCCTCAACCTGTTCAAGTTGGCCAGTGCCGCACTGGCGCTGCGCCCCGGCCGCCGCACCATCCTGATGGAGGCCAGCGATTTTCCCACCGATGCTTATGTGATGCAGGGACTTTGTGCACTGGCTGGCGTCAACCTGAAACGCGTCGCGCGTGCCGATCTGGTGGCCGCACTTGATGAGGATGTGGTGGTGCTGCTGCTGACCCACGCGCACTACGTCACATCCCAAGTCCACGACATGGCCGCGATGAGCGCCGCCGCCCATGCTGCGGGCGCGCTCACCCTTTGGGATCTGTCGCACTCGGCTGGCGCACTGGTGGTCAATCTCGATGCCGACGGTGCCGATTTCGCCGTCGGCTGCGGCTACAAGTTCCTGAACGGCGGCCCCGGCGCGCCGGCCTTCGCCTATATGGCCCGCCGCCACTGGGACACCGCGCAGCCGGCGCTTACCGGCTGGATGGGCCACGCCGCTCCGTTTGATTTCACCGCCGACTATGCCCCCGCAAGCGGCGCCCGGCGCCTGCTCACCGGGACCCCGCCGATACTTGCCATGCGCGCGCTGCAGACCGGGGTGGCAATGTTCGACGGTATTGATCTGGCGCAGGCGGAGGCCAAATCCCGCCACCTCGTTCACCTCTTTGCCGCCGGCGCGGCAACGCTGCCCGGCGTGACGGTGGACGCACCGCCGCAAAGCCGGCACGGTGCCCACGTCATCATCCGCCATTCGGAAGCCCGCCGCGTGATGACGGCGCTCATCGCCGGCGGCGTCATCGGCGACATGCGCCCACCCGATGCCATGCGTTTCGGCTTCCCGGCGCTGACGACGCGCTTTGCCGATGTCGGTCTGGCGCTCGATGCGTTGCAGGCAGTGCTGACCAGCGGCGCATGGCGGGAAGAACGGTTCGCGCCGAAGGGGATGGTCAGCTAACCTGCAGCACGATCTTCCCCACATGCACACCGGCCTCCATCCGCGCATGGGCGGCGGCAGCCTCGGCGAGCGGGAACACCATGTCGGTCGCCGGGGTGAGCCGCCCGGCCTCGAACGCCGGCCAGATCACGCCTTCAAGCGTTTCAGCAATCGCCGTCTTGAAGGCGATGGGACGCGGGCGCAGCATCGAACCGGTCAGCACCAGCCGCTTGCGCATGACCAGCCCCAGATTCACCTCTGCGGTCGGCCCGCGCTGGAAAGCGATGCTCACGTGGCGGCCATCATCGGCCATGCAAGCGATATTCTTCGGCACATAATCGCCGCCCACCATGTCTAGCACGATATCGACGCCCTTCCCGCCGGTCAGCGCCAGCACTTCGGCCGCGAAATCTTGGCTCTTGTAGTTGATCGCGTGCGCAGCGCCATGCGACACGGCCGCCGCGCATTTCTCATCGCTGCCGCAGGTCACAATCGCCGCCAGTCCAACTTCCTTCGCCAATTGCAGCGCAGTGATGCCGATCCCGCTGGTGCCGCCATGGATCAGGATCGTTTCCCCTGGCCGCGCCCGGCCGCGGTCCATCACGTTGGACCAGACGGTGAACCAGGTTTCCGGCAGCCCGGCGGCGTCCGTCATGCTCATCCCCGCCGGCACCGGCAGGCACTGGCCGGCAGGCGCGGTGCAAAATTCCGCATAGCCGCCACCCGCCACAAGCGCGCACACCGCATCGCCGGGGCGCCAGCGCGTCACCTCGCTGCCCACCGCCACCACGGTGCCGGCAATCTCCAGGCCCATGATCGTCGGCGTGCCCGGCGGCATCGGATAGAGGCCGAGTCGCTGCAGAACATCAGGCCGGTTCACGCCCGCCGCCGCCACCTTCACCAGCACCTCACCCGGCCCCGGCTGCGGGACAGGGCGGGAAACGGGTTGCAACACCTCCGCTGCCCCCGCTGCGGCGGGGTCGATGGCGGTCATGTGGGTGGGGATGGTCATGATCCGGATATTGACTCAGGCACAAGCGCGGTCAACCGTAGCGTTTGTGTTCGACGAAGCTGACCTGCCCAAGAAGAAGAGTGACCTGCTGGCCGATCTGGCCCGGGAAGACCTCGACCGCCTTTCCATTGCAGATCTGGACGAGCGCATCGCCGGACTGGAAGCGGAGTTGGTGCGAACGAAAGCCAAACTCGAAGGCGCAGCTCAGTTCCGCGCTGCCGCCGACAGCCTGTTCAAGAAGTAACCCGCCATGACCACATCCCTGGGCACCCATGATTTCGTTGCGGACACGCGCAACGACACGATCCTGATCAATGTCAACGGCCAGCTCCTCCGCCGCGCCGAGGCGATGGTAAGCGTTTTCGATTCGGGCTTCATGCTGGGCGATGGCGTGTGGGAGGGCCTGCGCGTCCACGCCCGGCGGATTGCCTTTCTGGATCAGCATCTCGACCGACTCTGGGAGGGCGCCAAGGCCATATACATGGATATCGGCATCACGCGCGAGGAGATGGAACGGCGGATTTACGCCACCATCGATGCCAACACGATGACAGCCTGCCACATCCGCCTGATGGTGACGCGCGGGTTGCGATCGACCCCCTATCAGGATCCGCGCGTGGTGGTCTCACCCGCCACCATCGTCATCATCGCCGAGTACAAGGATCCCCTGCCGACCACCATCGAGAAGGGCATTCGGCTGGCCACCGTTCACGTGCGGCGTGGCTATTCGGACGTGCAGGATCCGAAGTTGAACAGTCATTCAAAACTGAACTGCATTACCGCCTGCATCCAGGCCACGCAGGCGGGCGCGGACGAGGCACTGATGCTCGATCCGCACGGTTTCGTGGCGACGTGCAATTCCACTCACTTCTTCATCGTGAAGAAGAACCGGCGCGGGGAAGAAGAGGTGTGGACGTCTTCGGGCGATTATTGCCTGGCCGGCATCACCCGCGGCACCGTGATCGCGGTCTGTGAAGACAACGGCATCCCGGTTTATCAGAAGAATTTCTCGCTCACCGATGTCTATTCGGCCAGCGAAGCCTTCGTCACCGGAACCTTTGCCGGGGTGGTGCCGGTCACCAGCATCGACGGGCGCCAACTCACTGACGGGCGCGGGCCCATGGTGACGCGCTTGCAGGGCCTGTATCGCGCGCTGATCGAAACCGACGTGGCAGCGCGGGGGCGGCAGTGACGCTGCGCATCGCAATGTGGTCGGGGCCTCGCAACCTGTCGACAGCGATGATGCGCAGCTTTGGCGCGCGGGCGGACTGCCATGTGAGTGACGAGCCCTTTTACGGCGCTTACCTGAAGCACACCGGCGACCATCACCCGATGGCCAGCGAGGTGATCGCTGCTATGGATTGTGATTGGCACAGCATCGCCGCCGCCCTTTCCGGTCCCTGTGCGCAACCGCTGTGGTATCAAAAGCACATGGTGCACCACATGGTCGGCCCGGTGCAACTTAGCGGCCTCAAGGCCTTCCGCCACGTCTTCCTGATACGCGCGCCCGAGCGCGTGATCGCCTCCTATGCCGAAAAGCGCGAGGTGGTGACCGCGGAAGGATTGGGCTTCGCCAAACAGCGCGACTGGTTCGAGGCAGAGGCGGACCGGCTGGGCCATGCGCCGCCGGTGGTCGATTCGTCTGATGTGCTGGCCGATCCAGCCGGTACGCTCTCCCGGCTGTGCGCCGCGCTGGGCATCGCGTGGAATGCCGCCATGCTGCAGTGGCCTGCCGGCCCGCGCGACACCGACGGGGTATGGGCACCACACTGGTATAATCGAGTGCTGGCCTCCACCAGCTTTGATGGCCGCGAAGGGCCAATGCCCGTGCTGCACGGCGAGGCGGAGCAGGTGCGCGACGAATGCCGGCCGCATTATGAGTTCCTCAGCGCGCACAAGATCTGACCCTCTGGCTACCACCGCGTCAAAAGCGACAGGTTGCCCAAGGCTGACGTGCGCGTAATCTGCCGGCCAATCAGCTTTGGGGAGTGGATCCGTGAATTTCGATTTTTCCGACGAAGCCAAGGAACTCGGCGAACAGGCGCGCAAGTTGCTCGCTGAAAAGGCCGGCACCGGCCCGGCGCGCAAGGCGATGGCGGTCGATGCGCCCGCCATGGACGCGGTGCTGTGGAAGGAAATCAGCGAACTGGGCTGGACCGCCGCGCGCGTGCCGGAAGCACACGGCGGCCTGGGCCTGACGGTCGAGGAAGTCGCGCAACTGGCCGAAGCCGCCGGTGGGTCACTGGCGCATGTGCCGCTCGTTTCCACGCTGCTCGCTACCGAAGCGCTGGTGCTAGCCGGCACAGAAGCGCAGCAGGCCAAGTGGCTGCCCGGCATCGCCAGCGGTGAGATTATCGCGTGCGTCGCCTGGAGCGAACCCGGCGCCGTGAGCCCGGCCACGGTGAAGACCCAAGCCAGCGGCGGCGCCCTGACCGGCGTGAAGCAGCCAGTGGCCGATCTGACCGTCGCCCATATCGCCATCGTGGCAGCTACCGGCGCCGATGGCCCGCTGCTTTACATCGTCGATCTGAAGGGCGCGCAAACGGCGGCGGTGGAAACCATCGATCTCGTCCGCCGCTACGGCAAGCTGACGCTCAACAACACCCCGGCCGAGGCGCTGGGCAATGCCGGCGACTATCAGGATTGGCTCGACCGCGCCGCCGTCATCTTGGCCTATGAAGCCATTGGTACCGCTGGCGCCGCGATGGCGATGACCGTGGATTATGCGAAGACCCGCGTCGCCTTTGGCCAGAAGATCGGCCGTTATCAGGCGGTCAAGCACAAGTGTGCAGACATGTATATCAAACTGGAACTGGCCCGCGCCCACGCCCTGCATGGCCTCGCCATGATTGGCACCAATGGTGCCGAACTGCGCCAGGTGGCGGCTGCCGCCCGCGTCGCCAGCCTGGATGCGCTGGCCTATTGCGCCGAGGAAAATGTACAACTGCACGGCGGCATCGGCTTCACCTGGGAAAGCGACTGCCAATTCTACTATCGCCGCAACCGCGCGCTTGTCGCCGCATTGGGCCCGCGCGGCTGGTGGGCCGATCGGTTGGTGCGGGCGCTGGAACAGCGCAACAGCGCCGCAGCGTGACGAAATGCGCCTCGACAGGGTGAACTGTCGAGGGTGAGAAAAGCTTCGGGAGAGACATCATGGATTTCAACGATACCCCGCAGGAAGCCGAGTTTCGCGCCGTCGTGCGCGCTTGGCTAAACGAGAGTGCTACCGAATATCGCGATCCGCCGCCGGAAGGCATGAAGCTGCCGGAATTCATCGCGCGATCGAAGGCGTGGCAGGCTAAGAAACACGCCGCCGGTTACACCGGTATCACCTGGCCCAAGATGTTCGGCGGCCAAGGCCTGACGCCCATGCACAGCATTATCTATAGCCAGGAAGAAAGCCGCTGGCATGTGCCGCAGGGCCTCTATTCCATCGGCCTTGGTATGTGCATCCCCACCGTCTTCACCCACGGCAACCCCGAAGTGGTGCAGCGTTATGTGCCCAAGGCGCTGCTTGGCGAGGAAGTCTGGTGCCAACTCTTCTCAGAACCGGCAGCGGGCTCCGACCTCGCCGGCATCCGCACCAAGGCGGTGAAGGATGGTGATGAATGGGTGATCGACGGCCAGAAAGTGTGGACCAGCTTTGCCCATGCCTCCGATTTCGGTATCGTCGTCTGCCGCACCGATCCTTCGCTGCCCAAGCACAAGGGCCTGACCATGTTCATCGTGAACATGAAGGCGCCGGGCGTGACGGTGAAGGGCATCAAGCAGATGTCGGGCGGCAGCGATTTCAACGAAGTATTCTTCGATGGCGTGCGGGTGAATGATTCGCACAGGCTGGGCGCTGTCGGCGATGGCTGGAAGGTGGCGCTCACCACCCTGATGCACGAGCGTCTCGCCGTCGGTGGCAAGCCGCGTTATGCACCCGGCTATGAAACACTGATGAAGCTGGCCAAGGGCGTGGAAGCGCCGGACGGCAGCCCGGCCATCGGTGCCAGCGACGTGCGCCAGAAGATCGCCCAGACCTACATCAACGATCAAGGGATCAAGCTCACCCAGATGCGCGCGCTCTCGGCCCTGTCCAAGGGCCAAGTGCCGGGGCCGGAACAGTCCATCTCCAAGGTGGTGGTGGCGAAGACCATGCAGGATCTGGCCAGCTTCGCGCTTGATCTGTCGGGAGGCGATGGCTTTGTGGCCGGCGCGGACGCCGATCCGGAACTGGCCAAGCTGCAAGGGTCGTACATCGGTTCGGCCGGCCTGCGCATTGCTGGCGGAACGGACGAAATCCTGCGCAACATCATCGCCGAACGCGTGCTGGGCCTGCCCGGCGACATGCGGCCTGACAAGGACACGCCGTTCAATCAGGCGGTGTCGGCGTAGTCGCGCGCAACAATCGCGCAAAATGGGGCGGCAATTGCAAGATTGCCGCCCTTTCCTTTGCGGTACTCCGCAACAATATGGCCACAAAAGCTTCAACAGGGTGACCTAAATGCGTCATCCCATTGTCAACGTCCCCGCCTAGCGCCTGATCCGAAGGGCAAACACGGGGAACGAAGATGCGGTTGCGGACTTTTGCGCTGGCCGGCGTCGCCAGCTTTGCGATGGCCATGCCGACACTGGCCGACCAGGCCGGTGGCGCCGCGGCAGACGCGGCCGCCACTGACGATGCCGAGATCGTCGTCACTGCGCCGATCCGCGCCGCGCAGACGCTGGCCATCCTGGAACAGCGCAAGGCCGACAATCTCGTCTCCGTTCTGGCGGCTGACGCCATCGGCCGCTTCCCCGATCAGAATGCGGCCGCCGCACTGTCCCGCCTGCCGGCCATCGCCGTACAGCGCGACCAGGGGCAAGAACGCTACATCCAGGTGCGCGGTGCGCCCAACCGCTGGACCAGCGTGCTGGTCGATGGCGTGCCTATCATCGGCGTTGATGAAGGCGGCGGCAGCCGCGCCTTTCGTTTCGATGCGGTGCCGTCAGTGATTCTGTCCAGCGTGGTGGTCAACAAGTCGCTCACCTCCGACATTCCCGCCGAAGCGGTGGTGGCGCTGATCGACATGAAGACGTTCTCGCCTTTTGATCGCAAGGGCTTCGATGTCGCTGGCGATGTCGGCTATGGCTGGATGGAATTGGGCGGCGGCCAGCAGCGCCAGGCCTCGTTGCGCCTGTCGTGGTCGAACGAGCAGATCGGTTTCCTGCTCGCCGGCTCGCATTATCTACGCAACCAGATCACCGACAATCGCGAGTTCGCCTATGGCGCCGATGGCCAGCCCACCGCTATCGACGTGCGCAACTATCTGCTGACCCGTGAAAACAACGGCCTTTCGGCTGGCATCGAATTCCGCCCGGCCGAAGGGCAGCGCCTGTTTGCCAAGGCGATCTTCACCGAATTCAACGACGACGAGGAACGCAACCAATATGTGTTCCAGATTGGCTCGGCCTTTTCCGGCACCCGCACCGAAGCCAGTGGCGATCTTGTGGGCGTGCCGGTCCGCGGCACCCAATCCGACAGTGATTATCGCAACCGCAATTTCATCTACACGGTTGGCGGCGATTACGAACTGGGCAGCGACTGGCAGGCGACCTGGCGCGCCAATCACACGCGGGTGATCAACAACAGCTGTATCCCGCTCGTTCTGCAGAACCAGGCGCTCAACCCCTTCCTGCGCCCCAGCCTCACCTACGATCGCAGCAATCCGGATTTCCCGCTGCTCGGCCTGTTCAGCACCGTTCCAGGCCCAGGCACTCCGCCCACCCCGTCGCGGGTGCGAGGGCCGGCGCTGGGGGCGCTCAATCAGGGCGGCTTCGATTTCAGCGTCGGCCTGCCGATCGTCTCACGCATCCGGTCCGAAAGCTGGACCGGCAAGGCCGATATCGCCGGCATGCTGGGCGATGTTTCGCTGAAGTTCGGCGCTCAATATGATGATCGGCAGATCAACGGCAATCTGTTTAGCTAGGTTGCAGTGAATCTGCCCGGCCAGTTGCCGGCCGCCAGTTATGTCACCACTCGACCGTGGACAACCAACTTCCCGCTCGGCACCAGCTTCAACTATATCGACAAGGGCCGGCTGCGCACCGACCTGGAGGCCGCACTGGCCGCTCGGCCCGGCGGCTTCAATCTCGACAATTTCATCCTGCCGCAGGATCGTTACACCATCAACGAACGCCTGTTCGCCCCCTATGCCAGCGCCGCCTACGATCTGCCGAATGGGAAGATCGTGGTGGGCGTCCGGCTGGAGAATTTCGTGCAGGAAAGCATCGGCACGCTGGTCGCCGGAACAACCCAGACCCCGCTTAGCGTGCGCAACAGTTACTGGGATTTCTTCCCCAGCGTGAATGCCAAGTTCGATGTCGCCACCGATCTGGTGTTCCGCCTCGCCGGCCAGCGCAGCGTATCGCGGCCCGGCTTTGGCCAGGTGCGAGTGGGCGGGGCCATCAACGACACGTCCACGCCAGGCACGATCAGCGGTGGCAACCCCAATCTGCGCGCGGAATATACCTGGGGCGCTGATACCAGCCTGGAGTATTATCTGCCGAACGATGGCCTGCTCTCGGCCAGCTTCTATCATCGCTGGGTTGATAATGTGCTGTTCGACACCCGCACGCGGGTGGACAGCGACATCTACGACAGCGGCGGCATCGATCGGTCAGGCTATGATCTTATCGGCACGTTGAATGGCAACAATGGCCGGCTTTATGGCCTGGAACTGGCTTGGCTGCAGAACTTCACCTTCCTGCCCGGCTCGTTGTCGGGCCTAGGTTTCCAGGGCAATGTCGCCCTTATCGGCGGCAGTTTCGACACATTTGATCGCACTGGTGCCGATTTCCCCGGCACCTCCAGCCGGATCGTCAATGCCTCGCTCTTCTATGAAAAATATGGCCTTTCGGCCCGCGTTTCCTATCAGTGGCGATCGGATTGGGTGGATACGCTGGGCGGCTTTGGCGCCGGTTCCACTGGCGACGAACGCCGCGCCGGCTATGCAAATCTTGATGTGGCGCTGCGCTATCAGTTGACCAACGGTTTCGTGCTGTTCGTCGATGCCACCAACCTGACCGATGAAATCTACGTCGCCTATCTGGGCCAGCGCAACCGGCCGACCGAGGTGGAACAGATCGGCAGGCGCTTCATGGGCGGCGTGCGCTTCAACTTCTGATGCCCGGGATTACAGCAATGCGCCTGCTCTGTACTACTGCCCTTGCCGCCGGCCTGCTAGCGGTGGTGCCTACGACCTTCCTGCCGGCCGCCGCGCGTGAGGCACGCATTGCCGTCCCCGCCAGCGCCGAGGCGGAGCGGACGGGCAATGCCGTTACCATCCAATGGCAAGGCCTAGGAAGCCGCGTACAGGTGTGGCAGCTGCCGGCGCCCGACGCACCGCGCCGCCAAGGCCGGCTGCTGACGACACTCACGGATGGTGCCCGCGCCGTCGTGTCCGCTGCCGCCAGCCCGCGCCCGTGGTTCCTGCTGCAGGACGAACGTGGCCGCCAGTTGCGCGTGGCCGAACGCGTGCTGCCGCTGGCCGGCGGCATGAACTTCCGCGATCTGGGCGGCTATGCCGGCGCCGGCGGCAAACCGGTGTGCTGGGGCGTGTTTTATCGTTCGGCGGTGATGGCCGGGTTGATGCCGCAAGATTATCAGTATCTGGCAAAACTCGGCATCCGCACGGTCTGCGACTTCCGTTCCAGCGGTGAGCGCAACCGCGAGCCCGTGGCTTGGCCGACTGCCAGTGCGCCCAAGGTGCTGACACGGGATTATGAACTGGATCTGGGCCAGCTTATGGCGGCCTTTCGCGGCGGCGACGTGACACCCGAACAGGCACGCACCGCCATGGCTGGCTTCTACCAGGAACTGCCCTACCGCTTTGCCGGGGACTATCGTGTGATGTTCGCCGAATTACTGGCCGGGCGCGTGCCGCTGGCCTTCAACTGTTCGGCCGGCAAGGACCGCACCGGTATGGCCGCCGTGCTGATCCTGTTGGCGCTGGGCGTGGACCGCGAGACGGCGATTGCCGATTATCTCTTGTCCAACCGCCATTATCGCCCGCAGCCGCCCAAGCCGGGCGCGCCGGTCGATCCGTCGATGGCGATGTTTGCTCGGCTGCCACCGGGCGTGGTGCGGGCGCTGATGAGTGTGGAGCGCACCTATATCGAGGCGAGCCTGGCTGAGATCACCGCCCGCGGCGGGCTGGATCGCTATTTCAGCGAGCAGTTGGGCATCGGCACTGCCGAACGCACTCGGCTGCAGGCACTCTACCTGCAGCCGGCTTAAGTCACCGGGCAGCCTTCCGGTACCGGCGCTAAGCTCAGTTCTGCCTTGGCCTTCTGCAGATCGGCCTTGTAATCCGCCGTGTCCTCGATCTGCTGATAGAGCGCGGTGGCGAGCAGACGACCGCCCGTCACGTCTGACGCCCAATGCACCCGGCAGGCGATGCGCAGATCGCCAGTTGCCTTGCCGAATTTCAGCAGCGCGGCGCTGCGCACCGGCCGCGCGTCTGACAGGATCAGGCCCCACAGCCAGCCGACCGCGGCATGGCCCGACGGATAGGCAAAGCCCAATGCCTTGCCTCCGTCCTTCGCGGCATCCGGGTCGCAGGCCTTGCCGTTATCCGTGCTGAACGGGCGCGGGCGCTTGTAATAATCCTTGGCCAGCGACACGGCACGACCCAGATCGGTGCCGGCGCGGCGCAGCAGCGTCATGGTGGCCGGCGTCGTTTGCGGGGTGAGCGTGGCACCCAGCGCGCAGTTCACCGTCTTGACGAAACTCGGACTAGTCACGCTAAGCTGGCCGATGGCGCTCTGCCACAGTGGCCCGCCGATGCCGCGCTTGCTCTGGCCATAGAGATATTTGTCGGCCTGTTCTTCCGTGCTGCCGGCTTCGGGCGGCGGCGGCAACAGGCGCAGCAGGGCCAGCGGTGGCCGATCGGCAACATAGCCCGGCGCCGGCAACATGGCGGAGGGGGCGGTCATCGCAGTCTGGGCCGCCACTGGCGCGGCAGACAGCAATAGGGCGGGTAACAACAGGCGCATTTCAGTCTCCCCACGAATGAAATGCATCATGGCGCGCTCCCGCCCGGCTGACCAGAGCCTCTTCTTCGCCGCTGCGACATTACAAACCTGTGGCACTGGGCCGTTTGCCCCTTGATATCTGGCTACACCGGGCAGACATTGACCCTAGGCCCTCCATACGGCCGGGCCGGCCAACGGCGCTCCTTTCCCCCGAAGGGCGCGCCACGGAGATGTTGATGCCCTCGTTCACTCGCGAACTCGAAAAGACCCTGCACAACGCGCTGGCCGAAGCCGCGCGGCGCACCCACGAATATGCCACGCTCGAACATCTCCTGCTGGCGCTGACCACCGATACCCACGCCGCCCAGGTGATGAAGGCCTGCAATGTTGATCTGGAAGAGCTGCAGGGCCAGCTGATTCGCTATCTCGATACCGAACTGCAGGCGCTGAAGGCTGATGCTAGCGTTGATCCGTCGCCCACCGCCGGGTTCCAGCGCGTGGTGCAGCGCGCTATCCTGCACGTGCAATCATCCGGCCGCGAGGAAGTAACCGGCGCCAACGTGCTGGTTGCGCTGTTTTCCGAACGCGAAAGCCACGCCGTATTCTTCCTGCAGCAGCAGGACATGACGCGGCTTGATGCGGTTTCTTTCATAAGCCACGGCATCGCCAAGTCCGGTCAGTCCGAAACCAAGCCGCCCAAAGGCTCGGCTGACCGGGAAGAGCCGGAGGAAAAGCCGGCCAAGCCCGAAAAGAGCGACAAGAAGGGCGGCGAAAGCGCCCTCAAGCAGTTCACCGTCAACCTCAACGAGAAGGCCAAGATCGGCAAGGTCGATCCGCTGATCGGCCGCCATGCCGAGGTGGACCGCACCATCCAGATCCTGTGCCGCCGCTCCAAGAACAACCCGCTGTATGTGGGTGATCCGGGCGTTGGCAAGACCGCCATTGCCGAAGGCTTGGCGCGCAAGATCGTCGAAGGCCAGGTACCCGATGTGCTGAAGCCTGCGGTGATCTACAGCCTCGACATGGGCGCGCTGCTGGCTGGCACGCGGTATCGCGGTGATTTCGAGGAACGGCTGAAGAATGTCGTGAACGAGCTTGAAAAGCTGCCGCACGCCGTGCTGTTCATCGATGAAATCCACACGGTGATAGGCGCGGGCGCGACCAGCGGCGGCGCCATGGACGCGTCGAACCTGCTCAAGCCCGCGCTGTCGTCTGGCGCGATCCGCTGCATCGGTTCGACCACCTACAAGGAGTTCCGCAACCATTTCGAGAAGGACCGCGCCCTGCTACGCCGATTCCAGAAGATCGACGTGAACGAGCCGAGCATCGAAGACAGCGTCAAGATCCTAATGGGGCTGCGGCCAAGCTATGAAGAGCATCACAAGCTGAAATACACCGCCGATGCCATCAAGGCGGCGGTAGAACTTTCGGCGCGCTACATCAACGATCGCAAGTTGCCCGACAAGGCCATCGACGTGATCGACGAGACTGGCGCGTCCCAGATGCTGCTGCCCGAATCCAAGCGCAAGAAAACGATCGGCGTGAAGGAAGTGGAAGCGGTGATCGCCACCATGGCGCGCATTCCGCCGAAAAGCGTTTCCACCGACGACAAGACCCAGTTGCAGACGCTGGAAGCCGATCTGAAGCGCGTGGTGTTCGGCCAGGATGCCGCCATCGAAAAGCTGTCCAGCGCCATCAAGCTGGCGCGTGCAGGCCTGCGTGAACCCAACAAGCCGATCGGTTCCTACCTGTTCTCCGGCCCCACCGGGGTTGGCAAGACCGAGGTGGCCAAGCAGCTGGCCCATATCCTGGGCATCCCGCTCACGAGGTTCGACATGTCGGAATACATGGAACGCCACTCGGTCAGCCGGCTGATCGGGGCACCTCCCGGCTATGTCGGGTTCGATCAGGGCGGCCTCCTCACCGATGCCGTCGATCAGCAGCCGCATTCTGTGCTGCTGCTCGATGAAATCGAAAAGGCCCACCCGGATCTGTTCAACATCCTGTTGCAGGTGATGGACAACGGCAAGCTCACCGATCACCACGGCAAAACGGTGGATTTCCGTAACATCATCCTGATCATGACGACCAACGCCGGCGCGGCCGACATGGCGCGGGAGGGCATCGGCTTTGGTGCTACCACCCGCATCGGCGAGGACGAGGAAGCGATCAAGAAGATGTTCTCCCCCGAATTCCGCAACCGGCTGGATGCCACCGTGCCGTTCGGTTACCTGCCGCCGGCCGTGGTCGCCATGGTGATTGACAAGTTCGTGTTGCAGTTGGAAATGCAGTTGGCCGATCGCGAAGTGCACATCAGCCTCACCGAAGAGGCCAAGGCCTGGCTGATCGCCCGCGGCTATGATCGCCTGTATGGGGCGCGCCCGATGGGCCGGCTGATTCAGGAGAAGATCAAGCAGCCGCTGGCCGAGGAACTGTTGTTCGGCAAGCTGGTGAACGGCGGCGAAGTGCGGGTGCACGTGAAGGACGAGGATCTGTCGTTCGAAATCGTGCCGGCGATCAAGAAGCTGAAAGCCAGGAAGGCCCCCAAGGCACTGCCGGCGCCTGCCACGGAGGCCTGATCTTCCGCCAACGGAAAACTGCGGCAGTGCCAGGTCGGCACCGCCGCGCTTCTTGTATGCAGGGCCGATCAGTAACGGACGCTGATACCGCCCTGCATCATTAGCGGCTGGCCCGGCAGCACGCCGCGGGCGCGATCGATAACGAACAGCCGATCAAACAGGTTGCGCGCCGAAACAAACACTTCCCAATTGCCCTTAGGCGGGCCGTAGGAGGCTGCAATATTCACCTGCGCCCAGCCACCGATGCTGCCGCGCTGGCCATCGGGCGTAACGGCAATCAGGTTCACATCATCGGCGAACATGCTGGATTGGCTCACCACTTCCACCTGGCCGATGAAGCCCTTGTGTTCAACGCCCACGGCGCCCGAAATCAACCATTCCGGCGCATAAGGCAACCGATTGCCCTTCACGTCTCTGGCTACTCCGCACGGCACCGCACCGGCTCCGGTGGCTACCAGCGCGCCTGCGGTCGCACCCTCGAAGCAAGGCGCAGTGGCCAGCCGCGTGCTGCTGTAACGTGCAGCTGCCACCCAGGTACTGACCAGGCGGGCGAACACGTCGGTCTGCGCATCAGTCCAGCCGGCATCGCGTGACGATAAGGTGAGCGACAGTTCGCCGCCGCGATGCAGCGTGCGGCCTGCGGAAGTGAGCGTGGCACCAATGCCGCCGGCCACCGACTGCGGGATGATCTGGTTGGCAAAATCCATCACGAAGAAGGTGGCATCGCCCTTGATGCCCTTCATGACACTACCGCGCACACCGGCTTCCCAGTTCCAGCTCAGTTCCGCATCCAGATCGACCGAACCGCCGGCGGGCGTGATGATGTCTTCCACGCGTGGCGGGGCAAAACCGCGATGGACGCCGCCATATAGCGTCACATCAGCTGCTACGCGCCAGGTGAAGCCGATGCCGGGCAGCAATTTGTCCAGCGTCTGGCGACCCTCGCTCAGCACCGTCTGCGCGCCTGTGGGGCGGCCGCCGGCCAGCACGTCCACCGGCAGATTGCGACGAGCATAATCGATGAATTCGCCGCGCATGCCGGGGATGATGGCGAAATCGCCAAACTGCAGGCGGGACTGGATGAAGGCCGAAAAGGCCGAGGCATCGCGCTCGTTGTTTTCGCGCACGCCGGCATTCACACTGATGCCGGGGGTGCGCGCAGTGGGCGTGTCGCCATTCCACTGGCGGCGGCGCTGGCGTTCCTCGTGGAAGCGGATGCCCATCTCGGTCTCGCCGCCAAAGCCCAGGCCGAGATCATCATGATCGAGGCTGAGCCGGCTTTCGACACCCCACGTATCATAGTCGCGCAGTCGCCCTTCGTTGCCGCACAGTGAGTTCAGATTGGCCAAGCCGCCGCAGCCCGGATCGCTGGCGTCGTTCGGGCGCTGGCTGCTATTCGATGATTGCCGCCACCAATCGCGGGTGAAATGGTGATAATAGGCCGTGGTCTTCAGCGTTGCTGCGCCCGACAGCGTCCAGCGGTGCGAGAAGGTGGCATTCAGGCGTTCGGTCTGGAAGTCATCGTTTGCAAACACATTGCCGCGCGGATCGGCGGCAAATTCAGCGCGGGTGAGGCCGGAATAGGTCACTTGGCTGTCTTCCCGGAAACGCGACAGTTTCAGCGTGATGCCGTGATCGGCGCCCAGGTCCCAACTACCCTTTAAGAAGATATCGGTGAAGCGCAGATGCTGGTTGTCGCGGTTGCCGTCAGTCTGCTTGTGATTCACGTGCAGCAGCAGCCCGCCGCCCAGCGCCTGCCCGCCCACCATAGCATCGAGATTGACGGTGTCGCGATTGCCTACGCTGCCGCTGAAGCGCGCGGTCAACTGTTCTGGCGCGGCAGGGGTAATATAGTTGATGGCTCCGCCAATGGTCTGCGGGCCAAAGCGCACCTGCGCGGCGCCCTTCAGCACCTCCAGACTGGTGAACCGCTCGATCGGCGGGTGATAGTAACTGGCGTTGTCGCCATAGGGGGCATAGCCCAGCGGCACGCCATCCTCGAGCAGCAGCACCTTGGTGGAGCGCACCGGATTCAGCCCGCGGATGCCGATATTGGGGCGGGCGCCAGCGCCTTCCTCGTCGCGCGGGAACAGGCCGGCCACCTGGCGCAGCGCATCATTCACCGTGAACACCCGGCTGCGCTTCAGATCCGTCTCGCTCACCAGCGCGGTCGATCCGGCGATCTGGCCGGCGCGGATGGTATCGCCCACCACGATGATTTCGGTCTCGGGCGCGGAATCGCCAGCAGCGGCCGTCAACGCAATAGCGTCGGCAGCCAGTGCCGCGCGTGCCGGGGCGGCGAGCAGCAGCGACACGCTGGCCAGCAATACGACGTGGTGGGCCTGCACCCGCGCCGGGAATTGACGATCGACCACGAAACGCATCCTCTTATTGCAACTCATTCTCAATCGCTCTAGTGGCTGCGCGCGGCAGAGACAATAATGATAATCAGTCGCAACAAAAATTTTTCGCGCGCTGGCGTCCAGCATAGGGCTGGTCATTGTGGCCATGATGGCGCTGATCGTCACCAAACCCCGCTTAACCCTCGCCTTCGAACGCGCCGGCGATCCACGCCCGCAACGCTTTGCCTTCACCGGCAAGGTGATGGGCAAGGGGCTGGGGCTGGTGATCAGCTGGTCGGGCGGTGGCCGTAAGTTGCTGCGCTTATCAATCCCCGGCAATCAAGGCTTCGGCTTCTGCCACGCTGCGTACTGCCAATATCTGCCGCGCCACGCCCATGGCGTGTCCAGCCCGCAGCATGGCGGCCAGCGCCTTTTGCCTGGCTGCCGGATCATCGCTGCGTTCGCGCCCAAATGGCCCCAATCGCTTTCGCCGCGCGAAGGCTAGGGCGGTGGCCAAGGCTGCCTGTTCATCCGGTGCCTCGGCGCGATCAGCAGCAGCGACTCCGGCCGCGGTCAAGGCTTCGACCACGCGGCGATGGCCCAGGCCGCGGCTAGTCAACGCCCGGCCTTTCATCGCTGCAAAGGCGGCGTCATTGACATAACCCAGTTCGGCCAGTCGGTCGGCGAGTGCCTCTGGATCGGGCGGCTGTGCCCCGATCCAGCCGCGCTCCTTCAACTTGCGGGCCAGATAGCGCAGCAATTTCAAACGCGTGGTGGCAAAGCGCGCGGCATAATGCAGGGCCAGATCGCGCAAGCCCACTTCACCCAGCGGCGGCGGCACCCGGCGTTCACGGCGGCCACTTCGTTGCTTCTCATCAATCATGCCACTTTCCTGCCACTTTCGAGCCGGAATTTGAACGCCCCCGCGTGGCACGGTGACCGTGAAGAAAAATAACATTGCGTCGTAGGCCGGGTCGGGCCGCAGCGACGCGGCAAGGGAGACGATGATGGCCGACAGCCCTCAGGCCGAAAGCGTGAAAGCGCTGAAACCCACCGCCACTAGCGATGCGCTGCCGCAGCGCCGCTCGAATTTCGCCACTCTTGGCGATGCGCTGGACTATGCAGCCCAAGGCGAAAAGGGCTTCAACTTCCACGATGCCCGCGCCGATCTGGTGCGCGCCTACCCATTTTCCGAACTCGCCGCCGATGCTCGCCGCCACGCTGCGCACTTCATCGCCGAAGGCGTCAAGCCCGGTGACCGCATCGCCCTAATCGCCGAAACCGGTGCAGGTTTTGCCGCCGCCTTCTTCGGCGCCATCTATGCCGGCGCGCTGCCGGTGCCGCTGCCGCTGCCGACCAGCTTTGGCGGCCGTGAAGCCTATGTTGATCAGATCCGCGTGCAGCTCACCAGCTGCGATCCGCTGATGCTGCTTTCCCCGCCCGGCCTGCACGATATCGTGAAAAATGCCGCTACCGGGCTTTGTGCCGCTCATGATTGGGAAGTGTGGTTCAGCGGCGAGGCACCCGCCGTGGAACTGCCCAAGGCCAAGCCGACTGATATCGCCTATCTGCAGTATTCGTCCGGTTCCACCCGCTTCCCGCACGGCGTTGCCGTCACGCACGAAGCGCTGCTGGCCAATCTTTCAGCCCACGCCACCTGCACCCACGCTGCTGAAGGTGACCGGGTGGTGAGCTGGCTACCCTGGTATCATGACATGGGCCTGGTTGGCTGCATGCTCGCCCCGATGTCCAATCAGGTTTCGGTCGATTACCTCGCTACCGAAGATTTCGCCCGGCGGCCGCTGTCTTGGCTCACGCTCATCAGCCGCAACCCGGATGCCTCGCTCAGCTACTCGCCCACCTTCGGCTACGATATTTGCGCGCGCCGCATTTCGCCGTCGATCCCAGTCGCGGAACGCTACGACCTGTCGCGCTGGCGCGTTGCCGGCAACGGCGCAGACATGATTCGCCCGGAAGTAATGCAGGCCTTTGTTGACACGTTTGCGCCGGCTGGCTTCAAGGCAAGCGCCTTCCTGCCCAGCTATGGCCTCGCGGAAGCCACGTTAGCCGTCACCATCATGCCGGTTGGCGAAGGCATCCAGTGCGATCTAATCGACGAACGTACCCTGTCGGGCGCGACCGAGCCCCGCGCCGATCATCGTCTGCCCACCCGCTATCGTGCCATCGTCAACTGCGGAAAGCCTGTGCCCGGCCTCACCATCGAAGTGCGCGATGAGAATGGCCAGATCCTGCCCGACCGCAAGATCGGCCGCGTATTCGTGAGGGGCTTGGGGCTGATGGCCGGCTATTTCCGCGATCCCGAAGCCACTGCCGCCTGCATGAAGGATGGCTGGCTCGACACTGGCGACATGGCCTATATGAAAGACAATTCACTCTATATCGTCGGCCGCGCCAAGGACATGATCATCATCAACGGCAAGAACCACTGGCCACAGGATATCGAATGGGCGATCGAACAATTGCCCGGTTTTAAGGCCGGTGACATTGCCGCCTTTTCCGTCACCACCCTGTCGGGCGAGGAAGCCCCCGCCGTGCTGGTGCAGTGCCGCACCAGCGACAATGACGAACGCATCAAGCTACGCGACGCCATCAAGACCAAGGTTAAGGCCATTACCGGCATGAGCTGCGTGGTCGAACTTGTGCCACCGCGCACCCTGCCGCGCACCTCTTCGGGCAAGCTGAGCCGTTCGAAGGCGCGGCTGCAGTATCTCTCGGGGGAAATTCAGCCGTTCGAGATCGCGGCTTAACGCGCAGCGCTGGCAGCGCCTCGCAATCTGATGACCGTCATCGCCGCGCCCAGCGCGCTTCCCCCAATCGCCGTCACCGGTGCAACCGGCTTTGTCGGTCGCCGCGTTGTCGCGTTGGCTCGTCGCCCCATACACGCCCTCACCCGCCGGCCACAACCGCCTCAACCTGGCGTCGAGTGGGTGCTGGGCGATCTCGACGACACCCACGCGCTGGCCCGCCTGTGCGATGGTGCCGCGGCCGTGCTGCATATCGCGGGCGTGGTCAACGCGGCCGATGCGGCCGGCTTCGTGGCCGGCAACGTGACCGGCACTGCCAATGTGCTGGCCGCGGCTGCAGGCGTGCCGCGCTTCGTCCACGTCTCCAGCCTCGCTGCGCGCGAACCCGGCCTGTCGCTTTATGGCGCCTCAAAGGCCCAAGGCGATGCGCTCGTACAGGAGCGCACGGGCGACTGGATCATCGTGCGCCCACCCGGCGTCTATGGCCCCGGCGACGCCGAGATGCGCGATCTATTCAGCCTGGCGCGCTTCGGGCTTGGCCTCGCCCCCGGTGGCTCCAGTGCGCGCATCAGCCTGATCCACGTCGATGATCTCGCCCGCGCCTTACTGGCGCTGGCTGCCGGCGGCCCAGCGCACGAGATCCTTGAAATCGACGACGGATCGGGCGGTTACGCGCACGCCGATCACGCCGCCGCCATCGGTCGGGCGCTTGGGAAGGCCAAGGTGCGCATGATTCCCATCGGTAGCGGCCTGATGAGCACCGCCGCCGGAATCGCCACGCGGGTGGCCGGCTGGAAGGGGGAACTGCCCAAATTGAGCCGCGACCGCGCCCGCTATCTGGCTCACCCCGATTGGGTGGCGAGCGACGGCAACGCGCGGCTGGCCGGCATCTGGCAGCCGCAGATCGGGCTGGATGTCGGCATGGCCGATACGGTGCGCGACTACCGCCAGCGTGGGTGGTTATAGGGCGCTGGTTATAGCCCCAGTGCCGTCTGGATCAGGAATACCGCAAAGGTGGCGATCAGCCCGCCGATGAACACGCGATAACCCCAGCCGAGATATTTGTATTTCTTCTGCGCCAGCACCTGGCCCAGTTGATACACATCGCGCGCCATCGCCGCCTGGATCGCGTGATCATCGGTATTGGTGCGCTCCAACCAGTCGATCCAGTCGGCCTCGCTCATCTGGGTAAAGCCGCTGAAGAACAGCAGGTTGGGAGGTGGTTGCGGCCCCTTCCCACCGCCCAGCTTCGGCAGCACCGCCAGCATGCAAAGCACCGCCGCCAGCCCGGAGGAGGCAGCCAGCACGAGCAGCGCCTGGTTGGAGGCGGCTTCCTTCACCACCAGAGCAAACACCACCGAATTGACCCCGATGATGATGCTGGCCTTTTGATCCGCCATGGCCGACAGCGTGACATGATGCTGCTGCATGGTGCGGATCAGATGGATTGCGTTTGCATGACTGGATGCCCGAACAGGCGGCGACGCGCCTTGTGCGTCTCCGTCACTGCTCATGTCTGCCATGTCACCCATGTGTCACATTGTGGCACCAACGCCCGCGCTCCGCAATTTGGCCATGATGTAAGGGCAAAGGGCCACCAAAGCCATACACCGGAGCCATCATGACCGACCGCGCAACCGTTTACGCCCGCATCATCGAACTGATCGAGCCGCTGAACAACAAGAAGGTGGCGCTCACGTCAGAGACGACATTTGCGGGCGACATGGAAATGGATTCGCTCACCGTGATGGATCTTGTCGCCAGCATGGAAGACGAATGGGACATCATGATCCCGTTGAACATGCTACCCGATCTGGAAACCATCGGCCAGGTTGCAGATGCCGTCGCCGGCTTGGTCGCCAAGAAGGGCTGAGACATATGACTGTGGACCTGCTCGCCAAATACGACCCGCTGATCGCCGAACATGCCGGGCTCCTCTCCACCGGCATCCGCGATCCGTTCGGTATCGTTATGGAAAAGGTGCTTTCCCCCACCGAAGCCATCATCAAGGGCAAGCACACAATCTTGCTCGGCACCTATAACTATATGGGGATGACTTTTGATGCCGACGTGGTGGCCGCCGGCCGGCAGGCGCTCACGGATTATGGCGCAGGCACCACCGGCAGTCGCGTGCTGAACGGCACCTATCAGACCCATTCGGCCTGCGAAGACGCGCTGAAGGAATTCTATGGCATGTCCCACGCCATGGTGTTCTCCACCGGCTATCAGGCCAATCTCGGCATGGTGTCCACGCTGGCCGGCAAGGGCGATTTCATCATCCTCGATGCCGACAGCCACGCCAGCATCTATGATGGCTGCAAGATGTCCAACGCCGATATCGTGCGTTTCCGCCACAATGATGTCGCCGATCTGGAAAAGCGCCTGAAGCGCCTGCCGCCGGAAGCCGGCAAGCTGGTTGTACTGGAAGGCGTCTATTCGATGCTGGGCGACGTTGCGCCGCTGCCGGAACTGGTGGCAGTCGCAAAGAGCCACGGCGCCATGGTGCTGGTCGATGAAGCCCACGGTATGGGCTTTTTTGGCGAATGTGGCCGCGGCGTCTATGAAGAACAGGGCGTGGCGGATGATGTAGATTTCGTCGTCGGCACTTTTTCCAAATCGGTTGGCACGGTCGGCGGCTTCTGCGTCTCCAACCACCCGAAGTTCGAGATCCTGCGCCTGGTCTGCCGGCCTTACACTTTCACGGCCTCCCTGCCGCCGGCTGTTGTCGCCAGCGCTGCCACCTCCATCCGCAAACTGATGACTGCCCACGCCAAGCGCGCCCGGTTGTGGGAAGCAACCCGCCGGCTGCATGGCGGCCTGAAAGCGCGCGGGTTCAAGCTGGCCACCGATACGCCGGAAAGCGCCATCGTTTCCGTGCTGATGCCTGATCAAGAAACCACCGCTCTGATGTGGTCCACCCTCATCGAACTCGGCGTCTATGTGAACATGAGCCGCCCGCCAGCAACGCCCGTTGGCGTGTTCCTGCTTCGCTGCTCCATCTGCGCGCTGCATTCTGACGAACAGATCGACGTCGTACTCGGCAAGTTCGAACAGGCCGCGCAGATGGCCCAACTGGCACTGCACGAGCACGCCTGATTTCTTCATGACGGATAAAGGCGGGGCAGCTATAGGTTAGGCGCCCGGTCGCCATCGCGCCCGAGGACTTTAGTTCTGAGGAAGTTCCTGCGGCGTGACCAAGCGCATCGATCGCTATCTGTTCGGCCTGATCATCGTGCCTTTGTTCGGTACGCTGGTGGTGGCTGCGATGTTGCTAGTGCTCGATCGCATGCTGCGCTTGTTCGATTTCGTCATCAACGAAGGCGGTCCGGTGTCCGTGGTCTGGCGCATGCTGGGCAATCTGCTGCCGGAATATCTGTCGCTCGGCATCCCGATCGGCGTAATGCTGGGCATATTGCTTGCCTTCCGTCGGCTCGCCATGTCATCAGAACTCGATACGCTGTTGGCCGTTGGCGTGTCGTACAAGCGGCTGCTGCGGGTGCCCTTCCTGTTTGCCGCAGTGTTTGCTGTGGTCAATCTCGGCATCGTCGGCTGGCTTCAACCGGTGACGCGCTATGCCTATGAAAATCTGCGATTCGAACTGCGTTCGGGTGCGCTTGGTGCGTCGATCAAAGTGGGCGAATTTGCCAATCTGGGCGGTGGGCTAACGTTGCGAGTTGAGGAATCGCGCAGTCAGGGCACCGATCTGCGCGGATTGTTCGTGCGCGCTGCGGGCAAGGACGGCCAGATCGTTGCCGCCACCGCCGCGCGCGGCACCTTCCTCGCCACCGATGATCCCGAGTATATCCTACTGCGCCTGCGAGATGGCACGCTGGTGCACAGCCCAAAACCCGGCGCCACCCCGCGCGTGCTGGCCTTTGCCCAGCATGATCTGCCGATCCAGCTGCCGGAAATGGCCACTTTCCGCAAACGCGGCGAAGGCAATCTGGAAGCCACGCTGCCGGAACTGGTGAAGACCATAGTCACCGCCAAGGACGGACTGGAACAGCGTAGCGCTTCAGCCAGTTTCAACCGTCGCATCGTACAGTGCGTGATCATGTTCCTACTGCCGTTCCTGGCGCTGCCGATGGCGGTGCCGCCAAAACGCTCCACGTCGGCGCTGGGCGTGTTCCTGTCCATCATCGCGCTTGTTACCTTCCACAAGTTCACCGAATATGGCGAACGCATGGGCACGCTGGGCCGAATTGACCCGGTGCTGGCGCAATGGGTGCCCTTTGCCCTGTTCCTCGGCCTCGCGCTGTGGCTGTTCCGCGTTCTGGAGCGGCCGGGCGGCCAGCCGATCGGCACGCTAGATCGCTGGTTCGGCAAGATCACCGGCTTCGTCTCCGGCCTAGCCGGCAAGCTGGTACGGCGCCAGAACTGGGCCGACGACGTCTTGTCGGCCGGGTAAGCGCAGCTCGTGAAGCTCATTTCCATCCTGTTCCCATCCCGCACCATCGCCTGGTACACTGCACGCCTGTTCCTGGTGCGGGTCGCGGCCTTCATCATAGGGCTCACCGTAATCCTACAATCGCTAGATCTGTTGTCGGAATCCGGAAAGGTGCTGGCGGCGGCTGGCAACACCGAGGCCGATCTGTGGGTCTATGTTTCGTTGCGCGCGCCCCAGATCGTCCAGCTGTTTTTGCCGTTTTCGGTGCTGCTGGCGACATTGGTAACGCTGGCGACGCTGAATCAGAACAGCGAGGTGGTGATTTTCAAGGGCGCCGGCCTTTCGGCGCACCATATATTGGCGCCGCTGATGGTGGCCGCGCTAGGCGTGGCAGGAGCCAATTTCATCTGGAACGAACGTATCGGCACCCGCGCCAGCGCCGCACTGAAGGCATGGCAGGAGCAAGAATATCGCAAGTTGCCTACGGCCGCACCGAAGAGCACACAAAGCTGGGTGCGCGGCGGCGATGATCTTTTCCACGCCGATGCTGTCGCCGGGCGAGGCAGCACCACCCGTCTTACCGGCGTTACCATCTATGATCGGCGCGACAATGGTCTGGTGCAGGTGGTGATGGCGGCAAGCGCCACGCCTATCAGCGGCGGCTGGCAATTGATCGATGTGCGCCTGTTCGATGTCGCCAGCGGGGGGCTTGAAGCGCGGGCATCACTGGGTTTTGCCACCGAAGTGGTGCCGCGCCAGTTCAATACCACCAGCATCAACCCCAATTTCATCGCGCTGTGGGATTTGTGGCCGCAGATCGGCGAACAGCGCGCCGCCGGCAAGCCGACCGACGTTCTGGAGGCGGCGGCCTGGCACAAGATCAGCGGACCACTGTCCGCCATGCTGATGCCGCTGCTGGGGGCGGTCGCCGCCTTTGGCCTGGCGCGATCAGGCAGATTGTTCGTGCGCGCCGTGATCGGCATGACGCTGGGTTTTGCCTTTTTCGTGGCCGACAATTTCATGCTGGCGATGGGCAATTTCGGCACGGTACCGCCATTGATGGCGGCGTGGGCGCCGTTCCTGTTGTTCCTGATGATCGGCGAGGCCGTGCTGATCCGCACAGAGGAGTAAGGCAGGAAAGCGATCGCCGCCATTCTGCCTTGATTGCTTCGTATCACAGCAAGCGATGAGCAGGATCACCCTCAAGCGCGTTGAAAGCGCTAACGACCGCAAGGCCTTCGTCGATCTGGTGTGGAAGCTCTACGCCCATGACCCGCACTGGGTGCCGCCGCTGAAAGCCGAAATACTCGGCCTGATCGGCGGGGAGAAATCCAACCCCTGGTTCGGCCATGCCGAAGCCGCCTTCTGGCTGGCCCTGAAGGATGGCGAAGTGGTAGGCCGGATTTCGGCGCAGGTCGATCAATTGGTGATAGCGCCGGGCGCGCCCGGCGCTGGGCCCGGCACTGGCCATTGGGGTATGTTCGAAAGCATCGATGATGCCGCCGTGGCCGAAGCGCTGTTCACCACCGCCGAAGAGTGGCTACGCCAAAAGGGCATGACCCGGGCTATGGGCCCGTTCAGCCTTTCGGTGTGGGATGAACCGGGGCTGCTGGTGCAGGGTTTCGAAGGGCCGCCGACGGTGATGATGGGGCATCATTTGGCCTATTATGAGCAGATGGTGGCGGCGCGCGGCTATCAGGGCGTCAAGGATTTGCACTGCTGGTCACTGCCGATCGCCGGGCCGTTTCCCGAAATGGTGCAGCGCATCGTCGCCTTTTCGGAACGCAACGCCAAGCTGGTGACCCGCCCGGTGGACAAGAGCAAATTCGATCAGGAAGCCGCACTGATCCTCGACATCCTCAACGATGCTTGGTCGGACAATTGGGGCTTCGTGCCGCTCACCCCGGCCGAAATCGCCTATGTCGGCAAGAAATTGAAACCCATCATCTTCGAAGGCTTGGTACGCGTCGCCGAGTATGAAGGCGAGCCCGTTGGCTTCATGATCACCCTGCCCGACATCAACGAACTAACCCGCGATCTGAACGGTAATCTTTTTCCGTTCGGCTGGGCCAAGCTGTTGTGGCGGCTGCGCGCGCCCAAGGTGGATCGCATGCGTGTGCCGCTGATGGGCATCCGGAAATCGCTGCAAGGCCACCGCGTTGCCAGCCTAATGGCGTTCCAGATGATCGAGTATATCCGCCGCGTTGCCGTGACAGACTTCGGCGCCAGCGAAGGCGAAATCGGCTGGATATTGGACGACAACGGCCCGATGCGTTCTATCGCGGATGCCATCGACAGCCACGTGACGCGCACCTACCGAATCTACGAACGGCCACTCTGAACCGACAGGGGGGAGCGGTTGTCCGCTCCCCCCTTTACGCTCAACCCTTCAGCGGGATGAGTTTCACTCCAGTATAGCGGCCCGGCGTGTTGCCGCGCTGCACCAGCATCAGCACCGTGTCCTTACCCGCCTTGCGTTCAGCATCCACGGCCGCGGCCGCTTCGGCGGGAGTCGTCACCGGCTTCTGGCCGATTTTCAGGATCACGTCGCCGCGCTGCAGGCCCTTGGTGGCTGCGTCAGAGGACGGGCTTATGCCGGCGATCACTACGCCCTGCACCTTTTCATCCAGCTTCAGCTGCTGGCGCAGCACCGGGGTGAGCGGCTGCAGCGTGATACCTAGGCTAGCCTTGGCTGCTTCGATACCGGGAGCCTTGGCTGAATCCTCGGCGGCCGGTTCGTCGTCCGTCGGCAGGCCAGCGCGCTGCGCCACCACGGCTTCGGATGGGCGCTGCGCGATTATGGCATTCACCTTCTGGCGCTTGCCTTCGCGGATCAGTTCGATCGGGATAGTGGAGCCGATCGGCGTGGTGGCAACGATGTACGAAAGGCTGTTGTCGAAATTCACTTCGCGGCCGGCCACCGTCACGATCACGTCGCCCTGGCGCACACCGGCACGCGCGGCCGGACCGTTGGGTTCGACGCTGGCAACAATTTCGCCCTTGTCCTTCGGCAAACCCAGACCGGCGGCGATATCAGCCGAAAGTCGCTGGATGGCGACGCCCAGATAGCCGCGCTTCACCGCACCGGTCGTCTTCAGCTGATCGACCACCGGCTTGGCCAGTTCGGCCGGAATGGCAAAGCCCAAGCCAACGTTGCCGCCGGTGGGCGAGAAGATGGCGGTGTTGATGCCGATCACGTTGCCGGCCAGATCGAACAGCGGTCCGCCGCTGTTGCCCTGGTTGATGCTGGCATCGGTCTGGATATAACGATCATATTGGCCTGAGCCGATATCGCGGTGCAGAGCCGAGATGATGCCGGCGGTCACGGTGCCGCCGAGGCCGAATGGGTTGCCGATTGCGATGGACCAATCACCGACGCGCACCGCTTCACTGTTGCCGAACTGCACGAAGGGCAGGCCGGTCGCTTCGATCTTCAGCACGGCCAGATCGGTGAGCGGATCGCGGCCGACCACGCGCGCCTTGAACTCGCGCCTGTCCGACAGAGTGACGGTGATCGATTCCACTGGCTGGTTGCGGCCTTCGCCAGCCGAAATGACGTGGTTGTTGGTGACAATATAACCATCAGCGGCAATGACGAAGCCAGAACCCAAGCTGGTCGCCTCGCGCGTCACCGGTTCACCGCCATCCTGCTGTTCCTGGAAGCGGCGGAACAGATCTTCTAGCGGATTGCTGCCGGGCTGTCCGGGCATGCGGCGCATCCGGCCGATTTCCACCTTCTGCGTGGTCGAAACGTTGACCACCGCCGGCGCCAGCCGTGCCGTCAGATCGGCAAAGCTGCGCGGCGCGCCACCGGGGGGGGCGATGGCCACGACCGGCGCGACGGCATTCTGCGCCGGCTGAGCGGCAGGTGCCTGGGCCACGGCAATGGCGGCCAGACCGGTGACCAGCACGGCGACGGGGATCAGAGTGCGGGAAATCTTTGACGGCATGTCTGTCTTTCTGATTACGATGCGGTTGAGCCCGTGTGCCTTATGCGAACAACACGCCTAACCGTGCATGAACGAAATGCTTCACCGATTGGCCTTCCGGCCTTCGAATTCGCGCAGGAATTCATTATTCGGCCCCAAGATCACGGTGGCGGAGCCATCCTCGAACGTGGTACGATAGGCCTGCATGGCGCGATAAAAAGCATAAAATTCCGGATCTTTGCCAAAACTGTCGGCATAGATTCGCGCCGCGCCGGCATCGGCTTCAGCCTGCACCAATTGTGCCTGCTTGTTGCCCTGAGCGCGGATGGTGGCCGCTTCCTGCTGCCTGGCAGAGGCCATTCGTGCATAGGCGGCTTCCAGGGGCGGGCCTGACGGTAGATCTGCACGCTTGATGCGGACGTCCACGATTTCGGCACCATATTGCTTGGCTTGGCTGTTCACGCTGGACTGGATGTCATCCATCAGCGCGCCGCGTTCCGGAGACAGCAACGCGGCAAACGGCTGCTTGCCCAGTTCGTTGCGCAGTTTCGAAGCCAGAATCCGCTTCAGCGCATCCGCCGCATTCTGTTCGGTGCCCACGGTTTCCACCATGCGCTGCGGATTGACGATTCGGAACCGGGCAAAGGCATCCACCACCAGCCGCAACTGATCAGTGGAAAGCACCGTCTGCGCATCAATATCAAGATCCATGATCCGCTTGTCGATGAAGCGTACGTCCTCGATGAAGGGCACCTTCATCGTCAGACCGGCGCCGGTTTCGCCCAACTTTGCCTTGGGATCATATTCGTTCACGATCCGCTCAGGCTTGCCCAAACGCAGCACCACGGCCTGCTTGGTTTCGGGCACGGTGTAGAAACTGCTCATTGCCAGCACGACAAGGGCAAAGCCCAGGCCGGCCAAAATGGCAGGATTGCGGGTCACAGTTGCCATGTGTCGATCCTTTCCCTTACCGTTGCGCCAGGGCCGCTTCGGCCGGCGCTGCAGGCGCGCGGCGGCGCACTTCGGGCAGCGGCAAATAGGGCGCCACGCCGGGCGCATCGACCACGGTCTTTTCCACCTTGGACAGAACCTTTTCCATGGTTTCCAGATACATGCGCTTGCGTGTCACTTCCGGAGCTAGGCGATACTGGGCATAAACGGCATCAAAGCCGGCGGCATCACCCTGGGCCTTTGCGACCAGCGCCTGAGCATAGGTGCGGGCGCGGTTCAGATATTGCTGCGCATCCTGCTGGGCGGCCGAAACATCCTTGAAGGCGCCATCGATGGCGGCGGGCGGATCGGCCTGCTTGATATCCACGCCGCGCACATCGACACCGCTGCGATAGCTGTCGAGCAGTTCTTGCATGCGTTCGCGTACCCGATCGGCGATCTGGGCGCGTTGTGGCCCCAGCGCATCGTTCAGCGAGGCGCGGCTGATCTCGGCGCGCATCGCCGATTCGGCCACTTCGCGCACGGTCTTTTCCGGATCGGACAGTTCATACAGGAAGCTTTCCGGGTTCCGGATCTTCCAGCGCACTGTGTATGCGAGGTTGATGATGTTCTGATCACCCGTCAGCATCAGGTTCTCGTTGGCACCTTCGCTCGACGAAATATCGATGATGTTGATCTGTTCAACCTTGCGCAATTCCACGGCATCGATCGGCCACGGCAGCTTGAAATGCACACCCGGGCCAGTGGTCGATACATAAGCACCAAATCGCTGCACCACTGCGGCCGACTGCGCATCCACCGAATAAAAGCTGGACAACACCACCCAGGCGGCCACGATGGCCCCGCCGACCCACATCAGCCAGCGGCCATCACCAAGATCGAAACCGCCGCCTCCACTGCCCCCGGCAAACTGGGTCTTCAGTCGTTCCTGGCTGCGCCGGATCAAATCATCGAAATCGCCGCCGCGGCTTGTGCCGGGCTTGCCCATCGGGCGGCGCGGCGGGCCTTCACCCCACGGGTTCACGGGCCGGTTTTCAGGCTTCTTAGCCGCTGGCTCCTCGCCATTGGCACCGGACGGACTGTCACCGCCATCTTCACCATTGTTCTGCCACGGCATGGACTGGATGAAACCTTATCGAAAGACGTTGAAACATCTATATACGGACGGCGAACGGGGATTGCGAGACCATGCGGCACCGCAGCAGCTTTTGTCTGCGGTTATGGCTTCGACTGCAAGGAAGAACAGGCTGATGGCCGTAAAGGACGATGTGATGGCCGCACTGGCCGCCATGGCCGATCCGGCTGGCGGCGGCACGGTGGTGGAAACCGGCCGCGCCGCCGGTGTCGTGGTGAAGGATGATGGCACGGTGGGCCTGGTGCTGTCTGTGGACGGGCTGGATAAGACCATGGCCGAGCGCTTGCAGGCCGCCGTTGAAGCAGCAGTTAAACGCGTGCCCGGCGTGAGTGTTGCGCGGCTCATTCTCACGGCCGATCGGGCCGCAACGCGCACGGTGGCGCCAAAGGCCAGCACCGTGCCCGGCATCCGCAAGCTGGTCGCGGTGGCCAGCGGCAAGGGCGGCGTCGGCAAATCCACTGTCGCCGCCAATCTGGCCTTCGCCTTGGCCCGCGCCGGGCAGAGTGTTGGCCTGCTCGATGCCGATATTTACGGCCCCTCTGTGCCCAGGTTGCTTGGCATCGAAGGCCGGGCCCGGGTGGAGAATGGCAAGCTGCAACCGGAAGTACGCCACGGCATAAAGGCGCTTTCGATGGGCATGATGACCGATCCCAACAAGGCCATCGTGTGGCGCGGCCCAATGGCGTCGTCCGCGCTCGTCCAGATGGTCGAACAATGCGATTGGGGCGCCCTCGACGTGCTGGTCATCGATCTGCCACCCGGTACCGGCGATGTGCAGCTCACCCTGGCGCAGAAGCTCAAACCCGATGGCGCGCTCATCGTCTCCACCCCGCAGGATCTTGCCCTCATTGATGCCCGCCGCGCCGTCGCCATGTTCGGCGAAGTGAATGTGCGCGTGCTCGGCGTGGTGGAAAACATGGCCGGTTACTGTTGCCCCAACTGCGGCCATGTCTCAGATCCGTTCGGACACGGCGGCGCCGAAAGGGAAGCCGAAACCATGGGCGTGCCCTTCCTCGGCCGTATTCCCCTGCAGATGGAGGTGCGCGCCGCCAGCGAAACCGCCCAGCCGGTCAGCGGCGACACCGCCGCCCTATTCGAAGAGATCGCGCGCAGCGTAATGGTCACCGTAGGGCTCTAGACCATGCTCACAGCCGACGCCGACATCGCCCGCCTGCTGGAAGAGGTGCAGACCATCGCCCTTGTCGGCGCGAGCGACCGCCCCGACCGCGCCGCCCATGAAGTGATGGGCGTGTTGCTCGCGCACGGCTACCATGTCATCCCCGTCAACCCGCAACTCGCCGGCCAGACCATTCTCGGTCAGACCGTGGTTGCCACCCTCGCGGACATCGCCGAACCCATCGACATGGTCGACGTGTTCCGCCGCAGCGAATTCGTCGCCGGCGTGGTTGAAGAGGCCATCGCCGTGGGCGCGAAAGCCGTGTGGACGCAGCTGGGCGTGATCGACCCAAGCGCAGCCTTACGTGCGGAAGCGGCGGGGCTTGACGTGGTGATGGATCGCTGTCCGAAAATCGAACTGCGCAGATTTGAATTGAAAAGGAATAGATAGAACCTCGGGCAGGCAGGCCCTGCCTGCCCGAGGCCCTTTTGCTTTCAAACCGCTACGGCTTCACAAACCGATAGTAAAACCGGTTGGTCTTCCCGCGCAGGGACTGATCGAACACCAGTTTCGTTGGATCGTCTCCGGTCATTTCCAAAATCGGCAGGCTGCCGGCGAAGCGGAAACCGGCGCGGGCCATATCGGCTTTGACCACGTCCGCGTCGATTCGGTGGGTTTTGTCGGCTTGGGTTCGGCTGTCCATGCCGGGCACGCCGTAATGATCGATGATCAGCACCACGCCCCCTGGCTTAAGCGCGGCGAACAGACGGGCGTTGTAGACATCGACATCGGTGCGCGGATATTTGTATTTTTCGCTTTGCCAATAGAGGTCGTGATAGGTGAGGTGATAGAAAGCGGCGTCAAGTTTGCCGGGCATGACGGCCTCACCCGGCGCGCCGATGATCAGTTCCACATTGCGATTGCGCTGCTTCACCGCATCCCAAGCTGCAACGGTCTTGGGATCTTCCATATAATTGATGGGCTCTATGGCGAAAACCTTGCCCTTGGGGCCCACATAGCGCGCGAGCAGTTCGGTGTAATATCCTTGGCCGGCCATTACATCCATCACGCGGGCGCCGGAGCGGATTAGGCTGTGGGCCAACACTTCGGCGGGTTTGCGGCCGGCGTCCAGCGCCACCATCGCTTCGGGCCGTCCCGGTGCGCTGACGACGTCCGCCGGCGCGGCAGCCACCAACCCCACCGCAATTGCAGCCAAGCCAAGCACCTGTTTCACTTTCTGTCCTCCTCAGTTTTGGCAGATGCTGCCACAGCGCGGTTCGCTTGACCATCACCGCGCCCGCCACCATTGTGCGCTGCAATGACGATTGAAGGCCTGTTCAGTATTGCTAGCGCCGCCGTGTTGCCCGGCTGGCTCGCACTGGCCTGCGCGCCGCTGGCCCGCGCCAGATTGGTGTTGCTAGCGCGGGTGATCGCTGTGCTGCTGTCGGGCCTGTATGTCACGCTGCTGGCGACGGGCCTTGCAGGTGACGGCCCGCCGCCGGGTGCGGGGTTCGACACGCTGGAGGGCGTGCGCCTGCTGCTGTCAGCCCCGCAGGCCTTGCTGGCGGGCTGGGTGCATTATCTGGTGTTCGATCTGTGGGTTGGCAGTTGGGAAGCCGAGGATGATGCGCTGCCGCACTGGCTGCTGCTGCCCTGCCTGGCGCTGACTTTCTTCGCCGGGCCGGCCGGCCTGCTGCTCTATCATCTGTTCAAGGCCGTACGGAAGGTTCGGGCATGAGCGCGCTGCGCAGCGTCGCATCCCCCTGCACTAACGTCTGCAAGATCAACCGGCGGACGGGCTGGTGCGAGGGCTGCCGCCGTACCATGGACGAGATCAGCCGCTGGCCGCACGCGGGTGACGACGAGCGCCGCGCCATCCTGGCCCGGCTTTCGGAACGCAAGAAATGATCCCGCTCTCTGTTCTCGACCAGACGCCGATCCCCGAAGGCGCCACCCCGGCGCAGGCACTTGCTAATTCGATTGATCTGGCCCGCCACTGCGAAGCCTTGGGCTATCAGCGCTTCTGGCTGGCCGAACATCACGCCAGCCAGGCGCTGGCCGGGAGTGCGCCGGAGATACTGATGGGCGCTGTTGCCAACGCTACATCGCGCATCCGCGTCGGTTCGGGCGGGGTTATGCTGCCACATTATTCGGCGCTGAAGGTGGCCGAACAGTTCAGCCTGCTCGCCGGCCTGCACCCTGATCGCATCGATCTGGGCCTGGGCCGTGCGCCAGGCAGTGACCAGCGTACGGCCGTCGCCCTGCAGCAGGATCGCCGCCAATACGCCCCCAACCAGTTCCCAAATCAACTGGCCGAGTTGATCGGCTATCTGGAAGGCTCGCTGCCCGACGATCACCCCTTCCACGCCTATGCCGCCACCCTGCCCGGCCGACCGCATGTGCCGGAACCGTGGGTTCTAGGCTCTTCCCGCGACAGTGTCGCCTTTGCCGCAGATTTGGGCTTGCCTTATTGCCTCGCCGATTTCATCGCGCCGCGGTTGGGTGAACTGGCGGCGGAGTATCGCGCCCGCTTCACGCCCCGCCATCCCGGCGACAAGCCGCGCCTGATGGTGGCAGTGTGGACCATATGCGCGGAAACCGATGAAGCCGCCCTGCGCCTCGCAGCGCCAGCCCGCATGATGTTCGCGCATCTGCTGATGGGCAAATCCATTTCAGTACCGCCGCCGGACGTGGCGCTGGCCTGGCTGGCGGATCGGCCCGATGTGAACAAAGCCTTCGTCAGCCGCCGCGTCGTCGCCGGCAGCCCCACCACGGTGCGCGCCGGTCTTGAGCAAGTGATCAAGGATTATGCGCCGGATGAACTGATGCTGGTCAACATCCTGCACGGCCATGAGGACAGGAAGCACAGCTACAGCCTCGTGATGGATGCAATGTCCCCGGTGCCGGCCTGAATCGTGGGCAAACGGGTAATGGCCATCCCGTCAGGTGGCAAACATTTCATCCAGCTGATACGCCTGTCATCAGCGTGGGACGAGCATGACGTGAGCATCGCCGCGGTCGATACCTCGTCGTGCGCGCTGGCCGGGGATTTGCCCTTCTTCAACTTCCGCGATGTCCCCCGCGCCGATTGGTGGCGCATTCCGGCCGCCAGGCTGGATATCGCCACGGTCTTGCTGAAGGTTCGACGGCAGGTGATCACCACCACCGGCGCCTCACCCGTCCAGATCTCCCGGTTCGCCGATCCGGCCTTCACCGACCGCATCCGCGCCTTAATCGAAAGCTGATCCGTGCACTCGTTCATCCCCGTTGAGCCAACTGACCTACCCGGCCATTATCGTTTCACCGTGCCGAAGAATCTGTGCGTTGGCCCTCCCGACCGGCTGTTCATGTTCGGCGGCGTCGGCCTCGCCAGCGCGCTTGCCGTCGTAGAAGCGCACACCGGCCGCCCGACGGTCTGGGCGGCAGCGCAATATCTCAGCTACGCCCGGCCGGGGACGGAGCTTGATCTGGAAGTGATCGTGCCGGTCACAGGCAAGTACAACAGCCAGGCCCGCATCATAACAAGGGCAGGCGACAAGGAGATCATCACCGTCAACGCCGCGCTGGGTAGCCGGCCCGATAGCCCGCAACACCAGTGGGCGGAGATGCCAATCGTACCGCCGCCGGAAGACTGTCCCGAAATGACGATCCGCTGGCAACGTGACCCAGATGACATGAACAGTCAGTGGGAACGCAGGGTCGCAAGCGGGAGGTTCGGGCGCGAACGTGGCACGGCACCGCCAGCAAGTGATGGCATTGGCCGGCTGTGGGTGCGCCCGAGCAACCCTGATCTGCCAGTTGATCGCCTGGTGCTAGCGGTGATGGCGGATTTCCTGCCCAGTGGCGTCGGCAACGCGATGGGGGCGAACGCGGGCGGCAACAGCCTGGACAACACCATCCGCTACATGAATTTCGTGCCCACCGAATGGGTGCTGGCCGATATCCGCATCCACGCTGTCAACGCCGGTTTCGCCCATGGCCGCGTACATCTGTTTGCAATGGATGGCACGTTGCTCGCCACGGCGAGCCAAAGTTTGATTGTGCGAATTCACAGTTGAGGGAGCGGGGGCAAGGGCCTAGCCTTTGCCCATGACTCCGCACCTGATTGCATTTCTTCTCACCTCTGCCGCCGCGCAGGCCCCGCCAATCGCAAACCCGGCAGCGCAAGCCGACAATGCGGCGTTGGCCGCGACGCTTAACTGGGCCGACGAACAGGATTTCGATTTCGCCAGCCGCGGCTTTCTGGGTTCTATCCCTGACGGCAAGATCCGGAACGCCAAGGGCGAGGTGCTTCGCGATCTGGCTGATGAAGCCCAGTTCACCGGGCCGGCCCCGGCCACGGTGAACCCCAGCCTGTGGCGCAACGCGACGCTAGTGGCGAAGCACGGCCTATTCCAGGTGGCCGATGGTATCTGGCAGGTGCGGGGGCTTGATCTGGCCAACATGACGGTCATTCGTGGCACCACCGGCTGGATCATTGTCGATCCGCTCACCGGCGCCGAAGCCGCCAGTGCCGCGATGGCGCTGGTGACAGAGAAATTGGGCCAGCGGCCGGTGGTCGCGGTCATCTACACCCACAGCCATATCGACCATTTCGGCGGCGTGCTGGGCGTAGTGAAACCAGCGGATGTGGCTGCCGGCAAGGTGCAGATCATCGCGCCCGAAGGCTTTCTGGAGCATGCGGTATCGGAAAATGTCATCGCCGGCCCTGCCATGCTGCGCCGCGCTGTCTACATGTTTGGCACCAGCCTGCCGCACAATGCCACCGGCCATGTCTCCTCCGGCCTGTCATCGTTCAATACGCCCGGCAGCTACGGCCTGATCCCGCCGACAGACAGCATCACGCCGACCAACAGCAACCGCATCGTCGATGGAGTGGAAATCCAGTTCCAGCTTACCCCCAACACCGAAGCCCCGGCGGAGATGAATTTCTATTTGCCGGCGTGGAAAGCGCTGTGCCTGGCCGAGAACGCCAATGCATCGATGCACAATCTGCTCACACCGCGCGGCGCGCTGGTGCGTGATGCCAAGGGCTGGGCGGACTATCTGATGGAGGCGCGGCGGCGCTGGGGCAGTGAGGCGGATGTGCTATTCACCAGCCATTTCTGGCCGCGCTGGGGCAGAGCGCAAATCGGCGACTATCTACTACGCCACGCCCAAGCCTATGCTTTTGTGCACAATGAAAGCGTGCGGTTGATGAACTCAGGCCTCAACGCCGTGGAGATCAGCGAAGCGATCAAGCTGCCCGAGCCGCTGGCCAAGGCCTGGTTCAACCGACCGAATTACGGCAGCCTGAAGTTCAACGTGCGTGCCGTCTATCAGCGCTATCTGGGTGCATTCGACGGTGATCCGGCCACGCTCGATCCACTGCCACGCGCCGATCTAGCGCCGCGACTGGTGGCGCAGATGGGCGGGCCAAGGAGGGTGCTGGCAGCTGGCAAGGCCGCCGCCGCCAAGGGGGACGACCGCTGGGCCGCCACCCTGCTCTCCACGCTGGTGCGTGCCGCGCCCGACACGCCGGGCGCCAAGGCAGCGCTGGCCGGTGTCTATCGTCAACTGGCCTGGCGAGCCGAAGCCGCCCCTTGGCGCAATTTCTATCTGACGGGCGCGCAGGAACTGGAACAGGGCATAAAGCCCAGTGAGCCAGCCAGTGCGGCCGGCATTGCCGCCAATCTGACAGTATCGATGCTGCTGGACAGCATGAGCGTGCGGCTGGTGCCGGAACGGGCCATCGCGCCGCTGACCATCGCGTTCGAAATTCCCGACGTCAAGGAACGCCATCTCATCAGCATCGGCAATGGCGTGATGCTGCACGAAAAGGGCGTGAGCGATGCTGCGCAGGCGACGCTGGTGGTTCCGCGCCGGGCGCTGATCGGGTTGATCGGCGGCGCGGTGAATGCGCCGGAACTGATGGCGGCGGGGCAGCTGGAGATCAGGGGTGATCTGGCTGTGCTGCAACGCTTCATGAGCCTTTTCCAGCAGCCTAAACCGGATTTCCCGCTGGTTGCGCCGTAACGCAACGCCCAAAAAAGCGTCGGGCTGTGTTTGCTAACGGTCACCCCGGCCAAAGCCGGGACTCATGTCCCCAAAGTGGTTCCAACCCACGCTGCCGGGCGATGGGCCCCGGCTTTCGCTAGGATGACGCGGGGGGACAGGTAAACCGCTACTTCCGCAACGGCGACCAAGCCCCCATGTCGACCCGGTCAGTCACGCGATAGGGCTGGCCATTCTCACCGATGAAGAAATGCTCCGTCTCCTTGCGGTTAAACGGACGCGAGCCCAGGCGGCCGAGGATGGCGATCTGGCCGCCGGTCTCGTCAACGGCGCGGTCACGGTCCAGCCCCTTCGACACCGACAGCGCTGGGCGGGCGGTGCGGGTGAAGGCGATCAGCTCCGGTATGGGTTTGGGCGAGAAGCCATAGAAATTGGGCTGGCTGTCCGGGCTGGTGAGTTGCAGCACCTTCACGCCGTTCTTCCCATCGGCAACATAGGCAAACAGCGTGGCATTAGTGGTGGCGACCACCACATCCTCAGCATCGTTCAGCGTGCCGTTGGCAGTGAAGCGCTGGTAGAGTTTCGGGGCTAGCGGCTTCTTGATGTCGACGATCACCAGGCCTTCGCTCTTTGCAGCGACATAAGCATAGGTGCGGGCGAGGTAGAATTTCCGCGCATCGGCAATCGGCAGGGTCGCTTCCGGGTGATGGATGGGCCGGGAGAGATCGGCGATGTCGAACACTTCGAGGCCATTGGCGGTCGTCACCCACAGGTAGCGGAACTGCACCGCGCTGGCCCGCGCATCGTTCAGCGGCAGGGCCGCCGCAAGTTTGGGCGCCTTTGGGTTATCAAGGTTCACCACAACCAACCCGCGCGGCGTGGTGATATAAGCCATGTAACCGGCCAGCGTAATGTGGCGGGCGCCGTTCAGCGCGCCATCCGGGTTCCACGCGGTCTTGCCGCCTTCCAGCACGGTGCGTTTCAGGAAGTTGTTGCGTGGCTCGCCATCGGTGAGCGTATCGACGTTAACCAGAATCAGGCCCTCAATGGCATCGGTCACTACCGCATAACGGTAGATCTCGTGCAGCTTCTGCTCCTGATTATACCCCGCCAGCGGATCGGCGAGTGGTTTGCCGGCAGCTCGGGCTTCCTGCTCACCGACGATCTTATCGTTGCGCGGCACGGCGATCGGCTGGTTGGTGGCGATCGCCATGCAGGTGGCGTTGGCCGTCTTCACCTGCGCATCGTGGCCGAGCGCCGAGAACGGCGATTTGACGATGCGTTCGGAAACGCCCTTGTTTGACAGATTGGCGATATCATAGGCGACAAAGCCACCCTTGCCTTCAGCAACATAAAGATACTCACCACGGTTCTGGATGCAGCGCACTTCGCCGCTGGCACCTTGCGTGATGTTGCGGATTTCTTCGGTCGGGTTGGTTTCGCCCGAAAATTTCCTGTCGAAGATGCGGCCGCGGTTCCAGTTGATCAGCTCGCGCTTGTTCTGTTCGACATGTAGCTTCCAAAAATCCGGATAGGCATAGCGGTGCAGATAGGAACCGAACACTGCCTGCGGTTCACCGAACTCGGTCACCCGAACGGCTTCGACTGCGTGGTCCAGCCCAAAGAAGGCGTGCATGCCGACAAAATTGATGAAGTTCGTGCCCTGCAACGTCAGCTGCGCCAGGATAGCGTTGTTGTCGTCGTCATCGCTCACATGGCAATCGGTGCAGGTCTTGGTTTCCTGCGTGCGCACCGTGTGCGGGAAGTGCGGCGCAAAGGCCTGACTGGAGAAGCCCGAAGCCGCAATCGGTGGCTGCTGCACATAGATGCGCTCGCGGTTGATGTTGGTGCTGGTCAGGATCAGCGCCGAGGACGAGCGGATCGGCGCGATGATTCCGCCCTTGGTCGTCTGGTGGCGGCCCAGCTGGAAGATTTCGTCACGAGCCACCTGCGGATTGTAGGTCGCGAAATTTCGGGTTTCCTGTTCCTCATACTTGTGGGTCTTGGTCTTCCAGTTGGCCTCGATCGGCAGGTGGCAGCCGCCGCAGCTGGTGGTCCAGCTGGTGTGGCAGGCAAAGCAGGCCATATTGTCGTCCTTGTGGGCCCGTTCCCCCACACCGGGGCCGAAACTCATCTTGCCGCCTGTGCTGGCCAGCGTGCCCATAAGCTTGGCGCGCGCGGCCTTGGCGTTGAAATCCGGGTGGGCGCGGTTGACACTGTCCTTCACCAGTTTCACACGCCAGACCAGCTTGGGATCGCTGGCCGAACGCTGCACCAGCACGCGGCGGCCAGCGGCATCCACATCCCATTCAAAGCGCAGCCGGCCATCTGGGTTACGGATGATCGAAAGATCGGTGCCGGGCGGCGGCGCGGCGAGATTGGAGGTGCGCAGCGTCGGATAGGCATCTGCGGTGCCGTGACAATCCTTGCAGCCGATCTCAACACTGTTGGCGACCTCGCCGTGGATGAAGCCATTGCCATGAGCATCCTGCGCGAAGTGGCAATCGGCGCACTGCATGCCCACTTCGGTGTGGATATCCATCAGGTGGACCGCCTTGCCAGGCTGGCCGGGGCCGGGCACGGCGGCGGGCGGCGTGAACTGCGGTTGGCCGGCCTTGCGGAATTTTTCCGGATCGTTGGGATCGACGATATGGGCGGCATCGGTGCCCCAGGTCGCCATGCTGCCGCCGGCGTCGAGCAGATTGCCTTCACGATCGCGCTTGTAGACGGCGCGGAAATTCCAGCCGTGACCGTGATAATCGGCGAACTGGGTATCTTTCATCTTATCGTTGCGGTCGTTCACCGTGCGCAGGAAATCGAGATCGCTCCACGAACCATGCGCGGCTGCGGCTTCCGGGTTGCGTTCGTTGGTTTCGCGCACTTCGGCGGCGGTCGGATAACGCTGCTGTTTGAACAGGCGAGTGTATTCGACATCGCTCATGCCCGGCGGCTTGGGATAGGGATTGTCCTTGCCCGGCCACATCCGCGGCGCGTCGCTTTCATAGTCCCACATCGTGTAGCCATAGTAGGTGTTCACGAACATGTTGGGCTGGTGCATGTGGCAATTCATGCAAAGGCTCGATGGCATCGCGCGGGTGAAGCTGTGCTTGATCGGGTGGCCACCTTCGGTCTTGTTGATGGTTGGATCGGCCGTCTGCGTCAGCCCGTCACGCCCGGCGGCGGCATAGACCGATGAGTGCCGCACTTCGCGATCATTGGCATAGACAATGTGACACGAACCGCAGCCCGAGGTGCGATAGTCACCGGGCTGATCATTGGTGCCCATAAACCAAGTGAAGGGATCGTTCAGGCGGGTCTTGTGGATGTTGATCACCGGCACGGCAATGCGCAGCCCGGTACCGGGGCCGCGGTTGGACTGGCGGATATCGGGGCGGCCCGGCTCTTCCAGGCGCTGGATGGAGCCAAGTGAATTCGGGAGCCCGATTTCGGGGAAGGTCGGGTTGATGTTGCGGCCCCCGCGTTCAAACACGCGGAAGATGTCGCCGGGCGGGATAACCTGCCAGGCCGGCAGCGGGGCGAGGAACGGCAGCGCGCCGCGCGCCTTTTCGGCGTCGCTCAACACGCCGACACCACGACCGCCGGTACCGGGGTTGAACATCAGGCCGGGCAGGCTGTTGTCATGGTGCTCACCACCAGCCACATGGCTGCCACCATGGCCTGCCTTTTCACCATGGCCTTCACCATGCTTCACATCCACATCGCCATGACCAGACGCATCGCCGTTCCATGCGCCCAACATAGCCCCGGCCTGGCCGGGGCGGTAATAGGCCTCGCCCAGCACATAATTCTTATAAGGTAGAATCCCATTGTTATAGGCCGCGCCGCCGAACAGCATAGCGCCAGTCGCCATCAGACTGCGCTCGGCCCGCTCGATGATTTCCAGGTGGCAGGCGCCGCAAGCGTCTCGCGCGGCGCGATAGTCGGACGGGTTCACAAAGCGCACGAACTCCGGCGATTCGCGGTTGAGCAGGGCATAGCTGCGCTTCGGGTTGGCCGAAGACGGGAAGTGCCAGGCTTCCGGGAACATCGGCAGCACATGGGCATCATCACGCAGCTTGATGTAATTGGCGTCGGTCGCGGCAAGCGCAGCCGGAACCACGATCTTCGCATCGCCGCCGTGGCAGTCGGTACAGCCCAGCACGACAGACTTGGGCGCATGCATCGTCGTTTCATCGCTGGCGGTGTGGCAGCTGATGCAGCCGGCGGATTTGGCGGCCGCCAGTTCTTTCGTCTGCCACTTCGGCGCCGGGCCGGCGTGGACCCGCGTGTAATCGCGCGCCACCGGTTTTTCGCCTTCCGACGCGATGGCCATGCCGACCAGCGGCACCATGAAAAGGATGAACAGGCGCTTCAGCATGTCAATAAGCCAGCACAGCGTTGAACAACACCGAATAATAAGACCCGGTGCGGGGCGCATTGGTGAACAGGTCCTTGAAGCCGTCGCCGGGCTTCAGCAGCGCGCCAGACAGACGGAAAACCAGGTTCTGGTTGAACTGCGGGCGATAAGTGGCCGCGGCTGATAGATCCCAGCCAATATCTTTGGGGATGCTGCCTTCAACGCGCAGCGCCTGCAGCGTGGCGGTGGTAGCAAACCACAGATGGTTGAGATTGCCGCTCACCCGCAACTCGGGGAGCACATCGAAATCCGCGCCAGCACCCAGCAACATGGTGCCGGGATTGGTGAAATTGGCCTGGCCCTGTTCCTTGGAGGATCGCAGATCGTTCAATATGCCGTTGCGGCTGTTGACCGAGATGACGCGGCCGCCACCGGCGAAGGGGATGGTCTGGCGGATCCAATAGCTGGTGTCGGCACCGGCGAACTGCGGATTCTCAAAGATCGCCGCATAGCCGCTATCAACATCGTCGTGAGGGTTGGAGTCGCCGCTGGCGAACAGGGCGGAACCGCGCACCCGCACCCAACCGCGATCATAGCTGGGCTCGAACGCGGCAAACCAGCCGCTGATTTTTGCGCGCCTGTCGGTGAAGATGTTATTGCGGTTCGTGCCGGTGGCATAGGTGCCGCTGAAAGTGAGGTTCAGCCGGCCGATATGGCCATCGGCGTTGTAGCCGAGATAGATGACATCATAGCTGCGACCGCGCAACGTGCCGAGCAGCGCCGGCCGCACCGGGAAGCCGTTGGTATCGACCTGCACATCATCGCGTTCACGGTTGGCGTTCCATGTCACGCTAATCTGGCTGGTCATCCCCGGCAGCGGCAGATCCTGACGGTAGAGATTGGCAACCAATACATAATCCTTGCGCGGGCTGCGCAAGACCGCGTTCAGGCCGGAGTTGCTGTCCTTCTCCAGCCGCCAGAAGGCCGCCAGATTGTACTGTACCCGGTTGTTGTCGCGATTGCCGAACAGGCGGATGCCCAACTGGTTATCCTGAAACAGGAAACCACGGAAATCACTGGAGAAGGGTTGGATACCGATGCGGATCGAGTCGAAATCGTATCGATCCGACGTATTCCTGAGGTGATAATCCAGAAACAGTTCCTGCACGCCGACGAATGCATCGGTGCGCAAACTGCGCTTCGACGGCAGCACCGAAAGCACCCGCCGTTCCGGCACGTCGACATGGTTCATGTTGAAGGCAATGGCCGCCCGCAGCTCATATTCTGGCGGCTTGAAGGCCGTGCTGCCCTTAGTCAGCGCGGCGCCGACGATGAAAGTCTGCGCAAATACTTCGCTGTACTGACGGCCGAAGACATCGTTGCTGCCCGGCCGCTCTGTGGTCTGCACGCCCACGGGAATGGGGAAGCTGCGAGGTTCGCCGACGGTGTCGGAAATCGCCGTCAGTTGCACGAACAGATCATGGGTGCCGCAGATCGGCCGGTCACCCTTTAGCGTGTTCTGGTTATAAGGGTCCTTCCAGTTGGATTTAACCAAACCCAGCGTTTCGATCAGCCGCCAGCGGTCAGGCACCGGCAAGTGATCGCTGGGGAAATCGCCTTGCTTGGGCCAGGAGACCGCGCCCTGATTGGCCTGCACCACCGGATCCCACGTCTGCGGCCCGCCGAAACCGGGCACGCGCCGGCCTTCCAGCGGCGCTCTTGTGGAATCAGCCGGGCCAGCTTCGGGTTCGGCAGGCAGACGCTCGGCCGGCGGAGCCACCTTGGCATAACAGTCGAACCATTTGCCGAACGGCTTGGCCAAAACCGGCGAAGCACTGGCGAGAAGGGGGATGAGGATCAGCGCCCGCATCTCAGCGCGCCTGACAGACATTGTTTTCAGCCGTATCGACAAACGGCGCGAACGGGCAACCGACAAAGCGCAGCCGCACCGGTGTGCCGGCCACCGTCACCTGCACCTGATCAGAACGGATGCTGGCCGGCGGCAGGCTGATGCTGCCATTAAGACGCGTGCTGGCGTTGCTGACGCCCAGGAAGCTGATCATGTCGTCCTGATCGATGCCGTCACCCGACACGCCAATGGCGCCAACCAGCACATTGCCGCGATAGATGGGCACGGCGCCGGGGAAGATCTGGATGCCGTTGGCCAACCGGTTCTGGCCACTGCCGGTGTTGGGCAGGAAGGTGCACTGACGCGGATCACCGCCGCCCAGCACTTGCACCAGATTCTGCACGATGAGCGCCGATTGCAGCCCGGTGGAGAAGGGGGACCAGTCGTTGATGCCGCGGCTCAGTGGCCCCGGTGGACGGCCGACTTCGCCATCAGGGAAATAGGGCCGGCTGATGTTGCCGATGGCGCGGGCGGTGATAGCATTGGCGCCAGTAAGGAAACCGGTGCCGCCAAAGAAGCTATTGGTTCGGCTAACGAAATCACGGACATTGGCATCACCCCCCCCAGCTGCCGTCGTCACCGCACCCAGATCGGCGGCTGCGCGCGGGCTGGAGAAGAACGCCGCCGTGCGTGCCTTCTGCAGTGCAACGTCGATACCGAACATCGGTGCATCCGGCGCGCGCACCAGACCCAATGCAACCCCACGCGTATCCACGACCGTAATCGACACCTCCCCCCGGCTATCAAGCGGCCGGCGAATCTGGGCGCGGCTGCGCGCCATTACGGTGAAGGCTTCTTCAAGAACGGCGCGCACTTCGGCGGCAGTCAACGGTTGGGCAATGTCTCCGACATCGGTGCCGGCGCGGATCGGGTAGCGATTGGCGCCGGCGCCATCGGACAGGATGAAGGCATCCGGATGGTTGAACTCGGCGAGCGCGGCACTGCGCACGCCGCTGGCTTCGCTGCCATAAGGCGTGCCGGCGATCATGGAGGCCGCGTTGAAGCCGGCGACCGCCACCAGATTGCCCGTGAGGCCGCTGAACGCTGGCGGGTTGGCGGGATTACTTCGCAAGCCAGCAACAACAGCATCTGAATAACGCAGCAGCGTCCCATCCACAGAAATACGCTGAGCCCGGATCGTCTCCGGTGCGGCGTGGCCAGCCGTTGCTGCGAGCGCGATATGCTCTTCAGCATCATCGTCCACGTCCACCACTTCGGCATCAAAGCCATAATCACCATCGGCCATGATGCCGACGCCGCCGACCATCACGCCATTCTTATACAGCGGAAAGCCGCCCGGATCGGCGGCGAGGCCCAAGGGTGAGCGTTTTGGTCCAATGAACGGGCTGCCCACGCCAAAGCGCGCCACCAGATCCGAACAGGGCAATTGGCTGAACTGCACGCCATAGAGCGGGCCGGATTCCAGCCCGACCGTGCGCGCCGAAGGCGGGAAATGCGGCTGCACGATCATAGAGGCGGTGCGCGTGGAAAAGGCATTGCCGCCTGACGATAGATAGGCGCCGGTAATGGCCTTGGCGATAGCGGCCAGCTCGGCAGACACCGTCACCCCCTGTGCGTCGATATTGGCGCCGTTCGCGTTGGCCCGCGTCGTGGCGGTCGCCCGCGCGCCGGCCATGCGATAAACTGCGAGCACATTGCCCACCCGATCCACCACGGCGATCACCGCCGGCAGATTACGTGCACTGGCTTCGGCAGCGGCACGGGCGATGACCGACTGCACGTCGGCAACGGTCAAGGCTTCCTGGGCAGGCTTGGTGAACACGCTGGCCGGCGTAGGTGTCGGCGACGGACTGGGCGTCGGGCTAACAGCCTGGCTTGGCGGTGCGCTGCTACCGCCACAGCCGGCCAAAAGCAGCGCCAGTGCCGCCACACCTGCCGTAATGCGGGCGCGGCTGGGGATCACTTCAGACCCCGCACCCGGCCGGCAATCTGCGCCAGCGTTCCCCGGAAGGCCGCCGGATCCCAACGGTTGGCATCACGGGCCTGCGCATAAGCCCGGTTCAGATCAGGCCGCAGCGCCTGTGCCGCGCCGCGCTCGACCTGGCCCGCGGTCACCAGCGAACTGAGCAACGTGTCCGCCGCCATCACCGCCTGCGCGCCGCCCTGATAGTCAGTATAGGCTGCAGCGTTGCCAACCAGCACGGCGTCGATCAGAGCAAAAGTCTGCGCCCGATCGAAACCGGCGCCGGCAAAGCGCTTAGCCAGCGTGCCCGCCGTCGCCTTCAGCGCCACCGCCGCCTTCATGGCCCCAGCACGATCGCCGCCTAAAGCGGCATGGAAGGCGCGGCTCTGGCCTTCGAAACTGCGCGCCACGTCCGGCGCCGCCACCTTCGCGGCGGCGGCCAGCATGATCATCTGTTCATCGTTCCACACCGGCTGGCCAGGTGGAATAGGCCGCCAGCCATTGGTACGCGCCACGATCTGCGCCGCCGGATCATCGCTGAAAGTGCGGTGGCAGGAACGGCAATCATAGAAATAATAATCCGGACCCGTCACCCGCGCCGATGCGGCAGGCAACAGCGACAGCGCGCGCTCCACTGCCAAAGCCTGGCCCACGGCCCAAGTCTTCACGCCGCCAGCCACAGTCTTGCGCGCGGCATAATCCGCATCTTCATCATGATGGCGCTGCAGGGAAGTAAACAGATCAAGCTCGAACGCTACGCGCGGGTGGCCGGCGGCCATGATGCGATGGGACACGAACTGGCCCGGCTTGTCGGAACCGAAATGGCAATCGAGGCAGACGCCGGCGCGCACCGCCGGATCGTTCATCGCCCACATGCCCTTGGCCACATTGTCGGCATGGCTGGCGTTCACACTGGCATGGCTGGCCAGCCAACGATCCGATCCGCCGTGGCAGGCCTCGCAGCCCACGCCATCGGATTGCTGCCATTTCGGCCCGCGCACCGGCGCCGGATCACCGTGGCAGCTGACGCATTCCTTAGATGCGGCGACATTGGCTATGCCCAAACGCTTGCCGATAACCTGGGCTCGAGGTTCGTTCAGCACCTTCCAGGCGCGGCTGTGCGCGCCATTCAGGCTGCCCGGATCAGACCAGCTGATCACTTCATTCTGGCGAACCCTCGGGCCGGTAGCTTCCTGGCGGCCGTGGCAGGTGGAACCGGCGCAACTGGCGACGCCCTGGTGCACGGCGCGATCGAGCGGCGCGGCCGCCAACGGTGATCCGCTTGCGGCCACCAGCAGCACGCCCGCCGCCATGGCGACTCGCAGCCAGGAGCAGGCCGCCACCACGCATTCTGACAAAACGCGAATTGTCCCCGTTGCAGGCACAAGCACTGTCCGTTCCCCCTAGTGCGGCACAAGGTAGCAAAGTGTTGACAACATGCAAGCATCGCCGGCCAATTTTGCCCAATCAGGCCATTGTTGTCGCCGGTTCGGCCAAACCCCATTGCAGGGCGTGTCCGGCTGTGATTACTTCTCACTCTACGATAAGCGTAAGGGAGTAGGGGGATAACCCCGACGGTCCGAAAGAGACCAACCCCTCGCATCATGCTCTGGGGAGTGACTGATGGACCTGCACGCCAGCCTTGCCGCCGTTTCCGTTCGATCCATGGGTGATGCCCGCAAGGCCGCCGAAGCCATGCGCGACATTGTGCTTGAGTGCACGGGCCTGCACGTCATCGCGGTCGATAACATCGCGTCCAAGGCGCCGATGGAAGATATCGACGGCAATATCCTGGCCGCCGACGTGTTTGGCTGGACCGGCGAGAACGAGCATTGGTGGAAGGACTCAAAGCTCGCCCTGTCGTCCCCGCTGCCGCGTGCCTGTCGTTATGAATCAGAAGTGTTCTGGGCAAACGCCACAGGCTTTTTCACCCGCCAGCCCAACCCCTATCTCGACGAGATGAGCCTCGACAATTTTGAGAAGCGGGCCCTAACAAAGGCTTCGATCGTGGTACCGGTGCATCTGCCCTTTGGCCAGATCGGCGCCGTCTGCTTCGTTTCACGCGATGCCAGCCGGACCGATCTTTCGGCAGAATATGAAAAATGGGCCGATATCCTGGCGCTGATGTCGCACCGGTTCCTCGCCGGTTATGTCAAGGCTCACCGCACCCGGCGCTGGCTGCCGGGCGATTGCCAACTCACCAAGCGCGAAGTCGAATGCCTGCGCTGGGCCAGCATCGGCAAGACTGACAAGGAAATTAGCCTGATCCTGTCGCGCAGCCACGCCACCGTTCGTTTCCACATCCAGAACGCCGGCGAAAAACTGAACGCTGTCAACCGAAGTCAGACGATCTTCAAGGCGGCGCAACTGGGCTATCTGGGCGCCGCTGCGTAACCGGCATTCCGTTCATGACACGTGAAGCCGGCGGCCGCTATGGCGGGGGTATGAAACACGCCCTTGCGCTTCTGCTCTTCGCTGCCACACCGACCAGCGCCACCAGCCTGGCCGATGTTGCCGTCTCGCTGAAAGGCACCACCAGCCTTTCGGCCGATTTCACCCAAGCCGGCGCAGATGGCCGCATGTTGGCCGGCAGATTGTGGCTGGCCCGCCCCGGAAAGGTGCGGTTCCAGTACAACACGGCGAAAATGCTCTTGGTTGGCGACGGCCGGACGCTGTCATTTATCGACTATGAGGTGAAGCAGGTCAGCCAATGGCCGGTGCGCCGCACGCCGCTGCAGATATTGCTGGCCGCCGAGCCTGATCTTGCCCCCATCGCCCGCATCACCGCCGATACGCCCGAAGGCGTGGAAATCGCCGCCCGCGATCCCAAGCGGCCGGAATTCGGCACGCTTTCCATTCGATTCGTGCGCGCCACTGGTGCACCGGGCGGGCTCGCCCTTGCCGGATGGACGGCGCTTGATGCGCAGGGCGGGCGCAGCGAGGTGCGGCTTGCCAATGTGCGCTATGGCGCGAGCCTTGCCGGTGTGTCGTTCGGCTTCACTGATCCGCGCAAGGATGGGCCTCGCTGAAGCTGAATGGCGATGCAGGATCCCGTTCAGCTTGGGGCAAGGTCGAATCAGGCATATGTATTTCATCAGGCGGTTGGTGCTGACGGGTTTGCCCCCTGTTGACCGGACAGCACCTCGGATCCAAACCACCGCCTGTGTGCGTGACGAGCGCAGACAAGACCCCTGGCACCACGCCCCCGGTGCCGGGGGTCAACTGTTTCTGGACAGGTGACGAACGCGCCGGCTTGTCCTAAACGCTGGGCATGTCCCTTCGCATCGCCACTTGGAACATCAACAGCGTCCGCGCCCGCACCGACATCGTCGAGCAGTTCCTGCGCAACCATCAGCCAGACGTGCTGTGCCTGCAGGAGACCAAGGTTGCTAACGACATTTTCCCGCACAGCCTTTTCGATCAGCTGGGTTACAGCCACCGCATCCTGAACGGCCAGCGCATGCACCACGGCGTTGCTACCATCAGCCGCGTGCCGCTGGACGGCGCTTGGCGTTACGACTGGCAGGACAATGGCGAGGCCCGCCACATCGGCGTTCGTCTGCCCGGCGGCATATTGCTCGAAAATGTCTATGTCCCCGCCGGCGGGGACGTGCCCGACCGCGAGATGAACCCCAAGTTCGGCCAGAAGATGGATTTCATCGAGCGTATGACACGCTGGTCGGAAGGGCTGAAGGAGCCTGCCGTCATCGTCGGCGATTTCAACGTCGCACCGCTGGAATGCGATGTGTGGAACCACAAGGCGCTTCTCGACGTCGTCAGTCACACGCCAATGGAAGTCGATGCGCTGAACGGCCTGCAGGAGAGCCACGACTGGGTGGATCTTGGCCGCCAGTTCAACCCGGCGCCTAACAAGTTCTTCACCTGGTGGAGCTATCGCAACGTCGATTGGCGCCTGTCTGATCGCGGCCGGCGGCTCGATCACATCTGGGCCTCGCCTAGCGTCGCCAAACAGGCCACCGGCTTTGAAGTCATCAAGGATGCCCGCGACTGGGGCAAGCCGTCTGACCATATCCCGCAAATCGTGACGCTCGACCTGTGAGCATTGCGCCCGACTATCTGAGCGAAGCCGCCAGCGACGCTCTGCGCCGGGGCCGGGCGGTGGGCGTGGGCATCCTCGCAATCCTCTCTGCCGAACTGGCCGATGCCGACACATTGGCCGCGTTGGAAACCCGGAACCGCGCCGGCCTGATCATCACCGCTCGGCGCGCTGCTGTGCTCAACCTTGCCAACCAGATTGCGGCGGCCGCACCCGATCCGGAACCGGTCTGGGTAAACCGGCCGGACTGGCTCGATCTGGCGGGCAGCCGCGCTGTCGCCGATCCGGTGCTCGATCTTGCTACCCCGTTCAAGGGCCCGTTCCGTACCCGCGCGCTGGATGGTGATGCCGCCTCCGCCCGCGCCGCCATCGCGCTTGTCAAGCATGCCGGCCTGATCCCCGCCGTCTACGCTGTGCCACTCGCCGGCGCCGTCGTCGCCGTATCCTGCCCGTCCGAAGGCGCACTCACCCTTCCGGCGTCTGTGGCACGCGTCCACATTTCCAGCCGCGCCCGCCTGCCGCTAGCCAGCGCCGAAAACACCCAGGTTGTCGCCTTCCGTCCCAATGATGGCGGCCCGGAACATCTGGCGCTGGTGATCGGCAACCCGGACGTGAGCCAACCGGTGCTCACCCGCCTGCACAGTTCCTGCCTCACCGGCGACGTGCTCGACAGCCTGAAGTGCGATTGCGGGTCACAATTGCACACCGCGCTTGCCGCCATCTCGCAGAACCCCGGTGGCGGGATCCTGCTCTATCTGCAACAGGAAGGCCGCGGCATCGGCCTACTCAACAAGCTGCGCGCCTATGCCCTTCAGGATCAGGGCTGGGACACGGTCGACGCCAACACCCGCCTCGGCTTCGAACCCGACGAGCGCGACTTCTCCCTGGCCGCCGCCATGTTCAAGGCACTGGGCGTGAGCAACGTGGCGCTGATGACCAACAACCCGCTGAAAGTCGCTGGCCTAGGCGCCCACGGCTTCACCGTCAGCCGCGTCGCCCACGACATGCCTCCCAACCCGCACAACGCCGCCTACCTCGCCACCAAGCGCGACCGGCAGGGGCACATGCTGTGACGATCTTCCGCGCCAACCCTGCCACCGGCACGGTCAGCGCGTTCGGCGAAACCCACGCCGCCAGCTTCGGCAAAGGCGGCTTCTGCCCCACCGCCAGCAAGCGCGAAGGCGACGGCAAGACCCCCCTCGGCCTCTGGCCCATCCGCGCCGCGCTGATCCGCCCCGATCGACTGCCTGCGCCGCACACCGCCCTGCCTTGGCGCTGGCTGCGCCCGTGGGATGGCTGGAGCGACGGCGCCACCGACCCGGCCTACAACCGCCCGGTCAGCACCCCGCACCCCTACAGTCATGAATCCCTGTGGCGCGGTGACCACGCCTACGACCTCATCGTGGTGTTGGCCCACAACGACAGCCCACCCGTCCCAGGGCTCGGTAGCGCCATCTTCTGGCACGTCTGCCAACCGGATGGCCGCCCCACTGAAGGCTGTGTGGCGATGGAGCGGGAGGTGCTGGCGCGCTGGCTGGAGGCAATGGCGCCGGGGGATGCGATCAGGATTGAAGTGGATTGAAGAGGGGCCTCCGGCGGGCTGGGCCTGAGGCCCTGCACTCACTTTCGATTTTGGATAGCACTGCAACGGCAAACGCATTCCGAAAGTCGGCGCTCTTTCGACAAGAAGCCTATGCCCAGATGTGGTTTGCGACGCGGCGGTTACCGTTATATGACATAACGATGACAGTGTTGACCGAATCCATCCGTCCACCCTCCAAACTGCTGTGGGCTGCCGAGCTGCCGCGTGCCGCCTGGACCGTGATGAACCTGCCACGCCACAAGACCCTGCTGCGCGGCGAACAGACCGGTGACGGTCGCCCGGTGATGCTGCTGCCCGGCCTGATGCAAGGTGAACGGGCGTTTTTCCCGCTGCAACGCTTCCTGCGGAAGCGGGGCTACCAGGCGCACAGCTGGGGTTTGGGCCGCAACTTTGGCGCGCGAACAACCGGCGCCCAGGCCGAACAGCTCATCGAACGCCTCGAAGCGATGGCGGCCACAAACGGCCCGGTGACCCTGATCGGCGTCAGCCTCGGCGGCATGATTGCGCGGCTGGTCGCGCATCGCCGGCCCGATCTGGTGCGCGAAGTCATCACGATCAGTTCACCGTTCGCCGGCAGCGGAAAAGCCACCAATGTCTGGCGCTTCTTCGAATGGTTCACAGGAGAACGGCTCGATGATCCGGCAGTGGCAGCCCGCAGCGCGGAAATCGCCGCCCCCCTCCCCGTCCCCAGCACGGCCATCTGGAGCCAGTCCGACGGACTGGTCGCCGGCGAAATCTGCCGCGACAATCACGGCCGATCGATCGAGATCAGCAGCAGCCACCTGGGCGTGCAGATCCGTGCGGACGTTTTCCTGGCGGTCGCGGGCGTCCTGGAAGGCCGCTGACCAAAGGCCTCGTCGCGCCGTCGATAAAAGCGGAGTGAAAAGGGGCCTCCCGCGGGCAGGAGCTGAGCCCTGCACCCACTTTCGTTTCTGGCCAGCCCATCAAATTCGAGATGATGTCATGCTGGCGCAGGCCAGAATCCATCGCGCCGTCGTGTGCAATGGGGGGGAATCCTTGGGCTACCGTGGATGCTGGCCTGCGCCAGTATGACTTGGACTATTGGTGCAAGAGCACCCTAAAACCAACGGGTGCAGTGTCTGCGACCCTGCCCGCCGGAGGCTCTCCTTACCTCAGAGCCTCATCGTACCAGGCCGCCACGTCGTCGCGCATCTTCGCGAGCTCGCTTTCGGCCAGATAGATCATGTGGCCGGACTGGTAATAGGTGAACTTGATATTCTTGTTCAGATCGGCGGGCAGCAGCATGTGGCTGGCATCGAATTCGGCGCCATAGAAGGGCGTCGCCATGTCGTAATAGCCGTTCAGGAACAGCACCTTCAGCTTCGGATTGGCGCGAATGGTGAAGGCGAGATCGACGGCGGTGTTCGGTGTCGTCTGCACGCCGCCACGCGGAGGGCGGTGGGACCAGTCCCAGCTGTACCCCGGCTCGCGGGCGGAGAGTTTGTAGGGCAGTTCGGTTTTCACGCCGAGTGTCTTCACCGCATAATCTTGGAAGCCGGAGATGTAGGCGCCAGTGATGGCGGTGCCGGCCGGATCCTCATCCGGGCTGTCGGCGTTCAGATCGGTGGGCGGCAGCGTGTAGCGGGTGTCGAGCCGGCCGATGGAAAGGCCGCGCGGGCGCAGCAGTTCGGTCTGAAAATGCTGCAGGTCCACCCGCAAGTTGGCGCGCTTGATGAAATCGATGGGCAGCCCGGTATAGGCGTTCATCTGGCGGGCGACCGCGTCCTTCTCGGCGTCACTGATGCTGCTGCCCTTGGCCAAGGCGGCGGCATAAGGCCCGGAAACAAAGCCGCGCACTTCGTTCACGAAGGAGTCGAGATCGGCCGGCTTCTGGCCCGGCAGTGTGCCGTGATACCAGGCGGTGGCGGCATAGCCGGGGAACAGCACCATGTGGTTCTGATCATAGCCGGCCTGGCGAACACCATAGTTCATGATGGTGGACAGCAGGGCGACGCCGTGCAGCGAAAGCCCACGTTCCTCCAGCATCCGTGCCACCACGCCTGAGCGCAGCGTACCATAGGATTCGCCGAGGATGAATTTCGGTGATTTCCAGCGGTTGTTCTTGCTCACGTAACGCATGATCGCGCGAGCGAAGGCATCCGCATCCTGATCGACGCCGTTGAAATCCTTGCCCGTCTTGTCGCCCAGTGGCCGCGACCAGCCCGCGCCCATGGCATCGATGAAGACGATGTCGGTCTTGTCGAGCAGGCTCCACGGATTCTGGGTGACGCTGTACTGATCGGGGGTCACATACACCGGCTTGTCGGTCTTCACGCGCACCGGGCCAAAGCTACCCATGTGCAGCCAGATCGTCGCCGAACCCGGGCCGCCGTTGTAGAAGAAGGTTACCGGGCGATTGGCCTCACCGGTGGTGTAGGCGGTGTAGAACAGGCTGCCGGTGGGCCGGGCATTGTCATCCCGGATGGTGAGCGTGCCGGCGGTCGCGGTGTAGGGATAAGCCTTGCCCTTGATGGAAACGCTGCCCTTGGACACAAAGGTTTGCTCCTCCACCGGCGCGCGGGCGGTGGCGGCATCGGCTTCGGCCACCATGGCGTCACGCGGCGTCTGGCGCTTTTCCTGGGCGAGCGCAGGATGGGCAACGGCCAGCAGCAGGCCGGCGATCAGCAACTTGTTCAACATCAATCTCCCCTGAAATCCAGTGGCGCGGTGATGGCATGGCGCCGGCTGTGGCTCAAGTCATGCGACGCCTTCGCCCAACCCGCGCAGCAGGCTGCCATCTGGATCAATCAGCCCGAGCATGAACAGGTCATCCACGATGGGCCGGATCGGTTCCAGCCGCGGGATACCGTAGCCGGGCAGACCAGCGGCGGCAAAGTCCGTGTAGAGGCCAGCCAAATCATCCACCCGAATGCAGGCGGAAAAGCTGCTGCTGGCCGGATCGAGATAGGGATAGGGAAAAATTCCAGTTCGAGCGGGCCGCGTTCCAGGATCAGCCATTGCTGGTCGCGATAGACGAGATCGAAGCCCAGCCGGCCATAAAGGGCGATCGTGGCATCGAAATCGCGCGACGGCAGGTTGGCTTGGCGGTCATGCGGTCGCTCATTTGCGCCCCCGGCGCACCCCCTGCGGGACCCGTGATTTGCCAGGCCGGGGCGTGAACCCACGGGGCCTTGTGCGGTCCCGACGCGGGCCGCCGCTGCTGCCACCTTCAGGCAACTCAAAGCGCAGTGCACCCGTGATCGGGCTGGCTTCGGCAAGACGCAACTCCATACGCTGGCCGGCGGCGTAGCGCGTGCCGGTCTGGATGCCTTCGAGGATGCGGGCGTCCTCGTCGAACACGAAGCGTTCTTCGCCAAGCGTCGAGACCGGCACCAGCCCGTCGCCACCCAGCCCATCAACGGTGGCGAAGAAGCCGAACTTGGCGACGCCGGTGATGCGCGTCTTCACGATCTCGCCAACCTTGGTGGAAAGGAAGGCAGCGACATAACGGTCGATGGTGTCCCGTTCGGCTTCCATGGCCCGGCGTTCCGTCATGCTGATGTGATCGGCGGTCTTCGTCAGCCCCTTTTCCTCTTCCTTGTGCAACGCGCCGTCGCCCAGCCGGTAGGCCGCGACCAGGCTGCGGTGCACCACCAGATCGGCATAGCGCCGGATCGGTGAGGTGAAGTGGGCGTAGCTGCCAAGGCTCAACCCGAAATGCCCGACATTGGCCGGCGAATAATAGGCCTGGGTCTGCGTACGCAGCACCTGCTCGGTCACTTGCTCGTAATTCTCGCCGTCCTTGGCGCGGGCGAGGATGCGGTTGAACACGGCCGGCTTCGCCACCTGGCCCAGCGCGATGTTTTGCCCCAACGTTTCAAGATAATCGCGTAGCGCCACGATCTTCTCGCGGCTGGGCGCCTCGTGGCAGCGGAAGATACAGCCAGCTTTCTTCTTTTCAAGCGCTTTGGCGGCCGCGACGTTGGCGGCGATCATATAATCCTCGATCACCCGGTGCGCGGCGAGATGCTCGCGGATGGAAATGGCGGCAATGCGGCCTGATTCATCCAGCACAACGCGCTTTTCGGGCAGTTCCAGCTCCAGCGGTTCACGGTGGGCGCGCGCCTTGGCGAGAGCGCCCCAAGCCGCCCACAGCGGTTGCAGCACATGCAGCCATTCACCCTTTCCGGCATCCATCGTCGCCTGCGCTTCCTCGTAAGCGATGTTGGTGACGCAGCGGATGACGGCGCGGGTAAAGCGCCAATCGAGCAGCTTGCCTTCGGGATCGATGTGCAGATGGCAGGCCAGCACGGCACGGTCTTCACTTTCCACCAGGCTGCAGACATGCGCCGATAGCACTTCCGGCAGCATCGGCACGACGCGATCGGGGAAATAGACGCTGTTGCCGCGGCTGCGCGCCGAACGATCCAGCGCGGTGCCGGGGCGCACGTAAAAAGACACATCAGCGATGGCAACGATGGCGCGGAAATGGCCGGGATGGTCCTCATCCGGCGCCGCCCACACCGCATCATCGTGGTCGCGTGCATCGGCGGGATCGATGGTGAGGAACGGCAGCGCGCGCAGATCCTCGCGCTCGCCCAGCGATTGCCGGGCCATGCGCTCGGCCTCATCGAGCGTCGTTTCATCGAACCGGTGCGGGATGCCCTTAGCGTGAATGGCGATCAGCGAAAACGCTTTGGGCTGGAACGGATCGCCCAGCACTTCCACCACCCGGCCATATTGGCGCGGCGGGCGGCCACTGGGTTCGGCTAGCACGAGGTCGCCGGACTGACCGTCGCCGGGATCATTGATGGCCAGATCGGTTCGCGCTTTCTTGTCCACCGGCACCAGACGCCAGCCCATCGGTTCCTTGCGCAATATGCCGAGCACAAACTCTTCGGATTTCGCCAACGCCTTCATCGGGAAGGCGAGCAGGCCGTTGCCCTGTTCCTCGATACGGGCCAGCAGCCGGTCGCCCAGCGCAAACGCAGCACGCTTGCGGCTTTCGATGATACGCAGCCGCGGTGGCGGGGTTGCATGGTCCCAACGATCAGGCACGGCAATCGCTACGCCATCGGCAACATCACAGATGCGGATCACCGTCACCCTCGGCAGCCCACCGCCCTTGTGCAGGTTGCGGCCGGGGCCGGTTTCCAGCTCACCGGCTTCCATCATTTCCTTCAGCAGCGCCTTCAGCGCGATCTTGTCCTGCGCGTGCAGGCCGAACGCCTTGGCGATCTCGCGCTTGCCCACGCCGGCTTTCTGGGTGGCGATGAAATCAAGGATGGCTTGCCGGTCAGGCAGGCCGGGGCGGGGGATATTGCGGGGGATACGCGGCATATCCGCACCATGGGCGTTCGGACCGGGTGGAGCAAGTGCGCCCCGCCCTTCCGCTTCCGGAAGGGAGAATCCATCCCATTGTGCCACGGAGCCGCCCGGCCCATATGCGTACCTATGCAATCGATGGCCAATCCGGGCGCACCGCAGGGTGAGGCCGACTTCAAGACGCTCAAGCGTTTCCTGCCCTATCTGTGGCCGGCGGACCGTTCCGATCTTAAACTACGCGTTGTCGGCGCGCTCTGCCTGGTGCTGCTGGCCAAGGCCGTCATGCTGGCGATGCCCTACACGCTGAAACTGGCGCTGGATGCCATGTCCACCAATCTGTCGAGCGGCGCCGGTGTGGCGATGGCGCTGGTCGCCTCCTATGCGCTCGCCCGCTTTGGCGGCGTCTTGTTCGACAATTTCCGCAATGCGCTGTTTGAAAAGGTCGGCCAGGAAGCGGCACGCCACCTGAGCCTTGATGTGTTCAGCCACATCCACCGCCTGTCGTTGCGCTTCCACCTCGATCGACGTACCGGCGCACTTACCCGGCTGATCGAACGCGGCACCAAGAGCATCGATACGATGCTCTACTTCCTACTGTTCAACATCTTCCCCACCGTGATTGAACTCACCGCGGTGTGCATCTTGTTCGGGCGCGGGTTTGGCTGGGAACTGGTGATGGCCACGCTGGGAACCGTTGCGGCTTATATCGTCTACACCCAGCGCATCACCGATTGGCGCGCCAATCTGCGCCGCCAGATGGTAGAAAGCGACCAGAAGGCTACCGCGCGCGCGGTAGACAGTCTGCTGAATTACGAAACGGTCAAATACTTCAACGCGGAAGCGCACGAGAACGCCAATTATGGCCGCGCCATCAAGCGTTACACCGATGCTGCGACTAAATCCGAAGTGTCGCTCGCTTGGCTCAACATCGGGCAGAGCTTCATCACCAACGCATTGATGGCCGGCGCGCTGGTTTATGTGGTGTGGGGCTGGGATCAGAGCCGTTTCACCATCGGCGATATCGCCTTTGTGAACGGCCTGCTAATGCAGTTGTTCCGCCCGCTTGATCTGCTCGGCATGGTCTATCGCGAAATCCGCCAGGGCCTGATCGACATGGAAGCGATGTTTCGCCTGATCGATACCAAGCCGGAAATCGCCGACGCCCCCGATGCGACGCCAGTGCAACTGGCCGGCGCGCGCATCACCTTCGATGCGGTACAGTTCGGCTATGATCCGCGCCGGCAGATCTTACACGGGGTGAATTTCGACGTGCCGCCGGGCCGCAAGCTTGCCGTGGTCGGCCATTCGGGCGCCGGCAAATCAACGCTCAGTCGCATTCTCTATCGCTTCTACGATATCCAAGGTGGCCGCGTGCTCATCGACGGACAGGATATCGCACATATCACGCAAGACAGTCTGCGCCGCGCCATAGGCATTGTTCCGCAGGACACGGTGCTGTTCAACGATACGATCGGCTACAACATCGCCTATGGCCGGCCCGATGCATCCGAGGCGGAGATCATCGCGGCAGCCAGGGGCGCGGCCATCCATGATTTCATCATGGGCCTGCCCGATGGCTACAAGACGCAGGTGGGTGAGCGTGGACTGAAACTGTCGGGCGGCGAGAAACAGCGTGTCGCCATCGCGCGAACCATCCTAAAAAACCCGGCGATTCTGATCCTGGATGAAGCGACCAGCGCGCTGGATTCCGCAACAGAAGCCAGCATTCAGGAAGCGCTGGGCGGGGTGTCGGCCGGGCGGACCACCATCGTCATCGCCCACCGGCTTTCCACCATCACCGATGCCGATGAAATCGTCGTGATGGACGCCGGGCGCATCATCGAACGCGGCCGCCACGACGAACTGCTGGCGCGCGCTGGCGTTTATGCCGAAATGTGGGCCCTGCAGCAGGCCGAGGACGATACGGCCAAGGACGACCGCGCAGAACCCGTAACCGCCTGACCCAACGCCCTCTCATCCCCCGCAAATCCCCACGCTGCTATGCCGGGTCCCGCAGCCTTATCGGTCAATTGTGTCGCGGGCCGCGACAGCCATGAATTTCATCTAGCGGATCTGTAAAGACTACACTCGAAATCAACCTTCTGTTTACCTTTATGGGCCACTCGATGCGTATGATGAACAAGATGCTGCTTTTGATGGTATCGACCACGATGGCCATTCCGGCCGTTGCTGCACTAAAGACACAGTCGGGCAGCTTTGGGGATCTCGCCTGAGAAGCGATCAGCCGTATGGTGGGCGTGACGTAGACGAACCATGGCCGGTTACGGTGCCCGTTCCACCATCGGCCGCGATTTCGGCAACAACCCCGGCACCGCGGCCTCCGCCAAGGAGACAACCGCCTCGATTGCGGGTTCGGCACTTTCGACTTTCAGGATTTCATCATCTTCAGTGACGGCAATGGCGAAAATCTCTTAGGTTTCGCCAAAGTCGATAACAGCTGGATCCTGAATTTCGACATCGGACTTGATGCCAACGATGGCTCCCGGCTGGCGCCTTTGGCCTTAGGGAGGGCGCCAGATACTGCAATCTTGGCACAGATGTCGAAGTCGGCATCGCGGGCGGCGATCAAGGTGGCCCTGACTTCATCAATGGCCGCATCGCCACGATGAACAACTATTCGCTAAGGAACGGCACCGGTTATGGCGATGCAGTCGCTGGCCTCAACAACACCTTTGGCGAAATGGACGGCGTGGTGCCGACCAACATCCACGAAAGCTTCATCACCTCGGCCATGGCCTTAACATAACCGTCGAGGTGAGAGATGCTGATCACCAACTTCCGCCTGGTGTGCACCACGGCCCGCTGTCGCGGCGCCGTCACGGCCTGATTAGCGCCCGCCGAAAAAATCGGGGCCAGCTCGGAAGAGCCGGCCCCTTTTTACGAAACAAACAAAATACGTTACGGCAGCACCACCGCATCAACCACGTGGATCACGCCGTTGGACTGCATCACATCGGCCACGCGCACATGGCTCATGCCGCCCTTTGCATCACGCAGCATGACCAGATTTCCCATCATCGAGGCGGTCAGCTTGCCGCCCTGCACTGTGGTCAATTCGGCCTTGCCGCCGCCGGCCTTGATGGCACCCACAACATCAGCGGCGGTGAACTTGCCGGCCACGACGTGATAGGTGAGCACGGCGGTGAGCGTGCCCTTGTTCTCCGGCTTCAGCAGGGTTTCTACCGTGCCGGCCGGCAGCTTGGCAAAGGCGGCATTGGTGGGGGCGAACACGGTGAACGGGCCCTTGCCCTTCAGCACGTCCACAAGGCCGGCAGCCTTCACGGCGGCAACCAGAGTGGTGTGATCGGCCGAGTTCACGGCATTGTCGATAATGTCCTTGGTAGGCAGCATGGGGGCGCCGCCCACCATCGGCTGCGCACTGGCCATGGGGGTGAGGCCGGCCGCAGCGATTGCAAACAGCGCGGTGCGCAGGGCAGTATTGGGACGCATGAGATTCTCCATCTCGTTGATAAGGTGCCGCCGGAATAGGCGGACCCTGTAACTATCCGAGATGGGTGACAGGTTTGCGGATACCAATGCCACTGCGACGAAATGGGCCAGGCTTCAGGCGGCCGACAACTTACCCATGGCAATCACCGACCCTGTAGGCGCGGCGCTAGGCGCACCGCCCATGGGTTCGACCAAATGGCCAGCACTACCCCAGGTTTGAGCCCGGCCAGTCGTTCGCGCGGGATGGCTTGGCTGCGGCCAGCGGCGATATCGATCACGCCTAGCGACCGCGGCGGATCCTTGCCTTTGATCACCCACAGTTCCGGCACCTTGCCGTCGGTGGACTGATCATAGGCATTAGCAATCAGCGGCTTGCCATCGGCATCGGCCAACGTAGCCACCAGCGCCGGACCATCAGCTACTGTGGCCGGCTGCACCAGGACGGTGAAGGTCATCGCCGCCAGCACCGGGCCACCAAAGGCCAGCCCCGCCACAGGCCGACACTGTTCCACCCGCCGCCGACCACCGCCGGCGGCGGCTCGGCGGCGGCTAGATCTCTGCCGCGGTTCCCGCCCAAACCAACGGCGACGGGGACGTGCCCGGCCTCACATCATCCAGCGGCGACGGCATCACCTGCCAGCGTTCAAACGCACATGGTATTCGGGATCGCCCAGCAACCGCAATTTGCCACCTTGCGTTCGATACGGCTGCCGCCAACCATCGGATGGTCCAAGGCCAGTGCTTCCAGTACGGTCAAGGCCAGCAGCCTCGGGCTACTGGCTCATGCCTGGCTCCCATACGGCTGGTCGCGCAGGCGCATCAGGCCGCGCCGCATCCAGCTTTTCAACATGCCCACCGGCACCTGTTCACGAGCCGCCAGCTCTTCATAAGGTCACACTATCATATTAGGAGGCGCGAATGGTGGCGGCACAGCGCGGTTCCAGCGTTGCCAAGGCGGCCGCGGTGCGCCGTGCATCCTAGTCATGGATCAAGCCGGCGTCGGCGGACGGGCCGTCATCGGCCAGATCAAAAGCAGCCTTCACCGGCACAGTCTCACGCGGCGGGTGGACGCGCAGCCGATCAATGGTGCCTTTGCGCGCGATGGTTGCCGTACAAGTAACCGGGCTGGCTTTTGCGGCATCAAAGGTCGCTAACTTGCGCCACACGCCGAGATATACTTCCTGCAACGCGTCTGAGGCCTCCTGCCGTTCGATCAGGATGCGGAGGATCACGGCAAAAAGTTTTGCACTGCTGCGATCTGAAAAACCTGAAAGACAGCGGCATTGCCATCGGCCACCCGTACCAGCGGCGCCGCCAGTTAAGCCGCGCTAGTGCTAAGGGATTGATTCGGCGGGCTCATGGCCCGACACCCGGCATCTGGATGGGGCCATCTGCGCTTCCGGTGATAAACTGGCGCACATAGGCATTGTCGCAGCCATCAAGGCTGGCCGACGGCCCGTTCCAGATGATCTTCCCCGCGTGCAACATGGCAACCCTGTCGGCAATCAAACGCACACTCGTCATATCGTGCGTAATGGTAATTGCAGTGATTTTCAGATCCGTAACCAGCCTGCGGATCAGCGTATTGATGACCGCGGCCGTAATCGGGTCCAGCCCTGCCGTCGGTTCATCGAAGAAGATAATCGGTGGGCGCGCCGCGATGGCGCGGGCCAGGGCGACGCGTTTCTGCATTCCGCCCGAGAGTTCGGCGGGCTTCAAGTCGGCCACTTCTGCTGCCAAGCCCACGCGAGCCAGATTGTCGATGGCGGCGGCCTTGCGCTCTGCAGCGCTTCCGGGCAGCGCAAAGCTGATGTTCCGCCACACGTTGAGCGAATCGAACAGCGCACCGCCCTGGAACAACATGCCGAAACGGGTGCGATGGGCATCAAGTGCAGCGCCCTTCAGCCCCACGACGTCCTGCCCGTCTACCTTTATCGATCCGGTATCTATCGGCATCAAGCCCAATATACACTTCAGTGTCACCGATTTGCCGGTGCCAGATCCCCCGATGATCACCAGACTTTCGCCCGGCATAACCGCCACATCAAGGCCATCAAGCACCTGCCGGCTGCCGTAGCGCTTGGACACGCCGTCGAGGGCAATCCGCGGCGTCATGACCCGAACACGATCACGGTGATGATCAGATTGGACAGCAGGATCAGGATGAAACTGGAAACAACGGCATTTGTGGTTGCCCGCCCCACGCCAGCCGCGCCGCCACCACTGTGATAACCATGGTAACAGCCCATCAGCGCGATGAAGAAGCCGAAAACGCCGGCCTTCACCAGCGACGAGATGACGTCATCGACCTCAAGGTAGCGCTGCGTCGTGGCGAGATATTGCGCGCTGTTAAAGCCAAGCCGCTGCGTCGCCAGCAGCCAGCCGCCCATCACGCCCAACGCATTCGAGACCAGCACCAGGAACGGCATCACCAGCACGGCCGCCAATATGCGCGGTGCCACCAGCCAGCGGAACGGATCTGTGCGCAGCGTCACCAGTGCGTCGATCTGTTCAGTCACTCGCATCGTGCCCAGTTCAGCGGCCATCGCGCTGGCCACACGCCCAGCCACCATCAGCCCGCCCAGCACGGGACCCAGTTCGCGTACCACACCGATCACGGTAACCGCAGGCACTGTGGAGGCCGCGTTAAAACGACTGCCGCCGATGAAGATCTGCTGCGCAAGCGCCGAACCGGTGAAAATCGCGGTAAGGCCAACCACCGGCAGCGACAACCAGCCAATCACGAGCATCTGCTGCGCCATCTGCGCCGGATACCAGGGCGGCTGCAGCATCCGGGTGAGCGCGGTGACGGCAAAGCGCATCAGCCGGCCTATACCAGCCAACGCCGCCAGCACCGGCGCACCAATGGAGACCAGCGCGGCGATCACGCCCACACCCGTTCAAAGCGCTGGCCCAGCGCCACCAGCAGTTCATAGCTGGTGCGGCCCGACAGGCTGGCCATGGTGTCGACATCAAAGGGGATATCGAGCCAGTCACCCTCGGCCAGAGCCGGCGCTTCGGTAACGTCGAATGCGGCAAGATCCATGGAAACGCGGCCGGCCGCCGGGCAGCGCACGCCGGCCACTTCCGCCCAGCCAGCGCTCGAAAGCCCGCGCGCATAACCATCGGCATAGCCCAAAGCGACCGTGGCGATGCGGCTGGGCCGGTAGGCGACGAATACGGCGGCATAGCCCACGGTGCCACCAGCCGGTACATCGCGCAGCTGGATGATGCGGGCCTGCATCCGGGCCACGGTGCGCGATACCCGCCCATCAGGCATCAGCCCGCTGCCAAAAAGGCCGATACCGGGACGCACCAGATCGAGATGAAAGGCAGCGCCGAGCGATATCCCGGCGCTATTGGCCAAGGCATAGGCAGCCGCGGGCACCCGCACCGCCACATCGGCAAAACGGGCGCGCTGCGCTTCGTTCAAGGGGTGCGTCGGATTGTCAGCACAGGCGAGATGGCTGTGCAGCACCGCCACCTTCAGTCCGGCCAGCACATCGGAGGTTTCTGACGGCGCAAGGCCGAGCCGGTTCATGCCGCTGTCCACCATCACTTCGCACGGCCGCCCGGTCTGCCGCCACAGCGCAACCTGTGCCGCCGTCACCAGCACAGGCCGTGCCGGCAATACAAGCGCGGCGGGCATCTCTTCCGCCGTAACGCCGTGGAGGACAGACAAGGTGACGCCGTCCGGTAGCGGCAGAAGTGGCGGAACTTCCTGCCAGTGGGCCACATAAAAATACCTACAGCCCGCCGCAGCCAGACGGACCAGCGCCGCGCGGGCACCAAGCCCATAGCCATCCGCTTTGATCGCCGCGCCGCAGGCCGCCCCTCCCACTGCACCAGCAAAATCCTGCCAGTTGGCGATCAGCGCCGCACTGTCGAGCAGCAGCCGCGCTTGCGGCGGAGGAGAGTGTGGGGATGACACAGCACCGAATTAGTGCGGTTGTTCATGGCGGCGCAAGCCATTGCCGTGTATCAGATCTACATGAACCGCACGATGATCACCGCCGCCCTTGGTGCCCTGGCCATTGCTGTGGGCAGCGTTTTGGCACTTGCGCCGGCCAATGCCCAAGCTCAGCCCAAGCCCGACACCGAATTCTGCGCCAAGACGCGCGCCAAGGATCCGGGGGGCATCTGCACCGCCAAGGGCGAATATGTGACGCCGGAGAAAGTCTACAAACCCGATGGCACGGTGATCAATCGCTCGACTGGTGATTGAACCACAGGGTGATTGAGGCGGGTGGCGGCCGCCCTCAATCGAACAGGCTGCTGACCGAGCTTTCCTCTGCCGTCCGCCGCATGGCTTCGGCCAGCAGTGGCGCGATGGTTATGCGGCGCACCTTCTGCGCGGCCTTCACCGCTGCCGTGGCAGCGATCGAATCGGTAACGACCAGTTCGGACAACGCCGAGCCATCAACACGCGCCACCGCACCGCCAGACAGCACGCCGTGGCTCACATAGGCCGTCGCGCTCTGCGCACCGGCCTGAAGCAGAGCCGCAGCCGCGTTACACAGGGTGCCGGCTGAGTCGACGATATCATCGACCAGTATGCAGCGACGGCCGCGCACATCGCCGATGATGTTCATCACTTCGGATTCACCCGGGCGTTCACGGCGCTTGTCGACAATGGCGAGCGGCGCGTTGCCCAACCGCTTGGCCAACGCACGAGCGCGCACCACACCGCCCACGTCGGGCGAGACGACCATCAGATTGTCCATGCCCATGCGCGCCGTGATATCGGCAGCCATCACCGGGGCGGCGAACAGATTGTCGGTCGGGATATCAAAGAAGCCCTGGATCTGGCCGGCATGCAGATCAACGCTCAGCACTCGATCGGCGCCGGCGGTGGTGATCAGATTGGCCACCAGCTTAGCCGAAATCGGCGTCCGCGAACCCGATTTGCGATCCTGGCGGGCATAACCGAAATAGGGCACAACCGCCGTGATCCGCCGCGCCGACGCGCGGCGCAGCGCATCGATGCAGATAAGCAATTCCATCAGATTGTCATTGGCCGGCGCCGCGGTGGACTGGACTACGAACACATCTTCGCCGCGCACGTTCTCATGGATCTCAACGAAGATTTCTTCATCGGCAAAGCGCCGCACCGACGCGCTGGTGAGCGGCATTTCCAGATAGGCGGCAATCGCCTGGGCCAGTTCCGGATTGCCGTTGCCGGCCAGAATCTTCATGTCGCGCGCGCCTGACTGTGGGGTGTGGGCTGACGGGTTTGGCCGGCCATAGCCGCCCTGTCACACAGGTGCAACCTTGGTTGCGGCCTCACACGCCGATTGCGGCCACCAAAGCCTCGACCAATGGCACATCAGCCGGCGGCATCGGCAGCGCTGCCATCGCGCCCGGTCGTTCCCAGCGCAGCGACTGACCGTCGCGGCCATGCGGCTCTCCCTGCCACTGCCGGCACCAGTACAGCAGCATCACCAATTGAAAATCGGGATAAGCAAAGCTGACGAAGGTGAACGGTGCCAACCCATCGGCCACGATGCCCAACTCCTCGTCCAGCTCGCGTATCAGTGCTGCCTCCGGCGATTCGCCCGGCTCCAGCTTGCCGCCGGGAAACTCCCACAGGCCAGCCAGCGATTTGCCCTCAGGCCGTTGGGCGAGCAACACCCGGCCTTCGCCATCCACTAGGGCAGCGGCCACCACATGAACGATCTTCATCAGCGCACGACGACCAGCTTCACACGGTCGCCGGCCTTCAAACGGGCATTGGCAGCAAGCTGATTGAGCGTGAGGAATCGCGCCATCTTGTCGTCATCATAGGCCATGCGATTGGCTAGGCCTTGCAGCGTATCATTGACCCCCACCCGCACCACCTGGATACGCCGGCTGCGGATGTTGGCGATGTCCTGCGGGCTGAGCCGACGCACACTCGCCGCCACCGGCGCCAGGCCGGCCAGCTGGCCCTGTGGCGCGATGCCGACCAGGGTAAGCGCCAGTTGCGGCGACCAGCGATAGACGGTTAGCGTCGCTTCCACCGGGCCGGCCTGTGATCCGGCGCGAATGCTGCCTTCCAGCGCCTCTACCCCGTTGATGCGCGTGGCGCGCATCGGCTGGGCCGAAACCCCAAGTTGCTGCCAACGCGCGCCAGCAATGCTGGACAGATCAGCGTTGCGCGCATCGGCGGCGCGCAGATCGAATTTCAGATTGCCCGGCCCCGTCCCGGTGACTGCCTGCGGGCTGTTGGCGATGGCAAAGCCCCGCGGCGCATCCAGTGCCAGCGCTAACCCGCCGTGACGGAAGCCGCTGCCCACCACCACGCCTTCGGCCGGATCATCATCATAGATCATGCCGTCGATGGCATTCAGGAACGCATCACGGTTGAGCGCGCGACTGGAGGTGCGAATGGCCTGCGCTTCGCTGCGCATCCGCGCCACGCGTTCGCCACTAGGGGGATGGGTGGAAAGCCATTTCGACGGCTCGGCACCGCCCTGGCCCTTCAGCCGCGCCTCCAACGCCGTCTGCGCGCCAAGCGCGGCCAAGCTGTCGGTGGCGGCATCAGGATCATAACCGGCATTGACCAGATAACGCACGCCAAGGCTGTCAGCCTGGCGTTCCTGATCGCGGCTGTAACCCAGCGTCGTCAGCCCGGCGACCACGCCGGCGCCGCGCCCGATCAGATCGGACCCGGTGAGCACCCCGGCCACGCCAGCCAGCACGTTGGACAGCGCGGCGCGGTTCTGGCGTTTCTGGCCGTGGCGGGCGGCGACATGCGCCACTTCATGGCCCATCACGAAGGCTAGTTCGGCCTCATCGTTCATCAGCGCCAGCAATTGGCGGGTGATGTAGACATAACCACCGGGGATGGCGAAGGCGTTGTTAACGTTGGAATTCAATAAGGTCACGGTGTAATCGGTTGCCCGCGCGCCGCCGCCCGATTGCACGGCAATCTTCTGGCCCACGCCCCGCACATAATCCGCCACCGGCCCGCTCATGGCGCCGCCGAACTGCTGCAGTATCTGCGGATGGGCTTGCGCGCCCGACCGGCGCTCGCTCTCGGTCAAGCCAGGGGGTGCCTGCGCCAGCGCCGGAACAGCCAGCAAGGCGGACAGGGCAAGCGTGCGAACCAGATTTTTCATGGTCGCATCATAGCGTGAACGCAGGCCAATGTGCCAGCCGGCGGGGCCAGCGGTTCTAAAGATTGCGGCCCATCGCCAGATATTTGGCGCGGCGAGCCTTCACCAACGCCACCGGTGACAGCGCCAGCAACGGCTGCAATTCGCTGGCAATCGCCATCGACAGCGAGGCGATGGCAGCGGCCGGATCACGATGGGCCCCGCCCAGCGGTTCGGACACGATGGTATCGATCACGCCCAGCGCCTTGCAGTCAGCCGCCGTCACCTTCATCGCTTCAGCCGCATCCGCCGCGCGATTGGCCTGCTTGTCGGCATTGCGCCACAGAATGGAAGCGCAGCCTTCGGGCGAGATCACCGCATAAACCGCGTGTTCCAGCATTATCACCCGATCAGCCGCCGCGATGCCGATGGCGCCGCCCGACATGCCTTCGCCGGTGATGGCGGTGATGATCGGCACTGGCGCGCCCAGAAAGGCGGCAGTGGCACGCGCAATGGCTTCAGCCTGGCCGCGGGCTTCACCGTCCACGCCCGGGTAAGCGCCAGCGCTGTCAACCAAGGTGATCACAGGCACATTGAAACGGGCGGCAAGCTCCACGAGCCGCGCGGCCTTGCGATAGCCTTCGGGCCGGCCCATGCCGAAATTGTGCTTCACGCGGGAAGCGGTGTCGTTGCCCTTTTCATGGCCGATCAGCATCACCGGCACATTCAGCCCACGCAGCTTGCCCAGCCCACCCACTATGGCCAGGTCCTCGCCATAGGCACGATCGCCGGCCAGCGGGGTGAAATCCTCCACCAGCGCCTTGGCGATATCCGAAAAATGCGGCCGCGCCGGGTGGCGGGCGACCAGCGTTTTCTGCCAAGGCGACAGTTTGGCATAGGTTTCGGCCAGCAGCCGGCGCGCCGCGCCCTCGGCATGGCGGGCGCCGGCATCATCGCCGGCCGCACGATAATCGGTCGCGCGCTGGGCGATCTGGGCAATCGGCTTTTCAAAGTCGAGATAGGTGCTCACGCCGCTTGGCCTAGGCGATATGACGCGGCGTGGTCAATGGCCGCAACGTCACAGGCGCTGCCAGCGGAAATACCACACCTCGTGGCCCAACCGGCGCGCCTTGGCTTCATAACGGGTCTGCGGCCAATCGGCGGGTCGGGTCAGGAAATCCGCCGCTGTATCGCCTAACCAGCGGAAATCGCGGCGCTTGCCCATCTGCATCAGCGCCCAGCGACAATAGATCGGATGATCAGTGCCAAAGCGGAATTCTCCGCCCGGTTTCATCACGCGGGAAATGCGATCAATCGGCCCGGGGTTCATGAAGCGGCGTTTGGCGTGGCGGGCCTTGGGCCACGGATCGGGGTGGAGCAGGAACACGCGTTCCACGCTGGCCTCGGGCAGCCGTTCCAGCACATCAAGCGCATCGCCATGATGGATGCGCACGTTGGGGAGGCCGCCATCCCGCACCGCCATCAGTGCGCCGACCACGCCATCCACGAACGGTTCCGCGCCGATCAGGCCCACATCACGGCGCATCGCCGCCTGGCCTACCATATGCTCGCCCTTGCCAAAGCCGATTTCCAGCCACAGCGGGCGATCATCGCCAAACAGGGTCGACGCCGTGATCGGGCCTTCCGCTGGCACCGCGATACGCGGCAACAGATCGGCAAACAATTCGGCTTGGCCTTGCCGCAAGGCGTGGCCCTGCCGGCGGCCATAAAGGCGGCGGATGGTGGTGGGATCGGAAACGGCATCAGACATGACCGGCGCCATGCCCGATTGTGCGACTGTGGAAAAGGGCAGGCGTGGCCTTTGATCCAAATCAAGGCACAACGGTGCCGCCGGCGCGAAGCTGCGCCCCAGATTTGGGAGGATAGACGATGGACGCTCGCACCCCGGCCCGCCCGGCCCCCGAACGAACAGACGGAGGCGCGATTACCGATGTTGATGTGCTGGTGATAGGTGCCGGCATTTCCGGGCTCTCTGCGGCCTGGCACCTGCAGCAGCGTCTACCGCACAAGCGTTTCCTGGTGCTGGAACGAGAGGCGAGTTACGGCGGCACGTGGCTCACCCACAAATTCCCCGGAATCCGTTCGGATTCCGATCTCTATACATTCGGCTTCGGCTTCAAGCCATGGGTAGGGCCGCCGATCGCCACGGCCGCCGAAATTCAGGCCTATCTGGGCGAGATGATCGAGGAGAACGACCTCGATCGCCACATCCGCTACAACCAAAGCATCGAAACCGCCGATTGGGACAGCGCAACTGCGCGCTGGACCGTCACCGCCGCACTACCCGACGGCACGCACCGCCAGTTTCGCGCGCCGTTCCTGTGGATGGCGCAAGGCTATTATCGCCATCATCAGGGCTATTGGCCGAACTATCCCGGCATGGCCGATTTCAAGGGCCCGATCCTCCACACCGAGGAATGGGATCAAGCCACCGATTACAGCGGCAAGCGGGTCGTGCTGATCGGATCGGGTGCGACGGCGGCCACCGTGGTGCCGGCGATGGCCGAGAAAGCCGAGCACATTACCATGATCCAGCGCAGCCCGACCTATTTCATCCCCGGCCGCAATGAAAACGAGATGGCCGAGCTGCTGCGCCCGATCGGCGTGGACGAGGCCACCATCCACGACATCGTGCGCAAGAAAGTGATTTACGATCAAGATCAGGTCGTGCGCCAGTGCCGGGAGGCGCCCGAAGCAATGACGGCCGAACTGCTGGCGGGTGTGCAGGCGCTGCTGCCCAAAGGATTCGACATGCGCCACTTCACGCCCACCTATCGCCCGTGGCGGCAGCGCATCGCCTTCGTGCCCGATGGTGATCTGTTCGCAGGCGTGCGAGCCGGAAAGGCCGATGTCGTCACAGGCACGATTGCGCGCTTCACCCTCGAAGGCGTGGAGATGGAAGATGGCACCACCGTCCCGGCCGACATGATCGTGCTCGCCACCGGCTTCAACCTGTGCGTGTTCGGGGACATCGCCTTCAGAATCGATGGCAAACCGCTGGACATGGGCGACACCGTCACCTGGCGCGGCATGATGTTCACTGGCGTGCCCAACCTTGTCTGGGTGTTCGGCTATTTCAGGGCGAGTTGGACCCTGCGTTCCGACATGATCTCGGAATTCACCTGCCGGCTGTTGCAGCACATGGAGGAGAAAGGCGCCGACCGGGTCGAGGTGGTGCTGCCGCTCGACCTTGCAGATGCCCCGCGCGGGCTATGGGTCGATCCGGAGGACTTCAACCCCGGCTATCTTGCCCGCGGCCAGCACCTGCTGCCGAAAACCGCGCCTGGCCCGGAATGGCGCCACACCCAGGATTATTGGCGCGAAAAGGATGAGATGCCGCGGGTCGATCTCGACGAGCCGGCCTTCTCCTATGCAAAAGCACCTGCAGGGGCCGCAACGCCAGCCTGAGACAACAGCACAGCTTGCGCATCGCCATCAGTTTGCCGCAATAGGGCCGTGGTTGGCAGATGGGGCCGGCGCTTTTGAACGGGTCAAAATGCTTTCGGGTGTGAAATCGCTGGTAATGGGCGGCCGCGAGGTGTGGCCGCTGGTGGAAGGGGGCAAGGGTGTTTCCGCCACCAACCACGCCTCTTCGGGCGCATGGGCACTGGCTGGCGGGGTCGGCACTGTCAGCGCGGTAAACGCTGACAGCTACGACGCCGATGGCCACATCATCCCGCAAATCTATCGTGCCCCTACGCGCCGCGATCGCCATGAAGAACTGGTTCACTATGCCATCGAAGGCGGCGTTGCCCAGGTGCAACGCGCCTATGATATCGCCGCGCCCGAATTGAAGCGCGGCATCGGCGGCATAAACATCAATGTGTTGTGGGAAATGGGCGGCGCCCAGCGCGTGCTGCAAGGCGTGCTGGAGCGCACCAAAGGGCTGATCAACGGTGTCACCTGCGGCGCCGGCATGCCCTACAAACTCTCCGAAATCGCGGCGCAGCACGGCGTCTATTATTATCCAATCATCAGTTCGGCCCGCGCCTTCCGCGCCCTTTGGAAACGCGCTTATTCCAAGGCAGCTGAATGGCTAGGCGCCGTGGTCTATGAAGATCCGTGGCTAGCCGGTGGCCACAACGGGCTTTCCAACGCCGAAGACCCGCGCCGGCCGCAAGACCCATATCCCCGCGTCTCCGAACTGCGCGCCACCATGCGGGAACTGGGTGTGCCCGAATCGGTGCCGATCATCATGGCCGGCGGCGTCTGGCGGCTGGACGAATGGGCCAACTGGCTCGATAATCCGGAACTGGGTCAGATCGTGTTCCAGTTCGGCACCCGCCCGCTGCTCACCCAGGAAAGCCCGATCCCCGACAGCTGGAAGCAGCGGCTGTTCGATATGGAAAAGGGCGACATCCTGCTCCACAAATTCTCGCCGACCGGCTTCTATTCCTCGGCGATCCGCAACCCGTTCTTGCGCGCGCTCGAAGGCCGCAGCGAACGCCAGATCGCCTTTTCCACCACGGCCACCGGCGATCACCAGCTCGCGCTGGATGTCGGCGTAGGCTCCAAACGCTATTTCGTCACTCGCGATGATCTGAACCGCGCCCGCGAATGGTTTGGCGCCGGCTTCACCGAAGCCCTGAAAACGCCGGACAATACTTTGGTGTTCGTCACCCCCCAAGAGCGCGCCACCATTCGCAAGGATCAGGCCGATTGCATGGGCTGCCTCTCCCACTGCGGCTTCTCGGCTTGGGCCGACAACGAGGGCAACTCCACCGGTCGCCTGGCGGATCCGCGCAGCTTCTGCATCCAGAAAACCCTGCAGGACATCGCCCACGGCGGCGAACCCGATGCCAACCTCGCCTTCGCCGGCCACAGCGCCTACCGCTTCGCCAGCGATCCCTATTATTCCAACCGCTTCATCCCGACGGTGAAGCAACTGGTGGATCGGATCCTCACCGGGGCTTGAGGTTCAGGTAGAAGTGAGGCCTCTGGCGGGCAGGGCCGCAGACCCTGCACCCGTTGCTATTCGGGCGGCTCCCGTTCAAAATTCGCAAATTAGCGCCGCAGACATGGAATAATTGCCTGCGGCGCTGTCCTCAAAGCATCGGCGCCGACCAAAAATGAAAGCGGGTGCAGGACCTCAGGCCCTGCCCGCCGGAGGCCATCTTGCTTCTTTAAATATCGACGCAGATCTTCCCGAAATGCTTGCCGCTCTCCTGGTGCCGGAACGCCGCGCCCAGTTCGGCCAGCGGAAAATGCGAATCGATCAAGGGGCGGATGCCGTTCTGGTTAATGGCACGGATCATGTCCTGCTGTTGCCGGCGCGTACCCACGGTGATACCGATCAGGCGGATCTGCTTGGCCATAAGCTGCACAGTGGGAATCGGCCCGGCATAGCCCGCCAGCACGCCGATCAGGCTGATATGGCCGCCCACGGCACAGGCGGTGATCGATTCGGGCATGGTGCCGGCACCGCCGATTTCGACAATATGATCGACGCCGCGCCCTTGCGTCAGCTTCATGGCTTCCGCGCCCCAGCCAGGGGTGGATTTGTAGTTGATCAGGTGATCGGCGCCCATCGCCGCCAGCCGGCCGAGCTTTTCGTCGCTTGAGCTGGTGGCGATCACGGTCGCGCCCATCGCCTTGGCAAATTGCATTGCAAAAATGGAAACGCCGCCAGTGCCCTGCACCAGCACCACGTCGCCGGCCTTCAGATTGCCTTCCGGCACCAGCGCCCGCCAGGCAGTGAGGCCGGCGCAGGTGAGGGTGGCGGATTCGGCATGTGAATAGCCAAACGGCGCATGAGTGAAGGAAGTTGCCGGCGCGACGACTTCTTCCACAGCATAGCCATCGGCGCCATCGCCGGGCACGCCGGCGAAACCCGCCATGTTGGGCCGGCCATCAAGCCAGGTCGGGAAGAAGGTGGATACCACCATGTCGCCGGGGCGGAACTCGGTGACGCCTTCGCCCACGGCCAGCACGTCGCCGGCGCCGTCGCTCATCGGGATGCGGCCATCGGGCGTTGGGATGCCGCCGACGGCGACGATATAATCGTGGTAGTTCAGGCTGCTCGCCCGCAGCCGCACCTTGATCTGGCCGGGCCCTGGAGTGCCAGGCTCGGCCATGTCTTCATGGCGCAGATTGTCGATGCCGGCGGGGTGGCGGAGGCGGATGGCTTTCATGGTGTGGCTCCCTTGGTTGCAGGCAGCCTAGACCTTCTTGATGACCGGCAGGCCCTACCGCTTGCGGGAGGGGTCAGACCCAACCTTCCAACACGATATCCGGCGGCCGGTGCCCATCTACCCACACGCGGACATTGGCGATCACCTTCTCGCCCATCGCCTGCCGCCCTTCGAAGGTGGCGCTACCCATGTGCGGCAGCAGCACAACGTTCGTCATCTTGAGCAGGCGCTGATCGACCGCCGGTTCATGTTCGAACACGTCCAGGCCCGCTCCGGCGATCTGGCCGTTGGCCAGGGCTTCGCACAGCGCATTTTCGTCCACGATCTCGCCGCGCGCCGCGTTGATCAAATAGGCGCTCTTTTGCATCAGGCCGAAACGGCGGGCGTCGATCAGATGATGCGTATCGGGCGTGTGCGGGCAGTTGATGGTGATGATGTCCACCCGCGCCAGCATGGCATCCAGATCGGCCCACCACGTCGCTTCCATCTCCGCCTCCACGCTGGCGGGCAGGCGGTGGCGATTGTGGTAATGCACGGTCAGGCCGAAGGCGCGGGCGCGGCGGGCGACGGCGCTACCGATGCGGCCCATGCCGATGATGCCCAGCCGCTTGCCGGTGATGCGGTGGCCGAGCATGCCGGTGGGCGACCAGCCGGCCCATTCGCCGGCGCGCACCAGTTTTTCGCCAGCGCCCAGCCGGCGCGGCACCGCCAGGATCAGCGCCATCACCATATCGGCGGTATCGTCGGTCAGCACGCCGGGCGTGTTGGTAACCGTCACCTTGGCCGCGTGTGCGGCGTGCAGATCGATATGATCGACGCCCACGCCGAAATTGGCGCACAATTTCAGCCGGCCACCTTCCGCCGCGGCCGCAAACACCGCGGCATCAACATGATCGGTTACCGTGGGCACCAGCACATCGCAGTTACGGGCGGCTTCGGCCAACTGTTCGGCCGTGAAGGGCGTATCGGTCAGGTTCAATTCGGCATCAAACAATTCAGCCATGCGGGTTTCCACGGCCTGCGGCAGGCGGCGGGTGACGATGACCTTAGGGCGGGGCTTGTTGGGCATAAACGGGTCCGAATATGGGGTCGCTGCGATGAGCAAGGCTTGCGCGGCAACGGCCAAACGGTCAAGAGGAAGGCCCATGAAGACCACGCTGAACGCCCTGTTTCTTGCCATCGCGTGCGCTGTCGCGGCCATTCCGGCGCAGGCCGCCGAGTTCGCCGATGGCACCACCGATCTGCCCAAGCCGCGCTTTGTCTCGATCAAAGGCGGCAGCGCCATGATGCGTTCCGGCCCCGGCGAGCGTTTCCCGATCCTATGGGAATACAAGCGCCCCGGCCTGCCATTGGAAATCCTGAAGGAATATGAGATCTGGCGGCAGGTGCGCGATCCCGATGGCACCATCGGCTGGATGAACAAGGCGCTGCTCACCGGGCAGCGTACCGGGATCGTCAAGGATCAGCAACGCCTGCTCTACGTCGCGCCCGACATGAAGAGCCGTATCGCCTGGCGGATCGCTGCGGGCGCAGTGGTGAACATCACGCTGTGCGAGGATATCTGGTGCCGGGTGAGCAAGGATGGCAAATCCGGTTACGTCCTGCGCGGCCAGATATGGGGCACCTACGCCCGCGAGAAAATCGAGGGCTAAAGCTTCCCGCCGCCTCGGACGAACAGCAGCAGCGCCAGCCCCGTTGCCAGAAGGCCGATCACAGGCACAAAGCCCGAAGCTTGGCTGCCGCCAATCCGCGTTCCATGTTCCACCAGCAACGGCCCCAGCCACATGGTGGCGGTGCCCGATAATGCGTAAAGCCCGAAGAACGCGCCCAGCCTGTCGGGCGGCACCAGCCGGGTAAGCAGTGTGCGTGACGACGCGTAGGCCGAGGTGACAGTGATGGCTAGGCCGCAGCCCAGCCCCAGGAACACCAGTTCCGGCCATGTGGCGAACATCGGCCCATCCCAGATCGGCGTTGCGGCGACAGGCTGGAACAGGATGCAAGCCGGCCCCATGCCCAGAACCAGCGACTGCAGCACGATCAACAGCAGCAATTCCAGCATCAGGGCAAGGCGCGGCCCCAGCCAGCCATCGAGCTGCGGCGCCAGCAGCCCGCCCGCTACCGCCGCACAGCTCAGGACGATGCCATAGCCCAGCATCGGCAACGTGCCCCAGCCCATGGTGCCTGCCGCATAGATGCCGCCAAACAGCAGGATGGCGGTGAGGCCATCGGTGAAGATCATCCGTGCCAGCAGAAACATCAGCGGATTGGCATTGACGCGCACATCCCGGAACAGCCGCCAAAAATCAAGAGTGCCGCCCACCAGCGCAGCCCCCAGCCGGGTACAGGTGCGCGGCATGTCGGGCACGAATAGGAACAGCGGGATGCTGCCCACCAGCATCAGTGCCCCCACGATCGGCCCGGTGACGCGCGCCGGTTCGCCCAGCGCCGGATCAAGCCCCAGCAAGGGCATGGTCGGCACGAACGGCCAATCCACAGTTCCCGGCAGCGCAAAAGCCAGCAGCACAAACAGCAGCAGGCCAACGCTCATGGCATTGCCGCCAGCCAGCCCCAGCCCGCTGGCCTGCGCCACACCGGCATGACCAGCCGCCGGCACCAGCAGGGCATTGTGCAGCATCTCGTGCGCGGAAAACAGCCAGGTCATCACCGCGCCGGCACCAATCACCCACATCACGCCCAGTCCGGTGCTGATCCCGCCTGGCCGCGCCGGCATCACCCACCACAGGCTGGTGGTAATCACCACCATAGCCAGCACGATTGGCACCAGCAGCGGTTTTCGTGGCCCCAGCCGATCGATCATCGCGCCAAGCAGCGGCATGGACAGCATCACTGCCCAGCCGCCCCATTTGCCGCCCCGCGCGACCAGCGCTTGGCCCTGTACCGGATCGCCCACCACGGCGCTGACGAACCATGGCATGAAGATATAGATGGTGATCAGAATCACATAGGGATCACGTACCGCCTGGGCCAGCGCCCAGGCCCTTGTCGCGCGCGGAGAGGCGGTGTCGTTCAACGCGTCGGCGCAGCAACAGCCGCCGGAGCCGGCAGCGGTGCAGCAGCAGCGGCCTCCAGAGCCACCAGCGCAGCCTCGCCGGCCAACAGGCGATCAGCCGTTGCCAGCCAGCCGCGCACCGTAGCATTGCCGCGCAGGGCCGTTGCCCGGCGCAGTGCGGCCGCCGCCGCCACCACGTTGCCTCGCTTCATCAGGCCTTGCGCCTGCGTCACCGGGCCAGCGCCTTCGCTTGTGGAGAAAGTGGTTTCCACCCGGCGCATGAAAGCCTGCCACCAATCGGGCCGCGTCGTGCCAGGCCCCGCATCCGAAAGCCCATACAGCGCACGCGCCAACTGCGCCCGCGTCACCGGCGCGGCCGACAGCCCCTCCAGCGCCGCCACCTCGTCGGCGTATTTTTCCTCGAATAGGCGGCGCGTGGCTGGCAGCAGGGCATCGAGCGGGCGGCCATCCTGCACCGCACGGCGCAGAAGCAGAACGGTGAGCATCGATTCGGCCCGGTCGGCAGCGCCCTGGGCAGCGGCAACCACGCTGGCATCGCGGGCTTCCGTGGCCGCCACACGCTCCGCCAGCCGGGCAAACTGGCGGTTCAGTTCGTCAATGCGTTCGGCATCGCGCTGGATCTGATCGGTGCTACTTTCCACCTTGGCTTCGGTGCGGGCTAGCCGTTCCGATGCCACCACTGGCGCTGCCCCCCGCGCGCGTTCCAGCGCCGCCAATCGCTTTTCCAAGGCATTGGTCTCGCCACTACTTGCCACCGCCACGAATGGCAGCAGGCCGCGCACCGCCTGTTCGAACCACGGGTTGGCGATCAACCCGGCGGCAAAGGCGAACAATGCCGCCGCAATCGCCCAGGCCAAACCGCTGCGCCGCGACGTTTGCTGCGGGCCCGACGGCCCCTGCGTCATCAACCGGGCGCGCAGCCTTTCGGTTGCGGCCAGGCTTGATTCCCCGATCTCGCTGCGGTCGAAAGGATCGTTCATGGTGCCTTCCTACAAGGCTTTGGGCAGCATCGCCAGCAAGGCCTTTCCGGTGGCCCTGGCCGCAACAGCGGTGCTGGCCCAGCCCGTGCTGGCGGCCGCCAACGTTGCCTCGCTGATCGCGTAAACAGCCGTGGCATCGCGGCGACCGCCCAGCCGATCCCATTCCGCAGCAAAGTGGCGGGCGGTGCGCGGCGAATGCAGCAAAACGGCGTCGATCTGCGGCAGGACCGTCAGCGGCAGCAAAGACGTTTCATAGACCGTAACACGCGTTAGGCTGAGCGCGTCCGGCACTGTTACTGCTGTCACCTCTGCTCCCGCCAGATGCAGGAGCCGGCGCTGCGGCCCCGCGGCCAGACTGTCCAGCAAAGCCTGGACAGTGCCAGGGCCGATAGTGACATTCGTCCATCCTGACATTTTCGCCATCAGCGCCGTCGCGTCGCCAACGGCATGGGCCGGCAGCGATTTCAGCGCTTGGGCCTTCCAACCGGCATGGCGCACGGCGGCGGCACTCGTAAGGATAACGGCATCCGGGGTCTCGGCGAGCAATTCCCAGGGGGCCGGCCGGGTTTCCAGCAGGGGATGCACCAAGGCCTCATGGCCCAGCTGTTGCAGGCTGAAGCCGGTCTGGTCCGCACCCGGTTGCGGGCGAACGACCAGGATGCGCATCAGGCCGTAAACAGGCCGCGCACGGCCGGGCTGGAACGGCCCAAAAGTTCGGCAGCCAGTTCGGCCACCCGCTCATGCGCTTCGTGCAGGGCGGCGTTGAAGCCGCCTTCCTGCACTTCGCTGCCATCCTCGGCAAGGATTTGCCCACGGAAACCAACGCCTTCACCTTCCAGCCGCGCCAGCGCCGCCACCGGCGAATGGCAGGTGCCACCCAGCGCCGCCAGGAACGCGCGCTCGATGCTGACACACTGAAAGGTGGGCAGGTGGTTGATCGGTTCCAAGCGCGCCAGCGTCGTTTCATCGCCGTCGCGGGCGGTTATGCCCACGGCACCTTGGGCGCTGGCGGGAAGCATTTCATCGAGCTCGATCAGGCTGCCGACCGTCTGACCCAGCCGGTCCAGCCCCGCAGCGGCCAGCAGCGTCGCATCAATGGCGCCCGATTCCACCTTCGCCAGTCGTGTCGCCACATTGCCGCGCAGGATGTCCGTTACCAGATCCGGCCGCTTCGCCTTCAACTGCGCAGCGCGGCGGGGGCTGGAAGTGCCAACACGCGCGCCCTGCGGCAGGACGGCGATGCTCGTCGCGCCGATCAGCCGTTCGCGCACATCGGCACGCGGCAACATGGCCGCGAGACAGATGCCGTCTTTCAGCAGCGTTTCGACGTCCTTCATCGAATGCACGCCGATGTCGATGCGGCCATCCATCAGGGCGGCGTCCAGCTCCTTGGTCCACAACGCCTTGCCGCCGATTTCGGCCAGTGCGCGATCCTGCACCTTGTCACCAGTGGTGTGGATGATGATGATCTCCACGTCCGCATCGCCCCAGCCGTGTGCGGCCTTCAGGGCATCAGCTGTCATGTGCGCCTGGGCCAGCGCAAGGGGAGAACCGCGGGTACCGATCTTGAAGCTCATGCCCCAAGCCAATGGCGCGGCCATTGCGGATTGGCAAGACTGGCCCTAGCTGTGCGCCATGAATGGCCCTCTGGTTCTTGGGATCGAATCCAGCTGCGATGAAACCGCGGTGGCGCTGGTGCGCGGCGATCGCACCATCCTGGCCCAGCGCATCGCCAGCCAGAACGAGGCGCATGAGCGGTTTGGCGGCGTCGTACCGGAACTGGCGGCGCGTGCCCATGCCGACCGGCTGGCACCTATGGTGGAAACAGTACTGGCCGAAGCCGGCATCGCGCTGGCCGATGTGGACGCCATTGCCGGCACCGCCGGGCCGGGCCTGATCGGCGGCGTGATGGTGGGGCTGGTGACGGCGAAAGCGCTGGCCTTTGCCGCGAACAAGCCGCTGATCGCCGTCAATCACCTCGAAGGCCACGCACTAAGCCCGCGACTGGCCGACGCGAGCCTGCAATTCCCCTATCTGCTGCTGCTGGTGTCGGGCGGGCATTGCCAGTTGCTGGGCGTCGCAGGCGTTGGCCGTTATCGCCGGCTAGCCACCACCATCGACGATGCGGTGGGCGAGGCCTTCGACAAGTCAGCCAAGGTGCTGGGGCTGGGCTTTCCCGGCGGCCCGGCGCTGGAACGCGCTGCAAAGTCGGGCACAGCGCGCTTTGCCCTGCCGCGACCGCTGGTGGGCAGTGACGAGCCGCACTTCTCCTTCGCCGGCCTCAAATCCGCCGTTCTGCGCGCGCGCGCCGCCATCGCAGTGCCAACCGAACAAGACATCGCCGATCTCGCCGCCAGCTTCCAGCAGGCCGCCTGCGATTGCCTGGTGGATCGCACCGCGCGCGCCATCGCGGCCTTCCCGCAAGCCAGCGCGCTGGTGGTGGCCGGCGGAGTCGCCGCCAATCAGGCCATCCGCGCGTCACTGGCCAGCCTCGCCGCCGCAAACGGCCTGCCCTTCGTCGCGCCGCCGATGTGGCTGTGCACCGACAATGGCGCGATGATCGCCTGGGCCGGACTGGAACGTCTGGCGACCGGCGACATAGACGACCTCCACGCCCCCGCCCGCCCGCGCTGGCCGCTTGATCCCGCCGCAGAAGCCGTGCGCGGGGCCGGGGTGAAGGCGTGACGTCCTTCGGGGTCATCGGCGCCGGTGCTTGGGGCACGGCACTGGCCAGCACCCTCTCCGGCAATAGCCCGGTGACGCTGTGGGCGCGCGAGGCCGAGGTGGTGAGCGCCATCAACACCACGCGCGAAAACACGGTCTTCCTACCCGGCATAAAGCTGCCCGCCGGCATCACGGCAACCTGCGATCTGGCGGACATGGCCGGCTGCGCCATCGTCCTCGTGGTCGTCCCCGCCCAGCATCTGCGCACCGTCCTCCGCCAGGCCGCCATACCCGCGACAACGCCGCTGGTGCTGTGCGCCAAGGGCATCGAGGCCGGCAGCCATGACCTGATGGTGGAGATCGCCCGCGAACTGGTCCCCAATCCCATTGCCATATTGTCCGGACCCAGCTTTGCCGCCGAAGTCGCCAAGGGCCTTCCCTGCGCCATCACGCTCGCCTGCTCGGATAGCGCTTTGGGCGAACGGCTGGTGGCCGCCATGGCCCGACCGACGTTCCGGCTCTACCAGTCCGACGATGTGGTGGGGGCAGAGATCGGCGGCGCGGTAAAGAACGTGCTCGCCATCGCCTGCGGGGTGGTGGATGGCGCCGGCCTTGGCCTCAACGCTCGCGCCGCCCTGATCGCGCGCGGTTTTGCCGAGATGACCCGCTTTGGCCTTGCGCGCGGCGCACGCGCCGAAACGCTGGCCGGTCTCAGCGGCCTGGGCGATCTCGTCCTCACCTGTTCCTCCGGAAACAGCCGCAATTTCCGGCTTGGCGTTGGCCTGGGCCAGGGTCGCCCCATCGCCGAACTGCTCGCCGGCCCCACAGTGGCGGAAGGCGCCACCACCGCGCCCGTACTGTTCGAAGCCGCCCGGGCAGCTGGCGTGGAAATGCCGATTTCGGAAGCAGTAACCGCCCTGCTGGCCGGCGCACCCGTGCACGAAACGATCAGCGCCCTGCTGGCGCGGCCCTTGAAGGCGGAATAGCGCGCATCCTCAGAAATCGACCGCGATGCCGCCCTTTTCCCAATCGCCGTACCGCACCGGGTCCGGCCCCTTGCGGCCGCCCACTTCCTTGTCAGTCGGCGGCGGTGGCGGTGCCTCCGGCTGCTTGTCACGCGGATCAGGCTTGATGCTTTCCTTGTCCATTGCCCAGTATTGCCATCACCGCCGCCCTGTTATCAATGAGGTGAAGCGAAGCAGGGGGTCATGATGTTCGACAACAAGGTGATCGCCATTACCGGCGCCGGCAGCGGTATCGGGCGGGCGCTGGCGCTGAACCTGGCGGGGCGGGGCGCGGTGCTGGCGCTCAGCGACAAGGACGAGGTGGGGCTGGCGGAAACCAAACGCCTTCTCGGCAACCGGCCGGCGAGCATCACCGCGCTGGATGTGACAGATACGACCGCGCTGAACACTTGGGTGGCCGGTGCGGTGGCGGATTTCGGCAAGCTGGATGGCATCATCAACAATGCCGGCCTGAGCGTCGTCGCGCCCTTTGTCGATTGCCCGCGCGATGATTTCGATCGGGTAATGGCGGTGAACTTCACCGGCGTGGTGGAGGGTTGCAGAGCCGCGCTGCCGCATGTGCGCGCGGCGGCGGCCAAGGACGGCGTGGGCTGGATCGTCAATATTTCCAGCGTGTTCGGCATGATGGGGTACCCCACCCAAAGCGCCTACAACGCCAGCAAATATGCCGTGCGCGGGCTGACCGAAGCAATGGCCCTGGAACTGGCAGTGACCGATCCCAACGTGAGCGTGATCCGGGTGCACCCCGGCGGTATCAAGACCAACGTGGCCAAGAACAGCAAGCGCATCGCCCTGCTGCCCGGGCAGGACCCCAACGCCGATTTCGCCGACGAGTTCGAGAAGAACGCCCCCACGACGCCCGAACAGGCCGCAGAAACCATCATCAACGGCATGGAGCGCAGGCAGCACCGCGTGCTGATCGGGCCGGATGCGCGTTTCATCGACTGGATGGTACGTTTGTTCCCAGTTTCCTATTTCAAGGTGATCGGCGGGTTCCTCAGCCGGCGGAAATAGGGCAAGGGGCGGGCGATGAACGAACCCCGCAAACCAGTCCGCCAGCCGGAGCGCTCTGGCCGCCCTACAACCAATCGCGATGATACCGGCGTTGGCGCCCGCCGCGCTGCGTTGAAAATCGTGCAGGCCGTGCTCGATCGCGGCGCGCCGTTCGATGCTGCCACCAGCCATGCCGATGAACTGGCGCTGCCACAGGATCGCGGCCTGGCGCGGTTGCTGGCCTTGACCGTTCTGCGCTGGCTTCCGGAACTCGATGCCCTGATCGACAGCGCGACGCCGCGCCCGCTGCCCATCGATGCCCGCGCCCGCCACGCCCTGCGCGTCGCGCTGGCCGGCTGGCTGAAGCTGGAAACGCCGCCGCATGCCGTCGTCGCCACCGCACTTCCTCTGGTGGAAGGTGGGCCGCGCCGGCTGGTGCATGGCGTACTGGGCAGCCTGATCCGCCGCCCGGCCACCTTACCGCCAGCACCGCGCCTGCCCGATCCGTTCGATGTCTATTGGGCGCGCGATTGGGGGGTTGCCGTGGCCGAAGCTGCCAGCGCCGCCCTTGCTGAAGAACCGGCAACCGATCTCACCCTGAAAGACCCGTCGCAAACCGACCACTGGGCGCAGGCGCTGGAGGGCATCAGCCTCGCCCCCGGCCATGTCCGCACCGCGCGAAAGGGCAGCATCACCGAATGGCCAGGGTTTGCCGAAGGCGCCTGGTGGGTGCAGGATCTGGCCGCCAGCCTGCCGGCGCGGCTGCTGCCGGCCAAGGCGGGCGATCGTGTGCTTGATCTGTGCGCCGCGCCGGGCGGGAAGACGCTGCAATTGGCGGCACGCGGCTGCGAGGTGACGGCGCTGGACGTGTCGAATCACCGGCTGGAGCGTGTGCGCGAAAATCTCAGCCGAACCGGGCTGACTGCAGACCTCATCGTCGCCGATGCCCTGCGCTGGCAACCAGAGGAGCTGTTCGATCATATCCTGATCGATGCGCCCTGTTCGGCCACCGGCATCTTCCGCCGACACCCGGATGTACTGCATCTCAAGGGGAACACCGATCTGGCGCCCGTCACCCTTCTGCAGGCCGCCCTGCTGCGCCGCGCGGGCGGCTGGCTAAAGCCCGGCGGCCGGCTGGTCTATGCCACCTGCAGCCTGTTCCCGCAGGAAGGTGAGCGGATCGCAGAGCGCGTCATCGTCGGCCTGCCGCGTGAAATGATCGAGGCGAGCGAGCTGCCCGCCGGCCTAAAGCCCGCCGCCGATGGCTGGGTGCGCACGCTGCCGGGGCAGGTGGAAGGCGGCATCGATGGCTTCTTTATCGCCCGCTTCAGGAAACTGGCGGACTGACGCCCCTGAACGCGAAAGGGGCGCCACCGGGCCATACCCGGCAGCGCCCCTTCCATGTTGTTCCGAAGATCTTACTTCAGATATTGAGCGATGAACTTGTTCATTTCGAACATTGTGCATTCGTCCTTGCCGAACACGGCCTTCAGCTTGGCATCGGCCAAAATCACGCGCTTGTCGGTCGGCTTCTGCAGATTGTTAGCGCGGATATAGTCCCACACCTTGGCAACAACCTGGCCGCGCGGCAGCGGGCTGGCGCCAACAATGGCGGCGAGCGGGCCTTGCGGCGTCAGCGGCTTCATCAGCGCCGAGGTATTGCGTCCGCTCTTGACTTCAGTGGCCATAAAGTCCCCTTCTCGTGAAACACGCCCTGCGGAGGGCGCTGATCATCAGTTTTCCCCTGATGAATGGCTTAAAGCGGGCTTGTCCCCCACGGTGCAAGCAGAATTTTATCATCGCGCCGCAATAATGCGCGAAAACAGGCTAAATCGTGACTTTCGGACCACTTTGGACACGATCGAAACAGGCGGTCAGAAGCGCCGTGTGAAGCGCAACTGCCACCAGCGCGGCTGATTCAGTGTGGGCAGACCGACCACGGCACCATCGGTGAGCGTCTCGTCGAAGCAATTCTCGCACTCCAGACTCATCAGCCAACCGCCATCCGGGATCTCCAGTTCCAAGGCGGCGGCCACCTGCCAACCGCCAGGCGACATCCCATCGATCAAGCCAAGCGTTGGTCCCACAGCCATTGCGCTGCGCCAGCGCGCGGCCATGCGCGGCACCAGCACGGAACCAGTGCCCACCAACGGCTGCCGCCAGGCCACCGACAGGCTGCCCTTGGTATCGGGTGCATACAGCGGTCGCTCGGGCGCAGTGACCGGCACGGCTCCCGTCCAGCGCGCCTGTTGCCAGCCCAGAGCCGCTGCCAGTTCCAGCCGATCGAGTGGACGTGCCACCACACCAAAGTCCACGCCGTGGTTTCGCATGTCGAGCCGCTGGGCTACCGCCACGGCCATCGCCAGAGGATCAATGCCAAATAGCGGCGACACCAGTGCCCGCGTCTGCGCCGCAAAGGCGCTGGCGTCCACCCGCACACGGCCGTCCCACAGTTCGGCCTTCACCCCGGCCTGGTGGTGCCAGCCGGTTTCGGCCGGCAGCGGGGCCAGTTCCGTAGTGGTGCGGGCCAGCAGGTTCCAGCCCGGCAGCCGGGCGCTGCGGGCGCTGCGGGCAAAGACCAGCCATTGCGCGGACGTCCGCCACGAAACGTTAAATTCCGGTGTGACCAGTGTTTCCTGCTGCCGGGCGGGGCCGGACGGAACCAGACAGGGCGCACAGCCCGTCCGGCGGTCTACCACGGCGAGCGTGAGCGTCTGTCGGTCCACGCGCAGGCCAGCCTCCAGCGCGATGCCGTTGCCGGGCTCCAGTCGTGCTTGCGCAAAACCATGGCTGCTGTCCCGATCCTGCCCGATATGCCGATCGGCCAGCACGGCGCCAGCCAACGTATCGGCCTGGTCGCGGCGCTTGCTGCCGCTGCTGTAGCCGGCACCGCCGCGCAGGGTGAGCCCGCCCAGATCAGCTTCGCCTGTCAATGCGACCGCCTGGGTTTCATCGAGCGTGCGGGCGATCAGGCCATAGCCGCCGCTGGCCAGCCCGGCCGGCACCGCCAGCGCGGCCAGCCGCCGGCCGTCGGCCAGATCAAGGCCAGAATGCCCGGTCTGCCGCGTCCATGTGCCGGCCAGTTCCAGCCGCAGCCACTCACCCTGATGTACAAGGCGCAGATGATGGCTGGTCAGGGCGGTGCGTTGGCCAAGCGGTTGCGCGGCAGGGTCAGCCAAAATCGGGGCCCAGCTGGCCAGCGGTGCCGGGCCGCGCTGCCCGGTACTGGCAAAGCGCCCGCCGCAATTAGCCGGCGCATTCGGATCACAGGCGAACGCCGGCAGGTTGCCGGCCTTGCTGCGGGCACGGAGGCTGGTCAGCGCCAGGCTGAGCATGGCCGCCAGATCGATGTCGAGCGTGCCCGCCAGCCCGACGCGCAAGCCGCGGTTGAGCCGTTCGCCGGTGGTCGTGTTGTGCAGCCAGCCCAGATCATGCTGGAGATGGCCGCCGAGTCCCAGCCGTACGCTTTTGGCCAGAGGCAAATCGATCCGCGCCAGCGCCCTGCGGCTGCCGAACGCGCCGGCGGCAAATTCGCCAAGCCCGGCCAGCCGGTTACCCGGCCGGCGCAGCGACAGGCTGATGTCACCGGCCGCGCCACCCAGCCCGCCGGCGGGTGCCACCAGTAGCAGATCATGATCGAACAGGCCGGCGAGCAGCAGCGGCGCGCCCGGCTGGGCCACCGGTCCGAAGGCAAGATCAGGCTGGCTGCGGCCGTGGCGAACGACCAGCGCAGCACTGCCATTGCCCGGAGCAGGGGTGAGGATCAGGCCGGGAACGCCCGCCAGCGCTTCGGCCAACGTGTCGGGCCGGGCAGCATCGCGTTGGGCGGGTCCGGCCCACCACAAAGCGGCCGGCGCATCGGATGCGGCAAGGCCAAGCCAGCGACCTTCCAGGCGCGGTTGTGCACCAGGATCGGGAACCTGATCGGCCGCCAGCGTCGGAGCGGCAATCAGGCCGGCCAACAATAACGCGCGGCGCATCGCGGTAGCGCCGCTCAGCGCGGGCCGTCACGTCCTGTCGGCTGACCGCCCAGCGGACCGCCACCGGCGCCGACCTGGCCCACATTGCCGAACAGTTCCTGGAAGAAGCTTTCCGACTTGCCGAGCGTTGCGGTCTTGTCGTCGACCGGGTTGATGCGGGCGATCTTTTCCATGCCGCGGCGTTGCACGTTCGACACATTGCCCTGTTCATCGAAGCTGACGATCAGGATCTGCTGCTGCAGGGTTTTCGGCGACACGAACGCATATTGGCCGGTTAGGCGGCTGACATAATACCAGCTGCCGGTATCGAACTGGGCAGCAAAGGTGGGCCGGCCCAAGGTGCGCGACACCGATTCGCGATTGTCCACACCCGGCAGGATGGAGGTGAACAGGGTTTCATCGATCAGATAGCCCTGCTGCGCCTTGATGCGCGAGCAACCACTGGTGGCCAGCGCCGCGCCGATCAACATGATGGTGGCAAATCGGGTCTTCATTCCATGCTCCTGCCGCCGCCCGCCCCCGCTGCGACACAAATGTTCGGCCAGTTCATTATGTCAGCCGGGGCGATTATGCTAGCGCCTCGCGTCATGGGATTGATCGACAGCCTGAAACGCCTTGTTGGCGGCGCATCGCCGCCGCCGGTGGGGGCGCTGTATGCCGCCGTGGTGAAGGAAGCGCGGCAGCCGCACTTTTATGTGGAAGGCGCCGTACCGGACACGCTAGATGGCCGCTTCGACATGGTGGTGCTAGTGCTATCCTTGCTGCTGCTGCGGCTGGAGGAGATTGCCGGTGGCGATGCCCGGCACCCGGCGGCGCAGCTTTCCGCCGATCTGGCTGATAACTTCCTCACCGACATGGAGGGCAATCTGCGGCAGGACGGCATTGGCGATCAGGTGATCCCCAAGCATATGGGGCGCATGATGGCGGCCCTGGGCGGGCGGATCGGCGCCTATCGCGACGCCCGCGGCAGTGAAGAGGCCATGAGCCAAGCCCTGCGCCGCAACCTCTATCGCGGCGAACCAGCGGCCGACGCCGCCGTTGCCTTTGTGGCGACGACGGCGCTGCGCCTGTGGAGCCGCTTCTCTGCCACCCCTTATGACCGGCTGGCCGCCGGCCAACTGGAGCCAAACGCGTGAGCATCGCGACCCCTGAATTCAGTCACATCGTGCGCGCCCATGAAGTCGGCAGCCCCAAGCCGGTCAAACTGGAAGCCGATGCCGGCGAACGCGCCGCGCTGGCCGCCCGCTTTACCCTGCTCAGCCTTGATCGGCTGACAGCGGTGCTGGAGGTAAAGCGCGACACCAACGGCATCCGCATCACCGGCGAAGTGCACGGCGCCGGTACCCAGCCTTGCGTGGCCAGCGGCGAGCCAGTGCCATTTCTGGTGAAGGAACGCATCGCGTTGTTGTTGACTGAGGCCACACCGGAAGGCGGCGAAATCGAACTGTCCAGCGCCGATCTTGATGTCGAACCGCTGGACAGTGACATCATCGATCTGGGCGAGATCGCCGCCCAGGCCCTTGCGCTCGGCCTCGATCCCTACCCGCGCCTGGCCGTAAGCGTGGCCGGCGTGATCAGCGAAGACGAAGCGGTTGCCCTGCGCAGCCCGTTTGCGGTGCTGAAGAAGAGCTAAACCTCAGACCGGCCAAATCAGAATGGCACGTCGTCGTCGAGATCGTCGTCGAACGCGCCCGGGCGCTTGCCGGCGCCGGCCGGGGCACCGCCAAAGCCGCCACCCGCAGGCGCTCCACCGCCATAGCCGCCGCCACCAAAATCATCGGCACCGCGGCCACCGCCACCCATGCCACCACCGCCGCCGCCTTCACGGCCGCCGATCAGCGCCAGTTCGCCTTTGAACGGGCCAATGACGATTTCGGTGGTGTAACGATCTGCGCCATTCTGATCCTGCCATTTGCGCGTAGAGATCGAGCCTTCGATATAAACTTCGCTGCCCTTGCGCAGATATTGCGTGGCGATCCGGCCGATATTCTCATTGCGGATCACGACGTTGTGCCACTCGGTCCTTTCCTTGCGCTCACCGGTGGCCTTGTCGCGCCAGTTTTCCGACGTGGCCATGGTGAACTGCACCACTGTGCCGCCATTGGCGAAGGTTTTCGATTCCGGATCCTTGCCCAGTCGCCCGACCAGAATCACCTTGTTCACGCCCGCCATCATCGTCTCCCTATCTTGGTCTGAACCCTAGCGCCGGGGCACAGGCGAAGCAATGTGGTGGCGGCTTGTCCACTTGCCTTTGCTGTGGATTTCACGACAAACATCGCGCTGTTCAAAGGCACTGGGAGGCCTGATGTCTGATCAGATCGAAGCAGCCGGTGCCCTGATCACGGCAGGCCTGGCCGCCAATGCGCTGGATCGGCCGACGGTCCGTGACGCGCATGGCAGCACCTGCGCCAACTGCGGCAGTGCACTGTCGGGCCCATTTTGCGCCCAATGCGGCCAGCGTGCCCATCTGCACCGCAGCATCGGTGACGTGTTCCACGAATTCCTGCACGGCATCACCCATTTCGACGGCAAGGCCTGGACAACGCTACCGATGCTGCTGTTCCGGCCGGGCCGCCTCACCCGCAGCTATATCGAAGGCCACCGCGCCCGCTACATCGCGCCGGTGCCATTGTTCCTGCTGGTGGTGTTCACCATGTTCTTCGTGCTGTCGTTCGTGAAACTGCCGGATGATGCGGTGGACATCGGCGGCGACACCACACCAGCCGAACGGGCGGCGGAATCCCGCAGGGCGCTGGCCGATATCGACGCCGATATCGCCAAGGCCGAAGCCGCCGGTGATCAGGCCAAGCTGAAGGAACTGCGCATCGCGCGGGCCGGGTTCGAAGCGGTCACTCGGCGTGCCGGCAAAACAGGCGTGACAGCCACCGAGGTGGTTTCCGATATCGGCGCCGGCATCGTGAAGGCCAGTGAGGACAACAACCTCACCATCGTCAGCGGCTTTCCCGCGCTTGACGCCCAGGCCAGAGAAGCCCTGAAGAATCCCAGCCTGGTGCTCTACAAATTGCAGACCAAGGCCTACAAACTCAGCTTCCTCCTCATGCCGCTGTCGCTGCCGTGGCTGTGGCTGGCGTTCTTCTGGCGAGGGGGTGTTGGCATGTACGATCATGCCATTTTCGCGCTCTATTCGATCAGCTTCATCAGCCTGCTGTTCATCGTCGGCAGCCTGGCACTCACCGCCGGAATCAGCGCCCAGTGGTTCTGGTTGCCCCTGTTGCTGGCGCCCGCCGTGCACATGTTTGCCCAGCTGCGCGGCACCTATGCACTGGGCTGGTGGGGAGCGGGCTGGCGCACCGCCTATCTGTCACTGGCCGCCTCGATCACCCTGTCGGTCTATCTGCTCATCCTGGTCGTGCTGGGGGTGCTCGACTGATCATTCGGCGGCGGGCGGCGGCAGCAGGCCGGCCGCCAGTTCGGCCGATGTTGGCAGCATTGGCACCTGGGCCACGGGAACCAGTTCGGCCAGTTCATCCAACCCGGTGGCCGCCCCCATATCCTTGAAGCGGCGGGCGCGCGCCATCACGCGCGAATCCGCTTGGCCCACCAGCTTGTTCCAATTGCCCACCGCGCCTTCCAGCGACTTTTGTACGGCGGCGAAATTGCCGCCCATGATGCGCAGCGAATCATAAAGGTCGCGGCCCAGCTTGGCGATTTCGGCGGCTTCCTTGGCCAGCCGCGCCTGATCGCGCAGCGCCCCCACCGTGCGCGCCACGGCAACCAGGTTGACCGGGCCAGCCAACACCACCTGACGCTTGAAGAAATCGTTCATCAGACCGCGATCCTGTTCCAGCGCGGCCCCCAGAAAATTCTCGCCGGGCACAAACAGCACGACAAACTCCACCGCGCCGCCCACCGCCTTGGCATAATCCTTCTTGGCCAGACCATCGGCATGGGTTCGCACAGCTCGGGCGTGCGCGGCCAGATAGGTTTGCCGCGCAGCAATATCATCGCATTCGGCCGCACTCACATACGCATCGATCGAACATTTCACATCGATCACCAGCACACGCCCGCCCGGGAGATTGATCTTAAAATCCGGGCGCTGCTGCCTGCCATCCTCGCCATCGACCGACCATTGGGTTTCGAAATCAATGCCTTCCACCAGGCCGGCGGCTTCCAGCACGTTGCGGCACTGTTCTTCCCCCCAGCGCCCGGCCACCTTGCCAGACGAGCGCAGCGCGGTTTCCAGCTTGGCCGCCGCCCCGCTCACCCGCTCCTGGCCAAGCACGACATTGGCCAGCTGCGCCTTCAGATTGCCATAGGCCTCGTTGCGCGCCGCTTCCACTTCGCCCAGCCGGCTTTCATATTTGACGAGGCTGTCCTTCACCGGCGCGATCAGCTCGGCCAGCTGGTTGCGGTTGGCTTCCAGGCCGGCGCCGGCCGCTTCGCGGTGTCGGGCCATCAACTGCTCGGCGCTTTCGGCCAGCTTGGTCTGCGCTGCTTCCAGCGCCTTGGCGGCCAGCGCCCCGAACGTCTCCTGCAGGCGTGCCAATTCGGCGGCATGCGCGCGATCACGCTCGCCCTGGCTGGCCTTGATCGCAGAGAGCTCGCTGGCCAGTGCTTCGCGCGCCTGCTCAGCGCCTTCCAGCGCTGCCAGCCGCTTCTGCTGCATTTCGATCTCCACAGCCGATCGGCCGATGGTTTCCCGATGCTGGGCCGCTTCGGCGCGCAACGCCGCCAGTTGCCGTGCGGCCACAAGCCAGCCAATAGCGGCACCAAACAGCAACGCGACAAGGACGATCAGGATTTCAGTCAAGTGCAGATCCTCTGTCGGGCTTCCCACAGGAAAACAGGAACGGGTCATGAACATAGCCGCAGCCGCGCAATCCCGCCAGAGCTTGCGAGCATGCGAGCAAAGGGCCAAGCTGGCCAGCATGCGCACATTCCTTCTTTCCGTTTTGCTGCTCGCCACGCCGCTGGCGGCTGCACCATTCAGTTTTTCCGCCGCCCGTATCGGTGACGACGTGAAGGCCTTGGCTTCCGACGCCTTCGCTGGGCGCGGCCCCGGCGAAGTTGGTGAGGCACAAACCTTGGCCTTCCTGGCCGCGCGCTTCCAGGCCGCCGGGCTGGAACCAGCCGGGCCACAGGGCAGCTGGTTGCAGCCGGTGCCGCTGATCCGGCTGGACCGTGCGCCCGGCGCCACGCTGTCGGTGCAGGTCAGTGGCGCGGCACTGCCAGTGCGGCTGGGCGAGAATGCCACGCTGGCGCTGCGGCTGCCCGGCGATATGGCGATCAGCGCCGCGCCAGTGGTATTTGCCGGCTTTGGCGTGGTGGCAGGCGGGCATGATCCCTATGCCGGCGTTGATATGGCCGGCAAGGTGGTGCTGTTGCTGGCGGGTGATCCCGATGGCGAAGCCGGGACGGATTTGGGCTTCGAAGGCCGCCGCCTGACCTATGCCGGCCGGGTGGGCGTGAAGATCGCCGCGGCCGCCAAGGCTGGCGCGGTTGGCGCCCTCGTGCTGCACGAGGATTTCGCTGCCTCCTATCCGCTGGCGCAACTGGTTGGCACCGAACGCGTGCCGCAAATGGTGCCGGGCAGCACCCAGTTTGGCGGCACTTTGCGTTTTTCGAGCTGGATTGAAACCGGGTTGGGTGAGCGCCTGCTGGCCGCTGCTGGCCTGGATGTGGTACGCGCCAAGGCTGCCGCGCGCCGGGCCGATTTCCGCGCCCGGCCCTTGCCTGCCACTGCCAGCGCGACTGGCCGGCTGACGGCAACGCCGTTCACCAGTTATAACGTGGTGGGCAAGTTGCCCGGCACGACTCAAGCCGGTGAGACCGTGCTGTTTGGAGCGCACTGGGATGCAAACGGCGCCGGCGTCGCCGATGCGAAAGGCGATGCCATCCGTAACGGCGCAATCGACAACGCCACGGGCACCGCCGAACTGATCGAGGTTGCCCGCGCCTTTGCCGCTGGCCCCCGCCCGGCCCGCACTTTGGTGTTTGCGGCCTGGACGGCGGAAGAGAAGGGCCTGCTGGGCGCCGAACATTATGCGGCCAACCCGTTGCTGCCGCTGGCCAGCACGGTGGCGGTGATCAATCTTGATCCGCATGTGCAGTTGCCGCGCACCCGCAGCCTGGAACTGATCGGCGGCGGCCGAACAGATCCGGAAACCGATCTGGGCGATGCCGCGGAAACCATGGGCCTGGTGGTGGTACCCGAACCCAATCCGGAAGCCGGCTGGTATTTCCGTTCCGACCATTTCCCCTTTGTCAGGAATGGCGTGCCGGCGCTGGCCTTCCGCGCCGGGCGCGATCTGGTGGCGGGCGGGGTCGCCGCCGGACAGGCGATGATCGATGATTTCAACCAGCGCTGCTACCACCAACCCTGCGATGAAGTGGGCAAGGGCTTCACCTTCGAGGCCGCCGCGCAGGAAGCCGAAGCAGCGTGGCGGGTCGGGCTGAAAGTGGCCAACCGTGGGCGCAAGCCGGGCTGGACCGCCCAGCCGAAGTTCTAGGAGCGGGACGGCAGCCGGGCGATCAGCAGCGCCGCCACCACCAGACCGGCACCCACGAGTTCCAGCGGGCCGGGCACTTCGCCAAAGCGCAGCGCTCCGATTATGGCGCTGATTGCCGGCTGCACCAGCAGGGCAAGGCCTACCACCAGTGGCGAAAGGTGGCGCACGGCATAAACAATTAGACCCTGGCCCACCACCTGGCTGCCGATGGCAAGTCCCAGCACCGGGGTCCAATCCTGCGGCCAGAAGGCGCCACTCGCGGCCAGCGGAGCGAGGGCGAGGGCGGAGGCCAGCGTCGCCAGGGCCAGCGCCGGCATGGCTTGCAATGTGCCACGCACCCGTTCGATGGCGATCAGATAGATTGTGTAGAACACAGCCGCCGCCAGACACAAAAGATCACCGGCAAAATGGCGCGGCGACAATTCGGCGCTGCGGCCCAGCAGCAGCACCACGCCCACGGCGGCTGCGGCCAACGCCCACCATTGCGGCCACGTGAGCCGCTTGCCCAGCACGAAAAGCCCATAAAGCGGCAGCAGGAAGGTGGCGGCATTGGCCAGCAGCGTCGAATTGGCCAGCGTGGTGCGCATGATGCCGAGGTGCCAGACCGACAGATCGGCCGCAAAGGCGACGCCGGCCAGCGCCGCCAGCCCGACTAGCCCCACTGTGCTGCCGGCAAAAGGCGCACGCCCTTGCCGCCGCCCGGATACGAGGGCCAGGGCAAACAGGAACGGCACCGCCAGCCCCTGCCGCCAGAAAGCCGAAGCCAGCGGGCCAACATCGGCCAGCCGCACCAGCCACGGGCCAAAGGCCAGGCAGGCCGATCCGGTGATCATGGCCGGAAACGCCCAGCGGGCGCCGGCTTGCGCTGAAATGTCGGTGCTGCCCATGGTGGTTGCGCATAGGGGCTTTGCCACGTCGTGCAAGGGGGTTACGCAATTGACATGACCGCTGAACCGCTTTCCCTTTCGCCGCGCCAGTGGCTGACCCAGTTGCGGGCCGGAATCGACCATGCCGCCATCCTTGCCGCCGTGGAGGAGGATGCGCGCTGGACCGGGCATTACATCTTCATGGTGCTGATCGCCTGCGGCATTGCCATGCTTGGGCTGTTGTTGTCATCGCCAGCGGTGGTGATCGGCGCGATATTGCTGTCGCCCTTGATGGGGCCAATCGTCGGGCTGGGCTTTAGCCTTGCCGTGTGGGACCTGCTGGCGATGCGACGGGCGCTGGTGGCGCTAGGGCTGGGCATAGTGGTGGCAGTGGGCTTTGCGGCACTGCTGGTGGTGCTCTCCCCGTTGCAAACGGTGAGCGACGAGATAGCGGCGCGCACCCAGCCCAATTTGTTCGATCTGGTGGTAGCGCTGCTGTCGGGCCTGGCCGGTACCTTTGCCACGCTGCGCAGCCGATAAGGCGCCATCGTTGGCGTGGCCATTGCCGCCGCCGTGATGCCACCGTTGGCCACGGTCGGCTTTAGGATCGCAACCGCAAATGCCGATGTGGCCGGCGGCGCGGCCTTCCTTTTCTTCACCAACCTTATGGCGATCGCGCTGGCCTGCGCGGCGATGGCGCGGCTCTATGGATTTGGAGCCAGCCTGTCGCCACGGCAGGGCGCGGTGCAGGGGGCACTGATCCTGGTCACACTGGTGGCGCTGGCGGTGCCGCTGGGGCTAGCGCTGCGCCAAATCGGCTGGGAAAGCTTGGCCCAGCGCCGGGTGACGGAAACACTGGTGGCCGAGTTCCCGCGCCCCAGCCGGCTGGGCGAAGTAGAGCTGGTGCTGGACACCGCACCTGTAAGCGTCAATGCGATGCTGTTCATCGCCCGCCCGCGCCGCGGCGTCTAATCAGCGGTGGAAGGCCGCTTGGCCGGCGCTCTCGGCCGCGAAGTGTCGCTGACATTTGAACAGGTGCCGCTGGGCGGGATCGAAACGCCTACCGTACCGCGCCTCACCGCCCGGCCAGGGGCCGAACTGGCGCAACGGCTGGCGCTGGTGGCCGGCGTCCCCGCCGAATCCATCCTGATTGACCGACAGGCCAAGCTGGCCCGCTTGGTGGCGGTCTCGCTGCCGAGCGCCGGTCTGGCCAGTTTCCGCGCGCTTGAACAGCGGGTGGCAGCCACCGCGCCGGGCTGGCGGTTGTGGCCTGCGGCGATTTCGATGCTCTGGTGACCGTTATGGCAGCGCACGACGTGGTGGTGATTCGCCGGCCTGGGCGCGGGCCGGATGGTCGTTGTCGGAATTCTACAATCCGTTTTCGGCAACCGATCCTATGAACAATTCTGCACCCGTGAAAAATCGGTTCTGCCGGAATTCCCGCACTTGAACAGTGCGGATGGCTTTGCTCTCGGGGACGCTTTTTGTCGTGTTTCACCAAAGTGGTTCTTTCCTGCCATCGTTTGGACAAGAGGGGAGCAATGAATGCTGAGGCAGCAGCAGACAGGGCCATATCGAGTAGGGCGTAACCCGCCGGGGAGGGCAATCCGTGATCTCCATCTAGTATTTCGAGCCGCTGGCGACGACGCGGCTGCACGTGTCGTCGCTCTATTGGTTCGAAATGGCGGCGCCGGGCTTTGTAGATCTGATGCGCCCTGAACTGGGACAAATCGGGCTGCTGGTCGATAGCGTCGCCAGCAACAACTACAAATCTGGCCAGCAATGGTAAGGCAGCGGTGCCATCCTGCAGGGCGCGATCATCGCCCCCACCCATTACACCGCAAACACGCGACTGCGTCTGTTCGGCGTTGGCCAGCTGCTGCTAGGCTGGGCCGAGCTGGTCGGCATTTCGGCCGACGAACTGGCCTACAATGCAACCGATCTGGGCAGCATCTTGCCGCCGCCGCTACAAGGTAGTCACCGATTTCCTGCAGCCGCGTCTAGTTGCCAAGCGCCATGCCCCCTGCTGGTTAACCCGGCTGGCCAATGAATAGCTCAACGCCAACCCAAATCCGCAGGTGGATGCGCTGGTGGCGGCGTCAGGCATATCATCACGCTCGGTCGAACGGCTCACCCACCGGCTCTATGGCGCATCGCCCAAGCTGCTCGCGCAATTGTCGGGCGCTGGGTGCAGCGGAACAGCTAGGCATGGGCGATGCGCGAGACCGATCGGAAGCGGCTGACAATGCCTTTCATGACCAGACACATTTCATTCGCTAGTTCAGAGCCTTCACCGCCATCACCCTGCCGCGCTGCTAGGCCCAGCTCGCCTCGCTCACCCGCATCACCATGACCCAGCGGCGGCAGCTGCAAAGCCTGCCCAGCCTCGTGCACATCGCCTGAGGCAAAAGCCGGGGCGTTGCGCGGCGCAAACCTTGACACCAGCCAGCCCGAACCGCATAAGTAGACTAGATTTGTCCACTTTGAGGACGTTTCGGGAACCGAAGCTTGATTCGTCTCACCAATCTTGCAGATTATGCCGTCGTCGTGATGGCCGCTGCCGCGCGTGATCCGGAGGTGAAATTATCGGCGGCGCGGGTAGCGGAATTGACGATGATCCCCGCGCCGACCGTGGCCAAGCTGATGGGCACGCTGGCCCGTGGAGGGCTGCTCACCGCATCCCGCGGTGTAGCCGGTGGCTTTACCCTCGCCCGCGATCCGGCGAGCATCAGCGTGGCGGAGGTGGTGGAGGCCGTGGACGGCCCGATCGCGCTTACCAGTTGTGCCGGCAACGATGTGAATGATTGCGCAATGGAAGGCCATTGCGCAATCCGGGGCCATTGGGCCCCGATCAACCAGGCCGTGCGCGGCGCGCTCGCCGCCGTGACATTGGCTGATCTGGTGCGACCGGCAGCCGCGGCAGCACCAATAGCAGCGCCCGCCCCGGCGCTGGCTGACTGACTGAAAGAGACGAGTGATGTCTGAAGACGTGTCTGCCACTGCCGTGGACAATGAACCTGTTCAGGATGCCACCATCCAGGACGTGGAAGCACGTGCCGCGGTCGCTGATCTGGCCACGTACAAATGGGGCTTTACCTCCGACGTTGAATCGGAGATGGCGCCCAAGGGGCTGACCACCGATACCGTGCGCTACATTTCCGCCAAGAAAGGGGAACCGGAATGGCTGCTGGATTGGCGGCTGAAGGCTTTTGCCAAGTGGGAAGCGATGGAAAGCCCGGATTGGGCCAAGCTCGATATCGCGCCGATCGATTACCAGGAGGCGTACTATTACGCAGCGCCCAAGGCGAAGCCGACTCTGGCCTCCCTGGACGAGCTCGATCCCGAAATCCGCCGCACTTATGAAAAGCTCGGCATTCCGATTGAGGAACAGAAGATGCTGGCCGGCGTCGAAGGTTCGCGCCGGATCGCGGTTGATGCCGTATTCGACAGCGTGTCCGTCGCCACCACCTTCCGGGCCGAACTGGAAAAGGCCGGCGTCATCTTCCGCTCTATCAGCGAGGCAGTGAAGGAATATCCCGATCTGGTAAAGAAGTGGCTCGGCAGCGTCGTGCCCGTCACCGACAATTATTTTGCCTGCCTGAACTGCGCGGTCTTCTCCGATGGCACCTTCGTTTACATCCCGCCGGGCGTGCGCTGCCCGATGGAGCTCTCCACCTATTTCCGAATCAACGCCGCCAACACAGGCCAGTTCGAACGCACGTTGATCATCGCCGACAAGGGCAGTTACGTTTCCTATCTGGAAGGCTGCACCGCCCCGATGCGCGATGAACACCAGCTGCACGCCGCCGTGGTCGAGCTGGTGGCGCTGGACGATGCCGAGATCAAATATTCGACCGTGCAGAATTGGTATCCCGGTGACTCGGAAGGCAAGGGCGGCATCTACAATTTCGTCACCAAGCGCGCCAACTGCCTGGGGCGCAACAGCAAGGTGAGCTGGACACAGGTCGAGACCGGCAGCGCCATCACCTGGAAATACCCCAGCTGCGTGCTGTCGGGCGATGGCTCGGTCGGTGAATTCTACTCGGTAGCCGTCACCAACAATCGCCAGCAGGCCGATACCGGCACCAAGATGATCCATCTTGGCAAGAACACCACGTCCACCATCGTTTCCAAGGGAATCAGCGCCGGGCGTTCCAGCGGCACCTATCGCGGCCTGGTGCGCGTGGCAGCCACCGCCGAAGGCGCACGCAACCACACCCAGTGCGACTCGCTACTGCTCGGTAGCCAGTGCGGCGCCCACACAGTGCCCTACATCGAGGTGCGAAACCCCAGCGCCACCATCGAGCATGAAGCCACCACGTCCAAGATCAGCGACGATCAGCTGTTCTATGCCCAGTCGCGCGGGCTGGATGCCGAAGCTGCGGTCAGCCTAATCGTCAACGGCTTCTGCCGCGAGGTGCTGCAGCAACTGCCGATGGAATTTGCGGTGGAAGCGCAGAAGCTGCTCGGCATCAGCCTTGAGGGCAGCGTCGGATGAGGCTGGCGCTAGCTTTGCCGCTACTGCTGCTCGCCGCCTGCGATGCCGCGCCGCCGCGTGCCGATCCCAAGGGCCAACAGTTGCGCGCCGAGCTCGACAAATTAACCGCCGATTATGGCACGTGCGTCGATGAGACGGTCGCCGCCGCCGAAGTGGCGAACGATCCGGCCGGCAGCATCGCCATCGAAGCGGTGAAGGCCTGCCGCCCGATCCGCGGCGCACTCAGGCTCAAGGTTGCTTCTTTCGATCGCCTTGGCCACCCGAACCACACGGCCAATCAGGCCGAAGCCGTCGCCGAAGCCAGCGTGGGCGTGATTGAAAAAGAACTGCGCGAACAGGCGGTGGTCACCATCGTCAAGCGCCAGAACCAGACCCGCTAAGGACTGCCCCAAATGCTCGTTATCGACAATCTCACCGCCGAAATTGATGGCAAGACCATCCTGAAGGGTCTGACGCTCACCGTGAATGCCGGAGAGGTGCATGCCATCATGGGGCCGAACGGCGCCGGCAAATCCACCCTGTCCTATGTGCTGGCCGGCCGCGACGGCTATGAAGTGATCGGCGGTTCCGTCACCTTCCGCGGCGAGGATCTGCTGGCCAAGGCCCCGCATGAACGCGCTGCGGCCGGGCTGTTCTTGGGCCTGCAATATCCGGTGGAGATCCCCGGCGTTTCGAACCTGTTGTTCCTGCGCACCGCGCTCAACGCCCAACGCACCCTGCGCGGTGAAACCGAAGCCTCCGGCGCCGAATTCATGAAGCTGGCCAAGGCCGCTGCCGAAAAGCTCGGCCTGCCCTTCGACATGATGAAGCGCGCCGTGAACCAGGGTTTTTCCGGTGGCGAGAAGAAGCGCAACGAGATGGTGCAGATGCACGTACTGCAGCCCTGGCTGGCCGTGCTTGATGAAACCGATTCAGGCCTCGACATCGATGCGCTGCGGGTGGTTTCGGACGGCATCAACAGCATGCGCGGGCCCGACCGCTCCACGTTGCTCATCACCCATTATCAGCGCCTGCTGGATTATGTCGTGCCCGATCAGATTCACGTGCTGATGGATGGTCGCATCGTCCATTCGGGCGGTGCCGAACTCGCCCACAAACTGGAGGCGGAAGGCTATTCCGCCATCGCGGCATGAGCGCGCTTCCCACCCGCAAGGACGAGGCCTGGCGCTACAGCGACCTCGCCGCCGTTGCCCGCCACTGGCCGGTCGCGGTCGAGCCGGTCATGGTGCCGGCCGGCGAGACGCATAGTCACATCATCCGGGCCACGGACGAAGGCATCCGCCACCTCGCCATCAGCATCGGCGTGGGCGCTGCCTATCGAATGACCATCCTTGATTCAGGCCGCGCCTATGGCCGCATCGCGCTCGACGTGACGCTGCACGACGGCGCCGATTTCCATCTGGGTGCGATCCTGATCGGTCGCGGTGCGCATACCGTCGAGCTGGTCACCACGGTCCGCCATGTTGGCCCCAATGCCACCAGCCGCCAGAGTGTGCGCGCGGTGGCCGGCGGCACTGCGACAACGTCCTATCTCGGCCAAGTAGCCGTGGCGCGTGAGGGCCAGAAGACCGACGCCAGCCAGTCGTTCAAGGCGATTCTGCTCAACCGAGGCGCGACCGCCAACGCGAAGCCGGAACTGGAAATCTTTGCCGACGATGTGAAATGCGCCCACGGCGCCGCCATCGGCGAGATCGACAAGAACGCGCTGTTCTACATGACCAGCCGCGGCGTACCGCCTGCCCAAGCCCGCGCCCTGCTCACTCGTGCCTTCCTGTCGGATGCGCTGGAAGGCCTGGACGAAGTCACTACCGAAGTCCTCGATGCCGAGATCACCGCGCTGCTGGAGACGGCGGCGTGACCGTGGTCACTGCGCCTGCCTTGCTCGACCTGAAGGGTGATTTCCCCGGGCTGGCCGGCGATTGGGCCTATCTCGACACGGCGGCGACCTCGCAGAAGCCGCAAGCGGTGATTGACGCCATTGCCTGTGTCTATGGCCCGGATTACGCCACCGTGCATCGCGGCGTCTACGAACGCTCTGCCACGATGACACTGCGCTTTGAAGAAGCCCGCGCCACCGTCGCCCGCTTCATCGGCGCTGCTTCGCTCGACGAAGTGGTATTCGTGCGCGGCGCCACCGAAGGCATCAACCTCGTCGCGCAAAGCTGGGGCCAGCGCCTCAAGGCCGGCGACCGCGTGCTCATCTCCGCACTGGAGCATCACAGCAATATCGTGCCGTGGCAGATGCTGTGCGAACGTAGCGGCGCCCTGCTCGACGTGGCGCCGCTCACTGCCGATGGCCGCATCGATGAGGATGCCCTAATCGCACTGATCCACCCGGAAACCAAGCTGGTCAGCATCGCTCACGTCTCCAACGTGCTCGGCGGCGTCGCCAATACGCGCCGTATCGCCGATGCCGTCCACGCGGCCGGTGCCTTGCTGATGGTTGATGGCTGCCAGGCCGCGCCGCGCGTCGCGCTCGACATGGCGGCGCTCGATTGCGATTTCTACGTGTTGTCCGGCCACAAACTTTATGGCCCGACCGGCATCGGCGTGCTGTGGGCACGCAGCGACATCCTTGCCTCCATGCCGCCGTGGCAGGGCGGCGGCGCCATGATCGAAACGGTGACGTTTGAACGTACCACCTACGCTCCGCCACCCGGCCGCTTCGAGGCTGGCACTCCGCATATCGAAGGCGTGATCGGGCTGGCTGCCGCCATCGACTATGTCGAATCCATCGGGCTCGATCGCATCCACGCCCACGAAGCGGCACTGGTGCGCCAGGCTCGTGAAGCGCTCTCCGGCCTCAACTCCATCCGCCTGTGGGGCCCGGAAGATTCAGCCGGCATCCTCAGCTTCACCATGCAGGGGGTGCATCCGCACGACATCGGCACCATATTGGATGAAGCGGGTGTGGCTATTCGCGCCGGGCATCATTGCGCCCAGCCGCTGATGAACCTGCTCGGCGTGCCGGCCACCGCCCGTGCCAGTTTCGGTCTCTATTCCAGCCCGCGCGATGTCGAACGGCTGGTAGATGGCCTTGCCCGTGTTTCCCGTATCTTTGGGGTAAAGTGATGAGCGAACGCGCTTTCGAAGTCGAAGAAGTGAACGAAGCCAAGCCGGTGCCGAAAGCGCAGCCCATCCGCGCCATGCAGGAAGCGGAACCGAGTGGCCACACGCCGGACTATCTCGACGGCTTCCTCAAACAGAAGCCAGAGCCTGCCCCTACCGACGCCAACAGCGATCTGGTGGATGAAGTGGTCGCCGCCCTGCGCCAGATCCACGATCCGGAAATCCCGGTGAACATCTATGATCTCGGCCTGATCTATGGTGTCGAGGTCGACAATGGCCACGCCGTGGTGACGATGACGCTGACCACGCCAACCTGCCCTGTGGCCGAATCCATGCCCGGCGAAGTGGAAATCCGCGTCTGCGCAGTGCCCGGCATCCAGAGCTGCGACGTCAGCCTGGTGTGGGAACCGTCCTGGGACCCCGGCAAGATGACCGACGAAGCCAAGCTCGAGATGGGAATGTTGTGATGGAACAGGCGACAACTCTGCGCCGCCCCCGCCCCGCGCCCTTGATCGTGACCGAAGGCGCGTCCAACCGCATCGCCGCCATCCTGGCCGCCGCCCCGGCCGATGCGGTGGGCGTGCGCCTTTCCACCCCGCGCCGCGGCTGTTCGGGCTTGGCCTATGATCTGGCGTATGTGACCGCCGCAAAGCCCGCCGATGAACGCATCGACACGCCCGGCGGCACGCTGTTCGTAGACGGCGGAAGCCTGATGTATCTGATCGGCAGCACGATGGACTGGCGCGAGGATGATTTCACTGCCGGCTTCGTGTTCAACAACCCCAACGCCAAAGGCAGCTGCGGCTGCGGGGAAAGCTTCACGGTCTGATCCATGGTGGCGCCGCCCAGCCATACCGAACTGAAGGCCCGCCACCGTGCCGAGCGAGACGGTTGGGCCAGCCGCGACCTGTCGATCCGCATCCACCGCGCATTGAGCTGGCTCGGCCGCTCCGACGGCGAAGCCAACGACGAGGATGTGCGCTTCCTGTTGCTCTGGGTGGCGTTCAACGCCGCCTATGCCGGGCCGATCACCAACGAAAGCGTGTCGGAACGCGAGGCCTTCCGCCGCTATTTTGGACTCTTGCTGATCTGCGACCGCCGCCGCCGCATTGCCGATGCCATCCACCAGCGTTTCAGCAACGAAATCCGCGTGCTGCTGGCCAACCCTTATGTCTATGCGCCGTTCTGGCAGCACCAGGCCGGCGAGGGTGGCCACGAGGAATGGCAGCTGTGGCTGGAACGGGACAACCGCGCCGCACAGACCGCCCTGCTGAGCGACGAGACGGATCGGGTGCTGTCCATCATCTTTGGTCGGCTCTATGTACTGCGCAACCAACTCGTGCACGGCGGCGCCACCTGGAACAGCGCGATCAATCGCAACCAGGTTCGCGATGGCGTGCGCATCCTTTCATGGCTGCTGCCGATCTTCATCGACCTGATGATGGATGCGCCCGACGCCGAGTGGGGTGGCCTGCATTACCCCGTGGTGGATTGACCGCGACACCGGCGCCGCTGCCCGCCGCCGAGCAAGCCGGGTATCCCATCGCTATGCGCTTCCCCCTCACCCGCGACGCCACCCTCGCCCGGCTCACCGAATTCGTGCCCTTGGCCGGACGCGCCTACGCCGCGCGGCGCAATCATGATGGCGGGCCACACGGGCGGGCCACCACCTCGCTGCTCTCCCCCGCCATCCGCCGCCGGCTGATCAGCGAATCCGAAGTCGCCGCCGCGGCCATTGCCGCCCACGGGTTCATTGGTGCAGAAAAGTTCGTGCAGGAGGTGTGCTGGCGCACCTATTGGGTCGGCTGGCTGCAGCAGCGCCCGGAAATCTGGACGCGCTGGCAGGCCGATGTGGTGCGGATGGAAGCTATGCTGGCGGATGATGGCAAATGGCAGCGCCGGTACGAACTGGCACTCACCGGCAACACAGGCATCGACTGTTTCGACGCGTGGGTGCACGAACTCACCGAAACCGGCTGGCTGCACAATCATGTGCGGATGAGCTTTGCCAGCATCTGGTGCTTCACCCTGCGCTTGCCCTGGCAGCTCGGTGCGGCGTTCTTCTACAAACATCTGCTCGATGCCTGCCCGGCCAGCAACACGCTGGGCTGGCGCTGGGTGGTGGGGCTGCAGACGGCGGGCAAGACCTATCTGGCCCGCGCCGATCTGATCCGCGATCTGTCGGACGGGCGGTTCCGGGTGGACGCAAAGCTTGCCAGCGAAGCGCCGCCGTGGCCGGCTGACGATGTACCGCAAGCCAGCCCGGTGGCCGGTTTACAGCGCGCCGATCCCTCCGCGCGCACTGGTCTGTTCGTGACCACTGAAGACTCCAGCCTTGAAACACTGGCCCTGCCCGGAACCATCGTGGCGCTGGCCGCCACGGCTGATATCGGCGGCACGCCTGCACCGCTGAAGCACCGCGTGGTCATGGCCATGCTCGCCGACGGGCTGGAGCGCGCCGCCACACGGCTGGGGCTGGAGCCGGAACGCGTGGACGCCACCTTCGGCGTGGACGCGATGCGCGGCTGGGCTGCCCGGCACCGCTTGCAGCAGATCATCACCGCCGATGCCCCAGTTGGCCCGGTGAAGGACAGGCTGGATATGCTCGCCCCGGCGCTAGCCGCCGATGGCGTGCAGCTGGTGCGGTTGCGACGGGCGTGGGACGAAATCGCGTGGCCGCATGCGAAGAAGGGCTTCTTCCCATTCAAGGCCGCTATCCCGAAACTGTTGGCGCAGTCGCCAACAGCTTTGGCATGAGCGCCCTTCATCAAAGAGCCAGCTAAGCGCTGCTATGAGGTGATCATGTTGTTGCGCACGTTGCTTCTGCTCCCCCTGCCGCTGCTGCTCAGCGGCTGCCTGTTGAGCGCCGCCAAGACAATCATAACAGCGCCAATTAAGGCCGGCGAAGTTATTTATGACACTACCACCGAAAGCCAGGAAGAGGCCGACATCAAGCGCGGCCGCGCTGCCCGCAAGGCCGAAGAGCAAGCCGAGCGCGACGCCCGGCGTGCAGAAAAGGAGCAACGTCGCCGGGCGCGAGAAGCGGAAGAAAATCCCCGGTAGTCACGCACCTTGCATGCAGCTGCGTCACCGTCCACGGTGCGGGCATGGGGGACGCAATCATAACGGAACAGCGTGAGTTCTTCGGTCATCCGGTGGGCCTCAGCATCGTCACCGTAGCTGAAGGGCTGCAGGCGGCCGGCGTCTATGGCGTGCAGGCACTGCTCATCCTCTACATGGCGAATTTCCTGTTCACGCCCAATCAGTTGGCCAATGTTGGCGGTTTTGCGACATGGCGCGGCCTGCTGGAATACCTGTTCGGGCCGATGAGCCTGCAGGCGCTCGCCACCCAGACGATGGGGCTTTATCTCGGCCTGTTCTTCCTCACCCCGCTGCTGGGCGGCTGGCTGGGCGATCGCCACTGGGGCCCGCGCCTCACCTGCATACTGGGTGCCGTGCTGGCCACCGCAGGCATGGTGATGGTGATCTTGCCTGCCACCTTCCTGCCCGGCCTGCTGGTCTCGGCCTTTGGCGCGGGCGCCCTGCGCTGCAACCTGAATGCACAGACGGGCCATCTTTATGCCCGCGACGATGGACGCCGCGATGCGGCTTTCTCGATCCTTGCCGCCGGCCTCAACACCGGCGCGTTCCTCGGCCCGCTGCTGATCGGCGCGCTGGGGGAACGGGTGAACTGGCAATGGGGTTTTGCAGCAGCCTGTGGCTGCATGGCGCTGGCGGCCATCACCTTGCTGGTCGGCAACGGCCTGATGCCGGCCGATACGCCGCCCGAAACCCGCCGCACTGCCCGTTTGCAACCCGGCGATGGGCGCACCATCGCCGCGCTTATCGGCGTCATGCTGCTCACCAGCCTGTTCTGGCTGGCGCAAAGCCAGGTGTGGAACGTGTATTCGCTGTGGGGCCGCGATCATCTCGATCGCATGGTGCTGGGTTTCGACGTGCCCGTCACCTGGCTGCAGGCGTTCGACAGCCTTGCCCCCATCCTGGCCGTGCCGCCGGCGCTGGCGCTTTGGCGTTGGCAGGCAGCACGCGGCAAGGAACCGAAGGAACTGGGCAAGATCGGCATCGGCATGGCGCTGATGGGCAGCGCCTTCATCTGGCTGGCAGTGGGCAGCGGTGCCGAAAAGACGCCCATCCTGTGGGTCGTCGCTTTCCACCTGGTGCTGAATGTCGGCTGGCTCTATCTCGTCCCCACGGTGAATGCGCTGTTTTCGCGCACCGCCCCGATGGCCATCACCGGCGTGATGCTGGGTGCTGTCCAGTTCGCGGTGTTCCTCGGCAGTACAATCTCGGGGTGGCTCGGCCGCTTCTATGAAACAATGGACATCGGCGCCTTCTGGCTGCTCCACGCCGCCTTCCCGCTGACGGGCGCTGCAATCATGTGGACAGCGCGCGGGCGGTTGGGGCGGGTACTCAAGCTTTAATCGTCCGGCCCCAGGCTTGGATCCAGATCGCGTGGCCGCACAAACCGCGTCAGCTCTGCCCGCCCGCCGTCAATCTGCGCCCAACGATCAATGGCGATATCCAGCCGCGCCAGCGTCGCCGTCGGGTATTTCAACTCAGCCTCGGCCCGCAGCTTTCCGCCCGGCGGCACCAGTTCCAGCAGCAAATCCTCCAGCCCCGGATTGTGACCTACCAGCATAGCATCGGAAAACTCGTCGGAAAACCCGGCGCAGAGTTCGATCAGCGTGGCGGAAGAGGAGAGGTAGATGCGCTGTTCGTACACCGGCGCCAACGGCCGGTTCATGCCGGCTTCCAGGCCCTCGATCGTCTGGCGCACCCGCACGGCGGGGGAGGCGAAGACCAGCGCAAAATCCGGCATGTCGCCGCGCCGGATGGCAGCGCCCAGCCACTGCCCCACCTTCATCGCCGCGCGCCGGCCGCGATCGTTCAACGGCCGATCGAAATCCCGCAGCAGCGGATCGTCATAGCCGGACTTGGCGTGGCGCAGGAGCGTGAGCGTCTTCATGAGTGGCCAAGGCTTGGCACATCACTGCCCACGATTCCAGAGGCCGATACGCCGGCCTTCAGCTTGTCCACCGCTTCTGCCAGCGTGACGCGCTCAATCGGCACACCGGGCGGGAAGGCGCCCAGCAACCGCGACGGTACCGCCGGGCCCAGCAGCACGAAATGGCCATGATCATCGGCACGCCGGATCAGCCGCCCGAACGCCTGCGCCAGCCGGCCCATCACCACCCGATCATCAAAGCTGTTGCCGCCACCGGCCAGCCGCCTTGCCGCGTGCAACACGGTGCGGCGCGGCCACGGCACGCCTTCCATGATCACCTGGCGCAAGGACGTGCCCGGCACGTCCACCCCGTCGCGCAGCGCATCGGTGCCAAGCAGCGATGCGCCAGGTTCGGCGCGGAAGATATCCACCAGTGTTGCCGTATCGATTGGATCGACATGCTGGGCATAGAGCGGCAGGCCTGCCCGCGCCAACGGATCAGCCAGCCGCGCATGAACCGCGCGCAGCCGGGCAATGGCGGTGAACAGCCCCAACGTGCCGCCGCCGGCCGCCTCGATCAACATGCGATAGGCATGGGCCAACCCGGCGATATCGCGCGGCTTCACGTCAGTCACGATCAACACGCGCGCCTGGGCGCTGTAATCAAACGGGCTCGATGCCGCGAAATGCTTGGCCGGGCGCGGCAGCCGCGCCGCGCCGGTACGCAGTTCGGCATCACGCCAATCATCTGCCAACGCATCGGGGCGGGAGCGCAGCGTCGCCGAGGTGACCAGCACGCCGTGCGCCGGTTCCAGCACGGCGCCGGCAAATGGCCGCATCGGATCGAGCCAGCGCCGCTGGATGCCGACATCGAGCAAGCGCCCTTCCGCCCGCGCCAGATCGAGCCAGTCGATGAAATCCGGATCAGCCGGGCCACCCAGCCGCGCAAGGAGTTGCTGCCAAGCTCCCAACAGTTGCGCGCGCAGAGTCAGGCCGGCGCGTGCGCCTTCCACCCGCGCCCGGGCCCCGCCATCCAGCCAATCGGGCGGATCATCCAGCAGCAGCGCTAGCCGGCCTTCCAGTTGCGCCATCGGCGTCACCATCGCGCCGAGCGCCGCACTGGCCGCTGCCGCCGCCTCCACCAGTCGCGGCAGCACTTCCGCGACTTCGGTTTCAAGGCCATAGCCATGATCGGCTTCCTCCGCCCGCGCCAGCACCTGCGCACGAACGGCAGCGAACAGGCCTTCCAACGGGCCTTCCGGATCATCGGTGCCCACCCGGCCCAGCCAGCCTTCGCCGGGCAGATGCCGCGCCGCCGCCGCGATGCGCTCCACCGCCAGAGCCGCCTCATCATCATAGCTGATCGCATCGGCCAGCCGCGCCGCCAGCCCACGCCGCCGCCCGCGCCCGGCCGCACGTTCCGGGCCAAGCAACCAGTTCTTCAGCTCGACCGCTTCGCGGCCCGTCAACGCCACGGCAAAGGTCGCATCTGCGGCATCGAACAGGTGATGGCCTTCATCGAACACCAGCCGTGTCAGCCCTGCGCCTTCTGCCCGGCCGCGCGCGGCGTTGATCATCACCAGCGCGTGATTGGCAATCACCAGATCGGCCTGGGCGCTGGCCCGTGTCGCACGTTCGATGAAGCAGCTGCGATAATGCGGGCAGGCGGCGTAGATGCACTCGCCGCGCCGATCGGTGAGCCCGGCAAAGCTGGTGCGACCAAATAGCGGCGGCAGCCAGCCCGGCAGATCGCCGCCCACCATGTCGCCATCGCGGGTATATTCGGCCCAGCGCTCCGCCAGCCGGGCAAACACTGCCGCGCGCCCGCCAAAGCCGCCCTGCACTGCGTCTTCTAGGTTGAGCAGGCACAGATAATTCTCGCGGCCCTTGCGCACCACCACCCTGGCGCGGCGCTCGGCCGGATCGGGCCACACCCGCGCGGTTTCGGCATCCAATTGCCGTTGCAGCGCCTTGGTGAAGGTCGCCACCCACACCGTGCCCTGCGCTTCGCGCGCCCACAGGCTGGCTGGCGCGAGATAGCCCAGGGTCTTGCCGATGCCTGTTCCGGCTTCGGCCAGCATCATCTGCGGCGCACCGCTGGCATCGCGCGGGGCGAACGCCGCCGCAGCCGCCCGCGCATAATCGCGCTGGCCATCTCGCTGTTCCGCGCCGCTGCCCACCAGCCGCGCCAGTTCCGCCGTCACCGCTCCATCATCCAGCGCCACCACCCGCGGCGTGGGGCGCGGCGGCGCTTCCTCCCACTTGGGGAGCAACTGGAACACGTGCCGCTCCGAAACCCGCGGCTTTTCGATCAATTTCACCAATTGCGGCGCCCAGGTCCAACGCTGGCGCGTCAGGCTTTGCAGCGCTGTCCACGCGCCGTGGCGCTCTGGCCATTGCGGCTGCCCGGCCACGCTGAGCAACGCCCCGGCCGCGCGCTGCAGGAAGCCGGCATCGCTCTCCCCATTTGGCGGCGCGATCCCCAGTGCGGCCGCTAGCCCATGCGCGGTCGGCACCGCAAAGCGCGCCGGATGCAGGAAGGCGAACAGTTCGAGCAGATCGAGGCCCGACAATTCGCCAATCCCCAACCGGCTGGCGGTCACCGGCGCATTCAGCAGCAGATAGGGACTGTCGCCAGCGCGGGCCATCGCCTCGCCGCGCCCCACACCGCGCACGCTTCCATCGGGCGCCGCAATCCACACCCCGGCATGGCTGGCCACCAGCGCCGGGATCGCCAAGGCCATGTCGCGGGTTTCAGTTGCACTCATGAAATTCAGTCGCCAGAGGGAGGCCGAACCACAGCGATAGCCAAAAGCCATGACCATCACCACCGAAACCCTGCAAACCGCTGCCCTAGAGAACAAGGCCTGGCCATTCGAGGAAGCCCGCAAAGTGCTGGCGCGCTATCCGAATGGCGTGCCGGCCGGCCACGCGGTGATCTTCGAAACCGGCTATGGCCCGTCGGGCCTGCCGCACATAGGCACCTTTGGCGAAGTGGTGCGCACCACCATGGTCCGCCGCGCCTTCGAAGCGCTGATGCCCGGCGTAAAGACGCGACTGATCGCCTTTTCCGACGATATGGATGGACTGCGCAAGGTGCCTGACGGCATCCCCAACCCGGAAATGCTGCGTGAAGACCTGGGCAAGCCGCTGACCCAGGTGCGCGATCCGTTCGGCACGCACAGCAGCTTTGGCGCCCACAACAACGCCCGGCTGCGCGCCTTCCTGGATTCGTTCGGGTTCGATTACGAGTTCCTGAGCTCCACCGAATGCTACGCCAGCGGCATGTTCGATGCGACGCTGCTGAGGATCCTGGCGCATTATGACGATGTGATGGGTATCATCCTGCCCACGCTCGGCCCCGAACGCCGCGCCACTTACTCGCCGTTCCTGCCCGTCGATCCGGTTTCCGGCCATGTGCTGCAGGTGCCGATCATCGCCCGCGACGTCGCCACCGGGACCGTCTCCTACGTTCGCCCCGGCACCGACGAGACGGTCAAAGTCCCGGTTACCGGCGGCCATTGCAAGCTGCAATGGAAGGTGGATTGGGCGATGCGCTGGCTGGCGCTGGGCGTCGATTATGAAATGGCCGGGAAGGATCTGATCGACAGCGTCATGCTCTCCGGCAAGATCGTCCGCGCGCTGGGCGGCAACCCGCCCGCCGGCTTCAATTACGAGCTGTTCCTCGATGGAGAAGGCGCCAAGATCAGCAAGTCCAAGGGCAATGGGCTCACCATCGAACAATGGCTGGACTACGGTCCGCCCGAAAGCCTGGCGCTCTACATGTTCCAGAGCCCGCGCAAGGCCAAGCGGCTGCATTATGACGTGATCCCGCGCGCCATCGAGGATTATGCAGATTTCCTGGCCCGTTACCCAGAACAGCCGCTGGAACAGCAACTTGGCAATCCGGCGCACCATATCCACGAAGGCAAGCCGCCTACCCACGCGCTGCCGGTGAGCTTCCCGCTGCTGCTGAATCTGGCGTCGGTCGCCGCCACCGACGATCCGGCGCGTCTGTGGGGCTTCGTGAAGCGTTATGCCCCCGGCTCCAGCCCGGAAACCCACCCAATGCTCGACCGACTGGTGCATCACGCTGCGGCCTACGCCCGCGATTTCGTCGTCCCCAACCTCAAGCGCCGCGCGCCGACCCTGCAGGAAGCCGCCGCCCTGCGCGACCTCGACGCCCGCTTGGCCGCCGTAGGCGACGAAGCCGACGCCGAAGCCTATCAGTTCGAAGTCTACGAAGCCGGCAAGGCCGCCGGCTACGAAAACCTGCGCGACTGGTTCAAGGCGCTCTACGAAATCCTCATCGGTTCGCAGAACGGCCCCCGAATGGGCAGCTTCATCGCGCTCTATGGCCTCTCCCAAAGCCGCGCGCTGATTGCGGATGCGCTGGCCACCCGCGACTGACAGCCTGATCGCCGAAATTGGTTGCACTTAAACGAAACCAAGTATATCCCCATTTCACTGCATGTTAGTGCAGCGAAATGGGGTGTCCGTCATGCCGCAAATTGAACCCAAAGCCACCGACGATCCATATGTCGTGCTGGGCGAGACGCTGCGTCCGATGCTCACCAATGCCATGGGCTCGGCGATCGAGATTTTCGATACCACCGGGACGCCGGGGGGTGGCCCGCCACTACACACCCACAAGTGGGAAGAAGTCTTTATCGTGCTGTCAGGCGAGATGGATGCGCATGTTGATGGCACGACAAAGCGCCTGCGCCCGGGCGATTACGCCCATGTCCCTGCCAACACGCCGCACGGCTACACGACCATCGATGAAACCCGCTTTCTCACGATCGTCACCAAGGGCAAAGCGGCGCGCTTCTTCAAGCAGGTGTCGAGCGAAGTCGAAATGAACCCGCCGGATATCGCCGGTGTCGTGCGCGTTGGGGCCGAAAACGGGATCAGCTTTCTGCCGTGACCACGCGCGCTTATGTCAGTCCAAAGCGCGAGGAAAAGGCGCAGGCCACTCGCGCTTCAATTCTGGCTGCCTTTGCCGAGCAATTGTCGGAAGGCAATGACCGGCTTTCCCCCACCGCGGCAGCGGCGCGCGCCGGTGTTTCGCTGCGTACGGTGCATGCTCATTTCCCCAATGAAGAAAGCCAGGTAACGGCCTTGGCAGAGTGGCTGGACCATCAACTCTACCCCGACGGCGTTGTGCTGTGCGCGGGGCCAGATGATCTCGTCCGCTATTTCCGCGATATTCACCGGCAGGCACTGAAACACCCGATCACCCGATCGCTGGCATTCGGCCGGGGTGCCTGGCGAACCGTGCGCGACCGTCGGCGGGTGGATCGGCTGGCGGCAATCCGTCAGGCCGCAGAAGCGATCGGCGCACCGGCCGAACCGACCCGACAGGCCACTGCCATGCTGCTCAGCCTTTCCGGCGCCGATGCCTCGTATCGGCTGCATGATCACGGCCTGCCGCTGGAACAGGCACCCGACGTCATCGCCAGCATGGTTACGCTGATCGTCGGCCAGCTACACTCGCAAGTGGCGAACTGAACTTCAAATCCCAATCCCGCCATCAATCGTCTGCGTCGTCCCCGTGATCATCGCCGCCGCCGGGCTGGCCAGATACAGCACCAGTGCCGCCACTTCATCGGCGTGGGCGTGGCGTTTGAGGGCCATCATTGAGTGCATCAGTGGCGCCAGCGGGCCGGCGACCGGGTTCATGTCGGTATCGACCGGGCCGGGCTGCACCACGTTTACGGTAATGCCCCGGCTGCCGAAATCGCGCGCCAGGCCGCGGCCGATGCCCTGCACGGCAGATTTGGAGAGCGCATAGGCGGTGGTGCCCGGCATCTGCACCCGATCGCCGTTCACCGAACCGATGATGATGATGCGGCCATTGTCGTGCATCTGTCGCCCGGCTTCGACCCCCGCGAAATACACCGCGCGCACGTTGATATCGATCAGCCGGTCCACTTCATCGGGGGCCAGTTTCAGCGGATCGCCCATGATGGCGACGCCGGCATTGATCACCATGATGTCGAGCGCGCCGGCCGCCGCCACCGCCGCAATCAGTTCGTTGCGGTTGGCACTGTCGGCCTTCACCGCTGTTGCGCCCGTCTCGGCTGCCACCGCGGCGGCGGCCTCGGGCGAGCCTGAATAGCTGAACAGCACCTTCGCGTCCGCCGCCGCAAACTGGCGAACGATGGCCGCCCCGATGCCGCGACTGCCGCCGAGGACCATCACCGATTTGCCTGAAAAATCGCTCATCTGCGTCAACTCCGCGTGCTGGGGTTCATCTGCCGTTCTGGCATGAGCGGCCAAGTATCGCCGACAAGTCCAGCCTCTCAAAGCGGGAAACAGCATGACGAAGACGTTCGCCGCCCTGATGTTGCTGCTGGCCGCCCCGGCCAGCGCCGCCGCCGTCGATGAATTCCGTGCGGGCAACTGGGCGGCCACCGTGCGCGACGGTCGGGCGGAAAACAGCGTGGAAAGCCTGGTGCTGGCCGGGCGCGCGCAACTGTCCATCGCCGGCTATCAGACCGACAGCAAGGAGCGCGCGCTGGCCCTGGTCGCCGCCGCCGAGAAGGATTTCGACACCGCTCTGGCCCGCGCCCCCACCAATGTGGACGCGCGGCTGCAAAAGGCCATCGCCATCGCCTATCGCGCCCAACTCACCCGCGGCATCGCGCTGGCCAAGGAAACCCGCCGCCGTTTCGAAGCGATCCGTACCGCCCACCCAGGCAACAGCCTGGTGTGGGGCGCGCTCGGCGGCTGGCACGGCGGTGCGGTGGCCACGGTGGGCAGCTTCCTCGCCGGCACGGCCCTGGGCGCGAAGAAATCCGAGATGGAGCGCTGCTACGCGCAGGCGCTGAAACTGGCGCCCGGCCTGCCCTCCACCCGCGTGTTCTTCGCCATCACCCTGCTCGATCTCGACGCCAGCAACGCCAACCGCGCCGCCGGCCTATTGAAAGGGCTGGAAGGCCTGCCGGCACAGGACGGATTTGAAGCGATGCTGAAGCGGCAGGGGCTGGAATTGGCTGCCATACTGGCAAAGGGCGATGCAGCGGCGGCGCAGGCGACGGCGCGCAAACTGAAGGCGTTCAGCCGGATCGTTTGAGAAAGGAAAGGGGCCTCCGGCGGGCAGGGGCTCAGCCCCTGCCCGCCGGAGGCTCTGCTACCTTGACCTCTTGGCCTTTTCCTCAAGCCCCGATATGCCTTCCCGGCGTTCGAGTTCGGCGCGCACATCGTCGAACGACAGCCCGGCATCGGCGAGCAGCACGGCCAGGTGGAACATCAGGTCAGCGCTCTCGCTCACCAACCCGGCGCGGTCGTCACTCATCGCGGCGATCACCACTTCCACGGCTTCCTCGCCGAGCTTCTGGGCCATCTTGGCGCGGCCCTTGGCGGTGAGTTTGGCGACGTAGGAGGTGGCGGGGTCGCCGCTGCGTCGTTCGATGATGGTGGCCAGCAACTGGTCAAAGCGCTCCATGAAACACCTTTCGCACCGGCAAGCCGGCGCAAGCCAGCGCCGCGCGCGCTTCGCCGATGGTCACTTCGCCGAAATGGAAGATGGAGGCGGCCAGCACGGCCGAAGCATGGCCGTCGCGCACGCCGCTGACAAGATCGGCGCCGTTGCCGACACCGCCTGAAGCGACGACGGGCACGGGCACGGCATCCGCGATGGTGCGGGTCAGCGCCAGGTCGTAACCGGCCTTGGTGCCATCGCGATCCATCGAAGTGAGCAGGATTTCGCCGGCACCCAGTTTCGCTGCTTCGATGGCATAGGCGACCGCGTCGATGCCGGTGGCCTTGCGCCCACCATGAGTGAAGATCTCCCAGCGGCCCGGCGCGACGGCCTTAGCGTCAACGGCTACCACCACGCACTGTTCGCCGAAACGCATGGCCAATTCGCCAATCAGCGCAGGGCGGGCGACGGCGGCGCTGTTCACCGCCACCTTGTCCGCACCGGCGAGCAGCAGGGCGCGGGCATCGTCCACCGAACGCACGCCGCCACCAACGGTGAGCGGCATGAAGCACTGATCGGCGGTACGTTCGACAATATCCAGCAATGTGCCGCGATTTTCGTGGGAGGCGGTGATGTCGAGAAAGCAGAGTTCGTCGGCCCCGGCCGCATCATAGGCGCCGGCGGCCTGCACCGGATCGCCTGCATCGCGCAGGGCGACGAAGTTGACGCCCTTGACCACGCGGCCATTGGCAACATCGAGGCAGGGGATGATGCGGACGGCGAGCGTCATTGCGCGACCCGTAGCGCCTCGGCCAGATCGAGGCGGCCATCGTAGAGGGCGCGGCCAGTGATGACGCCTTCGATCCCGGGCTTGCCGATCAGTGCGTGAATATCGGCGATGGAGGCCAGGCCGCCCGAGGCAATGACCGGCAGGCTGGTCGCCGCCGCCAGCGCCACGGTGGCTTCGACATTCACGCCCCTCAGCATGCCATCGCGGCCAACATCGGTGAACAGCACGGCCGCCACGCCGGCATCCTCGAACCGCTTGGCCAGATCAGCGACCGGCAGTGTCGACACATCGGCCCAGCCGCGCGTCGCCACCATGCCGTCGCGGGCATCGACGGCCACCACGATGGTGCCGGGATGATCCTTGGCTAGCCCGCGCACCAGATCGGGATTCTCGAGCGCGGCGGTACCCATCACCACGCGCCACACACCGGCCGCCAGCCAGCCTTCCACATGCGCCGCCGTGCGGATACCACCACCCAACTGCACTTTGCCGCCACCAAAGCCGGACAGCGCCGCCTTTACGCCGGCGGCGTTGCGGCTGTCACCGGCGAATGCGCCATCCAGATCGACGACATGCAGATGCGTCGCCCCGACCGCGCGAAACAGGGCAGCCTGCGCCGACGGATCATCGGCATAAACCGTGGCGCGGTTCATGTCGCCTTCCGCCAGGCGCACACACTGGCCGCCCTTCAGATCGATAGCCGGGAAGATGATCATGAATTCAACCAGTTATGAAGGAACGCCAGCCCATAGGCCTGGCTCTTTTCCGGGTGGAACTGCACGCCGGTGATGTGGCCGCGCTTGACGATGGCGGCAAAGCGCCCGCCGTGATCGGAAACCGCCTGCACATCGACAGGATCGTCGGGCATGAAGGCGTATGAGTGCACGAAATAGGCATCGCCCGACGGCACATCGGCGCCGTTCGCGGCTTCAACGCGATTCCAGCCCATGTGCGGGATCTTCAGCGCGGGATCGGATGGGATCAGCCGCTTCACAATGCCCGGCAGCCAACCCAAACCCTTGTGCACACCATGCTCATGGCCTTCGCTGGCCAGCAACTGCATGCCGACACAGATGCCCAGGAACGGCACGCCGCGCCCGTTCACGGCTTCGTTCAGCGCCGCCTCGATGCCCGTCTTCTCGCGTAGCTGGCCGATGCATTGGGCAAATGCGCCCACGCCGGGCAGCACAATTCGCGCCGCCCCGGCAATCACCGCCGGATCATCAGTCACGACGACGCACGCACCCGCCCGTTCCAGCGCCCGCGCCGCAGAGCGCAGGTTGCCGGCCCCATAATCAACCAGCGCCAGCGTGTCAGGCACCGCCAAGCGTGCCTTTGGTGCTGGGGATCGCATCGCTCTTGCGCGTATCAATCGCCACCGCCGCGCGCAGCGCCCGCGCAACGCCCTTGAAGCAGCTTTCGCCGATGTGGTGATTGTTGACGCCATAAAGCGTCTCGATGTGCAACGTGATGCCTGCACTGCCGGCAAAGGCGGCGAAGAATTCCTTGAACATCTCTGTATCCAGCGTGCCCAGCTTGGGCTGGCTGAACGATGTGCGCCACACCAAGTAAGGCCGCCCCGAAATATCAAGCGCCACCCGGGTGAGCGTTTCATCCATCGGGATCAGCGCATCGCCATAACGCGTGATGCCGCGCCGGTCGCCCAGCGCCTTGGCCACGGCTTCACCCAGCGCAATGCCGGTGTCTTCCGTGGTGTGGTGCCCATCAATGTGCAGATCGCCGGTAGTTTTCACTGTCAGATCGATAAGGCTGTGCCGCGACAATTGCTCCAGCATGTGATCAAGGAAGCCGATGCCGGTCGACACATCGTACGTGCCGCTGCCGTCAAGGTTCACTTCCACCTCGACCTGGGTTTCCTTGGTCACGCGGGAAATGCTTGCCGTGCGCGCTGTCATGAGCCTGCTCCTTGGGCGCTGCGCCTAGAGCATTGCGACACAGGCGGCAAGTTTGCCCGCCGGCATGCGTCGGCCCGCCGCCCCTAACTCGCCTGCATTATCTGCCTTTCCACTCGCGCTGCCTCGTCCTTCTGCGACATGGTGGAGCGCAGCTTGATGAGGTTGGAGAGGGTGGCGTACCAGAAGGGCGCGCCCAGCGAGAGCAACGAGATCGACAGTCTCATGCCGAGCAGTTGCAGCAGCAGTGCGAAGCTGAAAGACTGCCAGCGGCTGGCCCAGGCAGCCACATCGTGCGGCCAGGAAACCAGTTCCAGTTTGGTCGCCTCGGCCAGCCCCATGCAATCGGCATAGGCATCAAGGCCAAGCGCGGCGCCGGGGCTAGCCAGATGGGTGCGGGCTAAGGCCAGCGCCTGCGCCTCGTTCACGGCACTGCCGGCGGGCGGCGGCGCGAGCTGGCCCTTTTCCATCGCGCTCACCGCCGAAGCCACCACCTTGTCGCGCAGCGCGCTATCGGCGTTCAGGCGGGCCATCAGCGCAAACGTATCCAGATGCAGCACCACCACCGGCGGGATGATGAACATCGCTGTCAAGATCCGCACGCGCGCGGTGTAGGCGGCGTCCACCCGATCGATGGTCTGATCGAACCAGCCGACCAGCTTGGCCATGAAATCCTTGCCGGGCCCCGCCATTAATGCCTCGAGAATGGCCTTGCTGGCGCGCTGGCTGCTCGGCCATTGGGGATTTTGCAGTTCCAGTTCGGCAATGCGCGTGCGGATCTGCAACAGTAGGGCCTTGGGATCGGTCAGGTCCAGCTTGGCCAGCATCACCTTGATTTCGGCACGGGCCGCCTTGATGGCTTCCGGCTCGCCGGCCTGATCATCCTGCGCCATGAAATCCAGCAGCAACCGCACGAATTCCTCGCGCTGCAGCACGCCGCTGCGCGAACGCGGCGCCTCCTTGCCGCCCGATTGCGTCCGCATGACCCAACTGGTCACCCCAGAGCGCGGCGATTACAGCAGCGGATCGCGCAGGATATGATCCACAATCGCCCTGGCGTAACTTTCCAGCCCCGACAGCACCCGCACCATCAGATCAGTCAGGCCGCGCTCCAGCGCTTCGCCCGTCAGGTTGCGCATGTAGTTCGGCACGGCCTGAACCATCGCCGTCACCGCTAGGCTGATCACCAGCATGGTGAAGGCGAATCCGATCATCACATCTAGATAATGCAGCACAATCATGCCCCCCGGAACGATGCCGGCATGATAACCCGGTTTGCCGCCAACATCGCGGCCGAAGCTGCCCCCTTTTACTCTGCCGCCCGTTGCCTACATGGAAGCAAACGAAAGGTCTCTTGATGAGCGAACTTCCCCAATTTCACGGCACCACCATCGTTTCCGTCCGCAAGGGTGGGCAGGTTGTCGTGGCCGGCGATGGCCAGGTGACGATGGGGCAGACGGTGATGAAGCCCAATGCCAAGAAAGTGCGCCGGCTTGGGCCCAAGGGCGATGTAATCGGCGGTTTCGCCGGCGCCACGGCCGATGCCTTCACCCTGTTCGAACGACTGGAAGCCAAGCTGGAACGCCACCCTGGCCAGTTGATGCGCGCCGCCGTTGAACTGGCCAAGGATTGGCGCACCGATCGCTATCTGCGCAAACTGGAAGCCATGATGATCGTGGCTGACAAGACGATCACGCTGATCATCACCGGCAATGGCGATGTGCTGGAACCGGTGAATGGCATCTGCGCCATCGGTTCGGGCGGCAATTTCGCCCTCGCCGCCGCCCGTGCCCTGGCCGATTCCGATCACAGCGCTGAAACGATTGCGCGAAAGGCCATGAAGATCGCGGCCGATCTGTGCGTCTACACCAATGAGGAACTGACTTTGGAGGCCATTGAGCTGTGAGCGCCGATTTGACCCCCCGCCAGATCGTTGCGGCGCTCGATCGCCACATCATCGGGCAGGACGACGCCAAGCGCGCCGTCGCCGTTGCACTCAGGAACCGCTGGCGCCGCCAGCAGCTGCCCGACGATCTGCGTGACGAAGTGGTGCCCAAGAATATCCTGATGATCGGCCCCACCGGCTGCGGCAAGACCGAGATCAGCCGCCGGCTGGCCAAGCTGGCGAATGCACCGTTCATCAAGGTGGAAGCCACCAAGTTCACCGAAGTCGGCTATGTCGGCCGCGATGTGGATTCGATCATCCGCGACCTGGTGGAGGAATCCATCCGCCTCGTCCGCGAAACCCGCCGCGCCGCCGTGAAGGACAAGGCGGAGGAAGCCGCCCTCGCCCGACTGCTCGACGCACTGGTGGGCAAGGATGCCAGCGAAGCCACGCGCCTCGCCTTCCGTCAGCGCTTCGAAGCCGGCGATCTGAAAGGCCGCGAAGTGGAGATCGAGGTGGCCGACGCGCCGCCCAGCTTCGAAATGCCAGGCATGCAGCCCGGCCAGGTTGGCATGATCAATCTGTCGGACATGATGGCGAAAGCGATGGGAGGCCGCACCAAGCGCCGCAAGATGAAGGTGGACGCCGCCTGGGAAGCGCTGCTCGCCGAAGAATCGGACAAACGACTGGATGACGAGGAGATCCAGCGCGAAGCCGTGCGCAATGCCGAAGCCAACGGCATCGTGTTCCTGGATGAAGTCGACAAGATCGCCGTGAGTGACGTGCGCGGCGGCAGCGTGAGCCGCGAAGGCGTGCAGCGCGACTTGCTGCCGCTGATCGAAGGCACAACGGTGGCCACCAAATATGGCCCGGTCAAAACCGACCATGTGCTGTTCATCGCCTCCGGCGCGTTCCACGTCGCCAAACCATCTGATCTGCTGCCCGAACTGCAAGGCCGCCTGCCTATCCGTGTCGAACTGAAGGGCCTGACCGAGGATGATTTCCGCCGCATCCTCTCCGACACTGATGCCAGCCTGATCCGCCAATATGCGGCCCTGCTCGCCACCGAACGCGTGACGCTCAGCATCACCACCGACGGCATCGACGCCATCGCCCGCACCGCCGCGCAAGTGAACGAAAGCGTGGAAAACATCGGCGCCCGCCGGCTGCACACGGTGATGGAAAAACTGCTGGAAGGGATCAGCTTCGACGCCAGCGAACGCGGCGGCGACACGGTGACGGTGGACGCGGCGATGGTGGCCCGCGAACTCGGCGACATCGCGGGCAATCGCGATCTGTCGAAGTATATCCTGTAGTTCGGGAGAAGGAGGGCCTCCGGCGGGCAGGGTCGCAGACCCTGCACCCGTTTTTTGGGGCAGGCCATACACCCCTACCCTTCACCCCGGCGAAAGCCGGGGCCCATCACCCGCTCGCGCCGCCAGCCCCCAACGTTGGCAAGATGGCACCGCCCAAAAACCAAAGAGGGTGCAAGGGCTCAGCCCACACCCGCCGGAGGCCCTTTCACTTCTTCTTCGGCGCAGCCTTCTTCTTCGCAGCCGGTTTCTTGGCCGCAGCCTTCTTCGCCGGAGCCTTCTTGCCCTTCTTGGCCGGCGCTGCCGCAGCCCGCGCTGCCAGCAAGGCCACGGCTTCGTCCAGCGTCACTGCCGTTGGTTCCGCGCCCTTGGGCAGGGTGGCGTTGGTGGTACCGTCGCTCACGTAGGGGCCATAGCGCCCGGCCAGCACGCGCACATTCGCGCCGGATTCGGGATGCGCGCCCAGTTCGGCCAGCGCCGTCGCTACTCCGCGTTGCGGCCGCCCGCCATTGGCCTTGGCGGCAGCGGCTTCAGCCAGTTTCACCACGGCGGCGTTCATGCCGGTTTCAAACACCTCCATCGTGTTGGACAGCCGGCCGTAGGCGCCGTTGTGCGCCAGATACGGGCCATAGCGCCCGATGCTCGCGGTGATCGGCTCCCCGGTTTCCGGGTGCGGGCCGATGGTGCGCGGCAGGTTCAGCAGCTTGATCGCCCATTCAATGTCTTCCGGCCCGGTGATGCTCACATCCTTGGGGATGGAGGCGCGGGCCGGCTTCTCGCCTTCACCGCGCTGCACAAAGCGGCCAAAGCGGCCGGTGCGCACGCTGATCGCCTCGCCGGTTTCGGGATCATTGCCCAATTCCATAGGGCCATCATTGGCGCCGCCCTCGCTGGCAAACGGCCGCGTATATTTGCACTCGGGATAGTTGGAGCACGCCACAAACGCCCCGAACCGCCCGGTCTTCAGGCTCAGCCGCCCCGCCGCGCACTTCGGGCAAAGGCGCGGATCCACCCCGTCGCCCTTGTCCGGGAACAGGAACGGCGCCAGATACTCGTCCAGCGCGGCGGTCACGTCCGAAGGCCGTTGCTCCATGATCTCGGCGGTTTTGGGCTGGAAATCCGCCCAGAACGCCCGCAGCAATTCCAGGTAGCTGGCATCGCCGGCCGACACATCATCCAGCTGGTTTTCCAGGCCGGCGGTGAAATCATACTCCACATAGCGCGTGAAGAACCGCTCCAGGAACGCCGTGACCAGCCGGCCCTTTTCCTCGGCAAAGAACCGGTTCTTCTCCACCCGCACGTACGCGCGGTCCCGCAGCGTCTGCAGCGTGCTGGCATAGGTGGACGGCCGCCCGATGCCGAGCTCCTCCAGCTTCTTCACCAGCGTCGCTTCCGAAAACCGCGCGGGCGGCTCGGTAAAGCTCTGGATCGCCTCCACGATTTTGGACGCACAACGATCGCCGCCGGCCAGGCGCGGCAGGCGGGCGCCGTCGTCATCATCTTCCGCCGGTTCGTCGCGGCCTTCGGTATAGAGCGTCAGGAACCCCGGCGTGATCACCACCTGTCCGGTGGCCTTCAGGCCGTGGCGGCCATCATCATCGAGCAGCTCGACCGTGGTGCGCTCCAGCTTGGCGCTGGCCATCTGGCTGGCCACGGTGCGGTTCCAGATAAGCGCATACAGCCGCTCCGCATCACTGTCGCCCCGGCCTGGCCGGCGCGAGAAATCCGTCGGGCGAATGGCCTCGTGCGCTTCCTGGGCGTTCTTCGCCTTGGTGGCATAGAAACGCGGCTTTTCCGGCAGCACCTCGGGCTTGCTGCCATAATCGCGGGCGATCAGGTCGCGCACAGCATTCATGGCTTCGCCGGCGATCTGCACACCGTCAGTCCGCATATATGTGATGTGGCCGTCTTCATACAGGTTCTGCGCCACCCGCATGGTGTGGCTGGCATTGAAGCCCAACCGGCGCGACGCTTCCTGTTGCAAGGTCGATGTGGTGAACGGCGGCGCCGGGTTGCGGCTTACCGGCTTGGTCTCCACCGTCCGTACGGTAAAGCCATTCTTCTCAATGGCTTCCCGCGCAGCATTGGCTGCAGCATTTGTCAGATCAAACTGGCCCAATTTCTTGCCATTCAGCACCGCCAGCCGCGCCTTGAAGGTAGCGCCGTTCGGGCCAATCATCTCGGCATCAACGCGCCAATATTCCCGCGCCACATGCGCTTCGATCTCGCGTTCGCGCTCCACCACCAGGCGCAGCGCCACCGATTGCACGCGGCCCGCGCTCTTCGCGCCGGGCAGCTTGCGCCACAGCACCGGGGAAAGCGTGAAGCCCACCAGATAATCCAGCGCGCGCCGCGCCAGATAGGCATCGATCAACGGCTGATCCAGATCACGCGGCGCCTGCATGGCGCGCGTTACCGCCGTCTTGGTGATTTCATTGAACGTCACCCGCCGCGCGCCGCCGGGCGGCAACGCCTTCTTGGCCTTCAATACTTCTAGCAGGTGCCACGAAATCGCCTCTCCCTCGCGATCAGGGTCGGTGGCAAGGATGACCTGAGTGCTGCGCTTGGCCGCGTCCGAAATCGCCTTCAGCTGCTTGGCGCGATCTGCCGAAACCTCCCACTCCATGGCGAAATCAAGCCCCGGGTCCACCGATCCATCCCGGGCCGGCAGATCGCGCACATGCCCGAAACTGGCAAGCACCTCATACTCACTGCCCAGATACTTATTGATGGTCTTCGCCTTGGCCGGCGACTCAACGATGACGAGTTGCATATTGGTCCTCACGTGTACGCGCGAGGGTGGAGGGCGGGAACAAGAGGCGTCAAGGGGTGCGGGGTCGCAGTGCAGGGTGGACCCAAGCCCAGCGAACATTTTGCTCTCATCAAGCGATTCGTCTGTGCGAGAATATCGAAGCACCAATGGTGAAACCCTCTGCCCTGAGATGGGCGCACGAAAGCGCGGGGCTTTCGCTTGAGGAAGCCGAGGCCAAAGTGAGCATCAATGCGGCCCCGACGAACCCGGAGCTGACCGGCTGCTTGCGCTCGAATTAGAGGAAGGCGAAGTTTCGCGGCCGGTTTTGCTTAAGGTGGCAAAGATTAATCGGCGCCCCCGTCGTATCATTCTACTTGGAAGAGCCTCGGGTTCGCGGGGACCGGGGGGAAGATTTCCGAACTTTGCCTGATGGTTGTACCGGTGGAGAGCCGCTTGTGGATGCTCTCGTTCTTAACATTCGTTCTCGGCAGCCAGCCGTTCGTGCCGTTCAGGTTGAGGAAGAGGAAGATGAACCGCTTCCGATTGTCGGTATGATGTCGCTTGACGATGGCGTCGGGCCTGTACTGGCATCAATGCGGCAGGTTTTAGACCTCGATCTTGCGGCATTCCGTGCCCAAGGCACGGCTGATGCGGGCTTCGCATTGTTGCGAAGCCACGTTGAGGCCGCTGGTATCTACGTTTTGCTCATTGGCAATATCGGAAGCTGCCACTCCGCAATCGATGTCGACGCATTCCGTGGCTTTGCTCTCGCTGATCCAATTGCGCCATTTGTGGTGATTAATGACCAAGACGCTAGGCCGTGTTGAAAAAGGGATTTCCATGCTGCCTGGTTTCTAATTCACAGCCGCTTTTTGAGGATCTGCTGTGTTTCGCGGAGACCTGACGGACGAGGAGTGATCGGTGTTGGGCGTGTTATTGTCGCCTGAGCGCGGTCGCTCGGCACGGCCAGCCAGGGACAACCGGCGCTTCTTGAACGGGATACTGCAAGTACTACGGATCGGCTGCCCCCGGCGGGAAATGCGTGAGCGTCACTGCAAGTGGAACTGGGTCGCTGTCCAATTCCGGCGCTGGGCCGAACAGGGCGTATGGGATGCCTTGCTGCAAACGCTGGTTGGTCTCGGGCTCACCGACGACTGGCAACACATGATCAACAGCACCACCCTTCGCGGACACGTCTGGGCAGCGGGTGGCAAAGGGGGGGCTTTGCGAATGCTTTTGGTCGATCCCGCGGCGGCTTTACGAGCACAGTCCACGCCCGCTCAAACAATCAAGGAGGCCCGTTCGGCTTCATCCTGACCGGGGGTGAGGCCTCGGATTATGCTGCAGCCGACGCGCTGATGACGACGATCCCCGTTTAGCCGCCCAAGGCGCTCCTGGCCGACAAAGGCAACAATGGCGGCGCCTTCCGGCAAAACCTTCTGATGCATGGCATCTTGCCCGTCATCCCGCCGCGTTCGAACCGGAAGGCACCCGAGCACCTCGATTATCGCTACTATCGTGATCGCAATCGCATCGAGTGCATGTTCGGTAAGCTGATCAGGTTCGCCGCATCGCCACCAGATACGACAAGACTACCCTCTCGTTCGCCAGCTTCCTCAAGCTCGCTGCCGGTAGGCTATGGCTTAAGTCTTTTGTCAACATGACCTGAGACAACTTGGTACTTTACCCTTCTACACGAGGTTCCCCATCTCTCGATTGGCGCAACCGGTGTAGGCGGCGGGCATTTCGAGAGCGCGATTGAACAGTTTTGAAACTATGTCGCAAGTTCGTTCCTGCTACCAAAACGAGAGGTCGATCAACTCCCGATCAGGCGCACCACGGACCAGTGCGAGGTCTCCACGAGCATAGAACACGGGCGAGGCGCCGGCCAGCATTGCAGGATAATCCGGGTTGCCGATGGACAGCAGATGCGCGCCCAACATGGCTGCGGTTTCGAGTTCGGCCAGCGCTTCGGCTTCGGGGTGCAGCGTGAGGTTGCGATTGCCGCGCCGGGCGAGATCGGGCAGCGCCTTCAATGCGGTTTCGGCATCGCCAAAGCGGGCAATGAACTGGCGATAGGTGACCGGGCCAATCGAATCGGTGCGGATCAGGCGCAGCCGCGAAACCGCGTCACCCGGCAGGCTCATTTGGCCTTTTGCCCGATCTTGGATTCGGTGCCAGCGCGCAGGCGGGCGATGTTGTCGCGGTGCAGGAAGATCAGCAGCGCCGCCAGTGGTGCCAGATGGATGGCCCAGCCGATATTGTCCCGCACTGCCCAGACCGCCAAGGGGCAGGCGATAGCGGCCAGTATGCCGCCCACACTGGAATAGCGCGTGGCCAGCGCGCCGCCGAGCCAGGTGGCCAGTGCGATGACCCCCGCCAGCGGTGCCGCGGCGAAGGTGATGCCCAGGATTGTGGCAACGCCCTTGCCGCCGCGAAATTTGAGCCAGACGGGGAAGCAATGGCCGATGAAAGCGGCAGTGCCGGCGACCACGGCCGCCACTTCGCCACCCAGTTCGCGGCCAATCAGCACGGCGGCCGCGCCCTTGCCGGCATCGAGCAGAAGCGTAGCGGCGGCCAGCCCCTTGTTGCCGGTGCGCAGCACATTGGTGGTGCCGATATTGCCGCTGCCCACCTGGCGGATATCGATGCCGATCATCCGCGTGAGCAGCAGCCCGAACGGGATCGAGCCGAGGAAATAGCCGATGGCGGCGGGAACAATCCAATCCATTGCTGCAGCCTAGCGGGACGCTGAGCGGGCGTCTATGCTGCGGGGGACAGGGGAGAAATGATGAAAGCCGTGATCGCCATCGCGCTAGGGCTGCTGGCCAGCAGTGCAATCGCCCAGATGAAGCCCACTCCGCCGCGCGACACCGCGATGGCCGCCGGGCCGTATGAAACGCTGGTGATCAGGGGCGCGACCATCATCACCGGCAACGGCGGCCCGCCGCAGGGGCCGGCGGATATCATCATCAACGGCGGAAAAATCACCGATATTCGCCCCGCCGGCACGCCTGGCCTGCCGATGCGCGCCAATCGCCCGCCGGCCGATCCGACGCGTGAGATCGACGCCACCGGGATGTATGTGCTGCCAGGCTTCGTGGACATGCATGGCCACAATGGCGATCCGGACAAGATGGACGACCCCAGCTATGCATGGCGGCTGTGGCTGGCGCACGGGGTGACGACGGTGCGCGGTGTGTCCTTCTTTGGCGGCGACGTGGCGCGCGCCTTTGACGAGCGCAAGCGCGCGGCGGCCGGCGAGATCGTTGCGCCGCGACTTTATGTTTATCAAACACTTGGGAGTGGTGTGAACGCCGGCTGGAAGGGTGGCCGCGTAACGACCCCCGAAAAGGCGCGCGAGTGGGTGCGCTGGGCGGCGAGCGTGGGCATCGACGGCATCAAGTTTTTCAACCGGGGCGATGAAACGCCAGAAATTGACCGCGCTGCTATCACCGAAGCGAAGAAACTGGGCCTGGGCACGGTCGCGCACCTCAGCCAGCCCAACATCGCCGAGTTCAATGCCCGCGATGCCGCCGCCGCCGGCTTGGGCAGCATCACCCATTTTTACGGGCATTTCGAAAGCCTGCTGAAGGATCGCCGCGTGCAGGACACGCCGGCTGATTATAACTTCAACGACGAGCAGAAGCGCTTTGGCGGCATCGCCGAGATCTGGAACCAGATCCACGAACCGGGCGGGCCGGAGTGGTTGGACTATCTGAAGGCGCAGAAGGCCACGGGCGTGGTGTTCGATCCCACCTTCAACATCTACAGCGCCAGCCGCGATCTAATGCGCGCCAAGCGGGCGGAATGGCATGATCGCTACACGCTGCCGAGCCTGACCGGATTTTTCGAGAGCAACCGCGACAACCACGGCAGCTATTTCTTCGATTGGACCAGCGAGCGCGAGTATGAATGGCGGCGCTTTTACACGCGCTACATGCAGTTGGTGAATGATTACAAGAATATGGGCGGCCGGGTGACGACGGGCAGCGACCCGGGCTTCATCTGGCAGACCTGGGGTTTCGGCTATATCCTGGAGCTGGAGTTGCTGCGCGAGGCCGGCTTTGCGCCGCTGGAAGTGATCCAGTCTGCCACCATCAACGGCGCCCGCACTTTGGAAGAACCCAAGGGCCGCGAGCCGGATTTCGGCCTTGTCCGCGTCGGCATGCGCGCCGATCTGATCGTGGTGCCGGAAAACCCGCTTCACAATCTGAAGACGCTTTATGGCACCGGCTTTGCCCGGCTGGATGAAGCGACGCAGAATACGGTAGTGAAGGGCGGCATCCGCTGGACCATCCGCGACGGCATCGTGCACGACGTGCCGGCGCTGCTTAAGAGCGTGGAAGATCAGGTGGCGGCGGCGAAGGCGGCCCAGCAACCCTGACATGGTGAGGCTGGCCAGCATCGCCGATTACCGGGCGGCGTCCCGACGGCGGGTGCCGCGTTTCCTGTTCGATTACACCGATGGCGGCAGCTATGCGGAGGCCACGCTGGCCGCCAATGTGGCCGATCTGGCGGCGATTCAGCTTGATCAGCGTGTGCTGGTGGATGTGTCACGCATCGAGACGCGCGTGAAATTGTTGGGGCTGGCGCTGGCCATGCCGGTCATTCTTGCACCAGTGGGCTTGGGCGGGCTGCATGCGCGGCGCGGCGAAGTGCAGGCTTGGCGCGCGGCGCGGGCGGCTGGCATCCCGATGGCGCTGTCGACCGTGTCGGTGTGCAGCCTTGACGAGGTCACGCAGGGCGGCGGTGCCGCTCCGTGGTTCCAGCTCTATCTGACCAAGGACAAGGCCGCCAACGAAGCCATGATCGCCACCGCGTGCGAACAGGGCTGCCCGGCGCTGGTGTTGACCGTCGATCTCCCTACGCCAGGAGCACGCTATCGTGATGTGCGCTCCAGCCTGACTGGTGCGCCAGGATTGGCGGGCACGCTGCACCGGGCGGCGCAGGTGGCGGCGCGACCGGGCTGGGCGGTGGATGTGGGGCTGTTGGGCGGGCCGGTCGCGATGGGTAATCTCACCGGGCTGGTGGGCGCGAAGGCGCCGCTCTCCGACTATCTCGGCTGGATCGCGCGCAATTTCGATGCCAGCGCCGATTGGGGTCAGCTGGCCTGGGTACGCGCGCAATGGCCGGGGCCGTTGATCGTGAAGGGCATTCTCCACCCTGATGATGCGGCGCTGGCGGTGCAGCATGGCGCGGATGCCATCACGGTGTCCAATCACGGCGGGCGGCAGCTGGATGGCGCGATCTCGGCCGCACGCGCGCTGCCGGCGATCATGGACCGGTTGGGTGGCTGCATCCCCGTACTGGCCGATGGCGGCGTGCGCTCGGGGCTGGATGTGTTGCGCTATGTGTCGCTGGGTGCAAGCGCCGTGATGATCGGCCGGCCGTGGGTGTGGGGGCTGGGCGTTGCAGGCCAGGCGGGCGTGGCCCATGTGCTGCAGCTGATCCGCGCCGAGCTGGAAACGGCGATGGCGCTCACGGGTCGCACCCGGCTGGCCTGATGCGCCAAAGCCTTGTATCGCGTGGGCCATGACCGATCGGCTGACCATCGCCCTTGCCCAGTTGAACGCCAGCGTGGGCGATCTGGCCGGCAATGCCTATGCCATATTGGCGGCGCGCGACACGGTGCCCAGCGCTGATCTTCTGGTCACGCCCGAACTGTCCATCGTTGGCTATCCGCCGGAAGATCTGGTGCTGAAGCCGGCGCTGGTGGAGGCCGCCAAAGCGCAGGTGGAACGGCTGGCCGCTGCCACGGCAGACGGCGGCCCGGCGCTCCTGGTCGGCGCGCCGTGGGCGGAGGAGGGTACTCTCTACAACGCCATGCTGCTGCTGGATGGCGGCCGCATTGCCGGTATCACCCGCAAGCATGATCTGCCCAATTATGGCACGTTCGACGAAAAGCGCCTGTTCAGTGCCGGGCCACTGCCGGGGCCAATGAACCTGCGCGGCGTGCGCATCGGCGTGCCGGTGTGCGAAGACATGTGGACGCCGGACGTGTGCGAGTGCCTGGCCGAAACCGGCGCGGAACTGCTGATCGTGCCGAACGGCAGCCCGTTCGAGGTGGGCAAGGATGATCGCCGGTTGAACCTTGCCGTCACCCGCGTGGTCGAAACCGGTCTGCCGCTGGTCTATCTCAACCGCGTTGGCGGGCAGGACGAACTGGTGTTCGATGGCGCATCCTTCGTGCTCAACGCCACCCGTACGCTGGCCCACCAGCTGCCTGATTGGGACGAGACGATCCGGCTGACGGAGTGGGCACGCGAGGAAAGCGGCTGGACCTGCGTGACCGGCGAGCTGAGCAAGCAGGACGACGACCCGGCGGACGTCTATCACGCCATGCTGGTGGGCCTGCGCGATTATGTGAACCGCAACCGCTTCCCCGGCGTGGTGCTTGGCTTGTCGGGCGGCATCGATTCGGCGCTGTCGGCCGCCGTCGCCGTCGACGCGCTGGGGACCGATCGGGTTTGGTGCGTGATGCTGCCCAGCCCGTTCACCAGCCAGAACAGCCTGGATGATGCCGCCGAATGCGCCCGTCTGCTCGGCTGCCGGCTCGACACGGTGCGGATCGAACCGGCGATGACGGCGTTTGACACGATGCTGGCCCCCCTGTTCGAGGGCCGGGCCAGCGACACGACGGAAGAGAATATCCAGTCCCGCATTCGCGGCCTCACGCTGATGGGCCTTTCCAACAAGTTCGGGCCGATGCTGCTGACCACCGGCAACAAGAGCGAGATGAGCGTGGGCTATGCCACCATCTATGGCGACATGGCCGGCGGCTATTCGGTGCTGAAGGATCTCTACAAGTCGACCGTGTTCCGCGTGAGCGAATGGCGCAACGCGAACAAACCGCGCCTTGGCCTTGGTCCCGCTGGCCCGGTGATGCCGGTGAATGTCATCATCAAGCCGCCAACCGCCGAACTGCGCGAGAACCAGAAAGATCAGGACAGCCTGCCGCCCTACGATCTGCTCGATCGAATCCTCTATGGCCTGGTGGAGCAGGAACGTTCGGCCAGCGATCTGATTGCCGAAGGCCTGGATGCGGCCACCGTCGCCCGTATCGAGCGGCTGCTCTACATCGCTGAATACAAGCGCCGGCAGGCACCGCCCGGCGTGAAGATCGGCCGCCGCAATTTTGGCCGGGACCGCCGCTATCCGATCAGCAATGCGTTTCGCACCGCTTAGCCTGCTGCTGCTGGCTGCCCCGGCGCTGGCCGCTAAGAAGCCCGCGCCGCCTCCGCCGCTGCCGCCATTGGTACTGCCCGGTGCCGCGCCCGTGATCGAGGGTCAGATCGCCGGCCAGCCGGTGCGCCTCACAGTGGATTTCGGCAGCGATCCCTTCATCATGCTCGGCCCGGCCGCCGTCTCGCGGCTGAACCTGGCCGCCGATTCCCGCGCCGATAACGAAACGGTCGACCGTGGCCGCTTTCGCGTCGCGGTGGGGCAGGTGAGCGTTGCCATGCCCTACAGCGAGGAACAGGTGAGCATCGCCGGGCGCAGCGCCAATGTGCGTGTGCTGACCCCGGCCGCTGCACCGGCCGAAGCCGTGGCCGGCAGCGATGGCGTGATCGGTCTGCAGCTGTTGCCTCACGACAGCGTGCGCCTGGCCTTCCGGCCGCGTCAGCCGTCTGACAGGGTGGTGACCGTAGCTGGCGAAACCGGTGCGCGCAGCAGCAGCACGAAGTTCGATTGGCCGCTGCCCAAGGGCCCACCGATCGAGGTGGAACTGCACACTCTGCGGCCGGTCAGCGTGGCCAGTGTCGCTGCCGCCAGCCGCCTCGCCGAAGTTAGCGATGGCAAGCTCAATGGCCCGCCGCGCCGGGTGCTGGTCGGCTTTGGCGTCGCCCGCCCGGTGCGCAGCTTGGTGCTGGCCCGGCCGCTGGCGATTGCCGGCGTGACCGTAACCACGGTTGACGTGCGGCTGTTCGATTGGGCCGGAAAGGCGCAATTGCCGCCCGATGCCGAAAGCGACGAGGCGGCGCTGGTCACCGGCAAGCGCGGCCGCCAGCGCGGCTGGCCCATTCTGAAACTGGGCCGCGATGTGCTGGGCCGCTGCGCCAGCATCGCCTGGCAGCGTGATGCCAGCGATCCGGAACGCGGCCGGTTCGAGCTGATCTGCTGACCCCCTTCAATGATCAGGGCGCCAAAAACGCGCAAATATCTTGCCGCATCGCGGCCTTGGCGCAATGATGGGTCAGCAATGACAGGCCGGCATGGCCGCTTTGGGGGAGGAACATCATGGATATGACCCGTCGGGAATCGCTGGCGTTGGCCGCAGGCGTGGCGGCCGCTGGCGCGTTGGGCGCTTCAGCACCGGCCGCCGCGCAGATGGGCGGCGCGCGCCGACTCGGTTCGAAAGAGAAAGTGGCCTATTGGGTCGCCACCGTCACGCCGTGTGATGCACGCGGCCATTTTGATCCCGGCGCCATGAAGGCGGTAATGGAATGGCACCAGAAATGCGGCGCCGATGGCGTTGTTGTGCTCGGCACTTCCGGCGAATTCCCGAGCTTTTCGGTGGCGGAACGCAAGTTCGTCACCGAAACCGCCATGAAGCACAAGGGCAACATGAACATCATGGTGGGCCCCGGCACGTCCAACATCGTGGAGACCATCGATCTGGCCAAACATGCCCAGTCGGTCGGTGCCGATGGCCTGCTGGTGATCCCGCCCTTCTATTTCAACCAGCCGCCCACTGAGGGGCTGATTCATTATTATACCCAGCTGTTCGAAGCGGTATCGATCCCGATCAACCTCTACCATATCCCCGGTACATCCGAGGTGGCGATCACCATCGAGCTGCTGAAAGCCATGATGAAATATCCGCACCTGGCCGGCATCAAGGATTCGTCAGGCAACGCCGAGGGCTTTGCCGAATTCCTCAAGGGTTTCCCGGAACTCAACATGCGCTGCGGCACGTCGAACAACCTCATCCCGGCAGTGGAAGCCGGCATGGGTGCCATCCTGGCCGACGGCAACATGTTCAGCGACAAGAGCGCCGATATCTTCAAGACATACCGCGCCAAGGGTGACTGGAAGGCCAAGCTCAATCATCTGCGCGCAGCCGGCGCGATGATGCGCGATCACCACATGGGCGCCAACACCTATGCAGCGATGAAGTACGTCCTGTCGCTGCGCATGGGCGGCCCGATGATGTATGCGCGCACGCCCTATCCGCAGCTCACCGACGCGCAGAAGGTCAGCCTGAAGGCGGGTCTCGACAAAGTCATGGCGATGCCAGCGTGAAGGAAGAAACAAGGGTCAAAACCATGAAGATCATCTCCACCCTGCCGCTGTCGGTCGCCGCCGCGCTGATGCTCACCACCTCTGCGCTGGCACAGACGCCGGGCAAGGAAGGCGTTGCCGCCGCGCGCACCACCAACGGTGTCGCCAACTGGACCACCTACAACGCCGATCTGAAGGGCAGCCGCTATTCGCCGCTCGACCAGATCAATCCGGACAATTTCAAGGATCTTGAAATCGCCTGGCGCTTCAAGACCGACATTCTGGGCAGCCGTCCCGAATACAAGCTGGAATCCACCCCGCTGGCGGTTGATGGCGTGATCTACACCACCGGCGGCACCCGCCGCGCGGTCGTCGCGCTGAATGGCGCCACCGGCGAACTGCTCTGGCAATATGCCATGCACGAAGGCAAGCGCTCTGCCGAAAGCCCGCGCGCCCTTTCCGGCCGTGGCCTGTCCTATTGGACCGACGGCACCAAGCGCCGCATCCTCTATGTCACCATCGGCTATCGCCTGGTCAGCCTCGATGCCGATACCGGCCGCCCCGATCCGGAATTCGGCACCAACGGCGTTGTCGATCTGAAGACCGATTTCGATCAGGATCTGGGCGATCTCGATACCGGCGAAGTCGGCGTGCACTCGGCACCCGCCGTTTCTGGCAACACTATCATCATCGGTGCCGCCTTCCGCGAAGGCTTCACGCCCAAGACCCACAACAACACCAAGGGCTATGTGCGCGCGTTCGACGTGCGCACCGGCAAGCGCATGTGGACCTTCCACACCGTGCCGAAAAAGGGCGAGTTCGGCTATGAGAGCTGGCTGAACAACTCCGCCGACGTGAACGGCAACACCGGCGTGTGGACGCAGGTATCGGTCGATGAGGATCTGGGTCTGGCCTATCTCGCGGTTGAATCACCGACGTCGGACTTTTTCGGCGGCAAGCGCCCCGGCCCCAATCTGTTCGGCAACAGTCTGGTTGCCGTTGACCTGAAGACCGGTGAGCGCCGCTGGCATTTCCAGCTGATCCATCACGAAATCTGGGATCTGGACAACAGCAGCGCGCCCCTGCTGATGGACGTGACGGTGGATGGCAAGCCGCGCAAGGTTGTTGGCCTGCCGTCGAAGCAGGGTTTCTTCTACGTCTTCGATCGCGCCACCGGGCAGCCGGTGTGGCCGATCAAGGAAACCAAGGTGGCCAAGGGCAATGTGCCCGGCGAATGGTACAGCCCCACTCAGCCGATGCCGTCGAAGCCGCCGGTCTATGCCCGCAACGGCGTCGAGGAAAAGGACCTGATCGATTTCACGCCTGACCTGAAGAAGAAGGCGCTGGAGCTGACCAGTAAATATGTGCTCGGCCCCGTCTACACCCCGCCGATCGTCTCAACGCCGGAGAAATTCGGGGTGATCAACAACTGGGCGCAAGGCGGCACCAACTGGCCGGGCGGTTCGTTCGATCCCGAAACCGGCATCGCCTATGTCTATGCCTGCGGCGCGTGCATTTCCTCGACCGGCCTGCTGCCGCCGCCCGCCGGCCTTTCGGACATTCCGCTGGTGGTTGGCGTTGCCGGCCAGCCGGTGGTGATGATCAAGGGCCCAGGTGAAGGGGCCGGGGCCGACAGCCCGGCCCCGGCCGCTGCGCCCGGCAGCGGTAATGCCGGCCCGCCGCGCCTCGCCGTTGATGGCCTGCCGCTGGTGAAGCCGCCCTATGGCACGATCAGCGCCATCGATGTGAACAATGGCACCATAAAATGGCAGGTGGCCCACGGTGAAACGCCCGATTTCGTGCGCAATCACCCGGTGATCAAGGCGATGGGCGGCATCCCGCGCACCGGCCAATCCACCTACCAGATCGGCACTTTGGTGACGAAGGGCCTTGTGATCGCCGGTGAAAACCAGTTCACCCGCACCGAAGACCGGCCGCGCGGCGCCATGCTGCGCGCCTATGACAAGCAGTCTGGCCGGGAAGTGGGCGCGGTTTACATGCCATCCACCCAATCCGGTTCGCCAATGACCTATATGGTGAACGGCAAGCAGTATATCATCGTGCCTACCAGCGGCGGCAATGCGTCGGGCGAATTCCTCGCCTATGCACTGCCCAGCAAGCGATAAGGACCTGACCTGTGAAGATTGCCCTGCCTTGGTTGATTGCGTTCGGCCTTGCTGGTGCCGCTGTGGCCCAGGATGCCGGCAAATCGGTGTGGCAGGGCATCTACACCGCCGAACAGGCTGACCGCGGGGCGGGCGTCTATGCCCAGCGTTGCGGCGCCTGCCACGGTGCGGCATTGAACGGCACCGGCGAGGCACCACCGCTGATCGGCGGCGAGTTCGTGTCGCATTGGGACACGATGACGGTGGGTGACCTGTATGACCGGGTGCGCACCACCATGCCGCAGAATGATCCGCAATCGATGACGCGCGAAGAATATGCCGATGTGCTGGCCTTCCTGTTTAAGAACAACGGTTTCCCGGCAGGCAGCCAGCCGATGGACAAGCGTTCGGAAGTGCTGGCGACCATCGGCATCACGGCAGAAAAACCGGCCAATAGCGGCCGCTGAACCACTTGGGGGAATTGGCCATGAAGCGGATGATGATGCTGGCGCTGCTGCTGGCCGGCAGCACCGTGAATGCGCAGCAGGCGCAACCATCGGCAACCAGCCCGCCGGGACCACCCCGCCCGGTGTGGACAGTGGAGACACTGCCCAAGCCGGCGCCGCTGACCGCCGAAACCAACAAGCAGCCCAACCCCTATCGCAGCGAACTCGGCTTTCTGAAGCTGCCCGCAGGGCGCGTGATGGGATCGACCAGCGCGGTCGCGGTGGACAGCAAGGGCCATATCTGGGTGGCGGAACGCTGCGGGGCCAATTTCTGCGGCACCAGTGTAATCGATCCGATCATGGAGTTCGACGCCGCCGGCAATTTCATCAAGGCGTTCGGCGGTGGCCTCACCGTTTTCCCGCACGGTTTCACCATCGACCATGAAGACAATGTCTGGCTCACCGATGCCCGCGTAGCGGCCGGTAAGGGCGCGACGGTGATGAAGTTCAGCCCTGAAGGCAAGTTGCTGCTGACAATCGGCAAGCCCGGCGTGCAGGGCAAGGGCACCGATGTGTTCACCGAGCCGAACGCGGTGATCGTGGCGAAGAATGGCGACATCTTCGTTGCCGATGGCCACGAAGCCGATCGCGGCGTCGCCCGCATCCTGAAATATGACAAGACAGGCAAGTTCCTCTTGCAATGGGGCCAGCCGGGCAAGGGCCAGGGCGATCTTGAAGTGCCGCACGCGCTGGCGATGGATTCCAAGGGCCTGCTGTATGTGGGCGACCGATGGAACAATCGCGTGCAGGTCTACACGCAAAAGGGCAAGTTGCTGAACAGCTGGACCCAGTTCGGCCGCCCATCCGGCCTGTTCATCGATCAGAACGATATCATGTACAGTGGCGATTCGGAAAGCCGCCGCCCGGTTGGCTATGGCTACAACCCCGGCTGGCAGCGCGGCATCCGCATCGGTTCCGTGAAGGATGGCAAGGTCACCGCCTTCATCCCCGATCCCGATCCCAATCCGGATGGCGGTGCGACCAGCGGTGCCGAAGGCATCTGGGTGGACAAGGCCGGCGTAATCTACGGCGCGCAGGTGAAGGAACGCGCCGTCGCGCGGCATATCCGCAGCAAATAGCCTTACTTCGGCGGCGTCCCCGCCGAACCCACGCTGCCATCCTCGTAACGCGTCGCCCACGCGCCGTTGGCGACGCCAAGGATGATGCTCTCCTCGTCCGCGCCGTCGAAATGCACGGCGTCGGCCGGCACCACCACGAAGCTGCCAGCCGGGAAGGTCCGCGCGTTGCGTTTGTCCATCTGCGGCCCCCAGCCCAGTTTCAGCACGCCTTTCAGTACGAAAATGCGCGCCGTCGTGCTGTGTCGGTGCGGCTTGTCCCACAGGCCCGGAGGCAGCGCGAAGGCGTAGGCGAAACTCTGGCCGGCCACCTCGCGCACGCCATCGAGGAGGGAAAAACGGCTGCCATCAGCGGCCGGCGGGCCCCACGGAATTGCGTCGGGATAGATGGTGACTGCACCAGATGGCGCAACGGCAGCGGCCGCAAGTGCGATGAACAGCGTGATCATGGCGCTGGCATAGCCTGAAGCCGCCTTGGCTGGCTGGCGGCAATCGGACGGTGATTTCTTGCCTCAAAGCCTCTATGGCCAGCGCCATGATCGTCACCCGCTTCGCTCCCTCGCCCACCGGCCGCCTCCACGCCGGCAACATCCGCACGGCCCTGGTCAACTGGCTGCTCGCCCGTTCCAGCGATGGGCGGTTTCTGCTGCGGCTGGACGATACCGATCTGGCGCGCTCCACCGAGGAGTCGGCGCAGTCCATCCGCACTGATCTATCCTGGCTGGGCCTGACCCCGGATGCCGAGGTGAAGCAGTCAGACCGCTTCGCCCTCTACGAGGCCGCGCTGAACCGGCTCGCCGCAGAAGGCCGCGCCTATGCCTGTTATGAGACGCCCGAAGAGCTGGAGCTGAAGCGCCGCGTGGCCCTGTCGCGCGGGTTGCCGCCGATCTATGACCGGGCTGCGCTGGCGCTGAGCGATGCCGACAAGGCCAAGCTGGAAGCCGAAGGCCGCAAGCCGCATTGGCGTTTCAAGATGGACGAGAGCGCCGATCTCGACTGGAACGACGGCGTGCGCGGCCACTGCCATTTCCCCGCTGCCTCGCTGTCTGATCCCGTCGTCCGCCGCGCCGATGGCTCGTGGCTCTACATGCTGCCGTCGGTGGTGGACGATATCGAAATGGGCATCACCGATATCGTGCGCGGTGAGGATCATGTCACCAACTCGGCCGTGCAGCTGCAGATGTTCGCCGCCTTGGGCGCAACGCCCCCGCGTCTGGCTCACCTCGCCCTGCTTACCGGCGCCGATGCCGCGCTGTCCAAGCGCATCGGTTCGGAAGGGGTTGATGCGTGGCGCGGACGGGGCATCGAGCCAGTGGCTGTCGCCGCGCTTCTCGCCCGCCTGGGCACTTCGCAGCCGGTGGAGCCCTTGCCGCAACTGGCCGATCTGCTGCCCGGCTTCGCGCTCAGCCACTTCGGCCGCGCGCCCGCCCGTTTCGATCCGGCCGATCTCGCTAGCCTGTCGGCGCGCTGCATCCACCAAATGGACCACGCCAATGTGGCGCAGCGCCTGCCCGCCAGTATGGGCGCGGCGGAATGGCTGGCTATTCGCCCCAATCTTGCCCGGTTGGACGAGGCGGCGGCCTGGCACCAGGTCATCGCCGGTCCGATCAGCGCCGCCACAGAAGAGCCGGACTATCTCGCCTCTGCCGCGACCGCGCTGGCGGGTCTGGATTGGGGTGACGATATCTGGAACCGGCTGATCGAAGCGCTAAAGGCCAACAGCGGCCGCAAGGGCAAAGACCTGTTCCTGCCGCTGCGCCTCGCGCTCACCGGCCAGGCACACGGCCCGGAAATGGCAGCCCTGCTCCCCCTGATTGGCCGCGAAGAGGCGCTGCGCCGGCTGACCCCGTGAAGTTGCTGTTCCTCCACGGGCCGCCGGCCGCCGGCAAATACACCGTCGCCAGGGCCGTAGCGGAGGCGACCGGACTGCCGCTGTTCCACAATCATCTGGTGGTGGATTCGGTGCACGCCGTCTTCCCCTTCGGTTCGCCCAACTTCGTGGCCTTGCGGGAACGTTTCTGGCTGGATGTGATCCGCGCCGCCGTGGCCGAAGACCGCTCGCTGATCTTCACCTTCCAGCCCGAATCCAGCGTGTCGCCGGGTTTTCCGGCCTACGTCGCGCGCCTTGTGGCGGACGGCGGCGGCGAAACGATCTTCGTGCAGCTGCGCCTCGATCTGGCCGGCCAGCGCGCGCGCCTCGCCAATGACGACCGCCGCCGCTTCGGCAAATTGCGCGACGTGGCCCTGCTCGAACAGCTCCACGCCGATTTCGCCGCCTGCGAAGCGGCCATCCCGGCATCAGCGCTGACCATCGATACCGCCAGCACCACGCCCGCCGACGCCGCGGCTCGCATCATCGCCCTGCTGGCGGCTACCTAGTCGAATTGACGCCCCTCTGGCAAAGCGCGCAGCCGCCGCCTATCTTGGCCGCCATGGCTTTTCTTGATCCCCCTGATGCCACCCAGCGCCGCCGGCGTTACTGGATCGCAGCCGGCGCCGTGCTGGCCACGACGATCCTGATGACGATGTTCCTGCTCGAATCGCGCTGGGGCTACATGAAGCCCGATTCGGTGATCATCTATGCGCAAAGCTGGAAGGCGAACCGCAGCCGCGAGGATACCATCGCCGATGTGAAGGCCACGAAAGCCGCCCGCGAAGCCCGGCTAGCCGAAGCCCGCGCCGCCATCGCCACGCTGCAGGGTCAGGCGAAGATCGACGCGCAGAAACAATATGATGACTATGTGAAGGGCGGCGGCTTCAAGCGCGATCTGCCCTATGTCGCCGCAGAGCCACCCGTGCAGGCTATCGTGCGCGTGCCGGCGCCGGCCGAACCGCCAATCGAGTGAGCGTTTCGGCAGACGATTGGCGGTTCATGGGAGCGGCGCTGGCGCTGGCCAGCCGCGGCATCGGCACCACCTTCCCCAACCCCTCGGTCGGCTGCGTGATCGTGGCCGATGGGCGCGTTGTCGGTCGCGGCTGGACGCAGCCGGGCGGGCGGCCCCATGCGGAAGCCGTGGCGCTGGCGCAGGCTGGAGAGGCCGCACGCGGCGCTACCGCCTATGTCACGCTGGAACCCTGCGCCCATGTCAGCCCTCGCGGGCCCAGCTGTGCCGACAGCCTGATTGCCGCTGGCGTGGCGCAGGTGGTGATCGCCGCGCATGATCCCGATCCGCGCACCGATGGCGATGGGGTGGCGCGGCTGCGCGCGGCGGGCATTGCCGTCACCACCAGCGTGCGCGCCGCCGATGCCGAAGCGCAGTTGGCCGGCTTCCTCACCCGGCTGAAGCAGGGGCGGCCGCACATCACGCTGAAACTGGCGGTGTCGCTGGATGGCGCCATTGCCATGGCCGATGGCCGCAGCCAGTGGATCACCGGTGATCGCGCCCGGGCCGCCGCTCATCTGGAACGCACTCGCGCCGATCTGATCCTCGTGGGCCGCGGCACCTGGGACGCCGATCACCCCCGGCTGGACGTGCGCCTGCCCGGCCTCGAATCCCGTGCTCCGCGCATCGGTGTTGTCGGGCGCGGCGATGGCCTGCCGGGCCATGTCACGCATTTCCCTGATCTCGCCGCCCTCACCGCCGATCCGGCGCTGTGTGTGCTGGTCGAAGGCGGCATGGGGCTGGCCGCCAGCTTGGCTGCCGCCGATCTGGTTGATGCACTGCTGCTGATGCGCGCGCCGATCCTGATCGGGGCGGGGCGCACGCTGGGCGATATCGGCCTGGCCGATCTGGCGAACACCCACGGTCGTTGGGCTGTCGGGCCGGCGATGATGCTCGGCCCGGACCACATTGAACGTTACACACGGACACGTTAGGGCAGCCCCATGTTCACCGGCATCATCACCGACATCGGCACCATCAGCTCCATCGAGGAGCGCGGCGATCTGCGCGTCACGGTGCAGACCGGGTACGATACCCGCGGCATCGCCATCGGCGCGTCCGTTGCCAACAGCGGCGTCTGCCTCACCGTGGTGAGCAAGGCCGAAAACAGCCTTACCTTCGATGTCTCCGCCGAAACCCTGCGCTGCACCGCCAAGGGCATGTGGAGCCAAGGCGCCCGCCTCAATCTTGAACGCGCACTCAAGGTAGGTGACGAGTTGGGCGGCCATATCGTCACCGGGCATGTCGATGCCGTCGGCCAGATCACCAGCATCGAAACCGAAGGCGATTCCAAGCGCTTCACATTCCAGATGCCGGCCAGCGTCGCGCCCTACGTGGCGCCCAAGGGCAGCATCTGCCTGAACGGCGCATCGCTGACGGTGAACGAGGTCAGCGATGACGATCTTGGCCACTGGTTCACGGTGAACATCATCCCGCACACCGCTGAATGGACCACCTTCGGCACCGCACAGGCCGGCGATGAGGTGAATATCGAGATTGATGTGCTGGCGCGCTACCTGTTCCGGATGAACCAGCTCAAGTCTTGACAGCGCAATGTGATGGGCGCATCGCAGCTTCACATTCTGATGTGAGGCCCTGATGAGCGAGTCCCTGATTGCCCGGCTGCGTGACCTGGTTGCCAGCGGCGAGGAATCGAAAGCCGGCATGGCCCGCGCCGCCGGCCTGCACGCCAACAGCCTGCGGGCGTTGGACGAAGCCGATTGGAACCCGACCACCGATACCCTGCGGAAGCTGGAAAACTGGCTGGCCGATCGCAGCAGCGGCCCGGCACTGTCCCCCATCGAGGATATCATCAACGAGGCCCGCAACGGCCGCATGTATATCCTGGTGGACGATGAAGACCGCGAGAATGAAGGCGATCTGATCATCCCGGGCCAGATGGCGACGCCGGATTCGATCAACTTCATGGCCAAGTTTGGCCGCGGGCTGATCTGCCTTGCCCTGGCGTCGGAACGGGTGAAGGCGCTGGGCCTGCCGCTGATGGCACAGCACAATGGCACTCGCCACAGCACCGCCTTCACCGTGTCGATCGAAGCCAAGGAAGGCGTCACCACCGGCATTTCGGCCGCCGATCGCGCCCGCACCATCGCGGTGGCCATCGATGCCGCCAAGGGGCCGGAACATATCGTCTCGCCCGGCCATGTCTTCCCGCTCGTCGCCCGCGATGGCGGCGTGCTGGTGCGCGCCGGCCATACCGAAGCCAGCGTGGACATTTCGCGGCTGGCCGGTCTCAGCCCCAGCGGCGTCATCTGCGAGATCATGAACGACGATGGCACCATGGCGCGCCTGCCCGATCTGATCCCGTTCGCTCGCCGCCATGGCCTGAAGATCGGCACCATCCGCGATCTGATCGCCTATCGCCACGCCCACGACCGGTTGGTGAAATGCGTGGCCGAAACGAAGCTGGAAAGCTGGCACGGCGGCGAATGGACAGCCAAAACCTATGCCAACACCGCCGAATATGGCGAGCACATGGTGCTGCAGAAGGGCAAGATCGAACCCGGCAAGCCCACGCTGGTGCGCGTCCACACCCAATCCATGTTCACCGACATGTTTGCCGAAAAGGGGACGCGCGCCGGGCAACTGGGCCGCGCCATGGACGTGATCGGTGAAGAAGGCGCCGGCGTCATCGTCATCATCCGCGACGGCAGCCCCACCGCCATTTCCGAACAGATGCGCGCCAAGGGCCAGGGCGAATCCATCGTGCTGCGCGATTACGGCATCGGCGCGCAGATATTGGTTGATCTGGGCGTCACCGACATGATCCTGCTCACCAACCAGCACCGCAACATCGTCGGCATCGAAGGCTATGGCCTGCACATTGTTGGCGAACGCGCCATTCCCCACCGTTCGTGAAAGCATCCGCCATGCACATCCTGATCGTCGAAGCCCCGTTCTACACCCACATCGCCGACATGCAGCGCGACGGCGTGACCGAAGCGCTGAAGGCCGCCGGCGCCACATACGAGGTGATCACCGTGCCCGGCGCGCTGGAAGTGCCGGCCGCCATCGCCTTTGCCGATGCCAGCGGCCAGTTTGATGGCTATGTCGCGCTGGGCTGCGTCATCCGCGGCGAGACCTATCATTTCGAAGTTGTCGCCGGTGAATCCGCCCGCGCCATCATGGCGCTCACACTCGATGGGCTGGCCATCGGTAACGGCATCCTGACAGTGGAAAACGAAGCCCAGGCGATCGCACGGGCCGACAAGACGCGGAAGAACAAGGGTGGCGAAGCGGCCGCCGCGGCACTGGCCATGGTAGCGCTGAAACAGCGCTTTGCCTGAACGCGGCTTTCCCCATCGCGCAGCGGTGCGGCTGATGGCAGATTGATTTCAGGGTCAGCCGCTGCGTCCGGGGGGACGTGCCGTCATGACCAATGCCTAAGACAACGCCGGCCGCAACCTTTATTGCGACCTGATCATGAAGGGCGGGGTGACGAGTGGCATAGTCTATCCGGACACCATCGGCGCCATGACCCAGCGTTATTGCTTGCGCAGTGTCGGCGGCATTTCGGCCGGGGCGATTGCCTCCGGCCGCGCCACCGCGATGGACTATCGCCTGGGCAGCAGCCGCAATGCACAAGCCCGCGAATAGATGATGTGGCTAAGCCGGCAAACGGCGCAGCAAACATCGAACGGGCGCAGTTTCCTACAGGCGCAGTTTCAACCGAATCCCGCCACCGCAACCATCCTGCACCTCGCGCTGCCTGAGGCCGAGAGGGGCGGCTTGGTGCGCTTCTGGCCCTATTCGGCCCAGCAGTGGCGGGCTGGCCTGGCGCTGGTGCTTCTGCCCGGCGTGATCATGGCGCTGGCCTTTGCGGGCGGGCCACTGCACTGGTCACCGGCCGCCGCCGCCCTGATCGGGCTGGCCGACGCGGAGATGCTGGTGCTGGTCAGCATTGGCTGCTTTGCACGCCGCCAGCTTGATCGGCTGGCAGCCGCCATCGTCGTCAACGGCATAGGCCTGATAACCGGCATGGCCGCCAGCGGTGCCCGCCTTGCTGGCAAGCCCGTGCCCCGCCTGACGCAAGGGCTGCACGAAACCGTGCAGTCTCTGGCCGGGCGCGCGGTTGCGGGAAGGCGGCCGACGTGCCGACATTTGGCGACCGGTGGACGGTAGGCAGCGGCAAGCCGGCCAACGCCCGAGCCCCACGCGGGATCGATCTGGTGCTGATGTGCACCGATTTCAACCGACTGCAATCGTTGAATTTTCTCTTCTTGGTCGACAATCATCGCCTGTTCTATAACACGCGCGATTGGGCCCGACTGTTTCCTGCCCATGTACTTGCCGCGATGGAGCAGTGCGCCCGGTCAATCGACGACGATACCATGCCCGGCGGCTTTGGCTATACTTCCGAGGAAGTGTGCGCCGCTGCAGCGCCACTCGGCGATCTTGATCAGCATCTTCGCCTGCTGCCCAAGGGCAAGGATCTGCCGATCATCGTCGGCACCCGCGCCTCCATGGCTTTCCCCGGCCTGTTCACGCCGCTCCCGCTGTGGCTGCTGTGCTGGATCAGCAAGCCCGAATTGCCGGATGAACGCCGGCCCATCCTGTAGCCGCTCTATCTGTGGATGGCGGCATCACGTCCAACTTCCCCATCCATCTGTTCGATGGCGCGGTGCCCTGCCGGCCAACCTTCGCATTGAACCTGCTCTATCCCGGCGATGATCTGTCCATCGAGGAATATCGTGACTGCGATGCCGATAGCAGCCGTGCCAGGCCGGGCAATGCCCGCACGCTGGGCGACACCGATAAACGCATAGCCGAAGCCGGGCTGATCGATCTGATCATGCCCTTTGCAAACAGCGATCGCGTGCGCTTCTACAAGGCGCCGGCCAGCGGCAAGGCGGTGGCGCAACTGGCCGGGCTGGCGATGCGCGTGGTGAAAACCGCCCGCACCTTGGCGGATGTTAGCCATTTCGACCAGACAGGCACGCGCGACCGCGTCGTCCACATCCGCCTGACCGGGGCCGAAGGCGGCTTCAACCTCGACATGGACGCGGCCACCATCGCCAGCATCAACAACAAGGGCAGCATGGCCGACACCGTACTGACCAGCCGCTTCGATCCGCACCAGGTCAGCGATCAGCTCGATCAGGATGGCCCGCCGCGGTTCCAGCTCGATTGGACCAATCATCGCCAGGTGCGGCTGAACGGCTTAATCGCCGCGCATGATCTGTTGACCAGCCGCTTCCACGACAGTTGGCAGCCGCAGCCGCCGGCCGGCGTCCAGATCAGCACCACGCTCACCCGCGATCTGCTGACGCCAGGCAGCCATTTTGCCGGCGTGACGCTGCAACTTGATGCCATGGGGTCGCTGCCAGCGCCCGATCCCGATCCGATTGATCGGGTGCTGCGGCCGATGGCGGTGCTGCGGATTGCGCCCGTCGACCAACGATCCCCGCGCCACCCAGCGCCCCTAGCCCAGCGCTCCGCGGCACACTGAAGCGCGGCGTTCATGCCGCAGTGCACAATAAGGGGGGAGGGTCCATAGCGACGTCAAGCCTGTTCCTCCGTTCAGGTTGGCATGGGTGCCGTTCCAGCGATCCGACCCGCTTGCTCGGCACCCAAGCCCCCTGCTATCGATCGTCAGCACTGCATTCGCCCAAACTGTCACGATGAAAATGCCACGATGACAGGGCCGCCAGCAGCGCCTATGGCAAGCCGCATGACCGCGCTTGGCCATATCGATCACTGGATCTTCGATCTCGACAACACGCTGTACCCGGCGCACTCGGCGCTGTTTCCGCAGATCGATCAGCGCATGGGCCTTTATATCCAGCGCCTGCTGAATGTTGATCCGATAGAAGCCCACCGCATCCAGAAAGAACTGTATCACAGCCACGGCATGACGCTGCCCGGCCTGATGGCGCTGCACAATGTCGATCCGCACGATTTCCTGGCTAATGTCCACGATGTCGATATCGATGTGCTGCGCCCGCACCCGGAACTGGGTGACCTGATCAGCCGCCTGCCGGGCCGCAAATACATCTTCACCAACGCCGATGCGCCCTATGCGGAACGCGTGCTGGAACGTCTAGGCCTCACCCACGCCTTCGATGCGATGCACGACATCCACGCACTGGATTATGTGCCAAAGCCGCAGCCGCCGGCCTACACTCACATGTGCGCCGCCCATGGCATAAACCCTAAACGCGCGATGTTCGTGGAGGACATGGCGCGCAACCTCACGCCCGCCAAGGCCATCGGCATGACAACCGTGTGGATCGAAAATGGAAGCGAACAGGGGCCCGGCGAACAGCGCGATCATATCGACTTCATCATCAACGACCTGGCCGCGTTCCTGGCCGAGGTGCTGGAACAGGTGGAAACCGCATGAACATCGAAGCCATCATCAACGCCGGCTGGGAAGACCGCACCACGGTAACCAGCGTCACCCACGGTGAGCTGCGCACCGCCGTCAACACGGCGCTCTCGGCGCTCGACGCTGGCGAACTGCGTGTGGCCGAACCCGACGGCAGCACCCACCAGTGGCTGAAGAAAGCCGTGCTGCTCAGCTTCCGCCTACACGACAATGTCGTGATGCCCGGCTTTGGTCAGGCTGGCTTCTACGACAAGGTGCCGCTGAAGTTCGACGCCTGGGGCGATGCCGAATTCCGCGCTGCCGGCTTCCGTGCCGTGCCCGGTGCCGTCGTCCGCCGCGGCGCCTATATCGCGCCGGGTGCAGTTTTGATGCCCAGCTTCGTCAACATCGGCGCCCACGTTGGCAGGAACACTATGGTCGATACTTGGGCCACCGTCGGTTCGTGCGCCCAGATCGGCGAGAACGTCCACATCTCCGGCGGCGCCGGCATCGGCGGCGTGCTCGAACCGCTGCAAGCCAACCCGGTCATCATCGGGGACAACGCCTTCATCGGCGCCCGCGCCGAAGTCGCCGAAGGCGTGATCGTCGGCGAAGGCGCCGTGCTCTCCATGGGCGTCTATCTCGGCGCGTCGACCAAGATCATCGATCGCGCCACCGGCGAAATCCACATGGGCAAAGTGCCACCCTATGCTGTCGTCGTCTCCGGCAGCCTGCCCGGCAAGCCGCTGCCCGACGGCACGCCCGGCCCCAATCTCTATTGCGCCGTTATCGTGAAGACTGTGGACGCGCAGACCCGCAGCAAGACCGGCATCAACGATCTGCTGCGCGACTGAACATGCGTATGGGGCAGGGATCGCTCCCCGCCCCACTTCATTTTCGCCAGCTAAAGTCGGCTCAGGCCGCCTTGAACCCTTCGCGGTTCATGCGATTGGTCAGCGCCTTGTTCTCTTGCTCGGTCAGCATCACCCGCAGCGCCGGGAACACTTCGTCTTCTTCCTCGCGCACATGCGATTCGAACGCGGTGCGGATGGCGGCGACCTTTTCCAGGAAGCCGTGGCCCTTCTGCTTGCCGATCATCTCCAGCGCATACAGGCCCTGCTTCACCTCGAAATGATCGCTGTTCAGCGATTCGGCCACGTCGCTCTGGCCATGAGCAGCCACCACGCAATAGATCACATACTCTTCCTGCACCTGGTGCTTGCCCATGGCGTATTGCAGTTCAAGCACTAGGGCGGCACGATTGGCCGTATCCTCTTCCCGCGTTGCCGCCAGCTGCTCCAGCAACTTGCGCGCAGCTTGGTGCTCGGCCTTCAAACCTTCGAACCAATTGCCCGCAGCAAAGGTCGCCGCCTGCGTTGCAACCTTGCGACCGGCCGAAACCATCATGCCCAAGCCAAAGCCCGCGACACCGGCCATCAAGGCTGACGTGCCGCCCTTGCCCATGGCCGTCTTCGTATCCCTCTTAAGTGCGTCGATATTCGTCATGGTGAAATCTCCTTTTCCCATGATCATCAAACTCACGCAGGGCACAGACGTTCCCCAAATTCGCTGAACTCGTCCGGCATTACGGGCAGCCTGTCCCGGTCCGAAGAAAGCCAGAATAGTCAGAGACTCCGGCGGGCAGGGTCGCAGACCCTGGACCCGTTTGTCTTCGGGCCGCCATCGCCCGCGAAGGATTGTCATGCTTGCGAAGGCCAGCATCGACTGAAGCCCGTGGACGACCGCACTGGTTCACGACGGCACAATAGATGCAGGCCTTCGCAAGTATGACCGGGCTTGCCGGAAGCGTGCCCGCTTACTTCTTCGCCGCCGCTGCAACCTCGTACAGCAGGTCCACCCACGCCAAGGACGCTTCGTCGATCCCCGCCACCTTCGGATCGGCGCTCTTGATCAGATACCACTCGTTCGGCGCATGAGCGCCGTTGCCGCGACCCAGGCCGAACTGGCCGGTCGGCAGGCTGAGCGGTACGGCGGTGAACACGGAGCCCGGCCAGCTGCCGGCGTTACGCACGATCAGGCGATAAGGGATGCCCGCCTTGTCTAGCGTTTTGCGCTGTGCCGTCACCAACGCCGCATTCTCGTCAGTCTGGTTCGGGCCGTATCCGCCGCTCACCACCACCTTCACATCGTCGAACCCGCGCTTGGCCAGGTGCGCCTTCAGCTTGGCCTCGGCCTCCGCCCGCGTCATGTCGGGCACTAGGCGGAATTCCAGCTTGGCTTCGGCCCTGCCCGGCAGCACCGTCTTGCCGCCCGGACCCATGTAACCGCTCACCAGTCCCTGGATGTTCACCGTCGGTTGGCTCACCAGCCGTTCCGAACTCACCTGATAGCTCTCGTCATTGATCCAGCGGCCAACGCCCACCGCCGCCTTGGCTTCCGTTTCGCTGGTGCCCTTCAGGCCATCCGCAATGATCTCCTTCTGGCGCGCCGTCAGCGGCGCGACATGCTCGAACCAGCCATCGATGGTGGGCGTGTGACCATCATCAGCCACCAGCGTATCCAGCGCCTTCACCAGCCGCCACGCCGGGCTTTCCACCCGCGCATGCACACTCGAATGCACATCGGCCTTGGGATAACGGTCGCTCGTCTCCCCGCCCACGATCAACTGAAACTCAACCGCACCCTTCGCACCCAGGCTGATGCCCGCCGTGCCCTGGCTGTTCTGCAATGCCGAAGCGCCGATCACGCCCAGCGTGCGCTTCAACGCCGCCGCCACTTCCGGATTGGTCACCACGTTGGGCAGATTGGTGGAGGCAATTTCCTCCTCCCCCTCAGCGATCAGCACCAGGTTCACCGGCAGCTTGCGCCCCGTCGCCTTGAATGCCTGCAACGCGGCCAGGAACGCCGTCTGCGGCCCCTTCTGGTTGACCGCCCCGCGGCCCACGATAACCTGGCCCACACCCGGCCGATCCACCAGCCAGCCCTCCAGCGGTGGCGACTGCCACTCCGCCGGATCATAATGCTTCACATCATACATCATGTAGACGCCCAGCGTGATCGGCGCGCCCGCATCCAGCGTCGCCAACACCGCTGGCACGCCGCCCGATTCAATGATCTTGGCCTGCTGGAACCCGGCATCTAGCGCCAACTTGCGCATATACTCCGGGCCTTCCTTCACGTTCATGCCCATCGCCGCAATCGTCGGCAGCGCGATCCAGTTCCGTAGATCCTGCACTGTCTTGTCGTGCCGCGCCGCAATCGCCGCCGCGAGGACAGCTCGCTTCGGGGTGGCGCTCTCTGTCTTTGGCGCCGCCATGACAGCCGACGCGCTTACCGTGGCCAACGCCAGCGCAATCATCATTCGACGCATGTTGAATCCCCTCTTGGAGTTTTGATTTGCTTTGGTGTCCCGCGCGGCTGGAGGCGCGTCAAGCGACAAAGAGGTAGGAAGAAGGACCCCTCACCCCACACTTGATCCGGGGCGGCGGCGGCTTAAATCGTCTCCACCCTCTCCCCTTTACGCCTTGCCACGCCGCTCGCGCCCGGCTTTGATGCGCTCGCATTCAAAAAGGGTCATCACCATGCGTCTCACGCTCGCCGCGCTTCTGGCCGCCACCATCGCCGTTCCCGCCGCCGCCCAGGCGCTGCGCCCCGACCAGCAGGCGTTTCGCGCGCTGTACAAAGAGCTGGTGGAGACCAACACCACAGTGTCTACCGGCAGCTGCAATCTAGCCGCCGAGCGGATGGCGGCGCGGTTGAAGGCGGCGGGTTACGTGGACGCGGATATCAAGCTGTTCCCCGGTTCCGCCGAGCGCCCGCAGGATGGCGGGATGGTGGCCACGCTGAAGGGCAGCGATCCGAAGGCCAAGGCGATCCTGCTACTGTCGCACCTTGACGTGGTGGAGGCCAAGCGGACGGATTGGGAGCGTGATCCGTTCACCTTCATCGAGGAGGAAGGCTGGTTTTATGGTCGCGGTGTGAGTGACGACAAGGCGCATGGTGCGATTTTCACCGATGCGATGATCCGGCTGAAGCAGGGCAAAGCGCCCAAGCGCACCGTGAAGCTGGCGCTGACCTGTGGTGAGGAGGGCGGGCCCTACAACAGTGCCAAGTGGCTGGTGGAGGAGCACCGCGACTGGATCGACGCGGAGTTTGCCTTGAACGAAGGCGGCGGCGGCAAGGCCGATGCCACGGGTAAGCCGATCAGCCTCGCCTTCCAGGCCGGCGAGAAAGTGTATCAGGATTTCACCCTGGAAACCCGCAATCCCGGCGGGCACAGCAGCCGCCCGCGCCCGGACAATGCCATCTACGAGCTGGCCAACGGGCTGGTGCGGCTGGCGAAGAATGATTTCCCGGTCATCCTATCGGACACGACGCGCGCCTATTTCGCCGAGATGGCCAAGCTGAGCGATGCGCCGACGGCGGCTGCCATCCGCGCCGTGCTGGCCAATCCCGCTGATGCTGCTGCCGAAGCGATTGTGTCGAAGGATCCGGGCTGGCACAGCACGCTGCGGACCACCTGCGTCGCCACCATGCTGGACGCCGGCCATGCGAGGAACGCTCTGCCGCAACGCGCCCAGGCCAATGTGAACTGCCGCATGTTCCCCGGTGAGAGCGTGGAGAAGGTGCGCGGCCAGATCACCGAGCGGCTGGGTGATCCCACCATCAGCGTGACGCCGCGCGCATCCGAGAACCCGGAACAGGCTGCGCCGCCGCCGCCGTTGTCGGACATGGTCTATGGCCCCGCCGTTGCGCTGGCCACCAAGCATTTCCCCGGCATCCCACTGATCCCGACCATGGCCACCGGTGCCACCGATGGCCGCTACTTGAACGCCGCCGGCATGCCCACCTATGGCATGCCAGGCCGCTTCGGCATGCCCGATGGCAACGGCGTCCACGGCCTCAACGAACGAATCTCGGTGGCCGGCGTGATGAAGGAACGCGACTATCTGTTCGATCTGATCACCGCCTATGTAGCCAAGTGAGGACTTATTCGGTGAGCGCCCCCCTCCTCGCTGCAGCCTTGCTCTCCGGCACCGCCGCCCCTGCCCAGCTGCCCCCCGATCAGGCCGCATTCCGCGGGCTCTACAAGGAGCTGGTAGAGACCAACACCACGGTTTCCGCCGGCAGCTGCACGCTGGCAGCCGAGCGCATGGCAACGCGGTTGAAAGCGGCGGGCTTTGCCGATGCCGACATCAAGCTGTTCCCCGGCCCCAAGGACCGCCCGCAGGATGGCGGGCTGGTGGCAACGCTGGCGGGCAAGGACCCAAAGTCCAAGGCGATCCTGCTACTGGCCCATATCGATGTGGTGGAAGCCAAGCGTGCCGATTGGGAACGCGACCCGTTCACCCTGATCGAGGAAGGCGGCTGGTTCTATGGCCGCGGCACCAGTGACGACAAGGCCCAGGCCGCCATCTTCACCGATACGCTGATCCGCCTGAAAACCACCGGCAAGCCGCTTAAGCGCACGTTGAAACTGGCGCTGACCTGCGGTGAGGAAAGCCCGGCTGTGTTCAACGGCGCCGAATGGCTGGTGAAGGAACACAAGGATTGGATCGACGCCGAATTCGCCCTGAACGAAGGCGGCATCGGCGTTTCGGATGAGAACGGCAACCCGCTGAAACTCGCCTTTCAGGCCGGCGAGAAGGTCTACCAGGATTTCCGACTGGAAGCCCGCAACCCCGGTGGCCATTCGAGCCAGCCCCGGCCTGACAACGCCATTTATCAGCTCACGGCCGGGCTGAACCGGCTGGCAGCCACCGAATTCCCGGTGCAGTTCACCGATGCCAGCCGCGCCTATTTCACCGCCATGGCAGGCCAGGTGAGCGGTGAGGTGGGGGCCGCCATGAGCGCGCTGCTCGCCAATCCGGCTGATGCGGCGGCCAACGCCATCGTGTCGCGAGATCCCAACTGGCATTCGATGCTGCGCACCACCTGCGTCGCCACGCGGCTGGACGCCGGCCACGCCAACAATGCGCTGGCCCAGCGCGCCAGTGCGAACATCAACTGCCGTATGTTCCCCGGTGACAGCCTTGAGAAAGTGCGCGGCCAGATCATGGCAGCTGTCGCCGATCCCGACCTGGTGCTGATCACCGATGCTGAAGTAAGCCCGACACCGCCGCCGCCACCGCTGACGCCCGCCATCTATGATCCGGCGGTGGCACTTGCAAAGAAGCACTTCCCCGGTGTGCCGCTGCTGCCCACATTGGTGACGGGCGCCACCGATGGCCGCTTCCTCAGCGCCGGCGGCATCCCAACCTATGGCGTGCCCGGCATGGTAGCCGACAAAACGCTCAACAATGTCCACGGCCTCAACGAACGGATCAGCGTGACCAATCTCTACACCACTCGCGATTATCTGTTCGATCTGATCACCACCTACGCTGCCAAATAAGGATAACCCGATGCGCGCGATCTTCCTCACCGCTGCCCTGCTCGCCGGGACCATAGCCAGCACAGCGTCTTTGGCCCAATATGTCAGCCAGCAGCCCGGCGAGGCCCAGTTTCGCGCGCTTTACAAGGAAATGGTGGAGACTGACACCAGCCTCACCACCGGCAGCTGCACCGCCGCGGCCGAAAAGCTCGCCGTGCGCTTCAAGGCCGCTGGCTATACCGATGCCGACATCACCAAGTTCAGCGTGCCGGAATTCCCCAAGGATGGCGGCATCGTCGTGCACCTCAAGGGCAGCGATCCCAAGGTGAAGCCGATGCTGCTGCTTGGCCACCTCGACGTGGTTGCCGCCAAGCCGGAAGACTGGACGCGCAGCCCGTTTACCCTGATCGAGGAAGGAGGCTATTTCTATGGCCGCGGCACCTTTGATGACAAGGCGCAAGCCAGCATCTGGGCCGATATCCTGATCCGCATGAAGGCCGGCAAGGCGCCCAAGCGCACCATCAAGCTGGCGCTGACCTGCGGCGAGGAAACCACCTACGCCTTCAACGGCGCCGATTGGCTGGCCAAGAATCGCCCTGATCTGATCATGGCGGAATTCGCGCTAAACGAAGGTGGCGGCGGTCGCAACGGCCCCGATGGCAAGCCACAGGGCCTTGCCGTGCAGGTGGGCGAAAAAACGGTACAGAATTTCTGGATCGAAGCCACCAACCCCGGGGGTCACAGCAGCGTTCCCCGGCCTGACAACGCCATCACCGATCTCACCGCCGCCGTGGTCGCCGTGAACCGACACGAATTCCCGGTGCAGTTCACCGATACCACCCACGCCTATTTCACCACGCTGGCCAAGGTGATGCCCAATCCGGTTGGTTCGGCCATGGCCAGCCTGCTCAGCAATCCCAAAGATGCCGAGGCCAACCGCATCGTTTCGATGGATCCGACCAATCACAGCGTGCTGCGCACCACCTGCGTCACCACCCTGCTGGAAGCCGGCCACGCCGAGAACGCCTTGGCCCAACGCGCCCGCGCCAACGTGAACTGCCGCATGTTCCCCGGCACCGATCCCAATGCCCTGAAAGCCGATCTGGAAAGGATCATCGCCAATCCCAAGGTGAGCATCAGCCTGAAGCCACCGATCCGGCCGGTCGCCAAGCCCACCCCTATGAATCCCGCCATCATCGGCCCGATGCAGAACATCGCCACCAAACATTTCCCCGGCGTGCCGATGCTGGCGATGATGAGCACAGGCGCCACCGATGCCATCTTCATCACCCCGATCGGCATCCCGGTGTATGGTGCCCCCGGCACGATGATCGATTCCGATGGCAACGGCATCCACGGCCTGAATGAACGCATCAGTGTGCAAAGCCTGATGCAGGGCCGCGATTATCTTTCCGATCTGGTCGCCATGCTGGCAAATCCCAGATAGTCCCTCTGGCACTCCGGGCCGCAACACCCTACATGCCGGATATGGACATCGCCCACCTGCTTACCCCCGAAGCCCTGTCCGCCTTTGGCCAGGTGGTGCTGATCGACGTCGTGCTAGCCGGTGACAATGCCATCGTCGTCGGCGCACTCGCGGCCGGCCTGCCGGCAGCGCAGCGCAAGAAGGTGATCCTGATCGGCATCATCGCCGCGCTGGTGCTGCGCATCGGCTTTGCGCTGGCCGTCACCCAATTGCTGCAGGTCGTTGGCCTGATCCTCGCTGGCGGGCTTCTGCTGCTCTGGGTGGCCTGGCGAATGTGGCGCGAAATCAACCCGCGCAAGGCCCTGATCGACGCTCCGGGTGATGATGATGATTTCATCGCCACCAATGCCCCGCCGCCGGCCAAAAGCTTTGCCGCCGCCGCCTGGAGCGTCGCTCTGGCCGACGTGTCGATGAGCCTCGATAACGTGCTCGCCGTCGCGGGCGCCGCCCGCGAACACCCCGATATCCTTATCGCCGGCCTGGTGCTCTCGGTCGCGCTGATGGGCATCGCCGCCAACATCATCGCCCAGTATATCGAGCGTTACCGCTGGATCGCCTATGTGGGTCTGGTCGTGATCGTCTATGTCGCCTTCAAGATGATCTGGGAGGGCTTCAACGAAGTCGTCCCCATCGTGCAGCCGATGGTGGGGATGTAACGCCCCTACAGCACCAGAACAGTCGATCCCGTCGTCAGCCGCGCCGCCAGATCGTCATGCGCCTTGGCGGCGTTGGCCAGCTTGTACCGCTGGTTGATCGCCAGCTTCAGCCCACCCGATGCCATCAGGCCCAACACGCGCCCGGCATGCTGCAGCCTCTCTTCCGGCGTCGCATAATAATCAAACAGCGTCGGCCGCGTCGCAAACAGCGATCCCTTGCGCGCCAATATGCCCAGATCCACCCCCGAAACCGGGCCGGAAGCATTGCCGAAGCTGATCATCAGGCCGCGCCGCTTCAAGCTGTCCAAGCTCGATTCCCAACTGTCCTTGCCCACCCCGTCGAACACCACGTCAACACCGCGGCCACCGGTGAGCGCCCGCACCTGTGCCGCCACATCGCTGCCATCCAGAATGCCATGATCGGCCCCGTGCACAGCCGCCAGCGCCAGCTTCTGGGGCGTGCCGGCCACCGCGATCACCGTCGCCCCCGCCAGCTTCAACCACTGCATCAGCAACAGGCCCACGCCACCGGCGGCTGCCGGCACCAGCGCCCAATCCCCCGGCCGCACCCTTGCACAACGTTCCACCAGGAATTCAGTGGTGCAGCCCTTCAACAGGCCCGCCGCCGCCATCTCGTCCGATACGCCATCGGGCAGCGGCACCAGCATGGCCGCGGCAATGTTGCGGTGCGTGGCATAGGCGCCGATCGGCCCCCAGCAATAGCCAACGCGCGTACCGACGAGTAGCATCACACCCTCGCCTACAGCCTCCACCACGCCGGCCGCTTCCAGCCCCAGGCCGGACGGGAAGGCAATCGGATACAGGCCGGACCGATGATAGGTGTCGATGAAATTCAGCCCGATCGCGGTATGCCGCAACCGCACCTCGCCCGGCCCCGGCGGCGGCAGCGTGATGTCCTGCCACTGCATTACTTCCGGGCCACCACTGGCATCGATCCGGATCGCCTTCATGCCCACTGCCCTTCATGCTGCACTTATGTTGCGCGGTAACTATTTGTTTTTACTAAAATGATCTTTCGACTCAGCATCGCCTTGCCGATTACCAGCCCTCACCGCTACACTAGCGTGATCCACGGCAAGGAAAAGAGACATTGCGGCCATGAAGATCAGCTTGGACATTGATTGCACGCCCGAAGAAGCACGCGCCTTCTTTGGCCTGCCTGATCTGCAGCCCCTCCACGATGTCTACCTCGATCGCATGAAGGCCGCGATGACCGATGGGATCACTAGCGCCGATTGGCAACGCATGATGCAGAACTGGGCACCTGGAATCGCCGGCGGCTTCGAACAGTGGCAAAAGCTGATGATGGCGGGCATGAGCGCGGCAACCGGCAAAACCGCCAAGGATTGATGGCGGCAGCATGACCGATACAATCGCGGCGCTGGCCAGCGGCCGTCCGCCGGCAGCACTCGCCGTCATCCGCCTGTCCGGACCAGCCACCTTTGCCGCCGTACAGGCCCTGGCCGGCCGTGTGCCGCCGCCGCGCCGCATGAGCCTGTGCCTGCTGCACGCGGTGGATGGCATGCTGCTCGATGAAGCCCTCATCGCCGTCTTCCCTGGTCCCGCCAGCGCCAGCGGCGAAGACCTCGCCGAATTCCACCTGCACGGTGGCCCCGCCGTCGTCTCCGGCGTGCTCGCCGCCCTCACCGCCCTGCCCGGCATACGCCTCGCCGAACCCGGCGAGTATACCCGCCGCGCCTTCACCAATGGCCGCATGGACTTAGCCCAGGTCGAAGGGCTCGCTGATCTCGTCAGCGCCGAGACGGCCACCCAGCGCGATCAGGCGCTCGCGCTGGCCGGTGGCGCCCTTGGCCGCCTGGCCGACGACTGGCGCGAACGCTGCCTGATGCTGCTGGCCGAAGCCGAAGCCGGCCTGGATTTTGCTGAAGACGAAGCCGATGTCGCCGAACACCTCGACGAAGCCGCCCGCCACCAGCTGCTCGCCATGGCGGATGAACTGGCCAACCTAATCGAAGATTCCACACGCGCCGGGCGCATCCGCGAAGGCCTCTCCTTGGCCGTCACCGGACCGCCCAACGTCGGAAAATCAAGCGTAGTCAATGCTTTGTCGATGCGCGATGCCGCCATCGTCACGCCCATCGCAGGAACGACCCGTGACGCCATTGAAGTGCCCGTGGACATCGCCGGTATTGCCGCGGTCCTCATCGATACCGCGGGCCTGCGCGAGACCGCCGATCCCATCGAAGCCGAAGGCATCGCCCGCGCCCGCCGCCGCGCCGCCGCCGCCGATCTCGTCATCAGCGTCGCCAGCGCCGACGCACCACATTGGCCCTCTCCACCCACCGACGGCCCGCCTCACCTGCTGCTGCTCAACAAATGCGACCTCGCACTGCCTGATCTGCCGCCCGGCGCCCTGGCTGTCTCCGCCACCACCGGCGCCGGCATGACCGCCCTGCGTGATTGGCTCGCCACCTGGGCCCACACCACCATCCGCCCCGGCGAACCCGCCCTGCTCGCCCACGCCCGCCACCGCGCCGCGTTCGCCGAAGCCGAAGCCGCCCTGCGCGACGCCGCCCACGCCCCCGAACCCGTCCTCCGCGCCGAATCCCTACGCGCCGCGGCCCACGCCTTCGGCCGCATCTCCGGCCGCATTGGGGTGGACGACGTGCTGGATCGCATCTTCAGCCGCTTCTGCATCGGGAAATAAGCGCACAAGAACCATAGCAACCACATGTCTCCCCGGACTTCATCCGGGACCCCGCTTCCTTTGCACTAGGTGAAAAAGGAGCCTGCGTTGGGCAGGGACTAAGTCCTGCACCCGTTTGCTTTCGACAGGCCAACGCGCCACAAGCGCATTCCATCTTCGCACGCAATGATACCAGCCTGCGGTGCCAACCTATGGAATCAGAGTACCGGTCAGAAACAAAGGCGGGTGAATGGGCTCAGCCCCTGCCTGCCGAAAGCATCTCTTTCCACCTTCCACCATGTTTCACGTGAAACATCCCCCGTGAATCGCTATGGAAGCCAACATGCACGATTTCGACGTGATCATTGTCGGCGCCGGCCATGCCGGTTGCGAGGCTGCTGCCGCCGCCGCCCGGCGCGGCGCGCGCGTGGCGTTGGTGACGTTGCGCGCTGACGATCCTGGGACATTGAGTTGCAACCCGGCGGTGGGTGGCATCGGCAAGGGCCATCTTGTCGCCGAGATCGATGCGCTGGGCGGCATCATGGGTCGGGTCACCGACGCGGCGCGGTTACAGTCTCGCCTACTGAATCGCTCGAAGGGCCCGGCCGTCCATGGCCCGCGCGCCCAGGTCGATCGCGCCTTGTATCGCGCCGCCATGACCGACGTGTTGAGAGAGTTCCCGACGCTGTCAGTGATCGCCACTGCGGTTGAGAGGCTGGTGCTAGCGCAGGGACGCATTGTCGGCGTGGAGACGGCGCAGGGTCGGCTCAATGCACCCGCCGTGGTGCTCACCACCGGGACCTTCCTGGGCGGCATGATGCACATTGGTTCAGCCCGCGAAGCCGGCGGCCGCGTCGACGCGCAGGCCAGCGATCTGGGTCAGGCTCTGCGCGCCATGGGCCTGCCGGTGAGCCGGCTGAAGACCGGGACACCGGCGCGGCTTGATGGTCGGAGCATTGATTGGGCGGTGCTGGATTGGCAGCATGGCGATGCTGATGATCCGCGCTTCAGTCGATTTGGCAAGGCCAATGGCAGGCCGCCAATCCCATGTGCCGTCACTCGCACCAATGCAGAGACACATCGCATCATTCGTCATCATCTGGGTGAATCGGCGCTTTATGGAGGCCATATCGATTCGGTCGGCCCGCGGTACTGCCCGTCCATCGAAGACAAGGTGGTGCGCTTTGGCGATCGTGACGGCCACCAGATTTTCCTGGAGCCGGAGGGTTATGACGACCTCACCATCTATCCCAACGGCCTTTCCACGTCTCTGCCACTACATGTGCAGGAAAAGTTCATCGGCTCAGTCAAGGGACTGGAGCGTGCCCGCATCCTGCGCGCAGGTTATGCCATTGAGTATGATCATGTCGATCCACGCGCACTGACGCAGGCCCTCGCGGCCAAGGATGTGCCGGGCCTGTTCTTCGCCGGCCAGATCAATGGAACTACGGGCTATGAAGAGGCCGCCGCGCAGGGGTTGTTGGCCGGCGCCAATGCCGCTGCAGCAGCGCTCGACCTGCCGCCCCTCACTGTGGACCGCACTCAGGCCTATATCGGTGTGATGATCGACGATCTTACGACACATGGTGTTGCCGAGCCCTATCGCATGTTTACCAGCCGCGCCGAATATCGCCTGCGGCTGCGGGCAGACAATGCCGACCAGCGCTTGACCCCGCTCGGAATTGAACTCGGCCTAATCCCTGCAATCCAGACCGATGCCTTCGCTAACGAGCAGATAGCTCGCGACGCCGCCCGCACCTTGCTCCACAGCCTGTCGGCCACACCACACCAGCTGGCCAGTCATGGCATCGAGGTTCGTCAGGACGGCCAATTGCGCTCCCTATTTGACTGGTTGCGATTCCCGGCCGTGACCCGTGAAGCGGCCCGCTGCGTCTGGCCGGAACTGGCCCAGATGCCTGATGATCTGCTCGCCAGCCTGTCCGTTGACGCCAATTACGCCTCCTATGTGACGCGGCAGGACGCTGAAGTGGCAGCGCTTCGCCGCGACGAAGCCCTGACATTGCCAGCCAGTCTCGACTTTGGGACCGTGGCCGGATTGTCAAAAGAGATGGTTGAACGCCTCAGCCGCGCGCGCCCGCCCACGCTGGGGGCCGCGAGCCGCGTACCTGGCATCACACCCGCCGCCTTGATCGCACTATTGCCACACACCACGCGGCGGGCAGCTTGAGATGAGCGACGAAGCCCACGCCGCTTTCGCAACCGAGTTCGATGTTTCACGTGAAACATTGGCCAAGCTCGATCGCTATGCCGAACTGCTGACCGAATGGCAGCAGCGCATGAACCTCGTCGGACCATCCACCCTGCCACACATTTGGGCTCGTCACTTCCGCGATTCGGCGCAACTGCTAGCGATTGCCGGCCCCGGGAAATCATGGCTCGATATTGGCGCCGGCGGCGGCTTCCCCGGACTCGTGCTGGCCATCCTTGATCCCGAAGCGAACATCACACTCGTCGAATCCATCAGCAAGAAATGTCGCTTTTTGGACACTGTTGCCCACGAAACGGAAACCACCGGCCACGTGACCGTCGCAAATGTGCGCATCGAAGCGATGGCCGGTAGCAAGTTCGACATCATCACCGCCCGCGCCGCCGCTAGCTTGGATACCCTGTTCGATTGGGGCCACCGCTTCGCCGGATCGGGTACACGCTGGATCCTGCCAAAGGGCGCCCGCGTACAGGAAGAGCTTGCCAGCGCCGCCAAGCGGTTCCACTTTGATCATGAGCTGATTCCCAGCCGCACCGATTCCGATGCTCGCATCGTGGTCGCGAAAGGGGTAAAACGCCGATGATCATCGCGGTCGCCAATCAGAAGGGCGGGGTGGGAAAGACGACCACCACCGTCAATCTGGCAACTGCGCTGGCGGCCGTGGGCAAGCGCGTGCTGGTCGTTGATGCAGATCCGCAAGGCAATGCCTCCACCGGGCTGGGCATCGGCCGCAAGGATCGCGAACCTTCGATTTATCAAGTGCTTGTCGATGGCATTCCCGCCACCGAAGCGCTGCGCCAGACGTCCATTCCGGGCCTGTCTATCCTGCCGGCCAACGCTGCCCTAGCCGGCGCAGAGGTAGAACTGGTCGATGCCGATCGCCGTTCCCACCGCCTCGCCGATGCACTAACCAGCCTGCCGCCACAGGATTTCGTTATCATCGATTGCCCGCCGTCGTTGGGTCTTGTCACCGTCAATGCATTGGTCGCCGCCGATGCGGTGCTGGTGCCATTGCAGAGCGAATTCTTTGCACTGGAAGGTTTGAGCCAGCTGCTCAGCACCATCGAACGCGTGAAGGCCGGGCTCAACCGCCGGTTGGAGTTGCTTGGAATTGTTCTGACAATGGTCGACCGCCGAAACCGGCTTTCCGATCAGGTTTGCGCCGATGTGCGGGCCGTGATGGGCACCAAAGTGTTGAAAACCATGGTGCCGCGCAATGTACGCCTGTCGGAAGCGCCTAGCCACGGCCTGCCGGCGCTGATCTATGACAGCCGCTGCGCCGGCTCCGAAGCCTATCTGGCGCTGGCCCGCGAACTGCTGGAACGCATCGAAGGCCCGCTGGCGCTGGCGGGATGAATGGGCGCCGGATGATGAGGGATAAATGACCGATAACAAACGCAGATCAGGTCTTGGCCGCGGCCTGTCGGCCCTGCTCGACGATATCGCGGCACCTCCAACCGCCGCCGCACCTGGCGTTGTTCGCCTGCCAGTAGCCGATATTGTGCCCAACCCAGGCCAGCCCCGCCGCCAGTTCGACGAAACAGCGATGACCGAATTGATTGCCTCGGTGAAAGCCCACGGTATCCTCCAGCCAATCCTCGTCCGCCGCTTCAATGGCCGCCACCAGATCATCGCCGGCGAACGCCGCTGGCGTGCCGCCCAAGCTGCCGGCCTGCACGAAATTCCGGTGGTCGTCCACGCTCTGGATGACAGGCAAGTCTCTGAAATTGCGCTGATCGAGAACATCCAGCGTGCCGATCTCAACGCCATCGAAGAAGCGCGTGGTTACCAGAAACTCATCGCCGATTTCGGCCATACGCAGGCCGCACTGGCCGATATCGTCGGCAAGTCCCGCAGCCACGTCACCAACCTGCTGCGCCTGCTCGATCTGCCTGCGTCAGTACAGACGCTGGTCGAATCTTGCGCCCTCTCTATGGGGCACGCGCGCGCCCTCGTTGGCGCCGCCGATGCCAAAACCCTGGCCGAGCTTGCTGTAAAACAAGGCCTTTCGGTCCGCGCCCTCGAAGCCCTCGTCTCCGGCGGCAAGGCCAAACCAAAAGTCCCCCGCGCTGCCCTGGCCGCTGCCGCCAACGACCCCAACAGCGACGCGCTGGAAGAGCAACTCGCGGAAGCCCTCGGAATGCCGGTCGCCCTCCAAGTCGCCCCCGGTGCGAGCAGCGGCAGCCTTACCATCCGCTTCGCCGACCTCGACCAACTCGACCTCCTCTGCAGCAAACTCGGCATCGCTTGAACTTCGGCCTTTTAGCGAAGACATGCCTCCGGCGGGTAGGGTCGCGGACCCTGCACCCGTTTGCTTTCAGGTGGCGCCGAATGCCAAGGGCGCGCACCAGTGCCGCTGGCTATGAAACAGTACGTGCAGCACTATCTTAAGTGTTGAACGCCGGTCGACAGCGAAAGTGCGTGCAGGGGCTCAGCCCCTGCCCGCCAGAGACCCTTCTTCCTTTTGGCTCAGCGACGGCGACCGGCAACGGCCGCGCGGTGGGTAAGGTCGAGCAACAAGTGCTGGGCGCCAAGATCGGCGAGGCTGCCGCTGGCTTTCACCGCGCGCTCGGCGGCCAGGATGTCGCCCATGGCCGCTGCGAGGGCAGGCTGGCTCCACAGCGACAGCGCCTTGATGATGAGGGGCTTCTCTTTCCAGAAGATCGCCTTGCCCTGGCCCTCGACGACAGCAGCCGGCGTGTCGCCGCCATCCACTTCGGTGCGCAGCAGGGTGAGTTGCGCGAAGCGGCGATCCAGCGCGCGCAGCAGCGGGATGGCGGTGCCATCTGGCAGGCGACCGATCAAATCGGTGGCTTCAGCGACGTCACCAGTGGTGATGGCAGCGATTGGGGCGAACAGCTCGGCTTCACCGGTGGCAATGCCCAGCGCGGCCAAGTCTTCAGCGGTGAGCTGTTGCGGCGTTTCCGGGCTGGAATCCTTGTAGAGGGCGTATTTCTCCAGCTCGCGCCGCAAGATCATGCGATCACCGCCGGCGCTCTCGAACAGGGCTTCGGGCACACCGCGGTCCAGCCTCAGGCCGAGCGGCGCGGCCATCTCGCCGAGCAATCGGCCAGCGTCGCGCAGGGTTGCTTCGTAATTGATGCAGGCGGCGATAGCAGGGTGTTTATCAGCCAAAATCAGCAGCTTGCTGCCCTTCTTGAAACTGCCGGCCACAGCTAACACCGGGTGGCCAGGCGGGCCTTCCAACAGGGCTTCCACGGCGGCCAGCGCGTCATCGTCGAGGCCGTCAACGCGCACCAGTTCGCGGTCTCCGAACATGGAAAGGCTGGTGGCGGCCGCCATCAGGGCCTGGGGGTCGGCTTTCAGTGCGTTGCCCGCCAGTTCGGTGATAGTGACGCCGGCGCCCAGGCCCGCCGTGACCTGCCTCGCCATGTCGCGGGAGGCAGATTCATCGGGGCCGTGCAGCAACACCAGCCGCACATCAGCGGGCCAGGCACGAGCGATGGTCGCGATCCGGCCCGAATCTGCCTTCATCGGTCTGCCTTCATCAGCCTTTGGCGGCGCCGGCGTAGCGGGCCAAGCGCGCGCTGATCTGGCGGGCGATATCGGTCGACAGCCGTTCCAGCGCCATGGTTTCGGCGGCGACAACGGCGAAATTGGAGCTAACGCGGTCAATGCCAGCGTCGGCCGCGGCGGAATCATCCACCAGCACGGTGCCAGTGGCGGCGTCGACCAGGCGATAGCGGGCACGCAGCGTGCGCCGTTCACGCGCTGCCGAGGAATCGCCGCGCACACCAAAGGCGGTGATCTGATCATCCAAAGCGATTTCAAGGCGATAGCGCGGGCTGGGAACGCTGAGACCGAACTGATCTTCCAGCGCCTGCCGCACCATGAAACCAGCACGTTCCGGCATTGGTGCGATGGCGATATCGGCTAGCAATGTTGCCGGGGCGGAAGCGTTGCCACCGGCATAGACCGGGCTGAGCTGGCAGCCGGGCAACGCCAGCAACAGCGCCAGCCCAGCAGGGATCACAAGGACGCGGGCATCAGACAACGATATTCACCAGGCGATCGGGAACCACGATGATCTTCTTTGGCGCGGCGCCGTCAAGGGTGCGCTGCACATTCGGCAACGCCAGTGCGGCAGCTTCCAACGCGCACTTGTCACTGCCCTTGGCAGCAGTGAAATCGCCCTTCAGCTTGCCATTCACCTGCACGGCGATGGTCACTTCATCGTCCACCAGCAGTGCCGGGCTAGCGACTGGCCAAGCCGCATCGCAGACGAGGCCCGATTGGCCGAGCAGCGCCCACGCCTCTTCGGCCAGATGCGGCGCCATCGGGGCCACCAGTTGCACGCACGCGATCACGCCGGCGCGGCGGCTGGGGCCGGCGGCGCTGCGTTCCAGCGCGCCCACCAGCTCATACAGCCGGGCAACAGCTTTGTTGAAATGCAGCTTTTCGATATCGCTGGTCACGGCCGCGATGGCGCGGTGCACACTGCGATCCAGCTTCACATCGGCCGCGCTGTCGGCGGCCACCGCACTGTCTTCGACCAACCGCCACACGCGCTGCACGAAACGCCAGGCGCCATCGATACCGGCTTCCGACCAGGCCAGATCGCGTTCGGGGGGACTGTCCGACAGCATGAACCAGCGCACTGCGTCCGCACCGTAACGGCCCAGGATGGCATCTGGATCTATGACATTCTTCTTGGACTTGGACATCTTGATGACGCGGCCGATTTCGACCGGCTGCCCATCCCTTTTCAATTTAGCAGTTGTCCCGGCGCGCTCTACATCCTCTGGCGCAAACCAGATCGGCGGCAGGCCTTCACCCTGTGGGCGGCTATAGGTTTCGTGCGTTACCATGCCCTGCGTGAAAAGGCCGGCAAACGGTTCGGCCACATCGATCAGGCCGGTACGCTGCAGGGCGCGTGTCCAGAAGCGGGCATAGAGCAGGTGCAGAATGGCATGCTCCACCCCGCCGATATACTGGCCGACCGGCAGCCACGCCGCCGCCACCGCCGGATCGAACGGGCGATCGCCGGGGGCGCTAGCGAAGCGAATAAAATACCACGACGAATTGGTGAAAGTGTCGAGCGTATCGGTCTCGCGCCGGGCCGGCTTGCCACACTGCGGGCAATCCACATGCTTCCACGTCGGGTGGCGATCGAGTGGGTTACCCGGGACGTCAAACGTCACATCTTCGGGCAGCACCACAGGCAACTGCTTCTTGGGCACCGGCACCGCGCCGCAGATCTCGCAATGGATGATCGGGATCGGCGTGCCCCAGTAACGCTGGCGGCTCACCCCCCAATCGCGCAGACGATACTGGGTGACGCCTTCGCCCCAGCCCTCCGATTCCGCCCGGGCAATCACGGCGACGCGCGCGTCATCTGCCGCCATGCCGTCGAGGAAGCGCGAGTTCACCATGCGGCCGGGGCCGGTGTAGGCCTCGTCGCCGATGGGCGCATTTTCCTCGCCCTCTGCGGCGACCACGCGCCGCACCGGCAGCTGATATTTGCGGGCAAACTCTAGGTCGCGCTGGTCGTGCGCCGGGCAGCCGAACAAGGCGCCGGTGCCATAATCCATGAGTACGAAATTGGCAACGAACACTGGCAGGCGGATCGCCGGATCGAGCGGGTGGGCGACACTCAAGCCCGTATCATAACCCAGTTTTTCCTGCGTCTCGATGTCGGCCGCTGCGGTGCCGCCCGCCTGGCATTGCGCCAAAAAGGCCGCCAGCGCCGGGTTAGATTCGGCACATTGCCGCGCCAGCGGGTGATCGGCGGCGATCGCCGCGAAACTGGCGCCGAACAACGTATCGGGCCGGGTTGTGAACACTTCGAAGCCGCCGCCTTCGACCAACTGAAAAGTGAACTTCAGCCCGGTCGACTTGCCGATCCAGTTCTCCTGCATGAGCCGCACCTTTTCCGGCCATTGATCCAGGCCGTGCAACCCTTCGAGCAGATCTTCCGCGAAATCGGTAATCTTCAGAAACCACTGGTTCAACTTGCGGCGTTCAACCAGAGCGCCCGATCGCCAACCACGGCCATCGATCACCTGCTCGTTGGCCAGCACGGTCATGTCGACCGGGTCCCAATTCACCGCAGATTCCTTGCGGTACACCAGACCAGCGGCGAGCAGATCGAGGAACAACGCCTGTTCTTGGCCGTAATAATCCGGCTCGCAGGTCGCCAACTCACGGCTCCAGTCGAAGGCAAAGCCGAGCCTCTTCAACTGGGCGCGCATCGCCGCTATATTGGCACGCGTCCAAGCGCCGGGGTGAACGCCCTTTTCCATCGCAGCATTTTCGGCCGGCATGCCAAACGCATCCCAACCCATAGGATGCAGCACTTCAAACCCCTGCGCCCGCCGCGTGCGCGCAACCACGTCGCCCATTGTATAGTTGCGCACATGGCCCATGTGGATGCGCCCCGACGGATAGGGAAACATCTCCAGCACATAGGATTTGGGCTTGGGGCTATCGTCGTGCGTAGCAAAGCTCTGCCGTTCGTCCCAAAGCGCTTGCCACCGCACTTCGGCGGCCTGGTGGTCAAACCGGGGCATAAGCAAACTCAGCGATCAGGGGAAATGGCATTGCGGCGCAAATCGCGCGCTCGGCCAAGGATGGTTTCTTCCAACCGCTGCACGGTACCGGCGCGCACCGTCGCTTCGGTCCAGCCGGTGGCGCCGAGCGTCTGGCGCTGCACGGCCACGCGCACGGCGTCGGCGCGTAATTCGGTGTCGAGCACGGTCACCGTCACCTTTACCCGCTCGTTGGCGCTTTGCGGGGAGACATACCAATCGGTGATGATCACGCCGCCGTTGGAATCAACCTGGGCCAGCGGCATGAAGGCGATGGTATCCAGCGCCGCACGCCATAAATAAGCGTTAATGCCAAGAGTGGTTACCCGAGCCGGCGCCTCGGCTGACAGCCTGGGCTTCTTGTTCTTGCCGCAAGCCGGCGTCAGCACGGCCAGCGCCGACAGGAAGACCAGGGTAGAAATTCGCCGCATGGCAAAACCTTCATCACGAAATTCGGGCGGGGGCGGGCTACAGTCCGACATGCCTTTTGGCATGTTGCACCCGCCCCGCCAAGCCCGCAGCCCCATGGAAATCGCCGGTAGAGCAAGGGCAGGGCTCCCAACTGTGTGCATGTCGCCACAGGCGCTGTGAAAACGCCCGCGCCACGGCCGTTCAGGCAAATGCTACGCTTATTGTCATATGGGATTCATGATCCGGTGTTGATAGGACGAAACTGTATGAAATTGCGTGCCGATTCGCTCGCGCTAGCAAGCGCACCGCAGAATCCAGCTCAGAACTGGCTGGTGGCAGCAGTTCTGTGCGCGGTGGCGATGGCTGGTCTCGCCAGTCCGGCGCTGGCCGCGAAGGCCAAACCCGCGAAACAGCGACTGGTAGTTGATACACCGCTCACCCCGTTCCAGCCGCAAGTCGGCGAAATCGGCCGCTTTGCCTTCACCGCACCCGGCGCACCGGCGATGCCGCAATCGCTGGGCAGCGGCTTCCGCTTCACCCCTTCGGGCCAGGCCGACAATCGCCGCGCCCTGTCGCTGGGTGTCGCCGCCCGCGTCACCACCCCGGCAGTCGATCGTTCGCGCGCCGCCGCACCCGCCGATCGCTTCGTGGTCCCCGCCGGTTACAACGTGAACCTGTCGCTGGGCTGGAAGGGCTTTGCCGTCGATACCGGCTATGCCCATGCCGAACCGGTGCTGTTGTCGCCACTGTCCGGCCGCATGACGGATCAACTCAGCCTGGGCTTGTCGTACGGTGGTCGCAACTGGCGTGCATTGCTGCAGGGCACCGCCGAACAAAGCCAGCCACTGGCCTTCGCCCCGATCACTCGGCGCTATGGCCTGGAAATGGGCGGCGCCTATCGCGTCGCACCTCGCTTCTCGGTCACTGGCGGCCTGCGCTATCGCATAGCGCCGGAACCGCCGTCGCTGGTGCTGCCCAACCGAGACGATCAGGCCGTCTATCTCGGCACCAACATCGCTTTCTGATCCAGTGAACGAAGCACAACCGCGGCTTGCAGACGTGCAGGCAGGCCTCGATCGGGCCTGCCGCAATGCCGGCCGTGGCGACAAGCCACTGCTTGTCGCCGTCTCAAAAACCTTCGACGCCGATGCCATTCGGCCGCTTATCGCTGCCGGTCAACGCAACTTCGGCGAGAACCGTGTGCAGGAAGCAGCGGAGAAATGGCCGGAGCTGAAGGCGGAAACACCTGACATTACGCTACACCTCGTCGGCCAACTACAATCCAACAAGGCCGCCGAAGCTGTCGCCCTGTTCGACGTGATCCACAGCGTCGACCGCCCGTCGCTGGTGGCAGCACTGGCGAAGGCGCAAACCGCTGCGAACAAGCGCCCGACTAGCTACCTGCAAGTCAACATCGGCAACGAAGCCCAGAAGGGCGGCTGCACGCTTGCCGAACTGCCCGCCCTTTTCGAACAAGCCCGCGATGCCGGCCTAGATGTTGTGGGCCTGATGTGCGTTCCGCCGGCAGAAATAGAACCAGCCCCCTATTTCGCGCTTCTCGTCGAACACGCCAAGCGGCTGGGCCTCGCCGGCCTTTCGATGGGAATGTCGAGCGACTTTGAAACGGCGGCCTTGCTTGGTTCCACTGTGGTCCGAGTGGGCAGTGCACTGTTCGGCAACAGGGGGTAAGAGGGCCTCCGGCGGGCAGGACCGCAGACCCTGCCTCCATTTTTTTCATTTCACATTTTCAACAGTCCGGCCGGCGTACGCCGGGAGGGCGATTGTTCTGAGACAAGGGACTACTTCAAAACGAAAGTGGGTGCAGGGCCTGCGGGCCTGCCCGCCGAAGGCCATCCTTCTTCATCAATCAAGCCGCCAGTGGCTGTATCCGCAGCCGCTTCACCATCCGCGGATCGCCGTCTATCACTTCGAAGCGCCAGCCGGCCGGGTGGTCGACGAACTCGCCAGGGGCCGGCACCCGGCCGGCGAGCATGAAGACGAGGCCGCCGAGGGTGTCCACGTCTTCGCCAACTTCGTCGTCGGCCAGGTTCACGTCAAGCGTCTGTTCCAGATCTTCGATGGCGAGGCGGGCGTCGGCTTCCCAGAGGCGTTCACCGACTTCTTGGATGAGCGCGGCTTCCACCTCGTCGTGTTCGTCCTCGATGTCGCCGACGATCTCTTCCACCAGGTCTTCAATCGTCACCAATCCATCAACGCCGCCATATTCATCAATTATGATCGCCATGTGGGTGCGGCCGGCGCGCAACTGGGCGAGCAGATCGACGATGCGCATCGATCCCGGCACGAACAGCACTTCGCGCAACAGCGGCTCGATGGGCAGATCGTGCAGCGGCTCGGAGCTGACCGCATCGTTGAACGTATCGGCGATGCGGGAATAAACATCCTTGATGTGGATCATACCGATGATGTTGTCGCGGTCTCCTCGCCATACCGGCATGCGGCTGTGGCCGGCATCGCGGAAGCGCGCCACCAACGCTGCGAAGCCGGCATCGGCATCGAACATCACCATATCTGTACGCGGCACGGCGATATCCCCGGCGCAGGCATCGCCCAGGTGCAGCATGTTGCGCATCATGGCGCGTTCCACGGGGCCCAAATCGTCGCCGCCGTTGCCGTTCGCGGGCGCGTCCTCGGCTTCGTCGATCGCTTCTTCTAGGCTTTCGCGTAACGTGTGTTCGGGGGTGCGGCTAATCAACTGGCGCAGTTGCCGCCACCAGCGGCTGCTGCGCAATCGAGAATGGCTGTCGCCGCTACTGTCGCCCTCGGGCATGGTCAGTCGTCTTCCTCATAAGGGTCGGGCAGGTGCAGCCGGGCGCAGGCGGTGCGTTCCAGTGCTTCCATCTGCTCGGCGTCCCAATCACCGGTTTCGTGATCATATCCTAGCAGGTGCAATGTGCCATGGACAACCAGGTGGCCAACATAGTCGGTGACCGACCAGCCCTTCTCGCCGGCCTCCCGCACCACGGTCTCAGCCGCCAACACCAGATCGCCCACCAGCACTTCGCCATCATCATTGTTGGCGAGACTGACCAGCATGTCGGGGGCGAGCATCGGGAAGGAGAGGATGTTTGTTGGCTTGTCCTTGTCGCGATACTGGCGATTCAATGTGTGCACTTCGGCATCGTCGGAAAGCCGTACCGCCACTTCCACGGCCATAGGCGCGTCGGCCAGTTCGGCATAGGGAGTTTCAGCCAGCGCGGCCGCTACAGCGGCGCGCGTCAGCGCCGGCCAGTCCGCCGCCAGCCAGTCGCCGGCCACCACATCGGTTTCAACAACCAGCATCAACCGTCCTTTGCTGGGCCTTCATACGCCTCGACAATGCGGCCCACGATCGGGTGGCGCACCACTTCCTTCACCGAGAAGCGCAGCGTGGCAATGCCTTCCACCCCGTCTAGCCGGCGCACGGCATCGGCCAGTCCCGATGAACCAGCCACCGGCAGATCGACCTGGTTGGGATCACCACAGATCACCATGCGGCTGCGTTCGCCAAAGCGCGTCAGGAACATCTTCATCTGCAAGGGCGTGGTGTTCTGCGCTTCATCGAGAATGATGAAGGCATTCGCCAGTGTGCGCCCGCGCATGAAGGCAAGCGGCGCAATCTCGATCTCGCCACTTGCCAGCCGGCGCTCGACCTGTTCGGCGGGCAGCATATCGTAGAGCGCGTCGTAGAGCGGGCGCAGATATGGATCGACCTTTTCCTTCATGTCGCCGGGCAGGAAACCCAGCCGCTCGCCGGCTTCCACGGCGGGGCGCGACAGGATCAGTCGATCAACGCTGCCAGCAATCAACTGGCTAACGGCCTGTGCGACAGCGAGATAGGTCTTGCCGGTCCCAGCCGGGCCTAGGGCAAAGATCACATCGGACGAACCCAGCGCCTCGATATAGCGGACCTGGGTGGGCGAACGCGCCACGATGGTCTTGCGGCGGGTGCGAATCGCGGCGGTGGAGGCCGGACGGCCGCTGTCCGCCTGCTCCAGGCCATCAAGCGACGGATCAGACGCAATGGCAACAGCGCCCAGCACATCGCCGGTATCGATGGTTTCGCCCTTAAGGAGGCGATTGTAGAGCCCGGTCAACACATCACGGGTGCGGGCTGCGGCATCGGCCTGGCCCTCCACCACCACGCGGTTACCGCGCGCACTAATATAGACGCCCAACTGGCCTTCGAGCGCGATCAGGTTCTGATCATATTGGCCGAAGAGCGGCCCTAGCAATTGCACCTTGTCGAATTCGATCTCCAGCCGGACACGGTCAGTGGCGGCGAGCATGCCACGCGGGGCTTTCTTCGACATCAGGCAGCAGCACTTTCCTGCTTGGAGGGGAGGACGGGCAAAGCTTCGACACTATTGGGGTGCGCATTGACAATGTCGACCTCCACAAGATCACCGATGGCGGCGCCTGGGATGGAAACCACCGCCGATTGCAGCCATGGCGTCTTGCCGATCAACTGCCCCGGTTTGCGGCCCGGCCGTTCCAGCAGAACGGTGCAGCGACGGCCAATGGTGGATCGGTTAAAAGCAAGGCTGCCTTCGGTGATGGCGGCCTGCAGGCGAGCGAGGCGCTCGTCCTTCACCGCCTCCGGCACCTGATCATCCATGGTCGCGGCTGGCGTGCCGGGGCGGATGCTGTATTTGAAGCTGTAGGCTGCGGCATAGCGCACCTCGCGCACGATGCTGAGCGTCTCCTCGAAATTGGCCTCGGTCTCGCCGGGAAAGCCGACGATGAAATCGCCGGACAGCGCGATATCCGGGCGTGCAGCGCGCACGCGGGCCAATGTTTCCAGATAGCTCTCGCGGGTGTGCGCCCGGTTCATGGCTTTCAGTATTCGGCTGGAGCCGGACTGCACGGGCAGGTGCAGATAGGGCATCAGCTTGTCCACCTCGACATGGGCAGCGATAAGATCATCCTGCATGTCGCGCGGGTGGCTGGTGGTGTAGCGGATGCGTTCCAGCCCGTCGATTTCTGCAAGCGCTCGGATCAGGCCCGACAGGCTAAGACCGCCATCATAGGCATTCACATTCTGACCAAGAAGGGTGATCTCGCGCAAGCCGCGCGCCACCAGTGCCTTCGCTTCGTCGATCAGGTCCGCCGCCGGCCGACTGATCTCCGGTCCGCGCGTGTAGGGCACCACGCAATAGGTGCAAAATTTGTCACAACCTTCCTGAACGGTGAGAAAGGCGCTCGCCTGCGTGATACGGCGCTGGGGCAGAGAATCAAACTTGGGTACCGTCGGCATTTCGATATCGACAGCCCGGCCGGTTTCAGATTGCTTCAGCAGTTCAGGCAGGCGGTGATAGGCGAGCGGGCCAACAATCACGTTCACCGCAGGCGCGCGCCTGCCAATTTCGGCCCCTTCGGCCTGCGCCACGCAACCGGCGGCGACGATGGTTGGGCGGCTGCCATCGGCGCGCGGGTGGCGCAGACGGCCGATATCGGAGTAGAGTTTTTCGGCGGCCTTCTCGCGGATGTGGCAGGTGTTGAGCACCACGACGTCGGCGGCTTCCGGTGAATCAACGGCGGTAAGGCCGTCTGCACTCAGCAAATCACCCATCCGTTCACTGTCATAGACATTCATCTGGCAGCCGAACGACTTGATATGATAGGTCTTGGGCGATGTCGTCACGGGAAGGGCAGGCTCCGGCAGGATACAGACTTGCTCATAGCCATTTTGGCCCGCCCGGTCACCACCCAGTTCACCCGCCCCGCATTAACCGTCGATAGCCGGCAGCGATCAGCGTGTGACAGTGCCGGGCCAGTATCTTGCGATCCGGGTAATCGGCCGGATCGATGGGATCGTGAAACATGATCTCCGCCGTTACCCGGCCCAGCCCCATGAAGGTCATGGCGTGGGGGCCCAGTCCGGTTTCCCCTACCCAGGCCAGATCGGGCAATTGCCGACGGGTGACCGGCAGACCATTGACGCGGGTATAGGCCAGGGTGATCGGCTGGATGATCAGGCCGGGCACATCCCCAACCACCGAAAACAGCGCGGACTTGAAAGGCAACACGCCGGTGCCATCGCTGTTGGTACCTTCCGGGAACAGGATAATCGAGCCACCGGCGTTAAGTCGATCGGCAATCTCGTTCTTCTGGACAGCGGCGGTGGAGCGGCGATCGCGGGCGACATAGACCGTGTGGGCAAAGCTGGCGAGCCAGCCCACCGGCCCCCAGCCGGCCACTTCGGATTTGGCGACGAAACTTGCATGGATGCGCGCGCCCAGCACCGGAATGTCGGTCCAGCTTAAATGGTTGGCAATATAAAGCACCTTGCCGCGCCGGGGCGGCTGGCCGTGTGTGACGATACTGACGCCAAGCGAACGCGACAAACCGCGGTGAAACCAGATCGGCAGATAGGGCCGGTTGCGCATGGTGATCGCACGCAGCAGCATCTCGGCTGGCACGGTGGCAGCAACGGTGGCAACGGCACCAAGTACCGTGCGCGTGGTGCCCAGGCGCCGGGCAAACCGCGGGCGGCGCTGCATTGGAGGTTCAGCCGGGCTTCTTGAGGGCCTGACCATACAGTTCCATGCGGTGATCGACGAGGCGATAGCCCAGCTTTTCCGCGATGCGGCGCTGAAGATCCTCGATCTCAGGATCGTGGAATTCGATCACGTCGCCCGTATCGATGTCGATCAGATGATCATGATGGCCATCAGCCACTGTTTCATAACGGGAACGGCCGCCCTGGAATTCATGGCGTTCCAGAATGCCAGCCTCTTCGAACAGCTTCACTGTGCGATAGACGGTGGCGATTGAAATGCGCGGATCCACCTCTGCTACCCGCCGGTGCAGTGATTCAACATCAGGGTGATCGCTCACACCGCTCAGCACGCGGGCGATCACGCGTCGCTGTTCAGTAATGCGCAAGCCCTTCTTCAAGCATAGCGCTTCGATGTCGATGGGCGTGGTCACTGCCATTCTCCCGCTTAACCAAACTCTTGCCCCTCCTTGTAACTAAGTGGCAAGGCGGGCGGGAGCAAGCAGCGTGATTGGCGGGCTGATTGTTGGGCGCGGCGTTTCCAAGCCAAACAACCAGCCCACATCGCAATCAGGCCGGGTTCTTGCGTGGGCGACCGCGGGGCATCGAGGTTCGATTGGTACCCAGGCCAATCGACTTCGCCAACGTGCGGCGCTGTTCGGCATAGTTGGGAGCGACCATCGGATAGTCAGCAGGCAGTCCCCATTTGACGCGGTAATCGTCTGGCGTCATGCCATAACGCGTCATTAGGTGGCGCTTTAGCATCTTCAGCTTCTTCCCGTCTTCTAGGCAGACAATATAGTCCGGCTTGATCGACGAGCGCACGGCCACTGCGGGCTCCTGCTTGGGCGCCGGCGCTTCGATGGGCGTACCCAAGCGTGCAAGCGTGGCGTAGACGCTTTCAATAACGCTAGGCACTTCCCCCGGCGCGACCGTGTTGTTAGCAAAATGAGCCGCGACGATATCAGCCGTCAGTGCAAGCAATTCAGCGTGAGACTGTGAAGTTTCTGTCATATTAATGCCCTTGACACTTGAACACAGGCGATATCCCCAACCGCCGATGTGTCATTGAACTTCACAACAAGATTTTGCAACCCGAAATCCTTATCCTGTCGTTTTCTGCAGAACATATCGCATGGTAATAGCCGCTCGCCGATTTCCATCCTTGGCTATATAATATTCAGCGCGACGACCAATCTGCATAAAGCCTGCCCGATTATAGAGATACTTGGCAGGCTCATTATCTTCACGCACTTCCAAGAACAATTCGCTAGCACCGCGTGCGATGGCGTCTTCTTGGCTACGCAGGATCAATCGGCCGGCAATGCCATGCCGATGTAAGGCTGGTGTCACCGCGATCAACAACAATTCGACTTCCGGCCCAGCGGCACGGCAGACACTGAATCCAACGGCCTGCGCCCCTATAAGCGCCAGCCGCCCCCAGCAGCTCGGCAAGGTTAGCGTGGCCCCTAATTGCGCTGCCGACCAAGCTTCACCGTAAAGCGGATCAAAGGCCGCGTGCATCACGGCCATCAGAGCATCGAGATGCCGCTCATCGGCCGGGACGATAGAGAGGCCAGCGTTTGAGGCGGATTCCGGGGCGGCGGCTGCGTACACAGGCGATGGGATAATCGGCTCAGCCGCCGGCGTAAAGCGCCTGCGGCAGGCCAAGCGCAGCGGACGGCAAATGCCCGGCAAAAGCCGCATCGGGATGATCAAGATGCAGCGCGGGAGCGTTCGACAGCAACCTTGCACCAGCGCCTGCAATGGCGGCACCCGACGGCAGCACGTTGATAATCGCCGGCAGCGGTGCGACCATACTTGGCCCGATCAAGGCACCTGCCGCTTGGCCACGCCCGGCATCGATCAGGGCAAACACCGCGTCCAGTGCCGGATCAGCGGCAAAGGCCTGCGAAGCCACCAGCGACAGCGCGGAGATGCCGTACACGGGCACGCCCCAGGCCACCCCCAGCGCACGGGCCGCAGCGATGCCAATACGGATGCCGGTGTAACTGCCCGGCCCGATATCAACGATGATGGCATCTGCCTGTCGCCCAGCCAGCAGGGCCGCAATCGCCGGCACCAGCGCTTCGGCATGGCCGCGCCCGATGAGTTGATGATGGCGGGCCAGTACCTGCCTATCATCGACCAGCGCGATCGACAGCGCCGGCGATGAGGTGGAAAGGGCAAGAACGGTCACCCGTGAGCCGCTACAGGATTTGCGCGGCATCCTCAAACGACAAGCGCGGCAGCCGCGGGAACAGGCCTTCGTCAGTGCCCTTGCCCAGCGAACAGATGAAATTGGTCTCGATGCCAGTATCACCCCAGAAGGCAGCATCCACTGCTGTCTTGTCGAAGCCAGACATCGGCCCGGTGTCCCAACCCAATGCGCGCGCCGCCATGATCAGGTAAGCACCCTGCAAGCTGCTATTACGAAAAGCGGTTTCGCGGGCGAAATCGGCGCTCCAGTTGAACCACGGCCGCGCATTGACATGCGGGAACAGTTCGGGGAGCTTGTCGTAGAATTTGACATCGAACCCGATGATAACAGTGATGGGCGCCGCCTTCACCTTCGGCTGATTTGCCACACTGACACACCCGGCCAACTTTTCGCGGGCTTCAGCCGAATGGCAAAATAGGAACCGTGCCGGGGAACCGTTGGCTGAGGTCGGCGCCATCTTCACCAGATCATAAAGATTGCGCAGATCGGCCTCGATCATGGGCGTCGCGTCCCATCCATAATGGGTGCGGGCATCAGTGAAGAGCTGCGCTAGCGCTGCACCATCAAGCGGCGATGCGGCCATACTCAGACCGCCCGCACGTCAAGGACTTCGGGTACATAGTATTTCAGCAGCGATTCAATGCCCATCTTGAGCGTCATTGTGCTCGAAGGGCAACCTGAACAGGCGCCCTGCATTTCAAGAAACACCGTTCCCTGACGAAAGCCGCGATAAACAATGTCTCCGCCGTCTTCGGCCACCTGCGGGCGCACCCGAGTTTCGATCAACTCCCTGATCTGCATCACGATATCAGCGTCGGCCGGATCATCATCGGTGGCGGCCTCCTGCACGGCACCGGTGAACAGCGGCGCGCCACCGGTGAAATGATCGACCAGCACGCCCAATATCTGTGGCTTCAGCGCCGGCCAGTCAGCCCCCGCCGGGTTGCGAGTGACCGAAACAAAATCATTGCCAAAGAACACCCGGTCCACATCACCCAGTGCGAACAATGCGGAAGCCAACGGCGAGGCTTCGGCAGCTTCAGGGGTGGGAACGTCAACACCGTCGCCGCCGGTTACCTTCTGGCCGGGGCGGAACATCAAAGTCATCGGATTGGGGGTCTGTTCGGTTTCGATGAACATGGTCGGGGCCTCTTTGCGCTATGGAGCCGATATGGCCCACTGGTCGGCCCGCTTCAAGTCAAATCAGACAATATCCGTCCAGATTCAGGCAATCGTGGCCAGCCGGCCCGGATCGAGGCTGCCCGGCACCAGCATTAAGATGCAGGGCAGGCTGCCGGCGCGTTCGCCGGCAAAGAAGCTGACCAACGGCCCCGGCGTTCCGCGGCTGGCCGTGCCGAGCACCAACGCACGAACGCCTGGATTATCCTTCACATGCGCCAGGATCACCGCAGATGGCTCGCCTTCCAGCACCAGGACGCCAGGCCGCGCGCCTTCCATCGCCTCCGCCTCGCCAGCCAACTGCTCCAGCAGGGCCTCGGCTTCTGCCAGGGCTTCGGCCTTCATCATCGATTGCACCGCGCCGAAATGCATGAATTCCGTGGGTCTGACCACACTTACCAAGCACACGTCAGCGACCACATGGGCCGCGCGCAGCACGGCAAAGCGCATCGCCACCCGACTTTCTGGGCTGTCGTCAATCACGACTAGATAGGTAGCAGCGGCATCCATCAGCTGAGCGTAGGGCGATTAGGCATGCCGGAGCAAGTCATACCCGGCTCTTCAGCGCCGCAGCCAGGCTGGTGGTGGCGCTGCCTGGCGCCTTGGGGCTGGGCTGGCCAGGGCCAGGCGCCCAGCCGGCAACGTGCAGTATCTCGATGGTCACGCCGGTCTTGCCATCCTCGTCAGCCAACGCGGCAAACCGCTCCGCCGCCGCCATCAGCACATCGCGGCGTAGAGGCCGGCGCTGGCGCAGAACCGAACGGGCGCCCATGGCAGTGAGATCATCGAACAAACCGAACAGGCTGGCGTAACGCAGGGTGACGCGCTCAACATCGGTAACCGGCATGGCAAAGCCGGCGCGGGCCAGCAGGCCGGCAGCGGCACTGGCTTCCACCATCGGCGCGGTATGTCTCCCAGCACCGCCCGTGACCGCCGCTTCGGCCTCCAGCAGGCAGACACGCAGCTCCACCAAGCTCATGCCGCCAATAAAGGCGGCGACGAACAGGCCATCGGGGCGCAACACCCGGGAAATTCCCGCCAAGGCGGCGGGCAAATCGTTCACCGTAGTAAGCGCGCCAGCCGAAACAACCAGATCGAAGTTTGCATCGGCAAACGGCAACTGGTCCTCGTCGGCGACCACAAGGCCAGGCTCATTGGCCGTCAACGCTGCCCGTGTTGCCGCCGGCCAGATCGCCCGTGGCCCGCCCAAATCAAGTACATCAGCAAACGGGCGCGCTACCATCGCTACACGCTCACGCAGTTCATCAGCCATGAGGTCATGCAGGAAGGAGACACGAGCGAAGCCGGGCGCGGCGGCAGCGTGGCGACGGCGGCGCAGCGCGGCATCGAAAGGCAGAGTATCGCTCATCAGGCTCCCTTTACGCGGCGCGGGTGCGGGCGCAAACTAATGCGATAGTCGCCGTGCTGGCCTTAGTGACAACACCATTACGCACAATGGTCGATGGCGATGATCGCTTCTGCGCGGCCACGTTTGGCAAAATGCAGGCGCTGGGCCCGCCACAAGTCGCCTGTTGCGGCCAGCCGCTGCCGCACGACGCCGATACTGCCGCGCTGTGCGGCCGCTTGCCTTGCCGATCCACCGCACTTTGCTCGCGCCCGCACGCCTTTTGCACACGGTGGCTGTCGAGGCAGTTGGTGCTTTCACTGAAACATGCCCCCCGCCTACATCTGGCCCGCATGATGGCCCGCACCATGCTGCGCGAGGTCTGTTATCTACCTGATAATACAGTGATCTTAACGGTGCCTTCCTATCGCTTGCAGCTTCGGCAGCGCGGTTTCAACCAGGCCGCCCAAATCGCCAGCCAGCTTGCCCAGCAATCCGGGCGCCCGCTTGCAATTGATGCGATCGACCGCATCAAGCCGACACCCACCACCAAGGGCCTTGGCCGCCGCGCCCGCCCGAAAAACGTCGCCGGTGCCTTCCACGTTGTGCGGTTGGACCAGATCAGCGGGCGTAGCGTGGTGCTGGTGGATGATCTGATGCCCACCGGTGCCACCGTTTTCGCCTGGGCGATTAAAACTCATCAAGGCAGGGGCGCGACAAGTGGAGGTCTTGACCAACGCCCACGCCCTGCGAGATGAACAGGGAAACATGACGCGCGTATGACAAGTCGCTGCGAACGGGATGGAATGCCATGGTCAGGATCGAAGTCTACACCAAGTTTCTTTGCCCTTTTTGTACCAGGGCCAAGGCGTTGCTGAAGTCCAAGGGTGCTACCTTTGAAGAGATCGACATTTCCACCGGCGGGCCGCGCCGGGCCGAGATGCTGGAGCGTTCCGGTGGCCGCCAGACGGTGCCACAGATCTTCATCGATGGCCGCCACATTGGCGGCTGCGATGATCTGCAGTCGCTGGATCGCGCCGGTGGGCTGGATCCACTGCTCGCGGCATGATGCTTAAGATCGGCCTGATTCAAACCAACACCGGCATCGATCCGGCAGTGGAGGCCGAACGGCTCGCCGAACAGATCGGCGAAGCCGCCGCAAGGGGCGCGCAGATCATCTTTACGCCCGAAATGAGCGGACTGCTCGATCGGGACCGGGCCCGCGCCGCCAGCCATATCTGCCATGAAGTCGATGATTTGGTGCTGGCCGCCGTGCGTGCGGTCGCTGCCCAAGAAAAGGTGTGGGTGCAGCTTGGCAGCCTCGCCTTGCGGGGAACGGGAGACAAGTTCGTCAACCGTGGGTTCCTGATTGGCCCCGATGGCGAAATCACCGCCCGCTATGCAAAGATTCACCTGTTCGACGTCGCGCTTGGAACTGAAAGTTGGCGCGAGTCCGCAGCGTATGAAGCCGGCGAGGAGGCCGTGGTGGCTGCCACGCCGTGGGGGACGCTGGGCCTGACCATCTGTTACGATGTTCGTTTCCCCGCTCTGCACCGGGCCTTGGCCGAAGCCGGCGCGCAGATGATCGCCGTGCCCGCCGCCTTCACGCGGCCTACGGGCCGAGCCCACTGGAACGTTCTGCTGCGCGCCCGCGCCATCGAAACAGGCTGCTGGGTGATTGCCGCCGCTCAGACAGGCGACCATCAGGACGGTCGTACCACTTATGGCCATAGCTTGGTGATATCGCCTTGGGGCGAGGTGGTACTCGATATGGGTGAAGCACCGGCAATCGGCATTATAGATATCGACATGGCGCAGGTTGCCACCGCGCGGTGCAAGGTGCCGGCGCTGGAACATAGGCGACCGTTCCGGCTAGTTGGCCCATGATCGTTTATGATCTGGTCTGCGATGCGGCCCACCGCTTCGAAGCTTGGTTCGGGTCAAGCAGCGATTATGATATTCAGCAGCAGCGGGGCCTGCTGGAGTGCCCGATCTGCGGCAGTGCGCAGGTGGCCAAGGCGGTGATGGCGCCAGCGGTACCCGCCAAATCGAACCAGAAGATGGGCACGCAATCCATCGCCAATGATGATCAGATGGCCCGATTGCTGATGATGCAACGCGCCTTTGAAGCCAGTAGTGATTATGTTGGCGACCGCTTCGCTGCTGAAGCCAGAGCGATCCATGATACCGGGGAGACCCGCCGCATTCATGGAGAAGCCACAATCGATGAGGTGAAGTCCCTGCGTGAAGATGGCATCCCACTCTTGCCGCTGCCGTTTCGGCCGCGCGCGCGTTCGGACGCTTGAAACGCAGTTTTCGCCAAAGTTTTCGCTTGAACGGCGCCGCGCATCGTGGCCTTGAATTTTATGCGCACCCGTAGCTCAGCAGGATAGAGCGACGGTTTCCTAAACCGCAGGCCGCAGGTTCGAATCCTGCCGGGTGCACCACCATTGTGTGCTTATCCTGTCGGGACAACCCAAGTCCGCCTCAAGAACAACCGCTATTTGCCTCAGACCTAGTGAACTAGTGTTCCAAATCTGATGTTTGGTTCCAGTCCTGACCGGTCTGAGAATGACGACACCTGGGACAAAGCTGCCGTTCATCGTTGCGATGCTGAAAGACCGGTATCGGAGTAAGCAGACGTAGCCGCATGCGCTCAGGCCAGTGTCCGCATTCTCCTTGGCCATCATCTGCAACGTATCTTCGACTTTGCCGACTGCGTGGCTCGATGCGATGCGCAAATGCTGCTCAGCATTCAGCTTTTCTTCTTAAGATAGCGAAGCCGTCCAGAACGCGTGACAGTCAGATTACTCGGGTGATGGCCTGCTGCTGCCAACGGCGAGCCTACCACCTGTAATACCAAAGCGCATTGATCAGTATCCATGAGCCCATTGGCGCAGTCCGATGGACATGATGCGCCAAGGCTGATCGACGAGCGTATTCCATGCGTGGCAGCAATGGTGGACGATATCGTCGTAGGATTTGAAGATGCGGTTCGAGAG
>CALRNJ020000004.1:0-225937 GCA_943369475.1 Sphingomonas paucimobilis | reverse complement strand
GCCCGCAGCAATGCGGGCGCACTTGCGCTGTTGTGTAGGGGCGACTGAGCCATGGCCACCGAGATCGACTTTTATGAACTGCTGGAAGTGGAGCGCGGCGCCGACGAGTCGGCGCTGAAATCCGCCTATCGCCGGCTGGCGATGAAATGGCATCCGGACAAAAACCCTGGCGATGCCGCCGCTGAGCAGAAGTTCAAATCGATCAGCGAAGCCTATGATGTGCTGAAGGACCCTCAGAAGCGGGCCGCTTATGACCGTTTTGGCCATGCCGCCTTCCGGCAAGGTGGTGGCGGTAGCGGCGCGCAGGATTTTGGCGGCTTTGCCGATATCTTCGAAAGCGTGTTCGGTGAGTTCATGGGCGGTGGCGGCCGCGGCCGCCGTGGCGGGCCAACGCGCGGCAGCGATCTGCGCTACGATCTCGAAATGACGCTGGACGAGGCCTACAACGGCCGTCAGGCCACGCTCACCATCGATGTGGCGGCTGCCTGCAAGCCCTGCGGCGGCAACGGCGCCAAGCCGGGCACTTCGGCTCGCGCCTGCACCACCTGTGGCGGCAGCGGCCGGGTTGGCATGCGCCAGGGCCTATTTATGGTGGAACGCACCTGCCCGGCCTGCCACGGCCAGGGCCAGATCATCGCCGATCCCTGCGACAGTTGCGGCGGCGCCGGCCGGGTGGAGCAGCAGAAGACCATCAACGTCAACGTGCCCAAGGGCGTGGACGACGGCACCCGCATCCGCGTTGCCGGCGAAGGCGAAGCCGGCACGCGTGGCGGCCCGGCGGGCGATCTCTACATCTTCGTCCACCTGAAATCGCATGAGGTGTTCAAGCGCGACGGCACGACCCTTTACGCCATCGCACCGCTGTCGATTACGCTGGCGGCGCTCGGCGGCGAGATTGATGTACCCAGCCTCGACAAGCAGCAGACGACCATCAAGATTCCGGCCGGCACGCAAACCGCCAAGCAGTTCCGCGTGCGCGGCAAGGGCATGCCCAGCCTGAATGGCGCCGGTAACGGCGATCTGGTGATCCAGGTCGAAGTGGAAACCCCGGTCAAACTCACCGCCCGCCAGCGCGAACTGCTGGAGGAATTCCGCGCCATCGAAGGCACCGAGGGCGGTCGCAACACGCCGAAGAGCCAGGGCTTCTTCGACAAGCTCAAGGGTGTGTGGAGCGAATTGACGGAGTAACGATAGCGCGCCACCCTTCAGGGGAAGTCGCGGCTACTCGCGCGGCTTTCGGCCGATCGAGCGATCTGGTACGTGACGCGCTTCAAGCCGCAACGCGGTCAGCATAGCGCAGCACCGGCCGCCAGCCATCGTTTTCGCGCTGGGCAACCGTCGTCACGCGCAACCCGTTCTGAACGATGCCGTCGCGGCAGAGAGAGCGCCCCTGCATCCGCTCGATGCCGGTTAGGCAGCCAAGATCGGGAATCACGATGCGAGACATCTCCTCGAATTCCAGCGGTCGGGCTGCGCCGGCAAACATCGCGGCGACGCACCTCACCTCCGGTTCGATCATCGCAAAGCCATGCTTTAGGGCCCCAAGCGGCTTGGCCAGCACCGCTTCGGAACTGCGTGACCACAGCCCCAGCGTGGGCTGCGGATCGGGTCGCCAAGGTTTGGTGGGTTGCGGCGACGGCGGATTGGAAGCTGGAACAAGCCACGATCGTGCGCTCCCGGCGCACGCGAGGACTAAGCCAGCACCACCAGCAGAAGGGCTATGGTGCATCCGAGGGGTGCGCAAGTGGCGGCAACGACGGGTCGCCCCTGACCGGGCCGGCCAATACCTGACCGCATCGGTCGGGAGAGGGGTGGCACCCGCGCACCGCCTCCGCTACACCGTCCCCATGATGCGCCTTGCCAACCGCCGTTACCTCATCACCGGGGCCGCCCGTGGCATCGGCCTCGCCATCGCTACGCGGCTGGTCGCCGAAGGCGCGCGGGTTATGCTGGCCGATGTGCTGCTGGAAGGCGAAGCCCGCGCCGCCGAACTGGGCGATGCCGCCGCCTTCATCCATTGTGATGTGACCAGCCGCGATCAGATCGCCGCCGCCATGACCGCTACTGTTGAGCGCTGGAGCGGACTTGATGGCCTGATCAACAACGCCGGCATCGCAGTGAAGGGCGATATCCTCACCGAGACGCCCGAACAGTTTGACCGGGTGATCGCCACCAACCTCACCGCAGCCTTCCACGCCACGCAACTGGCCGCGCCGCATCTGATCGCGGCGGGCGGCGGCGTGATTGTCAACATGTCGAGCGTCAACGCCGTGCTCACCATCCCGGCGTTGCTGGCCTACAACGTCGCCAAGGGCGGGCTTAATCAGTTGACGAAGAACACCGCCATCGCGCTGGCGCCGCACAATATCCGCGTTGTCGGCATCGGGCCGGGTACCATCCTCACCGATCTGGCCAAACAAGCGGTGATGGCCAGCGAGGAGGCGCGCCGTCAGATCATGTCGCGCACGCCGATGGGCCGTGCCGGCGAGCCGGAAGAAATCGCCGCCATCGCCGCCTTCTTGTTGAGCGACGACGCCAGTTACATTACCGGCGAGACCATCTATGCGGACGGCGGTCGGCTTGGTCTCAACTACACCGTGCCCGTTTCTGGAGAATGATGCGTGATTGATGCCGAATGGTGGGAATATGATAACGCCGACGAGATGGCGGAGGCCGTTGCCGGCGACATCGCCTATATCATCGGCCAGGCGCTGGAAGCCCGCGGCCGGGCGCTGGTTGCCTTCCCCGGCGGCTCCACCCCGTTGCCGGCACTGAAGCTGCTGGCCGACATGAAGATCGAATGGGCGGATGTGACCATCCTGCCCACCGATGACCGGCTGGTGCCGGTGACCGATCCGCTGTCCAATGCCGGCGCGCTGGCACGGCTGTACCTGCCCAAGAAGGCCCGCGTCGTACCGTTGACGGCAGGTGAAAAGGACCCTGTTGCCGCCGGTCGCGCGGCGGACGAGCGGATTGCCGAACTCGACTGGCCGCTGGATGTGGCGTGGCTGGGCGTGGGCGAAGACGGCCATACCGCCTCCATTTTCCCCGGCCCGGATTTCGATGCCGCCATCGCCGGTCCCAAGGCGCGCCGCGCCATCGGGGTGCGCCCTGATCCGCTGCCCGCCAACGCTCCGGTGCCGCGCGTGACGCTCACCGGGCCGACCTTAGTTTCGGCCCGTACCGTTGCGCTGGTGTTGCAGGGCAAGGCCAAGCGCAAGGTGGTGGAACAGGCGCTGAAGCAGGGCGCATCCAGCACCCTGCCAATCGGCCGCCTGCTGGCCGAGTTGGACATGGATATCGATATCCACTGGTGCCCGTAACGGCTCTCAGCGCACCGTTACCCGAACCCGATCATAAGTCGTCCGCCCGTCGGTCAGACTGATTTCGTGCAGCCCCGGTACCGGGGCCCAGCGCGCCGGCAGGCCGGGCAAGCGGCGGCCATCGACAGTTATGAACAGTCCCGGCCGCTGGCCCATGCGGCGGATCACCAGCAGCTGCCGCGCCGGCGGGATATCGGGATCAAACGCAATCAGGCTGCCATCGCTTGGCGCAATCAGGCGCGGTGCCTGCTCGGCCGGTGTGGCCAGCGCGAAGACCGGCTGCCAGGTTCCGGGCAGGAAAAGTTCCTCGCGTGGTGGCTCCACTGCGGGCTGGAAGCGGACGCGGCGGCGCTCGATGCCGGCAGACAGCGCCCAGCCAGCGGGCGGAGCGCCATCATGCAACGCCAGCATGATCCCCGTCCATGCCGGCGCCGCACCGCTGGTGCCGGAAACACCGATCATCGCATCGCCTTCGAAATTCCCCACCCACACCGCCACGGTGAAGCGTCGCGAAAAGCCGATGCACCAATTGTCGCGCATCGCCTTGGACGTGCCGGTTTTTACCGCCGCCGGGAACGGCAGCGACAGGCCGGATTCCTCGCCAAAACTGGCGCTGCGGGCGGCCGTGTCGGCCAGCAGGTCGCGGATGATGGCGGCGGCCTGAGGGTCAATCAGCTGTGTGGTTTCCGGTCGTACTGTCGGATCAAGCGTCAGCGGCCCGCCGCGCCCACCCACCGCCAGCGCCCGGAACGCGGCGGCCTGTTCCAGCAGCGTAACCTCCGCCGAACCGAGCGCCAGGGAAAAGCCATAATAATCCCCCGGCCGGTTGACGCCGCGATAGCCCACATCTTGCAGGCGCTGCCGGAACGGCTCGACCCCGGTGAGCAGCAGCGCGCGAACGGCCGGCACGTTCAGGCTGTTGCCCAGCGCCGTCCGCACCGACACCGCCCCGCGGAAACCGCGATCATAATTTTGCGGGATATAGAGCCCGGTGGCGGTTTCGAGATCGACCGGCGAATCGTCCAACAGCGACGCAGCCGTGAGCAACCGCCGCTCCAGCGCCAACGCATAAAGCTGCGGCTTCAGCGTCGATCCAGCCTGGCGCGGGGCGGTGACGCCATCGATGGCTGCGGCCCGGCTGGCCGCGCCGGCGCTGCCCACCCAGGCCAGGATGCGCCCGGTCTCATTATCCACCACAACGGCGGCGGCATCGCGCACGTTTCGCTCACCCAATGCTGCCAGTTGCCGATCAAGCGCGGCGCGGACAAGCCGCTGCACATTGGCATCGATGCTGCTGCGCACCCCGCCGCGCGTGCCCGGCGGCAACAGGCGGTCGGCCAGATGGGGAGCGAGTTCGTCCGTACCCACCCGCTGGCGTGGCCCCAAAAGCCGCGCCGTCGCCAGGGCAATGCTGGTGCAATCAAGATCGGGCGCGGCCCGACAGGCGCGCTTCAGCACGGCTTCAGCCGGCGCCGACGGACGGCGGGCTAGCGCCACAAACACGGCATTTTCGGCGGGTTCCAGCGTCGTCGCCGGCCGACCCGCCAGCAAGCGTGCGGCGGCATCCACGCCCACCACGTCACCGCGCAGCGGCAGCAGGTTGAGCCACGCCTCCAGAATCTGCCGCTTGCTCCAGCGGGCTTCGAGCGCGCGGGCGGCGCGCAGTTGGGCGAGTTTGTCGAGCACCCCGCGCTGCCCCGCGCGGCCGAGTGCGGGATTGATCAGCGCTGCGACCTGCATGGAGATGGTGGACGCTCCGCGCCCGTCCCGCGCCGCAGCGGCCACCGCCCGCCAGTCCACACCATCATGCTGCCAGAAGCGCCGGTCTTCAGCGGCGACGAGGCGGCGGACGAGATCGGGGCTGACGGCACTCAGCGTGAGCCAGTCGAGCCGGCGCGTATCGGGATCGGTGCGGCGACGTGCCAGTTCGCGACCCTGCCGGTCGAGCAGCACGGCCTCGCTGCCCGGCTGTGCGGCCAGATCGGCAAAGGCCGGCACGGGTGCCGGCTGGGTGCGCCAGATCAGGAGCACAAGCAGCACCAGCAGCGCCAAAGGCAGTGCGCGGGCGCGCCGCAAATTGTCCGTCATTTTGCGTCGGTAACCACCAGCGTGCTGCCGGGCAGGAGCGCGTTGATGTCGGGCGCGTACATCGCTTCGGCGCGGGTCGGCGGCAGGGCGAAACGCCCGCTGCTGCCCAGCCGAATGCGATATTCGATCATGGTCGGCGCGGCGCCCAGTTGCTGCCAATAGGCGCGATAATGGCCCGCGCGGCGCTCCACCCAGTCGGGATATTGGCCCGCATTGGCCTCGCCTTCCGCCAACAGTTCGGAGCGGCCACCCAAAGCCTGACCTTGGCCGCCGCCCAAGATGGTCGCCCCGGCCGGCACCGGATCAGTGAGCGCCACCCAGGCTGTTTGCGCGCGCGCCGCGATGGTCAGGCGCACCGCCAGCACATCACCGCGGCTCCAGCGGCCGCGCATGGCCTGCCGGACGGGGACGATCTGGCGGCGTAGCGACAGGCCATTGGCAAGCGCCTTGGTGGCCGGCACAGCGGCGCTGATCGAGACCATCGCCCACGGCTGACCGGTGCCGGTGTGGCTGATGGCGAGCGGTGCGGTGGCGGCGGGCAGGCGCAACGGCGCTGGAGCGGGCCAAGTCGCGACCTGCTGCGCCGGGCCCAGCGCGACGGTGGTGCGGCCGCTCACCTGTTCCTTCTCGAACTTGGCCGCAAAGCCCGCCAATGCCAGCCGAGCCAGCGCATTGGCTGGCGTCGTATCCCAATGGCCTTGGCTCTGGCCCTGCACCAGGGCGCGGGCGAGGCGCGGGGCGTCGCCGGCCCAGGCCGGATCGTCGGTGGCGACCAGCAGTAGGCGCGCCAAGGCGGCGTCGCGCCCGCTCATCAGGCTCCAGTCGTCGGCCGGCCCGGTGAAGCGCATGACCGTGCCGCGATCATCCAGCCGGGCACGCAGCCGGGCCAATGTTTGAGTGGCTGCGGGGCCATTGCCACTGGCCAGCTGCACGGCGCGCCAATCGAGCAGCGCTGACGGCCCCCACTGATCGGGCGCGGCGTTGAAGCCGGCAAGCATGCGGCCCACCGCTTCGCCTTCGCCGGCCAGCGCCGCCAGCGCTGCCAGCCGGTCACCCGCGACGCGGCCTTCGGCCACCGGGCGCAGTGCGACCAGCATTCGCGCCTTTTCGGCGGCAGGCAGCGGCCAGGCTGACAGGCGGGAGAGGCGCAGCACATAGGCCGTGAGGTCCGCATCGCCGCTCATGCCGTTGTTGGGGAAGAAGCGCAGCAGGCCGCGGGGGTCGATCCAGGCAGACAGCCCGGCGACCTCGCGATCCCACATCGCCTTGTCACCCAGCGCCACGGCTTTCGACAGGCGCTGCTCGATGCAGTCATAGGGATAGGCGGCCATATAGGCCTGCATGGCCGAGAGATTGCCGCCTAGCGAAGGCGACAGCGCGACCGTCACAAAGGCCGTGCCCGGCAGTGCACCGGCCGGTACGGCGATGGGCAGGCCAGCGCGGGTGAGGGCGGCGGTGATCACGGCGGGCGGCACGGCGGGTTCGACGATCTGTTCGACTTGCACCGCATCTGCCGCACCGCCGCCGCTGGCGCCAAGCTTCCACATCAGCTTGCCGGCCGCGGGCGCAGTGCTTGCAAAGGCGATGGTCTGCGCGGCGCCGGCGGCCAGGGTGATGGGCTTGGCCGGCCAGCGCATCGTTCCAGCACTCGCCGTGATGGTGACGGGCAGCGCGCGTGCCGTGGTGTTGCGCACCACCATCGTCGCCACATAAGCATCGCCGGTGCGCACCAGCGGCGGAATGCCGGGCAGAACTTGCAAATCCTGCGTGGTGCGGATGCTGCCGCTCCCGGTGCCGAACAGGCCCGGCCCGGCGCTGGCGATGGCGACGAGGCGGAAGCCGGACAGGCTGTCGTTCAGGCGGAATGGCACCCGCGCCTGGCCATTGGCATCCAGCTTCACGCGGCCCACCCAGGCGACCACCGGCTGGAAATCGCGGCGCTGCAGGGCCAGCGCGCCGCCGCCACCGCCGGCCGCCACGGCCTTGCTGCCATAATGGCGTTTGCCCACCACCTGGCCCTGCGCGGTGGCGAGCGCGACGCCCAGTGGCCGCGGCGCCATCATCGCATCGAGCAGCTTCCAGCTTTCGTTGTCCTTCAGTTGCAGCAGGGCTTCATCGACGGCGGCAAAGGCGATTTCGGCATCTGCAGGAAGGCGGGTACCGGCAGGCGGCTTCACCGTCACCAGTGCACTGGCTTGTTCTTTCACCGCATGGGTCGGCTTGTCGGGCGTCACCTGCACCGCCAGCCGTCGCGCATCATGGCCCACTTTCAGTTGCGCCAGCCCCAGCCGGTAACTGGGCTTGGCGAGATCGACGAGCCCTGTGGGGTACGCGCCTTCGCGGCTGAGCCAGGGCAGGTTCCAGCGCCGCGCCAGATCAGCCAGCCACAGGCGCCAGCCTGCCACGCGGCCACGCACGGCCAGCACGGAGACATAGACATTGGGCGCGTAATCGCCCTTCATCTTCACTTCCACCACCGGGTCCTTACCCGATAATGTGGTGACGAAACTCTCCATCACGCTGCCGCGCAGCACGGTCACCAGCGCGGTGGCGGAACGGAACGGCATGCGCACCTGCAGGCGGGCAGTGCCATTGGCGGCGACCTCGGGCGCTTCCGGCACCAGGTCCATACGGTCGCCATTGTCGCCACCGAACCACCAATCATCATCGCCGGCCAGCCACAGGCTTTGCGTCGCGCGTGCGGTGCGCCCGGCGCTGTCGGTGGTTTCGGCCAGCGCCAGCACTTCGCCGGAAACGCCGGCATCCAATTGGCACAACGCCCGCCCGCGATCATCGCTGGTGGCCGCGCATTTTGCCTTCAGTTCGCGAGTTTCGCGGGCGTTGTCATAGGCATAAAAGCCGCCGACCAGCCGCTTGCGGGTGGAGAGGATTTCCCGCGCGAACAAGCGCACGCTGATCTTCTGGCCGCGCACTGGCCTGCCTGCCAGATCAAGCACCACCAGTTTCGGCCGCAGATCATCGGCCTTGCTCAACCAACCATCCGTCGCGATGCCGATGCGCACGGCGGCCGGGTCCAGCTTCAGCCGGGTGACCTTGGTTGCCACTTCGCCATTGGCATCTGGATAATCCATCTCCGCCACCAGCGTGGATGGTACGGTGATCGTCGGCCAGCCGCTGGCCACCACGCGCGCCGTACCAGCTGCACCAAGCGTGATCGGTTGTTCGGCAGCGCGCTGGGCTGTGGCGGCCGCCCCGGCTTCATTGCCATCGCCATCCAGCGCGGCGAGACCCGGTTTCACGGCTTCCGCATCGAACCGCCAGCCGTCATAGCCCGGCACCTCCACACTGCGCGGCACCACGCGGGTGCGCAGCGTCACCGGTGTGCCGCCGGCACCGCCGCCCGACAGGTAGGACAGCGCCAGATCAAGCGGCAGGCTGCGCGGCGCAACCGGCATCGCCTTTGGGCCGCTGATCGCAGCGCGGCTGGTCGGCAGGCGGAACTCCTCGACCTGGAACCGGCCAACGCTGCGCTCCTCGTCGCCCCCCAGCCGCAAGTCCCAATCGCCGGCGGGCGCGGTGGCGGGCAGATCGACATGGCCGACCGGATCAGCGCCCTTGTCGAGCGTGACGGGCAGCACCGTGTCGCTAGCCCAATGCCGGGCGGTGAGGGTGCGTGGGCCGGCGGGCGCGCGGGCAAAGCCAGCATCGCGGCTCACCCGTTCGAACAATTTCAGATTGATGCGCTCGCCGGGCCGCGCCAGCGTGCGATCCAGCACGGCGTGGGCCAGTGCGCCGCCCTGCCAGTCGCCGCCAGGCAGGTTGAAATCATAGGCCTGAATGCCGCGCCCCCAGCTCGAAAGGGCAAAGCTGTAATCATCCGCCGTGCGCGCCGAGATGAGTAGCGGCGCCGACTGTCCGCGTTCACAGCCGCTCCAGCTGGCCGGGCGCGGCAGCCCGGCGGGGATGCGGGCGCGGCCCTGTGCATCGCTCTTGCCTTGCCACAGCAGCTTGCCGGAACAGCCGTCAGACACGCGCACGGCAGCACCCGCCACTGGCGTTGCATCATTCAGCCGTGTCACCCAGGCTAGGCTGGCGCCATCGCCCCACTGGAAATGCACCGCCATGTTGGTGACCAGCGCACCGGTTGCGACGTGGCGCACGTTGCCCGGCCCAAGCAGTGCGTTGCCCAGCAGCGGCGACGCAATTTCGACGACATGGAAGCCACGGGTTTTCAGCGGGATGCCCACCACCTGCATGGCGCCATCCTTGGCGCGCGAGACCGTGAAACGCCGGGCCGGCTGGCTGGCGGGGATCAGGGGCTGGCTGCGGGTGGTCTCGATGCTGCGGTTGCCGCCATCGCTCAGGGGTTCGCTGCGGAATGTGCGCTCTTCCGCCCGCTCCAGTTGGCGCAGCCAGCGGGCAATGTCGGCGTCGTTGGTGGTGTTGATGCTGCGGGTCGGCAAGGCCAGCATGCTGGCGGGCAACGGATTCTCCACCCCGCGCAGGGTGACGGGCAAGACGCCGCCTTCTTCGGCCTCCAAGATCCCGAAGGTGCCGGCAAATTTGGCCAGCGGCGGATAATCGGCGGTGGCGATTGGCAGCGGGAAGCGTTCGGCATTGGCCAATCTGCGCCCGCTGTCATCGGCCAGCCCGGCGGGCAAGGTAATGGTGAAGCTCGTCCGGGCCGGCAGCGGCCCCTTGAAGCGGACTTCCTGCAGCGTGTTGGCGCGGTCCTTCGGCACTTCCGGCGCAATGGCGCGGCCGCCCTGCAGCAGCCGCGCGAGCAGGGCGGCCGCGCGCGGCACCGGGGCGGTGAAGCTGAGGCGAATCGAATCGAGCGGGGAACAGGCGGCTCCGGCGTTCACCCGCGTGCATTCGATGCGGGCGGTAAAGGCCTGACGCACCGTGAAGCGCCGCTGCCAATCACTGCCGGCGGTCAACCCATTGGCGGCGGCAACGCCCTTACCCCAGAGGATCGTCACCTTGCCGCCGGGCGGCAGTGGGCGGCGGCAGTGAAGGGCGGTGATCGTGGCGCGGGTGCGCGCCTCACCGTCTTCGCTGGGGCGCCAGCCGGCCTGTTCCAAGAACCAGTTCAGATTCCAGTTGCCGCGCGATCCCTTGATGATGGCGTCGCGCGTCGCATCCGGCAGCGGGTCGAGCGGGATTTTCTCACCCACGCCTTCGATCAGGCAGGCGGCGTGGCCGGCCAGGCTGGCGGGCGCGGGCGGCGCTTCGCTGGCGATCAGGAAAATCTGGTCTTCAGCCAGTTCCTCATATTCGGGCGCGATGGCGCGCAGCGATGGCCCCGGCGTGGAGAAACGGAAGGGCCCCGTGGCAGGCAGCGGACGGCCGGCCAGATCCTTCAAGCCGGGCGCAAGGCTGAAACTACACGCCCGCCCGCCCGGCAAGGCCGCCGGCAGATCGAGGGCATAACGCTGTGGATCCAGCCATTGGCCCTTGCCGCCCGCCCCGCAGGAACCATTGATGGGCGCGGACGCGCTGCCCCCGAGCGCGACCATAGGCGTGGCAAAGCGCACCACGATCTGGCGCGGCGCGGCCACCATCCCTTCCGGCGAGAAACCCACCACGCCCGGCCGCGCCTGCCCAATCAGCGGCACGGCCAGCAGCAGACCGGCGGCAGCCGCAGCGGCAAGCAGGCGCAGAGGGGCAGGAGTCGGCATGGCGCTCAGCTTGCCGTGAAAGGCCTTGGCCAACAAGCGATTGCGGCCAATAGAGTGGCCGAGTATCGGTGATGTAATACAGCGGAGTGTGGACATGCGGTTGTTGCGGTTGCTGATGGCGGTACCGGTTTTGACGGCCGCTGCGCCACCCCCGTCGGCCGTCACCCTGCCCGCAGAAGCGCCGATCATGGCCAGCATCAATGGCGAGGCCGTATCGCTTTCGCTCGCCACCGGCGCGGTGGATCGCATCACGCTGAATGCAGACACGGTGGCGCGGCTGGGACTGAAACCGGCCATGCTGATGGGCAAGGCCAACCTGAAAGTGGGGCGCACCAAGGTGCTGAACGGCCGCAACACGCCGGCGAAGGTGGCGCTGTTTGGGCAGGCGGTGAACCAGCGCGTGTTTTGGTTCGAAGGCGCGGCGATGCTGCCGCGGCAGGGCAGCATCGGGCCGTTCGCGTTGCCGCAGGGACTGGTGACGGTGCAGTTGCAATCCGGTGCCGGCGCAGGAACAGGCAGCGACTTCAGCCTGCCGCTGTTTGGTGACGTCAATTCCGGTGCCTACGGCGTGGTGCGTGGTGCCGGCTATGGCTTTGGTCTGTCGGTGGATGTGGTGGGCCGCAGCCGGCTGGCGGTGGCATCGGCCGCAGTAGGTGCCGATCTGGCCGCTGCGTTGGGCGGCCGGCTGGAAGGCGAGCCGTGGCAGGAAGAGATTCTGTTTGGCATTACCCGCCCTGTGCGGCGGCTGGTGTTGGATAAGCCGCTGGAAATCGGCCCGTTGCGGCTGACCGAGATTGCGGTGCGCGTGACCGATCGCCGTGACGGCACCGCGCAGTTGGCCGCCGGCCAACAGGCGGTGGCCGATGCCGAGGATGACCCGGCCGAGATCGTGGTGAGCGGCAACAGCGGCAAGAAACGCCAGGTGGTGCGCGTGCTCACGTTTTCGCGCACCCAGCTCGATGCAGCTGGCTGCCGCGCCATCCGTTACGACAAGCCTGTCGGGCAACTGGTGCTCAGCTGCTGAACGGTCTTTTTCCTGTCATGCGGCTGTGCGAGGCGATAGAAATGCGCATGATCCTTGCTCCGCTGGTGGTGTTGTTGATGGCTGCTGCCCCCTTGAAACCCGCGCCCGTGCCGGCCGGACCGCCGGCTCCGCCGATCATCATCGCGCATCGCGGGGCGAGCGCAGAGCGACCGGAGCACACGTTGGCCGCCTATGAACGCGCCATCGAACAGGGCGCCGATTTCATCGAACCTGACCTGGTGCCGACGAAGGACCATCAACTGGTGGCGCGACACGAGAACGAGATCAGTGGCACCACCAACGTGGCGGCGCACCCGGAATACGCCGGCCGCAAAACGACGAAGACGATCGACGGCGAGGCGGTGACCGGCTGGTTCACCGAGGATTTCACCCTGGCCGAGTTGAAGACGCTGCGCGCCAAGGAACGCCTGCCGCAGCTGCGCCCGGCAAACACGGCGTTTGATGGTCAGTTTGAAATACCGACGCTGGCCGAAATCATCGCGCTGGCCAAGGCGGCGTCGGCCCGCACCGGGCGGACGATTGGCATCTACCCCGAAACCAAGCACCCAACTTATTTCCGTGGCCTGGGCTTGCCGCTGGAGCCGGTGCTGCTGGCCGAACTGGCCAAGGCCGGCTGGACGACGGGCGTAGCGCCGGTGTTCATCCAGAGCTTTGAAGTGGACAATCTGAAGGCGTTGAAAGGCCAGACCGGGGTGCGGTTGATCCAGCTGATGGGTTCGACCGGCAAATCGGCCGATGGCTATGCTTATGCCGATCTCGCGTCTGCGGCGGGGCTGAAGACGGTTGCGACTTATGCGGCCGGCATCGGCCCGGAACGGGTGATGATCATCCCGCGTGGGCCCGATGGTAAGTTGGCCCAGCCGACAAGCCTGGTGCGCGACGCCCATGCGGTGGGGCTGGAAGTCCATCCGTGGACGTTCCGGCCGGAAAATTATTTCCTGCCCGAAGGCTTTAAATCCAGCGCCGATCCGCGCGCGGCGGGCGATGTAGATACCGAAATCCGCACTTATCTCGCCACCGGCATCGACGGCCTGTTCAGCGATTCAACCGCAGCGGCGGTCAAGGCGCTGGCCCAACCGCAACGCTGACCAAACGAACGTTGCTGCCGGGGGCTCAGCCCCTGCCCGCCGGAGGTTTTCTTCTGCTGATCCTCAGCGCTCCGGCCAATCCAGCACGAAATTGATGTGCGCCGCTGCAATCGGCTTGTCGCGGCTGCCTTGCCAGGCTTGCGCGTGCACATTCACCACGCGGCGGCCCAGCTTGGTGATGCTGGCGGCCGCCCGGGTTTCCTGGGTCGCGCCTTCGCGCATGAAATCGACCGTCACCGTCACCGGGCGCACGCGCGGCAGGGCTTCTCCTTCCGGCTGGGCGGCGATCACGGTGAGCAGGCCGACCAGTTCCAGCAGCCCGCCGATGGACCCGCCATGCAGGCGTCCGGGGGATCCGATCAGCGTTTCGGCAAAGGGCATCACCAGCTGCAATTCCTCGCCCACCCGTTCGAACGACAGATCGAGCAGGGCGGCATAGGGCAGCAGGTCCAGTCGGCCGGTCGACTGCCGCAGCAGGGTGGCAAGAGCGGGGCTGGTCATTGCCAGCCTCCGGCCAGTTTCGAGGCGGCAAACATGAAGGTGCCCGTCACATGCGCGATCGGATCGGCCGGATCGCCATCATGAGCGAGGCCGCGCACGAAGGCGATCTGGCGGGTCATCCGGTAACATTCGCCACGCGCCGTCACCGTGGCTTCGGCCTTGGGGCTGCGCACATAATCGGTACGCAGATCCAGCGTGGCGTGCGGTTCGAAGGCGCCGCGGGTGAGCATGGAGGCCATGCCAACACAGGTATCCATCAGCGTGATAATCGGGCCGGAGGCCCAGATGCCATGATCGGGATCGACCAGCAGATGCGGCGCATAGGGCAGTTGCAGCTCCACCCAGTTGTTGCCGTTGGCGATGAAGCGCAGGCCCAATTGCTTGTTGTGCGGCACGCGGCCCAGGAACGGCCCCATGAACTGGCTGACCTGATTGGCAAATTCGCTCATGCCAGTTCTTTCGCCAATGCATCGATGCGGCCGATCATGGAGGCGAGACCCTGCGTGCGGTTTGAGGAAAGATGCTTCGACAGGCCCAGGCCATCGAGGCGTGCCTTGATCTCGGCGGCGTCAATCAAGGCCGGGGTGCGGCCATCGGCCAGCATCAGCACCAGCGCGACAAGACCCTTCACGATGGCGGCATCGCTGTCGGCGGCAAAGCGCAGCACATCGCCCTCGCGCGTGGGGTGCAGCCAGACTTGTGACGCACAACCGCGCACCTTGTTGGTGTCTGTCTTCAGGGCGGGTTCCATCGCCGGCAGGGCCTGGCCCAGCGCGATGATCAACCGGTAACGGTCGTCCCAATCGTCGAAGGCTTCGAATTCGGCCTCGACATCATCGAAAGTGGTGATGGCCATGACCGCAGCCCATGAAGGGGCAACAGGGCTGCGGTCAAGACCATTGACGTTACAGGTCAACACCTGCGGCGATGGCTTCCAGCTTGCGGATGCGTTCCTTCAGGTCGGCAAGATCAATGCGCTGGCCAACGGCGGGCAGTTCGGACTGCTGCGGCCGGGCTTCGATCTCGCGCAGCTTCAGGCGCAACCAGCCAGACCAGCCCCAGGCGACAAGGCCGCCCAGCATGGCGAGGCCCGTCAGGGTGGCGGTGGACAGGATCAGGAGGGAATCAGCCGGGGGCATGGTGTGTCTCCTCTCGCTCAATCGTTTTTCAGGGATTCGATTTCATCGGAAAGCCGCTTGGCCGGATCGGTCGCGAGGCGTTCCAGCACGCGGATGCGGTCGTTCAACCGGGCGACTTCGGATTGCAGGCGCAAGTTCTCACCGCTGTCGGTCGCCGGCAGCTCGCCCTTGGAGGCGCGGCGCTGATCCTTGCCGCCGTAGCGACTGGAAAGAACTTTCCCAATCGTGACGATGGCCACGATCAAAACCACCATTTCAAACGGATTCATGTCCCTGTTTCCTTGTCTACCGGCCTAAGACTGAGCGGGGGGGCTGGCCGGATTGGTCAATTCAATTGCTTGGTGGCCAGGCCGTCGATTTCGGCGGCCAGCATGCTGGGCTTGTCAGTGGCGATGCGTTCCAGCACCGCCATGCGATCCTTCAGGCTGCCCAGTTCGGCACGCAGCTGGGCGTTTTCCTGGCTGATCAGCCGGATGCGCTCCATCGCTTCGCCACCGCCGTTGGGATACATCGGCTTGCCCCAGCTGTTTTCCAGCGGGTAGCCGTTCTTCACCTTCATCCAGGTGGTGACCACCCAGGCGCTCATGCTGGCGATCACGGCAACCACGCCCACCGGCGCAATTGCTTCGATAATCGAGGGGTCGAGAGCCATGCTATTTAGCCTTTCAATTCAGTTGCTTGGGTGCATCGCGCAGCGCTTCGATCTGCACGGCAAGGCCCTCGTTGCGATCAGTGACGATGCGGTTAAGCACGGCCACCCGTTCCTCCAGAACCGCGATGCGGCCCGCATACTGGGCGGCCTGTTCGGCGGTGGCGTTGGCCGTCACTTCCAGCTGCTTTTCCTTCAGCTTCAGCCATTTGCTGATCGTGTTCGAGGCAATGGCAACGATCGGGATCGAAAAGATCAGGATCGGGATCAGCGCGTAGATGACATCTTCGTCCATGGGTCGATCCTCAACGCAGCTTTTCGATTTCGTCGGCCAGCTGGCGGCTGTCGCTGGTCAGGTGATATTCCAGGTCGCGCAGGCGGCGATCGGCATCACGGAACTGGGCGTTCACATCGCGCAGGGTGCGCTTGGGCGCCACGCGCACGTCGCGCCAGAATTCCACCCGTTCCGGGCTCTGGTCATACAGCGCGGTCGGCTTTTGGTTGGCGATCCAGCCGATGGCCAGATAGGCCAGGATGGTGGAACCGCCGCCCATGATGGCGCCCAGGGCGAAACCGATGCGGACAAGCGTGACATCCCAGCCGAAATAATCGGCGATGCCGGCGCAAACGCCCATGATCTTGCCGTTGCGTTTGTCGAGGTAAAAGCGGGTACGGCTTTCAGACATTTCGAAATTTCCCTGTTGGCCGGCGCTGACGAAGGCGCCGGGGAGGCGGGTCAATAGGTGGAGGGCGCGATCAGCGCGATCAGCAGGTACAGGATCACCGGCGAGCCAAAGCCGAACACGGCAGCAGCGACAAAGCCGATGCGAACCAGCGTGGCATCCCAGCCAAAATAACTGGCGATGCCGGCGCACACACCGAGGATCTTGCCTTCGGTCTTGTTGACGAGAAATTGGCGGCTCATTGTTTTGGCCCTCCTAAGGGGAATATTGGGGGTCCGGTTGCCGGTTCAGCGAAGCTGGCGGCGTTGATCGGACATGTCGGCGATCCGGCTGTCCTTCCAATTGGGGTTGTCGGCGGCGATGATGCGCTCGACGGTGTCGATGCGCTGGTCGAGCCGGCGGGCCAGATCGTGGAGTTCATCGAGCAGCGCTTCATCCTGGCTGCTGATGCCGGTCTGGCTCTTCCACTTGGTCAGATAGTGGAGGATCATGCCGGGCAGGCCGATGAACAGCATGCCGACGATGGCGACGGGAACGATGACATCTTCCATGACTTAGCCCTCCGTCTTGCCGAGCCGCGCTTTCATGGCGGCGATTTCGGCATCCACTTCATCATTGTCCTGCAGCGCGGCGAATTCATCCGACAGGCTGCGGGTACCGGTGCCATCGGCCAGGCCCAGCGCGTCGGCGCGGCCTTCGGCCATGTCGGCACGGCGTTCCAGCACTTCAAAGCGGCTGAAGGCCTCTTCCACGCGCGGCCCGCGGATCATTTCGCGCAGCTTCGAACGCTGGGTGGCGCTTTCGATGCGGTTGATCAGGGCGTTCTGGCGGTTGCGGGCTTCGCGCAGCTTCGATTCCAGCTTGGCGATATCCGCTTCGTTCAGGGCCAGCGTTTCGTTCAGAAGATCGATCTCCACCTGGGTGGTGTCGATGAAGCCCTTGGCCTTGTTCTTTTCGACCAGCGCGGCCTTGGCCAGATCCTCACGGCCCTTCGAAAGGGCGAGTTCGGCCTTGTCCTGCCAATCCTGCACGGCTTGGCTCGCCTTGATCAGGGCGCGCTTCATTTCCTTCTGATCGGCAATGGTGCGGGCCGCAGACGCGCGAACTTCGACCAGCGTTTCCTCCATCTCCATGATGATCATGCGGATCATCTTGGCCGGGTCTTCAGCCCGGTCGAGCAGGTCGGTCACGTTGGCAGCGATGATATCGCGGGTGCGCGAAAAAATGCCCATTGGTCTGATCTCCAGAAATTCGAACTTGGTCTTCGTCAGCGTCTGGACCGGGGCCGGCTCCACCAGGAGGGGGCGGGCGAGGGGAACCAGAGCCCCGGTCATCGTTGCGCTGTTCACGCAACGATATCGCTGTTCACGGCCGGCGTCACCATGGCAGGGCCAGTGGCGGCGGCGACAAAGGTGGTGCCGATCAGCAGGGCGGCCATCAGGGCCATCATGTTGCGGCCGAAGCTGTTGTAGAGGGTGCTCATTGTGTTTCTCCTGTTGTGTGGCGGCTGGGGTGCCGCTCATGCCAGATGTATTGCATGGGTCGTGCCAAGTGCCGATATCGAGCCAAAATATTGAAATCATTGAGTTGAGCTTGGACGCGCAATTTTTTTGATGGCCAAGAATTGCCAAACATCGGGAAAATGTGCCAACTCATCGCATGGCCGCGCCAGCCCAGATGATCGGCTCTTCGTTGAGCTTCCTCGATGCCGTTGAACGCGCCTCGGCGGCGGCTGCCTTGAACCGCCCGGTGCTGGTGATTGGCGAGCGCGGCACCGGCAAGGAACTGATTGCCGATCGCCTGCACCGCCTGTCCCCGCGCTGGTCGCAAACATTGGTCAGCCTCAATTGTGCGGCGTTGCCGGAAAATCTGATCGATGCCGAATTGTTCGGTTATGAACCCGGCGCCTTCACCGGCGCACAGCGGGCCCGCGCTGGCCGGTTCGAGGATGCCGATGGCGGCACGCTGTTCCTGGATGAAATCGGCACGCTGTCATCGCAGGCGCAGGAACGCCTGCTGCGCGTGGTGGAATATGGCGAGCTGACCCGGCTGGGATCGAACAAGCCGATCAGTGTCGATGTGCGGCTGGTGGGTGCCACCAACGAGGATCTGCCCGGCCTGGTGGCGCGCGGGCGGTTTCGCGCCGATCTGCTCGACCGGCTGAGCTTCGAGGTCATCACCCTGCCGCCCTTGCGCGAACGGGCCGAGGATATCGACATGCTGGCGCTGCATTTCGCCCGCCGCATGGCCGCCGAACTGGGCTGGCCGCGCTTTCCCGGCTTCACGTCGAAGGTGCAGGAACAGCTGGCGACCTGGGCCTGGCCGGGCAATGTGCGCGAACTGAAGAACGTGGTGGAACGCGCGCTCTACCGCTGGGGCGATGCCGAAACGGCGGTGGGGCAATTGGTGATCGATCCGTTCGAATCGCCTTGGCGGCCAACGTCGAGCCATGTGCTGCCGCACGCGGCACCGGCGGCCAACCCGCCACGCAGCATCAGCCCGGTGGATACCGCCGCCGCCATGCCGGCGCCGCGACTGGAGAGCATCACCGATCTGCGCGGCGCGGTAGCCGCCTATGAAAAGGACATATTGGAGTGCGCGCTGGAGAAGCACCGCCACAACCAGCGCCGCACCGCCGCCGCCCTCAACCTCACCTATGACCAGCTGCGGCACGCATTGAAGCGGCATGGGCTGTTGGGGGATTAGACGTTAACCTTCGGACGGCCGCTGGACTGACAGGATGGTGCCGATACCGACGAGCCAGAAAGCCTCCTGAATGCGCCACTGCCGCAACGGATAGATTTCGCCTTCAAGCCTGTCCCACAGCAGGAAGGTCATTGGTAGGTCGATGCTTTCGCCTGGGTGTAAGGCGACCCCAGCGGGGAAATGATGTCTCCAACCGCCATCTCGCGATTGTCGGGACCGAAAAAAATTGTAGTTGGGGCGGTAGCTCTTCTGAACCGGCGCCGTATTACCTCCTTCCGACGACGGAAGGAGTCTTATGTTGGCAATGACGGAAATCTTGTCGCTCAAGCGGCTGGTTCCCTAATCCAGCTTCAGCCCATGTTTGGCCAGCAAAGGCCCCTGGGCGAGGGTGAAGGCAAAAATCGCCACCGTGACGCCCCACACCTTGAAGCTGAGCCAGTCATCATAGTCGAGCATGCGCCGCGCGGTTTCGTTGGCGATCAGCAGCGCGATGAAGAAGGTCGCCCAGTTTCGGGTGAGCAGGCGCCAGCCCGTGTCGGTCAGGCCTGGCAGTGCATCTTCCATCACCAGTTGCAGCGTGGGCCGGCCGGTGGCGAGCCCGCCGAACAGCAGCAGGGCAAACACGCCGTAGATGATGGTGGGCTTCAGCTGGATGAAGGCCTTGTCCTGCAACCAGATGGTCAGCCCGCCGAACAGTACGACGATCACCGTGGTGAAGATCATCGCGGCGGGTAGATGGCGCGTCTTGCCCCAGTGCCACAGCGCCGCGATCAGGGTGGCGATCACGAACACGCCGGTGCCCACGACGGCGCTGGCCACTTCGGCATCGGCCAGGCCGGGCAGCTGGCCCTGCTCGTGCAGCGCCTTGCCCAATTTGCTGGCGGCAAAGAACAGCAACAATGGCCCAAAGTTGATGGCCATGCGGGCGGTGGTGGAAAGTTGCGGGCGGTTGGCGGCGGGGGGCATGGCGACCGTGATAGCCAAGAATGGCGCACGCGTCACCTGTGGGGGTGACGAAGCGGGGCCAAGCCATTAAGCCGGAGCCGTGGTGGACGCGCTCGTGATCGACAATCTGGCCTGCCGGCGTGGCGGGCGGCTGCTGTTCGACGCCGTGTCGGCGCGGGTGGAGCCGGGCGGCGCGCTGCTGCTCACCGGGCCGAACGGTGCGGGCAAATCATCCTTACTGAGGCTGCTGGCCGGCTTGCTGCGTGCCGAGGCTGGCAGCGTGTCCGGCGGTGGCCGCCGCGCCTTTGCCGGGCACGAGGTTGCACTGAAACCGCGCCAGAGCCTGGGGGCGGAGCTGGACTATTGGGCGAGGCTGGATGGCGGGCGGGATCGCCTGCCGGGCGCGCTGGCGGCGATGAATTTGGGCGGGCTGGTGGAGGTGCCGTGCCGGCATCTTTCATCCGGCCAGAAACGCCGCGCCGCGATTGCCCGAGTGATCGCCGCCGGCGCGGAATGCTGGTTGCTTGACGAGCCCACAGCCGGGCTTGATGCGGCTTCCGCCGGCTTGCTGACGGCAGCAATGGCCCAGCATCGGGCAACGGGCGGCCTCATTGTGGCAGCAGTTCACGGCGATATTGGCCTGGCTGATGCGGCCACCTTGCGGCTCGGCTGATGTTCTTCACGCTCCTCCGCCGCGATCTTGCGCTGATCGCCCGTTCCCCGGCCCTGTGGCTGCCGGTGATGTTCTTCGTGCTGGCCGCCGCGCTGTTTCCCTTCGCTGTTGGCCCCGATGCCCGCCTGCTGGCCCGCATCGCGCCGGGCATCATCTGGGTTTCTGCCTTGCTTGCCAGCCTGTTGCCGGTGGAATCCCTGCTGGCGCCCGATGTGGAAGATGGCAGCATCGATCAGCTGATCGCCCGCGGCATCGCGCTGGAACTGGTGTGTGCAGCGCGCATCCTGGCGCACTGGGTGGGCTTTGCCGTGCCGCTGCTGGCTGCCTTGCCGGTGGCCGGCGTGCTGCTCGGCCTGTCATCTGACGATGGCACCCGCCTTGCTATCGCGCTGGCGCTCGGCACCCCGGCGCTGGCCAGCCTCGCCGTGGTCGCCGCCGCGCTCACGGCGGGCCTGAAGGGCGGCGGCGCGCTGGCCGGGCTGATCGTGCTGCCGCTGGCGTTGCCGGTGCTGATCTTTGGCGTCGGCAGCGATGTGGTGGGCGCTTTCCGTCTGCTGGCGGCGGCCAGTCTGGTGGCGCTGGCGGTGGGGCCCTTCGCAGCGGCAGCGGCGCTCCGCCCCGAATAGGCGGCAGATGGTTGCATCTTTATGGTCGACCCCATGCGGCTGTGGTAATTGGGTTATTCATCGAAGGAACAATACCTGCATGCGCGTCCTCACCCTTTCCGGCCTCACCGTTGCTGCCCTGCTCACCGCCGCCTGTGGCGGTGCCGACAAGCCCGCCGAAACTCCTGCGGCTGAAACACCGGCTGTGGAAGCCACCATCGCGCCAGCCGCCGAAGCGCCTGCTGCCGAAGCGGTCGCTGCACCGGCGGCGCCCGCGCCTGCTGCTGCCGTTACCTACGCCTCGCTCACCGGCGATGCTGCCAAGGGTGAGAAGGTGTTTGCCCAGTGCAAGGCCTGCCATGTCGCCGAAGAAGGCAAGAACCGCGTCGGCCCATCGCTTTGGCACATTGTTGGCCGCAAATCGGGCAGCATTGCCGGTTTCAACTACAGCAGGGCCAACAAGGAAAGCGGCGTGACTTGGAGCGAGGATGTGCTGTTCACCTATTTGGAAGCGCCGGCCAAGTTCATGCCCGGTACCCGCATGGCTTTCGGCGGCCTTAAGCAGGCACAGGATCGGGCGGACGTGATCGCCTATCTGAAAACGAAGGCCTGAGCCATCTCGCGGCGGCCCCACTTCCGCGGCCGCTGCTTCAGAACGGGCCGTTCAGCTCCACGATAGCCCGGTTGAGCATGGCCGCAAAACTCACCCACGCCAGATAGGGCAGCAGCAGGGCTGCGGCCGGGCGCGAGATACGCCACAGCACGACGATCAGCGCGGCGATGCTGCTCCACAGGATGCCGACTTCCAGCGCGGCATAATCCGGCCGGTGCAGACGGAAGAACAGGAAGCTCCACAACAGGTTGAGGAAGCCGTTGAGGGCAAACAGGCCGATGATGGCTTCGAACGCACCGGTGCTGCGCGCCGCCAGCCAGGCTGTGGTGCCGGAAAACGTGCACAGCATGAAAATAACGGTCCACGCCGGACCAAACAGCCAGTTGGGTGGCGCCCATTCGGGCTGTTTCAACGCCAGATACCACGGGCCGATATCGGTTATGGTGGCACCGACTGCCGCCGTGAAGGTCGCGGCCACCGCGGCAATGGCTGCGGGCAGCACCCAGGGGGATTCGGCAAATCGCGACATTGCTCCCGCCTTTCCCGCTTCCCCCTTGGCGCTCCGACCGGTCAGACCTGCGCCCGTTTGCCGGCGCGGTCACTCTCGCGCACGCCGCCGCCGGACAGGATGCCAGTGACCAGTTGCACGCTGTCCTTCAGGAAGATTTTCACATGGGCCAGCGGCTTCTTGCGCGCCAGTTCCTTGTTCATATAGGCTTCCCAAGTCAGTTGCTGGATGTCCTTGTCCATGCACAGCTTCACGAACTTCTCGCGCATCGTGTCGCTGCGATACCACCACCATTGCATGATGCCGAGCACGCGGAACACGGTGCCGTGGGCCTTCAGGAAACGCTTGCGGGCCAGGCCCAGCTTGGCCGGATCGCCGCTGGCCAGCGCTTCGGCGGCGGCCTTGGCGGCTTCGCGGCCGGCAGTCATCGCATAGAAAATGCCTTCGCCGCTGGCCGGCGCCACGCAACCGGCGGCATCGCCGGCCACCACGACATCCTTGCCATTGTCCCACTTCTTGCGCGGCCGCAGCGGGATAGGCGCACCTTCAACGCGCACCGTCTTGCAGGTCTCCTCGGTCATGCCCAGCTCTTCGCGCAGCTTGCCGACGGCCTTACGCAGTTCAAAGCCCTGCACGGCGCTGCCGGTACCGATGCTGGTTTTTGAACCGTGCGGGAATACCCAGGCATAGAAATCCGGGCTGTGCTTGCCTTGGTAGAACACGTCGCAGCGATCGCCGGCGAAACCGCCAACGCCTTCCGGCGGGCTGTCCACCACTTCATGATAGGCGGCGACGAAAGGCAGCTTTTCGTCGGGCAGGGCGGCCCGGGCAACGGCTGAATTGCAGCCATCGCAGCCGATCAGCATTTTCGTCTTCACGCGAATGGGATCGGAACCACGGGGGGCACCCTTGGGGCGATACACCACGACGGCAGTGCCATCGGGTTCACGCTCCAGGCCTTCGAACGTGCCGTCGCGGCGATCGGCACCGTTCTTGGCCGCCCGGGCCCGCAGCCATTCATCGAACACGTCGCGATCGACCATGCCGACCCAGCCGCCTTCGCCCACCGGCATGTCCACTTCCCGGCCGGCGGGGCTGATCATGCGGGCGCTGCTGGCGGTGGTGCACAGCTGCTCGATCGGCACGTCAAAGTCTTTCAGCAGGCGCGGCGGCACGGCGCCGCCGCACGGCTTGATGCGGCCCATGCGATCGAGCAGCATTACCTTGTGCTCGGCCAGGGCCAGATCATTGGCCGCTGTCGCGCCAGAAGGGCCGCCACCCACCACCACAAAGTCGAACATATCGGTCATGCCATTGCCTCCAATTCATTCGGCCTGCCCGCCGCGCTGCTGCCCATGTGATCATTCAAGCGCAAAGCGATGATTGCCGCCAGCAGAAACAGCACGGATTCTGCCGCAAAAACAATTTCAAAGGCCGGTGCATCGGCCGCGAAGGCCGCTCTCAGACGATCGACAGCAAATGCACCGGCAAAACCGCCAATGCCGAAGGCTGCGGCCTGGCTCGCGCCCCAAAGGCCCATGCGAATGCCTTCATGCCCCGGCCCGCCGCGCCCGGCCAGTTCCAGCATGGATCCGATAGCGGCCACGGCAAACATCCCGTTGGCAAAGCCCAGCACGGCCACATTGATCGACAGCGGCCAGCCCGGCCCGGCCCGCGCAGCCATGGCCAGTGCCGCCAGTGCCAGTGCAGACGCGAAGCAGCCGGCGACGATCCAGCGCTTCAGCTTCATGCCCGCCCGCCCGCCAAAGGCATGGCCGCCCACACCCACGAGGATCATGCCGGCCAGCACGCCCTGGTGCTGCACGCTCGACAGGCTGGTGGATTGGCCCGGTGACATGTTGAAAACAAGGCCGGCAAAAGGTTCGAGGATCAGATCCTGCATCGAATAGGCCAGCATCGAGAAGAAGACGAAGATGCTGAACAGCCGGGTGAGCGGATCGCCCCAGATGCCGCGCAACGCTTCGCCGAAGGGGGCAGATTCGCGCTTCACTTCCGCCTGCGGTGCGCCTTCGACGCCCCACACGGCGATGCAGGTGACGGCAAACGCCACTGCCACCACGCCGGCTGCCACTTGCACCAGCCGCGTGAGCGAAAAGGGATCCAGCAATGCGCCCGCCGTGCCGGCCGAAATGACGATTCCAACAATCATCATGATCCATGTCAGGCTGGCTGCTGCCGGCCGCCGCGCTTCGGCAGTTCGCGTGGCGAGCAGCGCCAGCAGCGAGGTGCCAGCCGCGCCGACGCCGATACCGATCATGGCATAGGCCAGCACGAGGGCGGCAAAAACCGGCCAGAACGCGCCCGAAAGCTGGGTGGTGGCAAAGGTGGCCAACAGGCCGCCTGCCCCCAACACCGCCATGCCGCCGATGATCCACGGCGTGCGCTGCCAGCCGGCATCACTGCCGTGCCCCCATTTCGGACGGGAGAGTTGCACCCCATAGTGAAAGGTCACCAGACCCGCCGGCAGCGCCGCGGCCATGCTGTATTCCACCACCATGATGCGGTTGAGCAGCGAGGAGGCGAGCATGACAATGGCGCCCAGCGCGCTCTGCACCAGGCCCAACCGGGCGATGCCGGCCCAACCAAGCGGGGTCTGTGTCGTCACACGATCACCGACAGCCCAAAGGCGCTGGTGAGCATGCCCAGTACATAAAGCGTGGTGCCCGTGGCGTTGTAGAAGGGCGCATTGGCCGCTGGTGCTGCCAGCACGCGCTGCATCAGCACCACCTGCATCGCCAGCGAAAACGCCACCATCGCCGACGGCCAGTGTAGGCCCCAACGCGCCAGCAGGATGATCACTACCACCTGCGGCAACGCCATTGTCCAGCAGGCGATTTCGGCGGCGTTGCGCTCACCCAACTGCACCGGCAGCGAATTGACGCCGGACTGGGCATCACCCTTCACCGCCTTGAAATCATTCAGCACCATGATGCCGTGCGCACCCAAGGCATACATACAGAGCACCCAGATGATGCGCGAATCCGGCACGCCGCCAGCCATGACGGCAGCGCCGGTGAACCAGCTGACCCCTTCATAGGCGGCCGCGCAAACCAGCGGCCCCAGCCAGCCATCGGCCTTGAAGCGCAGCGGTGGCGCCGAATAGGCCCAGGCCATGGCGACGCCAACGATGGTGGCAAAACCCACCACCGGCCCAAGGGCAAAGCCAATGGCAAGGCTGATGACCGAGCCGATACAGGCGATCGCCAGCCCCCAACGGCCGGGAATGCGGCCCGACGGGATCGGGCGCTGCGGTTCGTTGATGGCATCAACATGGCGATCGAACCAATCGTTGATGGCCTGGCTGTTGCCGCACACCAGTGGCCCGGCCAGCATCATGCCGGCGATCAGCAGCCCCCAGCGATCCGCCATCGGCACGCCCGACGAAACCACGCCGCACATGAAGGCCCACATCGGCGGGAACCAGGTGACAGGCTTTAGCAGTTCAAGCACGTCACGCGGGCGCAACACGGCGCGCGCCGGCACGGCGGGTGGGGGGACATGTTCCATGGTTCCAACCTAGTCGCGCCGCCGCCGGCCCGTCAACGCAGGCGTGGCGTCAGCGTTACAATTTCGTCACATCGTCGCGCGTGCGCAGTTGACAGAAGGGGGCCGGATGATAGGGTTTTTTGCGTAATGTCCGAGGGGTCCAAAGGCTTGTCTGTATCGTTGTCACCGCCTGCGGCTGCGCCAGCGCAGCGGCCGCTGTACACGCCGGAAGAGCGGGTTCGGCGCGACAACAGCAAGTGGACGCTTGTTCAGGGCCTGTTGGCGCCGATCCAGTTCCTGATCTTTGGCGTCAGCCTTTATCTGGTGATCGATTATCTGAATACGGGCCGCAATTATGATTGGGCGGTCTGGTCGGTCGTGGTCAAGACAATGGCACTCTACACCATCATGATCACCGGAGCGATTTGGGAAAAGGTCGTGTTTGGCCAGTATCTCTTCCACGACAGTTTTTTCTGGGAGGATGTGTTTTCGATGCTGGTGATCGTGCTGCACAGCCTTTATCTGTTCGGCCTGTTTACGGGCATCGCCGATGAAGGCGTGCTGTTCGCTACCGCGCTGGCGGCCTATGTCGCATATGTGATCAATGCCGGGCAATTCATCTGGAAACTGCGTCAGGCACGGCTATCGGCGCCGGCAGCAATGCCGGCCGAGTTGAGCGCGTCGACGTCCCTTTCGCCTGCGGTCAGGGCGGCAGTGCTGTCGTCGGCTGCGACTGCGGCGGCCGCATGAACAGCACTGGTCCGGCCTCTGGGTGCGATGCGCCGCCGGTGGGCGTCGATGGCATACTCCGCGAACGCGGCCAGCGCGAGGTGTTCTGCGGGCTGACCGGCATCATCTGGCTGCACCGCAAGATCCAGGATGCCTTCTTCCTCGTTGTCGGCAGCCGCACCTGCGCGCACTTGCTGCAATCTGCCGCTGGCGTGATGGTGTTTGCCGAGCCGCGCTTCGGCACCGCTATCATCGAGGAAAAGGACCTCGCTGGCTTGGCCGACGCCAACGAGGAGCTGGACCGGGTGGTCAATCGTCTGCTGGCGCGCCGGCCCGACATCAAGCTGCTGTTTCTCGTCGGCTCTTGCCCGTCGGAGGTGATCAAGCTTGATCTGTCCCGCGCGGCGCAGCGGCTGAACGGCCGCTTTTCGCCCAATGTGCGGGTGCTCAACTATTCGGGCAGCGGTATTGAAACGACCTTCACCCAGGGCGAAGATGCCTGCCTATCGGCGCTGGTGCCCGATTTGGCGTTCAGCGATGAAAAACAGCTGATGATCGTCGGCAGCCTGCCCGATATCGTGGAAGATCAACTCACCCGGCTGCTCGGCGATCTTGGCATCAGCAAGGTAGTACCGCTGCCGGCGCGCAAGGCCGGGCAAATGCCGGGCGTGGGCCCTAATACCAAATATCTGCTGGCCCAGCCGTTCCTGGCGGAAACCGGCACCGCCCTCGACAAGCGCGGCGCAGAACACCTGCCGGCGCTGTTCCCGTTCGGCGCCGAAGGCACCACCGCCTGGCTGCATGCCGCAGCGCAGGCGTTCGGCGTGTCGGAGGCCCGCTTCGAACAGGTCATCTCCGGCCCGCGCGAACGTGCCCGAAAAGGGCTGGCGCTGTATCGCGAGAAGCTGGCCGGCAAGCGCATCTTCTTCATGCCCGACAGCCAGCTGGAAGTGCCGCTGGCGCGCTTCCTCGCCGGTGAGCTCGGCATGGAACTGGTCGAGGTTGGCACGCCCTATCTGCACAAGGGCCATCTGATCGACGAGCTAGCCGCGCTTCCGCCAGGCACGATGATTTCCGAAGGCCAGGATGTGGACAAGCAGCTTGACCGCGTGCGCGCCGCCCGGCCGGACCTGACGGTTTGTGGCCTCGGCCTGGCCAATCCGCTAGAACGCGAAGGCTTGTCGACAAAGTGGGCGATCGAACTCGTGTTTTCGCCCATCCATGGTTACGAGCAGGCCGGCGATCTTGCCGAACTGTTCTCGCGCCCGCTCCATCGTCGCGATCTGTTGAGGGTCTGACCGATGCAGCTGACCGTCTGGACATATGAAGGCCCACCCCATGTGGGGGCGATGCGCGTGGCGACCGGCATGCGCGATCTGCATTATGTACTCCACGCGCCGCAGGGCGACACCTATGCCGATCTGCTGTTCACCATGATCGAGCGGCGGGACCATCGCCCGCCTGTCACCTATACCACGTTCCAGGCCCGCGATCTGGGCAAGGATACTGCCGAACTGTTCAAGAAGGCCGCCCGCGACGCCTATGACCGGTTCAAGCCGCAGGCGATGATCGTTGGTTCCAGCTGTACCGCCGAACTGATCCAGGATGATCCCCACGGCCTGTCGCTGACGATGGGCCTGGAATGCCCGGTCATCCCTCTGGAATTGCCCAGCTACAGCCGCAAAGAAAACTGGGGCGCATCCGAAACCTTCTACCAGATCGTGCGGTCCCTGGCCGACAAGGAGCGCAAGCCGCTGCCGGCTGTTGGCGAAAACGGACCGCGCCGGCCGCGCGCCAACCTGCTCGGCCCGACCGCGCTGGGCTTCCGTCACCGCGATGATGTCGTCGAAATCACCCGCCTGCTCGCCGATCTTGGCATCGATGTGAACTTGGTCGCGCCGATGGGCGCCAGCCCGGCCGATATCGTCCGCATCGGTGAGGCGGATTTCAACATTTGCCTTTATCCTGAAATCGCGGCGCAGGCGTGCAGCTGGCTGGAGCGCGCCTTCCGCCAGAAGACAGTGAAAACGGTTCCGATTGGCCTTAACGCCACCCGTGAATTTGTTGCCGAAGTGTGCGCCGTCGCCGGTATTCCGGTGCCCGCCGATCTCGATCAGGGGCGAATGGGCTGGTGGTCGCGCTCGATCGATTCGACCTATCTCACCGGCAAGCGCGTCTTCATCTTCGGCGATGGCACCCATGCCGTTGCCGCCGCTCGCGTTGCCAGCGAGGAGCTGGGTTTCAAGGTGGTGGGCCTCGGTTGCTATAACCGCGAATTCGCCCGCGAAGTGCGCGCGGCGGCCGAGAAATACGGCGTCGAACCGCTGATCAGCGATGATTATCTGGCGGTGGAAGAGGCCATCGAAGCTGCCGCGCCGGAACTGGTGCTGGGCACGCAGATGGAGCGCCATATCGCCAAGCGCCTGCGCCTGCCATGCGCGGTGATTTCGGCGCCGGTGCATGTGCAGGATTTCCCGGCCCGCCACAGTCCGCAGATGGGCTTCGAAGGCGCCAACGTACTATTTGATACCTGGGTCCACCCGCTGGTAATGGGTCTGGAAGAACATCTGCTCACCATGTTCCGTGAGGATTTCGAATTCTCCGATGCGGCAGGTCCGAGTCACTTGGGTCATGCATCGGCGCCTGTGGCTCATGCTGCGCCGGCTGCCGAGCAGGCGGAGGGCGAAATCGCCATCATTACTGCGCCGACACCCGCACCGGCCGATGAAGGCGGCTGGACCGCGGAAGCCCTTACGGAATTGGGCAAAATCCCGTTCTTTGTGCGCGGCAAGGCACGCCGTAACACCGAACGCTATGCTGCCGAGCATGGCGTGACCACCATCACCCGCGATACGCTGTACGAGGCAAAATCCCATTATGCGCGCTGATAACCCGCCATCGAAACAGGATCGGCCGGATCACTGCCATGTCGTGATCGTCACGCTCGACAACCATCTGTCGGGCGCCATCGACCGGGCGCGCGTGCGCTTCCAGAAAATGGGTCTGCCCGTCTCCATCGGCTTCCACGCGGCGGCCGATTGGGACAAGCCGGGCAAGCTGGATGCCACCCGCGCCGACATCGCGCGCGCCGATATCGTCATCGTTACCATGCTGTTCCTTGATGAACAGATCCGCATGATCAAGGATGCGCTCACCGCGCGCCGTGAGGAATGCGATGCGATGGTGTGCCTGATGAGCCAGTCCGACGTCGTGAAGATGACGCGGATGGGCGATTATCGCATGGATGTGCCGCCCAAGGGGCCGTTGGGCTGGCTGAAGAAGCTGCGTGGTTCTTCCAAGGAAGGCGCACCGAACAGCGGCGCTGCCCAGCTGGCCGTGCTGCGCCGCTTGCCCAAGCTGCTGAAATTCGTGCCCGGCACCGCGCAGGATGTGCGTGCCTATTTCCTCACCCTGCAATATTGGCTGGCCGGCAGCGACGACAACGCCTTCCAGATGATCCAGGCGCTTGTCGACCGTTATGCCGATGGCCCGCGCAAGGGCCTGCGCGGCAAGGCCAAGGTGGAAGCGCCGCAGGAGTATCCGGAAGTCGGCGTGTATCACCCCGATCTGCCGCAGCGCATGTCGGAGCATTTGACCGACCTGCCGTGGCAGAAGGAAGCGGTTGGCACCGTGGGTGTACTGATGCTGCGTTCTTACGTGCTGGGCAAGGACAGCAATCATTATGATGGCGTCATCCGCGCGCTCCAAGCGCGCGGGCTGAACGTCATTCCGGCCTTTGCCGGCGGTCTCGACCAGCGTCCGGCCATCGAAACGCTGATGATGAAGGACGGCAAGGCGACGGTCGATGCGGTCATCAATCTCACCGGCTTCTCCCTCGTTGGCGGACCGGCCTATTCCGATGCCAAGGCGGCCGAGGAAATCCTCACCAAGCTGGACCGGCCCTATATTTCGGCGCACCCGGTGGAGTTCCAGACGCTGCAGCAATGGGGTGCCAACCGCCAGGGCCTGCTGCCGCTGGAATCGACCATCATGATCGCCATCCCGGAACTGGATGGCGGCACCCAGCCGATGGTGTTCGGCGGCCGCAGCGATGCCGGCGGCGAGGCATGCACTGGCTGTTCGCGTGGCTGCACCTGGGCGCCATCCGATGGGGTGCGCGCCATGCAGTCCTGCCCGGAACGCGCCGAGGCGATGGCCGACAAGATGCTGAAGCTGGTGCAACTGCGCCGCACCGCCAACAAGGATCGCAAGTTGGCGGTCGTGCTGTTCAACTTCCCGCCCAACGGCGGTGCCGCTGGCACGGCGCAGTTCCTCGCTGTGTTCGATTCGCTGCACCGCACTTTGATCCGGCTGAAGGCCGAAGGCTATGACGTGGAAGTGCCGGAAAGCAGTGACGAAGTGCGTCGCCGCGTAATCGAAGGCAATGCTATGCAATATGGCCAGGAAGCCAATGTGCACGCCTTCGTGCCGGCCGATCGCATCGTTGCCACCGAGCCCTATCTGGCCGAGATCGAGCAGGAATGGGGCCCGGCGCCGGGCAAGTTCCAGTCTGACGGGAAGAATGTGCTGATCACCGGGGCGCAGTTCGGCAACATGTTCGTCGGCATCCAGCCGGCGAACGGTTACGAATCCGATCCGATGCGGCTGCTGTTCGATGGCCGGTTCGCGCCGACCCATGCGTTCATGGCCTTCTATCGCTGGATCCGGAATGATTTCGGCGCCCACACGGTGATCCACTGGGGTACCCACGGCAGCCTGGAATTCATGCCCGGCAAGCAGACCGGCATGACCATGAGCTGCTGGCCGGAACGCATCATCCAGGATCTGCCCAACATCTATCTTTATGCCGCCAACAACCCATCCGAAGGCGTGTTGGCCAAGCGGCGTTCGGGCGCGACGCTGGTGTCGTACCTGACCCCGGCGCTGACCAATTCGGGCCTCTACAAAGGCCTTTCCGACATCAAGGCCAGCGTTGACCGCTGGCGCTCGACCGAACCGGGCAGCCCGGAACTGCCCGGGCTGGAAGAGATCATCCGCGAACAGGCTGCGGCGATGGACCTCGACGGCAGCGATGTATCGAAGCTGGCCGCCAAGCTGTACGAGATCGAGCAGGAGCTGATCCCGCAGGGCCTGCACGTGTTCGGCGATGCGGAAAGCGAAGAGGCGCGCATCGACATGCTGGCCGCCAGCGCCCAGGCCCGCGGGGAGATTGTCGACCGCGACACCATCGAGAAGCTGATCCACGGCCGCATCGGGCCCAACACGCCGGTGCTGCGCGAGTTGGCCAACCTCAACACCGCACTGTCGACCAATCACGAGATGAATGGCCTGATCCGCGCGCTTGATGGCCGTTACGTGCCGCCGGTCGCCGGAGGTGACATCCTGCGTGATCCGGAAATCCTGCCGACCGGCCGTAACATCCACGGTTTCGATCCGTTCCGTCTGCCGTCGGCCTATGCCTGCAAGGATGGCGCGGCGCAGGCGCAGCGCATCCTGGATCGCGCGCTGGAAGACGCTGGCAAGCTGCCGGAAACCGTCGCCATGGTGCTGTGGGGCACCGATAACCTGAAGAGCGAAGGTGCGCAGGTGGCGCAGGCGATGGCGCTGATGGGCGCAAAGCCGCGCTTTGACAGCTACAACCGTCTCGCCGGTGCCGAACTCATTCCGCTCGAACAGCTTGACCGCCCGCGTGTGGACGTGCTGGTGACGCTGTCGGGCGTGTTCCGCGATCTGCTGCCGCTGCAGACCAAGATGCTGGCAGAAGCCGCGCTGCTTGCCTCCGAAGCCGATGAACCGCTGGAGATGAACTTTATCCGCAAGCACAGCCTTTCCTATTTGGAAGAGCATGGCTGCGACATGGCCACCGCTAGTTTGCGCGTCTATTCCAACGCCGAAGGCAGCTATGGCGCAAACGTCAACCTGCTGATCGACAGCGGTGGCTGGACCGATCCCAACGAACTGGCCGACACCTACGAGAAGCAGAAGGGCTATGCCTATGGCGTCGATGGCAAGCCCAAGCGACAGCCCGGCCTGCTCGCAAGCGCACTGAAGACGGTCGATTGCGCCTATCAGAACCTGGAATCGGTTGAGCTGGGCATCACCACCATCGATCAGTACGTCGACACGCTGGGCGGCATCAGCCGCGCCGTCACTCGCGCCAAGGGTGGCGAGAGTGCGCCAGTCTATATCGGTGACCAGACGCAGGGCAGCGGCAAGGTTCGCAGCTTGCAGGAACAGGTGGCGCTGGAAACCCGGACCCGCACGCTCAATCCGGTTTGGATCGAGGCGCAGCTTAAGTACGGCTATGAAGGCGTGCGCCAGGTCGAAGCGGCGGTGACCACCACCACCGGCTGGTCGGCCACCACCGGCCAGGTTGATCCGTGGGTGTATCAGCGCATCAGCGAAACCTATGTGCTCGATGAAACTATGCGCCAGCGCATTGCCGAAATGAACCCGCGCGCCGCCGCCAAGATTGCCAACCGCCTGATCGAAGCGGCAGACCGCAATTTCTGGCAGCCCGATGCCGACACGATGGCTGCTCTGCAGGCCGCGACGGACGCGATTGAAGATCAACTCGAAGGCGTAGCCCCCGCCGGTTCACTGGCGGCGTAAGGAGAAGCGCAATGACGCTCATCATCGACAAGACCCGCAAATTGGGCCCCGGCGACGGGGAAGGCAGCGTGCAGGTTGCGCTCGACCCGAGCCAGAAGATCGAGGGCGCCAAGGTGTTCGCCGTTTACGGCAAGGGCGGCATCGGCAAGTCCACCACCTCGTCCAACCTGTCGGCGGCCTTTTCACTACTCGGACAGCGCGTGTTGCAGATCGGATGCGATCCCAAGCATGACAGCACCTTCACGCTGACCAAGAAATTGATGCCGACCGTGATCGACGTGCTGGAACAGCATGAGTTCCACCACGAGGAACTGCGGCCCGAGGATTATATGTTCGAAGGCTTCAACGGCGTGATGTGCGTTGAAGCCGGCGGCCCGCCGGCGGGCACTGGTTGCGGCGGCTATGTTGTTGGTCAGACGGTGAAATTGCTCAAGCAGCACCATCTGCTGGAAGACACCGACGTGGTGATTTTCGACGTGCTGGGCGACGTGGTGTGTGGCGGTTTTGCCGCTCCCCTGCAGCATGCCGAGCGCGCCATCGTGGTGACCGCCAATGATTTCGACAGCATCTTCGCGATGAACCGAATCATGGCCGCCATCCAAGCCAAATCGAAGAATTACGAGGTCCGGCTCGCTGGATGTATCGCTAACCGTTCGGCCAATACCGACGAGATCGACCGGTTCAGCGCCGCCACCGGTATCGATCGGCTGGCGCAATTTCCCGATCTGGATGCCATCCGTCGTAGCCGCCTGAAGAAATGCACCATCTTTGAAATGGAAGACACGCCAGAAATCATCGCGGCGCAGAATGAATACAAGCGGCTTGCTGCACTGCTGTGGGCTGGTGTGGAACCGTGCAACGCGCGGCCGATGAAGGATCGTGAAATCTTTGATTTTCTGGGGTTTGAATGAACGCCCACACCCCGAAGCAGGCCGCGGGCTGGGAAGCCAAGCGCGCCAAGCTGGAAAATTATTTCGATCGCACCGCACTGGATGCCTGGGCGGCGATGACCAGCGATGCACCGGTGTCGAAGATCCGCGCCACCGTTCGCGCTGGCCGACAGGAAATGCGCGATATGCTGCTGAGCTGGCTGCCGCAGGATTTGTCCGGCCGACGCATTCTTGATGCCGGTTGCGGCACCGGAATGTTGGCCATCGAAGTTGCAAGAAGAGGTGGCGACGTGGTGGGCATCGATGTGTCCCCGCAACTGATCGAAATCGGCAAGGAACGGCTGCCCGATGATCTGAAGGGCAAGATTTCCCTGCACGCCGGTGACATGCTCGATTCCGCCTATGGTAACTTCGATCACATCGTGTCGATGGACGTGCTGATCCATTATGAAAGCGACCAGATCGCGGCAGCCACGGCAAAACTGGCCGAGCGCGCCCGCCATTCGCTGGTCTTCACCTTTGCTCCCAGCACGCCTCTGCTGCGCACGGCGCGAGCCATCGGCCAGTTCTTCCCCAAGAGCGACCGTTCGCCCAGCATTATCCCGGTGGCCCATGATCTGTTGAAGGCCCGGCTTTCGCGCAGCGTGCCGCAGGCAAAACTGGGCCGTAATCAGCGTATCAGTCGGGGTTTTTACACTAGCCACGCCCAGGAGGTGCTGCTGGGATGACCGGCCAGGGCAAAAGCAGGGCAGAATCTCTCGCCTTGACCACAGCAAATCGTTGCATTGCTGTTAGCTTCTGCTCTACCCACAGATGTGGCCGGCATGCTATGACGCTCCATCGGGAGTCATCTGCTAACCCGCAGGCGCGGCGGGGTTCGGCATCTTTGTTTCGCGCAAGTTCGCCGCAGATCGGGCATTCTGTGACGGGCAGTATCTTTGAGGGGAGACGCCTCGCATGACGAATGTGCATCTGGTTGGTGGCTTGGATATCGCCGAGCTCACCTTTTTCGCCTTCTTCCTGTTTTTCCTCGGGTTGGTCTGGTACCTTCGCGGCGAAGACCGCCGCGAAGGCTATCCGGTTGAGGACGATCTGACCGGGGCAGCCCATGGCGGCACTGAGCCGCTGTTCTTCAAGCCGCCGAAAACCTTCAAGCTGCCGCACGGCCTTGGCGAAGTGACGACGCCGACCGCTAATGACCGGGATGAACTGCCCGCCAACGTGCTATCGCGTGCCTGGCCGGGTGAGCCTCTTGATGTGACGGGCGACAAGCTCACCTCCGGGCTCGGCCCGGCTTCCATCGCCCAGCGCGCTGATCGTCCGGATCTCGACATGCATGGCGAACCCCGCATCGTGCCGCTGCGCATGATGAACCATCCGGTGGATGTGCACGCCAACGATGTCGATCCGCGTGGTCTGCCGGTTTATGGCCTTGATTCTGGCAAGGCTGGCACGGTCAAGGAGCTGTGGATGGACCGGGCCGAATCCTGCCTGCGCTACCTCGAAGTGGATCTGGCCGGCGGCGCCGGCGTCGTGCTGATGCCCATCACGATGGCCCGCGTGTCGCGCGGCGGTGTCGTGACCGATGCCATCACCGCTGCCCAGATCGCCGGGGTGCCGCGCACCAAGTCCGCCGATCAGGTTACCCTTCTCGAAGAAGAGAAGATCCAAGCCTATTACGGTGCTGGCTATCTGTGGGCGACCCCTGATCGGGCAGAGCCGCTGATCTGATCCGGTTCCCGGCCAGCCCAGCTGAAAGAATGGGGGGTCTGAGCCAACGCTGGAACGGAATGACGGAGCCAATGCGTGTCGATGGAATATGAAAACGAGCCAATCCCGGGGCTTCCCGGGCGGCTGCCGCCGGGGGAAGCCATCCTCTGGCAGGGCACGCCCAATTGGCGTGGCGTGGCGCGCGGTGTCTTCCACACGCGCTTGGTTGCGGTTTGGTTCGTGATCGTGGCCGGTTTTGCCTTCGTGACCGGCGGCACCGGGCTGATTGGCGCCGCGACAACGCTGGGTGTGGCGCTGCTCGGTCTTGGTGTGCTGGCTGTCCTGGCGCGGGCGCAGGCCATATCCACCATCTACACGCTCACCAACAAACGGGTGGTGCTGCGCTTTGGCGTGGCGTTGCCAAAATGTGTGAACGTGCCGTTAGCGCTGGTGGGAAAGGCCGATGTGAAGCCCGCCGGCAATGGCCTAGTTGACGTTTCTCTTACGCCTACCGTGCGTTTCCCGCTCGCCTATCTGCAGATGTGGCCGCATGTGCGGCCGTGGAAATTTGGCTCGCCACAGCCGATGCTCCGCGCCGTGCCGGAAACCTTTGTGTCGCAGCTGGCAGATGCGTTGGCCAAGGCTGATCCTGCCCGCATTGCGGCGAGCCCTGATGCCGCCGCAGCCCCGGCCATGGTAGGCGCTGCGGCATGAGCGGTGAATTCACCAACGAACGTTTCCCGAAGTCCGCGCTCTATGCCGCTGGCGCCCTGATTGGTATCTCGATCCTTACGGTGGGCAGCATTCGGCTGGGCGTGCTGCCCGCACCCGAAACGGCACCACAATCGCGGGAACGGCGCCAGGTGGCCGTGGTGGTGCAGCGTGATTTCCGCTTTGAAGATCGGGCCGATGGCGCGCTGCTGGTCACCGATATTGCCGCCGGCAAGCTAGTCTACATCTATCCGCCTGGCAGCAACACCGGTTTTATCCGCGGCGTGATGCGCGGCCTGATGCGCGAACGCCGCCTGAAGGAAGTGGACCGTGCCGGTTCAGTGACGGTGGCGCAATGGGTTGATGGCGCTTTGACGCTGACCGACACTTCCACGGGGCGCATCATCGAATTGGGCAGTTTCGGCAGCACTAACCGCGCATCCTTTGCTCAGTTGCTTGAACCCTACAAGCCCGGCGGTCCGGGTGTCCCGGATCAGCCGATTACGCGGACCGGCCCGGCGCAATCGTCGATGCCGTTCTTGGCGGGAGGTGCCTGATGGGCATCTTCACCCGCCATCGGTTCGACACCCAGTGCACGATCGAGATCGAGCACACGTTCGATAACCTCCATGCGCATGTTGAACTTGATGGAGATATCGAACTAGGCCCGGGGGATCAGGTGAAGGTGCATGGTGCCGCGGTGAAGCTGCCCTTCGGTGAGCGCCTTACCCTGCGCCGCCCGGTGACAGTCTGGAAAGCCACGCTCTTTGGCCGGCTGTGGACCAAGATGAAGGCCCAGCTTGAACTGACCGAACTTTACGAAATTACCTTCAGCTCGGAGAAGCCGTGATGAACGCTGTCACCCCGATCAAGGCCGGTAGCGAGATTACCAAGGAGGACGCACTGGCGATTGCCCGGCAAGAGACGGTTTTGTCTCCGCGTTTCTACACCACAGATTATGACGCGATGGATAAGATCGATGTGTCTGTTGTGCGCGCCGAGTGGGACAGCCTGATCGACGAGATGACGGCGGATCCCAACAAAAAGCATTTCAAGCGCACGCCTGAGTTCGATGGCGTTATCGCTACCATGGATCCAGAGCTGAAGCCGGAATTCATCGATTTCTTGGTATCGTCGATGACCTCGGAATTCTCTGGTTGCATCCTTTATGCCGAGATCACCAAGCGCATGAAGAATCCGGATGCCAAGGCGCTGTTCAAGCTGATGGCCCGAGACGAAAGCCGCCACGCCGGCTTCATCAACGACAGTTTGAAGGACGCTGGCATCGGCATCGATCTTGGCTTTCTGACCAAGACCAAGAAATACACCTATTTCCGGCCGAAGTTCATCTTCTACGCCACCTATCTGTCGGAAAAGATTGGTTACGCGCGCTACATCACCATCCATCGCCACTTGGAGGCGCATCCGGAAAAGCGCTTCCACCCGATCTTCAAGTGGTTCCAAGAATGGTGCAACGACGAATATCGCCATGGTGAGGCGTTCGCGCTGCTGATGCGGTCCGATCCCAAGCTCACTTCGGGCCTCAACGTGCTGTGGATTCGTTTCTTCCTGAACGCGGTCTATGCCACCATGTATGTGCGCGATCACAAGCGGCCAGCGCTATACAACGCCTTCGGCATCAACCCGACCGACTTCGGTTTCAAGGTGTTCCGCATCACCACCGACATCACCCGCCAGGTTTTCCCAATCGGCGTGCAGAGCGATGCATCAACCTATCGCGCTCTGTTGGAGTCAATGCGCCAGACCAGCGACGCCATTGACGCCGCCGTGGCGCAGGGTGGCCTGATGGGCACAATCAAGCGCGTCGGCCTGTCGTTGAAGGCGGCTGCCACTTTCGCCCGCCTTTATCTGCACCCAGTGGATAAGATGGAGGTCACACCGAACGTGCGCATGGCGCCGGTCTGGTAAGCGCGAGCGCGTCGTGACCGAGTTTGCGCTGCCTCTGCTGTTTGCCACCGTGCTGTGGTTTGTCGCCACCGGCTTCGTGTTGTGGCTGGACAAGCTGCCCAGCCATACTTGGCCGGTGAGTATCACGCTGGCTTCGGTCGCATCCGGGTTTGCCATGGGCGGCATTATCGCCACGGCCGAGGAGACCAGCGCTTGGGCGGCATATGTCGCCTTTGCCTGCGCCCTCGTGTTGTGGGGCTGGCACGAACTGTCGTTCCTGATGGGCTTTGTCACCGGGCCCAACCGCAATCCCTGCCCGCCCGATACGCGCGGTTGGCAGCGCTTCCGGCTGGCGGCGGCGACTCTGATCTACCATGAAGTGGCGATGTTCGTATGTTTGGCGGTGATGGCGGCCGCCACATGGGGCAAGCCGAACCAGACCGCGACGCTCACTTTCCTACTGCTTTTTGTCATGCGGCTTTCGGCCAAATTCAATATTTTCGCCGGTGTGCCGCATCTTTCTACCGAGATGATGCCGGATCACATGCGCTATCTGGCCAGCTATTTCCGTATTGCGCCGCCGCGCTGGTTCTTCATCCTTTCGGTTTCGGGCATTGCAGTGCTGGCGGCCTGGTTGGCCGATCTCGCGCTCAGTAGCCGCGGCGGTATAGCCACTGGCTATGCGCTGGCCTTTGCCCTAGTGGCACTTGCGTTCCTTGAACATGGATTCCTTGTGGTGCCGTGGCAGGACACGGCAATCTTCCGCTGGGCGATGCCCGAACAGGCGAGACAGCGCCTGCACAAATCGGCTAACGAAACTGTCACAATTTCGGCCCAGACCGACACGAATCCACTTGCGGTGCGACAAAACGCCGTGCAATGAACGGCGCCGGGAGAAGATGAATGGACTTTGAAGCTCACTTCCAGGCGGCGCTGGACGGCTTGAAAGAACGCGGGAATTATCGCGTGTTTGCCGAATTACAGCGGCATCAGGGCGATTACCCCCATGCCACCCGCTATCTGGACGACGGCCGCACACAGGACGTGACGGTGTGGTGCTCCAACGACTATCTCGGTATGGGCCAGCACCCAGATGTGCTCGCCGCCATGCATGACGAACTGGATCGGTCGGGCGCTGGCGCTGGCGGCACCCGCAACATTTCCGGCACTATGCATGTGCACCGCCAGCTCGAACTGGAGCTGGCCGATCTGCACGGCAAGGAAGACGCTCTTCTGTTCACGTCGGGTTATGTTTCGAACTGGGCGGCGCTCTCCACGCTGGCATCCAAGGTTCCGGGCTGTGTTGTCTTCTCCGATGCGCTCAACCATGCCTCAATGATCGAAGGCATCCGCCATAGCCGTGCGAAGTGCCACGTGTTCAAGCACAACGATGCTGAGGATCTGGACCGGCTGTTGAGCCAGTATGGCCCCGAAGTGCCTAAGCTGGTGGCGTTCGAAAGCGTTTATTCGATGGATGGCGACATCGCCCCCATCGCTGACATCTGTGCCGTGGCCAAGAAGCATGGCGCGATGACCTATATCGATGAAGTCCATGCCGTTGGCATGTATGGCCCGCGCGGCGGCGGCGTTGCCGAACGCGAAGGCTTGATGGACGAATTGACTGTGATCGAAGGCACGCTTGCCAAGGCCTATGGCGTGGTTGGCGGCTATATCGCGGCATCCAAGGCGCTATGCGATTTCGTGCGCAGCTTTGCCTCGGGTTTCATCTTCACCACGGCGCTGCCGCCGGCGATTGCCGCTGGTGCGCTGGCTTCGGTCAAACACCTCAAGGAAAGCCCGTTCGAGCGCAAGCGCCAGCAGGAGCGCGTCGCCAAGGTGCGTGCCGCGCTGCGTGCCACAGGTATTCCGCAGCTCGACAACCCCAGCCACATTATTCCGGTGATGGTTGGCGATGCCAAGAAGGCCAAGATGATTAGTGACTGGCTGATGGAGCATCACGGCATCTATGTGCAGCCGATCAACTATCCCACCGTGCCGGTTGGCACCGAGCGTCTGCGCATCACGCCCAGCCCGGTGCACAGCGATGACGATATCGAGCGGTTGGTGAAGGCGCTTTCGGACATCTGGGGGCAGTGCGCCCTGCACCGTGTTGAAGCGGCGGCCTGATCCGATTTTACGCGCAACACGAAAAAGCCCGGCGGCATCCCGCCGGGCTTTTTTGTAGGCTAAACGCCCCTTGCCCCTCCCCATCACAAAGATTACGGCGAGTTCATGTTGAAGCGTCCGGTTTTCCGTCTTGGCCATTGATGCCCTTCTGCAGCCGGTGGTGCTGTTTTTTCTGCTGGGGGCACTGGCTGCGTTTGCGCGCTCCGATCTTGTTATTCCGGAAGCCGTGGCGAAGGGTATTTCGCTTTATCTGATGATGTCGATTGGCCTGCGTGGCGGCGGCGAAGTGGCTGAGAGCGGCTTCACCCATGACATGGTGCTTGCCGGCGGTGCCGGCGTCGCACTGGGCTTCCTGTTGCCGTTGCCGGCCTTCTGGCTGCTCAGAACCTTCGGCCAACTCGATCGCACCAATGCAGCAGCGGTGGCAGCGCATTATGGCTCTGTCAGCGTCGTCACCTTTGCCACTGGTTCTGAGATCCTGCGCCAGGCAGGCATGGCGCCTGCCGGCTTCATGGTCGGCGTGTTGGCGGTGATGGAAACCCCAGCGATCATCACCGGGCTGCTGCTCGCCCGCACAGCGGGCAAGGACAGTCTCGCGTCCCGTGGCGGCTTGCTGCACGAAACCTTTCTTAACGGCTCTGTTATTCTGCTGCTCGGAAGCTTCCTGATTGGCCTGATCGACGGTAAGGATGGACTGAAAGCCGTTGCTCCGGTGTTCGACGTGCCGTTTCGCGGGATGTTATGCATCTTCCTGCTCGATATGGGCCTGATCGCCGCTCGCCGCCTGATGGACCGGCGCGCACTGACCTTGCGAACCGTATTGCTGGCGTTCGCCCTGCCGGTCGTGAACGGATCGCTTGGTGTGGCGCTGGGCACCGCGCTGGGCCTTGATCCCGGCTCGGCTGCAGCGCTTGGTATATTGGCCGGCAGCGCCAGCTATATTGCCGTGCCCGCTGTCATGCGCCTCGCCCTGCCGGCGGCCGACCCTGGCCTGTATCTGGGCATGAGCCTGGCCGTCACCTTTCCGTTCAACCTGACCCTGGGTATTGCCTGGTATGGCTGGCTCGCGGCACTGTTGGCCCCATGACCGAAACCATCCACCGCCGCCGCATCGAAGTGCTGGCTGATGAGCCGCTGATCCCCGCCATCGTTGCGTTGGCGGCTGAGGCCGGCATTGTTCATTACACATTGCTGCCCACAGCGGGCGGTGCGGGTGCGCATGGCCGCTGGCGTGATGATCAATTGTCGGGTGCCACGGCCAAGGTGATGCTGCTGGCCATCACCAGCCAGGATCATGCCACCGCCTTCATCGATCGACTGGCGCCATTGCTGGAAAGCCACCATCTATTGCTGCTCAGCAGCGATGTCGAAGTGGTGCGCGGCCGCAAGTTCGACTGAACGCCGCTGTGGCCTTCGGAACACGTCGCCAATCTGCCATCTGGCTGCAACCCTATCGTCAATAATCTGGCATCGCGGCGCAACGTTCACCTGTCACCGGCTGCCCGGCATTCAACAACCGGGAAAACCAGATCATGCGCCGTTCGCTCCACCGTTTCGCCCTTCTCGCCAGCGCCGCCCTTGCTGCGCCGGTGTTAGCCCAGCCCGTTATCGTCGCCGCCGTGGCCGAGGCTGCTGATGCCGCCGGTGCGGATGCCATGGCCGAAGAAGCGGAGATCGTCGTGTACGGTAAAGGCGAGGTCCGCCAGGTCAGCGAGATCAGCGGCGCCGACATCAAGCTGACCGTGGCCGGCGGCAGCCCCTTTGTGGCCATCCAGAAACTGCCGGGGGTCAATTTTCAGTCGGCCGATCCGTTCGGCGTCTATGAATGGTCGACCCGCATCACCCTGCGCGGCTTCAACCAGAACCAGCTCGGCTTCACGCTCGATGGCGTGCCGCTGGGCGACATGAGCTACGGCAACACCAACGGCCTGCACATCAGCCGTGCCATCATCGCCGACAATATCGGCCGCACCCGCGTTTCACAGGGTGCCGGCGCACTCGGCACCGCGTCCGTTTCCAACCTGGGCGGCACCATCGAATTCTCCAGCCGCGCGCCGCAGGACAAGGCCGGTATCGCCGCCAACGCCACTTATGGTGACAGCAACACGCTGCGCCTGTTTGGCACGCTCGACACCGGCGATCTCAGCGGCTTCAAGGCCTATATCAGCGCGGCGCACATCGATGCCGAAAAGTGGAAGGGCTTTGGCACCCAGCGTTCGACGCAGGTGAACGCCAAGGGCGTGCTTGATCTCGGTGGCAAGGGCAGCTTCACCGCCTTCGTCAATTTCTCCGACCGCAAGGAGAATGACTATCACGACTTCAGCAACGAAATGCTCGGCCGCCTCGGCCCGTTCTGGGACAACATCTCCAACAATTTCCCGCTGGCTGTGCAGATTGCCACCATCGGTGCCAACCGCGGCGATACCGGCGTGACCCCGCCGGCCAACACACTGGGCACAGTGTTTCCTGCGCCGTTCCGCAGCGTGGACGATGCCTATTATGATGCCGCCGGTCTGCGTCGCGACTTTCTGGCCGGCGCCCGCCTAGAAGGCGAGCTGACCACTGGCATCAAGGCGGGTCTCCAGGGCTATTATCACAACAACAAGGGCCAGGGTTCGTGGATCACGCCCTATCGCGCTAGCCCCGGCGGCGTGCCGCTGAGCTTTCGTACCACCGAATACACCGTCGATCGCTGGGGGGTCATCGGCGATATCAGCGCCGACATCGCCACCCACAATGTGAAGCTGACGGCGTGGTACGAGCAGAATGATTTTGAACAAGCCCGCCGCTTCTACACGTTGGGCACCAGTAACACCGTGCCCGTGACCAGCGCGATCACATACCAGGGCAACCCGTTCTTTACCCAATGGAACAACCGCTATCGCACCCACATCTTCCAGTATTCGGCGCAGGACACGTTTGAAACCGGCAGCGATGTGTCGATCAGCTGGGGCTTCAAGGGCCAGAGCGTCTCGCTGACCGCCAACGCCCTCAATCCGGTGCCTGGCCCGCTGGCGCTCGGCCACATCAAGGCTGAAGATCTGTTCCTGCCGCAGGTCGGCATCCTGTGGAAAGTCGACGACAATAATGAATTCTTCGCCGGCTTCACCGAAAATCAGCGCGGGTTTGTCGGTGCAGCCACCACCGGCCCATTCGCCTCGTCGGCGGCCGGCTTTGCGGTGCTGCGCGACCAGCTGAAGCCCGAAAAGAGCAACACCTTCGAAGCCGGCTTCCGCTTCGGCCAGGGAGGCGTGCGCGGTGTCGTCAGCGCCTATCTGGTCAATTTCTCCAACCGTATCCTTGCCATCCCGCAGGGGCCGGGCATCGTCGGCAACGCGCCGATCCAGTCCAACGTTGGCGACGTCCGCTCGCTGGGCGCGGAACTGGGATTGACCTGGCAGCCTGTCAAGGCCGTCACCATAACCGCCAGCTATGCCTATAACGAAAACACCTACCAAGACGATGTGGTAAACGCCGCTGGCGTCGTGGTACAGGCCATCCGCGGCCGCACCGTGGTGGACAGCCCGCGCCACATCGGCAATCTGGAAATCGCCTATGACGACGGTAGTCTTTATGGCCGCGCCAATGCCAACGCCATGTCAAAGCGCTTCTTCACCTTCTCTAACGACCAGTCGGTGGGTGGCCGCGTCGTGGTGGACGGCAAGATCGGCTATCGCATCACCAGTGACAACCGCTGGCTGAACGGTCTGGCCATCGAAGGCACGGTGACCAACCTGCTGGACAGGCGCTACGTCGTCACCATCGGTTCCAATGGCTTCGGCTTTGCCGGCGACAACCAGACGCTGCTGCCGGCGCCGCCGCGCCAGTTCTTTATCACACTGCGCAAGGATTTCTGATCATCCCAGCGCCAAAGAAAAACCCCGCAGTGCCCAAAGGTGCTGCGGGGTTTTTCGCGTGTGCGAACGGCGAATCAGGCCAAGGCCGGCCAGCAGCATGGCCCAGCTTGCCGGTTCCGGCACCGAGCCTACATAAACGCGGTCGATCACGATGTCCTTCGACGGATTGAGGCTGGTATTGAACTGGAAATTCACCGTATACAGACTTGCAGTTTGGATGGTGGTCTGGCCAGTGAAGGCCAGCCAAGTGCAAACCTGAACCTGACCGGTGGACACCACATAATTGGCAACAATTGTCCCCAGGATTTCGGCCTGGAAGCGGGCATCCACAGCGTTGCTGTAGCCATTCCGCGACGCAAAGACCGAGAATCCGAATTCAAAGTGGACCGGCGTTAGGAAGATGGTTTCCGGCAGTAACTGGGCACGCGCCAGATCGGTGACGAAAAAGGCTACGCGTTGGCCCACCGCATCCGGGCTTGGCGAAACGCTGTCTTTGGGCGGGACTGCTTCGCCAAAGGCGCCGATCGGATAAGCCGATGCGCTGTTGTAGAAAATGGCGACTGGGAGGAAATTCTGGCCGTCCTGTCACCAGCAGTGTGGCACCCATGGCAAACTGAAAGCTTAGCTCGTGATACATACCCCCGACTGGCTACTGCAATTTCCTCAACTCAATAGTAACCAATTGTACATTTCACTTGAAAACCTATAAAGCGCGACACATCGTCGACCGGCTTGCAGCAAGGCGGCCTGCCGCTTAAGGCAACAGCCATGGCAACGCCCGCGCGCACTCCGTTTCCGTTCACCGCCATTGTTGGCCAGGCAGAGATGAAGCAGGCACTGCTGCTCGCCGCCGTGGAACCACGGCTGGGCGGCGTCATGGTGTTCGGCGATCGTGGCACCGGCAAATCCACCGCGGTCCGAGCGCTGGCCGGTCTGTTGCCGCCCATGAAGGTCGTCCCCGGCTGTCGCTACAAATGCGCCCCCGATGATCGCAGCCCCTGCATCGAAGGCTGCCGCGAACGCGCCGGCAAGCATGTCGAGGAAGCCAGCGTACCTTTCGTCGATCTGCCACTGGGCGCCACGGAAGACCGCGTGGTTGGCAGCCTTGATCTCGAACGCGCGCTGGCCACGGGCGAGAAGCGCTTTGAGCCCGGTCTGCTCGCCAAGGCCAATCGCGGATTTCTCTACATCGACGAGATCAACCTGCTCGAAGATCACCTCGTCGATCTGCTGCTCGATGTTGCCGTGTCAGGTACCAATGTCGTCGAGCGCGAGGGGCTTTCGATCCGTCACCCGGCGCGTTTCATCCTGGTTGGCTCTGGCAACCCGGAAGAAGGTGAACTGCGCCCGCAATTGCTCGACCGCTTTGGCCTGTCGGTCGATGTCCGCACGCCCACCGACATGGGGGACCGCATCGAGATTGTGAAGCGCTGCGACCGATTTGACCGTAACCCGGTGGCGTTCGTGGCCGAGTTTCAGGACAGCGAGCAGCAGACGCTGGAAGCCATCGCAAAGGCCCGCAAACTGCTACCCAAGGTGCAATTCGAAGACGATATCCTTGGCCTGGGTGCACAGCTCTGCTCGGCGGTGGGCGCCGACGGCCTGCGCGGCGAACTAACCTTGCTGCGAGCCGCGCGTGCCCAAGCGGCACTGGTCGGCAAGAAACATGTGAAACCGCACCACGTCGCAGAAGTCGCTACCATGGCGTTGCGCCACCGCCTGCGCCGCAACGTGCTCGATGACACTGGCTCCACCGCCCGCATCACCCGCGCCATTGCGGAGCTGATCCCGGCATGACCCCGGAAGGGGAGAGTGACACGTCGGGAGAACGCTGGGCGCTGGCGCTGGCGGCGATCGATGTGCTGGAGGCGGCGGGAAATGGCATCGGCGGCATCTTGCTCCGCGCCCGCCCTGGCCCAGTGCGCGATGCCTGGGCTGATGCCCTGAATCTTGTGGTCCCGACGCGCCGCTTGCCGGCCAGTGCCGATGCCGAAGCGATGGATGGAGGGCTTGACCTGACCGCGACATTGGCCTGTGGCAAGCCTGTGCATCGTGCCGGCATATTGGCCGATGCTCAAGGCAAGGCGCTGGTGGTGCCTATGGCAGAGCGGTTGAATCCTGCGCTCGCAGCTCGTTTGGCCACTGCCATTGACGACGGCTGCCCGCCGCTGGTGCTGTTCGATGAAGGCGATCCCGAAGACGCGGAGCGCGAGCGCATCCCGCAGGGCCTGGCCGACCGGCTGGCCATCCACATCGATCTGAACAGCGTGCGACTGGACATGGCGTCACTGATCGCCGGCGAAGCGCCGCCGCCGCCGCTGGAAATGCTGGCCGAACCCGGCGCCATCGCCAAGGATCCGGAAACCGCCCTGGCCGTGGCCGCGGCGGCACTCGGCATTGTATCTGTCCGCGCGCCAATCATGGCTGTGCGCGTCGCCCGCGCTCATGCTCGCGCGGATGAGCGACCGGATGATATCGAGCATCTGCGCGAGACGGACATGGCCGCTGCGGCAGCACTGGTGCTTGGCCCCCGTGCAACGCGTGTGCCCCCGCCGCCGGAGGAAGAACCGCCACCCACGGAAGAACAGCCCGATGATCAACGCCCACCGGAAGAGCCTCCGCCTCCGCCCAGCGAAGACAATCAGGGCGACGATCATGACCAGCCCGAACCGCGGCCGATCGACCCGACCGACATGATTCTGGATGCAGCGCAGACGGCGCTGCCGCCGGGCCTGCTCGATGCGCTGGCCGCAGGCACCATCAACAAGGCGCCCAAATCCAGCGGATCGTCGGGCGCCAAGCAGAAGAGCATCACCAGCGGCCGTCCGGCCGGTGTGCGCCCCGGCATGCCCGGCAGAGGCGCTCGGCTGGCGTTGATCGAAACGATCAAGACGGCTGCGCCGCGGCAGAAGATCCGCCCTGTCCGCGAGGATGGCCGCCTCGCCATTCGCACCGACGACTTGCGCATCCGCCGTTTCGTCGCGCAGACGCAGTCCACCACCATCTTCGCCGTCGATGCCAGCGGATCGGCGGCGTTTGCGCGCCTGGCCGAAGCCAAGGGCGCAGTCGAAATGCTGCTCGCCGAAGCCTATGTGAAGCGCGCCGAGGTGGCGCTGGTTGCCTTCCGCGGCACCGAAGCCGCGCTGGTGTTGCCGCCCACCCGCAGCCTGCCGCGCGCCAAGAAAGAACTGGCTGGCCTTGCCGGTGGTGGCGGCACGCCCTTGGCGGCTGGGCTCGACATGGCGCGCAAGGTGGCGGAAGGCGAAAAGGCCAAGGGCCGCTCGCCGCTGGTGGTGGTGCTTACCGATGGCCGCGCCAATATCGGCGGCAGTGCGACGCAAAGCCCGCAGGATGCGGCGCTGGCCTCGGCGCGGGCGTTCCGGGTGGCTGGCATTCCGGCCGTGTTCATCGATTGTAGCCCGCGTCCGCGCCCGCAGGGGGCAGAACTTGCAAATGCGATGGAGGCCCGGCTGGTGACACTGCCGCGGGTTGATGCCAAATCAGTGTTGGCGGCGGTGAAGGCCGCGAGTGGTGGGGCGGTCTGATGCGTTGGGATATCGATGGCCGTCATGTGCCGCATAATGAATGGAGCCAGTTCGTCACCGCTGACGGCGTAAAACATCACGTGCAGATCACCGGGCGAGCGGATGCGCCAGCGCTGCTGCTGATCCACGGCACCGGGGCAACCACGCACAGTTTTGCCGGCCTGGCGCCGCTTTTGGCACCGCATTTCCGGTTGGTCATTCCCGATCTGCCAGGCCATGGCTTCAGCCAGAAGCTCTATTCGCCTGATCCCGAAAATGTCGCCAAGGCGCTGGCCGCCTTGTTGGCCGAACTTGGCGTGCAGCCACAGCTGGTTCTGGGCCACAGTGTGGGTGCGGCAATTGCCTTCATGCTGGCGGCGGGAGGCCATTTGCAGCCGCAGGCCATCGTATCGCTGGGCGGCGCGCTGCTGCCGTTCGAGGGTATGGGCAAGGCCTATCCCAGTCTGGCCAAGGCGCTGTTCGTCAACCCGTTCATGCCGTCGATCTTCTCGTTCACCACCCGTTTTCAGTCGATGCCCGATCTGCTCAAGCGCTGGACCGGCTCGCACTCGACGCGCGAACAGGTGGCCTACTACGAGCGCCTGTTCCGCAACCCCGGCCATACCGGCGGCGCGCTGTCGTTGATGGCGCACTGGGATCTGGATACGATTGAACGCAGCATCGCGCACATCCGCTGCCCGGTGCAGCTGCTGCATGGCGAGCGCGATAAGACCGTGCCGCCTGCGACCAGCCAAATCGTCGCGCAACGCCTGGCCCATCACGGCACCCGCGTCGAGCATCACGCCCTGCCTGGCCTTGGTCACCTCGCTCACGAGGAAGCGCCGGAGCGACACGCGCAGCTGGTGGAGCAGTTTGCACGCAGCGTTGGGGTTCTCTAACGTCCCCTGAAACTCGGCACGCGCTTTTCGACGAAGGCCTTGGCGGCCTCCTTGTGATCCTCGGTCAGCCCGCAATGGACATGGTGGGTGGCCTCCAGATCGAGGCAGTCATCCATGTCGCCGCCGGAAAAGCCACGGTTGAGGTTTTCCTTCATGTAGCGATAGGCCACTCTGGGCCCGGCCGCCAACCGTGCCGCCAGCGTCTGGGCTTCGGCCAGCAGCGCATCGGCGGGCACCACGCGGTTGGTTAGGCCCAGGCGCAGCGCTTCTGCGGCATCGACCCGGTCTGAGAGGAAATACATCTCCCGCGCCTTGGCCGCGCCCACCAGGTGAGTGAGGAAATAGGTGCCGCCATAATCGCCGGAGAAACCGACCTTTGCGAACGCAGTTGTCATGAAGGCTGTATCGGCCATCACACGCAGATCGCAGGCCAGCGCCATGCTCAACCCTGCGCCGGCCGCTGCGCCGGGAATGGCGGCAATTGTTGGTTTCGGCATGGCGTGCAGGCGCCCGGCGGTTTCACGCTGGTTCCGGCGCTGGCGGGCGATGGCGACGTCGATCGGTTCGGGCTCACCGCTCTCGTTGCGCGCCGCCATGCCTTTCACGTCGCCGCCGGCGCAGAACGCCCCGCCCGCGCCGGTGAGGATGATGGCACCGATGGCGGGATCGGCTTCCGCTTCGCCCAGCAGCCGCGCCAACCCGTCCAGCATTGCGCGCGACAGCGCATTGCGCGCCGTCGGGCGGTTGAGGGTGAGGGTCAGCACGCCTTCGTGCACGCTGGTCAGCAGGTCTTCGGTGCCACTGTCATAGGTCATGGTTGAGTCTCCGAAAGGAAATCGAGGCCACAGGTGCGGGCAGGGGCAATGAGCCCGGCGACGCGGATGGCGGCCAGGCCGTCGCCCAGCGGTTGGTTCGGCTCATCAGCAGCATTGGTGAAGTCCAGCGTGCCCTGATCGAGCGTGATTCTCCAGCCGTTGCCGCTACGGGCCGCTGGCCGATCGAGAATGGTGCCCCAGCGCGCCGCCGTGCACGCTGGATCGTCGCAGCTCATTACCGCGCCCGTGATCGTCAGATCTGCGCTGGCATGGCGGTGCCAGTTATTCCCCGCCCACATGTAGCTGCCCAGCAGCGATCGGTCAGGCCCGTGAGAATCGATGGAGAGCAGGCAGCCGCCCGTATCGCGCGGATGCAGGTGTAACGCGGTGGCGTGGAGTTTCTCGTCGCCCACGGTGAGATCTTCCACGATACGCATGTTCAGCGCCGTCAGCCGTCCGCGCACCGGCGCCAGATCATCGCTGTCGAGGATCACCATGTAACCGGTCGCGCCGCCGCGCCGTGCCATATAGCGGCCGGCGGTGGTATCGGGCTGCAAAGGCGCCAGCGCCTCCAGAAACGTCCCGCCCAACGCCCAAAGCGCATTGTGAAGGCCATATTTGCCGACGCCGGGATCGCGGTAGCAGACATTCGCCGCAATTATCTGGCCAACCTCGGCCTCCACCGGACCAAGTTCCGGCGCAACCATGGCGATCTGGCGCAAACGCAGCATATTTCCTCCCCAAAGCAGTCGTCGCTGCAAGGTCTGGACCCTGTGCAGCATGCGCGAGCAAAGCAGAGGATGATGGCGCAAGATGGGCTGACTGTCAGCAACGAAGCCGCAGTGATGGTGATATCGCTCGACTGGCCGGAAAAACTCAACGCCTATACCGATGCGATGGGCCTGGCACTGGCCCGGGTGGTGCGCGCCGCTAGCGAGGATGACGCCCTCCGCGGCATCATCATCACCGGGGCGGGTCGCTCCTTATGTACCGGGGCGGACCTGTCGGCGGGTGCGGAAAGCTTTGACATGGCGGGCGAGGGTCTCGGCAATTTCGGTGAAGTGCACCGTCGTAAGCAGGACAGTTGCATCCACGCCCTGTTCGAACCGAAGAGCCGATCATCCCCGCCATCAACGGCCCGGCGGTGGGCGTTGGCATCACGCTCACCCTGCAGTACGACGTGCGCATCGCAGCGGAAGGTGCACGCATCGGTTTTGTCTTGGCCCGCCGCGGCCTGGTGCCGGCAGCCGGCCGCGCGTGGTTCCTGCCGCGCCTCGTCGGCCTGCCCTAGGCGCTGCGCCGGTGCCTGTTGGGCCGCATCTTCGGCGCCGCCGAGGCGCTGGCCGGCGGACTGGTGAGCGAGGTGGTGCCTCCTGACCAGTTGCAACCCCGTGCTCGCGCCATCGCCGCCGAGTTCAGCGAAGGGCAGGTCGCCCGCCGCCGTCGCGCTGGTCCGTGCCATGCTGTGGCGGCTGGGCAAAACCGTCAGCCCGGAGGATGCATTGGCGGTGGAGACAGAGTTGAACATCGCGCTGGGCGGTGGCCCGGATTTGAAGGAAGGCGTGGCGGCCTTCTTCCAAAAGCGTGTCCCCGCTTTCCCCGACAAGTCCAGCGCCGATCTGCCGGCCGGCGTGCCATGGTGGAAAGATTAGATCATTTATTCACCCCGGCTTTCGCCGCGGTGACGGGATAATGTGGTCACTAGCCGGGTGATTGACGTGCACAACACAGGCTGCCACGTTGCCGCTCAATCAACAGCTTGGGGAATATCGCGATGAACAAGATGCGCTGGATCGGCGTGGCGGCAGTCGCGTTGGCCACATCGGCGAATGCCGCGCCGCAACGGCTGCTGCAGCAACCGGTGCTGAGCGCCAGCCACCTTGTCTTCGTCTCCGGCGGCGATCTGTGGGTCGCGGCGCGCGGTGGCGGCAAAGCCACTCGCCTTACCAGCGGCGTCGGCATCGAGCAGGCGCCCAACTTCTCGCCGGACGGCCAGACCATCGCCTTCACCGGCGAATATGATGGCAACACCGATGTGTTCACCGTGCCCGTGGTTGGCGGCGTGCCAAAACGGCTGACCTTCCACCCGGCAGTAGACGCCGCGATGGGCTGGTCCCCCGATGGTGCCCGCGTGATCTTCCGCTCAAACCGTGATGCCGCCAGCCGCTATACCCGCCTGTGGCAAGTCTCGGCAGATGGTGGGGCAGCCACCGTGCTGCCGCTGCCAATGGCATCGGCTGGGACGCTATCGCCCGATGGCAAATCGATCGCCTACACCCCGCAGGATCAGGGCTTTTCCTTCGCCCACACCCGCTACACCGCCTGGGGCAATTATCGCGGCGGCCTCGCCGGCGCTGTTTGGATCACCGAACTCGATGGCCTGAAAACCACCAAGGTGCCGCAGGACGGCGGCGCGGATTTCTCGCCTGTCTGGCTTGGCGGCCAGGTCTATTTCCTGTCCGGCCGCAAGGGGCCGGTGAGCGTCTATCGCTTTGATCCCGCCAGCGGCCAGACGGCGCTGGTCTGGCAGAACCGCGGTCCGGATATCCGCAGCCTCTCCACCGACGGCAAGGTGCTGGTGTTCGATCGGCTCGGCACCATCCACACCCTCACGCCGGGCGGAGAGCCCACCCCGATCAGCATTGATCTGGATGGCGACATGCCCGATGTGCGCCCGCGCGTGGCCAGTGTTGCGGCCGAGGTGCGCGATGTAGCGATCTCCCCCACCGGGATCAGGGCGGCGGTGGAGGCCCATGGCGAGATCATAACGGTGCCGGTGAAGGAAGGGATGATCCGCACCATCACCGCCACCGCCGGCACCATGGAGCGCAGCCCCGTCTGGAGCCCGGATGGCCAGTCCATTGCCTATTTTTCTGATGAATCAGGTCTTTATGCCCTGCATGTCGCGTCCCAACAGGGGGCGGGCAAGGCGGTAAAGAAATACACCCTCGCAGCCGAGCCGGCCTATTATTTCAATCCGCTCTGGTCCCCCGATGGCAAGCGCATCGCCTTTCAGGACAATCGCCTGAACACCTGTATCCTCGAGCTCGCTAGCGGCAAGCTCAGCGCCGCCGGCCCAACCGATGAGTATGGCGGCTTTGCCAACGGTGCGCGCGGCATGGCCTGGTCACCCGATGGGCAATGGTTCGTCTATGCCCGCGTGTCGGGCAATCATTTCCCGGTGCTTATGCTGCACGATGTGGCGACCGGCAAAGCCACCCAGATCACCGATGCCATGGCGATGGCCAGCGAGCCCGCCTTCGATCGCGACGGCAAATTTCTCTATTTCCTCAGCAGCAACAACTCTGGCGGCACCATCTACCCGCTCGACATGTCGAGTGACGTCTATCAGCCGACCATGAGCGTGTGGGCACTGGCGCTGAACGCCGGCACCGCCTCTCCGCTGGCGCCGGAACTGGGGGACGAGAAGGCGCCGCCGTCCCCCGCAGGGCCGGAGAAAAAGGCCGATGCCAAGAAGCCCGCCGCCCCCGCCATTCCGCCGGTAAAGATCGATCTGGCAGGGCTGACACTCGATCAGATCGCCCGCCGCACGGTCGCCCTGCCGCTGCCGACCGCCGATTATCGCAATTTGGTGGCGGGCAAGGGCGGCGTGCTCTGGCTGCTGCGCGCCAACGAAGCGCTGGACCCGGATGCCGATGAACGCCCCGGCGCTACGCTGCTGCGCTGGCAACTGGAAGGCAAGAAAACTGAGACCTTGTTCGACAAGGCGCAGGAATTCAACCTCTCGGCCGACGGCAACAAATTGCTCGTCCGCACCCAGGCCAATCCGGCCGGCCAATCCGCCTGGCTGGTCGCCGATGCCGCCAAGCCGTTCAAGGCCAGCGATCCCGATACCCGCGTCAAAACCGATAGCCTGATGGCCCGCATCGATCCGGCCGCCGAATGGGCCCAGATGTATCGCGAAGTCTGGCGGGTGCAGCGCGCCTATTTCTATGATCCCAATTTCCACGGCTATGATCTGGCGGCTGCGGAAAAGGCGTTGGCCGCCTATCTGGCCGGCATCCAGTCGCGCGGGGATCTGAACTATCTCTTCCACGAAGCGCTCACCGGCTTTTCGATCGGCCACTTGCGCGGCGGCGGCGGCGCGATTCCGGCGGCCAAGCGTGTGCCGGGCGGACTGCTGGGTGCCGATTACGAAATCAGGGATGGCCGCTGGTGTCTGGCGCGCATCCACGATGGCGGCACCTGGACGCCCGACATCAAGGCCCCGCTCGCCCGCCCCGGCCTGGATGTAAAGGCCGGCGATTGCATCACGGCGATCAACGGTGCGACGGTGAGCGGCAACGAGGACATCCAGCGCCATCTGGAAGGTACCGCCGATCAGGCGATCACGCTCACCCTGTCGCGGTTTGGCGCGGCGCGTGATGTGACCGTGGTGCCCATCGCTAGCGAAGCCCGTCTGCGCAACCTGACCTGGATCGAAGACAACCGCCGCCGGGTGGACAAGCTCTCGGGCGGCAAGCTCGGCTATGTCTATCTGCCCAACACCGGCGGCGGCGGTTTTACCAGCTTCAACCGCTATTATTTCGCGCAGACCGACCGGCAGGGCATGGTGATCGATGATCGCTGGAACGGCGGCGGCCAGGCGGCGGATTACATGATCGAGGTGATGAACCGCCGCCTGATCAGCTGGTGGCAACCGCGCTATGGCCGCATTGATCGCACCCCGTCGGCCGCCGTGCTGGGGCCCAAGGTGATGCTGATCAACGAAGGTAGTGCCAGCGGTGGGGACATGCTGCCGTGGATGTTCCACGATTTCAAGCTTGGGCCACTGGTGGGCAAACGCACCTGGGGGGGGCTCGTGGGCATCGGCGGCATCCCGCCGTTGATGGACGGCGGTCAGCTCACCAGCCCATCGGTAGGCTTCTTCTCCCCGGCCGGGGAGTGGGCCGTGGAAAATATCGGCGTGCCGCCCGATGTGGAGGTGGATCAGGACCCAGCCGCCGTGATGGCCGGCGGCGATCCGCAACTGGAAAAGGCGGTGGCCCTGGCCATGGACGCGCTCGCCAAGAACCCGCCGCCGCAGCCCAAGCGCCCGCCATTCCCGCTCTATGGGCCTGATGGCCCAGTCCGTCGGTAATGGAGATCCCGGTTCAATATTACGGCCTGATTGAAGGTGGGGTCAGCCTTGTGGCTGTCCTCGCCTTCGCGGGCTGGCAACTGTGGACCCTACGTGAGAAGCCTGGGGACAAGGACAAACCCGACGACTAACCCACCCCCCCTTTTTCCACGTCGCCCCGGACTTGATCCGGGGCCCATCGCGTGAACGTGCTGACGACAGGGCGACCGCTTCACCGTGCGGAAGATGGGCCCCGGCTTTCGCCGGGGTGACGGTTCGGGCAAATGGTGAAGGCATAACGCCTTCAAAAACGATCCCACCCATGCAGATTCGCCCTATCCGTTCCGGCGCTGATCACGAAGCCGCCCTTCGCGAAATCGAAATCCTGTGGGGTGCGGCAGAAGACACCGAAGCCGGCGACCGGCTGGATGTGCTGGTCACGCTGGTGGACGCCTATGAAACAAAGCGTTGGCCCATCGCCCTGCTCGATCCGGTGCAGCCCATGGAAACCGCAATGGCTATGAACGGCTACACCCGCGCCGATCTCGCCGCTCTGGTCGGCCAATCCCGCGCCACCGAAATCCTGGTGCGCAAACGCGCACCCACGTTGGGCCGTATTGTTGAGCAAATTCCATCGTCTTTCTGGCGCCTTATTGTCGCGCTACTCGCAGCAATGGGTTACGGCGGCTCTCAGGAAGATGCGGCAAGGCAGCTGGGCAGAAGCGGTGAGGGCGGTGTTGAGGGTGTCATCGACGAAGACCGATTGGGCCTTGATCGGATCTACGTTCAAGCCAATTGATATGGTTCGGGCTCGGTCGTTGAGCGTCCAGACGTGCAAGGCTTTGTCGGGCGTCTTGGCGGTTTTGGCGCTGACAAGTGTGTTTTCGTTACCACGTCCACCTTTAGGAAGCAGGCTTTGGATAATGCCAAAGGCTTGCAGCAACGGGTGATCCTTATTGACGGGGAGAGATTGACCGAACTCATGGTTGAAATTGGTGTGGGTGTTCGCACGAGCCGTGTGATCGAGATCAAGCGTTTGGGCGAGGACTTTTTCTCATACGACGCGTGAAGGCCAATCTGCGAACGAAGCTGCTCACACCGTCCGCGGCATCCGCCACGGCAGCATCCACTGCACCGCGCCCGTATCAAACCGCCGCATGTTGAGCGATTCGTGCACGGCCACCACGTCTTCCCCCCACAAGCGGGTGGCGAGAGCGGTGCGGCTGTAGAATGGGGTGTCTTCCCAGGTGGCGCGGATGCGGGCGGTGTAGCCGGCGTCGGCGCGGGTCATGCGGTCAAGGCGCCAGGCGGTCTTGGGCAGTACAACGGGCGCGGGCATTTCCATCACTTCGGCCTGGCCATCTGGCGTGATGCGCAGGGCCATTCCGAAATCGCTGCCGTCGCGCAGCTGGCCTTCATACATCACCGCGGTGGAGCCATCTTTCAGATGGGCGCGGCTCCACTGCCAATCGGCAAAGCCGTCTTCCAGCGATTCGCTGCCGTGGTTGGCATCCAGATATCCGGTGCCGGCCCAGCTGATCGCCGGGTTGGTGAAATTGGCCTCTACCCGCGCGCACGGGCCGATCGGTTCCCACACATGCTTGCCGCCGGGATCAAGTCGGAAACGGCGCTGGCCATAGACTTGCGGGGTGACGCGCACTTGGCCACGCACCTTCATGGGCAGCACGGCGCATTCTTCCTCGATATCGATCAGCAGTGTGGCACCATCCCAGCGGACCTGGCTGGGGCCGATGCGCAATGTGGCGCGATCACGGAACAGGGCGCCGGTGCCACGCTCCGTCATCGCCCAGCGGCGGCAGCCCTTGCCATAGAGCGCGACGTTCAGGGAAACATGGTCTTCTGGGGCATCGCGGCCGGCGGCCTTGTAATAGGGGGAAAATACCGAGCCGATGAAGGCGATGATCGTCAGCCCATACTGCCCGCAGTCGCTTTCGGCGTCGACATACCACCAGCGGTAGCCACCGGATGCAACGTCCTGATCGAAGCGCGGGCCTGCAGGATCGCTGCGCTCGCCAAGCGGCCGGACAAGGCCGCCATCGGAACGCCCGCTCCCGGGTGCGCCGAACCACTGGCGACCCAGAGCCCGGGCAGCTTCGTCTTGCTGCCAGGCCGGCGGAAGCTGGCCTGCCACCCGTGCGAGGCCCGACCATAAAGGGCCCCACCGCTCGAAGGGAAAAGTGCCTCGAACATCGCTGGGCCCACTTGCACCATCGCGGTTGGTTTCAGTGTCAGCCCGCACCGGGCGAGGACCGCCAGCGTTGCTGTCTGACATTGTTCCATCTCCTCTGGCGTTGGTGGGGTGCCATCGCCGTTGGGCGGGGCGTTGACGATGAGTTGCAGGCGTTCGGCAGCGTTGGGCGGTTTGCCGATGCCACGATCCTGCGCACAGATATAGATGCTGGGCTCGGCCGGCAGGCGGTGTTCACCGAAAATGTTGCGGAATTCCGCGGCATAATCGGTGGAGAAGAAGACGTTGTGCCGGTCCATCTCGAAGCCGGAGCAATCGGCGGTCATCATGGTGACTAGGGCGGAAAGCGAGCGTTCGTGAGGTTTGACGCCGGTGACTGCCCCCGACGCACCGGCACCGAAGCGGCCATCGGCCAGGGCGGAAATGTCGCTGTTGGAAAGGATATCGCGGGCGGGGAGTTCCTCTCCGCTGGCAAGGCGAACCCCGGCGGCGCGGCCACTCCGGACGAGGATCTCCGCCACGTGGGCGTTATAATGGAACTTCGCGCCCAGTCGCTCGGCGAGCAGCGCCATCTGGCGGGCGACTTCGTGCATGCCGCCTTCCACCAGCCAAACGCCGCGCGCTTCCAGATGGGCGATCAGCATGAGTGTGGCAGTGGCCTGAAACGGATCGGCGCCGGTGTAGGTGGCATAGCGGCCATAAAGCTGGTGCAGGCGCGGATCGCGGAAATATTTGCCCAGCGTTTTCCACAGCGTCGCGAACGGGTTGATAGCGAACATTTCGTGCAGGTGGAAGGGGGCGTACTTCAGCGTAAGGCCAAGCGGGCCCATCGCCGGGCTTTCCATGAAGCGGGTTTCCAGCGCGTTCCAGATGCGGGCGGATTCGGCCTGGAACCGCGTCCAGCCCTCGGATTCACGCGGCCCGGCGAAGGCCGCGACGGCATCGCGACTGCGGGCGTGATCGGCCCACAGATCAAGGCTGCTGCCATCCTGCCAGGCGTGGCGGGCGAGGCGTTCGGATTTGTGCAGCGTCAGATGCGCATCAAGGCTGGTGCCGGCATCGGCAAAAATGCGTTCGAACACCGGGCGGTGGGTGAAAACGGTGGGACCGGCATCCACCGGGACCCCGCCGACATCAACCGTGCGCAGCTTGCCGCCGGGCGCACCCATGCGCTCAACCACAGTGACCGGTACACCACGCGCCGCCAGCAGCACGGCGGCCGACAGGCCCGCCATGCCGGCTCCGATGATGACAACATTGTCTGGGCCTGCCAAAGCGCTCTTCCGAATCATAGGTCGTTAGGGTCTGGCAGCTAAACCCGACCACACGGGTCATGATTGACCTTTGGGCAACGACTGTCCAGACGGTTTGACACGAGCTTGTGGGGCGCATGGCTGAAAACACTGCCTCTTCGGGATGGAAGTTGCGCTGGCTCAACGCGCGCAACCGGATGCTGGCCAATCCGGCATTCCAGCGCTTTGCCATGCGTAATCCGTTGATGCGGCGCACAGCGCGCTATCACGCCAATGCCATGTTCGCGGTGATCACCGGTTTCGTGCAGACCAAGGCGTTGACCGCGGCCGTGGATGCCGGCGTGATCCGCCGCCTTAGCGACGGGCCGGCCGGCACCGCTGAACTGGCGCAGGGCGCGGGGCTTGGCCTCGACGCGATGCAGCGGCTGATGGGCGCGGCCAAGGCGATTGATCTGGTGGAACTGGCAGCGCCCGATCTGTGGGTGCTGGGCCAACGCGGCGCGGCGCTCTCCAGCAACCAGGGCGCACTGGCGATGATCGAACATCACAAGATCTTCTATGATGATCTCGCCGATCCGCTCGCCATGCTGAAGGGCGGGCGCGGGCAGGGCAAGCTGGCGGCGTTCTGGACCTATGCGCCGGCCGCCGGGCAGGGGCTGCCGGCGGCAACCGATGCGGCGAGCTGGCAGGGCGGCGGTGAAGGGGCCGTGGCGCCCTATTCGGCGTTGATGGCGGCCAGCCAGCCGATGGTGGCCGAACAGGTGCTGGATGCCTATGATTTCAGCCGGCACACCTGCCTGATGGATGTGGGCGGCGGCCATGGCGCCTTCCTGGCCGAAGTGGCGCAGCGCCACCCGCGGCTGAGCCTGAAATTGTTTGATCTGCCGGCTGTGGTGGAAGGCGCAAAGGCCAGACTCAACAAAGGCGGCCTTTCCCATGTGTCGCTGCACGGCGGCAGTTTCCGCGATGATCCGCTGCCGCAGGGGGCTGACGTGATCAGCCTGGTGCGCATCTGCCATGATCATGATGACGATGTGGTGCGGGCGCTGCTGAAGAAGGCCCATGCCGCGCTGCCGCCCGGCGGCCGCCTGCTGCTGGCCGAACCAATGGCCGGCACGATGGGTGCCGAAGTGATGGGCGAGGCCTATTTCGGCCTGTATCTGTGGGCTATGGGATCGGGCCAGCCCCGCACCGTGGCGGCCTATCTGGCGCTGCTGGCCGAAGCCGGATTCGGCAACGCTCGCGAGGTGGCCACGGCGCTGCCGATGGTCACCCGGCTGATCGTCGCGCAACGCTGAGTTGCGGAACGGCGTTTGCCTGTTTCGTCAAGCCTAAAGACGACCAAGCCCGTCCAATATTTTGCTTTCCGAACTGTCATGTGCGCTTTACAGCCGCATGACGCTTTGGATAAAAGCCGGCGTATCGGGACGGATCAGCGGGGCATAGCTGACCGGTTTCCACGAGGGGTTGAGTGCATGGAAACATTGGCCGTTGTGGTGGAAGAGCCGGAGCGCGTTGCGTTGCGCTCCCTCACGCTCACGCCTCCTGGGGCCGACGACGTGGTGGTGTCGATCGACTTTTCAGGCATTTCCATGGGCACGGAAAAGCTGATGTACAACGGCAGCATGCCGATGTTCCCCGGCATGGGCTATCCGTTGGTTCCCGGATATGAAGCGGTCGGCACGGTGGTGGACGCCGGCGACAATGCCAAGGCTATGATCGGCAAGACCGTCTTTGTGCCGGGATCCTCAAAATTCGAAGGCGCACGCGGGCTGTTCGGTGGCCAGGCGAAAACGCTGATCACCGGCGCGGCGCGGGTGATTCCGCTGCCAGCCGATCTGCATGAAAAAGCCGTGCTGATGAGCCTGGCTGCCACCGCCCAGCATGCGGTGGCGGGCGGCGAGATGCCGGATCTGATCATCGGCCACGGTGTGCTCGGCCGCCTGCTGGCGCGCATTGCGCTGGCAGCTGGCGTGGAGCCGACCGTTTGGGAAATCAATGACGCCCGCATGTCGGGCGGTGAAGGGTATCGGGTGGTCAGGCCCGAGACCGACGAGCGGCGGGATTACCGCTCAGTCTACGACGCCAGCGGTGACCACCGCGTGATCGACCAGACCGTCATGCATATGGCGCGTGGGGGCGAGATCGTGTTGGCCGGCTTCTACAGCGATCCGCTGTCGTTCAACTTCGCGCCTGCGTTCCGGCGTGAACTTCGCATCCGCATCGCCACAGAGTTCCAGCCTGACGACCTCGCGACTTCGCTCGCGCTGGTGGGCAGCGGTAGGCTGTCACTCGAGGGCCTTGTGACGCACAAGGTACCGGCAACTGAAGCCCCGGCCGCTTATGGTCAGGCTTTTTCGGACCCCAATTGTCTCAAGATGGTCTTCGACTGGAGAGATATCGCATGAGCATCAACACACTTCTCGATCAGGTCGCTGCGCTCCGTGAGGAGGCCGCGATCGAGCCTGACCCCGTTCACACTGGTGAGATCACCAAGGAAACCCAGATCATCGCCATTTATGGCAAGGGCGGTTCCGGCAAGAGCTTCGCGCTCGCCAACCTCTCGTACATGATGGCGCAGCAGGGCAAGCGCGTGCTGCTGATTGGTTGCGATCCAAAGAGCGACACCACCAGCCTGCTGTTTGGCGGCAAGGCCACCCCGACGATCATCGAAACCAGCTCCAAGAAGAAGCTTTCGGGCGAAGAGTTGACGATTGAAGACGTCTGCTTCCAGCGCGACGGTGTGTTCGCCATGGAACTGGGCGGCCCTGAAGTGGGCCGTGGCTGCGGTGGCCGCGGCATCATCCACGGCTTTGAAACCATTGAGAAGCTCGGCTTCCACGATTGGGGCTTCGATTACGTCCTGCTCGATTTCCTCGGCGACGTGGTATGCGGCGGCTTCGGCCTGCCAATCGCCCGCGACATGTGCCAGAAGGTAATCGTGGTCGGCTCGAACGACCTGCAATCGCTCTATGTTGCCAACAACGTCTGCAAGGCGGTGGAATATTTCCGCAAGATGGGCGGTAACGTGGGCGTCGCCGGCATCCTGATCAACAAGGATGACGGTTCAGGCGAGGCCCAGGCCTTTGCCAAGGCGGTCGGCATTCCGGTGCTGGTCAGCATTCCGGCCCATGATGACATCCGCAAGAAATCGGCAAACTACCAGATCATCGGCACCCACGACAGCCAGTGGGGCCCGCTGTTTGCCGAACTGGCGCAGGCGGTGGAAACCGCGCCGCCGGTGCGGCCAACTCCGCTCGATCAGGATGGCCTGCTCGGCCTGTTCAAGCCGGAAGATACCGGCGGCAACTTCACCCTGAAGCCGGCCACCCAGGCCGATCTGCGCGGCGGCACCTACGAAACCAAGCCGAGCCTGGAAGTGGTGTACGACAATGTCTGAGGATCTTGTCAGCACTGCGCCGGAGGGCGCGCCACCCCTTGAGGGCGCCGGCTGTCACGCCGGGGTCGACACCATGCGCGATGCCGCGGCCAAGGCCGGCAAGTCTGAGGTGCTCGACCGTTATGCGGCCGATTATCCCAAGGGCCCGCATGATCAGCCGCAGTCCATGTGCCCGGCGTTCGGGTCCCTGCGTGTCGGTTTGCGCATGCGCCGCACCGCCACCATCCTGTCGGGCTCGGCCTGCTGCGTTTATGGCCTCACCTTCACGTCGCACTTCTATGGGGCGCGGCGCACGGTGGGCTATGTGCCGTTCAATTCCGAAACGCTGGTTACCGGGAAGTTGTTCGAAGATATCCGCGACGCCGTGCACGACATGGCCGATCCGGAGAAATACGACACGATCGTGGTTACCAATTTGTGCGTGCCCACCGCTTCGGGTGTGCCGCTGCAGTTGTTGCCCGATTCGATCAACGGCGTGCGCATCATCGGTATTGATGTGCCGGGTTTCGGCGTGCCGACCCATGCCGAAGCCAAGGACGTGCTGGCCGGCGCGATGCTGAAGTACGCGCGCGAGGAAATCATGGCCGGCCCGGTCGCGGCGCCAGCCGTGATGCCCGACAAGCCGACCGTGACCCTGCTCGGCGAAATGTTCCCGGCTGATCCGGTGGGCATTTCGATGCTGCTGGAACCGATGGGGCTTACGGCTGGGCCGGTGGTGCCGACCCGTGAGTGGCGTGAGCTTTATGCCGCGCTGGCCTCGCCGGTAGTGGCGTGCATCCACCCGTTCTACACCGCCGCCGTGCGCGAATTCGAAGCCGCTGGCCGCACCATGGTGGGTTCGGCTCCGGTGGGCCGTGATGGCACCGCTGCCTGGCTGGCTGCTATAGGCGATGCGTTCGGCCTTTCGGTCGACAAGGTTGCTGCTGCCCAGAACAAGTGGCTGCCGGCGATCACCGGTGCGCTATCGGCCAAGCCGATAAAGGGTCGCATCACGGTTTCGGGCTATGAAGGTTCGGAACTGCTGGTAGCGCGTCTGCTGATTGAATCGGGCGCGGAGGTCCCGTATGTGGGCACTGCCTGCCCGCGCACAAAATGGTCTGATCCGGATCGCGAATGGCTGGAAGCCAAGGGCGTGCGCATCCAGTATCGTGCCAGCCTGGAACAGGACATCGCGGCGGTGGAGGAATTCCACCCCGATCTGTCCATCGGCACAACGCCTGTGGTGCAGCACGCGAAGACGCGCGCCATTCCAGGCCTGTATTTCACGAACCTCATCTCGGCGCGGCCACTAATGGGGCCGGCCGGTGCGGGCAGTCTGGCGCAGGTGATCAATGGCGCGCTTGGCAACAAGGGCCGTTTCGACATGATGAAGGATTTCTTCCAGGGCGTTGGTGAAGGTCACGCCGCTGGCATCTGGGAAGACGTTCCGCAGGACCGGCCGGAGTTCAAGAAGAAGTTCGCAGGCAAGATGATAGCCGCCGCCAAGGCGAGCGAAGCCATCGGGAACTGAGCCATGCTGGTACTCGATCATGATCGCGCCGGTGGCTACTGGGGTGCCGTCTACAGCTTCACCTCTGTGAAGGGCCTGCAGGTGGTCATCGATGGCCCGGTGGGTTGCGAAAACCTGCCAGTCACCTCAGTGCTGCACTATACTGATGGCCTGCCGCCGCACGAACTGCCCATCGTCGTCACCGGCCTTGCCGAGGAAGAACTGGGCAAGACTGGCACCGAAGGCGCCATGAAGCGGGCGTGGAAGACGCTCGATCCGGCGCTGCCCTCAGTGGTGGTGACCGGCTCCATAGCCGAAATGATCGGCGGCGGCGTGACGCCGGAAGGCACCAGCATCGTCCGCTTCCTGCCGCGCACCATCGATGAAGATCAGTGGCAGTCTGCCGACCGCGCGCTGACCTGGCTGTGGAAGGAATTCGGGCCGAAGAAGATGCCGGCACCCAAGGTACGGAAAGAGGGCGAAAAGCCCCTCGTCAACATCATCGGGCCGCAATATGGCACCTTCAACATGCCATCCGATCTGGCGGAAATCCGCCGGCTGATCGAAGGCGTGGGATGCGAAGTGAACATGGTGTTCCCGCTGGGCACCCACCTTGCCGATATCCGCCGCCTTGCCGATGCGTCGGTCAACGTGTGCATGTACCGCGAATGGGGTCGCAACCTGTGCGAAACCCTTGAGCGCCCCTATCTGCAGGCTCCCATTGGCCTGGCCAGCACTACCGCCTTCCTGCACAAGCTGGGTGAGCTGACCGGGATCGATCCGGAACCCTTCATCGAGAAGGAGAAGCACACCACCATTAAGCCGCTGTGGGATCTGTGGCGCTCGGTCACCCAGGATTTCTTTGCAACAGCCAGCTTTGGCATCGTGGCGACGGAAACCTATGCTCGCGGCATGAAGGTGTTCCTGGAGGACGATATGGGCATGCCCTGCGTGTTCGCCTTCCAGCGCAACGCCGGCGTGAAGCCCGACAACGAAGCGGTAAAACAGGCCATCGCCACGTCGAGCCCGCTGATCGTATTCGGCAGCTACAACGAACGCATGTACATGGCGGAATCTAACAGCCGCTCCATCTACATCAACGCAAGCTTCCCTGGCGCCGCCATCCGCCGTCACACCGGCACGCCGTTCATGGGCTATGCGGGATGTACCTGGATTATGCAGGAAGTGTGCAACGCCCTGTTCGATGCGCTGTTCTTCATCCTGCCGCTGTCGACCATGATGGACAAGGCCGATGCAACCCCGTCGCGCCTGCTGGAAGCGGTTGGCTGGGAAGACGATGCACGTTCAGAGCTCGATCTCATGGTTGACAAAGAACCGGTGCTGGTTCGGATCTCGGCGGCGAAGCGTTTGCGCGATGCGGCAGAACGCGCCGCGCGCGATGCTGGCGAGAAACTAGTGACGGTGGATCGGCTCCGCGCGGCCGCCCGGCTTTATGCGGCGCAGGCAGCGTGACAATCTACCGCACAAATCTCTTTTCAAACCCCTACAAACTTGTCATGGATGGGGTGAGCGGAATTGGCTCTGAGGGTATTTCCCCAATGAGTCCCAACTACTTTGCGACGGAATCATCCTACGTCGCAAAGCCGCCGGTCGGGCGAGGCCATATCGGCCCCGTGCGGCGGAACCATCGGAGGAAAAGGCATGAGTGACAACAAGATTGGTCCGGGTACCTACCTGACCGACGCCGAAGCGCGGGAGTTCCACAAGGGCTTCGTCGTGTCGATGGCGTTCTTCGTGATCGTGGCTGTGATTGCCCACTGGCTCGTTTGGGTGTGGCGCCCGTGGTTCGGTTCCAAGAGGGCGTTCGCGGCGACGGAAATCCACCAGATTCAGCAAGCGGATGCCACTGGCGCCGCTGCGCCGCGCGCTTAAGGAGCAACGACAATGTGGAAGATCTGGCAGACTTTCAATCCGCAGCGCATCCTGACTGCGCTGGCCGTGTTCCTTTTCACGCTGGCCGTCCTGATCCACTTCATCCTGCTCAGCACGGAACGCTACAACTGGCTGGACGGCGCCGAGCCGAAGGCCGCTGCAGCGGTTACAGAAGCCACTCAGGCCGCCTGACCTGGTTCAGGCAGCCCAAATGGCTGCAATCGTTGGTTCGATGGGCGGGTTTGCCACACTCGCCCGCCCATCCACCTACGATACATTACCTAAAGGTAAGCTGCTGGGCTGAGCTGCGGGCTCGTGGAGGAGATACGCCATGGCGGTGTTGAGCTTTGAACGAAAATATCGAGTTCGCGGAGGCACGCTAATTGGCGGTGATCTCTTCGACTTCTGGGTTGGACCCTTCTACGTAGGCTTCTTCGGGGTCACGACGGCCTTTTTTGCAGCCTTGGGCACGGCCCTGATCATCTATGGTGCGGCCATCGGTGACACATGGAACCCCTGGCTGATCAACATCGCACCGCCAGACATTAGCTACGGGCTGAAACTGGCACCTCTTAAGGAAGGCGGCCTTTGGCAGATCGTTACGATCTGCGCGATTGGCGCCTTTGTCAGCTGGGCGCTGCGCGAAGTGGAAATCTGCCGCAAGCTCGGCATCGGCTATCATGTGCCGGCCGCGTTCGGGATGGCAATCTTTGCCTATGTAACGCTTGTGGTGTTCCGCCCGATGCTCATGGGCGCCTGGGGGTATGGTTTCCCCTACGGAATCTTCCCCCACCTCGATTGGGTGTCGAACACAGGCTACCAATATCTACATTTCCATTACAACCCGGCGCACATGCTGGCGGTGAGCTTCTTCTTCACCACCACCCTTGCCCTTGGCTTGCATGGCGCGCTGGTGCTGTCCGCGGTCAACCCGGCCAAGGGCGAAGTCGTGAAATCGCCGGAGTATGAAGATACGTTTTTCCGCGATCTGATCGGCTACTCGGTCGGTACGCTCGGCATCCACCGTGTGGGCCTCCTACTGGCGATGAATGCCGGCTTCTGGAGCGCGGTGTGCATCATCATCTCGGGTCCGTTCTGGTCACGCGGCTGGCCGGAGTGGTGGACGTGGTGGCTCAATCTGCCGATCTGGAGCTGAGGACAGGGACGCGCCATGGCATATCAAAACATCTTCACGCAGGTTCAGCTCCGCGGTGAGCTGGAAGCCGGCGTTCCGCTGGGCCCGCACAACGATGCCCGCTTCGGTCCCTTCGGCACATCCTGGTTGATGGGCAAGCTGGGCGGGTTCCAGTTCGGTCCCGTCTATCTTGGCAAGCTGGGTCTCGCCTCGCTGCTTTGCGGCTTCATCGCCATAGAGATCATGGGTCTCAACATGGCGGCATCGGTGAACTGGGATCCGATCCAGTTCGTGCGCCAGTTCTTCTGGCTCGCACTTGAACCGCCGGCTGCCAAATATGGCTTCACCTTCAACGTTCCGCTCGCCGAAGGTGGCTGGTGGATCGCGGCCGGGGGCTTCCTCACCGCTTCCATCCTGCTGTGGTGGGCCCGCACCTATGTGCGCGCCAAGGAACTGGGCATGGGCACACACGTGGCCTGGGCCTTCGCCTCTGCAATCTGGCTTTATCTGGTGCTCGGCTTCATCCGCCCCATGATGATGGGCAGCTGGGCCGAAGCGGTGCCATTCGGCATCTTCCCGCACCTCGATTGGACGGCGGCCTTCTCGATCCGCTACGGCAACCTGTTCTACAACCCGTTCCACGCGCTCAGCATCGCCTTCCTTTATGGTTCGACGCTGCTGTTCGCCATGCACGGCGCGACCATCCTTGCGGTGGGCCGTTACGGCGGTGAACGCGAAATCGAACAGATCACCGATCGCGGCACCGCGTCTGAACGTGCAGCGCTGTTCTGGCGCTGGACCATGGGCTGGAACGCCACGATGGAATCCATTCACCGCTGGGCCTGGTGGTTTGCGGTGCTGACGACGCTCACCGGCGGCATCGGCATCCTGCTCACAGGTACGGTCGTCGACAACTGGTTCCTGTGGGCCGTTGATCACGGTTTCGCCCGCGAATATCCGGCCACCGGTGTCGTTGATCCCGCCACCCTTCCGGGAGCACCGCAATGAACACGCTGAAAAAGCTTGTCGCCATCGCCCTGCCGGCCCTGCTGCTGGCTGGATGCGAACTGGGCTCGAAAGAGCAGGAGCAGGTTGGCCCGCGCGGCACGGCACTGGTGCTGATTTCCGATCCGGACAGCAAGGCGAAGGTGGGCGAAGTGCCCGCCCCGCCCTATGAACTGACGGCGGAAATGATTGCCGGAGACAAGGCGAGCACGGCTTACGAGAATGTCCAGGTCCTGGGCAATGTCTCGGTGGACGAGTTCAACTATCTGATGCAGGCGATGACCACCTGGATCGCGCCCGATGGTTCCAACATCAAGGATGCCGGCTGCACCTACTGCCACAATCCGGAAAACATGGCCTCAGACGAGAAATACACCAAGGTCGTGGCCCGCAAGATGTTGCAGATGACGCAGAACATCAACGCCAACTGGAAGCCGCACTTCGCTGGTCAGGGCGCTGGCCAGGAAAACGCTGGTGTCACCTGCTGGACCTGCCACCGCGGCAACCCGGTGCCGGTGAACAACTGGTCCACCGCAGTTCCGGATCCGGGCACCATCACCGGCAACAAGCGGGGCGGCAACAGCCCGGCGCAAACGGTGGCCTATGCCTCGCTGAACTCTGATCCGTTCACGGATTATCTGGCCGGCAAGGAAAACATCCGGGTGGGCGGCAAGGAATTCCCGACCGCCGCCAGCAACGCTGCCATCCAGTCCACCGAAAAGACCTATGGCCTCATGATGCACATGAGCCAGGGCTTGGGCGTGAACTGCACCTTTTGCCACAACTCGAACAACTTCGCGAAGTGGGAAGACAGCCGGCCGCAGCGTGTGAATGCCTGGTACGGCATCCGCATGGTGCGCGACGTCAACAACAACTACATCACCGCATTGGGTGACGTGTGGCCCGCCAACGGCAAGGGCGCCTATGGCAACCGCCGCGGCCCGCACGGCGATCCGCTGAAGGTGAACTGCGCCACCTGCCACCAGGGCGTGAACAAGCCACTGGGCGGGGTGAAGATGCTGAAGGACTATCCGGCGCTGAAGGGCGCTGCCCCGGTTGCCGCTCCGGCAGCACCGGTGGTGGCGGCCGTCCCAGCACCGACCGAGACCGCTGCGACGACGGAGGCCGTCAAGCCGGCCGCTTGATCCAATCCGCAGCAGGTGCAACTGCACAAGCAGGGGCAGGCCCCGGCGTTAACCGACGCCGGGGCCTGTTTCGTTTCCGGGGGCGCGCCTGTCGCACACATTATTCCCAGCTTGGCCGCAGGACGAGCCGTGGTAGCGTGCCCACGTGATGCCCCTGGGGAGGGGCGCTGCGCATGGGGAGAAGATGATGGCGGACCGTCTGGATGTTCTGATTGTCGGTGCCGGTTTTTCCGGCATGTACATGCTGCTGAAATGCCGGGAACAGGGCCTGAAAAGCCGCGTGATCGAAGCCGGCAGCGGCGTTGGCGGCACCTGGTATTGGAATCGCTATCCCGGCGCCCGCGTCGATATCCAGAGCCTTGAATACAGCTTCGGCTTTGATGAAAAGCTGGAACGGGAATGGCGCTGGTCGGAACGCTATGCACCGCAGCCGGAACTGCTGGCCTATGCCGACCACGTCGCCGAACGCTTTGATCTGAAGCCCGACATCAGCTTCAACACCCGCGTTACCGCCGCCCACTGGGATGCCAAGGCCGATGGCTGGAACGTCACGCTCGACAGCGGAGAGGTGATCCCCGCCCGCTTTGTGGTGATGGCCACCGGCTGCCTCTCCGTGCCCACCGATGTCACCTTCCCCGGTATCGAGGATTACAAGGGCACCATCTATCGCACCTCGCGCTGGCCGCATGAGGGCGTGGATTTCAGCGGTCAACGTGTCGGCATCATCGGCACCGGATCATCGGCCATTCAGTCGATCCCGATCATCGCGCAAACCGCCGCGCACCTTACCGTGTTCCAGCGCACGCCCAATTATTCGATGCCGGCGCATAATGGCCCGATACCAGACGATGATTTCCAGGAATGGCTGAAAGACCCGCGCGCCTACCGCGCCCGCAGTCGCGCCACCGTCGGCGGCTTCTGGAACGAGGCCCGCGAAGATGCCATCGCCATCAACACCCCGCCCGAAGAGATCAAGGCCGAAATGGAACGGCGCTGGGCCTGGGGCGGATTCCGCATCCTGGGGGGATTTGCCGATCAGGGCATTGATGCCGAAGCCAACAAGATCATCGCCGATTTCGTTGCCGGCAAGATTCGCGAACAGGTGAAGGACCCGAAGGTTGCCGATCTGCTCACGCCCAAGGATCACCCGTTCGGCACCAAGCGGCCCTGCGTCGATACCGGCTATTACGCGACGTACAACCGCGACAACGTCTCGCTGATCGATCTGCGCGCTGATCCGCTTGACCATTTCACCGCCACTGGCATCAAGACCAAGCACAACAGTTTCGATTTCGATGCCGTGGTGCTCGCCACCGGTTTTGACGCGATGACCGGCGCCATCGAGCGTATCGACATTCGCGGGGTGAATGGCGAGACCATCAAGGAACATTGGGCCGCCGGCCCGGAAACCTACCTCGGCTTGATGGTCGCCGGTTTCCCCAATCTGTTCCTGATCACCGGGCCGGGCAGTCCCAGCGTGCTGACAAACATGATCCACAGCATTGAACAGCATGTAGAATATGTTGCCAGCATCATCGGATCGTTGAACGCCAGCCAGGCAGGCCGCATCGAGGCCAGCCGCGAGGCCGAACAGGCGTGGACCGATCATTGCGACCAGACCGCCGCGATGACACTGCTGCCCCAGGCCAACAGCTGGTACATGGGCGCCAACGTGCCGGGAAAACCGCGCCGTTTCATGGCCTATGCCGGCGGCCTGCACACCTATACCGATATCTGCAACGCGGTGCGGGACAAGGGCTGGGAAGGCTTCGTGATCGCGCGCGGGGACCAAGTGCTGCACGCCAGCCACGAGTTCACCAGCTATCCGCCGCCGCCCGAAACCATGGCACCGCATCTGATGGAATTGGCGATGGGACGGGTTGCAGCCTGGATGCAGGAGCACGGCCGGGCGTAAGGCTTACGCCCGGGCCGTTCCCGCGCTGGCCCAAAGCCGGCCGATGACGCCGGCTAGGGTGGGGTGATTGCCGCCGTGATAGCTGCTGTCTCGCGGCAGCTCCGCCACCAGCCGGCGGTGCGCGGCGGGCAGGTTGTGATAAGGTAAGCTGGGCAGCAGGTGGTGCAGGGCGTGATAGCGCAGGCCCACCGGCGCCCACAATTCGGGCAGCAGTGCCGGCGGCGGCACGTTCACGCTGTCGAGATACTGGCCGGTGATGCTCATCACCTTGCCGTCATTCTCCCACAAATGGGCGGCCAGCGTGCGGATCTGGTTGATCACCATGCTGGCCGACAGCACGGCAAGCCAGATGCCAAACGCCCGCAGCGGGAGGGTGCCGGTGGCGACGGCGGTCAGCACGGCGATGACGAACAGCGACGTCGCCACTTCCATCACGTTCCAGCGCGCCTTGGCCGAGCCCGCCGGCGGATCGCGGTGGAAATCGGGATTGATGGACAGTGCTGAAAACCGCGCCCGCACGAAATTGCGTACCGGCGGCAGCAGCGACAGCGGCGCCAGCAGGGCCCAGCGGATTATGAGGCCGATCGGCCCCAGCGACGCCACCATCACGAACAGCGGCACGCTGATCTTGGGCTTCAGCGCCAGCGCCATATATTCCGGATCGCGCACCGTGCCGTACCGATTGCGGGCGTGGTGCAGATTGTGCACGCCTTCATACATGAAGCTGGGGATCATCAGCGGAACGCCGGCCACCAGGTTCCAGCCCAGGCGATACCCCGGCACCGAATCATCCTTCATGTGGGTGATTTCATGGATGAAGCTGCCGAGGCGATACAGCGCCAGCACGGCGACCACCGCCAGTGCAGCTGTGGCCGCCACCGACAGGCCCGGCAGCAGGATCAGCGCCGCCAGCGCGCCCCAGCCCAGCGTGGCCGAAGCCAGCGTATCCACCCAGTAGACGGCGGGCTTGTACACGCCCAGTTCGCGGCCGAGCGTGGCAGCCAGCTTGATCATCGCCACGTCCTCACCGGCCATCGACCCGGCGTTTTCACGCGGGCTGGGAGCGGTCTGGGCAAAACGGGCGGCAGTTGCAGTCATCATGGTATCGCTTATGGCAGGTGATTGCGACCCGATAAGGGCAGAAGCCCGGCGGCACCATTCCGGAAAATGCCGCATTTGGCTGGCCGCCAAGTCGCAGCTTGGTTAGCTTCAGGCGCAATTCGGGAGAAGCGTCATGCTGAAAGCGGGATTTGTCATCATGGGCGCCAGCGCCTTGCTGGCCGGTGTTGCACTGGCCAAGGCCCGGGCGCTGCCACCGGCGCTCGAACAAGCGGTGACGCAAAGCCACGAGGCGCTTCGCAGGATTTTGAACGGCGACCCGTCGGGTTATGCCGCGCTGTTCGCTGACCGGGATGACATCACGCTGGGCAACCCGTTCGGGCCGTTCGGCAAGGGGCCGGCTGAAGTGCGGGTCCGGCTGGCCAATGCGGCCACCAAATACCGCGACGGCATGGTGCGAAGTGTGGAACGCGTGGCTGTCTATGGCGGCGGCGAACAGTTCGTGCTGGTCGAGATCGAGAATGGCCGCGCCAAGTTGGGCAACAGCCCCGACTTCGCCGATTTTTCCGCCCGCGTGACCAGCGTGTATCAGCACACTGGCAAGCAATGGCGGCTTGTGCACCGCCACGCCGATCCGATCACCACGCCGCGCGGCGCGGAATCGATGTTGCCGACCCCGCGCCCGTGAAAAACGTTCAGATCGTCCGCGCCACCACCAGCTTCATGATCTCGCTTGTCCCGCCGTAAATCCGCTGCACGCGCGCGTCGCGCCACAGGCGGGCGATGGGATATTCGTTCATGTATCCGGCGCCGCCGTGCAGCTGCAGCGCTTCATCGCACACGCGGCCCTGCAGTTCGGTGTGCCACAGCTTGGCGGCGCTGGCTTCGGCCGCCGTCAACTTGCCTTCGATCAGCTTCTGCAGGCCCCAATCAATATGGGCCCAGCCCACCTGCAATTCGGTTTTCAGCCCGGCCAGCACGAACTGGGTGTTCTGGAAATCCCACACCGTCTTGCCGAAGGCCTTGCGTTCCTTTACGAATTTCACCGCTTCATCAAACGCGCGCTGGGCGCCGGCCTGGGCGGAAATGGCGATGGAGAGCCGCTCCTGCGGCAGTTGGCTCATCAGGTAGATGAAGCCCTTGTTTTCCTCGCCCAGGCAGTTGGTCATCGGCACGCGCACATCGTTGAAGAACAATTCCGACGTGTCGGCGCTGTTTTGGCCAATCTTGTCCAGGTTGCGGCCGCGGCTGAAGCCTTCGCGGTCAGCCTCCACCAGGATCAGGCTGGTGCCCTTGGCGCCGGCGTCCGGATCGGTCTTGGCGACGACGATGATCAGATCGGCGTTCTGCCCATTGGTGATATAGGTCTTGGAACCGTTGATGACATAGTGATTGCCATCCTTCTTCGCCGTGGTGCGCACGCCCTGCAGGTCGGAACCGGCGCCGGGCTCGGTCATTGCGATGGCGGTGATCAGCTCGCCGGAAATCATCTTGGGCAGATATTTCTGCTTCTGCTCCTCGCTGCCATAGGCCACCAGATAATCGGCGATGATGTCCGATTGCAGGGTGATGCCTGCCGATGATCCGGCATAGGACAGCTCTTCATCGATGATGGCGTTGTAGCGGAAATCAAGGCCAAGCCCGCCATACGCTTCCGGCACGGTGGGGCACAGCATCCCGGCATCGCCGCAGGCGCGCCAGAAATCACGGCTCACGATGCCTTCTTCCTCGAACCGGTCGAGGTTGGGGATGAGTTCCTTGTCGAACACCTTGCGCACCGTATCGCGGAAGGCGGTTTCATCGGGGCCGTAAACGCGGCGATCGGCGGCTTCGAGCATGTGATTCTCCGGCAGTTCGTCGTTGCTGCCCTGTTTATGAAGCCAGTGCCATGCGTGCGTCACCTGTCTTGCAAGAGAGGGCGGCGCGGTGTCACACTAGGGCCCATGAAACACGCGCTCCTCCTCATCGGCCTGCTGGCCGCCACTCCCGCCGCTGCGCTGGATGATCCCATGCTGAAACGCGCGGAGGCGGTGCTGAAGCGGCAGCCGATAATCGATGGCCATAATGACTATCCGGGCGCGCTGCGCGGCAGCTTTGGCGAAGGCTGGTGGAGCCAGGACCTGAAGGCTGACAGCCGCACCTTCAAGAAGCCACTGATGACCGACATCACCCGCCTGCATCAGGGCCGCGTGGGCGGCCAGTTCTGGAGCGTGTATGTGCCCGCCACCGTTACCGGCCCGGCGGCGGTGAAGCAGACCATCGAGCAGATCGACATCGTTCGTGGTTTCGTGGCGAAATATCCGGCCGATCTCGAACTGGCCGGCAGCGCCGCCGATATCCGCCGCATCCAGAAGACCGGCAAGGTCGCCAGCCTGATGGGCGTGGAAGGCGGCAGCCAGATCGACAATTCGCTGCCCGTGCTGCGCATGTATCACGCGCTGGGCGTGCGTTACATGACGCTGACTCACACCAAGCACAATGATTGGGCCGACAGCGCCAACGAACCGGCCCGCGCGCAGCCGCTTTCCGAGTATGGCAAGGCCGTTATCAAGGAGATGAACCGCATCGGCATGCTGGTCGATCTGTCCCACGTCTCGCCCGGCACGATGAAGGCGGTGCTGGCCACCACCAAAGCGCCGGTCATCTACAGCCACAGCAGCGCCCGCGGCATCGCCGATCATGTGCGCAACGTGCCCGACGATGTGCTGCCGCTGGTGAAGGCCAATGGCGGCGTGGTGATGGCAACCTATGTGCCCGGCTTCATCAACGCCGCCCGCCAGGCCTGGGAAGCCGCCCGCGCCGGCGAACGCCAGCGGTTGGCCGCGCTGTATATCGGCCAGCTGGAACGCCAGGGCGCCGCGATGGCGGAATGGGATGCAAAGAACCCGCGCCCGCCGGTGGGCATCGGCGACGTAGCCGATCATATCGATCGGGTGGTGAAGCTGGCCGGCATCGATCATGTCGGCATTGGCGGTGATCTGGATGGCATCGATTCCACGCCAACCGGGCTGGAAGGCGTGGAAACTTATCCGGCGCTGATCGCCGAACTGCTGCGTCGCGGCTATTCGGAAGCCGATTGCGAGAAGATCGCTGGCGGCAACCTGCTGCGCGCGATGGAAGCGGCGGAAAAGGTGGCGGCCAGCATGGCGGGCGAAGTGCCGCCGGATGTGAAGCCGTGAGGTAAGCCCTGCGGGCGCGGCCGGCGGCGGAGCCGCCGAGTCCGCTTGGGGTGTCGAAGGGAGAGAAGAAGGAAGAGCGCGGCGGAGCCTCGCCGTCAGACGAATCAAAAGGGCGGCCTGAGGGCCGCCCTTTTTGCTCGCTGGCCGTGCCTGCGCCTGACGGCGCGCAGAACGCGCGCTCGCGGCGCTACGCAAAATGGGGACTGATGTTGCCACCAGTCCCCACTGTGTCGTGCCCCTCCTTGCGGAGGACATGGGCGGTCCGGTCGGCGCCTGCGCTCACAGCCTCGTCGGCTGGAGCTGCGGCGGCTGGCCTCGCGCACTTCCACGGCACTTTTGCATCTGCATCCATCTCGGCCCTTCCGGGCCTGCTTGTCTGCACTGCCGGACCTTTTCGCTCCACCCGTTCGGCCTCAGCGCGCAAGGCTTGCGCCTGCCGCCTGGTCGTTCTGGTGGGCGCATTGGCCCCTTCTCCCTCGCCCTGGCGGCCCTGCTTGCGCGGAACCGCTCATGGCTGCGGATTGGCCTTCCAGCCGCTTGGCTGCTGCCCTTGCCATTGCGCCCAGAGCATACCCGTTAAGGTTCTGCCCGTGGCTTCGGGTGCGGAGATGCTTTGCGGAACCTCCGTTCCTTCCGTTTCCGGGCCTGGGGTTTCCCCGTGCCCGTGGCGCTTTGGCTGGCGTTTCAGCCTGGACTGGCGGTCGTTTCCAGCGTCGATTCGGCCTGGCTTTCACCCGTCCGTCCGGTTCACCTTCACGGGCCCTCCAGCCCCACCATTTGCCGATTTCAATTCCCACCCGAAGGGGGGGGTAACCATCTTCAATGGCGGTAACCGCTTCATTGCGTTGGCATTTCTGCCGCCGTCAATTCCCGACTACAGGTGAATGGTCTCACCTTCCGGGTGAGTCGTCAAAGTGAAATATTTGCCATTCGGCCTGTGGATAACGGGGATAACGGGGATGGAATCCGCGTTAGACCAATTCCACCGCAATCGCCGTGGCTTCGCCGCCACCGATGCACAGTGCGGCGACTCCGCGCTTGCCGCCCGTCCGCTCCAGCGCCGCCAACAGAGTCGCCACGATGCGCGCGCCCGATGCGCCGATCGGATGGCCCAGCGCACAGGCGCCGCCGTAGATGTTCAGCTTCTCATACGGGATGGCCAGATCCTGCATGGCGATCATCGCCACTACCGCAAATGCCTCGTTCACTTCGAACAGGTCCACATCCGCCACGGTCCAGCCGGCCTTGGCCAGAACTTTGCGGATCGCCGGCACCGGTGCCGTGGTGAACTTGGCCGGTTCATGCGCGTGGGCGGCGTGGGCAACGATGCGCGCCTTCACGCTCAACCCCTGCGCGTCGGCAACGCTCGCCCTCGTCAGCACCAACGCCGCCGCACCATCACTGATCGATGAGGCGTTGGCCGCCGTTATAGTGCCATCCCTAGCAAAGGCCGGCTTCAACGTGGGGATCTTGTCCGGCCGGGCCTTGCCGGGCTGTTCGTCGGTATCGATCAACGTTTCGCCACCCTTGCCCGGAACCGCTACCGCCACGATCTCGCCAGCAAAGGCGCCACTGGCAATCGCCGCCTGCGCCCGGCCCAGGCTGGCGATGGCAAATTCGTCCTGTGCCTCCCGCGTGAACTGGTAATCCCGCGCGCTCTCCTCGGCAAAACTGCCCATCAATCGCCCGGGATCATAGGCATCTTCCAGCCCATCCAGATACATCGAATCCTTGATGGCATCATGGCCAATCCGCGCGCCCCCGCGATGCTTCAACAGGAGATACGGCGCATTGGTCATGCTCTCCATTCCGCCCGCAATGATCACATCAGCACTGCCCGCCGCCAACGCATCATGCGCCATGATCATCGCCTGCATGCCGCTGCCACACATCTTGTTGATGGTCGTCGCCTCCACATGCAACGGCAACCCGGCCCCCAACGCGGCCTGCCGCGCCGGCGCCTGGCCCAACCCACCCGGCAACACGCACCCCATCACGATCTGATCCACGGCCATCGGCGCCACCCCCGCCCGCGCCACCGCCGCCCGCACGGCCGCCGTGCCCAACTCGGTCGCCCTCAAACCCGAAAGCGCACCCTGGAACCCGCCCATTGGCGTGCGGGCATAGCTGGCGATGACGACGGGATCGGACATGGCGGGGACTCCGGCTATTGCGCCCGCCCTTTTAGAAGAGTGGGGTTACGGGAGGAAGGGCGAAAGAGGGCCTCAGACGGGCAGGGTCGCAGACCCTGCACCCGTTTGATTTCGAGTGTGCGGGTTGGGAGGGCGTTCGCGTGCGCCGCATCGGTTGGTCATTTCACAGCTCCCGATGGCAGACGTTCGGACTGACGATTATAAAGGCTTTGCGATGAGATACATAGTCATAGCCGCCGCAATGGGCTTATGCAGCTTTGTATTGCCGAGCATCGCCGCCACGACGTCGAGTAATGATCGTTTGATCGGTCCCGCCCGGCTTCCGTTCGACACTTCGGTCGGCTTTCTCGACGGCTACTCACTTCCTGTCCCGCGCAATGGTGAATTCTTTTGGAACGGCGCGCCAATAGGCCAGGCGGTTCTCAAGACCTACCTCCGCCAGTGGGTAGCTCTGCCTAAGGGTGAGGGCCGGCTGTTCGTCGCATTTGAGCCGGGGACCCGCAGGTCCGCGTGAAGTGGGTCCGAAAGCAAGTCATCGATAGCGGCCTTTGCGCGCAGGGCCGTTGCGCTGAAGTTGGCTGGAACGTGAAAAGACCGGTTGTGTATAAGCGGCTTGGGCCACCTCGCGCTTCAAGACGGAATGGCCAATAAACACGCCGGATCCACCACCAAGCGCCGGCCAAAAGCAAACTGTGGCAGGGTCTGCGACCCGGCTCGCCGGAGGCTCTCCCCCGACGGAAACCCCTCAGGCCGCCCGCACGCCCTGCACGCCGCTGCCCACGTGCAGCATTGTCTCCACCCCATCGCGAATGTGGAACACCGTGCCCTGCGGTGCATCGGCGGCGACGGGGATGCCTTGCCAATCCTGCCCGCCGACCAGAATGCCGCGCAGCACGCGGGCGGTAATGCCATGGCTGATGACCAGGCTGGGGCGGGTGAGGTCGATTTCGGCCAACCAGTCGGTCAGGCGGGCGGCGATTTCGGGGAACCATTCGCCGCCGGGCGGCGGCACGCGGAACAGGCGGCGATCGGGGCAGACGATATGTTCGCCCAGTTCGGCGACAATATCGGCGTAATAGCGGCCTTCCCATTGGCCGACATCGATTTCGAGCAGGCGCGTGTCTTGCCGCCAGTTGAAAAAGGGCACGCCCAGGTGCTCGCTCACGATGGCGGCGGTTTGCTGGGTTCGGCCGGAGGGGGAGACCCAGAAATCGCGGTCTGGCGCTTCGCTCAGTGTTTCGCGCAAGGCGGCGCCCATGGCTTCGGCCTGGGCGATGCCGGTTCGGGTGAGGGGGGTGTGCGCCATGTGGCCCTGCATGCGAGCGGCGGCGTTGAACACGGTTTCGGCGTGGCGGGCGAGAATCAGATCCATCTGCCATCCATAGGCCCATTTCCCCGCAGATCGCCACTACCGCCGCGCGCATGAATGGTTATAGTGCGGCGAAATTCACCATATCGTAACAGGGATCAGAATGAAGGCCACCGTTGAGCGCGCAACCCTGCTGAAGTGCCTGGGCCATATCCAGTCGGTGGTGGAACGTCGCAATACTATCCCGATCCTTTCCAACGTGCTGATCGAAGCGCGCGCAGATGGCCTGCGCCTGATGGCGACCGATCTTGATCTGCAGGTGGTGGAGAATATCCCCGCTGCGATCGATTTGAACGGTGCCACCACGGTTTCGGCTCACACACTTTTCGATATCGTGCGTAAGCTGCCGGAAGGTTCGCAGGTTGAACTGGCCGTTTCGGGTGACCGCATGAGCGTGAACGCCGGGCGCAGCCGCTTCAGCCTTGCAACGCTGAAGCGCGATGATTTCCCGGTGATTGCCGAAACCGATCTGCCGGTGCGCTTCACGCTTTCGGCGGGTGAGTTGAAGGAATTGATCGACGCTGTGAAGTTCGCGATCTCCACTGAGGAAACCCGCTATTATCTGAACGGCATCTATCTGCACGCAACCACCGGCCCGTCTCCGAAGCTGCGCGGTGTGGCTACCGATGGCCACCGCCTTGCCCGCATCGAGTTGGACCTGCCGGCCGGCGCTTCCGACATGCCGGGCGTGATCGTGCCGCGCAAATGCGTGAACGAAGTGCGCAAGCTGCTTGATGAAATGGCGGCGGATGCACCGGTGGAAATCGGCCTGTCGCCCGCCAAGGCGCGGTTCCGCTTTTCGGCCGATTCAACGCTCACCAGCAAGCTGATAGACGGCACCTTCCCAGATTATACCCGCGTCATCCCAACAGCGAATGACAAGTTGCTGAAGATCGATGCCAAGGTGCTGGCTGAAGGCGTGGACCGAGTTGCCGCCATAGCCACCACCGAAAAGACCCGAGCGGTGAAGCTGGCGCTCGGCCGGGACAAGGTCACTCTGTCGGTCACCAGCCCAGAAAACGGCACAGCATCTGAAGAAGTGCCGGCCGATTATGCTGCCGCCGATATCGAGGTGGGCTTCAACTATCGCTACCTACTCGACATTCTCGGTCAGGTGGGCAGCGATCTGGTGGATGTGCACCTGGCAGATGCCTCGGCGCCCACGCTTATCCGTGAGAATGATGAGGCGAAGGCACTTTACGTGCTGATGCCCATGAGGGTCTAAGCGCGCTATCAGCGCTGTTCTTGCTCCGTCCTCCCAACCATGCAGGCATTGCAAGCTCGCCGACACCAGCGCGACCCGATTGGGGGATCTTTAATGAAGATAAAGACGTAGTTTCTGGCAGCTATGATTGCTGTCGCGTCGCCGGTGCTGGCGCAGGCACCGGCCGCCGCGCCGCGCCGCGCTGTGATGGCGAGGTGCAGGTGATCCGCGTCTCGAAGCTGAAGCCCAGCGCCACGATCGCCGATTTCGACAAGGCCGTGGCCATGCACATGGCTTGGTATCGCGGCCACGGTTATACCCAGAATATGCAGGGTGTGGGCCGGGTGATGACGCCGAAGGGCTAGGCGCCAGACGAGGTGGTGACCGTGCATGTCAATGCGCCGGGCGTTCCGCGGGATAAGCGCGACGCGAGCTGGTAAGCCTTTGTGGCGGCGTATCGCGCCGTTTCGGATGTCACGTCCGACACGCTAGCCTGTTTTCCAAAACCCTGAGCCCAGGCCCGTACGGGGGCGTTCAGTGCGCTCCGGTGCGTTCCGCCAGAATGTGCTGCACAGTCGGCTGCATGCGCGCATTGTAGCGGGCCAGAACCGGGTGATCGCCGCCGGCGCAGAAATGGGTGATCAGGTCCCCCCCGGTCCAGTAATGCAGGGCATAGCCCGGCAGTTCGGCCACGATCATGTCGCGGCCGTCGGGATTCTCCCCGTCGATCTCGCGGAAATCGATGGCGACCTGGGGCGCCGACGATGGACACACAGCCAGAGTGGTGCCATGCCAGCCTGTCACGATGCCACGGTGCAAATGGCCAGTGATCATCCGGATGATGTGTGAGTGGCGGCGTACCACGCCAGCCAAGCGCTGCACCCAAGGGGCACTCAGATCCTCTGTCATCCAACCGTTGCCGCTTTCTATTGGCGGGTGGTGAAGGATGAGCACGGTCGGCCTGCTGTCTTCTAGCAGCGTTTCATCCAGCCAAGCTGCCTGCTCTGCGGATAGCACTCCGCCATGATGGCCTTCCTCCAAGGTATCTAGCACTACAAAGCGCAACGGACCATGTACCATGGCATATTGCACATGGCCGGTGTTGCATACCGGCACATCGGGGAAAACAGTGCGGAAATTGGCCCTGTGATCATGATTGCCCAGCGCGAAATGCACCGGGAACGGCAGACGTTCGGTAATCATTTTTAGGGTCTGATAAGAGGCGATGCTGCCATTTTCTGTCAGATCGCCTGTCGCCAGCAACAAATCGGGCAGAGGTGTGAGCGCCAGCAGGGAGTCCACTACCTCGTCAAAGCGCTTGCGGTTCATTTCCTCCGGGTCATCCGGCTGGAAACCAAGGTGGATATCCGTGACCTGGGCTATCAGCATAGTGCGCACCTCTGCAGGGGCCGAGACTGCCCCCAAAACGGGAATTGCTCCATTATACACGGCAATAACAGCAAAACTGATGCAGTGACGTGGAGATGGCAAAGTGCGGCGGGCATCAGGCCGGTGTCTGCCGGCTAGTAGAAACGGCAACCCTGGCAGGCTGTATATGCCCAACAGGCAGTGTCTTGGCGGGCGCAAACCCTTCGTGATAGCCATGGCAGGTTTCGCAACTGGCGCCAGCCTTGGTCGTGCTGCTGAGCAGGGTTTGGGCCGGTGCACCGTGGCATTCGCGGCAATTGGCAATGCCTGGTACGTTCACATCGGTCGAGGCCTTGGATTTCATTACGCCTGTGTGGCAGGCGACACAAGCAGCTTGCCCGGTCTTGCCGTCATAGCTCTTGTGCTTGCCGTGCGGGAAGCGCCCTTGCGGCAGATAATGATCGTTGATGCTCACCGGAGCGATGGCGAAACGGCGGGTGATATCTGCAGCGCCTGTATCAGTAACGATATGGCAATCGTTGCAGATACCTTTGCCTCCCAAACCTTTGCCGGTGAAAATGCCAACGGTGGCCGCCTTGGCCCGGGTGCGTGCATCGCCGATGCCGGCCAGTTGCAGCTGGGCGGTTTCCACTTCGGCCATGCGGCCGGGCAGGCGGCGATTAAAGGCGATGCGCTGCACGTCGGCCCGCGGGGCGACTGCTTGGCTCAAATAGAAATCGCGGATGATGCCGGCCACCTGCGCCGGCTTGCCGTGTGGCAGCGTGCGGAAGGTGCTACCATCGCGTGCGAAGGCCAGGTCGTGGCATACGCCGCAATTGGCTTCCATCTCGATCGGCTTGAACCTTACCTGGCCTTCATCGGCCTTATGGCAAGAGCTGCAGGTAAGGGCGCCATCGGCGCCCACCGGCAGCTTCTGTTTTTGTGCCATGTTGGCTACCGCGTTGGTCGCGGATTGGTGAATGTTGTGAGGGTAGATCAGCCCGGATTTCTCTCGTGCGCCAGTCAGGGCGGTGCGGGTGAAAAGCGGCTTTTCCACTGATGGCGACGACACCAGCGTAACGCGGAAATCTGGATGCTTGGTCCAGCCTGGCGCGTTGGCCAAGGCCGTATCGCTGAGTCGTGATTTCAGGCCGCCGTGGCAATCGGTGCAGAAGCTTTCTGCGACAGTCATCACGGTCGCTGCGCCTTCATGCTCCTTGTGGCAGCTGGTACAGCGGCCCTGCGGCAGATTGAAGGCGCTGTGCGCGGCGCCCATCACGCCGATTTCGGGCGGGCGGCCCTTGACCATGCGGGCCGGTGCGGCATGATCGGGCAGGCTAGCCGGCGTATGGCAGGCTTGGCAGCTGCTGTCGGTCACGCTCACAAACGCCTTGTTGTGGCAGGCGCCGCAATTATTGGACAGGCTGGCATGGGCATTTGACAGCGTGCCGCTCGACCAAGCCTCATCGGGTGCAAAGCCGCCGGCTGCCGCTGACCGCGCCGTGGGCGCGCCAAGCTTGTCAAGGCCAACGCCTTGGCCGGGGGTGGCCGGCCTCGCGGCTTCCGCGACCATGGTCTTGGGCAGCGCAGGCTCGCCTTCGCTGATGAAGTGGAACAGCGGCACTAGGAACAGAAGAACCAGAACGGCCAGCCCGCCAATCCACGCCATGCGGCGCTTGGTGGGCATCGCGCCCGAAAGCGAGAAGATGCTGGTTTCCTGTGCCGCGTCGGCGGCCTCGATCGGCGGCACCACCCGTTCGGCAGTAATGGCAACGGCGCCATCGTCGCCAGGGGATAGCGACAGCCGGAACGGGCCTATATCGATCGCGGGCTTGTCGGCAACCGCCAGATCGGCGCGAGTAACGAACTTGCCGCCCACCTCCACCGGCACGCCGCCGATGGACTCTACGCTCACCTTGCCCGCGGTGATCTCGATCAGACGGGCGTGGCGCAGCATGACGGCCAGATCGGCCAGCTGGATATCGCAATCAGTGCCGCGCCCAACGGTCAATTCTGCCTGCACCAGCGTGCGGGTGCGAATGATATCACCACCATCGGCGCGCTTGGCGACCTGGCAAACGATGAAGCTCATGCCCGCCTCTCCCTTACCAGTACAGGAACACGGAAATGATGTGCGCCAGCAAGGCCGCTAGCAACGCGATCGTTACCGGCACATGCACATAAAGCCATAACTCCAGCTGGGTTTTCATGCGGATATGGCGGCGGGCTTGCGCCAGCGCCGCTTCCTTCCGCTCCAGCAGGAACTCGATCTGCTGCAATCGATCTTCAACCCGGCCAGTGCGCCGGCCCGCCATCACCTTTTCGGTGATCGCCGCCAGCGCCCGGGCATTGCCATCATTGGCGTAATTTCCCGAAAGACGTTGACCCAGCGATCCGGCGATGCGGCACTCCTCCAGGCTCATCCGCACCAGCGCCGCATCTTCAGCGTCCAGCGGTTGTGCGGCCGTATCGAGCTGGCGATCCAGCGTGCGGATGGCCTCGAGCATTTGCAATTGCGTGACCTCGCCCCGATTGGCCGAAAGGCGTTCGGGCAGGGTGGCATACAAGCTGATGCCCCACAGGCCCGAAATGATCACGATCATCATCAGCGCCCACGCTAGTGTGTGGACATTCCAGCCGAGCTGAAAACCGGTGTGCAACGTGCCGATGACGATCAGCGACAGGCCCAGATAGACATGCGCGCTGGTCCAGCCCTTAAGACTGAAGGGCTTCGATCCGATCAACCGCTTACGCGCGCCCAGCAGCGACAGCCAGACGATCATGCCGGCGCCGATGCTGCCGAGCAGATAACCCAGCCAGGTGCCGCCATTGTGGCGCGGGACGGGATCAGTGAGCAGATAGGCCCCCACCGCCACCACGCACAAGGTCATTGCCACTTTGGCCCAGCGGCCGCGCTTGTGGCTCAGGAAGCCTTCGTGGGCGGTATCGCGGGGCGCGCGGGTGACGGCCTTGCCGCTCATCGCTTTGCGCACAGGGGCTGTGCTGGCCATCAGCGGTCCTCCCGGTTCATTAGGGCGACACCGAGGAATTGCTCCGGCGAGACGCGGATGGCAGCGCCGGTGGGGCAGGCGCGCACGCAGGCCGGGCCCCCTTCCTGACCCGAACACATGTCGCACTTGATCGCCTTCTTGGCCTTTTCGGCATAAGCGGGATCATGTTTCTTGGCCCATTTGTGGCTGGCTTCGCCGGGGCCGGGGCCGCTGCCGAACAGGAACCAGCTGAGCAGCCACGGCTTTTTAGGCGGCACCTTGTCCAGCCGGATCACGCCATAGGGGCAGTTGCGCTGGCAATTGCCGCAGCCGATGCAGGTGTCATCGATATAGACTTCCCCGGTCGGCCCGCGATGGATGGCATTGGGCGGGCAATCGGCCATGCAGTGCGGATGCTCACAATGGCGGCAACTGGTCGGCACGTGCAGATGGGCATAGGTGCGCCCAGCTTCGCGATCCAGACGCGACAGGCCATCATGCGTATCGGCGCAGGCTTTTTCGCAATTGTCGCAGCCCACGCACAATTTCTCGTCGATCAATAGCACGTCGGTGGCTTCGCCGACGCCCTGTTCAACCAGGAAGTTGGCGACTCCGGTGTACATGTCCACCACGCCGGAGAAGCTGTCTTTCTTGGATTCGATATAATTGTTGAGCTGGGTGCGGCTGGCCATTTCGCCGCGCAATTTGTCGAGGAGTTGAGGCTTGGCCGCGAGAAGCGCCCGGAACGGTTGGCCCGAAAGGCGGATCACATCGCTCTTAACGGCAGCGCGCACGGTGGCGGAACGCGCACTGCCATCGATCACGGCCATTTCGCCGACATAGCTGCCGGCAGGCACATAGGATAGGAACACCGGTTTGCCGCCGACCGACTTTTCCACCACCATTGACCCGGATCGGATGATGAAGATGTCGTCCCCGGTCTCGCCTTCCTTGATGATGGTCTGGCCGGCGCGAATGGTTTCCACCTTGGCACCGGCGATCACGTCTACCAGGTCGGCCGGCGCTAGGCCGGATTTGAAGATCTGCAGCAAGGTGCGCTCGGTGTTGATTCGGGTGATCTCGCGCGATGCCGACGGCACCTGGCTCATCAGCTTGAGCGCCGCGTTGCGGCTGATTTCCACCACGATGGTGTCGCGCGCTGCCTTGATGGTCGCTCCGCGCCGCCGGCCGGAAATCAGGCCGACTTCGCCGAAGATCTGCCCGGTTCCTATCGGTACGGTGATCGACGGATCATTGGGGTTCACCTCCACTGCCACTTCACCATCTGCAACGCCGAACAGCGAGGAGCCCGGCGCGCTGCGCTCGAAGATAGTCTCTCCGGCGCGATAGAGCTTTACCGTCGAGTCCAGCATGAATTCCCGCATCTGCAGACTGCTCATGCCGTTGAGGATCGAGACGCGGTCGCGCAGATATTCCAGCCATTCGGCCACGCCGCGCTTGCCCCGAGGTCCATTGGGCAAGCTTGCGAATTTGGCTTCCAGGATCGGTTCGTCGGCCGGCTTCAGATCAAGATTGCCGTTGATGAACTCCACCACGTCGTGGCCCTGGTTCATGCAATGCTTGATCAGCGGATAGCCGGCGAGCGCGCCGACGACATAGATGCCCGGCGCCGTCGATTCAAAGGTGGCGGAAAGCTTGGGGAAGGCCAGCCGGTCGGCACTGGCAAACTCGATGCCGCAGCCTTCGACAAAGCTGCGCGGCGGGGCCGAACCGATGCGGGCGATGATCCGATCGCAGCGCGCCCGCACTTCGCCATCGCGGGTTTCCACCGTAATGAAACCGGGTTCCACCGCCGTGGTGTTGGCTTCGGCCATGATGCTGATGCGCCCTGCATCGCGCGCCGCCATCAGCGCCTTGACGTTGGCATCCTTGGCAGTGGGGAAATCGGCCGTGCGGTTGATAAGCGTGACCGTGTTGTTTTGCGCCGGGTCGGCACACAAGCCGAGCGCGTTTTCGATCCCGGCATCGCCGCCGCCGATCACGAAGATATGTTCGTCGGTATATTCGGTGGGATCGTCGAGCTGATACTGCACGTGGGGCAGGTTGCCGCCCGGGCAGCCCATTAGATTGGGGTTGCCCTGCGTGCCGAGCGCCATGATCACGGTGTCGGCCATGATCTCTTCGCCATTTGCAAGCGTCAGCCGATACGGCGGGGCGTTGCGCTGTAGTTCGGTGGTGCTGGTAGTGCCATCGCGGTTGCGGGTGGCAATCTGCATCACCGAGCCGGGGATGGAAGCACCGGTGCCTGCGATGGCTTTTACTTCGGCACCATATTTTACGTTCACTCCGGCGGCGGCCGTTTGCTCGTTCCAGGTGCCCAACACCACCTCGCGCTTGCCGGCTTCGAAGTCCAGCGGCGAGCGCAGGACCAATAGCGACGGCGTTGCCATCACATGCTTGCCCTTCTGATATTTGTATATCGTGTCTGACAGATGATCGGTCTTCTCGAGCAAGATGTGGCTCAGCCCTAATTTGGCAGCATGAGCTGCTGCCGAAAGTCCGGCAGGTCCCGATCCCACAATCGCGATGCGATACGTCGTCACAATGGCCTTGCCCCCAGTTCAAGCCTCTTGATCCCAGATAAATCCTAGCATCTTGATACGGTTCGGCTAGAGCAAGAATGCAGTCTGGCACGATTATTCGCGGGCTCGCCGCCGCCCAGAGGAGAAGATTTGCAGATGCTTGCCGAAATCGGCCAATTCGCCTTGATCCTCACGCTGCTGGTTGCCACCCTGCAGGCCGTGCTACCGATGTTGGGCGCGATCCGCGGGGATTCGGCCTTGATGGCGTTCGGTCGCAGTGCGGCGGCCTTGCAGGCCCTGCTCATCTGCATCAGCTTCGCTAGCCTTATGACATTGTTTGGCCAGGCCGATTTTTCGGTCGCACTTGTCGCCAATCACAGTGCCCTGTCGCAGCCCTTGCCGTATCGACTGGCGGCAACCTGGGGCAATCATGAAGGATCCATGCTGCTGTGGGTGCTGGTATTGTCCATCTATGGCGCCGGCATCGCAAAGTTCGGTGACAATCTGCGCGTCACGCTGCAGGCCCGCATCCTCAGCATACAGGCGATGATCTCGGTCGCGTTCCTCGCCTTCGCCTTGTTCACCTCCAACCCGTTCGAACGCCTGTTCCCGGTGCCCCTGGATGGCGCGGAACTGAACCCGTTGCTGCAGGATCCCGGCCTCGTCTTCCATCCGCCCTTGCTCTACCTCGGATATGTTGGTTTTTCCGTCACCTTCAGTTTCGCCGTTGCCGCGTTGCTAGAAGGCAGAGCCGATCCGGCGTGGGCACGCTGGATGCGGCCGTGGGTGCTGGCTGCTTGGGTACCGCTCACCTGCGGTATCACGCTGGGCAGCTTTTGGGCCTACTATGAGCTGGGCTGGGGCGGCTGGTGGTTCTGGGATCCTGTGGAAAACGCAAGCTTCATGCCGTGGCTGATCGGCACGGCGCTGCTGCATTCGGCCATCGTAACCGAAAAGCGCGGCAGTCTCGCAGGCTGGACCATATTGCTCGCCATCCTCGCCTTCTCGTTGAGCCTTATCGGCACATTCCTGGTCCGCTCCGGCATCCTTACCTCGGTGCACGCCTTTGCCGTCGATCCCGAACGCGGCGTGTTCATTCTTGCCATGATCATCGGTGCCACCGGCACGGCGCTGGCGATGTTCGCAGTCCGTGCGCCGATGCTGCGGTCCGGTGCTCTGTTCGGCAGCATCAGCCGTGAGTCCGGCCTCACTTTTAACAATCTGTTGCTAATGGCGCTCACCGCGGTGGTGTTCCTCGGCACCTTCTACCCGGTGATCATGGAAGCGGTGTCGCCCACCAACAAGATCTCAGTGGGCCCGCCTTATTACAATCTCGTCTTCGTGCCGTTGGTGGTACCATTGCTCATCCTCGTCACCATTGGGCCGATGCTAGCTTGGAAACGCGATGATCTGGCCGTTGTGGGCAAGAAGCTGCTGCTGCCAGCGACAATTGTGGCGGTGCTCTTGGCCGGATTGGTGCTATGGCTAGGCTCGGCGCAGGTCGTGGCCGCGCTCGGCCTCGCGCTCGGCGGCTGGCTGGTGATGGGCGCGGTGCTCGTGCTGGTGCGGCGTTGGTGGGGCGCGGGCGGCTTTTCGTGGCGACTGGTGCGCACCACGCCGGCGGCGACCATCGGGCTGGTGCTGGCCCATGCCGGGCTGGGCTTCACCACCGCCGGCATCGCGGCGATGACCAGCTTTGCCGCCGAAAAAATCCTGGTGATGCGCCCTGGCGAAATGGCGGTCGCCGGCCCGGTGAGCGTCACCATGCTGGGTGCCGAAGAAGTGGATGGCGCCAACTATCGTGCCCTGCGCGCCCGCTTTACGGTGGCACAGGATGGCGCGACCCACAGCCTTATATCCGAACGGCGCCTATACACCGTTTCTGGCAACCAGACGACGGAAGCCGGGATCGGCGTGTCGCCGCTGGGCAATCAGTATGTGGCCATCGGCGATGTGCAAACCGATGCGCGCGGGCAGGGGCTGGTCGTGCGCATCTACTGGCATCCGCTGGTGGGCTGGATCTGGTTCGGCGGCCTGTTAATGGCGATGGGCGGTACGGCCAGTCTGGCGGATCGCCGCTTCCGCATTGGCGCGCCGCAGGTGCGCAGCCCTCTTGCGCTCAATCTGGTTCCGGCGGAATAAGCTCAACGCATGAAACGCCTGCTGTTCATCCTGCCGGTCATCGCATTTGCCGGGCTTGCTGCCTTCCTCGGCTTTGGCCTGACCCAGGATCCCAAGGAACTGCCCAGCCAGCTGATCGACCGGCCGCTGCCGGAGTTTGTGCTGCCCGGCATCGTGGAGAGTGGCCCCGGCCTCACCAGCGCAAGCTTCAAAGGCGAACCGCGCCTGCTCAATGTGTGGGCAAGCTGGTGCGCCGCCTGCCCGCAGGAACACCCCGTGCTGGAACGCATCGCGGCCGAAGGTTTCCCCGTTTATGGCATTGCGTGGAAGGACAAGCCGGAAGACAGCCGCGCTTTCCTTGCCCGCTATGGCGACCCCTATTCTGGCATGGGCAGTGATTTCCCCGGCCGCACCGCCATCGATCTCGGCGTGACCGGTGCCCCGGAAACCTTCGTGGTGGACAAGAAGGGCCGGGTCCGCTTCAAGCAGATCGGCCCTATCAGCCCGGAAGTATGGGCACAGCAGATCAAGCCGCTGATGCAGAAATTGCGCGCCGAAGCATGATCTCATTCCGCCCGTCATCCCTGTCCCTGTCGCCATCCCATCGAAAGCCGGGGCCTATCGCCCAACTGTGCAGCTTGGCGTTGCTGTCGGGGCTCCTGTTCGCCACGCCAGCCACCGCCGTCCTGCCCGATGAAATGCTGCCCGATGCTGCACAGGAAGCCCGCGCCCGCGCCATCAGTAAGGATCTGCGCTGTGTTGTCTGCCAGAACCAGTCCATAGACGATAGCGACGCGCCGCTGGCCCGCGACCTGCGCGTGCTGGTGCGCGAACAGATCGTAAAGGGCCTAAGCGATGCCGAAGTGCGCGATTTTGTCGTGGCGCGTTACGGTAATTTCGTGCTGCTGAAACCACCGGTGGAAGGCGACACGCTGCTGCTGTGGCTGGGGCCGTTTGCCATTCTGCTGCTGGGCGGCGCCGGCCTGATTTTCTGGCAACGGCGCAAGCCCGTTGCAATGCCTGATGCCGCTCCACTCACCGATACTGAACGCGCCGAGCTTGAGCGGCTGGCTGACCTGCAAGACTGAGACCATCATGACACTCTGGATCATCCTCACCGCGCTAACGGCGCTGGCCGCGGCCTGGCTTACTATTCCGCTGGTGCGCCGCCAAGAAGCCCGGGTGGACGCCCGCGCCGCCACTATTGCTGTGCTGAAGGATCAGTTGGCCGATGTCGACTTGCAATTGGCCGCCGGCGCGGTTCAGCCGGGAGAAGCCGAAGGCCTGCGCAACGAAATCCGCCGTCGCCTGCTCGCCGCTGGCCATATCTCGACCGAGCTTGATCGCACCATGGGCCATAAGGCGCTTTCCGGCCTGGCGCTGGGCTTGGCCGCCATGGTTGCGGTGGCCGCTGCCGCGCTCTATGCCCGCATGGGCCAGCCGGAACTGGCCAGCAACACCGTGCCCGCACCTGCTGCCGCGCCGGCCGCTGCGCCTGTGCAGGACGCCGCTGCCCAGGGTGAAGTGAACCAGCTCATCGCCGGCCTGGAACAGAAGGTGCAGGCCAATGGCAGTGATCCAGAAGGCTGGCGCATGCTGGGCTGGAGCTATTTCCAGACCGGCCGCTACGCCGATGCCGCGAAGGCCTATGCCCGCGCCATCGCGCTGAAGCAGGATGGCGAAGGCTATCAATCCGCCTATGGCGAGGCGTTAGTACAGGAAGCTGGTGGCCAGATCACCCCGGCCGCTGCCGCAGCCTTTGAAAAAGCTGCCGCGCAGGATGGCGCCGATGCCCGCGCCCGCTATTTCCTCGCCGTGCGCAAATCGGAAACGGGCGATCGCAAGGGCGCCGTCGAGGACATGCTGCGCTTAGTCGCCGATTCACCCGCCGATGCGCCGTGGCTGCCGCAGTTGCGCGCCGTGATCCAGCAAACAGCGCAGGCCGCCGGCATCGACATTACCGCGCGGCTGGCCTCCATCAAGCCCGTTGGCAATGCCGCCGTGCCCGGCCTTCCGCCGCCCGTGGCTGCCGCTGCTGCTGCCAATGCCGTCGCACCGGCCTCCGCTGCTCCTGGCGTAATGCCCAGCCCCAGCCGCGAACAGGTGCAGGCCGCGCAAGCGATGAACCCGGCTGACCGGCAGGCGATGATCCGTTCCATGGTTGATGGCCTTGCCCAAAAGCTGAAGGCCAATCCGAAGGACGAAGCCGGCTGGCTGCGCCTGATGCGCGCCCGGCAGGTGCTGGGCGATGTGCCGGCGGCAAAGACGGCGCGCGATCAGGCGCTGGCCGCCTTTGCCGGGAATACCAGCGCGCAGGGCCGCATCAGGGCAGCAGCAGCAGAGATGGGACTGTAATCCTTCCCCACTCTCCTTGCGGGAGAGGGCGGTTCGCGCAAAGCGTGGCAGGAGAGGCGGCGCTCGCAATCCCCGTCATTCAGGCCGCCCTGCGGGCGTCTCTCGACTTCTCTCGCAAGGGGAGTGGGATCAGGTGGGTAGCAATTTCTCCAACAGCGGATTGGGAAAGCGCCGCCTCTGCGTTATGGCGTGAAATTCCTCGGTCAGGCCGGGGATAGTGAACATCTCCACCAGCGTGCCGGCGGCCAGTTCATCTTTCACCACGATCGGCGGCACGAGGGTGAGCGCATCGGATGAGCGGGCGAGCAGGCGCAGCATCGCCATGTCGTCCACTTCTGCAAGGATGATCGGCTGGATGCCCGCCTGATCCAGCAGTTGATCGAAGCCTGTGCGGATATCGAGGCCCTTCGCGGGCAACAACACCGGCAGCTTGGCCAAATCCTGCGGAAAACGCAGCATGCGGCGCAGCAGGCAGGGCGGGCCGACCAGCCCGACCGGCTGCTGGGCGATGCGGCGGCTGATGATATCGGGCGCAATACTGCCGCCCAATACTCTGGGTGGCTGGTTGGCCAGCACTACGTCGAGCTCATGCGCTTCTAGCTGCGCCAACAGGTCTTTTAGCGTGCCGGAAACCATGATTAGCTCGACATCGCGGCGGCCGATCAGTGGCGCGATGAACTCGGCCTGGAAGTTGCGCGAAAGCGTGGGCAGCGCACCGATGCGCAGCACCTGTTGATCCAGTCGCACCCGCCCGGCCAGTGTCGATTGTAGCGCATCGCCTGCGGCAAACACCGTATCGGCATAATCCAATGCGATTTTCCCGGCCTCGGTCAACGACATGCGCCGCGCTACCCTTTCGAAAAGGGCGTGCCCTAGCTGCGCTTCGAGCGCCCTCAACTGCACCGAAAGCGCCGATTGCGACAGATTTAGCTGCTGCGCGGCCCGGGTCAGGCTACCGGCGTGCGCTACCGCATGGAAATAGCGCAGGTGGTTGTAATTGAGCGCGGCCATGACTTAATTTTATTAAAACGAATGATCAGACACAATATATCTATTTTACGCAGCTGTAGCCAGCGCATAGATGGCCGGTCGTATCCCTCAACTTGGAGCGACACGGATGACGACACACCCCTTGATGTGGCTGATGCTGGCCGGGCCGGCGGCGCTGCTGGCACTGGCGCTGCTGCCGGCGAGCGATCCCAAGCGGCTGGCCAGCTTGGCCCGCGGCGGCGCGCTGCTCAGCTTTACCTCGGCTCTCATCGGTGCGCTGCTGGTGACGCTGAGTGGCCCGTTGGCGACCCCGGCGCTGCCTGGCGTGGGCATCTTATTCGATGCGCTTACGGCGGTTATGTTCCTGCTGGTCAGCTTCGTTGGCAGCATCGTCATACATTTTTCGCGAAACTACATGGCTGGCGATCCCGGCCACGCCCGTTTCACCCGGTTGCTTGGGCTAACCCTTGCCAGCGTCCTGCTGCTTATCCTGTCGGGCAACATGGCCATGTTCCTCATGGCCTGGGTGGGGACGTCGCTGGGCCTTAACCAGTTGTTGGTCTTCTACAGTGACCGGCCGGCGGCGATCCTCGCCGCCCGCAAGAAGTTTATTGCCAGCCGGCTGAGCGATGCAGCGCTGGCCGGCGCCATCTTCATTCTGTGGCAAGCCACAGGCACACTCGATTTCGCCGCCACGTTCACCGCGCTGAGCGCCGTGCCTAATATGCCGGCCAGCCTGACCTTCGCCGCCGTGCTGATCGCGTCTGCCGCCCTGTTGAAATCTGCGCAGCTACCGCTGCACGGTTGGATCACCGAAGTGATGGAAACCCCCACGCCGGTTTCCGCCCTGCTGCACGCCGGCATCATCAACGCCGGCGGCTTCCTCGCCCTGCGCTTCTCGCCGCTGCTGCAACTGTCCACCCCCTCGATGGACCTGTTGCTGGTGGTCGGCGGCTTTACGGCGCTGTTTGCCAGCGTGGTGATGCTTACCCAGAACGCCATCAAGGTGGCGCTGGCCTGGTCCACCATCGCGCAGATGGGCTTCATGCTGCTGCAGTGCGGCCTGGGCGCGTGGCCGGCGGCGCTGCTGCATATTGTGGCGCATTCACTCTACAAGGCGCACGCTTTCCTCTCTTCAGGCAGCGTCATCGATATCGCGCGGGCCAGTTGGTCGCCAAGCCCCGGCGGCGCGCCGTCCTCGGCCCGTCTGGGTCTGGCCGTGGCCGGCGTGGTGGCCGCAGTGGGCATTGTTGGCACGTTGTCCGGGTTTGAACTGGCCCACGAACCCGGCTTGTTCGCACTCAGCGCCATCCTGATGATGGGCCTCACCCACTATATCGCCCAGTCTATCGATACTCGCCCCACCGGCTTCGTCATCGCCCGCACCATTGCGGGCGCTGCCGTCGTCGCCTGCCTATGGTTTGCGCTGCAATCGTGCATTGCCACACTGATGGCTGGTACCCTGCCGCAAGGTGCTGACCGTACCGACATAGTGGCACTGGCGGCGATCACCGCGCTAATGGCGGGATTTGGCGCCCTCACTATCGGCCAGGCCAGTTTCATCACTGCCAAACCGGGCGGCGCGCCGGATTGGGCCCGCGCCTTCTACGCCCATGCCCGCCATGGTTTTTACGTGAACGCGCTCGCCAACCGTCTCGTGCTGCGTTGGTGGCCCACCGGGTTGCCCTCGCGCCGCTGATCCCCCTGCATCTTGTGAAAGGTCCCGCCATGACGACCGACACCATCGAACCCCCCGCTGTCGCCGCTGCGCTGCAAACCGCCATCAACGAAGCCTGCCAGCGCATCGCGCCTCTCTGGCCGCTGAAGCACTTTGTTGCTGTGAACCCCTTCCTCGGCTTCACCGGGCAAAGCTTTGCCGCCACCACCGCCACTCTGCGCCGCGTCGCCAAGGTGGACATGCTGATGCCGCGCGATTTTTACCGTCAGGCATTGGCCAGCGGTATCATCAGCGATGATTACATCGCCGCCGCGCTGGCCCGCGCGCCCGGCAATGCCGCCATCCCGGCAGACGTGGCGTTGGCTAAGGCGGCTTTGGCCTGCGATCCGGCGCCGCGCTTCACTGGCCCGGCCGTGGTTGCCACCATTGCTGAAGTGCTGGACCGGCTTTCGGCCGGCGACCGCCAGGCCAGCCGCACCGCCTTCATGGTGGATGAAATCTCGCGATGGTGTGCGGCATACTTTGATGAAGGCCAGGCCAGCTGGCAGATGCCAGTGCGGCACCTGCAACCCTGGGCGGCGTGGCGCGAAACGATGAAGCACGATCGCAATGCCGAAGCGCTGGGCGTGAAAGGCTTCCGGCAGATCGTGGCCGATCTGCCCGCCGATCCGGTGGCCGCCATCGCTCACATCGTTGCAGCCATAGGCATCCCCGAACGGGCGCAGGCCGATTATCTGCACCGCGCGCTGTTCGATATCGGCGGCTGGGCGGCCTATGTGCGTTACCTGGTGTGGGACAATGGCCTTTATGGCCGTGAAGACGGCCGCCTGATAGAGCTACTCGCCATCCGCATGACTTGGGGTTATGCCCTGTTCCGCCAGCGCACCGATGCCGTCTTTGAGGCCGCCTGGGCCGCCGAAATGGCGCAGGCAGCCGATCTGCCAGATGATGCCGGGCTCTCGGCCGATCCGGAACTCGCCGTCGATCTGCTGTTTCAGGACGCGTATGAAATCGCCTGGCAGCGCCAGTTTCTGGCCAAGTTGGGCCGCGAAGGCGAGACCGCGCAGCCGTTCCAGATGCCGCGCGCATCTGCCCGCAAGGCGCTTCAGGCGGCCTTCTGCATCGACGTGCGTTCCGAAGTCTATCGCCGTGCGCTGGAACAGGTGGTGCCCGGCACCGAAACCATCGGCTTTGCCGGCTTCTTCGGCTATCCGATCGAGTATATCCCCATCGGCCGCGAAACCGGCGGCGCGCACTGCCCGGTGCTGCTCACCCCGGCCTTCATCGTCACTGAAATGGTGAATGGCGCCTCGGCGGATGAGGAAATCGAGGTGCTGGGCCTGCGCCTGTTGCGCCGGCGTGCCGCCAAGGCCTGGAAAAGCTTCAAGCAATCTGCCGTTTCTAGCTTCAGTTTTGTCGAAGCCATGGGCATTGCCTTTGCGCCCAAGCTGGTAGGCGATGCGCTAGGCCTCACCCGCACTGTGTCCGATCCCAACACCGATGGGCTTGATGGCGATATCATCGGCAAGCTGGGCCCGCGTCTCGATTGCCAAGTGGTAGGTGGGCGGATGACCGGTCTGACAGCGCAGCAACGGTTGAACCAGGCCGAAGCCGTGCTTAAGGGCATGAGCCTGACGCGCGACTTCGCCCGCCTCGTGCTGCTCTCCGGCCATGGAAGCACCACCGCCAACAACCCCCACGCCTCCGGCCTCGATTGCGGTGCATGCGGAGGCCACACCGGTGAAGCCAGCGCCCGCATTGCCGCCGATATCCTCAACGATCCCGCCGTGCGCATCGGTCTGCGCAGCCGCGGCATCAATATCCCGGACGATACATGGTTCCTAGGTGCCCTGCACGATACCACCACCGATCAGATCAGCATCTTCGACCGGGACCGCGTGCCGGCAGCGCTGCGCGGTGAATTGTTCGAACTGGATGGCTGGCTGGATCGCGCCTCCACGCTCGCCAGGCGAGAGCGTTCGCGCTTCCTCGCGCTCGACAATCCGCAAGGCAACATCGATGCTCAGGTCCTCCGCCGCAGCCGCGATTGGGCACAGGTACGCCCGGAATGGGGCCTCGCCGGCAACGGCGCCTTCATCGCCGCTCCGCGCGAACGCACACTCGGCATCGATCTGGGCGGCCGCAGCTTCCTGCACAATTATGATTGGAAGCAGGACGAAGGCTTTGGCGTGCTGAAACTGATCATGACAGCGCCAATGGTCGTCGCCAGCTGGATCAACCTTCAATACTACGGCTCTACCGTGAACAACCGGGTGTGGGGCGCCGGCAACAAGGTCCTCCACAACGTGGTCGGCACACTTGGCGTGCTGGAAGGCAACGCCGGAGACCTCAAAACCGGTCTTGCCTGGCAATCCGTGCACGACGGCGAACGGCTGATGCATGAACCGCTGCGCCTGAACGTCTTCATCGAAGCCCCACTGGCAGCGATCAGTGACATCATCCTGGCCCACAAAATGGTGCAGGATTTGGTGGACAACCAATGGCTGCACCTCTGGGCCTTGGACGACACAGGCCGTGTTGCGCACCGTTATAACTGCGATGGGGAGTGGGTGGCCGTTTGAGCCGAAAAAGTTCAAGCAGCGGCGGTGTTGCAGGAAGCAGCGCCGCCGTTTGGCGTTTGGGAGGGGAGCAGAACGAGACAGTGGGCATTCGGCGGGCAGGGACGCAGTTCCGGCACCAGTTCGTTTTCGAGCGCGCTGTCTTAAACTCTACGTGCACTTGAAGGCATGACGGCAGCAATTGGACCGGTGGCGCAAAAGCCGCTTGCAGAATAGCAGTCGAATATAGCTGCCGTCTGCCGGTCAATCGCTATCGCGGCCGCTGTCGCCCCAGAACCGCTCGTTAGGAATTGGACTAGGGGAAGTCTGCTTTCACCAGAAACTGTCGTCCGTGCGAACAATAGCGGCTCGGCAGAAACGTGTCTCGTCCGAACGGTCAAGTAGATCTAGGCTTACAGGCAGCCACAATTCCACGGCGGTCCCGTGTCGGGGCTCACGTGGGTCCTCGTCGATCGATTGTCCATAAATCGGGTGACGGCAGAGACTGTCGGCATTATGCCTTTGATCGGGAGATGCTACTTTATGAACCTTCGCATCGTTGCGGCTTTCGTCATGGTTGTAATTGAACCGGCCGCGTATGCCGCCCCACCGGTGAAAGCAAAATGGGACATCAACGCTCCGCCCGGCCTTACGACGAAGACTATCCCGATCAATGTCGACAACGGAACCTGGATGAACGTGGACGTGTCGCCTGACGGCCGCACGCTCACATTTGACCTCCTCGGCGACATTTACACCATGCAGATTGCGGGCGGTACGCCCAAACGCATCGCCGACGGGTTGGCCTATGAACACCAGCCGCGCTTCTCGCCCGATGGCAAACGGATCGCTTTCACCTCCGATCGCGGCGGCGGCGACAATATCTGGCTGATGAATGTCGATGGCAGTGACAAGCGGCAACTCACCCAGGAAGACTTCCGTTTGCTCAACCAGCCAAGCTGGAGCCCTGACGGCCGCTTTATCATCGCCAAGAAGCACTTCACCACCGGCCGCTCGCTCGGGACTGGAGAGGTCTGGCTTTACCATGTTTCTGGCGGCGCTGGAGTCCCGCTGGTCAAGCGCGCCAGTGAAGTGCTCCAAAAGGAACTCGGCGAACCGATCTACGCCCCCGATGGCAGGAGCCTATACTATACCCGCAACGTCACGCCGGGTCCGATCTTCGAATATGCTCAGGATTCCAATACCGACCTGTTCAACATCGAGCGCTATGACTTTGAGACGGGCGTCGTCGGCAAGGCCGTATACGGCCCAGGCGGCGCTGTGCGGCCGACCCCGTCGCCCGATGGCAAACTTATCGCGTTTGTCCGCCGGGAGCGGGCGCGCTCCAAACTTTACGTAAAGGACCTCGCCTCGGGCGAAGAGCGCAAGATTTATGACGCGCTCGACCAGGATGTGCAGGAAACCTGGGCGGTGACCGGTGTGTACCCCAACATGGCGTGGACCCCAGACAGCGCCAGCCTAGTTTTTTGGGCCAGAGGGAAACTCAACCGCATCGGTGCCGACGGCAGCGGCGCACGGGTCATTCCGTTCCGCGTCAACGACACCCGCGTCATCGTCAATGCGGCGCATCCGCAGGTCGCGGTTGCGCCCGACAATTTCACAACCAGCATGCCGCGCTGGGCAGGCGTTTCTCCCGATGGTCGACAGGTCGTCTTCGAAACCTTGGGCAAATTGTGGATCAAGCCGGTCAACGGAGGCGCGGCACGCCGGCTGACCAGCAGCGGCGCGAGCATGGAGCTATTTCCGTCCTGGTCGCGGGACGGACGCAGGGTCGTCTTTGTCGATTGGACCGACGCCGAACTCGGCCAAGTTCGCAGCATTGCTGCCAGTGGCGGCGAAGTGCAAACTGTCACGGCCCAGCCGGGGCATTATGCAAGGCCGCGTTTCTCGCCCGACGGCCGAACGGTGGTGTTCGAAAGCGGCGAACGCGGCAATCTGACGTCGCCGCGCTGGTCCGAAAATCCCGGCATTTACCGGGTCGCGGCAAACGGCGGCACAGCGACGCTTGTGGCCACGGGTGCAGGGCAGCCACAGTTCGGCTCAGCGGGAGACCGGCTGTTCATGGTGACAATGGAAAAGGGCAAGCGCCAGCTGGTCAGCACCGATCTGTCAGGCGAAGCGCGCCGCGTTCATGCCACGGGAGAGCTGGTCACCGATTATCAGGTTGCGCCCGATGGCGGCTTCGTCGCTTTCAGGCAGAACTACGAAGTGTTTGTTATGCCTCTGCTCCCCGGCACGCAGGATGTGCCCGCCGACGAAAAGGGTGGCCCTTTGCCGGTGACGCGCGTCAGTGCCGAGGGCGGCGACTTTCTGAGTTGGTCGAGCGGTAGCGGCCGATTGAACTGGACCAATGGCGCCACTTTGTTCGGCGTGGACACGGCGGCACTGTTCGGCAATGCCCCGCCTTTGCATGGAGCGCCGAAATTTAAGCCGCCGACAACAGGCTTGGCATTGGGCATGGATATGCGCGCTGACAAGCCCACGGCGACAGTGGCGCTAACGGGTGCGCGCATTTTGACGATGGCAAACAAGCAGGGCGGCATCATCGACGACGGGGTCATCGTCATCCGCGGTGATCGCATCATATCGGTTGGCGGGCGTGGGCAGGTGGCGGTGCCTGCGGGCGCTGTGGTCATCGACGTTGCCGGCAAGACGGTCATCCCCGGGCTGGTCGATGCCCATGCGCACGGGCCGCAAGGCGACGACGATCTGATCCCGCAGCAGAACTGGTCGTTGATGGCCAATCTGGCGATGGGAACGACAACGATTCACAACCCGTCATCACGCGCCGCCGAGATCTTCCCCGCCGCAGAAATGCAGCGCGCCGGCACGATCCTGGGCCCGCGCATCTTTTCAACCGGCGAGATCATATATGGCGCCAAGGCCCCCGATGTTTATGCCGAGATAAACAGCATCGATGACGCGCTGGCGCACGTACGCCGGCTGAAAGCGCAGGGCGCCCGTAGCGTCAAGAATTATAACCAGCCGCGTCGCGACCAGCGCCAGATGGTCGTTGCGGCCGCACAGCAGGAAGGCATGGAGGTCGTCCCGGAGGGCGGCTCGATGTACACCCAAGGCGTGACACTGATCGCCGACGGCAACTCCACCGTTGAGCACAATATCCCTGTGGCCGTGTTTTACGACGATCTGGTCAGCTTCTGGTCGCAGTCGAGCGTGAACTACACGCCAACACTGGTGGTGACCTTTGGTGGCCTTGGCGGCGACCCCTATTGGCGTCAGCACACCGACGTCTGGAAACATCCGCTGCTCAGCCGCCACGCGCCGCCGGCGTTGCTCGCAGAGCAGAATGTACGGCGGCCAATGGCGCCCGAGGAAGATTATGTCGACGCCTGGAGCGCCCGCGAGGCAAAGAAACTGGCTGACCGAGGTGTTCAGGTGTCGATCGGCGCGCATGGCCAGCAGGCCGGGCTTGGCCCCCACTGGGAAATGTGGTCCTTCGTCCGTGGCGGCTGGAGTCCAATTGAGGCACTGCGGGCCGGTACGATTATGCCGGCGACGTCGCTCGGTTATGCGAAGGACATCGGATCGATCGAGGTCGGCAAGCTGGCTGACATGGTGGTCCTTGATGCTGATCCGACGCTCGACATCCGGAACAGCGAGAAAGTCAGAGCAGTGATGCTCGGTGGTCGGCTCTATGACGCCGCAACGCTTAGCGAAGCCGGCACCGGCACGCGGCGGCGGTTGCCTTACTGGTGGGAGAAGCCGGCACCCTGACAGGGCGTAGGCAGCGTCCGAGTTGGGGGGAAGTGGTGAAAAATGGGCAGCGACCGCGGTTACCTGTTGCCCACAGATGACAGCAGATGACTCCAACACTTGCCGGTAGACCGCGACTCCAGGTGACACCAGTTAGCGTCAGCTCCTGTTTGGCCAAATCTAGGAAGCAGTGGGTGGCATAAGTCCGGAACTGGGCCCGATGGCGGACTTTCCGCTGCTGGCCGCAAAAGCAGGATAGCTGCCGTTCGTTGACGCGGGGAGAGAACGACGGCTCCCGACCCAACTGTCGTCATTCGCCACCCCGCCTGCGAACGACCGCTCCAGACATTTCCAGAGGTCACAGTCAACTTGCTCGAGTTGAACTCATGAGCTGATGCCTCCGGCACACCCGGCGCGGTTCACTCGACGTCAGCCGCGCGATCCGCCGGGGAGCCAAGTTGATGCTCGATTGTTGTTTACAGGTATGAACTTCAAAATCTTGTCCGCCGCCTTCGATTTCAGACTTTTGCTGACAACGGCGCTGCTCGCGTTTCCCGCCGGCGTTTCAGCGGCTGCGGCGTCGACGGCACTCCAGCTGGCCGCATTGACTGCACCCTGGCCTTCGAGCCAGGCCGATGCTTTGCGGACTTCTGCTGGTGAGGATCTGCTCGTCCAGCGCGTTTATGATGCCACTGGCTGGCGGTTGCTTTGGACCGATGTGGTAACCAAGGCACTCCAGTCTAGCCTTGGGTCGCGGAAACGGCACGGGCTGGACCGCGCCCAATTCATAGAAGCCGCACCACCATCAGCCAGCCCTGCGCAGCGCGACATCGCGTTGACGCGCAGCGCGCTACGCTTTGCAGCGGCGCTGGAGCATGGCATGTCAGATCCTGCGACATGGCACGAGATTTATTCGATCCCGCGCCCAGCAGCCGATCTGGCTACGCCGCTTGGCCAGGCGCTCGCCGAGGGCCGGCTCGAAGCTTGGCTAGCTGGCCTTGCGCCGCAGGATGACAGCTATTCCCGGCTCTCACAGGCCTATCTGCGGGAAAGTGCCCAGATCGGCGCTGTCGCGCCGCCAGACATCAAGGGGGGCGTCATCCGTATAGGCGACACTGATCTCCGGGTAGCGGAGATCGCCGCTCAACTGGTCGCAGATGAATATCTGGCTGCGTCATCGAAGCAAGCCGGGTGGCCAGCGCCGGTCGATCAAGATCAGCCGACCGATCAGACACTTTACAATCAGCAGCTTGCCGATGCTGTCAAACGGCTGCAGCGTGATTATGGCATCGTCGCCGATGGCGTGATCGGACCCGATACGCTTGGCGTCCTCAACCTGAGGCCGTACGACCGGGCCCAAGCGCTGGCCGTTGCGCTCGAAAGACTGCGCTGGTTGAGCCGGACGCCGCCAGTGACACGCATCGACGTCAATACCGCGGCATCGCGACTATCCTATTATCGTGATGGCCAACTAGTCGATAGCCGTCGGGTCATAACTGGCCGTGCCGGTAAGGAAACCCCGCAGCTGCTAGCACCTATTTATCGGTTGGTCGCCAATCCGACCTGGACGATCCCCAAGTCGATCCAGAATGGCGAAATGGCCGGCGTCAGCAATGCCTATCTGCGGCGGCACAACATGGTACGCCGCAAGGGCTGGCTGGTGCAGAAATCGGGGCCGAGCAACGCCCTCGGGCTCGTCAAGTTCGACATGAATAACAAATTTGCAATCTATCTTCACGATACCTCGGCGCCGTCGCTGTTCACGCGCAGCCAGCGTCACTTGAGCCATGGGTGTGTGCGTGTCTTCGATGCGCTGGCGTTTGCGCAGATGCTCGCCGAAGATGAGGGTATCGCCGCCGAATGGCAGGCGGCGCGCAGACGGAACAGGCAGACGTTCGTCGATTTGCCGCGCGAGATACCGGTTCGGTTGATTTATCAGAATGTTTTCATCGATGGTGACGGCGAGATCGCGTTTCGGACCGATCCCTATGGCTGGAATGCCCCAATCGCAAAGGCACTAGGGTTTGAAACGGTCTCAGACAGACGGGCTCGCAATGAGAAGGTGGACATTTCCCCGTGATTAGCGCGGCCGCGGCGTCCGGACACCTTGCAAGAGCCCCAAAAGCTCGGATGACCGGCGCAAAACCGTTGCAATTCCAGTTCCCCTTTTCGCCAAAACTGATCAACGAACGACGGCTTCCGGGCGAAACTCGAGATAGCGCGAGCGGCACGTATAGGGCGCAAAGCGGCTGCAGCGGCGGCAGTATGGTGGCCAGCTTGAAAGCTCGGTTGCGCTACTCCCAAGGCAAACGGGTGCAGAGACCGCGCCCCTGCCTGCCGGAGGCCCTCTTTCTTTCTTCAGCCGGCACGGCCATGATACGCGGACATGACGACGCCCGCCGAACTCCATCATAGCCCCAGCCCGGACGATTCTGGCCGCTGGTTCCGGCGCACGTTGGCGGTGATGGCCGGGATCGCGGTGGCGGTGGCCGTCTGGCAGTTGCAGCAATTGGTGCTGGTTTTGTTTGCCAGTGCGTTGGTTGCGTTGATGCTCAGTGATTTTGCGCAGTTGTTGCAGCGGCGTTTGCGGCTGCCGTTTGCGCTGGCGATTGCAGCGGCGGTGTTGATTCCACTGGCGGCACTGACGGTGATCTTTGGCTTGTTCGGCACTATGATGGTGGAGCAGTTCATCATCTTGTCGGAACGCTTTCCCGCGGCGCTGGCGCAGGTGGAAAGCTGGGTGCGCAGCTATTCCATTGGTGATGATGTGATTTCCCAGATCGAAAACTATGCGCCGAAAATGGAGCAGGTGGTGGGGTTGGTGCAGTCCACCCTGGCCAATATCGGTTCGGCAATCACTGGGCTAGCGGTAGTGCTGGTGGCCGCGCTGTATCTGGCCGCGCAGCCGCGGCTTTATGTTGATGGGTTGATCGCCATGTTGCCGGCGCAAAGCCACGCCCGGGCCAGCGATACCGTGGCGGCGGTACGCACCTCGCTCACGGCCTGGTTGAAGGGGCAGGCCATAGGCATGGCGTTTGTGGCGGTAGGCACTTCGCTGGGCCTGTGGCTGGTGGGCCTGCCGTCGCCGCTGGCCATCGGATTGGTGGCTGGGCTGTGCGAATTTGTGCCTTATCTGGGCGTCATTCTGGTGGCGGTGCCCACCGTCATCCTGGGTTTTGGCCAGGGAGCGGATACCGGCATCTTCACCATCATCGCGCTGGTGGTGGTGCAGCAGTTGCAGGGCAATGTGGTGATGCCGATCGCGCAGAGCACCTTTGGCGATCTGCCGCCGGTGCTCACCATTTTTAGCCTGATCGCAGCGGGCACCTTGCTGGGGCCGTTAGGCGTGGTGCTTGCGGTGCCGCTAACCGTGGTGGGTATGGCGCTGTTGAAGGTGCGATTGGCGCGGCTGGGCCGGTCTTCGCCGCTCACCGGCGGCTGACCCTAATGCGCCCCCCCTTGCGACTCTGGGCCGGGCGTGGTGAAGACCGGCGCGCATCATGTCCGAACCATCTGCTTCCAATCCGACTTTGCTCCTGATCGATCGCACCGCCGTGCTGTTTTGCGGCGTGGCGGCGGGCATTGCTATTGGCCTGGCCTTTGCACCGCAATTGCAAGCCTGGATGGCGGAAGGGCCGGCCGTGGCGGTGGGCGTGGCCGCGCCGGCGCAGGCAGTGGATGCCGACGGCTTGCCGCAAACGGTGGCAGCCCCGGCCGATGTGCCGGCCGGTTTGGCCCGCGCTGTTGCCGAAAAGCGCGCGTACCGGATCGGCGTGTTTGGGGACAGTTTCGGCGATGGCCTGTGGACGGCGCTGTACAACCAGTTGCCCCGCCGCGAAGCCTTCCAGGTACTGCGCTATGCCGAACAGGCCAGCGGCTTCACCCGCTATCGCCAGCACAATCTGGAAGTCAGGTTGGCCGCGCAACTGGCTGAAGGACCGGTGGATGTGGCAGTGATCAGCTTTGGTGCAAACGACACTAAGGGCATTTATGTTGATGGCAAGGTCGCGCCGCTGCTTTCGGCGCGCTGGCAGGCGGAGATCGGGCTGCGCATCACCCGTTATGTGAAGGCGTTGCAGGCGCAGGGGGCCGCCGTTGTGTGGGTGGGTCTGCCGGTGATGCGAGAGGAGAATTACGACGCCCAAGTGCAGGGGCTGAACGCGTTTTACGCACGACTGATGGCGCAACTGGATGTGCCCTTTATCGACACGCGCGCTGCCGCCGTTGATGGGAAGGGCCGCTATGCTTCGCACCTGCCGGGCAAGGATGGCGTACCGTGGCTGGTGCGCGCCGGCGATGGCATCCACATGAGCATGAAGGGATATCGCCTGCTGACCGGTTCTCTGGCCAAGCGACTGCGAGCTTGGGGGCAGGCGGCGCGCGCCGGCAAGCCGGTGACGCCGGATCTGGTGCCGCCGCCGGCCGCGATTCCGCCGGCCGCAGCGCCCGGATCCGCGCCGGCCACAATGATCAGCGAACCGCCAGCAGAAACACCCGCGCAGCCAACCGAAGCCGCCGCGCCGGTACAGGCCGTTCAGCCAACGGCAATAGTTCCAACCGATTTGCTGCCACCGCAGTCCGACCCGGCAACGGAGCCGCCGCCGCCCGAACCCAAAGCGTGATGGGCGTTCTCGCGCCTCTGTTGGTGGCAGCCGCGCCGTGCCTGGCGGCGCTATGCGGGGCCGAGCATCTGGCCGGCGTGCCGCTGACGGCTGCGCAGATGCCCACGGATCGCCCGGTGCACATTGTGCAGATCGGCGATTCCCACACGGCGGGCGATGCCATCACCGGCGCCCTGCGCGATGCGCTGCAGACGCGGCTGGGCAATGGCGGGCGTGGCCTGATGCCAGCCGGCCGCCCGCATTCGGGTGTGCGACTGCGTAGAGTTTCAGTAACAATGTCAGATTCTTGGAGCGCCCGCGGCCTGTTTGGCAGCGGCGCGGTAGAGGCCTGGCCGTCGCGCGGCATAACAGGCTACACAGTCAGCAGTCGCACGTCCGGCGCGGCGTTGGCGATTGCCGCCGATACCAGTTTTACCGCCTTCGGCGTGTGCGTTGCTGTGGGCGGTGATGGTCCGCGGCTCAATCTCACACTCGGCACCGATACCCAGGAACTGGCCTTTGCTGGCGATGGCCCTCAGTGCCGGCGTATCGTGCTGGCGGCGGCGGTAGACAGTGCCCGGCTGGAACTGGTCGCCGGCGAAGCGATCATCACCGGTTGGTGGCTGGAACGGCCGCAGGGGGTGATCGTCTCCAATCTGGGTGTTCCCGGCAGCCAGTTGCAGTTCCTTGGCCGAGCCGACGAGGCCACAATCACCGCGCAGTTTCAGGCACTTCCGGTCGATTTAGTGATTCTGGCCTTTGGTACCAACGAAGGCTTTGCGCCGCTTTTTGATGCCAACCGGTTTGAAGGCCATATCCGCGAACAGGTCGCGCGCATCCGCCGGCTGGCTGGCCCGGTGCCGATCCTGCTGCTTGGCCCGCCCGATGCCGCCAGCCGTAACAACGACTTGCGCAGCAATGTGGTGGGCGGCGCGCCGGCTGCAGAGGATTGTAACTGGGCGATCCAGACCATGCCGGGGCGCCTGCCGGTGGACGGGATCGATATCCCGCTGTGGAGCGACGAAGGCGACACGCTGGCGCCCGATCCGGTCACCCTGTCCGGCCCCATGCCGCGTCCGGTGCGGCGGGGGCTGCTGCTTTTCAATCCGCCCGCGTTGGCCGCCGTCAGCGCGGTGCAGCGCCGGGTGGCGGCCGAACTGGGTATCGCCTTCTGGGATTGGCGGGCGCGGCAGGGAGGAAGCTGTTCGGCTGTGCGCTGGATGCAGGCCGGGCTGATGGGTCCGGATTTCATCCATTATTCCGCGGCCGGCGGCGCGGAAGTGGCGCGGCTGCTGCTTGCGGATCTTGATGCGGCGCGGGCGGTCGGGCTGCACTGAAATGTTGTTCCCCACGCTGGATTTTGGCCTGTTCTTCATGCCTGTTCTGCTGCTCGTCTGGACGGCAGGGCTGGCGTCGAACGAATGGCGCAAGATCATCCTGCTGCTGGCCAGTTGGGTGTTCTACGGTTTCTGGGATTGGCGCTTCGTGGCGCTGCTCATCGCCTCGGCGACGATCAACTGGGGCTGCGCCCACGCGATCCAGACAAGGCTGGATGATGGCCGATCGGCCCAGCCCTGGCTCGGTATCGGCGTGGCGGCCAATCTGGCGATACTGGGCTTCTTCAAATATTTTGGCTTCTTCTTCGATGAGTTGGCGCCCATCCTAGTGCGCGCCGGCTGGGGTCGCGATCTGCCAGTGCTGGAAATCATCCTGCCGGTTGGCATCAGCTTCTTCACCTTCCAGGGCATGAGCTATCTGATCGATATCGCTCGCCGCCACACTGAACCGGCAAGTTTCCTCGACATTACCCTGCTTATGAGCTTCTTCCCCCACCTCGTCGCTGGGCCTATCGTGCGCGCCAGCCACCTGGTGCCCCAATTCAAGGCTGTACCAACACTAACACGCGGCATGGTGGCTACTGCGCTGATCCTGATCTGCTGGGGACTGTTCAAGAAAGCGGTGGTGGCCAGCGAACTCGCCACGGGCCTCGTGGACAAGACTTTCTTTGATCCGTCGGTGCATACTGGCCTTGATCTAGCATTGGGAGCTTATGGCTATGCCGTGCAGATCTACTGTGATTTCTCGGCCTATTCCGACATGGCGGTGGGGTTGGCAGCGCTGCTCGGCTATCGATTCCCGCGCAACTTCGATCAGCCCTATCGTTCTGCTTCGTTGCGGGAATTCTGGCGGCGTTGGCATGTCTCGCTGTCGAGCTGGCTGCGCGACTATCTCTATATAAGCGTCGGCGGCAACCGGGGCGGCGTTTGGTTCATCTGCCGCAACCTTATGATTACCATGCTCTTGGGCGGCTTCTGGCATGGCGCCAAGTGGACCTTCCTGATCTGGGGCGCGCTGCACGGCGGCGTGCTGGCGATTGAGCGTTTGTGGCGCGAATGGCGCCCTCAGGGTTTCCCGGCATTGCCCAAGCCTGTCGCCATCCTGATCATCTTCCACATCGTGGTCGCCGGTTGGATATTCTTCCGTGCCGACACGCTGGACGGTGCGCTGGCCTATTTCACCCAGCTCTGGGCCTTCCGCCCTGGCCTGGTTCTGGCCAGCCCGCTGCTCTGCGGCCTGATCGCGATGGGCCTCGCTATCCATTTCACGCCGCCCGCCATGCTGCCCGCATTGGGCCGGTGGGTGGCTGCCTGGCCGGCGCCGCTGCTGGGGCTGGCGGTGGGGCTGGCGATCTTGCTCACCGATGCGATGCGCTTCGAAGGCGTCGCCGCCTTCATCTATTATCAATTCTGAAGGGGCGGGGCATGGCCGATCAGTTTGATTCACCTGTGAATGTCGAAGCGGGCGAACAGGGCCTGTCCGGCCTTGGCCTGATGGCCGTCGCGGTGGGCGCCGCGGTTCTTACGCTGGCGCTGCTCAACGCCCATGCGCTGGCGGCCTGGGCCGACGGGCTGGAGCCCGGCGCGCGCAGTGCCCGCATCGGAAGCATCGTACATGGCCTTGCCGACCAGACAGCGGCACGCGGGTTGGATGGCCCACGCGCCGCGCTGAAATCAGGCTGGGATTACGTGAAGGCAGCGCGCTGGCCCGATCAGGCCGGCGCGGACTGAACCTCAGCGATAGAAGTCGTGATCATCGAGCCGCGCCACCTTGGTGCGGCTGCGGAAGAAGCGATCCGGCTTGGTCCAATTGGCGTGGAAGTAAAGTGCGCCCTTCGACCAGTCGCGCGCTTCGCCGGCCAGAACATCGCGGGCTACGTCCACCGCTTCGGCCCAGCCTTCACTGGAGCGATCCGGGTGATAGCGATCGATGCGGAAGAATTGGCCGGGCTGCTTGGCCACAGCGCAGACATTGTCGGCAAAGCCCTGCTTCACCCGGTTCATCATCACATGGGCGACGGCAATCTTGCCTTCGCGCGGTTGGTTGCCGGCTTCGTGGTGGACGACCTTGGCCACGCAGTTAACATGGCGTTCATTGAGCTTGGGTGCTTCCGGCTCCAATGCCACCGGCTCGACCTTGGCGGGAGCAGCAACACGAGGGGAACCGGGAGTTTGAGCTGCGACATGGCCCAAGACTAGGCCATACGTAAGCAATACGGCCGCCGCAGCGACCAGAACCTTAAGACGCGAAGTGAAATGCACATTGATTGCCGAAACTGCGCCCCTGCGGCAGATGATGGCGAAAACCCGAGCCACCAACGCGACAGACACGACCTGCAGGGACAGCCATCAACACAGGCCCGTTCCTACCGAAACAAAGTGGCGCGGTTACGCCAGACGTTCATCTTTCGTCAAGTTGTCGGGCGACGAACCGCGCGCGCAAGGCGACCAGTGGGTGCGATCAGGCGGCCGCCGCGGTCCAGTCCCTTACCCTTCCAGTAGCGCCTTCAACCGGTCGTTCACCACGGCGGGAGCGGCCTTACCGGCCATGGCGCGCATGACCTGGCCGACGAAGAAGCCGAACAACTTGTCCTTGCCGCTGCGATATTCGGCAACCTTGTCGGCATTGGCATCCATTACGGCGTGGACGGCGGCATCGATGGCGTCGGTATCGGAAACCTGTTTCAGGCCACGCGATTCGACGATGTTGGCCGCGCCTTCGCCGGTTTCCAGCATGGCTTCGAACACCTGCTTCATCAGCGGACCAGACAAGGTGCCATCGGCGGCCAGCGCTAGCAGTTCGGCGAGTGCGTCGGGTGAAACTGGGCTGTCGCCGATATCCTTGCCGAGCTTCTTCAGGGCACCGAACAAATCGGTCGAGATGAAATTGGCGACACGCAGCGCCACTTCGGTGTCAGACTTGCCAATTTTGGCCGCGGTGGCCGCCATCGCGGTTTCAAACCAGTCCGCGGTTTCCTTTTCGGCCGACAGCACGGCGGCCAGATAGGGCGACAGGCCCAAAGTGGATTCATAACGGGCACGCTTGGCGGCTGGCAGTTCGGGTAAGGACTGCCGGCAATCGGCAATGAACCCATCGTCGAATACCAGCGGCAGTAGATCGGGATCGGGGAAATAGCGATAATCGTGCGCGTCTTCCTTGCCGCGCATCGAACGGGTGGTGCCGCTGTTCGGATCGAACAGGCGGGTTTCCTGTATCACTGTCCCGCCACTTTCGATCAGATCGACCTGGCGGCGGGCTTCATGCTCCACTGCCTGCATAATGAAGCGCACGCTGTTTACGTTCTTGGTTTCAGTGCGCGTGCCAAAGGGCTGGCCGGGCTTTCGCACCGATACGTTCACATCGGCCCGCATCGAACCTTCGTCCATATTGCCATCGCAAGAACCGACATAGCGCAGCAGCTGGCGCAACCCCGCCACATAGGCGCCGGCTTCGGCTGGCGAACGGATATCGGGCCGCGACACGATCTCCATCAGCGCACAGCCGCAGCGGTTGAGATCGACGTATGACATGCTGGGGTGCAGATCGTGCACCGATTTGCCGGCGTCCTGCTCTAGATGGATGCGCTCGATGCCGATGCGCTTCTTGGTGCCGTCGTCCAGTTCTATGTCGAGATGGCCTTCGCCGACGATGGGGTGATAGAGCTGGCTGATCTGGTATCCCTGCGGCAGATCGGGGTAGAAATAGTTCTTGCGGTCGAAACGCGACCATTTGTTGATCTGCGCATTGATGGCGAGCCCCGTCCGCACTGCTTGGCGCACGCATTCGCCGTTGAGTGCCGGCAACATGCCCGGCATGGCGGCATCGACTAGGCTTACCTGAGCGTTGGGTTCGGCACCAAATTCGGTACTAGCTCCTGAAAACAGTTTTGCTTTGGCCGTCACCTGAGCATGAACTTCAAGGCCAACCACGATTTCCCAATCGCCGGTTGCGCCCTTGACGATGTAACTCGGGGCACTGTTGGGAGCTTCAGACATGTCTGTCGCTATGGCCAGCGTCGCCTGGCTTTGCAAGCCCGCAGCTTGGCGTATCCAATGCGATTGCGCACGATATCCGCAGGAACAAAGCCGCTTGCGGGCTTTAGCCGAAATGCGCCTGTGACACGTGTTCGGACGTGGCATTTCAGGCCGAACCGAGCCGCGCTGCCAATCGCAGGGGGCGGGCAAGGCAGTCGATCAGGGGTTTTGGTGCAACCGGGCACAAACGGCGGAATTAACACAGGGACAGCACGCCAACCTTGTCTGCGACGCCGGCCGGATGGAGCAAGGCGGTGCGTCGGCTGCCGGCTGTATTCATTTTGCCGCTGGGTCTTAGGGGCCAGTGCTGTTATCAGGCCGTGATCAAGGGCGGGCGCTAAAGCCAGTCGCCCGTTCGATTGCAAGGCCGGCATCGAGCACGCCCATCTCATCGAGCGGGCGGCCGATGATCTGCAGGCCCAGCGGCAAGCCTGAAGCTGACAGTCCGGCCGGCACGCTCATTGCCGGCAGGCCAGCGAGGCTGGCCGGCACGGTGAAAACGTCATTCAAATACATGGCCAGGGGATCGGCCTTGGCACCAAAGGCAAAGGCCGGGCTGGGCGCTGTTGGCGTCAGCAATACGTCACATTTTTCGAAGGCCTGTTCGAAATCGCGCGCAATTAGCGTCCGAACCTTCTGTGCCTGAGTGTAATATGCATCATAGAAGCCGGCAGAGAGTACATAGGTGCCAATCATGATGCGGCGCTTAACTTCCTTGCCAAATCCGGCCGCGCGGGTTGCTGCATACATGTCGTGCACATTGCCGCCCGGCGGCGTGACACGGTTGCCATAGCGAACGCCATCATAGCGGGCGAGGTTGGACGAGGCTTCGGCCGGCGCCACGATATAATAAGTTGGCAGCGCATACTTCGTGTGCGGCAGCGAGACCGAGACGATCTCGGCACCTTCGGCCTTCAGCAAGGCAATGCCCTGATCCCAAAGCGCGGCGATTTCAGGGTCCATACCGTCGAGCCGATATTCGGCCGGAATGCCGACGCGCTTGCCCTTCATGGCACCTGTTAGGCCGGCAGCGAAATCGGGCACCGGGATATCGAGACTGGTCGAGTCCTTGGCATCGAACCCGCACATTGAAGTGAGCATCAGCGCGCAATCGGTGACCGTGCGCGCCATCGGGCCGGACTGATCGAGCGACGAAGCAAAGGCAATGGTACCCCAGCGCGAAGCCCGGCCATAAGTCGGCTTGATGCCAGCGATGCCGACAAACGCTGCCGGCTGGCGGATGGAGCCACCGGTATCAGTGCCGGTCGCCCCGGCGCACAGCCGCGCCGAAACCGCCGCCGCCGAACCGCCCGATGAGCCGCCTGGCACCAGTTCGGCGTCAGACCCCTTGCTCTTCCATGGACTGATCACCCGGCCGAAGGCGCTGGTCTCATTCGACGAGCCCATGGCGAATTCGTCCATGTTGAGTTTGCCGAGAAACACCGCGCCATCGCGCAGCAGATTGGCCGTCACGCTCGATTCATAGCGTGGCACAAAGCCCTTAAGGATGTTGGAGCCTGCCGTAGTCTGCACGCCTTCAACGGCAAACAGATCCTTGATGCCGAGCGGGATGCCTGCCAGCGGGCCGGTACGCGCGCCGTCGTCCACAGCCTTGGCCTGCGCAAGCGCTAGCTCCGGTGTTTCGACGATGTAGGCGTTCAGATTTCGGTTGGCGGCCATCGCATCAAGATGCGCCTGCGCCAGTTCGACAGCGGTGAACTGCTTGGCCGTAAGGCCTGCCTTCATCTCGACCAGCGTGAGATCGGTGAGGTTCGTCATTACTCGATCACCTTGGGCACGGCGAAGAAGCCGCTGGCCGCATCGGGTGCGTTGGCCAGCACCTTGTCTTGGATACCACCGTCGGTCACTTCGTCGGCGCGCCAGCGCAGATTGCCGGGCATGACGCTGGCCATAGGTTCGACACCCTTGGTATCGACCTCGCCTAACTGTTCCACCCAGCCCAAGATGCCATTGAGCTGTTCGACCAATCCTGGCACTTCATTATCGGTCACGGCTATCCGCGCTAGGCGCGCGATCTTGCGTACGGTTTGGCTATCCACAGACATGGAGCAAGCCGCTAGCAGGCGAGGCCGTTTGCAACAAGGGGGCGAACGTGCCTGAATGGGAGTCCTCGCGCGCTACGGCGCAATGACCCGACCCGCCGAAGCCGAGCTTGCCGTATCGCTTACCGTGTTTGGGCCGTGCCTCGACACGCTCGGATTGAGCGGGTTCAGTCCTAGATCGGTTGCGGCTATGTCAATGCCGCGCGAGCCTGCCCGGCGATATGCGCCAGCATCGCTGCACTAACCGTGCCGCTGTCACGGGCGCGGGTAATGGAGGCGGTAATGCGTGCCACCCGTGTCGCATGGGCTTCCAGCCATAGCGCCAGCACCTGCACCGGGTTGCTGCCTTCCGGCACGACTCGGCGCAGCAAATCCAGCCGGATCTGTTCGAAATCTCGTACCAGTGCCGCAGTCAGCAGCCGCTCCCACTGGTCGGACGGGTTCATCGCAGCCGCCGCGCCGCGCGCCCAGTCCAGCCCGGCGGCTTCACCCAGCATCGTATAGGCCCTTGCGGTGGCTGCCACATCCAGTCGGCGCTCTGCCGCCAGCAGGGCGATCCCCACCGCACCGTCCAGCGCTTCGACATGGATGATGGTGCGCGCAAGATCAGCCGGTGCGCCCGCCGCCGCCAGATCGGCCGCCGAACGGTCAAGCTGTCCGCGCACTTCGGCCTTTACCAACTTCTCGACATTGCTGCCCAGCGCCTTAAGGCCGGGCGCGATGTCCGCCACCAGTGCCGTGGCACTGCGGCCGCCGCCCAAGCGCACCAGATCGGCCATCTGGGCGCGCAGCACGCCTTGCGCGGCGCGGTGCAGTGCATGGGCGGCCGTAGCCGTCACGGCTGCCGCATCAATGGCTTGCCACAGGCCTGCGAAGCCGAACAACTGCCGCGTGGCAATGAAAGCGCGGGCGATATCTGCGATACCGGTGCCCAATTCCTCGGCGAGTTCAAACGGCGCCGATAGGCCAGCGCGGTTGATGAGTTCGTTGGCCAGCTTGGTCCCCACCAACTCGCGGCGTAAACGATGCTGCAAAATGGCGTCGCGGTGCTTCACCTGCATGGCAGCCGGGAAGGCAGCGATCAGATCGCCTTCCAACAGCGGATCATCGACCACTTCGCTGGTCACCAGCACGTCGTATGCGGCCATCTTGGCGTAGGCCATTACAACGGCGAGTTCCGGCCGGGTCAGGCCTTCGCCAGCCATAGCGCGCTGGCCCAGAATGTCGTCGGTCGGTAAGCCTTCAACCTTTCGATCAAGGCCAACCCGGCCCTCCAGCGTCTGGATCAGGCGCTGGAAGACCGGCACCGCGGCCGCGCCGCCGGTTTCGGCTAGGCTGATGGCCTGAGTTTGCAGGCGATTGTCACGCAGCACTAGCTCGGCAACATCATCGGTCATGGACTTCAACAGGGCATCGCGGTCGCCACGGCTCAGTGTGCCAGCGGCCATTTCTCCGTTCAGCGCGATCTTGATGTTGACCTCATGGTCGGAGCAATCAACGCCGGCACTGTTGTCGATAAAATCGGTGTTGATGCGGCCGCCAATGCGGGCGAATTCTATTCGCGCCAATTGCGTCAGACCCAGATTGGCGCCTTCTCCGATAACCCGCGCCTTCAGATCACGCGCGTCGATGCGAATGGCATCATTGGCGCGGTCGCCGGCATCGACGTTGCTTTCGATCGACGCCTTCACATAGGTACCGATGCCGCCGAACCAGATTAGATCAATCTGCATCTTCAGGATGGCGCTGAGCAACTCGCCGGGCGCCATCGCTTCGACGCTCACGCCCAACATGGCCTGCACTTGGTGTGACAGCGGTATCGACTTCAGGCTGCGGGCGAACACGCCGCCGCCCGCAGAAATCAGCGCTTTGTCATAATCATCCCAGCTCGATCGCGGCAGCGCGAAAAGGCGCTGGCGTTCGGCAAAGGCCGCCGGGATATCGGGCGTGGGATCAAGGAAGATGTGGCGATGGTCAAAGGCCGCCACCAGCGCGACTGCTGGCGAGAGCATCAGGCCGTTGCCGAACACATCGCCGGACATGTCGCCCACACCAGCCACGCGTACCGTCTCGCTCTGCACGTCGATGTTCATTTCGCGGAAATGCCGCTGCACCGAAATCCATGCGCCCCTAGCGGTGATCGCCATTGCCTTGTGATCATAACCATTGCCGCCGCCGCTGGCGAAGGCATCGCCCAACCAGAAACCATGATTTTCGGCAATGGCGTTGGCCGTGTCTGAGAAGGTGGCAGTGCCCTTGTCGGCGGCGACCACTAGATAGGGATCATCGCCATCATGGCGTACAACGCTTATTGGCGGCAGAACGGTGCCGGTCACATCGAGATTGTCAGTAATAGACAGCAGCGCGCGGATATAAATGCGATAGGCCTCGGTGCCTTCCGCCAGCCACGCATCGCGATTTGATGCCGGCGGCAGCAGCTTTGGATAGAAACCGCCCTTGGCGCCGGTCGGCACAATCACCGTGTTCTTCACCTTCTGGGCCTTCACCAGACCCAGCACTTCGGTGCGGAAATCGTCGCGCCGGTCAGACCAGCGCAGGCCGCCGCGGGCAATTGGTCCGCCGCGCAGGTGGATGCCTTCAACGCGCGGGGAGAACACCCAGATCTCGCGATAGGGGATTGGGTGGGGCAGGCCGGGCATGGCGGCAGAATCGATCTTGAAGGCCATTGCCTCCGGCCCGCCCGGCACGAAGAAATTGGTGCGCAGCGTCGCCAGCATGGCGGAGCGGTAAAGGCGGATGATGCGGTCATCATCTATGCTTGACACTTCGGCCAGCCCGGCATCGATGCGGGCCAGCACCTTGGCCTGTGCTGCGGCGCGATCCACTACGTCCAACCCAAAGCGCGCCGTGAACAGCGCCACTAGATCTTGCGTGATATTGGGATAACGTTTCAGCGCTTCAACCGCTGTCATCACGCCATAAGTGACGCCTGTCTGCCGCAGATAACGGAACCATGCACGCAGCAACGAGGCGTCGCGGGCCTCTAGACCGCAGCCAGGAATCAGCGCGTTGAAGCCATCATTCTCCCGCGTGCCGAGCAGCACTTCGACCAGCGCCGGCTCCAGCCGCGCCGTCAGTGCCTGCAGATTAGCCATGACGGACGGGTCGGGCACTTCACAGATGAAATCGTTGATGCGGCCTAGCCGGCCATCGTCGAGATCGAACGGATACTCCTCGATCACTTTCAGTCCGAAATTTTCCAATACCGGCACCGTTTCCGAAAGCGGAATGATCGGCCCCAGCCGATACAGCTTCAACCGTAGTTGGCCCGGTTCGGACGCCGCCATGATGCGCACGGCACGACCTGCCTCGTCCTCCAGCGTTGCCAGCGCCATGATGTCGGCAGCGGCTTCGGCCGGCTGGTGTTGGGCGCGATAGCTTGCCGAAAACCCCCGGCCATGGCTGCGCGCAAGCCGGGCGGCGCGGGTCGGCGTCGTCAGCTCGGCTAGCGCTGCCTCCAGATCTTCCTCCCAGCCGCGCACCAATTGGCGTAGACGGCGATCGAGCGCGGCGGCCTGATCGGCGGTGAAGCTGGCTGCATCGGTGACATCCACAACATAGTGCACGCGGGCTAGGCCCTCTTCGCGCAGCTCTACCTCGTAACGCGCGATGCTGCCCTTCAACTCTTGGGCGAGCATCTGCCCAGCAGCTTCGCGCAGCCTGCTAGTGTAAACGTCGCGCGGCACATAGACGAGTACTGAGACAAAGCGACCGAACGGATCAGGCCGGGCAAACAGCTTTGGCCGCGGCCGGTCAAGCAGCGACAGCAAGCCCAACGCCATCGCTTTGAGCTCATCGGGGCTCGCCTCGAACAACTCCATGCGCGGGAAGCTTTCCAGCACATGCACAAGCGCCTTGGCGGTGTGCCCGCCCTCGCCAAAGCCCAATGCATCGATGATCTCGCCCACCTTGCGGCGCAGCAACGGAATCTGGCGCGGTGATGTGGAGAGCGCGGCCGAGGTGTAGAGCCCCAGGAAACGCGTTTCCGATACCACGCGCCCCTGGCGATCAAATCCCTTCACTGCAATCAGATCGCCGTTCACCCGGCGGTGCACGCTCACCACCGCGCCGGCGCGCGTGATCAGCAAAGGTTCCGGGCTAGCCAGGAGGGCCTTGAAGGCGCGCGGCGTGTCGCCAGGGCCGCGCATTCCGGTCCATACCGGGTAATCGGGATCGGCAAACAAGCCAAGGCCCTCACCGCTCGTCACCTCCATCGCCGGATCATCCAGATCGCCTTTAAGCAGATAGTGGCGGGCACCCAGCAGGGTGAAGTTGTCGGCTGCCAGCCATTCGAGGAAGGCCATGGCTTCGGCTGTGCGGTGCGGAGCCAGCGGCGGCGGATTGTCAGACAAAGCCCGGATGCGTTCGCGCAACAGGGCCAGCATCGCCTGCCAATCGTTCACAGCGGCACGCACATCGGCCAGCACCTGCTTAAGGCTGGTTTCCAGCGCGGCGCGCGTTTTGGTGCCAACCTGCTCAATCTCCATGTAGATCATGGATTCGCGGCTGTGGCCGGGTAGTGGCGCGCCATTCTTGCCGAGGCCGATCACTTCCTGCAGCGTGCCGTCTGCGTCGCGGCGCACGTCGATAATCGGGTGGAGCAGGCGGTGTATGTCCACCCCGGCGGCAGTGATGGCGGCAGCGGTGGAGTCAACCAGAAAGGGCCTATCCTCCCCGATGATGGCCAGACGCAATCGTCGGGCACCATCGTCGGCTAGCGGATCAATATGGATAACCGGCTGATCGGGCGTGCGTCGCGCGGCGGTGTCAGCCATGAAGTCGGCCACGGCCGCGCGGGCCGCCTCGTCCAGTTCTTCGATCTCGCCAGGCAAGGCGCGGGCAAACAGGCACCCCGCCAGCGCCTTTGCCATTGGGGTGGGTGCAACTGCCGCGGCAGCGCCGGGCTTGGTCGTATCAGACACGTCGATCGCTCCCGCGACATTTTCGCCGCAGCTTATGCGCCGCGCTGCCGCGAAAGAAAAGTGTGATTCTAAACTCGCTTTGTAATTTTTGTGCGATTGAACACATCGGGGCCCACACCAGAGCGGGGCCGCCGCGCAAGGGGATCTGCCACCGGCGTCAGCCGCTTCATTTCGACAAAGTCGTTTTCCAATTTGGCATGCAGGCGGCGCGTGGCGCTCTTCGACAATACCTCGCGCAACAGCTGAGCACGATCTGCACCAGCGCCGTCGGGCGCCGGCTTCGGGCAGCAGCGGCGCTAGGCCGCGCAACAACGTCTGGACGCCAATCGGATCATTCATGTCGGCTTCGAACTGGATCTGCCTTGGCTGAAGCGCCACCGGCTCGCAGGCGGCCATAAGTTCTTCGAAAAGGCCCGGATCGCGCAGCAGCGCCAACCCGGCGAAGAGGCCAAAGCACGCCGTAACCCGCCCGCCTGCGTATTAGATAATGGCGCTTCCGGTAGGATCGCGCAGGATGATGCTGTGATCTAAGAAGGGCGCCAGCGCCGGAGCCATGCCATCGTCGGGCGCGGCCTGCCAAACCGCCTGCGCCCGGTTGGTCAGCCGTCGCTCCATCAGAAAGCTGAGCAGCACCTGCGCCTCGCGCAGCGACCCTGGTCGTTCAACGGCTAGTCCATCAACGCCAGCATTATGCACGCCCGAGGCGCGGAGCGGGATGACGTTACCGGGGACTGCGGTGCTCATGGTCCGGGTAACTGCGGGTTCGTACCAGGTTTCAGCCTGTCTTCAAGGCAGGGCCACCTACCGCTGTCGGTCTCTTACCGCCTTGCCTCTTGCCAGCTCAGCCGCCCGCTGATAGAGCGCCCGCCTTACCGAGATGCCGCTTTAGCTCAGCCGGTAGAGCACCGCATTCGTAATGCGGGGGTCACGTGTTCGAGTCACGTAAGCGGCACCATTCCTCCTTCCCGCGTGTCAGCGGCGGGTGGGCAAGGTTTCAAGCCAATCATGGATGCGGCTTGCAAGTGCTATCCGCGCGTCTGACCAGCTGTGATCGGTGGACTGGTGCGCTTCCGTCACGCGGCCGCCGGCGGCGCGAGCGGCCGCGACCAGTGGATCGGTGGTCGGCTTCAGCCCGTCGTCTGACGTGAGCACCAGCAGCGGCTGGCGCGCGAGGCCAGCGGCACGCGGGCGCAGATCGAAGGTGACGGCTTGCGCGCGCAATTCTGCGGCCTGAAGCGCCGGTGACGTGCCGGCCAAGGCTTCGCTGTTGCCTGCTGCCTGCGCCTCAAGCTGATTGCCCGCCGACGTCAATGTAGGCACCATGCCCATGTTGACCGCAGAAATCAGGATGGCACCGGCTAGGCCCCCATCCTCCCTGGCATCTTCGGATGCCACCATCCCGGTTACCCAGCCGCCCATGCTGTGCCCAGCCAGCACGATGCGTCTGGTGTCGATACCTAGTTTCGCTGCCACTTCGGGCTTGCGCAACATGGCCAGCACGGCCTTTGCGTCCTCCGGATTCTGGCCGAAGCGGAACGCGCCGGGGCTGCCCCAAGCGCCGCGATAATTGAAGGTGATGGCGTTCCAGCCGGCCCGTCGCAGCGCCTGCGCCAGATCGAGATTCTTCTCGTTCCCTGGCCAGCCGTGGCAGATCACGATGGTGGGGTGCGGACCCGGCCCCGCCGCCAGATAGGCGACCCCGTTGATCTCCACCCCACCCGACGGAATATGCAGCACTTCCATGCGGGCGCGTGGGGATGCGGTGGCGGGCGGATCGGTGAACAGCCGGCCGGTTTGCGCCAGAACTGGCGAGGCGGCCGCAAGGGCCAATAAGCTAAGTGCGGCGCGCCGGTTGGTCATGCCATTCTCCTCAATTGGCAAGTTCAGACCTCCCAGCCTGCACCGCATCGGACAGGGCTTCAAGCCCCGGATGTAAGCCGCGCAGGTTGTCAACCATGGTGCCGGCCCAGGCGAAATAGTCCGCCTCGCGCGCTGCTGGCCAATCTGCAGGCGGGGAGACCAGGATGTCGCGAACGTTGCATATTTTATCGATCAATTTTAATGATTTGAACTCTCGACTGATGTGGGCGGCATGCGCCACCTGCAGCAGTTTGGGTTACGCTTTTTCGAGAGTCTTGTCGTCGGTCACTTCTATCACGATGGCGGCGATGACCGGCCCGAACGTCGCGACCAGTTCGGCTTTGCTGGTGTCGGTGTCTTCCACCGTGTCGTGCAGCACGGCGGCGCACAATATGGTTGGATCGCTGATGCCGCCTTCATCGGCCAGCACGTTGGCCAGCGCGATCGGGTGGTTGATTTAGGGCGAAGCGCGGGCATCCTTGCGCCGCTGGTCGCGGCGCTTGTGATCGGCAAAGGCAACAGCGCGCAACAGGAGGGTGGTTGGAGCCATGTTCATGTCATCATGCTCCATGCAGTCTCGCTTGCCCGGCATCGCCGCCAGCTGCCATTTGCCGCCTACGTGGACGCCGGCAGATCAGGGGTGCTGCGATGTGGGGAAATTACGGGGCGCAGACCGCGCCCCTGGGCCATCCACGAGCAAATGCAGCCCCCATTCGAAAGTGCGCATTTGTGCATGGCTTCCTTCACAGCGGCGGCAGCGCCCAGTCGATGGGGGGCAGGCCTTGCGCCTGCAGCCACTGATTGGTGCGGCTGAAATGCCGGCAACCGAAGAAGCCAGTGTGTGCCGACAGTGGCGAGGGGTGAGGGGCCTTGAGGACAAGATGCCGGTTGGCATCCACGAAGCCGGCCTTTTTCTGGGCGTGGCTGCCCCACAACAGGAAGGCGCATGGCTGCGCGCGCGCGGCCACCAGCCGGATCACCGCATCGGTGAACGGCTCCCACCCCCGGCCCTTGTGGGCGGCCGCCAGGCCCTGCTCCACGGTCAGGCTGGTGTTGAGCAGAAGCACGCCCTGCCGCGCCCAGTGTTCCAGAAAGCCATGCCGCGCCGGTGTGATGCCGAGATCGGATTGCAGTTCCTTGTAGATGTTGACCAGGCTCGGCGGCACCCGCACGCCGGGGCGCACTGAAAACGCCAGCCCGTGCGCCTGGCCGGGGCCGTGATAAGGGTCTTGCCCCAGGATCACGACGCGCACGTCGTCAAGAGGCGTCAGATCAAGGGCACGGAACCACTCGCTGCCCCTTGGGAAGATCGCCTTGCCGGCGGCCTTCTCGGCCAGCAGGAAGGCCTTCAGCGCCAACATGTCGGGCGATGCTAAGGCGCCCGCCAAGGGGGTGCGCCAGCTTTCGTGCAGCTTGATCGTGTCGGCCATGCGCCTGTGTGGCGGGGACTGGCCGGCAGCGTCAAGCGCGCGGCTTGCCCACACCCATGCGTGGCATCAGATTGTCGCGATCCATCACCAGATGCTTGATGATGCCAACGATATGCAGCGCCAGCAGCGCCAGCATCGCCCAGCCCACTATCTCGTGCATTTCATTGAAGGTCTCCGCCATCGGTTTGCCGATCCCGGCCTTGGGCACATCCACTGCGAAGAAATACAGCAGCGGCCGCTCATTGCGTTCCGACATCAGCCAGCCTGTCATCGGCGCCGCCAGCATGGCGATGTAGAAGGCCCAGTGCGCGGCCTTGGCCAGTAGACGTTCACCGCCGGTGAAATAGGCCGGCAGCGGTGGCGGCGGATTGGCCAGTCGCCAGCCCAGCCGCACCAGGGTCAGCGCAATCAGCGTCAGGCCGAAACTGGCGTGCAGGCCCATCACGAACGCGCGTTCCGGGCTGCCGCGCGGGATGAAATCATGCAGGAAGCCGCCGGCCAGATTGCCGATGATCATCAGCGCCATGAGCCAGTGAAGGATTATGGCGGCCTTGCTGTATCGGGTCATGCGATGAACCTCCATGCGTGCACGCTAGGCCCACATTATACGCCCGTCACTAAGGGGTTCACCCGGTCAGAACGAAACGCGCGCGCCCACCCAGAAGGTGCGGGGCAAGGCCCGTTCCACCACTCCTGTACCAGACAGCGCCGCCTGCACTTCGGCATCAAGCAGATTTTCGACCCGGCCTTCGATAACAAAGCCCTTCACCAGTGGCACCAGCAGCAGCGCATCAACCATCGTGACAGCATTCAGGCTGCGGCTGTTCTGGTCGTCCTCAAACTGGCTGGCGATGTGGCGCAGCGTGGCGGACGCGGTAAACAGTTTCCCCGTGTAATCGATAGTGCCGGAGAATTGATTGCGCGGCGTCTGTGCCGGCCGCAAACCATCCAGGGGTGCAGCTGCACCGGTTGCGGCGATGGTGGGATCAACATGGCTCCAACTCGCGGTCAGCCCGAACGGGCCGCGTCGCAGACGGGCATCTACCTCCCAGCCCCACACCTCAAGCGCGTCGAGATTCTGGCGCTGGCGATAGAAGCCGCCGGCTGCCACAAAGCCGACGCCGGGGAAGCTGCCTGGCCCCAGCCCTTGCGTCACGTTGGCAATTGTATCCTCCATGCGGTTCCAGAAACCGGTGACGCCGATTTCCACGCCCGTGGCAGGTTTCAGGGTGAGGCCCAGATCAACGCCGGTCACCCGCTCAGGGCTCAGCAGCGCATTGGCTGCCGTGGCATCGGGGCCAACGCGGAACGGGCGGTAGAGTTCATTCAAGGTGGGCAGCCGCCAGCCGCGATAGGCCGCACCGCGCCAGCCCAGCCAGTCGGTAGCCTTGATGGCCAGACCGACGCGACCGGTGAATTCATGGCCGGAACGATCGGCAAACAGCAGGCTGGTGAACGGCGCATTGGTGGCGATGGTGGTTTCGAGCAGGCGGCCGTCCTTGATGTTCCACCAGTCGATGCGGCCGGACAGGGTGGCGGTGACGATGCCGCGCTCGATACTGCCATCAACAAACAGGCCGGTGGTGCCGGTGCGGCCGCCGGCTTCGCGTTGGCGGGTCGGGGCGGCAATGACGTAGGTGAACAGCTCGTTGGTTTCGCCGGTCAATTGCCGCGTATCGGCACCGAGCCGCAGTGAAACGCCTTCACCCACTGGCGGCGCGAGCTCCAGCCGGCCGCCCCAGCCAGTGGCCGGCGTGTTGAACTGGGCCAGGCTTTGCGTGACGCTGGCGCGGGTGGCATTCACGGCAGCAAAATCGGACGTGAAATTGCGCGTCTGCACATAGGCCAGCGCCTGCCAGCCCCAGCGCCCGCGCCCGACCAACCGCACCGCGCCATCAACACCTTCGGAGGTGTTGCGTGAAAAATCGGTACCGCGCTCGCGGCTGTCGGTGAAGGCGGTCGCCGTCACCTGGGCTTCGGTATCGGCAGCGATTTCCACCACGGCGCGCAGGTTGGCGCTCGCCTGTTCATAGGGCGCGGCGCGATCGACCGGGCCACGGCTGCGCGCCACGATGGGGATGAAGCCGTCGCCGCGGCCATAGGCGGCAGACAGTGTAGCGAAGCCCTTTTCGCGGGTCAGGCCCAGTGCGCCTTGCGCATCGACGCTGTTGCGGCTGCCGTAGGCGATGGCGCCGTCGAACGGCCGCACCGCGTTGCCGCCCACCGATTCCAGCTCGATCGTGCCGGCCAGCGCTCCGGGGCCCCAGTATCCGCTGCCGCCGCCGCGCGTCACCCGGATGCGATCCAGCCGCCCAGTGGCAAAGGCCGGAAATGCTACCCAACCGCCGAACGGATCGGCCTGTGGCACGCCATCCAGTACCAGCAGCGCGCGGGATGAGGCATTGCCGCCCAGGCCGCGCAGGGTGATGCCTTGCGATGTGGCGTTGGCGGAACGGCTGTCAGACCGGCGGAACTGCTGCTGCCCTGCGACATCGGCAAGCACCGATTCCAGCCGGTTCGATCCGGTGTTCAGGATGCGTTCCCGCTCGATCACCACCAGCGACAGCGCCGCATCGCCGGGCAGATCCTTCAGGCCCTTGCCGGTAACTGTGATCAGCGCGTCCTCGGCTTCAACGGCGAACGCAGGGGCAGTGCTGATCAGCAAGGCGGCGAAGAGGGGCAGATGCTTCATGGGCGCGTGTGTTGCCCAACGTGCGCGCGGGTGCAAGCCACTAACGATTTTGTCGCGGCTAGCGTCTTGGCGGCGCAACACACCCGTCCTACATTGGCTTCATCACAACAGGAGACGATTCATGCCCAACCCTTGGCAACACAGCCGCGCTACCGGCATCGCCGATGATATCGATTTCGAAATCAAGGGCCACGAATTGCAGTTCGTCGAGATCGAGCTTGATCCCGGCGAAAGCGCCGTGGCGGAAGCCGGTGCCATGGTATGGAAGGATGCCAGCATCGGCATGACCACCGTTTTTGGCGATGGTGGCGGGCAGCAGGGCGGTTTCATGGGCGCGCTGATGGGCGCTGGCAAGCGGCTGCTCACCGGCGAAAGCCTATTCACCACCGTCTATACCCACAACGGCGGCGGCAAGGCCCGCGTGGCGTTCGCGGCACCCACGCCTGGGCATATCCTGCCGATCAAGCTGGACAGCATTGGCGGCACGCTGATCTGCCAAAAGGATGCGTTTCTGGCGGCGGCCAAGGGCGTTTCCATCGGTGTCGCCTTCCAGCGCCGGGTGATGACCGGGCTGTTCGGCGGCGAGGGCTTCATCATGCAGAAACTGGATGGCGATGGCTGGGTGTTCGTGCAGATGGGCGGCACCGTGATCGAGCGCACGCTGGCGCCGGGCGAGGTGCTGCATGTCGATACTGGTTGCGTCGCAGCCTTCACGCCGTCGGTGAGTTTTGATCTGGAAACCGTGGGCGGCGTCAAATCCATGCTGTTCGGCGGCGAAGGCGTGTTCTTCGCCCGCCTCACTGGCCCCGGCAAGGTATGGATCCAGTCGCTGCCGTTCAGTCGCCTTGCTGGCCGCATGATGCAGGCTGCTATGGGCCGCGGTCAGAACCGCGGCGAAGGCAGCCTGTTGGGTGAATTCGGCGATCTGATCGGCGGCAACCGCTGAATCAGCCCTTCCACGACAGGGAGATGAAGACGTTGCGCGGCAGACCGGGATCGAAACCGCCGCCGGCACCGGGGCGCACTCGGGCCGCGTAACGTTCGTCGAAAAGGTTGCTGATGCCGGCGCCTACCGCGAAACCGGCGCCGATCGGCCATTCCACCGCCGCGTCCACCACCGTGTAACCGGGCAGGGCAAAATCGGCGAGATTGTTGTCGGCGCCCTGTTGATCGCCTACCGAGGTGAAGGTGAGGCTGGCCCGGCTGCCGCCGGTGCCGACATGGGCAAGGCTCGCGCGCAGCAGATGACCGGGCGCATATTGCGGCGTGAAGCCGGCCGCCGCGCCGCGCGTGAAGGTCGCGTCCAGCAGTTGGAGATTGGCGGACAGCCGCAGCGTGTCGCGGGCATTGGCCAACCCATCAGGGCCAAGCAGATCCAATCGCATCGCCAGATCGAGGCCCTGGTTGCGCATGGAGCCGACATTCTGCCGGCGCGTGCCGCCAACGCCGACCGCGCCAAACGGCGCAGCGGCCGACAGCGGCCCGGCGAGGAAGCCGACCTGGTCTTCGAATGTCACCCTGAACAAGCCAGCATCGATGCGCAGGGGTTTGGCCGGCTGCGCCTGCACGCCGGCTTCGACGGTAAACGCATAGCTAGCCTCGAACGTGCCGGCGGCATCGATGCCGGCCTGGAAGGTTACACCATCATTGTAAAGCAGCGGCTTGAAGCCCCGGCTGGCATTGGCAACAAAGCGCAGATCGGGGCTGGCGTCCCAGGTGGCGCCGATGCCCCACAGCGCGATATTGCTGATGTTGCGGCGCTTGCTCAATCCGCCGTTGGGCCCGCCAGGACCACCGCCGGTGGCGCTGCCGATGCCCAGATCAAGCGTTTCTGCCACGCGTTGGCGCAGCCGTTCGAGGCGGAAGCCCGGCACTAACTGCACATCGCCCAGCCCCAACTTCATTTCGCCGAACAGCGCGGCGGCATCGCCACTGCGGGTGGTGCGTGCAAGCTGGCCGGCGGTGGCGATGAAATCGTCGTTGCTGGCGCCTTTGTCGACAAACACCGGTGCGCTCGAAGTGTGGCCCATCGCACCGATGGTCAGGCTGTGCTGGCTGTTGCTGCCGAAATCGCGGCGCAGGCGCACGTCGACGCCGGCGGTGTCAAACGCCTGCAATTGGCGGATCAGCACGTTGGCGGTGGGCGTTGGCTGGCCAAAACTGCCGCCGGCTTGGCGCCAGCTTTCGCGCTCGAACCGGCTGTAGAAGATGCGCGCCGTCATCTGCGTTGCTTCATCCAGCTGCCAGTCCAACCCCAGCGACGGCGTAAATCGCTGGATGCGGACGCGATCGAACGGGGTGGAGCCGTCGCGGCGCTCAGCGTCCATGCGCGCGCGGGTCAGGCCGCCGGGTTCGCCGAAATCGCCCTGATAATAGTCCAGCGCCAGGGTGAGCGTCACATCTTCGTCTAGCACGTGGCCGCGCAGCCGGCCGGTTAATTGTTCATTGTCGCTGTTCACCCGGCCCGGGCCGTCGCCGGTGGCATAGTGCACCAGTGCATCGGCGGCGAGACGGCCACTGGAGACATTCAGGCTGGCCATGCCGGTGCGCGCGTTCCAGCTAGCGAGGCCGAGGCGGGCGCTGCCGTCCACTCCGGCGTCGCGGCGCGGTCCCTTCATCAAATAATTGATAGCACCGCCCGGCTGCGGGCCATAGAGCAGGCCGGCAGCGCCTCGGATGAATTCGGCCCGTTCAACCGCTTCTAGTGGCGGGATGAAATAGGCCGCCGGATAGCTATACATGTCGGGCACGGCCGGGATGGCATCCTGCAGGGTGAGCAAATTCCAGCTTTCGTGCGGCTCGCCCAGCCCACGATAGGAAAGGGACGCCCAGCTGCCGTTGGACACTTCGGAAACCAGCAGGCCGGGAATATCGGCCAACGCCTGGCGCAGGTTGCGGTTTGCGACCGGTGGTAGCTCGGTCAGCAGGGCCACGTCGCCCAGCTTGCCGGCAAAGATCAGCGTCCCTGCCAGATCCGGCAGGCGATCACCATCGCGGCGTGCGGTGACGATGATCGTGGCCGCGGCACCGGCATCGCCGGTATCGGCAGCGTCAGCAGCCCAGGCCGGGGCGGCAGAACTGGCCAGCGGGGCAGCCAGCAAGGCAGCAATCAGGGCAGGCCGGGCAGTAGCAGAAGGGAACATCACGCCTCATTAAACATTGCGGTACCGTAATGTTATTATTGAGAATGAGTGTCAATAGCGGCTTACCGTTGCGGCATTGACGCAGCCAGCCATGCCGTCGCATGGAAGCGGCGAAGGAGCGCATATGGCCAAGCTCTATTTCTATTATGCCTCGATGAACGCCGGCAAATCGACTGTGCTGCTTCAGGCCAGCTTCAACTATCGCGAACGCGGCATGCACACGATGTTGTTCACCGCCGCAATCGATGATCGTGCGGGGCAAGGTGTTATTGCTTCGCGGATCGGATTATCAGCGCCTGCGGACGTGTTTTCCCCCGAGACCGATTTGTTTGCCGGCGTCGCCAGTGCCCAGGCCGTCGACACGCTCAATTGCGTACTGGTCGATGAAGCCCAGTTCCTAACAAAGGATCAGGTCTGGCAACTCGCCCGCGTGGCGGATGATCTGGGTATCCCGGTGCTTTGCTATGGCCTGCGCACCGATTTCCTTGGCAATCTGTTTCCTGGCAGCCAGTGGTTGCTGGCGATTGCCGATACTTTATCCGAATTGAAAGCCGTGTGCACCTGTGGCCGCAAGGCGACGATGAACTTGCGTATTGACGGCGACGGGCGTCCCGTTGCCTCTGGCCAGCAGACCGAAATTGGTGGCAATGATCGATATGTTGCCCTGTGCCGTCGCCATTTTGCGGCAGCCTTGGCCGGACAACATCAGCCCTGAGAGGGATCCTAATGACAACCGTTTACGATTTCAGCGCCAAGACTATCGATGGCCGAGAGATTTCTATGAAGGATTTCGAGGGCAAGGTGCTGCTGATCGTTAACACCGCCAGCAAATGTGGGTTCACGCCGCAATATGAAGGGCTGGAAGCGCTGCACAAGAAATATGGCCCCAAGGGTTTTGCCGTGCTCGGCTTCCCCTGCAACCAGTTCGGCGCGCAGGAGCCTGGCGATGCCAACGAGATCGCCAATTTCTGCAAGCTCACCTACGATGTGGATTTTCCCCTTTTCGCAAAGATCGATGTGAACGGCGACAGCGCCCACCCGCTGTTCCAACTGCTGAAGAAACAGGCGCCCGGCCTGTTGGGCAGCGAAGCGGTTAAGTGGAACTTCACGAAGTTCCTCGTCGACAAGCACGGCAATGTGCAGGAACGTTTTGCCCCGGCCACCAAGCCGGATGCGCTGGGCAGCCAGATCGAGAAACTGCTCGCGCAAGCCTGAGGGCCCGAGCCAGAAGGGGAGGTCGCCATGGCCATTGTTGCACCCAACGACCTGTCGTCGCTGTGGATGCCCTTCACCGACAACCGCTATTTCAAGGCGAACCCGCGCCTGATGGTGGCCGCGCAGGACATGCACTACACCACCGCCGATGGCCACCGCGTGCTGGATGGTACCGCCGGCCTGTGGTGCGTGAATGCCGGTCATGGCCGTGAACCCATCGTCAAGGCGATCCAGCATCAGGCGGCGGTGCTCGATTATGCGCCCACCTTTCAGTTGGGGCATCCGCTGGCCTTCCAACTCGCATCGCGCGTCGCCGGTATCATGCCGGAAGGGCTGGATCGGATCTTCTTCACCAATTCGGGTTCGGAAAGCGTTGATACCGCGCTCAAGATCGCGCTTGCCTATTGGCGGGCGAAGGGCCAAGGCCAGCGCATCCGCCTTATTGGGCGGGAACGCGGCTATCACGGCACCGGCTTTGGCGGCATTTCGGTGGGCGGCATCGTCACCAACCGTCGCACCTTTGGCACCGGCCTGCCTGGCACCGATCACCTGCCGCATACGCACGACCCGGCGCGCAACGCGTTCAGCAAGGGCCAGCCTGCCCACGGTGCCGACTTTGCCGACCGGCTGGAGGCGCTGATCGCGCTGCACGGCCCCGATACCATTGCTGCTGTCATTGTCGAACCGCTGGCCGGTTCTACCGGTGTGCTGGTCCCGCCGGTGGGCTATCTGGAACGGCTGCGGGCGATCACGGCGCAGCACGGCATCCTGCTGATCTTCGATGAAGTGATTACCGGCTTCGGCCGCATTGGTGCCGCCACTGCGGCTGAGCGGTTCGGGGTCACGCCTGATCTCATCTGCCTCGCCAAGGGCCTGACCAACGCCGCCGTGCCGATGGGCGCGGTGGCGGCAGCTCGGCATGTGTATGACGCCATCGTCGATGCGCCGGGCGATGTGCCGGGAATCGAATTGTTCCACGGCTATACCTATTCCAGCCACGCGCTGGCCTGCGCCGCCGGCATCGCCACGCTTGATCTATATGCAAATGAAGGCCTGTTCGCCCGCGCCCGGGCGCTTGAAAGCCACTGGGAAGCAGCGATGCACGGCCTGAAAGGGTTGCCGCACGTGATCGATGTCCGCAATTTCGGCCTGATCGGCGCCATCGAACTGGCCCCTCTCCCCGGCCAGCCCGGTGCGCGCGGGCAGGAAATCTTCCGTGCCATGTTCGACACCGGCCTATTGATTCGCGTTACCGCCGACATCATCGCGCTGTCGCCGCCGCTGATTATCAGCGAGGCGCAGATCGACGAGATTGCCGATCGCCTTGCCACAGGCCTGCGGCAGTTGGCCGATGCCTGATCCGGGCCGTTCTATGCTAATCCAAACCGGGGTCGGAAGGGACAACATTACGACGGGGTAATTTTTTCGGGCCGCCTGCCTTGGCATTGCAGCGGCTTGTCCCTACATGACCGGTCGTTACCCCAGCAGGTGACAGGAGAGACATGGCCGCCAAGGATCTTGCAAAGATGGACCTCAGCCAGCTGGTATACAGCTGGCTGAAGGACATCGTATGGCCGGAGAAGAACTATTTCTGGTTGGCCATCATCTATGGCGTCGGCATCGCATTGCTTGGCTTGGCCACGCCGATTTCGGTGCAACTGCTGATCAACAGCATCGCCAACACGGCGCTGCCGGTGCCCTTGTTCACGCTGGCCGCCATCCTGTTCGGCCTGCTCATTGTTTCCGGCCTGCTGTCGGTGCTGCGTATTCACCTGATGGAACTGTATCGCCGCCGCTTCATGGCGCGCTTGGTTGCCGATGTGACGATGCGGGTGATCAATGCCGCCGATCCCTTCTTTCAGGACGATCGCCGTTTCGATCTCTTCAACCGCTATTTCGAACTGGTGAACATGCAGAAGGCAGTGCCGTCGCTGTTAATCGGCGGCTTCACCATCATCCTTAGCATGGTCGTCGGGTTCATTGTCACGAGTTTCTATCACCCGTTTTTTCTGGCCTTCAACTTGGTGCTGATCGCGCTGCTGTGGGCGGTGTGGGCGATCTGGTCAAAAAACGCGATGAAGACCTCCATCATCCTTAGCCACGAAAAATACAACGCGGCGCATTTCCTTGAAACCGTGGGCGCGTCTAACGGCTTCTACAAATCGGCGCGGCACATCGATTATGCGCTGGACGGGGCGGAACGGGTCACGGCGAATTATGTGAAGGCCCATACTGAACATTTCCGCTACCAGTTCCCACAGACCATTGCCTTCTATTTCCTGTATGCCGCAGCGTCCGCCGGCCTGCTGGCGCTGGGCGGCTGGCTGGTGATCCAGGAACAATTGTCGATCGGGCAACTGGTGGCGGCTGAGCTCATCTTGTCGGGCGTGTTTGCCGGTATGAATAGCCTCTATTCCTACCTCGACGATTGGTATGATCTTGCCGCCTCAATCGAGGAACTGTCCCTGCTGTATGGCCTCAAGCAGGAGGCTCAGCCGGTCGCGGGCCTGGCGCTTCCCGCCGGCGGTGCGCTGGAAATTAGCCAGTTGCGTTTTTCTCTGCCGGCTGGGGCGGCAACGGTGAATCTGCAGGTTGCCGCCGGCAGCCGGCTGGTTTGCCAAGGCGTGCCGGGCATGGAGCGCGAATTTGCCGATCTACTGAAGCGGCTGGAAAAGCCGCAATCGGGCCTCATCACGCTGGGCGGGGTCGATATAGCGCTGATGGATCCGCTGGCGCTGCGTTCAGATATTACCGTGCTCGATCGCGCCGCCATCGTTGAATCGACCATTGCCGATTATCTGCGCCTCGCCAATCCGGCCAAGAACGCGGCAGATCAGATGGCGGCCCTGAAGCTGGTGGGCCTGGAAGACCGGCTGGCGCTGCTGCCCGATGGGCTGCACACCCGCCTTTCTTCCACCGGTGCGCCGTTCACCGTGGCCAAGATGATGCAGTTGAAGCTGGCCGCCGCTATCCTGTCGGAGCCGCGCATTCTGGTGATGTCGCCACTGTTCGACACGGTGGCGCGCGCGCGACTGAAGGCGGTGTTCGATCATTTCCGCGATACCCAGACCACCATTCTGTATTTCAGCAATCGACCCGAAGATCTGGTGCTGGATGGCTATCTGTGGCTGGGCCTTGATCGCCAGTTGATCACGCGGGATCGTGCCACGTTCGATGGCCTGCGCGCCGCTGCGGGCAGGGAGACTGTTGATGGCGATTGATCGCACCAGCCTGCCCGACGGCCACTTCGCCACCCTGCGCGGCCTCAATCCGCCGCCGGTAATGCGCAGTTTTGCGCGCATGTTGGTGATTGGTATCATTGTCGTTCTGGCCTTCATCATCTTGACGCCCTGGGTGCAGACGGCGCAGGGGACTGGCAGCGTGATCGCCTATGATCCGCGCGACCGGCAGCAGAACATCACCGCGCTGGTGCCCGGCAGGCTCGATCGCTGGTTCGTAACCGATGGCGCTGCGGTGAAGGCCGGCGATCCCATCGCGCGGGTGATCGACATTGATCCCGAATTCCTCGGCCGGCTGAAGGCTGAACGCGCCCAAAAGGTGGCGGAGATCGCGGCCACCGAAGCCGCCAGCGCCACCGCCCAGCGCGACGTGAACCGCATGGCAACGCTTTATGGCGAAGGCCTGGCTGCCCGGCGCGACATGGAACTGGCCCAGATCAAGGTGGCGGAATTCCGCGCCAAGATCGCTTCCCAGCGGGCCGATATCAACAAGATCGATGTCAACCTGCGCCGCCAGTCCGAACAAGTCATCCGCGCTCCGCGCAATGGCCGCATCATGCGGGTGAACAGCATCGATAGCGCCACCATCGTGAAGCAGGGTGATGTGCTCGCCACCTTCGTGCCCGAACAGTCCCGCCGGGTAGTGGAACTGTACATGGACGGCCGCGATATCCCGTTGATTTATGTTGGCCGCCGCGTGCGCATGGAATTCGAAGGCTGGCCAGCGATCCAGTTTTCCGGTTGGCCGTCGGTGGCCAAGGGCTTCTTCGATGGCCAGGTCGCCGCAGTTGATCTCAATGCCTCGCCCAACGGCCTGTTCCGCATCCTTGTCACCGAAAGTCCTGATCGTGATCCGTGGCCGGATGAGCGCGCCGTACGGCTGGGCGCCAAGGTGCGCGGCTGGGTGCAGATGAACACCGTGCCGATCTGGTTCGAACTCTGGCGGCTGCTCAACGATTTCCCGCTGCAATTCTCCCGTCCCAGCGCTGCGCCGGCGGAAAATGGCGAGGTAAAGGCCGAAAAGGGCAAGGATGCCAGTGCTGCGGCAAAATAAGCTGCTGCTCGCGGTGGCGCTGTTGCCGGCAATTGCGGCGGCGCAAGTGCCGGCGCACGGCAGCCGAGCGCTGGAAGCCGATGCTCAGGCCGCGGCCCGGCCCTTGCCCGCTTCCACATCGCCGCTGGGGCTGGAAGACGTGCTGGCCGCCAGCCGCTTCCACGCGCCGCAGGTGCTGGAAGCGTTGGCAAAGGTGCGTGGGGCCGAAGCTAAGGTGCTCACCACCGAAGGCGCGTTCGAAACGCTGTTCAACGCCAACGCCGATACCCGCCTCACCGGCTTCTACAGCGGCAGCGACATTGGCGTGCGGGTGATGCAGCCGCTGGCGACCAATGGCGGCAATGTCTATGCCGGCTATGATCTGTCGCGCGGCAGTTTTCCCACCTATCAGGCCGATCAGTTCACGGCGCGCTATGGCCGCCTCACCGCCGGCACGCTGTTTTCGCTGCTGCGTGATCGCGACGTTGATGAACGCCGCTTTAACCGCGCTATGGCTAGCGCCGATGTGGTGCTGGCCGATAATGATCGGCTGATGGTTGCCATTGGCGTGCAGGCCCGCGCCATTGCCGCCTGGAACAACTGGGTGATCGCCGGGCAAAGGGTGGCCGTCTACAAGGGGCTGCTGAAACTCGCGCTCGATCGCCAGGCCGGCTTCAAGCGCCAGGTGACTGAAGGTCTGCGCCCGGCCATCCTGCTCACGGAAAACGAACAGAATATCCTGCGCCGGCAAACATTGGTGGTGCAGGCCGAACAGGCCCTCGAACAGACGGCGGTCAATCTTTCGCTGTTCTGGCGCGATGCCGATGGCAATCCGCAAGTCCCCACGCCTGATCGGCTGCCGCCGCGGCTGGGCGCGCCGCTGCCGATTGCCGAGGATGTGATGGCTGCGCTGGAAAGCCGACCCGATCTGCGGCTTGTCGATGTTCGCATCGCCCAGGCTCGCACCCGGCTGCAGCTGGATCGCAACCAGTTCCTGCCCAAGCTCGATCTGAAGGCCGAAGCCAATCAATATGTGGGCGATGCCGGTGTGGGGGGGCGCGCCTATACCGGCTTTGAAACCAAGCTGGGCCTCACCCTTTCGGTGCCGCTGCAGCAGCGCACGGCACAGGGTCGGCTGGGCCAGACCCGCGCCGATATCGATGGTTTCCAGCAGCGCCGGCGCCTGATCGAGGATCAGATCAGGGCCGAGATCTCCACGCTGTCGATCGCCGCCCGTCAGTCACACCGCCTGCTCGGCATCGCCATCGACGAACAGGATCGCGCGCTTGCTATGGCGCAGGCCGAACGCCGCCGTTTCCAGGAAGGCGCGTCGGATTTTTTCCTCGTCAACATCCGCGAGGAAGCCGCCGCCGACGCGCAGGTGCGTCGGCTGGATGCCACTTTCCGCCAGATCGTCGCCCATGCCGATCTGGCGGCTGCCACGGCGGATGTGAAGGCGCTGGGGTTAGCGAGTAGTTGATACGGATGTTTGCGGGCTTGTCGGGCCGCCGTCGCGGTGGCACGCGGACACAATGAGCCGCGGTTCCTCTGGCCTGTTTTTCATCGCTGCCTGCGTTGGCGCGCTGGCGCTGCGCCTGCTGCTGCCGGCCGGCTGGATGCCGGAAACGAACGGCCCGTTGCTCACCCTGTGCAGCGGCGCGGTGCTGCCCGTTGATCCGCCGACGCCAGTGGGCGACCCCGAGCAGCCCTGCAGCTTTGCGCTCTCACTTGGCACGGCGTTGCTGGCCGCCGCGCTGCTGCTGCCGCTGCCGCTGCTCGCTCTGCCGTTGCTGCCGGCCCCTGTCGCGCCACCCGCGCGCCGCTGCGTCGGCCCTCATCGCCCCCGCCCACCCGGCCAGGGCCCGCCGCTGCTCTGATCACCGCTGCCGGTGCGCCGGCGTGTCTTGTTCAGATCAGGAAACGCAAATGCGAACAATGTTGCTTACTGGCCTTGCCCTCGGGCTGGCCGCGCCATCGCTGGCGTACGAAACCAGGGTCGGCGCGCTGCTGGTCGAGCATCCGGTGCTGCGCGTTGCCAGCCCGGTATCGAAGACCGGCGCCGGCTTCATGACCATCACCAACACGGGCAAGATGGCGGACCGGCTGCTGTCTGTCACCACTGCCGCCTCCACCCGTTCCGATCTGCACGGCACGATCAATCAGGGCGGCGTGATGCAGATGCGCGCCCAGGCCGGCGGTGTGCCGATCCCGGCGGGCGGCAAGGTGGTGTTTGCGCCCGGCGGCCTTCACGTGATGTTCATCGGCCTAAAGGCGGCGATCGCGCCCGGACAGATGATCACGGCGCGGCTGACCTTTGAAAAGGCCGGCTCCGTTGATGTGGTGTTCAAGGCCGAAACCGCAGCCGGCGCGGCGCAACACCAGCATTGATGATGAAAGGAGAAAACCAGATGAAGACCATGATGCTCGCCGCCGCCCTCGCGGCTGCCGCACTGACCGCCCCAGCCGCTGCTCAGGATGCCAAGGCTGGCGAAAAGGCATTCGTGCAGTGCAAGGCCTGCCACAGCGTGATTGCCGGGCAGAACCGCATCGGGCCGTCGCTGGCCGGGGTCGTTGGCCGCAAATCCGCCAGCGTTGCCGGCTTCAGCTATTCCGCCGCGATGAAGGCCAAGGGCGTGAGCTGGACGGACGCCAATCTCGACACCTATCTCGCCATGCCGGCCGTTTACGTGAAGGGCACCAAGATGGCTTTTGCCGGCATTGCCGATGCCAACAAGCGCAAGGATGTGATCGCCTACCTCAAAACCTTGAAGTGAAGCAGCGCGCCAACCGCCGGTTCAGCCGAGCCGGCGGTTGAGCGTGAGATTGAGCACATGGTTGCCAGCATTGGGGCCGGGGCGATTGATATGCTGGTGCATGTAGCCGGCCTCGAAGTTCAGCCGCTTGCCCAAGGGTTGCAGCCAGCCAACGAACACGCGCTGCTGATCAAAGCCGCTGCGCGCGCCCCAATCAGTGCTGTTAAAGGCCACAAAGGTTTCCGCCCAGACAAGCGGTCCGGCGCTGCCCTTGCCCAGCAGCGGTTGCTGCGCCCGCCACAAAATGCGAAGCCGCCAGCCGGTGTCCTGCGCGCCTTCAAATGTCCGCTGTTCAAGCCGCCAGCGGGTGATCAGGGCAAAGCCATTCTCGCGCCGCAGCACGGGCCCCATGACTTGCTGCCAAAACCGGTGCTCGTCACTGGAAACGCCCGGTGCCGGGTTATTGTGCTGGAAATGATAGCCGGCATGCAGATCGATATCATTCTTCAACCGCACGCCCAGGGCGCCGCGCGCGATGAACTGGCCCAGCCGGCCGACATCACTAGTGAAGCGCGGCTGCAGTTCGGCCCACAACAGCAGCTTGCCGTCTACCGGTCCTTGGACGAGCAGCGTGTTCCAGTTCTGCACATCCTGCGCAGTAGCAGGGGAGGCGAGCAGCAGGGCGGAAAGGGCAACGCGGCGCATCACTGCCGCTTGCCTATCTATCATGACCAGAATGTGACGCCTCAGGCCTTCAGCGCACTGATATCCAGCGGCAATTTGCGCAGGCGCACGCCCGTCGCTGCAAAGATCGCATTGGCCAGCGCTGGGGCGACGGCGGGATATGCCGGCTCGCCCAGGCCCGTCACCGGATAATCGGGGGTGAGGAAGGCGACCTCGATCGGCGGGATCTGTTCATTGCGCAGCATCGGCACATCACCGAAATTGCGCTGTTCGATGGCGCCCTCGGCAAACGTGATCTCATGTCCCATGCACGCGCCCAGCGCATCCAGGATGCTGCCCTGCACCTGATTCATGGCGCCAGCGGGATTGACGATCTGGCGGCCGATGTCGCCCGCCACCCATACCTTGTGCACATTTACCGTGCCGTCGATCGACACGCTGGCTTCGATGACATTGGCGAAATAGCCGAGGTGGCTGAAGTGGAAGGCTACGCCCAGCCCAGTGCCCTTGGGCAATTTGCGGCCCCAGCCGGCCATGGCGGCGGCCTTGTCGAGTACGGCGCGCATGCGCCCTGTATCGTAGGGCCCGCGCGATTTGGGATCGCCGATGATGCGGGGTGCACCCAGAAAATCACGGCGATACTGTACCGGATCAGCACCTGCGGCGTGCGCCAGTTCATCGATGAAACACTGGGTGACAAAGCCGAAGGCATTGTTGGACGGCGCGCGCAAAAATCCGGTGGTGTGGATCAGCGGTAGCACCGTGGCGCCCAGCCTAAAGTCCTCCACGATACCTGCAGGGAAATCGGTGGGTCCGATACCGGCGGCCCGGGCGAATTTGCCGTCACGGCCATAGCTGATGAAATGATTGGACCACGCGATGCAGCGGCCTTGGGCGTCCAGCCCGGCTTCCAGATAATGCCAGCCGCCGGGGCGTAGATAATCTTGGGTGATATCGTCTTCGCGCGTCCAGGTCAGCTTCACTGGCCGGCCGGCTTGTTTAGCGATGGCGGCGGCTTCCACCATATAATCATTCTGCAACCGCCGGCCGAACCCGCCCCCAACGCGCATCATGTGGATGATGACATTCTCGGGCGGCACCCCCAAAAGCTTGGCGACGGCAGCGCGGCCCGGTTCCGGGTTCTGCGTCGGGGCCCAGATCTCAACCTTTCCACCCTCCACCCGCGCCGTGCAGTTGATCGGCTCCATTGGCACGTGGGGAATGAAAGGATAGGCGTAATCTGCCGCCACGCGCTTCGTGGCTCGAGCCATCGCCGCGCTGACATCGCCACTGGCGTGGATCGACATGCCGGGCGGTTTGCCCTTGGCGTTGGCCGCCAACTTGGCCCAGGTGGCGGTGGACTGGAAAGCGGCCGGGCTGTCGCTCCATTCTACCTGCAGTACACTGCGGGCGCGCTGGGCGTGCCAGGTAGTGTCGGCTAGAATGGCGACCCCACTAGCCAAGCCTTCATATTCCCCGGTACCAGCTACGATGAAGGCATCTTTCACCCCGTTAATTGCCTTGATCGCGGCCAGATTGGCGGATTTCACCTTTGTACCCTGCACGCCAGATTTGTGGAAAGCGGCATGGATCATGCCCGGCACCACTGCATCGATGCCGTAATCCTGCTTTCCGGCCACGATGGCGCGGTTGTTGACACCGGGCTGGAAACTGCCGATCAGGCGGAACTGTTTGGGGTCTTTCACCGCCATGCTGGCTATGTCCGGCACGGGCAGCGCGGCAGAAGCTGCCGCAAACTGGCCATAAGGCGCCCGCTTGGTGCCATGGACCACCTGGCCCTTATCCGTGCTCAGTTCCGCCACCGGCACACCCCAAGCCGTCGCAGCGGCCTGCAAGATCATCGCCCGCGCGCCCGCGCCCACTCGGCGCATCAGCTCATATTGGGTGGTCATTGCCATCGATCCGCCCGCCACCTGCCGGCCATAGATCTTGGCATCGGCCAGCGTCGGCACGATCTCCACTGCGGCCCAATCGGCGTCCAGTTCCTCGGCTATCACCATCGGTAGGCTGGTGCGGATGCCCTGGCCCACTTCCGGGTTGCTGGCCATGATGCGGATGCGTCCCTTGGCGGGGATCACCACCCAGCCGTTCAACTGCCCGGATTCGGCCGCACTAGCCTGCTCTGGTGACAGGCCCAGATAAAGACCGCCCCCAACCGCAGCGCTGGCAAACAGGAAATTGCGGCGGCTGAGCTGGATGTTCATATTGGCCTCACGCGGTGAGCTGGCTGGTATTGAGCGGCAGTTGGCGCAGGCGCTTGCCCGTCGCCTGATAGATAGCCCCTGCCAGTGCCGGGGCGAGGCTGGGATAGGCCGGTTCTCCCAGACCGGTGGTCGGGTAATCGGTGGAGAGGAAGGCCACCTCTACCGCTGGCGCCATGTCCATGCGCGCCAGATGGAAATCGCCGTAATTCTTCTGCTCCACAGCGCCTTCTGCAAAGGTGATGCGCTGGCCCAATGCGGCGCCCAGCGCATCGATCACGCTGCCCTGCACCTGATTCTCCGCGCCCGACAGGTTTACGATATGCTTGCCGATATCGGCCGCGACCCACACATTATGCACCTTCACGCTGCCATCGTTCGCCACACTGGCTTCGACCACATTGGCAAAATAGCCTAGGTGGCTGAAGTGGAAGGAAATACCGAGCCCGCGCCGCGGTGGCAGCGTGCGGCCCCACCCGGCCATTTCAGCCGCCTTGTCGAGCACGCCGCGCATACGGCCGGTGTTGTAGGGCGTGCCCTTCATCGCCTCGCCGGTCTCGCCGCTGAACTCCTCGGCGATCGGAATGGCGCGCGGCGTTCCCAGCACGGCGCGGCGGTATTCCAGCGGGTCACGGCCGGTGGCAATCGCGCAATCGTCGATGAAACCCTGCGTGACAAAGGCAAAGGCGTTGTTGATTGGCGCGCGCAGCCAGCCCAGCGTTGAGGCAATCGGCATAACCGTCACATCGGCGCGGAAATCCTTGATCACGCCGGATGGGAACAGCGATCCATCGATCACGGCGGTGGGGTTCAGCACACCATCGGCACCAAAGCTCACGAAATGATCGTGCCAGGCGATGATGTCGCCCTTCTCGTCCAGCCCGGCTTCCAGCTTGTGCCACCCACCGGGGCGCAGCCAATCGTGCGCGAAATCCTGCGCGCGGTCCCACTGCAGCTTGACCGGCACACCGGCCGCCTTGGCGATCACTGCGGCTTCAACAGCAAAATCATTCATCAGGCGCCGGCCAAAACCGCCGCCCGACCGCATCAGGTGGATGGTGACATCCTCCACCTTCAAGCCGAGCGCCAGCGCCACCATGCGGCGCGCGTCTTCGGGCGTCTGCGTCGACAGCCACAGTTCGGCCTTGCCGCCCGTCACATGGGCGGTGGCATTGATCGGTTCCAGCGCGGCGTGCGCGAGGAAGGGGTAGCTGTAATCGGCGGTCACCTTCTTCGCTGCCGTAGCGATTTTCGCCGGCGCATTGCCGTGGTTCATGTAACCCGGTTTCTGCGGGCCATCCTTGAACGCTTTGGCGGCGGCGGCTTCCCATGCGGTGGTGGACTGGAAGGCCGCATCGCCGCCCTCCCAAACACAGGCCAGCGCGTCGCGACCCTTTAGCGCCGCCCATGTAGAAGTCGCCAGCACGGCGATGCCTTCAGGCAGCACTTCGATGCCGGGCAGGCCAACATCGATCTGCGTTTTCAGATCGCGGCGCTCGGCGACGTTGATCAGGCCCTTCACCCCCGGCACGGCCAAGGCAGCGGCGCGATCGGCGCTTTTCAGCTTGCCGCCGAACACAGGCGATTTGGCGAACGCGGCATAGACCATGCCGGGCAGACGGATATCGATGCCGAACAACGGCTTGCCGTTCACCAGCGCACGATTGTCCACGCCCCCGATACGCGTGCCCAAGATGCGGAACTGCTCCGGGTCTTTCAGCGTCAGGCTTTCCGGCTTGGGCGGCGTGATGAAGGCCGCCGCTTCTGCCATCTGCGCATAGCGCGCGCTGCGCCCTGACGCCTGGTGGGTGAGCACGCCGCCGCCTGTGGTGATCTCGCCGGCCGGCACATTCCATGCTTTGGCCGCAGCCTCGATCAGCATGGCCCGTGCCGCCGCGCCCAGCCGACGCATGCGATCAAACTGGGTGGGCGTCGCCGATGATCCACCGGCCAACTGCACGCCATAAACGGCGCGATTGCCGGGCGCCGGCACCACCGTCACCTGCGCCCAATCAACATCCAGTTCCTCGGCGATCATCATCGGGAAACTGGTGCGCACGCCCTGGCCGATTTCCGGCTGGTGCGCTGTGATGAGGATGCTGCCGTTGGGATCGATGATCACGAACGCCGAAAGCGCGCCGGGCACGCTGGCCTTAGCGCCGGAAAACTGCCAGCCTAACGAAAGCCCGCCGCCGGCAACAACGCCGGCCTGCAGCACAGCACGGCGGTTCAGCTTCATGCGACGGCTGCCTGCTTGATGGCGGCGCGGATGCGCGTGTAGGTGGCGCAGCGGCAGATATTGCCGCTCATCGCGGCGTCGATATCGGCATCGGTCGGCTTGGGCGTCGAGCGCAGCAGTGCTTCGGCGGCCAGCAATTGCCCGGCTTGGCAATAACCGCACTGCGGCACATCCAGCGCCACCCACGCATCCTGCAGCTTGCGGCCCCAAGCGCTGGCGGAAAGCCCTTCGATGGTGGTGATCCTAGCGGTTCCCACGGCCGAAACCGGCGTTTGGCAACCACGCACCGGCTCTCCATCCAGCTGCACCGTGCACGCCCCGCAGAAGCCGGCGCCACAGCCGAACTTGGTGCCGGTAAGGCCCAGCACATCGCGCAGCGCCCACAAAAGCGGCATGTCCGGATCAGCGGTGACTTCAACCGACTTGCCGTTGATGTTCAGCTTCATGGTGCAGACTCCCCTGTGCGCAGAGACAGCATAACCGCCTGCCCTTGGCGCGGCAATCTCTACGAGGGTCAAAGCGGGCTTCCGCCCCGGAAGTGATCCGGTGCTGAGGCTTTCATTGCTTCTGCCAACATCTTATTACCAACTGATGATGTCCCGCCGCTCGCTGCTTTCCGCTGCCGCTCTCTCGTCGCTGGTGGTCGCCTGTTCGCCGCTTTCGGCGCTGAACGGCCTCAACCGGCTCACCCCCGGCGATGGCGGCGTGAAGCAACTGGTTGAGGGTGCGGCCTTTGGAACCGATCCACGCCAGAAGCTTGATGTGTGGGCACCCAAGGGTGCCGGCACACAACTGCCGGTCATTGTGTTCTTTTATGGCGGCAGCTGGAACAGTGGCCTGAAGGAAGGCTATGGCTTTGCCGCGCGGGCGCTGGCGGCACGCGGCTTCGTGGTGGTGGTGCCGAATTATCGGCTGGTACCGCAGGTGCGCTGGCCGGCGTTCGTGGAAGATGGCGCGGCGGCAATGAAGTGGGTGGCCGCCCATATCGCGGCCCACGGCGGCGATCCGGGGCGGGTGGCAGTGATGGGCCACAGTGCCGGCGCCCACATCGCGCTGCTGCTCAGCCTCGATCGGCGCTGGGGCGTGGCAGACATGATCAAGGCCGCCGTGGGCCTGGCCGGCCCGTATGATTTCCGGCCGTTCGTTGCCGGCGGCGCGGCCGATGCAGCGCTGGGCAATGCGGCCGATCCGAACGACACCCAGCCGATTCATTTCGCCCGTGCGGATGCGCCGCCGTTGCTGCTGCTGCATGGCGAGACCGACACCACCGTGCTGCTGCGCAACAGTGTGCGGTTGGCCAATGCTGTCACCGATCTGGGCGGCCGTGCCGAGGTGCGGACCTACCCCGATGTCGGCCATATTGGCATATTACTTGCCCTGTCCAAGCCGTTTCGCGGCAAGGCCAATGCGCTCACCGATGCCAGCAATTTTCTGCTGGCTGTGCTTACGCCCTGAGCAGCGCCAGCGGTGGAGCCGGCGCGGTGGCAAACACGCGGCGCGTCACAAGTTCCGGGTCCAGCCCGAACAGCCCGGCGGCCGCGCCGGCAAACAGGCTGTTGAGGTTGGTGGTTGGCAGCAGATCGCGGCCTTCGTAGAGGTTTGACAGGCCCGGCCAATCGCCGATCACGCGGCCTGCCGCTGGCCCACCCTTCAATCGCCCGCCAGCCAGCAGCGCGGCGCTGGCGGTGCCATGATCGGTGCCGCCGGTGCCGTTGGCGGCGACGGTGCGGCCGAATTCGGTGGCACAAATCACCAGCGTGTTAGTCCAGGCTGGGCCCAAGCCACGTTTCAGCGTGGTGATCAGCCTATCCAATTGAAGTAGTTGGTTGCCCAGTCGCTGCGCCTGACCGGCGTGCGTATCCCACCCGCCCAGATCAAGCACGGCAATGCGCGGCCCGGCCGGATCGGCGAGCAGGCGGGCGGCGCTGGCGGCAAGGCCCTGCGGGTTGGCGGCACCAGCATCGCTGCTGCTGGCCATCATTTCTGTTGCTATCGCCTCGCTCCATAGCCGGTGTAGCAGCGCGTCATTTTCATATAGGGCCGCGACACGCGCCTTCAGGCTGGCGCTGGCATCGGGCAGGCGGCTGGGCGCGAAGCTGCTGGTGGGCGCCGCCCCGCGCAGCAGGGTTGGCAGGGTGGCGGCAATGGCAACCGGCGGTGGGGCTGCAGCCAGCAGCGGCAACAGCCGGTTGAGCCAGCCATCCTTGAGGGCATAGGCCGCGTTGCCGCCGGTTTCGAGGATGTTTTGAGCGTCGAAATGGCTGCGCTCCCGATAAGGGCTGGCGATGGCGTGGACCACGCTGGCTTCGCCCGCGGCAAACAGGATGGCAAAGCCCTTCAGCGCCGGATGGGCGGCAAATTCGCTGGTCAGTGGCAGCATGGCACCGAATTGTTCGGGTGGCTGGGCGAGCGCGCCGCGTCGTCGATAATAGTGCGTATCGCCGAAAGGCGGAATGGCGCCTAGCCCGTCCATGGCGCCGCGCAGGATAATGAACACGAGGCGCTGATCGGTGCCGGCGGCCGCCAACGCCAGATGCGGGCTCAGCGCGAAGCCGCCGGCCAGCGCGGCGAGAAGAGAACGGCGATTGATCATCGGCGCAAAAACTCCGGAGCGACGAGCAGCAGCGTCAGGCCTTCGGCCGGACTTTCAGCGCGCGCAATGGCAGCGGAAGTTGCTGCGGAAAGGGTGCCAGGCAGGATACGCGGGGCGAGGATGCGCGCGTCGATGCTGGCCGCCAACGGCGCAACAATACTGCTCGCCACCTCCACCCGGCGTAACAGCCCATCCGGCGCGGCCCAGCGGGCGGCGTCATCCTCCCAGCCTGCCGGCGAACCTGGGCGCCACACCGGCTGGCCCAATTCGCGCAAAGCATCTGTGGCCTGCAGCGGCGGCACATTCTCCCGCCCCAGCGCACGCAGGGATGAAACCAGCCAGTCCCACGGCGTCTTGAACTTGGCCAAGGGGGTTGCCCACGCTTCCGGGGCCTCGATCAGCGCCCGATACAGCGCCGACAACTGCCCGCCATTGGTCAGGTAGGCCGCGGCCATGCGCTCCACCAGCTGCGGCGGCGGGGTGTCGGCGACGAAATGCCGGGCCAGCTTCTCGGCAAGGCGGCGGGCGGTGAGGGGATTGAGCGCCAGATCGTTCAAGATAGCCAACCCCTGTGCTTCGCCATTCTGGCGATAGGGTTTGCTGGCCACGGTCACGCTGCCCGGTTCGTGCCAGTTCGGCTGGAACACGAACTGGCCATCGCGTGCGCTTACGCCCATCGGTCGCCGCACGAAGCCACCGATGCTCCAGCCGGTGAGCGCCCGGGCGAGCCCGGCGACATCAGTCTGCCTGTAATTGCCAGCGCCCATTGTGTGCAGTTCGAGAATCTCACGCGCCAGATTTTCGTTCAGCCCCGGTTGTCGAAGGACATTGCGGCGGCACGCGACCTGTCCCAACAGGCTGTTAGGCCCGATTGATTGCGCCTGATCCAGATAGAATTGCATCCCCGGATGGCGAGTGACAGCCAGCAGCATGTCGATGAATCGGCACGTGATATTGGGACGGATGGCTTCGAATTCCAGCGGGCCGCCCATGGTGGCGGTGGCCAATTTGTCGGTTGAAATGGCGAAGTGATTGGCCCAGAAATGCACCAACCTTTCGGCAAAGGGCGTGGCGCTGGTGAGCGACAGCGCCAGCCGCGCATTCACTTGCTCGCCATAAGCCTGGGCAAAGGCCTGGCGGCGTTCGCGCTGGGCCTGATTGGCCAAGGCTTCGGCTTTCACGCCTTTGGCTGGCGCCGCATCGCTGGGCCGGCGCAGCTGCGCCAGATTCTGGCGATATTGCAGCGTCATCGCGGCGGCATCGGGCAGGGAGGTGATGACAGCGGGACGGGGATCAAATTGCCCCATTTGCGCCAGCAGCCAGCCGCGCGGATTGAATGGCGCGGCATCACCTGGGCGGGCACCAAGGCCGAAACGATTAAAGGCGATGGCAGCGAGGCTCATGCCATCAACAACGCGCCAGCGCGGGCTTTCCCCCGCATGAAAAGGCCCGGCTACTGCCAGCCGGGCCTAAATCACTTTACAGGAAGGAGGGTCAGCAACGCGTTGTGGGGCGCGCCACCCACTGCAGCCCGGGAGGCGCGCGTCAGCGGTTCACCTGTCGCTTCATGAAGCCAGGTACATCATCATCGCTGGCCTGCGGCGGTTGCGGTTGCGGCTGCGGCGCCAGCGTGGCTGGCGGCGCTTCTGGTGCGCGCGGCTTGCGGCTCATGCCCATCATGCGCTCAAACAGGGTCAGCGGGCGATCTTCGGCTACCGGCTCAGGCGCCGGGAGCGGATTCGCCGCCGGGCCAGCGACCGATGCGACCGGCGTGAAGGTGAAGCTAGTTTCAATTCGTTCGCCCACTTCCGCCAGATCCATGGCGTCGTCTTCCACGGCTTCAGCGGGTTCGGGCTGCTTGGCTTCGATGCCATCGAGCACGCGTGCCGTGGCTTCCTCGCTCACGGGCAGGTCAAGCGCCGGGGCCAGCGGTGCTTCGCTGATCGGGGTCGGCTCCGCCTGTACTTCAGTCACCGGTTCGATTCCCGGTTCTGGCTGGCTGACCGGCGGCGGCATGGTGAAGATGCTGGGCTGCGACAGGAAGGCCGGAGCGGCAGCCTTCTTCTGCGGCGCCGGTACCGGCATCGGGCGGCTGGCGGCATCAATACCGGTGGCCACCACGCTCACCCGCATCAGGCCATCCAGATCCTTATTGAACGCACTGCCCACTATGATGTTCGCTTCGGTATCGACCATGTCGCGGATGTAGGAAGCGGCTTCGTCCACCTCCATCAGCTTCAGATCGTCGCCGCCGGTGATGTTGATGATGACGCCCTTTGCGCCGCGCATCGACACTTCATCAAGGAGCGGGTTGGCAATGGCCTTCTGTGCCGCTTCGATGGCGCGGCCTTCGCCGCTGGCTTCACCAGTGCCCATCATGGCCTTGCCCATCTCGCTCATAACGGTGCGGATGTCGGCGAAATCGAGGTTGATCAGGCCCGGCATGATCATCAGATCGGTGATGCCGCGTACGCCTTGGTGCAGTACCTGGTCCGCCATCGCAAACGCATCCTTGAAGGTAGTGTTTGCGTTTGCAATCAGAAACAAATTCTGGTTCGGGATGATGATCAGCGTGTCGACATGCTTCTGCAGTTCGGCAACACCTTCCTCGGCGGCGCGCATGCGCTTGGCGCCTTCAAAGCTGAACGGCTTGGTAACGACACCAACCGTCAGGATACCCTTTTCGCGCGCTGCGCGGGCGACTACCGGAGCAGCGCCGGTGCCGGTGCCTCCTCCCATGCCGGCAGCGATGAAGCACATGTGCGCGCCATCGAGCGCGGTTTCGAGCTGTTCGAGCGTTTCCTCGGCAGCTGCGCGGCCAATCTCCGGACGGGCGCCAGCGCCCAGTCCTTGGGTGATCTTCATGCCCAATTGGATGCGCGTGCCAGCCGGACTCATGGCGAGCTGCTGTGCATCGGTGTTGGCAACAACGAACTCCACGCCCATAAGATCGGCAGCGATCATGTTGGCCACAGCGTTGCAGCCAGCGCCGCCAACACCAATCACGGCAATACGCGGCTTCAGTTCGGTCAGTTCCGGCTTCGCGAATTCCAGCATGTCGTGTCTCCCGAGGTATTTATACTACTAGATGATGCGTGATTCGCTGGGAAGTCACTTCACAGACTTCCCCACAGTTTTTCGATGACGCCCCCGAATCCGCGCCGAAGCGAGGGGGCTTCGTTATTCACCTGCGCGTGCCAAACGTCGCCGGTATTGCCTTGCGCAAACAGCACCAGGCCAGCCAGTGTAGCAAAGGCTGGGCCTTCCTGCGCCACAGGCAGACCATTCAATCCGCGCGGCCGGCCGATGCGGACGTTGCAGCCCAGATAGGAACCGGCATAATCGGCGATGGAGCGCAGATCAGATCCGCCGCCGGTCAGCACGATGCGACGGGCCTGCGGGCCGACAAAACCGAGCCCTGACAGAGCCTTTGCGATTTCGCCGAACATCATGTCGAGCCGAGTGCGGATCACGCCCACCAGTTGCGCGCGCGGTACCTTCCTGGCTTCCACGGTGCTGTCTTCCACCGTGGGCGGGATGGTAACCGGGTCGGTCTGATCGCGGACAGTGGCGACGGCGGCTCCATCGAAGGTCTTCAGTCGCTCGGCATTGCTTCGCTTCGTGTCGAAGGCGGCGGCGATGTCGTCGGTAATGTCGGCGCTGCCCATGGGCACGGTGGCGATACCCACGGCGATGCCGAACTTGTGCACGGCGATGCTGGTCATGCCCGCGCCGATGTCGATTAGCGCCACGCCAATGTCGCGCTCTTCCTCGTCCAGCACGGAGAGGCTGGCAGCCAGTGGGCTGGCGACCAGCGTGAAAATGCCTAGGTGCGATTGCGCCACGGCGCGGGTGAAATTCATGATAGCCGGCGTGTCGGCGGTGACGACATGGATATCCATGCCCAACCGATCGGCATGCAGACCTAGCGGGCTTTCCACGCCGGGCAGGCCATCAAGCGTGTAGAGCGCCGGCAATGCATGAACCACGCTGCGGGTGCGAGGATTGATGGCGGCGCGGCCGGCCTGGCGTAGGGTGACCATGTCAGTGGGGGTGATGCTGGCGCCAGCAATGTCGATCTCGGCGCTAGCCATGGAACTGGCCATGTTGCCGGCGGCAAAGCTGGCGATCACACTGTCCATCTGTATCCCTGCGGCGCGCTCGGCCTGATCCATCGCACCGCGAATTGCCATTTCAGCCTTGTCGAAATCCGTCACCGTGCCGCGCTTTAAGCCCATGCAGGGCTTTTGTCCGCTGCCGATGATGCGTGGGGTGCTGTCGCCGCCCACCAATGCGATCAGGGCAGAGACTTTCGACGTTCCCACATCGAGCACGGCAACCGGTCGTTCGGGCTGGCTGCGGCCCAAGGGCGGAAGGGGAATGCGCGGCGCCATCATGGTCCTCAGATCTTCTGGGCTTGAGCGGCGGCGCGGCGCGCCTTTTCCGCTTCTGCCAATGTTTCGGCAACTGCCGGGCCGGCGACGATCATGCGGCCTGGCAGCCGCAGATCAAAGCGGGTGAAGCGCCCGCCGAGCAGCCGTTCCGGGCCTTGCCCATCAAGCCTCGCAAAGGTGGCCAGCGCTGCACGCGCTTCGCCCGGCCGGTCGGGCAGCGCCAGCGTCTCGCCGCTCTTGAACCGCAAGTCCCAGCGCCGGCCACCCACGAACACGGCAGCATTCACGTCGCGGCCCAGTGGCGTGGCGGCGATCAGTTCCAGCGCTTCACGCACACGGGTATTAGCGCCGGCGCCCACCAGGATCGGCAGATCGTTCCAGCGCTCCAGCCGTTCGCGGGTGAGCAACTTGCCGCTAATATCGATGGCGGCTAAGCGCTGACGATATTGCCACAGCGCGACGGGCTTCCTCTCTTCCAGCTCGATCACCAGTGTATCGGGCAGGCGGCGCTGCACGCTGGCATCGGCCAGCCAAGGCAGCGCGCGCAGCCGGTCGCGTACATCATCCAGATCGGTGGCGAGCATGGCGTTGCTCGGGCCGTTCAGCACGGCGGCATAGATTGCAAGTCGTTCCTGCTGGCGCGCGCCTGTCAATTCGACATGGCGCACCTCCCACCCTTGTGCGGCGGTCCATTCAACGAAGCCGTTCCAGATGCGCTGCGGAACACCCACGGAAATCATCACGACAATGGCGATTGCCAGCATTACGCTGGCGCCGATGCCCAGTTGCTGCCGGGTGATCTTTGGCGCATCGACCGCGCGGGTTGGCCGCTTCTGCGCGGCTTTGGGCGGCTTTGCACCACGTTTCAGAACGGCGGCAGTCATGCTTTGGCCCCCTTCCGATGATCGTGCAGCGCCATATCGATGAGGCGCTGCACTAGTTGTTCGTAACTGATGCCGCGATACTTGGCCTGCTCCGGCACCAAGCTTAAGGAAGTCATGCCAGGCTGGGTATTGGTTTCGAGCAGGAACAGGCCAGCAAGGCCCTGCGCGGGATCCCACCGAAAGTCAGAACGGCTGGTGCCGCGGCAGCCCAGTGCGCGATGGGCAGTGAGCGCATGAGCGAGGCAGGCCGCTTCGATATCGCCGGGCAACTGCGCCGGGCATTCATGCACGGTCAGTCCATCGGTATATTTGGCCTCATAGTCATAAAAGCCCTGGGCTGGCTTCAACTCGGTCACCGCCAGCGCTTCGTCCCCGATTACCGCTACGGTCAATTCTTTGCCAGCGATGAAGGGTTCGGCCATCAGCGTGGCAAATTCGTTCCAGGGGCCGGGCACGTCGCGGCGAATGGGATTGCCGTAATTGCTGCTGTCGGTAACGATGGCGACGCCAACGGACGAGCCTTCATTCACCGGCTTCAGCACATAGGGCCGGGGCAGTGGATCGCCTTCGAACAGGCTTTTGCTGGTTACCAACTTCCCCGGCGGCATCGGTACGCCGGCTGGCACCAGCACTTTCTTGGTGAGTTCTTTGTCGATGGCAATCGTCGAAGTGGTGAGGCCGCTGTGCGTGTAGGCAAGGCCTAAAAGATCCATCAGGCCCTGCACCGTGCCATCTTCGCCGGGGGTGCCGTGCAGCGCGTTGAACACCACGTCGGGCGCGGCCTCGATCAGGCGCTGGGCCACGTCGCGGCCCATGTCGATCTCTGTCACGTCGTGGCCCAAGCACCGGCAGGCTTGCGCGATGCCGCGGCCTGAGGTGAGCGACACCTCGCGCTCCGCCGACCAACCGCCCATGAGCACCGCCACCTTCACTGGACCCTCCCCACGCGCTGGATTTCCCACTCCAGGTTCACGCCCTGTGTCCGCAACACATGGGCGCGCACCAGTTCGCCCAGCGCTTCGATGTCAGCAGCGGTGGCGCGGTGGCTGTTGATCAGGAAATTTGAATGTTTCGCGCTCACTTCGGCACCACCCACCCGAAGGCCGCGGCAGCCGGCGTTGTGCAGCAGTTCCCAGGCTTTGTGCGGCGCCGGGTTCTTGAAGGTGGAACCGCCGGTGCGGGTGCGTAAGGGTTGGCTGGCTTCGCGGGCGGCGGCGATGCGGTCCATCTCGGCCTGTATGGCGGCCCGGTTACCTGATCTCTCGCCAGGCTGGCCCTTCAGCCGCGCCGAAACCACGATTTCGCCATCCTGCAGATTGCTATGGCGATAGCTGTAATCCAGCGCCGCGGCGTCGCGGGTTTCGATGTCGCCGTTGCGGGTGACGATAGTTACGTCCATCAGAACGTCGGCGACTTCGCGGCCATAGGCGCCGCCGTTCATGCGCACGAAACCGCCAACAGTGCCGGGAATGCCGCGCAGGAATTCTAGACCCGCCACGCCGGCATCACGCGCTGCTGATGACACGGCTATGCCCGATGCGCTGCCGCCGCAAGTGAGCGTGTCACCATCCGCGCTGGCCTTGCCGAACACCTTGCCCAACCGCACCACCACGCCCGGCACGCCGCCATCCCGCACAAGCAGATTGCTGCCCAACCCCAGCGCCAGTACCGGCACATCAGTCGGCAGCACCTTCAAGAAGGCGCGCAGATCATCGATGTCGGCCGGCTCGAAAAGCCAGTCCGCCGCGCCACCCGCCTTGAACCAGACGAGCGGGGCCAGCGGCGCAGACGCCGTCAGCTTGCCACGCGCGGCTGGAGGGGCAGCAAGAGTGGTCACCCGGCCTTCACCTTGCCAATCGCTTCGGCTAGGCCCGCCGCCCACTTGGTGATGTCGCCCGCACCCAGACAGATGACCTGATCGCCGGGCTGCACCACGCCAGCCAGCTTTACCGCCAGATTATCCGCGCCTTTAACTGTGTCGGCACTTGGATGCCCGGCGGCGACCAGCCCCGCGGCCAATGCAGCGGCATCAACGCCGGCTATTGGCGCTTCACCGGCGGCATAGACCGGCGCGACGTACACCATGTCCGCATCGTTGAACGCGGCGCAGAAATCCGCCATCAGATCGCGCAGGCGAGTGAAGCGGTGCGGCTGCACCACGGCGATCACGCGGCCTGTCGCCCCTTCACGGGCGGCTGCGAGCACGGCGCGGATTTCCACCGGGTGGTGACCATAATCATCGATGATGGTGGTGTCGGCGACCTCGCCCACCTTGGTGAAGCGGCGCTTCACACCGCCGAAGCGGGCGAGGCCTGCGCGCAGGCCTGCATCATCCACGCCCAGTTCCAGCGCCACGGCAATGGCGGCGAGGGAATTCTGCACATTGTGGCGGCCGGGCATCGGCAGCACGAGATGGTCAATGCGGCGCTGGCCATCTCGGTTACGCACGAGAACCGAAAAACGGTTGCCGCCCGTCACCGGCGTCACGTCCAGGCCGCGCACATCGGCGGTGGCGGCAAAGCCATAGGTGATGATGCGCCGGTCAGAGACACGCGGGATCAGCGCCTGCACTTCCGGGTGATCGATGCATAGGATCGCTGCGCCGTAGAAGGGCACGGCGTGCACGAAGCTGCGGAAGCCTTCGCGCACCTTTTCGAAATCACCCCAATGATCGAGATGTTCGGGATCGATGTTGGTGACGATCCCGAACGTGCCGGTCAGTCGCAGGAAACTGCCATCGCTTTCATCGGCTTCTACCACCATCCAATCCGACGCACCCAACCGCGCGTTGGAGCCGATCGAATTAATGATGCCGCCGTTGATCACGGTGGGATCGAGCCCGCCGGCATCCAGCAGCGTGGCGACCATCGAGGTGGTGGTGGTCTTGCCGTGGGTGCCGGCGACCGCAACGCAACTTTTAAGGCGCATCAGTTCGGCCAGCATTTCGGCCCGGCGCACGACGGGGATGCGTTTGGCGCGCGCGGCGACGACTTCGGGATTGTCGGCCTTAATGGCGGTAGAGGTAACCAGCACGGCGGCGTTTGCGACATTCTCAGCCTTCTGGCCGATGAAAACAGTAATGCCCTTCTTTCTAAGCCCATCGACGACATACCCCTCGGCCGCATCGCTGCCCTGCACTTCAAAGCCCAGATTGGCCATCACCTCGGCAATGCCCGACATGCCTATGCCGCCGATGCCGACGAAGTGGATGACACCGATATCCGTTCGGAAACCGGGGCGCTGGCTTATGGTGGAAGCGGTGGCAGCGTTCATGCGATCAATCCGGTGGCAATGACGAGATTGGCCAGTCGCTTCGCGGCTTCTGGATGGCCGGCAGCGCGGGCGGCCTGAGCGGCCGCAGCCAGCCCCTGCCGGTCTGTTAACCACCCCGTCAAGGCCTCTGCCAATCGCTCTGCCGTAAAATCCTGTTGACGGATCATCTGCGCGCCGCCAGCCGCCACAAGCGCGGCGGCATTGTCGGCCTGATGATCATCGGTGGCGATTGGCAGTGGCACCAATATTGAAGGCCGGCCCATCGCGGTGAGTTCTGCCACGGTCGATGCGCCAGAACGGGCGATGACGATGTGAGACGATGCCATTTCGGCCGGCAGATCGGGGAAGTAAGCGGCGATGGTCGGCTCGATCCCGGCGGCGTGATAGGCGGCCAGCATCTCTTCACGATCCTCGTCTCGGCCTTGGTGGGTGACGTCCAGATTGGCGCGGACAGCGGCTGGCAGCAGCCGTACAGCCGCCGGTACCAACCGGTTTAGGACCGCCGCCCCTTGGCTGCCACCTGTCACCAACAGCTTCATTCTGGCAGCATTTTCGTTGAATTTGATGTCACGGGCGGCCAACACTTCGGGCCGCACCGGATTGCCGACAAAATGCGCGCGGCGCTGCCAACTGCCTTCCATGCGACGTACACGGGGGAAGCTGGTGGCGATGGCGCGAACCCGCGGCGCCAGATAACGATTGGTGCGGCCCAGCACGGCGTTCTGTTCGTGGATCAGGCAGGGCAGATAGAACGACAGGCCGGCCAGCAGGCCAGGCAGGGCCGGATAGCCGCCGAAACCGATTACGGCACGGGGGTTTATATCCTTGAAAAGCTCGCGTGCGGTGCTACGGCCCTTCCAGATCGACAGCGCCACCTGCGGCAGGGATTTCCAGCCGCTGCGACCCGTGGAAGCCGCCTCCACCTTGGTAAGGGGCACGCCGGGAAACAGGCCGGGGAAGCGCAGTCCGCGCTCGTCTGTCACCAGATGCACATTATGGCCGCGCGCCATCAATTCTAGCGCCAGACAATGCGCTGGCACCATGTGGCCGCCGGTGCCTCCAGCGCACAGCACATAAGTGCCGCCGGGGCCGGGTGTGGTCTGGCGCGGGCTATCAGTCATGCTGCGCGCAGGCTCCCCGGCGGCCGAGCCCATGGCTGGCCCTTCAGAAACGGATTGCAACGAGTGAGCGCCAGCAGCAGGCCGGCACCGACGCAGATGGCGAGGTACGATGATCCGCCGTGGCTGATGAACGGCAGGGTCATACCTTTGGATGGCAGCAGCGCCAGATTAACCATCATGTTGATTGCTGCTTGAAAACCAAACTGCGCCGCCAGTCCCGCCGTGGCGAGGAACACGAATGGATCTTCCTCATCCATCGCTACCAGCAGCGCACGTACGACCAGGCCCATGAACAGGCCGGCCAGCATGAAGCAGGCGATCAGGCCGAACTCCTCACCGATGACACTGAAGATATAGTCGGTCTGGGCTTCGGGCAGGCGGAACTTCATGCGGCCTTCGCCCGGTCCGGTGCCTAGCCAGCCGCCGGCGCGGAAACAGTCAAGCGCCTTGTCGATCTGGAAGGTGTCGCCGGTACCCATGATCCACTTGTCGATGCGGGCGGCGAAGTGATCGAGCGTGAAGTAGGCCGTGATCAGGCCAAAGATGCCCAGGCCGGCCAGCGCGACAATGATGGTGAGCGACAGGCCGGCCAACATCGCTTGCGTCAACCACACCGCCGAAATCAGTGCTGACTGGCCCACGTCCGGCTGGGCGATCAAGCAGATCAGCGTCACGCCCAAAATCCCCATGCTGATCTGCATGGTAGGCAGACTGCGCTCTTCGACTTTAAGGCTGAGTAGCCAAGCCGTGGTGATGATGAAGCAGGGCTTGAAGAATTCCGAAGGCTGGAACTGGAAGCCCGGCAACTGGATCCAGCGTGCTGCGCCGTTGGCGCCACCACCGATGAACGGCACCAACAGAAGCGCGACCAAGCATCCGAGTGTGCCGATCACTGCCAGTCGTTTCAGCAGGCGTATGTCCAGCATCGAAGTGGCCAGCATAATTGGCAGCCCCAGCGCCACCCAGCCCAACTGGCGATAGAGGAAATAGAGATCGTCAAAACGAAGCGCGGTCCCCGAAAGCCGGCGGGCGGCGGCCGGAGAGGCAGCAGCCACGGCCACGATCCCGGCGGCGACCAACGCAAAAATGATTATAAGCAGCGTCTTGTCGATCGTCCAGAACCAGCGTCCGATCGTGGAGCGGTCCCCGCGCGTGAGCGCGGCGGCAAGCGTGCGATTTGTACTGCGGCTTGCCATACTGCTCCCTTTTACAATGCCGCCACTGCCGCCCGGAAGGCAGCGCCGCGGTCCTCGAAATTCTTGTATTGATCGAAACTGGCCGCCGCCGGGCTGAATAGGACGACCTCGCCCGGTTTGGCCGCAACGAGCACATCACTGATGGCCCGCGCAAGCGTGCCTGACTGAGTGACCGGCATGCGGTCGGCTAACTGCTCGGCAAATTGCGGTGCGGCCTCTCCGATAAGATAGGCGGCAGCAACCTGCCCCAGATGCGGCAGGATGGTCGACAGATCGGCCTTGCCGCTGGGATCCAGCTTTGGCCGGCCACCTGCAATCCAGTGGATGCGCGGGTAAGCGGCCAGTGCCGGCGCCGTGCTGTCGGGGTTGGTCGCTTTGCTGTCGTTCACCCACAGCAGTCCGCGCTTCTCACCGACAGGTTCCATGCGGTGCGCCAGCGCCTGATAGCAGGCCAAACCAGCGGCGATCACGTCGTCACCGATGCCCAGCGCGCGGGCCGCTGCGATGGCGGCGCGCGCATTTTCCAGATTGTGCCGACCCTTCAGCGCCGGCCAGTCGGATTGCGGGGAGGGCAGCGTCACATCCTCGATCAAAACTACCGCTCCGCTTGCCACCTTCCATACCGCCTGCGCCGCCTTGCCGACAATGGCGGTGCCGTCCTTTTGCATGGAAAACAGCCGGGCCTTGGCGCCGGCATAGGCGGCCATCGTGCCGTGCCGTTCCAGGTGATCGGGCGTGATGTTGGTGAGAATGGCGATGTCACAGGCCAGGCTGTAGGTTATCTCCAGCTGATAGCTAGATAATTCCAGCACCCACACGCCGCTGGCGGGCAGGGGATCCTGCGCCATGATCGGCAGCCCGATGTTGCCGCCCATTGCGCATGTGATGCCTGCTGTCACGCACAGATGATGCACCAGCGCGGTGGTGGTGGATTTACCGTTGGTGCCAGTTATGCCGACAACGTGCCCTTCCGGGTGCGCCATAGCGAACAGTTCGATATCGCCAATAACCGGCACATTCGCGCGGGACGCGGCAGCGAAGATCGGCGCCGAATGCGGCACGCCGGGCGAAACCACGATGCCGGCCATTCCCGACAGGTCCGCTGTGTTTAGATCAACCAGCTTGCCCTCGAACGCGGCCCTCGCTGTCTCGCCGTCATCCCAGGCCCACACTTCGCCGCCCGACGCACTGAGCGCCGCCGCAACGGCGCGTCCCGTGCGGGCCAGGCCCAGCACGCCCCAGCGCTTGCCGGCAAAGGCGGGTGAGGTGATCACCGGTGTACCGTACTCCCTCTCCATATACCCCATATGCGCCGCGATACACGCGTTGCGGGGTTTGCAGGTTCAAAGAAGAGGAGGCTGTTGATACGCATGGCGCTCACCGAAGTTTCAGTGTCGCCAAGCCCGCCAAGGCGAGCAGGATGGCAATGATCCAGAAACGGATCACCACGGTCGATTCTTTCCAGCCTTTCTTCTCGTAATGATGGTGCAGCGGCGCCATGCGGAACACGCGCCTGCCCGTCGTCTTAAAGCTCACTACCTGAATGATAACTGACAATGTCTCGAGCACGAACAGGCCGCCGATCATCAGCAGCACCAGTTCGTGATTTGTGATCACTGCTATGGTGCCGAGTGCGCCGCCCAGCGCGAGGCTGCCAGTGTCGCCCATGAATACCATCGCCGGCGGCGCGTTGAACCAGAGGAAGCCAAGACATGCGCCGATCAACGCCGCGCAGAATACCGCCAGCTCGCCCGAGCCTGGCACATGATGGATGCCAAGATAATCCGAAAAGCGGATGTTGCCGACCAGATAGGCGATCACCGCAAAGGCTGCCACCGCGATGATGACCGGCATGGTGGCCAGGCCATCCAGACCATCGGTGAGGTTTACCGCGTTGCCGAAGCCCGTTACGATGAAGGCAGCAAAGGCGATGTAGAACAGGCCGAGATATATGCCGGCATCCTTCAGGAACGGCAGATATAGTGTGAAGCCGGTATGGCTGGCGATCCATGAGCAGGCGAGGCCAGCAATCAGGAATTCCATCCCCAGCCGCGCCTTACCTGAAACGCCCTTATGGCTCTGCTTGGTCACCTTGTCATAATCGTCCATGAAACCAATAGCGCCGAACCCCAGCGTAACCAGTAGGCTGGCCCACACGAAGCCATTGCCGAAATCCATCCACATCAAGGTGGAGATGGTTATCCCGATCAGGATAAGCAGGCCGCCCATCGTCGGAGTGCCGCGCTTAGTCAGCAAATGCCACTCCGGTCCATCCTCGCGGATCGGCTGACCCTTGCCCTGCTTGGCGCGGAGCATTTCGATGAACCGCGGCCCCAGCACCAACGCGATAGCCAGGCTGGTCATCAGCGCCGCGATCGCGCGGAAAGTGATGTAGCGGAAGATGTTGAACAGGCCTTCATAGCCCGCAAGATCGGCCAGCAGCTTGATCATGGCATTAAATCTCCGCTGGCCAGTGCCTCAATGACATGGGTCAGCCCGATCGAATTGGACCCCTTGACCAGCAACACATCATCGGCAGCGATCATGCGGGTGATTTCAGCGTGTGCGGCATCAGCATCGGCAACGTGACGAACATCGATGCTGCGACCCAACGACACGGCCAGTGGCTTCATTTCGGCGCCAACCAGCACTGCGGCGGCAACGCCGGCTTCGCGAATCTGCGGCGCCAGTCCGGCGTGGAATTCATCCGACAGTGCGCCCAGTTCCTTCATGCCGCCCAGCAGCGCCAGTCTGCGACCGTTGCGCGCTGGCGCCACCCCCTTTAGCACAGCGAGGCTGGCCGCCATGCTGGCCGGATTGGCGTTATAGGATTCATCGATGATGATCGCCTGGCCCGCACCGGCGGCCACCCGCAGCCGGCGGCCGCGACCGGGCAGATCATTCAGTTCGGCCAGCGCGAGGCCGGCCAACGCCAGATCGCCGCCCGCCGCCTGCACCCCGGCCAGCACGGCTAGCGCATTATTGATCCAATGCTGGCCGGCCATGCCGATCTTGAAGGTTAGTGTGTCGCCCCCGATGCGGGCTGTCACGATGCTGCAATCGGGGTGGAGTGCGACCTTTTCGGCAAACACATCAGCGCCTGCGCTTTGGCCAAAGCGCACTACCTTCGCTCCGGCATCGTCGGCAGCACGCGCCAGCAGATCGGCATGTGGATTGTCGTGCGGAATGATTGCGGTACCGCCCGCCGGCAGTCCACCGAATATTTCGGCCTTGGCCCGGGCGATATCGGCCTCGCTGGAGAAGAATTCGCGGTGGGCGGATGCGACCCAGGTGACGATGGCGATGTGCGGGCGGACCAGTTGCGTCAGTTCGGCCAGTTCGCCCGAGTGGTTCATGCCCATTTCGAATACGCCAAAGCGCGACGGGGCCGGCATTCGCGCCAGCGACAGTGGCACGCCGGTATGGTTGTTGTAGCTTTTCACGCTTGCATGCACGGCATCTGGCGCAAAACGGGTGAGCGCGGCTTTCAGGGCTTCCTTTGTGCCGGTCTTGCCCACACTGCCGGTCACACCGATACGGGTGGCGCTGCTGCGATCGCGGGCGGCAGCGCCAAGGGCAATAAGCGCCGCCATCGTGTCGGTGACACGCACATGTGGCGCATCGGCAGCCTCGCTCGCCAGCAGTCCGGCTGCGCCACGCTCCAGTGCCTTGGCCGCGAAGCGATGGCCATTGGTGGTTTCGCCCTTCAGCGCAATGAACAGGTCGCCGGGTAACACTTCGCGGCTGTCGAACGTCACCCCGTCGACGGCAAAATCGCCGTTCGCGGTGCCACCGCAAGCAGCGGCAATGGCGGCGCTGGTCCAGAGGCTCATGCCGCACACTCCCGCGCCACGGTCACGTCGTCAAACGGCAGCACCCGGTCACATATGGTTTGGCCTTGCTCATGGCCCTTGCCCGCGATCAGCACTACGTCACCGGCAACGGCCATGGAAATGGCCGCTGCAATTGCACGGCGGCGATCTGCAATTTCTTGGGCGCCGGGCGAGGCAGCGAGGATGGCGGCGCGGATGGCCGCCGGGCTTTCATTGCGGGGATTGTCGTCGGTTACAATGACGACATCGGCATGGGAGGCCGCGGCCTCCCCCATCAGGGGACGCTTGCCGGCGTCACGGTCACCACCGGCCCCAAATACGATTATCAACCGACCCGTCAAGTGCTGACGCAGCGCCGCGCAAGCGGCGATGATGGCATCGGGCGTGTGCGCATAATCGACATAAACGGCAGCGCCTGCCCGCGAGATGACAGCGCGTTCCAGTCGGCCGCGCACGCCCGACACGCGGGCGAGATTTGAAAGTGTTTGTTTCACGTCGCCGCCGCAAGCGATCACCAACCCAGCGGCGACCAAAGCATTTGCGGCCTGATAGGCGCCGATCAGTGGCAGCGCGATGCGGTGAGCCTGGCCGCTGGCCGCCACAACCATATCCTGCCCCAGCGATGTCGGGGTGCGACTTACCAGTTTGAGCGCTTCGCCGGCTTCGCCAATCGTCAGCAGTTTGAGCCTGCGCTCGCGCGCCAGCTCAATCATGCGGGCCGACCAATCGCCATCATCGGCCCATATCACGGCGCTGCCGCCGTCTTCCACCACTTCAGTCAGCAGTCGCGTCTTGGCAAGGAAATAGGCTTCCATGGTGCCGTGGTAATCAAGATGGTCGCGGGAAAGATTGGTGAAGGCCGCGGCTGTGACCGGCAGACCTTCAGTGCGATACTGATCTAGTCCGTGGCTGGAGGCTTCGAACGCAGCGTGGCTGATGCCTTCGCGGGCTAGCCCGGCCATGGTAGCAAGAAAGGTCACCACATCTGGCGTCGTCAGCCCGCCGGTGCCGTCGCGCGGGGAAACGCGATCATAACCGGTCGTCACTCCCAGTGTGCCGATGCTGGCGGCGCGATGTCCGGTTGCCTGCCACAACTGGCGCGCCAGTTCGGCTGTGCTGGTCTTGCCGTTGGTGCCGGTGATAGCAACGATGGTGGCCGGAAAGGGCGCGTAATAGCGGGCGGCAAGCGCAGCAAAGGCCTTGCGTGGATTGGCACTGGCCACGTGTACCGCGCCTACAACCCTGACTTCCGGGCGTGCCACGATGGCGATGGAGCCGGCGGCAATGGCGGCCTCGATATAATCCTCGCCATTCAACCGGGCGCCCTGGAAGGCGCCGAAGATGGTGCCGGGCGCGATCTTGCGGTGATCAAGCGCAAAACCGGTGACGAGAACGTCACCGGCCTGGCCTACATCCGGAAGGAGCGCGCCCAGCCGCATTTCTATTCCTTGGCCTCGACGGCGGCTGGCAGCAGGCCGGTCAAATCAAGGTCGCGATTGGGTTCGGGAACCACTCCCAAGGGCGGTGCGATGCGGCGGATGATGTTGTTGATGGCTGGTGCCACCACCATCCCGGCGGTGCGGAATCCATAGGTGGATTTGCTGCCACGCGGATCGTCGATCATGGCGACTACGACATAGCGCGGCGCATCCATCGGGAAGGCGGCGGCGAAGTTCACCACATTCTGACCGCGGACATAACGGCCATTCTCGATCTTCTCGGCGGTTCCAGTCTTGCCGCCCACGCGGTAGCCCGGAACATCGGCCTTGCGGCCAGTGCCTTTGGTGACGACCAGACGCAGCAAGCGGCGCAGTTCCATGCTGGTGCGTTCCGAAAACACCCGGCGGCCGGGCGGCAATGCGGTTGCGTCACGCTTCAAGAGGGTGGGCGCATGGTAGATGCCGCCATTGACTAGCGTGGCATAGCCATTAGCGAGGTGTAGCGGAGAGACGGTGAGGCCGTGGCCATAGCTGATTGTCATAGTGGCGCTCTGGCCCCAGTTGGACAGCGGCGGAAATTGCGGGCGAGCTTTTTCCTTCAGCTCAACCTCGACGGGTTTCAGGAAGCCAAGCTTGTCGAGATATTCGCGCTGGCGGTCGCGGCCCAGTTCGACGGCCATGCGCGCCGTACCGATGTTGCTAGAATAGATGAAGATTTCTGGAACGGTGAGCCAGCGGTTCTTGGCGTGATCGTCGCGGATGCGGAAGCCGGCGACATTAAGCGGCGCGGTGGCGTCATAGAGCTTCTGCAGGTTGGTGAGCGTGCCGGTTTCCAGCGCGGTGGCAATGGTGAAGGCCTTAAAGGTCGAGCCCAATTCGTAGCCGCCCAGAGTAACCCGGTTGAAGCGGCTGCCATCGTCATTTTCAGTGGTATATTTAGTCCCGTCAGCGCGCTGGCCGGGCACATTGGGATTGAAGTCGGGCAGCGAAACCATAGCTAGCACTTCGCCGGTCTTCACGTCCATTACCACGCCGGCGGCGCCCTTGGCGTTCTGATCGGCTACCAGCGCCGCCAGTTCATATTGCATCGCCTGCTGCACGCGCACATCGATCGACAGGGCCAGCGGCGCGGCACGCTGCATCGCATCGGCAAGGCGTTTGTCAAAGGCTTTCTCCGCACCGATCAGGCCATGACCGGCATCATCGGTGTAGCCCAGCGCCTGCGAGGCGAGGTTGATGTTGGGATAGAGGCGTTCGGCTTCGCGGGTTAGTTCGATTGCTGGCTCACCCAAGTCATTGATTCGGCGGGCTTGAGCGGGCAGCACGCGCCGCGCCAGATAACGCAGTCCCTTGGACGAGGTGAGATCCGCCAGGATCTCGTCGCGGCTGCGTTCCGGCAGTATCTCGGCCAGTTTGGTGGCCAGCACGTCCGGATCAGACGTAAGCCGGCGCGGTATCACGGTGATGGCATAGGCTTCGAAGGTGCGGGCCAGCTCGACACCGTTGCGATCAACAATGTCGCCGCGCGGCGGGGCGGCGCTGATCAGCTTGGTTTCACTTCCGGGGATGCCCTGAATGACCGCCAGGTCAATGAGGCGGACCAAGATTATTAGTGCCAGCACCGGGAACAGCATGATCAAAAAGGCCAGCCGCTGCCGGGCCTGGGCGCGGGCCGTCACCCGTTCCCCGGCGAGCGCCGGTGCTGCGCCGATCAACGGATCATTGCCGGGGATACTGGCCATCAGGCCTCCCCGTCCTGCGGTTCAAGCGGGTCGGCCGGCAGCGATACGGGTTCAACAACAGGCGGTTGCTTGTCGCCGAAACTTGTGCGCACCAGGCGCGCGGCGCTGCCGGGCTGTGCCGGCGCGGGGCCAGACTGTGCCGGCGGCCTGCCAGCCGCTGGCGGCAGGCTGCCGGGCGCTGCCGGGCCGATCTCGGCCACCGCGAACTGCAAGGTTGGCTCGGCTTCGGGCCGGGCGGCAAAGCTGGCCAGCTGCACCGGTGAGCGCAGGATCTGCCCGCCCTGCGGCGCCGCCAGCTGGAACACGGCATCATTCCAGCGCTGCAATTCCGGCAGGCCGGCACGGGTGCGCAGCTCGGCTTCTAGTTCGCGCACGCGCACGGTGTTTTCCACAAGCTCGATGTTGAGCCTGGTCACGGCGCGGCGTTCGGCGGCGGCGCGGGTGGTGATCACCTGCGCGCCGGCGACGACGATGGTGGTGCCGGTGATCCACAACAGAGCCGAAAGATACTGCCTCATGTGCGGTCTCCATGGGCTGCGGCACCCCAAGCGGGGGCGGCGCTGCGCACGGCGCTGCGCAAGGTGGCGCTGCGGGCACGCGGGTTGCGGGCGATTTCGGCTGCCGATGGGCGCACGGCCTTCATCGGCTTTTCAAAGCTGGCGGGGCGTGATGCTGCCGCTAGCGGCGCATGGCGCGATGCGGCGGGCGCGCTGCCCGACCGGTCGCGCAGGAAATTCTTCACCCGCCGGTCTTCGGCGGAATGGAAGGAGACGACCGCCAGCCGGCCACCGGGCTTGAGCAGACGCTCGGCCGCGACCAGTCCGGCATCAAGCTGGCCCAGTTCGTCGTTTACATGGATGCGCAGCGCCTGGAAGCTGCGGGTGGCCGGGTCCTTGCCGGGCTCGCCCCGGCCCAGCACGCGGCGGATAAGCCTGGCCAGTTCGCTGGTGCGGGCAAAGGGCCGATCGGCGACGATGGCACGTGCGATGCGGCGCGAGGCGCGCTCGTCACCCAAGTGGAAGAGCACGTCGGCGATCTCTTCCTCGCCGGCCGTATTGACGAAATCGGCAGCGCTCATGCCCTCCTGGCTCATCCGCATGTCGAGCGGGCCATCGGCCTGGAAGGAAAAGCCGCGCTCTGCCGTGTCGATCTGCATGGAGGAGATGCCGATATCGAAAGCGATGGCATCCACCGCCGTCACGCCATGATCGGCGAGGCCTTCGACCATTTCCGAGAATGGCCGGCGGATGAGGGTGATGTCATCGGCGCCGGCAATATCGGCATTCAGGGCATGTGCATCCGGATCGCGATCAAAGCCATAGGCATGGGCCACGCCCTGCTGGCGGACAGCGCGCAGATAGCCGCCGGCGCCCAACGTCGCATCGACATAGATATTGCCGGGTTCCAGCGCGAGCGCGGCCAGCACTTCGGCCAGCAGCACCGGGACGTGAGGCGCTTGCCCGTTCATGCCGCCGGCCCGTCGATCGGCAGACCGCGCATTTCCAGTTCGGCCTCGATCTGGATGCGCTGCAGTTCGGGCAGGCCGGCCTGTGCCTTGAATGCCCACGGGTCCCACAGTTCGAAATAGTTGAAGCTGCCGACAAACCAGACATGGCTGCTGATGCCGCTGATCTTGCGTAGCACCGGCGACAGCACGATGCGGCCGGCATCATCGATGGTGTGCGGCTGGGCGCTGCCGAACAGATAGGCGCGCTCGGCATAGGCTTCCGGGGTGACAGCATCACCGTGGCGTTCATCGATGCCGGCCTGCAGTCGTTCGGCAAACAGCGTGTCAAACGCCATCAGGCAACGGCGGCCGGCATGGCCTGGCCCCACCAGCACCTGCTTGCCGCCGGACTTCGCAGTAAGCACGTCGCGAAAGGTCGCCGGCACAGAAAGCCGGCTCTTCGCGTCAACCGCGTTCAGTCCATAGCCAAGATACGAATTTGCCGACACCCCATACCCCTGTCGCGGGGCGCCGCTGCAGCCAGTTTCGCCCAGATAATGCTGGGTCGATGAATGGCGGCACGACGCATACACCCGCTGTGGAGAACGGATGTATCATGGGATTTGATGGGAGCCAATGGAATCTGATGGGCAAATGCCCGCTTAAATGGGGATATCCTTGGTGGAGTATGGCCAAATGGGACGATGTTCTTGCCTTGTTCTAGGGCGGTTCGCGGCGTGATTTGGGTTGTGGATAAGTCTGTGGGGCGCAATGACCCGGATTCGGATGGGATTGGTCCCCGCCAGGCCTGCCGATTCGCTCTGGCGGGTCACTGATCTTCAGCGGGCCTTGTGGCGGGGCCTGGCGCAACGCCCAGCACCGCCAGCGGCTCACCGGTGCCGGGCTGTTCCTCGCGGCCGGTCGGACGCAGGCCGACTGCTGCCACCAGAACAATCAGGAAAACAGCCGCCAGGCCGGTCAGGCCCCAGCGCAAGCGCTCCCCGCTACGACGCGCGCGTAGTTCGGATGCAGGCGAGATTGGGGGGAGATCCATCAAGGGTTGATTCTACGCACCGTAGTCAGGCTGCGGCAAGCCCCTTCGCTGCCAGCCAATCTGGGTTGTAAATGGTGGAAAGATAGCGCAGGCCACTGTCGCACAGGATGGTGACGATCACATGGCCCGGTCCCATCTGGCGCGCCAGCCGCACCGCACCCGCCACGTTGATGCCGGACGACAGGCCAAGGCAGATGCCTTCCTCGGCGTTCAGCCGTCGCACCCAGGCCAGGCCTTCCGCATCGGGCACCCGGAACTGGGCATCAACCTGCAGCCCATCCAGATTGCCGGTGATGCGCGACTGGCCGATGCCTTCCGAAACGCTCGAACCCTCGGCTTTCAGCTCACCGTTGGCGAACCATTTGTAGAGCGCGGCGCCTTCGGGATCGGTAAGCGCGATGGTGACATCGGGCTTTTCGGCGCGTAGGCCGAGCGCCACGCCGGCCAGCGTGCCGCCGGTGCCCACCGCGCAGGTGAAGCCATCGATGCGGCCTTCCGTTTGCCGCCAGATTTCCGGCGCCGTGGTGCGGATATGGGCCAGGCGATTGGCGACATTGTCGAACTGGTTGGCCCAGATCGCGCCCGGCGTTTCTTCGGCGATGCGGCGCGATGTGTGCACATAATGGCCGGGATTGGCATAGGGCGCGGCCGGCACCAGCACCAGTTCGGCGCCCAGCGCGCGCAGCGTGTCCATCTTCTCGCGGCTCTGGGTTTCGGGCATGACGATGATCGTCTTGTACCCGCGCGCGGCGCCCACCACGGCCAGGCCGATGCCGGTGTTGCCGGCGGTGCCTTCGACGATGATGCCACCGGGTTTGAGCAGGCCGGCCTTTTCGGCATCTTCGACAATGCCCAGGGCGGCGCGGTCCTTCACGCTGCCGCCGGGGTTGAGGAATTCCGCTTTGCCCAGGATGGTGCAGCCGGTTTCATGGCTGGGGCCTTTCAGAGTGAGCAGCGGCGTGTTGCCGATGAGGCTGATGATGTCGGGGGCGATATGCATGGCTGGCTTTTACGCCCTTGCCGGCCTGGCCCGCAAGGAAGCTCTGTTGTGCGATGGCAAAGCCCGGCTAGAGTAGCCCCAAGATGCGCCCTCTGATCTTGCCTGCCCTTGCTCTGCTGTTGGCTGCCTGTTCCGGCGGCCGGCCCGGCGGCGATCTGGACGTGGTGGTGGTGGGCGAAGGGACGCTTGCCGAAGAGTTGGCGCAGGAAGCCAGCCGCGCCACGCTGATCCGGCGCGGCAGTGGCGGCGAAGTGGTGGCCGGCGTCGCAACCAGTTGGCGTTTTCTGGATGACGGCGATGATCTGATCCTGCGGCTGGCGCCCTTGCGCTGGCCGGGTGCTGGCGACAGGCCGGGGCCGGAACTGGTGGCGCAGGATGTGGCGCTGGGCCTGCGCCGCACTGGCAATCAAGGCCGCGCCGCGCTGGCGGCCGCCGGCCTGGCCCGTCGCGGCACCGCACGCGCGCCGATTGCCCGGGTGGTGGAATTGTCGCCAAGGCCGGCCACGCCGATGCTGCTCGATTGGCTTGCCGAACCGGCGCTGGCCGTGCGCGATCGGCGCGGGCGGCTGTTTCCCGGGCCTTATGCGCTGGAAAAGGATGGGGACGCCTTGCGCCTGCAGCGCCGCAGTGAGCGCCCGCTGCCCGATGCCCGCGCGGCCAGCATCCGCATCCGCACTGTGGACGCGGCCGCTGCCGTCGCCGCCTTTGCCAAGGGCGATGTGCAACTGGTGTTGGGCGAAGGCCTGGCCGGGTTGGGCGCAGCGCGGGCGGCCGGGCAGGGGCGGGCGTTGAAGCTGGAAACCGTACCGGGCGTGATTGGGCTCGCCATCAATGCCCGCAGCGGCCTGCTCACCGATGTTCGGCTGCGCCGAGCGTTGCTGCTGGCCGCCGATGGCGCGCCGTTGGCCAATCAGCTGGGGCTGGCCCTGCTGGTGCCGCAGAACCGGCTGTGGGACGGCCTGCCGCCGCCCACCGATGATCGGGCGCGCCCGCCTGAAGAGCGCAGCGCTCTTGCTGCCGCGCTGCTGCGCGAGGTTGGGATCGGGCCGGAGCAGCCGCTGCGCCTGTCATTGCTGGTGCCGGCCGGGCCCGAGTTTCAGGCGCTGGCCGAAACGCTGACGGTCACTCTGCAGCCGCTGGGGATCAGCCTTGCCGTGCAGCGCGCGCGGCCCGGCGGCTTTGCCGAAACGCGGCGCAGTGGCACGGCTGATCTGGTGCTGGTTGAACTGACCGCGCCCGTGGCCGACGTGGTGGCGCATCTGGGCCAATGGCGTTGTGGCCGGGTGCGCCCGTGCAGCGCGGCTGCCGATCCCCTGATCGACGCGGCGGCTGCGGCGGGTAATGATCTCTTGGCGCGGCGGGCGGCAGCGGCAGCGGCGGAAGCGGCGCTGATGGCCGATCCGGCCTTCATCCCGTTGTTGCGGCCGGTGCGCTGGGCGCTGGTGGCGAATGATCTGTCCGGGTTCCAGGCCAATCTGCTCGGGCGTCATCCGCTGGGTCGCATATCCGGCGAAGGCCGCTGAACCTGCAACCTTTCGCGTCGGTGCTGCGAAGTTCGGGCATGTTCACGTGCATCTGCAGCCATGACCAGTGACGAGGCCACTTTGGGCAGGCTCATGCGCGCGGCCCAGGCCGGCGATGCTCTTGCCCATCGCCAGCTGCTGGGCATGGCAGCGCCACTGTTGATGCGCTGGTTCCGGCGCAAGGTGTCGCCGGCCGATCTGGATGATCTGGTGCAGGATACGTTGCTCGCCGTGCACCAGCGCCGGGCGAGCTGGGATCCGGCGCGGCCGTTCCTGCCGTGGCTGGCGGCGATCGCGCGCTATCGCTGGGTCGATCGCCTGCGCCGCGCCAGTGTGCGCGATGCCGATGCATTGTTCGATGATATCGCGGTGGAATCGGGCGAAGCGGCGCTGATCGGCCGGCTGGGTTGTGACCGGTTGCTGGCGTTGCTGCCGCTTGCCCAGGCTGCCGCCATCCGCGCCGTGAAGATCGAGGGGCTGAGCGTGATCGAGGCAGCCACCCGGCTGGATCAATCGGAATCGATGATCAAGGTGAATGTGCATCGCGGCCTGAAGCGCATGGCCGCCGCAGTGGACGAGGATAGATGATGACGGAGCTTTCCCCCAACCAGCAGTTGGAGGCGCTGATGGACCGGCTCGCCGCCGATGTCGCGCCGGTGCATCCGCTGGAAGACCGGCCCACGATGCTGGTGCTGGCCACGTTGCTGCTGGTGGCGGCGGTGCTGATGCTGGCCTGGCTGGGGCTGCGGCCCGATCTGATGGCCGGACAGCCGCACCCGATGTTCCTGCTGCGCTGTGGCACGTTGGCGGTACTGGGGCTGGTGAGCGTGGCGGCCGTGCTGGCCCAGGCGCATCCGGGTGTGGGCCGCAATCCCCAAGGTTGGAAGGTGGCGGCGGCGATGGCGCTGCTGTTTCCGCTGTCGGGCGCGATTATGGCGCTGGATCAGCCCGATCATGCGCTGGCGATGGCCCGTGCCGCCAGCGGCTGGGAATGTTTGCGGATGAGCCTGCTCACCGCCAGCCTGTGCGCGGTGCCGATGGTGCTGCACCTGCGGAGCGGCGCGCCGGTGGCGCCGCAGCGCGCCGGCCTGCTGGTGGGCCTGGCGGGCGGCAGCCTGGGCGCGCTCGCCTACAATCTGCACTGCCCCTATGATTCGATGGTCTATACCGGTCTATGGTATGGCCTTGCGGTGGGCCTTGCCGCGATGGCGGGACGCCTGGTGGTGCCCCGCCTGGTGCGCTGGTAACTGCTCAGCACCGCTTGGCGGTGCTGCGGCCGATCTCGCGGCCGGCCAGTGCGCCGGCACCGGCAACCAGCGCGGTTTCACCGACATTGCCGCCCAGCAGCGCCGCGCCCGCACCGGCGATCACCGCCCCGGCGACGGCACCGCGGGCCTTGGCACGCTTCTTGGCGCGCTGGCACTGGGCTAGGGTGTTGTACTGCTTGCCATCATATTCATATAGCGTTTGCTGGCCCTGTTGGGCGAAGGCCGGCGTGGCCACGGGCGCCATCAGGCCCAGCGAAATCGCGATGATCAGGGGGATGCGCATCATCATTCTCCTCTTGCATGGCCTGCGAACCAGGGCGCATGCTTGTTGGGTTCAGCATGGGCGCGCTTGCCGGCTGCGGCAGGCATACCCACTGGTTCAGCCGATGTTCAAGCTGGCAGGTGGAAGGTGAATTCATGATTAAGCAGATGATCTTGCCGGCTCTTGCCCTTCTGGCCAGTGCGCCGGCCTTCGCCCAGCCTGCCGGACCGGCAGATGAATATGTGCTCGAAATGCGCGACGCCGTTGCCGCTGCGGCGCTGCCGCTGCCGGCAATGGACGCGCGCCTGATCTCCGCCGCCGCCGATGCCGCTGCGCTGCCGCCCGGCTGGAAGCCGGCCACCGCGGAATCCTGGGCGCAGGCCACGACGCAAAGCTGGCAGCAGCAAGGCTGGCAGCAACCACCGCCAGTGCAGGTGATGCACAGCCGTCAGGTCGTACCGGTACTGGTGCCCGTGCCGGTTGGTTATGGCGGCTGGGGCGGGCCGGCCTATGGCGTGCCGACGGGCTGGGGTGGCGGCTGGAACCGCGGTTGGAGGCGGGGCGGCTGGAATGGCGGCTGGGGCCCGGGCGTGGTGATTGGCGGCTATGGTCGCGGCTGGGGCCGGTGCCGCAATACGGGCAGCGGCGCGCTGCTGGGCGGCATTGCCGGCGCCAGCATCGGCTATGGCCTCGGCAATCGCTGGGATCGCACGCCGGGCGTCATCATCGGCGGCCTAGTCGGCGCGCTGGCTGGCAGCGCCATCGAACGGTCAGGCTGCTGAACCGGTAATCGCCGCCAGAAAGGCCGGCCCCCAGCTTTCCAACTTCACCGCGCCCACGCCGGGGATGCGGGCCATACCGACCATCGTCTGCGGGCGGCGGGCAGCCATGGCGCGCAGGGTCGCATCGGCAAACACGATATAGGGCGGAACCCCGGCATCGGCGGCGAGTTGCCGACGCAAGCTGCGCAGTTCCTCGAACAGGCTGCGATCCTGTGGGGCGACCTCAGCCGCGCTGTTGCTGCTGGCTTTTGCCGCCCGGCGCGGTTCCACCTGTTTCAGGTTGATGGCCACCTCGCCCTTCAGGATAGGCCGCGCTGCCGGGCCCAGAACCAGGCCGCCGTGCTGGGGATCACGCTCCAAAGCGTCGATGGCTTCGAGCTGGCGGGCGAGGCTCTTCCACTGATCGGCCGGCCAATCCTTGCCGATACCGAAAAGCGGCAATCGGTCGTGGCCGAATTTCTGCACCTTTTGGGTCGCCTTGCCGGCCAGCACCTCGATCAGATGCCCGGTGCCGAACCGCTGCCCAGTGCGATACACCGCCGAAAGTAGCTTGCGAGCGGCTTCGGTGGCATCCAGCAGCGTGGGCGGGTTCAGGCAATTGTCGCAGTTCCCGCAGGTGGGTGGCGCGGTTTCGCCGAAATAGCGCAACAGTTCCTGCCGCCTGCAGCCGGCGGTTTCCAGAAAGGCGATCAGCGCGTTCACGCGACGGGTTTCATTGGCCTTGTGGGCATCGCTGCCATCGCCGGCCGCGATGAAGCCGCGCAGCCGGGCCACATCCTCACCGCCCCACATCAGGTGTGCCACGGCCGGATCGCCATCGCGGCCGGCGCGGCCGGTTTCCTGGTAATAGGCCTCGATCGATTTGGGCAGGCCTGCATGCACGACAAAGCGCACATCGGGTTTGTTGATGCCCATGCCAAAGGCGATGGTGGCGACCATTACCATGTCTTCGCTTTTCACGAAATCGGCCTGGTCGCGGCTGCGGATGCTGGCTTCCAGCCCGGCGTGATAGGGCCGGGCGCGGTAACCGGCCTCCACTAGCCACTCGCAGATCTTTTCGGTGGCGGCGCGGGTGGGGGCATAGATGATGCCAGCGCGGCCGGCCTGCCCGGCCATGAAGGCCAGCAATTGCCGGTGCAGATTATCGCGTCCCACCAGGTCGTAGCGTATGTTCGGCCGGTCAAAGCCCGAAAGCGTGATGCGGTCGCTGGCAATACCCAATTGCAGCGCGATATCGGCCCGCGTCTCGCGATCGGCGGTGGCGGTGAGCGCGATGCGCGGCACACCCGGCAGGGAATCGCAAAACGGCTTCAGCCGGCGATATTCCGGACGGAAATCATGGCCCCACTGGGAAACGCAATGGGCTTCATCGATGGCGATCAGCGCGATTTCCGTGCGCTGCACCAGCGTGCCAAAACCATCGGAAAGCGCGCGTTCGGGCGAGACATAGAGCAGATCAAGCTGGCCATCGACAAAGTCGCGCCACACCTGGCCGCCATCGGCCGATTGGCTGTTCAACGTGCCGGCGCGCACGCCCTGAGCGCGCAGCGCCTGAACCTGATCTTCCATCAGCGCGATCAACGGTGAAATCACCAGCGCCGTGCCGGGCCGCACCAGCGCCGGCACCTGGTAGCACAGCGATTTGCCCGCCCCTGTCGGCATGATCGCGAGGGCGTCGCGGCCAGCAATCACGTCGCTGATGATCTGTTCCTGGGGGCCGCGAAATTCGGCGTGGCCGAACACGTGGGTCAGGATTTCATGGGGGGTCATGGCGGCGTGGATAGCGAAGGCGCCCACGGCCTGCTATGGTTTTTGCATGATGCGCGCGCGGATTTCCCAAGCCAGCCAATATGCTGGGCTGGCAGCCCTGCTGCTGACGGCGATCTGGATCTTGTGGACGGAATTGCGCCCGCCGCCCACCGCAGCCAACCAGCCCCGGCACGGCATCGCCATCACCAGCACGCAGCTGGCCGGCGCTGGCAGCAGGATTGGCCCGTTCCGCCTGACCAGCGCCGCCGTGCTGGCCAGTCCGGAACTGGCATTTGGCGGCCTTTCCGGTCTTGCCGCGCTGTCGGACGGCCGGTTGCTGTCGGTGACCGATGCCGGCGATTGGCTGCTGTTCCGCCCCGGCGCAACATCGGGCGAGATGGGCAGCATCGCAATGCCGGGCGACGTGAAAAGCGACCGCGATGCCGAAGCCGTTGCCTTCACGCCCTCCGGCCAGACGCTGGTGAGCCTGGAACAGCAGCACCGCATCCTGGCCTTTGCCGGCCATGGCCCGCCGCTAACGCCCACCGGCGTGCCGCTTTATCGCACCGCTACCATGGGCTGGCCGCCCAACGGCGGCGGCGAATCGCTGGCGGTGCTGGGTAACGGCAGCCTGGTGTGGATTGCCGAGGCGGTGCGCAGCGGCGATGGTCAGGCGGCGGCGCTGCTGGTAGCGGCAGATGGCAAGACGCGCCTGATCCGGATCGAAGCGGTGGCGGGCTTTGCGCCCACCGATGCGGTGGCGCTGGACGAAACCCACCTGCTGGTGCTGCACCGCCGTTTTACCGGTGCCGAAACCGCCGCTGCGATCAGCATCGTTGATCTTGCGTCGGTGCTGGCTGGCGGCAGCGCCGCGCCGGGCCGGCTGCTGGCGCGCTGGGGGCGGGCAGACAAGTGGCCGGTGGACAATATGGAAGGCATCGCGCTGGTGCGCCGCAAGACCGGGCCGCCGATTGTCTATCTGGTGTCCGACGATAATTTCTCGGCCGCACAGCGCACATTGCTGCTGCAACTGGAGATCATTGCGCCGCTGCAGTGACGATGCCGGAGTGCCACATCGACCAGAAATTCGGTGCCTGCCCGTGCTGCCATTCATTGCGGACGGCAAAACCATGCGCCTGATAGAGGCCGACATTCGATGGCGTGGCGGTTTCGAGATAGCAGGGCTGGCCCGCCGCCCGCGCCAACCCGGCGCGTAGCAGGGCACCGCCAATGCCCGTTCCCTGTGCTTCAGGGTCGACGCCGATGAACTGCAGATACCAGTGCGGGCGGCGATCGTGCTGATGATCCATCGTGCCCATCAGGCCCAGCGTGCGCGGCAGTGCGGTGCCGAAGGTGAGGGCAAGGCGCGGCAGGTTGGCGATCAGGCTGGTGGTAGGCAGCGCCCAGGCCCCCGGCGGTCGCCACAGCGCAGCGCCGATGATGTGGCCGTCGGCAGCGCAGGCGACATGCGCCAGTGGCAGTCGCGCATCCGCGCGGGTTATCAGGCCAAAGAATCGATCCAGCTGGCCAGCGCGGCGGGCGGCATCGGGGAAAATCCATGCCAGCGCCGGATCGTCGATGAAGGCGGCAGCCAGCACGGCGATGATGGCCGGGCGGTCTGCCGGGGTGGCAGCGCGGATCATAGACGAATCACTGGGGTGGAGCGCATGGCCGGGAGCATAGGTGATGCCGCCACAAACAAAAGCGGCCGGGGGTTGCCCGGCCGCCTTAGGCGATCGCAAGAGCAGTGCCGCCTCAGGCGGCGACGGCAAGCTTCTTGTTGATTTCCTTCTTCAGCTTGACGCAGCGGTCAGACAGAAGCTCGTCCTTGGTCTTCAGCAGCCAGTTGTCGAGGCCGCCGACATGTTCCACTGAACGCAGGCCGTTCATGGACACGCGCAGGCGCACGCCCTTGCCCAGCGTATCCGAGATCAGCGTCACGTTCTGCAGGTTGGGCAGAAAGGTGCGCTTGGTCTTGTTGTTGGCGTGGGACACGTTGTGGCCAACCTGGCGGCCTTTGGCGGTCAATTCGCAAACGCGCGACATCGTCTCAATCCTGTCATCAAGAATTTCGCAAATGCCAGCCCGCACGGACCAGCAACAGACCGGCGCGCATAGCGGAGGGGCGCTGCGGCGTCAACTGTTCAGCAGCCGAAGGACCGAGCGCTCTGGCCATTTCAGTGCCTTGGCCAACCGCATGGCGGTGCCGTTCGGGGCCAACATTGCCGAATCGCTGCCCTGCCATGCAGCGCTGCACGCAGGCATATCAGCAAAAAACCCCATCGGCTGGTGCAGTTGGGCACTTCCCCCCGGCGAAACGCCCGTCTACACCAAAGGCCAAGCCAAAACGTGAGGCCCCATGCCCTGGTTCGCCATTCACTGTATCGACAAGCCGGAATCGGCCGATCTTCGCGCGGAAACGCGGGCGGCGCATCTGGCGCACGTGAACGACTACAAGGATCAGATTCTTGTCGCCGGGCCGCTGCTGCGTCCCGATGGCCGTGCGATGGGCAGCCTGCTGATCATGGAATTCGATGATCGCGACGCGGCAATCGCCTTTGCCAATGCCGATCCCTATCATCTGGCCGGGTTGTTCGAGAGCCGGTCGGTGACGAACTGGCACAAGGTTTTGCCCTGAGTTTTTCGAGGCGGGCACCGGTGAGACCCAATTGCGTTATTCTTGTATCGTCGCCCCGTGCTTGATCCGGGGCAACGAGCGTTTCAAATATGGTGCAAGCGACCCTAGAAGCTGAGCCCCTGCCGCTTCGCCGCGCTCGACAATTGCTCGCGGATATTGACCCCCGGCTGGGCCAGCCACTCCTCCATCGCTTCCGAAAGCGGTTCCAGCGTGGCGGAGCGAATCATCGCCTTGATGGGGCCAATCCCGGCCGGCGTGATGGAGAGGCGCTCGACGCCCAGCGCGATCAGCGCCAGTGCTTCCAGCGGCCGCCCGCCCATTTCACCGCACACGGTGACGGGCACATTATGCTCGGCGGCGGCACACACCACGCGGCGGATGACGCGCATGATGGCGGGGGACAGCCAGTCATAACGATCCGCCAGGCGCGGGTTGGCGCGGTCGGCAGCGAACAGGAACTGCGTCAGATCGTTGGTGCCTATGGAGACGAAATCGGTCATTGGCAGCAGCAGGTCGAGCTGTTCGATCAGGGCTGGCACCTCGATCATGGCGCCATACTGGATCTCTGTCGGCACCGCGTGGCCGGTGCGGGCAAGCCTTTCGCGCTGCTGTTCCACCAGCGCGCGGGCTTCAGCAAATTCCCAGGGTTCTGACACCATCGGGAACATCACATTGAGAGTGCGCCCCGCAGCGGCCTCCAGCAGGGCGCGGGCCTGCACCTTCATCAGGCCGGAACGGCCTAGCGCCAGCCGAAGGGCACGCCAGCCCATCGCCGGGTTTTCGTCTTCCTCGTCGCCGTCGATATAGGGCACCGCCTTGTCACCGCCGATATCGACAGTGCGGAACACCACCGGCTTGTCGCCGGCGGACTCCAGCACGCCGCGGTACAAGCTCTGCTGGCGCTCACGGCGGGGCAGGGTGGCCGACACCAGGAACTGGAATTCGGTGCGGAATAGCCCAATGCCATCGGCGCCGGCCAACGGGATGGCAGCAGCATCGTCAAGCAGACCGGCGTTCATGTAGAGGGCGATATGGCGGCCATCCTTGGAAATGGCTGGCAGATCGCGCACCTTGGCCCATTGTTCGGCTTGGCGCGCCTTCAGTGCCCGCATCGCCTGATAGGATTTGATTGTGGCCGCCGTCGGCCGGATCAGCAGCGCATTGTTGCCGGCATCGACAATCAGTTCATCGCCGTCGTTCACCTGCGCAAACAGCTGATTGACGCGGCCCAGCACTGGCACGCCCATGGCGCGGGCCACTATGATCACGTGCGCTGTCAGGCTGCCTTCTTCCAGCACCACTCCCTTTAGATGGCGCTTATCATATTCCAGCAGTTCGGCGGGCCCAAGATTGCGGGCGATCAATATGGCATCGCCGGTGATGCCGATCTGCGCCGCCGTGCCCAACTGGCCCGACAGGATACGCAGCAGCCGGTTGGCGAGATCATCGAGATCGGTGAGGCGCTCTTTCAGGTACGGATCGTCGATGGAGCGCATGCGCAGCCGGTTGCGCGACTGCACGCGTTCCACGGCGGCTTCGGCGGTAAGGCCGGTCTCAATCGCCTCGTTTATGCGCCGCGCCCAGCCTTCGTCGTAGGCGAACATCTTGTAGGTTTCGAGAATCTCGTGGTGATCGGTGCCGGCAACGAATTCGGCCTGGCCCATCATGTTGTCTATCTGTTCCCGCATGCGGGAAAAGGCATCCACCAGCCGGGCGCGTTCGGCATCGACATCGTCGGCCACCGTGTGTTCCACCACCACGCGCGGTTGGTGAAACACCGCCACGCCGCGGGCGAGGCCATCGACTAGCTTCAGGCCATTCAATCGCGTCGGCCCTATATTGGCCGCGCGCATGCGTGCGGCCTGAGCGTCATCCACTAGCCCGGCGCCGTGGATAAGTTCGGAAAGCACCATGCCCACGGTTTGCAGCGCTTCGATTTCCACCTCGGCATAATTGCGCGGTTCGCGGTGCTGCACGGCGAGCACGCCGATTGCGGCTTCGCGGCGCAGGATCGGCACCCCGCAGAAACTGTGGAAATCATCTTCGCCGGTTTCCGGGCGATAGGCGAAATCGGGATGGGCCTTTGCTTCGGCTAGCGCCAGCGGTTCGCGGCGGGCTGCGATATTGCCGACCAGACCCTGGCCCATCGAAAGCCGTGTGACGTGCACGGCCGATTGCGCCAGGCCTTGCGTGGCGAACAGTTCCAGCACGCCATCGCGCATCAGATAGATGGAGGCGACCTCGCTGCCCAGTTCGGCCGCCACCAGCTTCACCACCTGGTTCAGCTTCACCTGCGCCGCCGCCTTGCCGGCCATCACATCGTGAAGGCGGCGCAGGATCTCGCGGGCGGCGTTGACCTGGGCCATCAGGCGGCAGCTTCGCGGGCGCGGGACAGGGCGACTTCGGCGTCGGTGGTCAGTTCCTCGATGATCTCGGCGACCGGCTGCACCTTGGTCACCATGCCCACCGATTGTCCGGCCATCAGGCTGCCGCCCTCCACATCGCCTTCCACCACGGCGCGGCGCAGGGCACCCGCCCAATAATGTTCGATGGCCAGTTGCCCGGCGGCCAGATCCATCTCGCCGCGGTCAACGGCAGCGGCGACTTCGCGCTGACGCTCGTTGAAGGCTTCGCTGCCGGCGTTTTTCAGTGCCCGCACCGGGATCACCGGCAGCCGCGGATCAATCTGCACGCTCGACAGCGCGTCACGGGCCGACGCGCGCACAAACGCCGCCTTGAACTTCTCGTGCGCCACGCTTTCGGCCGCAGCGGCAAAACGCGTGCCAAGCTGCACGCCTGAAGCGCCCATTTCCAGATAGGCCGCAATCGCATTGCCGCGCCCGATGCCGCCAGCGACGAACACCGGCACATCGGTGATCACCGGCAAGATTTCCTGCGCCAGCACGGTAAGCGACACCGGCCCGATGTGGCCGCCGGCTTCCGAACCTTCGATGATGATGGCGTCCACCCCCGAACGCACCAGCTTCTTGGCCAGCGCGGCGGTTGGCGCAAAGCACATCAGCTTGGCGCCAAAGCCCTTGATCTTGGCAATCGCCGCGCCCGACGGCAGGCCGCCGGCCAGTACGACATGGCTCACGCCTTGCCGGCCGCAGATGTCGATCAGTTCATCCAACTGCGGGTGCAGGGTGATCAGGTTCACCCCGAACGGCTTGTCGGTGAGCGCCCGCGTCGCGATGATCTCGGTTTCAAGAATGGCCGGCGGCATCGCCCCGCAGGCCAGCACGCCGAAACCGCCGGCGTTGGAAATGGCGGAAACCAGGTTGCGTTCCGAAACCCACGTCATGGCACCGGCCATGATGGCGTGTCTGGTACCAAGGAATTCGCGGCCCTTGGCCGATGCAGCGTCGAGATGCGGGGTATTGCTCACGCATCGCTCTCCGCATCTTCGGCCACTTCGCCGGCGATAGGCCCATCCAGGCCATAGGCCGTGTGCAGCACGCGCACGGCCAGTTCGACATAATCCATCGGGATTAGCACACTCACCTTGATTTCCGACGTGGTGATGGCCTGGATATTGATCCCCCGGCTGGCCAGCGCGCGGAACATGGTGGCAGCCACCCCAGCGTGGCTCTTCATGCCGACGCCGACCACCGAAATCTTGGCCACATCGTCATCGGCCAGTAAGGACGCAAAACCGATGGCATCGCGCGCCTTTTCCAGCACGTCCATCGAGGCCGGCAGCTGCGCGCGTGGCACGGTGAAGGTCACATCGGTGGTACCTTCATCCTTGGCGATGTTCTGCACGATCATGTCGACGTTGATGTTGGCATCGGCCAGCGGCCCGAAGATGCCGGCCACCACGCCGGGCTTGTCCGGCACGCCCACCAGCGTGACCTTGGCTTCACCCTTGTCGGCCACGATGCCAGCGATCAGTTCCTGTTCCATCTCGTCATCCTCATCCACCACCAGCGTGCCGGGCGCGTCGGAGAAGCTCGACAGCACCTGCACCACAACCTTTTCCTTCATGGCCAGTTCGACCGACCGCGTCTGCAACACCTTGGCACCCACGCTGGCCAGTTCCAGCATTTCTTCATATGTGATGCGGTGCAATTTGCGGGCGCGCGGCACGATGCGCGGATCGGTCGTGTAAACGCCGTCCACATCAGTGTAGATATCGCAGCGATCCGCCTTCAGCGCGGCCGCCAGCGCCACCGCCGACGTGTCGGACCCGCCGCGGCCCAGCGTCGTCACTCGCTCATCCGCCGTCAGCCCCTGAAAGCCGGGCACCACCGCCACTTCGCCTGCCGCCATGCTGGCCAGGATGGCGGCTGTTTCGATGTCTTCGATGCGGGCCACACTGTGGGCGCTGCTGGTGCGGATCGGCAATTGCCAGCCCAGCCAGCTGCGCGCCTTTACGCCCAGCGATTGCAGCGTGATGGCCAGCAGCCCTGATGTGATCTGCTCACCGGCGGCTACCACCACGTCATATTCGGCCGGATCAGCCAGCGGCGAGGCTTCGCGGCAATAGCCGACCAGCCGGTCCGTCTCGCCCGACATGGCGGAAACCACCACGGCCACTTCGTTGCCAGCGTCAACCTCGCGTTTCACCCGCGCAGCGACGTTGCGAATGCGCTCCGTCCCCGCCATTGAGGTGCCACCGAATTTCATCACGATCCGGGCCATTGCCGGCTGCTTCCTTCACTTGTGCACCCATGGGGGTGCTTCATTATTATCCTTGCCTGATAGGAACGGGTGGGGGCAATGGCAAGCAAGCCATACGCCGGAGACGGGAAAGAAAATGTCCACCGCTGCCAGCATCAATCCTGACGAAGCCGCTTTCTTCGGCAAACTGGCGGCAGACTGGTGGAATCCCAAGGGCACGTCCGCCATGCTGCATCGCATCACGCCGGTGCGCGTCGCCCATATCCGTGGGCTCGCACTGGCGCATTTCGGGCTGAATGCGAAGAGCCGCCAGCCATTGGCGGGGCTGGCTGCGCTCGATGTCGGTTGCGGCGCCGGCCTGATTGCCGAACCGCTGGCGCGCATGGGTGCCGCCACCGGCGCCATCGATGCGGCGCCAGAGAATATCGAAGCGGCCAAGGCGCATGCCGAAGCCGGCGGGCTGAGCATCGACTATCGGTGCATCGCGGTGGAGGACCTCGCCTCGACGGGCGCCCAGTTCGATCTCATCACCTGCCTCGAAGTCGTCGAGCATGTCGCCGGCCGCGATGCCTTCTTCTCCGCGCTGGCAAGGCTGTTGAAACCCGGCGGCCTTGCCGTGTTTTCCACGCCAAACCGCACGCCGGCCAGCTGGGCCGTGGTCATCGCCGGGGCGGAGCATATCGCCCGCATCATCCCCAAGGGCGCCCACGACTGGAATCGTTTCTTCACGCCCGCCGAACTGGCTGAGGCCTTGGGTCACGCCGGTCTGACGCCGCAGTTACCCGCCGGCCTGTCATGGCGGCCGGGCAAGGGCTTCCACATCGGCAGCGACGTGTCGGTGAATTATTTCCTCAGCGCGACGAAGGCCTAAGCTACGGCGCGTGGGCGATAGAGACTGGCGAGCACTTCCACCCCGGCCCGCGCCTCGTCAAGATTGGGCGCTTCATTGGCATCGTTGAAGCCAAAGGCCTCGTTCGGGCCGACATTCTGCACCACGATCCCATCGGGCCGCGGCAGCATGGCGATCTCGCGATAGAACAGCCCGTGCCGCACCTCGGGCTGCGGTGGCAGCCAGCCGATCTGACCGCGCACTGGGATCACGCTGTTATCTTCCAGCAAGGCGCGCGCACCATATCCGGTGCAGTTGAAGATGACGCGCTCTGGCAAGCGCCTGAAATCGGCGCGGCTGGCCAGCGTCATCGGCACAAAGCGGCCGCCGGCGGCGAAAAACTCCTGTTCCAGCGTGGCGGCCAGTTGGGCGATGTTGAAGTTCATCGAGTGGGTGCGGCGGGCTTCCGCCACCGGGAAGGGATGCTCGCCGGCCTTGAGGCGCTCCGTGCGAGGAGTGAAGTCGCGGATGCGGTCTTCATAGAATACGAAACTGTCCTGGCTGCCGTCGGGCAGGGTGACCAGCTCCGGGTCATGACTGGAGCTCGGGGCTGCATCGAACAGCACGAAGCGCTCCAGAAACTCCACCGGCGTGCCGGCGCGGCCCAGATAGGCCTGGTGCATGGCCCAGCTGCGCCGCGTCATCTGCTCCCAGCGGGCGGCAAAGCCGGGGTCCACTGCTTTGTCCATGGCGATGCGGCTGTGCGGGGACCAGGTGCCGGTGGCGCGCGCCGAGCGGACGTCGGGGAAGCGTTCGGCGGCATAGATCACCACCTTCAGCCCCATGCGCTGGGCGGTGAGGGCCGTGGTCAGCCCGATGGCGCCGGCGCCCACCACCGCCACCGCGCGCGCGGCAGACCCTCCCAGTGCCTGAAGGGCCAGCGGCACGGCTTGCATGGCCGAACCCCAGCTGAGCGACCAGCCGCTGCCGCCATGGCCATAATGGTGGATGACCTGTTTGCCGGCGATACGCTCCATCTCGATGCGCGGGCCAGCGGCGCGGAACGGGCGCAGGCAGACGGTGATGCGCATCAGCCGATCGGGCCGAGCGTTGAGCGGTACGATGGGGTTGCGCGGGGCAAATTCCGTCTGCGCCAGGCCGCGCCCCGGCAGCAGCGCGATCCCCGCCAAGCCCATGGATTGCAGCAGTTCGCGCCGGTTCGTCATGGCCGAAGTATGGCGGATTTGTTTGCAGCTGCAACTGGCGCCCGCGCACTTCCGGCAGGCTTGGCGAAAGCCAGGCCTTGTGCCAGCCTTGGCCTCAGGAGGATTTCGCCATGACGACATCGCTGAAGGGCATTCACCACAGCGCCTATCGCTGCCGCGACGCCGAGGAAACGCGGGCCTTTTATGAAGATGTGCTCGGCCTGCCGCTGGAAGCGGTGGTGCAGGAGGAGAAGGAGCCGGGATCCGGCCGGCCCAATCCGTTCGTGCACCTGTTTTTCCGCATGCCCGATGGCAATTTCATCGCATTTTTCGATGCGCCGGGCACGGTGAAGGAAGGCGACTTCAATCTGGTGCATGGCTTTGACCGGCATGTGGCGTTCGAAGCGGACGACGAAGCGGAGCTGCTCGACTGGCGCGACAAGCTGAACGCGGCGGGCGTGCCCTGTTTCGGGCCGATTGATCATGGCTTTGTGAAATCAGTGTATTTCTCCGATCCTAACGGTCTGCCGCTGGAAATCACCGCGCGAGTGCCGTCGCATGATGCGATCCTGGCCGAAGATGCCAAGACCGCCCATGCCATCATCAAGGCGTGGAGCGCGCGCAAGGCCAGCGAGAAGGCGGCATGAGCTATGCCCGCATCCCCCTGCTGATCGCCTTTCGTGAGGCAGTGGGCCTGCGTGATACCTATGGCGGCATCGATGGCGTGGTGGCGTTGCAGGCGCACCACCTGAAGCCCGAGACGTCTTCCGATACCATTGTGATCTTCATGCACCCGATGGGGATCATGCATTATCTGCCGCTGCCGCCGGCGCTGGCCGATGCAGGCGTGCATGTGCTTACCGCCGTTTCGCGTTACCCCAACAATGATTCGGCGCTGATCATGGAGAAGGTGGCGGTCGATCTCGGCCGCTGGGTGGCGCATTGCCGGGATGTGCTGGGGTATAATCGGGTCGTGCTGGCCGGTTGGTCGGGCGGCGGCAGCTTGGCGCTGTTCTACCAGGCCGAAGCCTGTGATCCACAGGTGACGCACACGCCGGCCGGCGATCCGTTCCCGATGGCAGAGGCGAAATTGCCGCCAGTTGATGGCATCATGCTGCTGGCGGCGCACGTGTCCCGATCACAAACGCTCACCGAGTGGATGGATGCTTCGGTGGTGGATGAGAACGGCCCGGTGCGCGATCCGAAGTGTAATCTCTACGATCCGGCGTGTCCGCAGCCGCCCTATTCTGCGGATTTCCTGGCCGAATATGCCGCCCGCCAGGTGGCACGGTCGAACCGCATCACGGCGTGGGCAGAGGCGACATTGGCCGAACTGAAAGCCCGCCAAGGCCCCCATGCCGAACGCGCCTTCATTGTTCACGGCACCATGGCGGCGCCGTGCTGGCTCGATCCGGCGGTGGACCCCAATGATCGTACGCCCGGCCGCTGCTATCTGGGTGATCCGCGCCTGATCAACGATTCACCGGGCGGGTTGGGCCGTTTCACCACGCTGCGCTCATGGCTGTCGCAGTGGAGTCTCAAATCCAACGCCTGTTCATTGAAGGTCGGCCACCGCATCCACCTGCCGGTGCTGGTGGTGGGCAATACGGCGGACGATGCCTGCACACCCAGCCACACGCGGCGACTGTTTGAGTGCGTTAAGAATGCCACCTCCCGCGAACTGCACGAAGTGAGAGGCGCAACACATTATTATGCGTTCCAGCCAGAGCATCTGAAACAGGCTGCCGGCATCGTGACCGACTGGCTGGGACGGCAGGGCTTTTAAAGGAAGCGCGCCACCACGTCGCGATAGGAGCGTGAAACCTTCACCTGTGTGCCGCTCCCCAGCACCAGGAAACATTCGCCATTGGTGTGCGGCTTCACGCTCTTGATATTGTCCAGATTGACGATGGTGGAGCGGTGGATGCGCTGGAAGGTCTTGGGATCGAGCCGGCGTTCCAGATCCTTCATCGTCTCGCGCAGCACCAATGTCTGATCGGCGGTGTAGATGCACATGTAATCGCCGGCGGCGTCGATGCGCTCGATATCCTTAACGTCCACCCGGAAGATCTGGCCGCGATCCTTGATGTTGATCACCTTTTCAAAGCGGCCGGCCTGCGGCGTGTCGGCCAGATCGTCCGGCAAGGCTTCGGGCGCGACTTCGGACAGGATTTCCTTCAGCCGTTCTGCCCCTTGGGCGCCCTGTTTCTCGGCCAGGCGCTGGCGCACGCGGTCGATGGTGGCGGCCAGCCGGTCTTCCTCCACGGGCTTCAACAGATAATCCACCGCCTGCGCATCAAAGGCTTTCAGCGCATGCTGGGTGAAGGCGGTGACGAACACGAAGAGCGGCGGTTCGATATCGGACAGGCCGGAGACGACGGAAAAGCCGTCGAAGCCCGGCATCTGGATATCGAGGAACACCAGATCGGGCTTGTGGGTACGAATGGCGCGGATCGCCTCGCGACCGTTGGCGCAGCGTTCGATGATCTCGATATCGTCAAACGGCTGCAGCCGCAGTTCGAGGCCCTGGATCGCCAGCGGCTCGTCGTCGACGAGTATGGTGCGGATGGTCATGACGTTACATCTGGGGGGCAAGGGCGGGGGTTGCAACCGGCAGCGCGGCAGGCTGTGGCGGATTGTCGGTCTGGAACGGGATGTCGACCAGCACGATCAGGCCGTGCGGATCATTGTCTGCCAGTTCGAATCGGTGATCGGCGCCATAGCTTTGCGCCAGCCGTTCGCGGATGTTGGCGAGGCCAACATTGGTGCCGCCCGTTTCGGCCGGAACGGCGCCTAGGCCCGGCCCTGTATCGGCGATGGTGATTACCAACCGGTCGCCCATGCGGCGCGCGTCCACCAATATGTCTGCCCCGTCTTCAGCCGGGGTGACGGCATATTTGATTGCATTCTCGATGATCGGTTGCAGCAGCAGGCTGGGCAGCCGGGCTTCCATCACGTCGGCCGCGATATCGAACCTTGTGCGCAGCCTGGCTTCGAAGCGGGTGCGCTCGATGTCGAGATAGAGCTTCAGCGCCTCTGCCTCCTGCGCCACCGTCGCAAGCCCTTCGCGTTCGCCCACCAGGCTGTAGCGAAGGAAGCTGGCGAGGCGGGAGAGCATGGCATTGGCGCGCTCCGTCTGTTTCAGCAGCACCAGCGTGGAAATGCTGTTCAGCGTGTTGAACAGGAAATGCGGGTTCAACTGATAGCGCAGCATTTCCAACTGGGCGCTGTTGGCCTGGGCCGCCATGTTGACCATGCGTTCCGATTGTTCAGCCAGCAGCAGATAGTAATTGATGCCATAATAAAGCGCCGTCCACGCGCCGAGTACGGCGAAATCGAGCAATATGGCGCCGAAGAACTGCACACCCTTGGGCTGCCAGCCCGGCTGATAAAAGGTGGCGTGCGCCCACACTTCCAGCACCGAAAACAGCCCTGAAGCGCCGATCAGCAGCATGGCGGTGAGCGTCCAGGTCCAGATCGGTTTCATGGCGATCAGGCGGCGATAGGCGGCTGACAACAGCAGGGTGATGGAAAAGCCGGTAGCCGTCACGATGATCGCCGGCGCCACGAAGTTGAGGCCCATGGAGTTGGCCAACCCCGACAGGGCGCGCAACATCAGATAGCCGAACCAGCCACCGCCCTGCAGCATCCAGAAGGCGCGGTTCTTGTCGCGGAAAAAGCCTTGGCGGATGGGTGTATCAACCATGCGGGCACCATAGCGACATGGGGCGAAAAGGCCAAATTGGCGGTTTCCGGACGTCATCTTTGCTGTGGCTGGCCAGCCGGGCGGGTGAGGGCTAGGCTGGGTGCCATGGGACTTTCCGCCGAACAACTGCACGCCTGTCTCCACGCGCTGGCTGCCGATCATCCACCGGTAGCCGATGCGCTGGCCAGCCATGGCCTGCCCGAACCGCGGCTGCGCCCGCGCGGGGCCGGCACCATGATGCGGGCGATCGTGGCGCAGCAGGTGAGCACCAAGGCCGCCGCCAGTATCTGGAACAAGCTGGAAGCCGCGTGTGGCGGTGACATGGATGATCTGGGCCAAGTGGCGGCAACACCGTTCGAGGTGCTGCGATCGGCCGGGCTTTCCGGGCAGAAGGCAAGCTATGTCCACGCGCTGGCCGAAGCGGTGGCGACGGGCCAGATCGATTTCGGCGCGCTGCCGGATGAGGATGAGGCAGCGATTGCGCTGCTGTCCTCCATCAAGGGCATCGGGCGCTGGTCAGCCGAAATCTATTTGCTGTTTGCTGAAGGCCGGCTCGATGTGTTTCCCGCCGGCGATCTGGCCTTGCAGATCCAGTTGGGGCGGATGTTGGGTGAAGAGGCGCGACCGACCGAAAAGCGGGCGCGGGCCTTGGCCGAACCGATGCGTCCGCACCGGGGCGCGCTCTCCATCCTGCTTTGGCACAATTACAATATCGTGGCCCTGTAATTGGGCCGTGTGATAGGGGCCGCTCATGCAGCCGCGCATCACTGATATTTCCTCACCGTCCAACCCGGTGCTCAAGGCCCTCAAGGCGCTGTCCGACAAGCGGGGACGGCGGGAGGCGGGGCAGTTCCTGGCCGAAGGGCTGCGGGTCTGCACCGAGGCGCTGGAGGCGGGCATTGTGCCCGAAACCCTGCTGTTCACGCCGGAAGCGGAACGCCATCTGCTCACCCAGGCGCTCATCGACGCGACATGGGATTTGCGCGGCACTATCCTGCGCACCACTCCCGATCTGATGCAGCGGCTGACCGGCAAGGACAATGCGCAGGCCGTGGCCGCCGCCTATCCTATCCCTGATATCGGGTTGGACCGGATTGATCGCAGCACCGCGAAACTGTGGCTGGTAGCCGAGAATCTGAAGGACCCCGGCAATTTCGGCACCATGCTGCGGACTTGCGATGCCACTGGCGCGGGCGGCGTCATCCTGCTCGATCAGTCGTGCGATCCGTTCAGCGTGGAGGCCGTGCGCGCCTCGATGGGCGCACTGTTCAGCCGCCAGGTGGCAAGGGCGACGGGTCCGGAGTTTTTCCAATGGCTCCGGCAGGGGCCGGGCCAATTGGTCGGCGCGGCGCTCACCGATCAGGCGGTCGATTACCGCGCAGCGGCCTATCACGCGCCCTGCTTTCTGCTGATGGGCAACGAACAGGCTGGCCTGCCCGCCGATTACAACGCGCAGTGCGATGCCATGGTGAAACTGCCGATGCTCGGCACGGCCGACAGTTTGAATGTTGCGGTGTGTGCCGGCGTGCTACTCTACCACGCGCTCGACCAGTTGCAGCATTGACCTGCCGGTTTGAAAGGGGCGCGCCATGGCCAACTGCACCACTTCGATATGGAGACGCCTTGGCAAGGTCTGGCTGGCCGGACTGGCCCTGACGGCGGTCGTCGTGCTCGGCCTGGCTTTCGTCCTGCCGGATGAGCGCCCGGCGCCGCTGACGGCAACTGCCGCGCCTGCGCCGCGTTTTCCCGCCACTCTCCCCGATCCGGAGCCGCGCGCCCTGCTGGTGGCGATGGCGCAGAGCCTGCCGCGTATCCGCCAGCTTGAGACCAAGGAAGCCAGCGGCGAGGTGGTGTCGCTCGATGCATCCGGGCGCGCGCTTGATCTGAAACAGGCTGCGCAGCAGTTGCGCCAGATCAAGCAGAATCTGGCGGCACTGTCGCACGATGGCCTGCCCACCTATGCGCTGATCCAGTCGATCGCTGGGGATGGCCTGCTGGAGGGCTGGATCATCTTTCCCGACGGCCGCATCGCAGCGGGACGATCGGCTCGGAAATTCACTGGTATGGGCCAACTTCCAGTCGGGCTGGACGTGACCCGCTTTGCCCTGTCGCGCGCGCCGCAGTTGAAATTAGAGCCGGAGCGGCCGCTGCTTGATGCTGCCACCGATGCCGAAAGCCTGGGCGACGAACGCGGCCGCCGCAGCCGCATCGCCAAGCGTCGCGCCACGCTGGAAGACACCGCCGCGATGCTGGTGCCCGGCGATATCGGCAAGGTGCTGGCGGCCGGGCAGGGCCGGCTGCTGATCCTGCCGGTGCGCGACAGCGGCACCGCGCCCTATGCCGCGCTGCCGGTGGCCGGCCCCGGTGATGTCGCGGCCCGTCGCTGGTCGTTCGTGGTGATGCAGGACATTCCCACGCTGGCCTCGACCGATTTCGGTTTCAACCTGGCCGCGCTCGATCTGCGCAAATCGGTGGTGGTGGGCGACCCTGACGACATGCGCGACGTGCGCTACCGCTTCAAGCCGCTGCCCGGTGCCCGCAGGGAGGCGCTGTCCATCGCTCGCGATCTTGAATTGGCGGGCGATAATGTGCTGATCGGGGCCGATGCGACGCGGTCGCGGGTGGTCAGCGCCATCGATCGCAGCAACGGCCAAGGCATGGTCTACATGGCCACCCACGCCGTGTCCGACGAGAAGAACCCGCTCACCCGCGGCTTCGTGGTGCTCAGCAAGACCAACTTGTTTGCCGGCGAACTGCGCGTCACCCGATTTCGGGGGTGGGATGACAACCACCCGCTGGTGGTGCTGAGCGCCTGCCAGACCGCACTCGGCCGGGTGTTTGATGGCGGCACCTTTGGCGTGGCCCGCACCTGGACCAACGCCGGCGCTGGCCAGGTGGTGGCCAGCCTTTGGAATGTCAGCGATGCCGCCACCTTGAAGTTGATGGAGCGGTTCGCCTTTGCGCTGAAGGCCGGCCAGTCGCCGGAACAGGCCATGCAGACGGCGCAACTGGCGGCGCTGAAGGATTATCCCGACGATCCGCGACTGTGGGCCAGCTTCACCATCATCGGCAAGCCCACGCTGGCCAGCGGCGGGTGAGCGCCGGGCCTCGCCATGATGACTCGCCATTATGACAAGAGCTTGAGTTGACGCGCCTGCGGCCACGGCCCACGGCTGACGCCACGTTCAAGGAGCCTGCCAACATGCGTGCCATCACCCTTTTCCTGGCCACCCTGCTTGCAAGCGCCAGCGCCGCTGCCGCCCCCATCACTGCGCTGGTGGGTGGCCGCCTGATCGACGGGCAGGGTGGCCCACCGTTGGCCAACAGCGTGATCCTGGTTGATGGCGATCGCATCACTGGCATCGGCACGGTCGCCACGCTGCCGGTGCCGGCGGGCGCCACGGTTGTCTCCACCGAAGGCATGGATGTGCTGCCCGGCCTGTGGGACATGCACGTCCACCTTATGATCAACGGTCACGCCGATTATACCCATTGGGACAAGGCATACCTGTCCCGCTTCGGTCCCGAAATCATGCCGGCCAGCGCCGTGCAATTGCTGCTGGCCGGCGTCACCAGTGCGCGCGATCTGGGTGGGCCGCTGGCGGAATCCATCGCCATCCGTGAGGATGTGAAGGCCGGCCGCAAGCCCGGCCCACGTCTCTATGTGTCAGGCCCGTTCTTGCAGAAGAAAGCCTATCCCGGCACCGAAGCGTTCCGTTGGGGCGTGGACAGCCCGGAAGACGCGCGCGCCAAGGTGCGCAAGCTGAAGGCGGCCGGGGTCGATATAATCAAGCTGGTCGATCAGGATGAAGTGGGCGAGGTCACCACCCGTGCCATCGTCGAGGAGGCGCACAAATTGGGCCTGAAAGTGGTAGGCCACAGCCATCTGCCCGACGAAATCCGCATCGGCCTGAAAACCGGCATCGACAATTTTGAACACACCGGCCTGGGTGCCGCGCCCAAATATCCCGATGACATCATGGTGGCGCTGGAAGCTCGCGCCGCCGAAGGCCGGGTGCGCGGCAACCCGCTTTACTGGACGCCGACCATCAGCGGGCTGTTCAACCATGGCAATCTGCTGGCCAACCCGGAAAAGCTGGACGATGCCTGCTGGGCGCGCGGGCTGAAGCCCGATACCGTGGCCGATATCAAGGCCTCGCTGAAGGATGTTTCGGCGCTGGAATACAACCAGCTCACCCCGCGCCGGAAGCCAACGCTGGACACCAAGTTCGCCCAGTTGCGGAAGGCCGGCGCCATCCTGTTGATCGGGACGGACAGCGGCATCCCCACCGCCTTCCATTGCCAGACGACCTGGAACGAGCTCGACGTGTGGGTGAACGGCCTGAATGTGCCGGCTATGGAGGCGATCCAGGCCGCGACCTACTGGCCGGCCAAGTTCATGGGTGTGGAGAAGGACAGCGGCACCGTGGCGGTGGGTAAATATGCTGACATCATCGCCGTGCGCGGCGACGTGCTGCGCACGATAGCGCTGTTGCAGAACCCTACCCACATCATGAAGGGCGGCACGCTCTACAAGAAGGGCGGCGTGGTCAACGAGGCGGCATTGGCGCCGCGCTGAGCGGGCTCAGTGCAGGCTGAGCACCTCGTCGACTGATCGCCACTGGCTCGGCCCTAGCATGTCGCGGTGGGCGACGCGGATCGAGTGGATGGTGGTTTCGATCTCGCGCTTACAGTGATCGAAGAAGCGCTTCAGTTCCGGGAACTGAAGCGCGACATCGTAAAGCTGCCAACTGAAGGTCTGCAGCAGGCGCGGATGATCGGGGCGCCAGTAATTGATGTCCACCGTGGCGAGGCTGAAGCCCTGCAGCTGCCGTTCGAAGTCGGTCATAGACCTTCCCTGATTGACAGGGCGATGATTTTCAAGGGCGGGCCTAGCCGTCAACGGGGTAAATATTTGAAAAATAGAAAGAAGTTGTCAGCAGCCGCGGCAGGTGAGTGCTACGCGAAGCGCCACCTTTGCAGGCCGTCGTCTGCCACGCTCACCACGCCCAGCAGGCCGATCGGGTGGCCATCGAGGCTGAGCAGGGTGGCCACTTCATCGGTATTCGCGATGTCGATCTTGCCGAACACGCGCGCGCCATCGGGGCTGCGGCCGACCACGCTGCCGTGGCTGGGCTGGCCATCGCGGCCGAAGACGATGCTGTAGGTTTCAAGGCTGGCCGGGCCGGCATAGGTGCCATCATAAGGCGGCACGTCGGCGCGGGCGTCTTCCGCCACGTCCTGCACATCCTTGTTCAGCATAAGCCAAGCCGCTTCGGCCGGGCGGTTGCCGACAACGAGCGCGTGGTGCTTGGTGACATACCCGCCCTGGCCATAGAGCAGCGCCTGATCGGCAGGCCGGTCACGCAAGGATCGCACCATCGCGCAGGTGGAATGCAGCATGTAGCAGTTGAGTCCGGCACCGGCGAAGCTGAGCCCGCCCATCACCGAGAGCGGCGCATCGGGGCCAAGGCCAAGGGTGCGCCGCGCCATCTTGGGGACGGTGGGGAAGCAGCTGTACAGTTCCACACGGTCAAAACCGTTCGGTGCAATCCGCATGGCTTGGCCCAAAACGGCATCCTGCGCGCAGCTGTGCACATATTGGTCGCGCTTCAGATAATCCATGTGCTCACCCGCCGACGCACCGCCGTGGACATGGATGATGCGGTCTTCGGGGATGCCAGCGGCGCGGGCGGCGGCCAGCGTTGTCATCAGCACGGCGGCGGCGGCGTTGACATTATTGTTGGCCACCATGCGCTTAGTATAGGGCCAGCAGATCATGCGGTTGTCGTCAGACACCGTGGTGATTTCATCGGCGCTGAACGCCTTGCGGCCCCAGGCGAAGGGGTTGGTGGCGGCAACGGCGCTGATACGTTCGTACGCCGCGCCGCTTTCGGCCAGCGCTTGGGCCGGCGTCAGGCCCCAGGCCGCGACTGTGGCATTTTCATACAGCGGGTAGATGTGGATCGGCTGGAAGATGCCGTGCTGCATGCCGAGCGGAGTGACGTGCTCCGACGGAATGATCGGGTTTTCCGGCGCTTTCGATGGCGGCGTCCACGGCAACTCGATGCCGGCGGCTTTTGCCTTGGCCACGGCGTTCTGCGCTTCGCCGGCGGTGATCACGGCCACCACGCTATTGCCGTTCATGATGCGCAGCGCGGCTTCGTGGATCTTGGTCGTCGGCGTCTCGCCGCCAACCACGGCATAAACGGCGCGCGGCGGCACGATGCCTAGCCGTTCGGCCAGGCGCGCCGCCACCCGGTCATAACGCCACGAAACGAGGTTGATCACATCCAGGCTATCGATGCGGTCGAGGAAGCCGCCGCCAGCGTCCTGATCGGCGGCGCGCACGGCCGCTTCCATCAGCGCAAGCGGTTCCAGGGCTTGGCCCGGATCGGTAGGCCGATCGAGCACTTCGCCCACGCCGATGATCACCGGAATACGTTCGGCTGGCAGTGACACGATTTCTTCTCCGCAAATTGCCGCTTGGTGATACAGGCTGGCCGCGCTGGCGGGAAGCACTCGCGAGGGGCGCGCACCCCTGCTACAATCGCGGGGTGAACGAACTTGCCCCCTCTCCAGATTGGACCATCCCGCAGGATTGGGCTCATTTTTCCGCCACCGATCATCGTGTGTGGGATCATCTGTTCGACAGGCAGACGCGGCTGCTGCCCGGGCGCGTCGCGCCGGAATTTCTGGATGGCCTGAAACGGCTGGACCTGACGCGGCCTGGCGTGCCGGACTTTGCCCGGTTGAACGAGCAGCTGATGGCGCTGACCGGCTGGCAGGTGGTGGCGGTGCCCGGCCTGGTGCCCGATGCGGTATTCTTCGAACATCTCGCCAACCGGCGTTTTCCGGCCGGCAATTTCATCCGCCGGCCCAAACAATTGGATTATCTGCAGGAACCGGACGTGTTCCACGACGTGTTTGGCCATGTGCCGCTGCTCGCGCACCCGGCCTTTGCCGATTACATGCAGGCCTATGGCCGTGGCGGGCTCAGGGCGCTGGAGTTTGACGCGATCGACAGGCTTTCGCGCCTTTATTGGTACACGGTGGAATTCGGCCTGATTCGTTCAGGGGCCGGATTGGCCATCTATGGTGCCGGCATCGTTTCCAGCCATGGCGAAACGCTGTTCGCGCTGGACAGCCCCAGCCCCAATCGCCTTGGCTGGACCCTCGAACGGGTGCTGAAGACGCCGTACCGGATCGACGATTTCCAGCAGAGTTATTTCGTCATCGAAAGTTTCGACCAGCTGCTGGAGGTCACGCTCGAAACCGATTTCGGCCCGCTTTATCAGCGGCTGGCCGGCGACCGGGATGTCCCGATCGCCGCCATCCTGACTGATGATATGGTGTTCACCCGCGGAGACCAGAGCCACGTGGCGGGTGCACAACAGCCCGTCTGATTAGCGCCAGTATCAGCGCCGGGATCAGCGAACGCTGCCGCGTCGCACCAGATTCACGATGCCGAGCAGCACGGCGGCGCCGACAACCGCGACCAGCAGGCCGATGATGGAGAAATTCTGTACCGATCCGACAATGCCGAACTGGTTGAGCAGAAAATTGCCCAGAACCGAACCGATACAGCCGACGACGATGTTGAGGACGATGCCCATGCTGTTGTCACGGTTCATCACCATGCTGGCCAACCAGCCGGCGATGCCGCCCACGATCAATGCGACGATCCAACCCATGATATGTCTCCTCTGGATGGCCTCGGGCGACCACGCTTGTTTTCCGAGCAGGTAGTAACGCCCCAAACGCTGGTCTGTTCCCTGGCATCATGGCAAAGGGCAAAAATGATCGATCTCGGCCCCACTTCCCATAGTTTCACCTCCCAGCGCATGCGGCTGCATTATTGCGACTGGGGCAACCCGGAAGCACCGCCGCTGCTGCTGCTCCACGGCGGCCGTGACCATGCCCGCAGCTGGGACTGGACGGCCCGCAAACTGCAGCGCGATTGGCACATCATCGCGCCCGATTGGCGCGGTCACGGCGATTCGGCCTGGTCGAGCGATGGCGATTACAACACCCACGCCCATGTCTATGATCTGGCGCAGCTCGTGCATCAGCTCAAACTGGCGCCGGTTACCATCGTGGCCCATTCGATGGGCGGCAATATCGCGCTGCGCTATGCCGGCCTTTATCCGGAGTTGGTGAAGAAGCTGGTGGCCATCGAAGGCCTCGGCCCATCGCCCAAGATGCTGGCCGAGCGCCAGAAGAGCGATTTCGCGACCCGCGAGCGTCAGTGGATCGAAGCCAAGCGCGCCGCCGCCGCTCGCCAGCCCAAGCGCTATGCGACGCTGGAAGACGCGTTTGCGCGCATGCATCAGGAAAACAGCTTCCTGTCAGAAGAACAGGCCCGCCACCTTACCATCCACGGGACGCACCGCAACGAAGACGGCAGCTACAGCTGGAAGTTCGACAATTATCTGCACCTGCCCTGGGCGCACGACAGCAATCCCGATCTGGTGGCCGAACTGTGGGGCCGCATCACCTGCCCGACGCTACTGATGTATGGCGAGAAGAGCTGGGCCTCGAACCCGGTTGACGATGGCCGCATCGCCCATTTCAACAATGCGCGGGTGGTGACGTTCGAAAACGCCGGCCACTGGCTCCACCACGACCAGTTCGACCGGTTCGTGGCGGAGTTGCGGGCGTTCCTATGATCAACTGACGCCGGCCGGCTTCCTCGCCTTGGCCGGATCGACGCCAGCCAGTTCCAGCGCCTTGTTCAGCGCGTCTGCGGCTGGCACCTGCACATCCGGCGCTACGCCGGTGCCTTCCCAGCCCTGGCCGGTATCGGGATCGAAGGTGCGGCCCACCGGCACGAAGGCGCCATAGCCGCCGGGCAGTTCCGCCATGCCACCATAATGGCCGGCACCGCGTGTCGTTTCGCCCACAAGCGTAGCGCGGCCGGTGCGTTTCAGCGACAAGGCCAGGTGTTCGGCTGCCGATGCGGTGCGCGCCGACGTGAGCAGGATCACTTTCGTGTCGCGCCACACCGGCTTGGCGGCCGGTACGGCGAGATGTAGGCGCCGCACGATATTGGCCGGAGCCTGTTGCCGGCGCACGGTCGGGCTGTCGCCGATGGGATTGCCGCCTTGCCGCTCCACGGCTTCGCGCGTGTCCATCAGCACCAGCGGGGTTTCGCGGGCAAACATCTGTGGGAACATCCGGTCCATCTCGGCCAGGCCGCCGCCGCGATGGGTGCGGGCATCGATGATCAGCATGCGCGCACCGGCATGGGCGGCGATGAACTCATCCAGTGTCTTCAAGGTGGCATCATCGCCAGGAAAGACGTTGAACCCGATGTAGGCGACACCGTCTGCCAGCCAGCCACTGGCGGGAATGGCGGACATCGCCGGCGGCATGCCAATGGGGCGCGGGGCGCGTTCGGCGAGCATGGCCGGCGTGAAGACCTTGAGATGTCCATCCCTGGCCACCGCCTGCAAATCGGCGGTGATCGTCTTCGCCAGTGTGTCCGGGTCGCTGATGCCGGCATAGGCACCGCTTGCCAGCTTCGCCTTCATGGCCGCGGCATAACGCTGGCCAACATCGGGAAAAACGAAATTGTCGATCAGTTCCTGCGCGAGGGCATTGACCAGCTCGGTGGTGGCCGCTGGCTGGGCGGCTTCGGCGGTGCGTGCCGGCTGGGCGCCGAGCGCCAGCGTGCTGGCGAACAGCAGCGCGGCCAGCGCCGGGGCCAACGATGGGCGCGTATTTCTGGCAAGGTGTGGGGCGGGAGGCATCGAGGGGTGATCCTTTAGTTTGGCAGGGGGATAGACCGGCTTGTAGGCCATCCCACCCGCCTTGTGCGGGCAAAGGCAGGCTCACCCATGCCAGATATTGGCGCTCCGTCGGCTGATGGTGCATGATGTTGGCATGACCGATGATTTTGATCGCGCGCTGCTCGATTTGCTGCAGCAGGACGGGATTGCCACCGCCGATCAACTGGCGGCGGCAGTGCCGCTGTCGCCGTCCGCCATTGCGCGCCGGGTACGGCGGCTGCGCGCAGACGGGACTATTGCTGCCACACGTGCCGTGCTGGGTGAATCGCTGCTCGGCCGCCGCCTGCGGGCGCTGGTAACGGTGCAACTGCATGATCATGCCCCGGCTGCCGGCCTGTCGGCGCTGCGAGCCGCGCTGGTGGCGCTGCGCCAGGTGCAGCTTTGCCTTGAAATCTCCGGCCCCAGTGATCTGATGCTGCTGGTCAGCGTGGCCGACATGCCGGCCTTCAACGAATTTGCCGATGCCCATCTGGCCGGCAATCCGGTCGTGCGGCGTTACGAGACCGCGTTCGTGAAAAAGGCACTGAAGTTTACCTCCAGCGCACCATTGGGCGATTGATCAGAACCCGGGAAGCCAGGCACGCGATTGCCGTTCACCGGTGGTGCGACAAGGAGCGCGTCGACTGCGGACGAGTGTGAGGTTGACGGGCAATTGAGCAAGGCTCAAAGCCGCTTCGGTCTTCTCTCGTTCGGATTGGCTCTCGTGCGCCGCTCGCTCTCCACGCTCTTCATGGCTGTTGCGCTTGCCGCCTGCGCCGTGCCGCCAAAGCTGGGCCCGGCGCCGGTGCCGCGCGCGCCGGCAACCGCGGCCAGCACCGTCACCTTGTCGGGCAAGGGCCAGAACGACTGGCCGGCGGCAGACTGGTGGCAGGCTTGGGGCGATCCGCAGTTGAATGCGCTGGTGGCCGAAGCACTGGCTGGCAATCCCGACATGGCGGCGGCCGAAGCCCGCGTTGCTGCCGTCGATGCCGCCGCGCGCCTCAGCCGGGCGACGCTGCTGCCGTCACTCTCTGGCAACGCGAGCCTGGGCGGCCAGCAACTTTCCCGCAATCTTGGCATCCCGCCGCAATTCGTGCCGCCGGGGGTACTCGAATCCGGGCTGATCAATCTGCAGGCCGGCTGGAATCTCGATCTGTGGGGGCAGGGCCGCGCCCAGCTGCGCGCGGCCCGGCGCGAGGCCGAAGCGGTGGCGGTGGAACGCGCGCAAGCGCGGCTGTTCCTGGCGGCCAGCGTGGTGGCGGCTTATGCCGATTTCGGCGCCGCGCTGGACCGCCTGGCCGTGACCCGCGAGGCGCTGGCTATCCGCCAGCAGACGCTGGATCTGACTGCCAATCGCGTGACGGCCGGCCTGGACAATGATGGCGCCCGCGCCCAAGCCGCAACCCGGCTGGCGCTGGCGCGAAGCGATCTGGTCGCGTCCGCCGCGCAGGTGACGGCGGCGCGGCGCCGGCTGGCGCTGCTGCTGGGCGCCGGGCCGGATCGCGGCTTCAGCATCGCGCCGCCCAAGATCAAGCCGCTGCCACCCGGCCTGCCCGAAGGCGTTTCCATCAATCTGGTGGCGCGCCGGCCTGATATCGTTGCTGCCCGCCTGCGCGCCGAAGCCGCCGGTGCACGCGAAATGGCGGCCGGCCGCGCCTTCCTGCCCAATCTGACGCTGAATGCCACCATTGGCCAGCAGAGCCTGGGCTTTGGCAAGCTGCTGGAAGGCAACAGCCTTTATGCCCAGTTTGGCCCGGCGCTCAGCCTGCCGATCCTGGATGGTGGCCGCCGCGCCGCTGAAGCCCGCAGCGCCCGCGCCATGCGAGTGGCGGCGGTGGCCGTGCATGATGCGGCCCTGCTGCGCGCGCTCAACGAAGTGGCCGATGCGGCCGGCGCAGTGACGGCGCTGGGCCTGCAGCGCGACGCGCTCACACAGGCGCTTGCCGAGGCGGAGCGGGCCCGCAAGATGGCGGCGCTGCGTTATGATGCCGGGCTGTCGAACCAGTTGCTGGTGCTCACCTCCGATGATGCCGTGGTCACCGCCCGGCGCACTTTGGCCGATGTGGATGCCTTTCGCCTTGCTGCCGATGTCGCGCTGGTGCGCGCGCTGGGCGGCGGCTTTCGGGAACAGGAGGGCCAGTGATGGCTGAAATGGCAACCACCGAACCGGCTGTGGAAACCGGTAATCCCAAGCGCGCCCGCGCCTTGCGCCTGTTTGGCGTGGTGGTGGTGATCCTGGCGCTGGTCGCCGGTCTGTGGTGGGCGATCTTCGAACGCGGCCGGGTGGAGACGGACAACGCCTATGTGGGCGGCGATACCGCGCTGGTGACGCCGCAAATGGCCGGCACTGTTGTGCAGGTGAAGGTGGGTGGCACCCAGGCCGTGCAGGCCGGCGACGTGCTGGTGGTGCTGGACGATGCCGATGCGCGCATCGCCGTCGCCCAGGCCGAAGCGGCGTTGGCGCAGGCGCGGCAGCGTTACGGCCAGGCCGGCGCAATGGCTGATGCCGCCGCCGCGCGCGCCGCCGGGCGCACCGCCGAAATTGCCTCGGCGCGCAGTCGCTTTGCCGAAGCCGAAGCCCTGTTGGCGCGGGTGAAGGGTGAATTTGATCGCCGCCAGTCGCTGGCTGGCAGTGGCGCGGTGTCGAACGAGGAACTGGGCGCCGCCCGTGCCGCGCTGGCGGCCGCCATGGCCACCCGCGATGCCGCGCGCACCGCCGTTGCCGCTGCGCAGGACACGGCGCGTTCGGCTGCCGGCGATGCGGCGGCGGCTGCGGCACTGGTGCGCGGCACAACACAGGTGACTGCGCCCGATATCCGCGCGGCCGAAGCGGCGCTGGCCAAGGCCCGGCTGGATCTGGATCGCACCGTGATCAAGGCGCCGGTGGCCGGTATCGTCACCAACCGCAATGTGCAGATCGGCCAGCGCGTCGCCGCCGGTGCGCCGCTGATGACGCTGGTGCCCACCGCCGGCCTGTTCGTTGATGCCAATTTTAAGGAAAGCCAGCTGAGAACCATCCGCACCGGGCAGAAGGCGGAGCTGGTCTCCGATCTTTATGGCAGCAGCGTCACCTATCGCGGCACAGTGGCTGGCATGGCCGGCGGAACCGGCGCGGCGTTCGCGTTGATCCCGGCGCAGAACGCCTCTGGCAACTGGGTGAAGGTGGTGCAGCGCCTGCCAGTGCGTATCGCGCTGGATGAGGCGGAACTGAAGGCGAATCCGCTGCGCGTTGGCCTGTCGATGAAGGTGGTGGTGGACACGCGCGAATGAGCGAACTTGCCGCCGACGCGCTCGCGCCGCCGGAACCGTTGACCGGCAGCACCTTGTGGCTGACCGCCTTCACCATGGCGTTGGCCAATTTTACCGTGGTGCTGGATACCACCATCGCCAACGTGAGCGTACCGCACATCGCCGGCAGCCTGGCCATCGCGCCGGCGCAAGGCACCTGGGCGATCACCAGCTATTCCGTTGCCGATGCCATTTCGGTGCCGCTGGCCGGCTGGCTGGCACTGCGCTTTGGCACGGTGCGCTGGTTCCTTGTCTCGTTGGCGGGTTTCGGCCTGTTTTCGCTGCTGTGCGGCCTGTCGCAGAATATTGAATCGCTGGTGCTGTTCCGTGTGCTGCAGGGCTTTGCCGGCGGGCCATTGATGCCGCTTTCGCAGGCGCTTCTGGTGGTGATCTTCCCGCCGAAACAGCGCGGTGCCGCCATCGGCCTGTGGGCGGCCACCACGACCGCTGCGCCAATATTGGGGCCGATTCTGGGTGGCCTGATCTCCGACAACATGTCGTGGCACTGGATCTTCTTCATCAACCTGCCGGTGGTGGCGCTGTGCTTCGTGGTGATTTCGCGGATGATGACGCCGTTCGAAACCACCATCGCCCGCCAGCCCATCGATGTTGTCGGCTTCATCCTGCTGGTGATCGGCATCGGTGCCTTCCAGATCATGCTCGATACCGGCCGCGAATATGATTGGTTTGAATCCCCGCAGATCATCGCGCTGGCCGTGATTGCCGCCATCGGCACTGTCGCCTTCATCATCTGGGAACTCACCGATGATCACCCGATCGTCGATATCCGCATCTTCCGCCACCGCGGCTTTGCCATGGCGACCGCAGTTGTCAGCCTGGTGTTTGGCAGCTTTTTCGCCATCGTCGTGCTCACGCCGCTGTGGCTGCAATCGACGCTGGGCTATACCGCCAGCCAGGCCGGCAACACGGTGGCGTGGATCGGCGTGATGGCGGTGGGCATGGCGCCGATTGCCGGCATGCTGCTTACCCGGATCGATCCGCGCATCACCGTCAGCGCCGGGGTGGCATGGCTGGGCGTGATCGCTCTGATGCGTACCACCTGGTCGACAGATAGCGACTATTTCAACCTCGCGCTGCCGCATTTCCTTACCGGCATCGGCATGCCCTTCTTCTTCATCGGGCTCACCAGCCTCGCGCTGGGCAGCGTGAAGGACAGCGAATATGTGTCGGCGGCCGGCATCATGAGTTTCGTGCGTACCTTGTGCGGGGCGATCGGCGCCGCCATCGCCACCAGCAGTTGGGAAAATGAATCCCGCCATGTCCGCACCGCGCTGGTGGACAGCCTGAACGGTGCCGACGCGATGATGCAGAAGATGCAGGCGGCCGGCATGTCGGCCGAACAGGCGCGCGGGATGCTCGAACGCATGGTGGATGTGCAGGCGGCGACCCTGGCCAATCTACACATCTATGCAAGCGCCGGCGCCTTGTTCCTGATCGCTGCTGTGGGGGTGTGGCTGATCCCGCGGGTGAATGTCAGCGGCCCGGCCGCGGGTCATTGACGGAGGCCCACCCCGCCTGCCAGCATTGCCGGGAAGGGGACGCATCATGAATGTCGAGCCAACCGGGCAGGCCTGTGGCGCCGTGGTGACGGGGATTGATCTGGCCGCTGCGCCGGCGCCCGAACACGTGGCCGCCATCCGCAGCGCCTGGCTGCAGCATCACGTGCTGGTGTTTCCCGATCAGCATCTGTCTGACGATGATCTGGAACGCTTCACCATGGCCATGGGCGGTTTTGGCGACGATCCGTTCATTGCCCCGATCCCCGGCCGCAAACATGTGATCGCCATCCAGCGCGACGCCGATGAAACCGCGCCGATCTTTGCCGAGACCTGGCACACCGACTGGAGCTTCCAGGCCCGCCCACCGGCCGGCACCTGCCTTTATGGCCTTACCATCCCGCCCACTGGCGGCGACACGCTGTTTGCCAATCAGCACATGGCGCTCGATGCGATGCCAGCCGAATTGCGGGCGCGGATCGAGGGGCTGGTGGCGATCCATTCGGCGCAGAAGGCCTATGCGCCCGAAGGTTTCTATGGCGCGGGCGATAAAGGCCGCAGCATGACCATCCGGCCTTCGGAAGCCGCGCGGGCCACGCAGACGCATCCCTTCATCCGCCGCCATCCCGAAACCGGGCGCGAAGGTCTGTTCGGTTGCCTGGGCTATATCATCGGCTTTGCAGGCATAGCCGAGGAGGCGGCGCTGCCACTGCTGGTGGAACTTTATCACTGGCAGGGGCGGTTCCAGTATCGCCACCGCTGGCAGAAGAACATGCTGGTGATGTGGGACAACCGATCAGTGCTCCATGCAGCGACCGGTGGCTACCAAGGTCACGCGCGGCTGTTGCACCGCACGACGATCGCGGCGGCGTGATGTGGGTCAATGGCGCGGCGTGCGCCCCCTGATCTTGTCGAAACCGGCCTTGATCGCGGCAAAGCGCAGATCGACGCCGCTTTCGAAATTATTGTCGGTGAAGATATAGGGCCAGTCGCCTTCAATCCCTTCCACCACCAACTCGCCCACATAGAGCGGGTCGATGCCGTTCTGGATCGCCTGGGTCGCCATCACCGCAAATTCGTTGGGCAGCGCGGAGGGATCGGGCAGGGCGATCTGGCCGGCCAGCCGCTCGGGAATGGCGCGGGCACTTTCCATGATGCGGGTGCGGATGAAGCCGGGGCACAGCACCGAAACACCGATGCCCTTTGCAGCCAGCGACGGCCGCAGCCCTTCCGAAAGCGCGACGACGCCATATTTGGTGACGTTGTAACCCGGCGCGACGGCCGCCACGAGCCCGGCCATCGAGGCGGTGGATACGATCTGGCCGCCCTCACCATGGGATTCCATCAGCGGGCCAAAGATCTCGATGCCCCACACCACGCTCATCAGATTGACGCCGATCACCCATTCCCAGCTGGCATCGCTCCATTCGCCATAACCACCGCCGCCGCCCACGCCAGCATTGTTGACGAGGATATGCACCTTACCGAAGCGTTCAATGGTGGCATCGGCAGCGCGTTGCAGTTCGGCCTTCAGGCTCACATCGGCGCGCACGCCGGCCACATCGGCATTGGTCGTCGCCAGCCGCGCCACTTCGCGGTCAAGCGCGTCCTGCTCGATATCGGCCATCATCACCTTCACCCCGGCCTGCGCCAGCGCTTCGGCAATGCCGAGCCCGATGCCCGATGCCGCGCCCGTGACAAAGGCCACCTTGCCCACCATATTCTGCATGTTGCGTGCTCCTTGTTGAGCGGCAGAATAGGCCGTGACTGGCTTCAGCCAACTGTCACAAGCAAGGGCGCTGCGGTGATTCAGGGGCAGAGGCCATGGCCATCCCTCGCACCGTCCCCTATTGAGCCCCGGCGCCACAGAGCCTAACCTCGTGCGTATGTTCACCCGTATCACCGAGGGCGTCTCCGTCGCGCCGCAAATCGCTCCCGAAGATGTGGCGCTTGCCGCCGCACAGGGTTTCCGCACCATCGTCAACAACCGGCCCGATGGCGAGAGCTATGACCAGCCGCCGGGGGTGGACATCGAGGCAGCAGCGCGCGCGGCGGGGCTGGAGTATGTCGCCATTCCCATCGATCACACCGGCTGCAATCTTGATCAAGTTGAAGCGATGGTGGGCGCGCTGAACCATGGCCCGGTTCTGGCCTTCTGCCGTTCCGGCACGCGCAGTTGCAATCTGTGGGCGCTGGCGGCAGCAAAGCAAGGCGGCGATCCAGCCGATATCATCGCGGCAGCAGGTGAGGGCGGCTACAATGTTGCCGGGCTGGTGCCCTTGCTGAAGCAACTGGCACCGCGCTGATGGACCGGATGGGCCTGCTGGCCTTCTCGGTGATTGGCGTGCTGGCCCTGGTCTTGCTGGCGCGGCTTTTGGGCTTCGCGCGGCGGCCGCAGTTGACCGATGCGGCGCTGGCGGCGCGGCTGGCCGCCGAGGCGCTACCGGGCTTTCGTGCCATTGAAACTGCGGTCAGCCGCGATGGCAGCGGTGCGTTGGTGGCGGGGCAGGATGGCCGCATCGCCTTGGTGCGCCCAGTGGGGGACAGGTTCGTGGTGCGGCCGCTCCAGACCCCCACCGTCGCCCGTGCCGGCGGCCTGTTGCGCGTGCGCCCCGATGAAACGATGTTCCCGGAAACCAGCCTCGATCTGGACGAGGCCGCTGCGCTCAATTGGGTAGCCCGGCTGTGAACTGGGACGCCATTCTCAAGATTGATCCGGTGGCCATTGCCATCCCGGTGTTCGTGATAAGCATTATCATCGAACTCGTGGCGGTGCGCATGGGCTGGCGCGGCGATTATGATTGGCGTGACACCGGGACCAGCCTGACCATGGGGCTGGGCAATACCATCAGCGGTGCGTTGATGGCTGGTAGCGTCACCGGCGTTGCGCTGTGGCTATGGCAGCAGCGGCTGTTCGACATTCCGTCGGCATGGTGGAGTTTTGCGTTGTGCTTCGTTGTCGATGATCTGGCCTATTACTGGATCCACCGCGCCGGCCACCGCATCCGCTGGGCCTGGGCGGCGCATGTCATCCACCATAGCTCGCAGCACTATAATCTCTCGACCGCGCTCAGGCAGACGTGGACGGGCCTATTCGGGCTGACCTTCATCATCAAGTTGCCGCTGTTCTTCATCGGTTTCCCGCTGGAACTGGTGGCCTTCTGCGGCGGGCTAAACCTGATCTATCAATTCTGGATCCACACCGAAGTGATCGGCAAGATGCCGCGCTGGTTCGAAACGGTGATGAACACGCCATCGCACCACCGCGTCCACCACGGCACTAACCCGCGCTATCTTGATCGCAATTATGCCGGCGTGTTCATCGTGTGGGACAGGATGTTTGGCACGTTCGAGGCCGAACGTGCTGATGAACCGCCACGCTATGGCATTATCCGCAACCTGGGCACGTTCAATCCCTTCTGGGTCGCTTGCCACGAATGGATGGGCATTTTCCGCGATGTGGCCCGCGCCCGCAGTTTGAAGACGGCCTTCCTGGCGGCTTTCGGTCCGCCCGGTGCCCTGACCGGCGAAACCGCTGACGCCTTGCGCGCCCACTGGCAGGCACAAGCGCCGCCGGCAGTGCCGCCGGTCGCCGTTCCAGCCGAATGATCGCCCGCCGCCAATTGCTGATCGGCGCAGGCGGTCTTGCCGTGGTCGGGCTGGCAGGGCGCGCCTGGCAACAGGGCCTGCTGGGTGGCAACAATCCGGCGTTGGCGGCGTGGGATGATTGGGCCAGTCAGCGCCAGGCCGGCCCGCTGAAGCTGGTGGGTGCCGGGGTGCTTGCGTCCAGCCCGCACAATACCCAGCCCTGGGCCTTTGCCGTGGGCCGGTTCGGGGTTGATATCTTCGAAGTTTCGGGCCGCAATCTTGGCACGATGGACCCGTTTGGCCGGGAGCGGCTGGCAGGGCTGGGCGCAGCGATCCACAACATGGCGCTGGCCTCCACCGCGCTGCGCCGGGCGGCAAAGGTGAAGCTGCTCCCTGATCCGCAGAACCCGGCCCATGTTGCCCGTGTCATTCTTGGGCCCGATGGCAGTGGCCCGGCCCCACACCCGCTGCTGCCCTTCATCGGGCGGCGCCACACTCATCGCGGCGTCTGGCGCGGCGGCCCGGTGGCCGCAGCGAAGTTGGCAGCAGTGCTGTCATTCCCTGCCTTTGCCGGTGTGAAGGTCGCGCTGTTCGCGGCGTCGAGCCCATTGGGCAAGCGTTTTGCCGCCCTCACAGATGAGGCCACGGTGGCCCTCACCGGCGATGCTGCCATGATGGCCGACAGCCACCGTTGGTTCCGCCATGAACGCAGCCACGCTGAACGGCTCATGGACGGGTTGACGATGGCGACCTCTGGCATATCCCTCTGGCTGGCCACTGCTGGGGCAATGCTTCCTGCACAAACGGTGGCAGATGAGGGGAAATATTGGCTGGCGTCGACCCGCGATGTGCAGCTGCCCACCGCTTCGCTGTTCGGCTTGATCCTTGCCGCCCAGCCACATGATCGCCGTTTTGCTCTGCTGGTCGGAAGCGCTTGGCAACGGCTGCACCTGAATGCCACCGCCGCCGGTCTGGTCGCCCAGCCGCTCAACCAGTTGCCCGAAATGATCGACCGTGAAGCCCAGCTACGCGTCCCACCACGCTTTGCCCGCGCTGCTGATGCCCTGCTCGATGATCAGGCCTGGCGGCCCAGCTTCGCGTTTCGGCTGGGGCATGCCGATGCCCCGGCCGGCCCGGCGCTACGCCGACCGGTCAGTGCCGTTCTTGGCCCCCCGGCCCGCATGGTCTGGGAAGTGGAGCAGTGGAAGGAAGCCGGCGGCGCCTTTTGACGGCGCGGGCGGCGTGTTTTGCTGCGATCAGCTGTCTTCGCGGATCGGTCGCGACAGAAAACCGGGGACCCCTTCCGGGCCGAAGCCGGTGAAACGTTCGCCGTCATCTTCACCGTTGCGGCGGGGCGGCGGCGCAAGGGCAATGGCGCGATAGCTGGCGAGCGGATCGCCGACTGTGGCCTGGCGAACGGTGCGGGGCTTTTCGCCTAGGGGCGCGCGCTCGGCGCGGGGCGGGCGGGTGTCGCGCGGGGGGCGGGCTTCGTTGGGCGCCCGTGCTTCGACAGCTGGTCGGGCGTCGCGCGGTGGCCTTGCTTCTCGCGGTGCGCGCTCGTTGCGGCGGCGGCGACCCGCCCGCGGAGCCACCTCTGCGTCAGGCGCTGGAGCGGCAGGCGGAGCGGATGCCGGGGCGGCGAAATCGTCAGCCCGGTCGCGGCGCGGCTTGCGGGCACGGCGGCGATCGCCGCTGCGCTCTTCGGCGGGCGCTTCGGCAGCGTCACCGGCTTCGGCCGGTGCCGGCGCAGTCACTTGCACGGTGGCGGCATCGCCTTTCCAGCGGGCGATCTTCTGCCGGGTCAGCTTTTCGATATTGGCCAAATTTTCGGCATCTTCCGGTGTTGCAAAGCTGATGGCAATGCCGGTGCGACCCGCGCGGCCGGTGCGGCCGATGCGGTGGACATAATCATCCGGGTGCCAAGGCATGTCGAAGTTGATCACGTGGGAAACGCCCGGCACGTCCAGCCCGCGCGCAGCCACATCGGAGGCGACGAGAATGGTGATGTTGCCCTGCTTGAAGCGATCGAGTTCGCGGATGCGGTCGCTCTGCTCCATGTCGCCGTGGATCTGGCCCACCGGCATTCGGGCGCGCTTCAGAATGTCGGCCAGATCGCGCACCATCGCCTTCTTGTTGCAGAAGATGATGGCGGTCTTCACATCGTCCTGCGCGAGTATCGAGCGGACTAGATCCTTCTTGTCGCGGTTTGATGTTTCCACCACCCACTGGGTGATGTTGGTGTTGGTGCTGGCCGCCCGCGCCACTTCGATGCTTTTCGGGCTTTCCATGAACTGGTCGGCCAGCTTCTTGATCGGCGGCGGCATGGTGGCCGAAAACAGCAACGTCTGCCGCGATTTCGGCAGCTTGGAACAGATGGTTTCGATATCGGGGATGAAGCCCATGTCGAGCATGCGATCGGCTTCGTCGATCACCAGCATGGCGCAACCCGACATCAAGATCTTGCCGCGGTTCATCAGGTCCATCAGGCGGCCGGGCGTGGCGATCAGCACATCGACGCCCTTTTCCAGGGCCGCAAGCTGATCCCCCATCGAAACGCCGCCGATCAACAGGGCCATCGAAAGCTTGTGGTTCTTGCCGTATTTCTCAAAATTCTCGGCGACTTGCTGTGCCAGTTCGCGGGTTGGTTCCAGGATCAGGCTGCGCGGCATCATGGCGCGGCTGCGGCCCTCGGCCAGAATGTCGATCATCGGAAGCACGAAGCTGGCGGTCTTGCCGGTGCCAGTCTGGGCGATGGCGATGATGTCCTTCCCCATCAGCACCGACGGGATTGCCTGGCGCTGAATCGGCGTGGGCGTGTCATAGCCGCTGTCTGCAACGGCGCGCAGCAGGGCATCAGAAAGGCCCAGGTCGGAAAAGCTCATCTTGTTCCTGTGAATGTGGGCGGGATGCCGCCCGGATTTATGCACGGGTGCCATGCGGGGCAGGGCGGCAAAAGTCAATGGGAGAGGCTTGGGTCAGAGGCCGGTTTCCCCTTCGGTCCAAAACCAAGCGGGGCGACCGTTGCCGGCCGCCCCGCGGGATCCACAACCCTGTGGCTTCAGATCAGAAGCGGAAGCCCGCTGCCACACCGTAACGCCGGGGTTCAAGCGTAAAGATGTTGGTGAACAGGCCCGACGACTGGTCGGTGACATACAGACCGGTCACCGCGCTGTTGTTGGTCAGGTTCTGCACGAAGCCGCGCACATACCATTTGTCATCCGGGCCGTTGAACTGCAATTGGGCGTTGATAACGGTGAAGCTCGGCACGCGGTTGATGGAACCGTTGAAGATGTTGCCAAAGCTTTCGCCGGTATGGGCCAGATCGACGCGCGGGATGAAGTTCATGCTGTCGCCCACCGGGAAGGTGTACTGAACACCCGCCGAGAACTTGTAGGTCGGCGCCTGCGGCAGTTGGTTGCCACGCAGGTTGGTCAGGACGCCTTCCGGCAGCATCTGCACGCCGCCGAAGGCTGCACCCAATGTCGGGGCCAGTGCCTGCAGCACGCCGCAGAACGAGAAGGCACCAGTGGCACCGTTAAGGCCGCTGTCAACCGGGAAGGCGCCCGGTGCGCGCAGCCCGGCACCGGCCTGCAGGCCTGGTATCCCGCCGGCGTTGATGATGTTGTTGGCCTGGGCCACGAAGCCGTTTGCACCAGCGGCATTGCCGGCCGTGGTCGGCACCACGGCGCAGTTGGAGCCGTTGGAAATGTCCTTGATGATCACGGCATCGCTGCGGCCGCCCGACGGATCGCGCGGGTTGGCGAGGAACTTGTCGCTGGCCACCTTGGTGTACAGGTACGACGCGTTCAAGTTGATCAGCAGGTTCCGTGTTGGCGACAGGATGAATTCGCCTTCCAGGCCGTAGACATTGGCATCAACGTTGTCGTTCACCGACGTGCGGGCGGTGATGCGGCTCAGCTGCAAGCCTTTGTACTTGTAGTAGAAGGCGGTGATGTTGGCCCGCAGCTTGCCGTCAAGGAAGCTGTTTTTGGAGCCGATTTCAAAAGCGTCCACGAATTCCGGCGTGAACGTGTCTGGCACCGCAAAGATCGGCTGTAGCGGCGGGTTGATGCCGCCCGATTTATAGCCACGCGAGTAAGATGCATAGATCAGGCTGTCTTCGTTGATCTTCCAGTCGAGCACGACACGGCCGGTCATTTCCGAGAAGCTGACGTCGCGCACCGAGAAGGCCTGGATGCCGGCGCGGTTGGGATCGCCGTCGAAGTTGCGTGCGGCCGGCGAGTTGAAGGCGCTGCCGGTGGTGCCAAACGGTACGAAGAAGCTGGCCAGCGTTGAACGGGCGCTGACATTTTTCTCATCGTTATTGTACCGCACGCCGGCGGTCAGCTTCAGATTGTCTGTGAAGTTCAAATAGGCTTCACCGAACAGGCCATAGCTCTTGAGCGTGTAGCGGCTGGTGTTGTTGCGGAAGAAAGGCGTGCCAAGAAAGCCGCCGTTGGCCGCGCCGAGCACGCCGGTAAGATAATCGATGCCCCAGCTGTTCACGTAATAGCTGTTTTCAGGCAGCACGGTATCAACATAGATACCGCCAACTAAGAAGTTGAACTTGCCGTCGAACTGGGAGCTAATGATTGCTTCTAGGGTCTTGGCGCGGACAATCTGGTTGGAACGGTCGAAATCTTGCGGTGTGGCAGAGCAGGAGCGCTGGCCGCCATAGGCACCGAGGCCGGATTCTTCCGGCAACGAAGTGCAGAACTGATTGCCGCTGCTAATTGCGTTGACCACATTGGTCAGGCCCGGGATGGCGGCCGAGAAGGCGCGGGCAGTGGCCAGCGCGCTTGTGGCAACCGCCGGGTTGAACACGCTCTGGTTATAGTCAATCGAACTGTCCACCGCGTTGCGTTGGTACATGCCGGTGACCTGAGCCTTGATGCTGCCGAAGTCATGCTGAATTCGCAGCATGTACTGTTCTTCTTCGGCAAAATAAGTGGGCGTGTAATCGGTGCGGATGTCGCGCACGTTGGCCGGGTTGGTGTGGCCGGCGTAGTTGTACGGATCCGTGCCATAGAGGCTGCCGAGGCCCAACGCACCGAAGGCGGCGCCGCCCTGCGTCGTCAGGAACTCGCGGCTGGCCAACGTGCCGACGAAGGTGGAATTGGCGTTGATGAAGCCGTTGTCGCGGCGCCCGGGCAGGCAGCCCAGAACGCCGGTCGGATCGGTCTGGCACAGCTGCTTCTGAGCGCGGTTGCGATCATCCTGTTCCCGGAAATAATAGGCCATCGCATCGATGGTGGTGTTTTCCGTCGGTTCCCAGCGGATGCTACCGCGGATGGCATAGAGATCGCGGCCATCGATGCGGGTGTTGTTGAACAGGTTGTTGGTGAAACCATCGCGCTTCAGATAGGTACCGGCAACGCGAATGGCCAGATTGTCGGTGATGGGCAGATTGAACATGCCCTTCAAACGCAACGAATCGAAATTGCCATATTCGATTTCACCGGCAGCATGGATAGCATCCATTCGCGGCTTGGCGTTGACGAAGTTGACGACGCCACCAGTGGCGTTGCGGCCGAACAGCGTGCCCTGCGGGCCGCGCAGCACTTCAACGCGCTCCAGATCGAAGAATTCGGCTTCGAACAGGCGGGTGGCAAACAGCGGCATGCCTTCGGCGTGAATGGCGGTGGCGCTGTCGCAGGTCACGCCCACGCACAGATCGCCGATGCCGCGGATGGTGAAGCTGGAACCGGTGAAGTTGCCCTTGGTGAAGGTGATGTTGGGCAGGGTCAGTTGGATATCGAGCGGGTTGTTGATCTGCTGACGTTGCAGGGCGCCGGCGTCGAATGCTGTCACCGCGATTGGTACGTCCTGCAGGCTTTGCGCCGTGCGCTGCGCGGTCACGACGATTTCGGCAATGCCGGTATCTTCATCGGCTTGCGCGGTCTGTGCAAAGGCCGGCAAGGCGGCCAAGCCGATAAGCGAAGCGCTGGCCACCAGGCCGGCACGGATTCCAAGCGTGATCTTCATATGACGTCCTCCCCAAAAACAAATGGCTGGATCTTGTTGCTGGCTCTGGTGGCCTGATCCTGTGCCTCTGCATGACGCCCTTGTGGTCGCTATGCTGCAATCATCAGTTTGGACAGGCGACAGGGATTTTGTCCAGTGTGCCACGGGGTTTGGCCCCCGCTGTCAGCGTGTGGTGCAGTGCCTGTGTCAATCGTGCAACAGTTTAACGATGCCAGGCCCCAGTTTCAGCGCCTGCGGCGGCGTTTTGGTCGGGCCGGGGGCGGGACTTGGACGATGGCGGCAATTGCGCACTCCCCGCCGGAACGCGCGCCGATGGCATCCCTGCCGGCGCAGAGCTGCCCGGTCTGCTTCTGTTGATAATAAAAACCCTGGTAGAAACTGAGCGCCGGGCATTCCTGCGCCAGATGCAGCCGCCAGCGTTGCCCGCCGCGCATGGTCAGTTCGATGGCGCGATCGCCATATAGCTGAGCACCGGCAATGCCCTTGGTCAGGATACAGCGATTGCGTCCGGCGCGGGGCGGGATGGGCCGTGCCGGCGTCCCATCTTGCACCCAGTCTCCGCCCGGTCGCACCGGTACGCGGCGCCAGGATTGGCCATCGAAGCTTGGCGGTACCGCTTGCGCAACCGGGGCCACAGCCTGTGGCGCCGCGCGGCGATTTTGTGCCGGGGCCGGCCCATACAGCAGCATCAGCGCTGCAACGCTCGCCATCACGCCAGACCGAAATGCCGACAAACCTGATACGTCCCCTCTTTCAGCCGCAGGCGCAACCGGCCTGAAAAACGGGACTGGTTGCCTCCGACCGCTCGGAATTCCGGGTGATTGCCCGGTACCGCTTGAACTTGGTCTTAATACGGAGAGCTGAAGAGTGGCTGCAACCTCAGGGTTCAGCTGGTCCCGAAAAACCGGTAGGGAAGCTGCATGATCGAACTCGTTATCCCGCCGCCACCGGCTGCTGATGCCCTGGCGGCCCTCAAGGCTGCGGCTGGCAGCGATTGGAGCGAGGATGAGGATCTGATCGGCCCACGGCTGATTGATTGGCGCGGACGCTATCAGGGCGCTACACCCTTGCTGCTGATGCCGCGCGATGTTGCAACGTTGCAGACCATCGTGCGGGTGGCCGCCGCGCATGGCGTTGGTCTGGTGCCGCAGGGCGGCAACACCGGTCTGGTGGGCGGCGGCATCCCGCCGGCTGATGGCTCTGCGGTGCTGGTCAGCTGCACGCGCTTGAACCGCATACGGCAGGTTGATGTTGCCGGGCAATTGCTGGTGGCGGAAGCCGGCGTGATTCTGGCGGATGTGCACGCTTCGGCGGCGGAACACGGCCTTGCCTTCCCGCTATCGCTGGGGGCCAAGGGCTCGGCGACGGTTGGCGGGCTGGCGTCCACCAATGCCGGTGGCGTACAGGTGCTGCGCCACGGTACCATGCGGGCCTTGGTGGCGGGGCTGGAAGCGGTGTTGCCCGATGGCAGCGTGCTGCACCAGCTGCAGGGTCTTGCCAAGGACAACACCGGGCTGGACATCAAGCAATTGCTGATTGGCGCAGAGGGCACATTGGGCTTCATCACCGCCGTCGCGCTGAAGCTTGTGCCGGCGCCGGCCTATCGGGCTGTCGCCTGGGCCGGAGTGGACCGGCCGCAAAGTGCGCTTGCCCTGCTCGCCCGCCTGCGTCAGCTTAGCGGAGGGCAAGTGGAGAGTTTCGAACTGATACCGGCAGATGGGGTCGATCTGGTTGCTACCCAGCTGGGCCTGACCTCGCCGCTCGGGCGGCGCCATGCCTGGGCGTGTCTGGTGGAGCTAGCCGGGCCGCAGCCGCTGGACGACGTGATGGCGCAAGGGCTGGCTTATGCCGATGATGCCGTAATCGCCCAATCCGATGCGCAGGCCGCTGCTCTGTGGCGTCGCCGCGAGGAGTTGCCGCTGGCCGAACGCAGGGATGGTCCGTCCGTGCATCACGACATTGCAGTACCGGTATCGGCGATGGCGGATTTTGCCGAAATGGCGACAGGTGTGATCGAGGCGGAATTTCTCGGCGCCCGGGTGTTGGCCTTCGGTCACCTAGGCGACGGCAATCTGCATTTCAACGTGCGCGCGCCAGCTGGCGACGGTGCCGCCGAGTGGTTGGCCGATCAGCGCATGGCGATCACGGCGCGCGTGCACGAACTGGTGGCGGCTGCCGGCGGATCGATTTCGGCTGAACATGGCATCGGGGTGATGAAGCGCGATGATCTTGCTCGGCTGGGTGATCCGGCCCGTCTTGCCGCGATGCGGGCGGTAAAACAGGCGCTGGATCCGATTGGCATCATGAATCCCGGCAAAGTCTATTGATGCGTCGTGCAGTCACTGCGCAGCCTTGCAGAAGCGTCATCTGCGCTTTAGGAAAGCGCGCTAATTCTTCACTCCAGTCAAGAAAGCGCAGATATTCCCATGGCCAGCCAGCCTCCTGCCAACCAGCTTCCCTTGTTCTACAACGGCTTGGCGCCGCTATCGTCGCAGCTGCATCCTGACCATGGCTTGAAGCCGCGCGGCGATCTGGGTTTCACCCGCGGCACCCATGCCATCCCGGTGACTGTGGATGAGTTCCCGCTGGTTCAGCGCAATTATCCGATCGTGTTCGGCGTGGGTGACAATCCCGCCCCGCTGGCGCTGGTTGGTCTGCAAGAAGGCGAAAATCTCTATTTGGGCGCCGATGACCAGTGGGAAGCCAATGCCTATGTTCCCGCCTTTGTGCGTCGCTATCCGTTTATGCTGGCCCGTCTGGCTCCGGAATCCCAAGAACTGTCGCTGTGCTTTGACGACACAGCGGGCATCGTGGTCGAGAATGAAGGCGAGAAGCTGTTCGCTGGCACCGATCCTACTGAAACCACCAAGGCCATCCTGCAGTTCTGCGAACAATTCGAACAGGCCGTGATGCGCACCCGTGGTTTCATGGAAGAACTGGCCAAGCTTGATCTGCTGATGGACGGTGAAGTCACCATCCAGCGCGAAGGTTTAGCCCAGCCGGCGGTGTATCGCGGTTTCCGCATGGTTGATGAAAGCAAGCTGCAGAACCTACGCGGCGATCAGGTCCGCAAGATGGTGCAATCGGGCCTGATGGGCCTGATCTATGCGCACCTGTTCAGCCTGTCGCTGATCAGCCCGCTGTTTGAACGCCAGTTCGCCGCGACCCAGGCCAAGGCTGCCTGACCGGGCTTGAACGCTGATTGAAGGGGCGGTGGCTTGGCCGCCGCCCCTTTTTCATGTCCGTCAAACGGGCCTTGACGTGTTACATCGTATCATCATATCGGAGTGCTCTGTCCCAAAACTGTCATAGGTGAACCGATGTCGTCGCGTCTGTCGCTTGCAGCATTCTTGCTGCTGTCTGCTGCTCCCGTGCTGGCCGAAGAGGCTGCGCCGCAAGATGAGCAGCACGGCAGCAGCGATCCTGAAATCATCGTGAGCGCGCCCTATGCCCGTGATCGCAAGCTAGTGGCCACCGCCGTTACCGTTCTGCAGGGCGACGAACTGCAACGCCAGTTGCGCTCAACGATTGGCGAAACCCTGGCGCGCCAACCCGGCGTGTCTTCCACTTTCTTCGGTCCCAACGCCTCCCGCCCGATCCTGCGCGGCCTTGATGCCGAACGCGTGCGCGTGCTCACAGATGGCATCGGCAGCTTCGACGTATCCAACACCTCGGTCGATCATGCAGTTGCTGCCAATCCGGTGCTGGCCGATCGCATCGAGATTCTGCGCGGCCCGGCGGCGCTACTGTTCGGTTCGGGCGCCATCGGCGGCGTTGTGAATATGCGCGATCTGCGCATTCCGCGCGAAGTTCCCGATGGCCCGCATCTCGATGCCAACGCCGGCATTGGCACCGCCGCACGTGAGCGCAACATCGCCGCTGCGCTCAACCTGCCGCTCGGCGGCGGTTTCGTTGCTCATGTCGACGGCAGCTTTTTTGAATCCGACAATTATCGTGCCGGTGGCTTTGTTTTCAGTGAAAACTTGCGTGACGAGGCCGCCGAAGAGGGCGGCGAGGTGATTGAAGAGGCGCAGAAGCGCGGCCGACTTGAGAACACAGCCGCTCGTACCTGGGATTTGGCCGGCAGCATCGCCTGGATTGGCGATAATGGCGCCAATTTTGGCGCTGCAGTGAGCCACCTGCAGAACCGCTATGGCATCCCCAACAGCCTTGAGATTGGCCATGACGAACACGAGGGCGAGCACGAAAGTGCAGGCCACGAGGATGAGGCGCATGAAGGCGAAGAACATGCTCACGAGGACATCACACTCGACATGCGCCAGACCCGTGTTGACGTGCGCGGAGCGGTGCCGCTTGGCGGCCCTTTCAAGGAACTGCGCGTGCGCGGCGGCTGGGCCGATTACCGCCACGACGAGATCGAGGACAATGGCGAGATCGGCACCAGTTTCTTTAATAAGAGCTGGGAAGCCCGCATCGAACTGGTTCAGGCAAACAAGGATGGCTGGCAGGGCGCCAGCGGCATGCAGTATTTCAGCCGCAATTTCCGCGCTGTAGGCGAAGAAGCCTATATTCCGGCCAACGAAACCCGCCAGTTCGGTCTGTTCACTCTGCAGGAATTTGATTTGGGCGCAGTCCGGCTGGAAGGCGGCGCGCGTTATGAACATGCCAACGTGAAATCCGATGTCATTGGCCGTTCGCGCAGCTTTGATTCCGTTTCGCTCTCGGTGGGCGGCTCGGTTGATCTGGGCAGCGGCTTCCGTCTGGCGCTGAGCGGCGCCCGCACCGAACGCGCTCCATCGGCCGAAGAATTGTTTGCCAACGGTGCCCACGCCGCCACCCGCGCCTTCGAAATTGGTAATCCAGATTTCCGCACGGAACGCCAGTTGGGCGCCGAAGCTGTGCTGCGTGGCCGTGGGACCGGCTGGCGGCTGGAACTGTCGGCCTTCGTCAACCGCTTCAACAATTATATCTTCCTCGATCCCACCGGCCTGGAAGAAGATGAACTACCGGTGTTTCAGTATAATCAGGCTGATGCCAGTTTCTGGGGTATGGAAGTTGAAGCCGGCGTTAAGGTGGCGCAGTTAGGCGCCGCTCGCATCGAACTCACCGGCCTGCTGGATTACACGCGCGCCACCATCCTGTCCGGCGGCGGTGCCGTGCCGCGCATACCGCCGTTGCGAATGATCGGCGGCTTTGAAGCCACGGGCGGCGTGGTCGGCGGCCGGCTGGAAATCGAGCATGTGACGCCGCAGGCTCGCACGGCCAGCTTTGAAACCCGAACCGCCGCCTTCAGCCTCGTCAATGCCAGCCTGTCGTGGAAGCCTTTCGGTGTTGACACGCCGACCACACTGATGGTGCAGGCCAACAACATCTTTGATGTCGAAGCTCGCCGCCATGCCAGCTTCCTGAAGAACGTGGCGCCGCTGTTCGGCCGCGATATCCGGGTGTCGCTGCGAGTCGCTTTCTAAAGGCGGAGTAATTCGCTCCGGTGGTCCTTGAAAGCCGCCGGAGCGACCCCAATTCGGGTGTGGGAAGGCGCCGTTCCCCCTTCCGGTGACCGCCGGTGCCGTTGCCGTCCACTTTTCTTGTGAACGATTATGCATACCCGATCTGGTCAGGCTGCTTGTCCCCGCCAGCGCGGCCACTTTGCTATTCGGCGGCCTCGGCCCAAGGTGACGGGCTAGCCAGTTGCGGCCAATCGGCCACTAGTTGCTGCACAAGCGCGGTCATCACGCTGCGCACCTTGGTGGCACCGGCGTGCAGTACCAGCTTGTGGCCATCCAAGTAGAGCGCCCGATCAATCTCGATCTGCACGGCGTGGATGCCAGTGGCGGGCTGGCCGTGATGCCGCGTGGTGTGGCCGCCGGCATAGGGCGCGTTGCGCGCAACGCGCCAGCCAGCGCGGCGGAAATGATCCTCGATCGCCTGCATGATGGCGGGATTGGTGCTGCGGCCGTGGCAATCGCCCAGCACGATCTGTGGCGGCCGCGCGCCAGTGGGCGATGGCATAGAATGGCAATCGATCAGCAGCGCCGCGCCGTGTTGGGCGCGGGCGTTGGCCAGGATGCTGGCCACCTGTTCGTGCCACGGCCCATGCAGGCTAGCCAACCGCGCCGCCGCTTCGGCCGCCGGCAGCGCCCTAGCGTAGATATCGAGCCCGTGGCCGGCTAGGCGCGGGATCACCCCCAGCCCTGCCGCCACGCGCTCCGTGGCTGCCACTGGAACCGCCAGCATCCCATCGAACATCGCCGGATCAAGTTCATCCGGCCGGCGGTTTAGATCGATCCAGCAGCGTGCATGGCTGGCGGCCAGAACCGGCACGCCGGCAATGCCATCGAGCAGCGCGTCGACAAACGCATCTTCCGCCTGCCGCAATTGCGCCAGCGAAAGGCGTGACCCAGCCAGCAGCGCCGGTGGATAATGTCGACCACTGTGCGGGGAGGTGAGCAGCAGCGGCCAGCGTCCATCTGCATCGCCCGACATGCTTCCCCACGGGAAAATGGCCGGTTGGCCGGCAGCGCAGGCGCGAAACAACATCCTGCAAGCCTCAAGCACGCGGACGGGTCGCTGCCAAGGTAACAAATGACGCGCCCCTGCCGCCCAGTATGCTGGGAACACGCGCCAAGGCACTTGCCAAGCTGGATCGATGCCACTAACAGGCGCCTTCTCGTGGACGCGTAGCTCAGTGGTAGAGCACTGTGTTGACATCGCAGGGGTCGCAGGTTCAATCCCTGCCGCGTCCACCATTTTCCCAAGCTGCCCATTTTGTTCAGCCGATTGCGCCATGAAAAGTGGGCTGTCAGCGTGTGGCGTGCGCTGCTGCGGCGCAACACGATATACCCCAAAGGGGCAGGCTGGTTGGCTCGGTGACTGCAGTTTGTCGGGGGTGATTTGGCGCGCCCGGAACGATTCGAACGTCCGACCCTCAGATTCGTAGTCTGATGCTCTATCCAGCTGAGCTACGGGCGCGCACCTTGAAGGCCGGCCTGATAGCCATGCGCGCCGGGCATTGCAACCTCTTCCTTAGCGTTTTAGGCGATAAATCATGCATCGCATGGCCCAGCCTCTTGTTATTGCCCTTTTGTTGGCCGGTTGCGCCGGGCGGGGCAATGATTGGCCCAGCCTGAACCCGCGCCCCGGCGAGATTTCGCCGATGGTACCGCGCAACGTGTCGGGGGTGGGCCGCTGCCCCAAAGGCGACGTCGCCGATTGTGGGCCGCCCGCCGTCACCTTGGTCCCGGCCGCGCCCGATATGACAGCCCCCAGCCTTCCGCCAACGCTGGCCGTCGCCGAAGCCGAACTGGTCACGCTGGAAGTAATGGTGGCGCAGGTGGAAGCCGCCGCTGTCCCGGCCCGCGCGGCCCGTGATGCAGCGCGCTTGGCTGCGGCTGAAGCGGCCAGCGATTCGGCTGCAGCCTCGAAACTGGAGGCAGCCGAATCGGTCCTGTCCGTTGCGTTGGCGCCGCTGGCGGGTGCGGACTACCGCCACGCCGCCCTGGCCGAAGCGCTCCGCGATGCGCCTGCCACGGCCGCCACGCTGGCGCCGCGCCTGGACGCGCTGGCGGCCCGTATCGCTGGCCTGCAGCCTCAGTAAAGCCCAACGGCTTGTCGCACGGCCGCTGCCACCAGATCGGCGGCGACCGTACCGATCTCAATCAACTGGACATCGTCCACCACGTCCTGCCCCGCCTCGGCGGTGGAAATGGCAAACAGGCAATCGCCATCAAACGGTGTGTGGATCGGCCGCACCGCCCGCGTCAGGCCGCCCTGCGCCATCATCGCCACCCTGAGCGCCTGGGCTCGGGTGATCGGGGCGTTCGTGGCGACCGCGCCGATGATGGTGTTGTCGCGCCCGAACCTGCGATGCCGGGCCAGCTTGGGCATCTCCACTGGGCCATCGCCGGGGGGCGCATCGGCATAGACTTCGCCAAAACTGTTGGCTGCCACCAGCGCTCCGACGACATGGCCTCCTTCAAGCGCGCGCGAAAGGCTGCCGATGCCGCCTGCCCGGCTGCCGGCGCGCGCGCCGAAGCCCGCGCCGATGGGTCCGTAGCCATCGCTGCCCGGGTGGCCAGCGGCGGCAAAGGCCGCGCGCGTTAACCGGCGATAGGGCGGGTCCATGCCCCACGCCTTGTCTCCGCCATTGGTTAGATCGAACAGGATAGCCGCCGGTACAATCGGCACCGCCGGCAGGCCGTCGCCCATCAGCAGTCCCCTCCCGGCCGCGGAAAGCAGCAGTGCCAGTTCGTCCCCTGCCGCTAGGCCGAACACCGAACCGCCTGCCAGCGCTATCCCGTGCGCGCGTTCAACCAGGTTGATGGGATTGAGCGCATCCGTCTCGCGCGTACCCGGCCCGCCGCCGCGCACCTCCACCGCCATCACGGCCGGTTCGGTGGGCAGGATCAGGGTGACGCCGGTGCGCGCCAAGCCGCAATGGGCATGACCGACGGTAATACCGGGAACCGAACTGATGCCTGATGTGTTCATGGCGCATCCATCGGCCGCAGCTCATGCTGTTGCAAGCCTCTCACAACCGGCGCATTGGTCGGCTGCACCACAAAAGGAAGTTTCGCGATGCCTGCCCCAGCGATCGCGCATATTAACCGAATCGGCACCGCGCTGCCCCCCAATGATGTGCACGAAGCATTTGTCGATTTCGTTGGCGGCCTGATCAAAGATCGGCGCGACCAACTCATCTTTAAGCGCCTTGTGGGCCGCAGCGCCATCGATCACCGCTGGAGTTTCTTCACCCCGGTGAAAGACCCGAACGGTTTCACGGCCGATGCCGAAGGTTTCTACCGTCCCGGTGCCTTTCCCTCCACCGCCAAGCGCATGGCGCGTTTTGCCGCGACTGCGCCCGGCCTCGCTGAACAGGCGATTGCTGGCCTTGGCCTGACTCCCGGTGAGGTGAAAGGCATCACGCACCTTGTGGTGGCCAGCTGCACGGGGATGACAGCGCCAGGCATCGATCAGATATTGGTGCAGCGCCTTGGCCTCAACCCCGGTGTGGAGCGCACGCATGTGGGCTTTATGGGCTGCTATGCGGCGGTGAATTCGCTGCGGCTCGCTCATCATTTCGTCCGCTCCGACTCGTCGGCGCGGGTGCTTGTGGTAAATCTGGAACTGTGCAGCCTACATTTCCAGGAGACCGGCGAACTTGAATCCCTGCTCGCCATGCTGCTGTTTGGTGATGGCTGTGCCGCCGCGCTGGTGACGGCCGATCCGACCGGCATCGCGCTGACCGATTTCCGCGCAGCCACTATCGCCGATTCCGCCGATGCCATCACCTGGGGCGTCGGTGATCAGGGCTTTGACATGGTGCTGTCGGGACGGGTGCCGGCGATATTGCAGCAGGCGCTGGCGGGCCCCGCAGGGACTGATCTCCTGCATGGCCGCAGTCCCGACGATTTTGGTGTGTGGGCTGTCCACGGCGGAGGTCGCGCCATCCTTGATGCGGTGGAAACCGGGCTGGGCATCGGGCAAGGTGCCTTGAATTGGTCGCGCGAGGTGCTGCGCGAATGTGGTAACATGAGCAGCGCCACCATCATGTTCGTACTGAAGCGGATAATGGCCGGGATCGGCACCAGTGTGCCCCAAGGCGTTCCGGGCTTTGCCGTGGCGTTCGGGCCGGGGCTTGCGGCGGAAAGCTTCCGCTTTGAAACGGTTGGTGGATGAGCGCAGGCAGTATTCCTGCCGATTGGCCAAATGCGCCTCTGGATTTCTCCCGGCGTGCTGATTTGCCGGAAGTTATGGATGCCGATGGGCTTGATCCGGGCACTTATGCCGCCGTCATAGCCGATCTGGCGCAGGTCAACACGCTCACGCTGGCGCGCTGGCCCACCTTGGCCTGGCTGCGCCGCCAAGCGCCCAAGCGCGTGGCGTTCCGCCTGCTCGATGTCGGTTTCGGCCATGGCGACATGCTGCGCGGCATCGCGGCGTGGACGCGCGCCAAGGGGCTGCGCGCCGAACTGACGGGCATCGATCTCAATCCGCGCTCTGCCCCGGTGGCGGCAGCGGCGACCGATCCGGGCCTGGGCATCACTTTCCTCACCGGAAGGGCAGAGGCGCTGGAATGGCAGCCGGATTTCGTTATCTCCAGCCTCGTCGCCCACCATATGAATGATGCGGAGCTTGTGGCCTTCATTCAGTGGATGAACTGCACGGCGCGGGTCGGCTGGCTGATCAACGATCTGCATCGCCACTGGTTGGCGTGGACCGGCTTCCGCGTTTTGGCGTTGGTGTTGCGCTGGCATCCGATCGTGAAGCACGATGGTGCGCTATCCGTGCGCCGCGCCTTCACCCGCACCGATTGGGAGGCGCTGCTCGCCCTCGCCGGGGTGCAGGCCGAGATTCGCTGGCATTTTCCTTTCCGCTGGACCGTCAATTCATGCGACCCCTGATTATCGGCGGCGGCCTTGCGGGCGCGGCGGCGGGCATCGACCTCGCCCGCGCCGGCTGCGCCCCTCTGCTGCTGGAGCGCGAAGCCTGCCCGCACGACAAGATTTGCGGCGAGTTCCTGAGCGGCGAAGCCGTTGCGGCGCTAGCCGGGCTGGGCGTCGATGCGCGCTGCCTCGGCGCCGTGCCGATCACCCGCGTCGAAATCAACGCCGGTCACCGCATGGCTGCTGCCGCGCTGCCCTTCCCAGCGCTCAGCCTGTCGCGCCGGGTCCTGGACGAAGCCATGCTTGAACGCGCTGCCGTTGCCGGTGTTGATGTGCAGCGCGGTCTGACCGTGCGCGGGCTGGCGGACGGCGCGGCGCAAACCAGCTCTGGCGACATAGCCGCATCGACTCTGCTGCTCGCCAGCGGAAAGCATGATGTGCGGGGCCTGCCCCGCCCGGATGGGCCAGACGAGATCGGCTTCAAGATGTATTTCCGCGACGCTGCCCTGTCGCGCCGGCTCGCTGGCACCGTGGCGGTGACCTTCTTCCATGGCGGCTATGCCGGTCTGCAACCTGTGGAGGGCGGGCGGTTGAATCTGTGCCTGCTGGTGAACGGCGCGCATTATCGCGAACTTGGCAGCTGGCCGGCCCTGCTGGCGCAGCTGGTGACGGAGCCGGCCCTTGCCGCGCTGTCCCAGGCCGAAGCGCTGTTGCCGCGCCCCCTCGCCATCAGCCGCGTGCCCTATGGCTATCTTTCCGGGCCGAGCGATGATGGGCTCTGGCGGCTGGGTGACCAGGCCGCTGTCATCCCCAGCTTCTGCGGCGACGGCATGGCCATCGCTCTTGAATCCGGCCGCCTTGCTGGCGCCATGCTGGCGCAAGGGGCCCATGGGGCCGCCTACCAGCGCGAACTGCTCACACGCACCCGCCGACCCGTTCGCCTCGCCATGGCGGCGCTGGCCGTCGCCCGGCACCCACTGGGCCGCCTCGCCGCCATGGCTGGCCTGTCCGCCATTCCCGGCGGCCTCACCCTGCTCGCCCGTCTAACCCGCGTTGCCGATCCGAACGCCCGAGAATCCGGTATTGCGCCGGCTTGAAGCCAGGAGCACAGGCGCGCCATGCAGCAACTGCCGATCTTCGTGAATCTCGCCGGCCGCCCGGTCATCCTTGTCGGCGACGGCGAACCCGCCGAAGCCAAGGCCCGCCTCGTCCGCGCTGCCGGCGGTACGTTGGTGGGCGAAGACGCGGCAGACGCGGCCCTCGCCTTTGTTGCCATCGATGACGATGCCGAAGCCCACGCCGCCGCCACTTGCCTGCGCCGCCGTGGCCTGCTGGTCAATGTGGTGGACAAGCCCGCGATGTCCGATTTCCTTATGGGCGCCATCATCGACCGCTCGCCCGTGGTCGTCGCCATCTCCACCGCTGGCGCCTCGGCCAGCTTGGCCCGCAGCTTGCGCACCCGGCTGGAGGCCTTGCTCCCCGCCAGTCTTGGCGCCCTGGCGCGCGCCATCCTTGCTGCTCGCGATGCCGTCGCTGTTCGCCACCCCACCGCCAACGACCGCCGCCGCCTGTGGGAACGGGCCTTGGCTGAAGGTGGCCCGTTGGACCCGTTCGCGGCGCTTCAGGATCCCGTGTCCGCCGTTTCCCGCGTGATCGAAAGCGCCTCGACCGCCTCGCCGCAGTTGCTGGTGATTGACGTCGCCAGCTCCGATCCTGGCGACCTCACCCTCAACCAATTGAACGCGCTCGCCCGTTGCGACGCGCTGGTGGTTGAAGGCCCGGTGGCGCCCGCCATCATCGACCGCGCCCGCCGGGATGCAGTACGGTTGGATTGCGTGCCCGATCCGCTCTTGCCGGGGCTAACGGTGGTGGTGCGGACGTCAGCTTAGAGAAGAAGAGCCTTCGGCGCGCAGGGGCTCAGTCCTTGCACTCCTTGGTCATGGGCCAACCCTCTTGCTTGTCATACTGGCGAAGGTCGGCTTCCATTCCCATGCTAGATTCAAGTGACAAGACGCGTGCGCGTGCTGCACGATGGATGCTGGTCTGCGCCAGCATGACGGTTATGAAGTGCGACCTTTGCGAAGGTGGGTGCAGGGCCTCAGGCTCTGCCCGCCGAAGGCCCCTTTTCAAGCTTTACTCGCCCTCGCCCTTGCTGGCTGCCACCAGCGCATCCCAGGTCGCCCAATCGATGGCACGTCCGGGGTAGGCGACGTGCGCGAATGGCCATTTGGCGCGCATCCAATTCTGCACCCAGGCGTAGAGTTCCGCGTCGAAGCCGGCGTCATGATCGGCCTTGGTGACCCAAAGTTTCACGATGGCATCATAGCCTGGGATATGGCTGGGATAAACATAGACGCTGCCGCGTTCGCGGCGGCCGTCGGGGGTGAGGACGGCGTAGGCGAAGGATTGGCGTTTCTTGTAGCGGTCCTGTTCTGTTTGCATATCCAGCATGGCGTCGGCCGCGGTGATGTTCTTGTTCGGCCAATCCGGGCTGCGCGTGAAGGTTTTTTGCAGATGTTCGATTGACGACATGTAGGCGTCGTAATCAATCTTCACCACTGCGGGGCCAAGAGGCACAAGCTTGAAATTGTCGGCTTTGGCCCGCGTCGGTGGCTGGAATCTCGCGGGGACGAAGGACGACGCGGTGGCCTCCTTGGCGGCGACAGGGCTGCCCAGCAGTAGCAGGGCGGTGGCAATTGCCTTGATCTGCCAGGTCATGCTGTGTGTTCCCTTAAGGGTCCGGCTGGGGACGGGCCGCCGCTGGCCCAGTCGAGCAGTTCGACCACATGGACCGTCTGCCAGTCTGAACTGGCCAATTGCGTAAGGCAACCGATGTTGCCGCTGGCTAGGATCGGTGCGCCGCTCGCCGCGATATGGGCCTGTTTGCGTGCCTTTAGCTCGCTGGAGATTTCAGGTTGCAGCAGGGCGTAGGTGCCGGCGGAACCGCAGCACAGGTGGGCTTCGGCGAGATCGTGGACGACAAAGCCTGCCTGTACCAGCAAATCGCGTGCCGAGACCTCGCGCTGGCCGTGTTGCAGGGAGCAGGGATTGTGCCAGGCGACCGCTATGCCGGGTGCGATAATGGCTGGCAGCGGCGGCAGCGTTGCAATGAACTCGCTGATGTCGCGAACCTGTCGGCTGAGTGGGTCGTCCCAACCCTTCATGGCACTGCTGCAGCCCGAGGTGGTGGTGAGGATGGCGTCCACTGGGCCAAAGGAGCCTTGGGCGGCGCGCCATTCGGCCAGTGTGGCGGCGGCGCGGGCTGCGGAGGTGTCGGCCTGGCCCAGATGCTGGTGCAGCGCCCCGCAGCAGCCCGCGTCGCGGGTGATGATCACGTGAAGGCCGTGACGGGTGAGAAGGCGCAGCGCGGCGTCGTCGATCTGGGGCCGCAGCGAGGGTTGCACGCAGCCGAGGTGGAGGATGACACGGCCAGTCGGGCTGGTGGGCGTGGTTGGTGTCATGGTTTCGGCGGTGCCGGCGGGTGGGATGTGGGCCGGCATCATGGCCAGCATCCGTTTGAGCGGCGCTGGCAGCAGTGGCGCGATCGGGCGGGCGAGGCGGCCGAGGTGGAGCGCGGTGCGGAAAAGGCGGCGGCGCGACAGCAGGTTGGTCAGGGCGCGGCGGGCGAAGCGCTCCGGCCACGGCCGACTGGGTTCGGCATGGGCGCGGGCGTGATCGATCAACTGCGCATAGTCCACACCCGATGGGCAGGTGGTGGTGCAAGACAGGCAGGTGAGGCAGCGATCGAGGTGGCGCAGCGCGCGCGGGGAGGGCGGCGCGTCCGGGAGGCTGAGCATGTCCTTCATCAACCAGATGCGCCCGCGCGGGCCGTCCAGTTCATCGCTGGTGAGCAGATAGGTGGGGCAGGTGGCATTGCAGAAACCGCAATGTACGCATTTGCGGATGAGGGAGGCGCTGTCGGTCATGGCGCGGCGGCTGGACTGAGGATGCCGGCGGGATCGAACAGGGCTTTTAGTCGGGCCGACAGCGCCGCAAGGCCGGGTTCGAGCCGGCTGCGGGCCGGAATGGCCGAAGTGGGGCCGCGCAGCCGTTCGGCGTGGCCGTCGCGACTGGCGGCCTGCGCCACGAGCGCATGCACGTCGAGATCGGCGGCCTCGGCCGGGAGCAGCACCCAAGCCAGTGCGCCGGCCCAATCCAGCCGCAGGCGTGCAGAGGGTGGCAGCAGCGCTGCGAGTGCCGGTGCACGCGTTGCAGGCAGGGAGCAGCGCCAGATGATGTCCTCACGCAGCACATGGCCGGCCAGACTGGCAATGGCCGTCCACAGTGCGCGGCTGTCTGCATTCTCGATGAGCCTGCTGGCGGGCAGGCGCGCGCGGGCGGCGTCTACCAAAGCTGGCAGGGCGGCGGGGCTGGCTTCGATGCGCAGTTGCACCTCACCATCGCTCCAGGCCGCGCCAGTGATGCCGCCATCGATCTGGCAGGCCTCGGCCATGATCCGCACGGCCTGACTCACCGTGTCAGCCGGCAGCAGAAGTGTCGCCTGCGCCGGAGCGAGCGGCAGCACTTTCAGAGTGATTTCAGTGAGCACCGCCAGCGTGCCGCGCGAACCGGTGAGCAGGCGCGGCAGATCGAAACCGGTGACGTTCTTCAGTACCTTGCCGCCAGCTGTGAAGATCTCGCCGCGCCCAGTCACTCCGGACAAGCCCAGCACATGATCGCGCGCCGCCCCGGCGAAGGGCCGCCGCGGCCCAGACAGGCCGCTGGCCACCGCGCCGCCGATGGTACCGTGTCCCAGGTCCCAGATGGCATCGGGGGAAGGCGGCTCAAATGCCAGGCACTGGCTGGCGCGGGCGAGCATCTGTTGCACATGGAGCAGCGGCGTCGAGGCAGGCAGGCTGAGCAGCAGTTCGCCGGGGTCATGATCGATTGCGCCTCCCAGTCCTGTCAAGTCGAGCGCGGCATCGGCTGGGCCCGGGCCGATGCCCGGCCGGCTGCCAGTGCCAGATACGGCCAGCGACCGTGCAAGCGCCGCCGTCTCGCGGATCATTGCGGCCAGTTCCTCGGGCGTGGCGGGGCGATACGCCATCAGAAGCGGGGAAGCTCCGGGAACGGCATCCGCCCGCCGTGCACGTGCATCGCATTCATTTCGGCGCAGCGGGCCAACGTGGGGAACAACTTGCCGGGGTTGAGCAGGCCGTGCTTATCAAAGGCGCATTTCAGTCGGCTCTGCACCTCAAGATCGGTGGCCGTGAACTGGTGGGGCATCAGATCGCGCTTTTCGACGCCCACGCCATGTTCCCCGGTGAGCACGCCGCCGGCATCGACGCAGGCCATCAAGATTTCGGCGCCGGCAGCTTCTGCAGCTTCAGTCTGACCCGGCACGGCCGCATCATACATCACCAGCGGGTGTAGATTGCCGTCGCCGGCGTGAAACACGTTAGCCACCCTCAGCCCACGGCGGGCGGCGATGGCGCTGATTTGCGTCAGCACATCGCCAAGTTTGCGGCGAGGGATGGTGCCATCAACGCAATAATAATCCGACGCGATACGCCCCACCGCCGGAAACGCCGCCTTGCGCCCGGCCCAGAACAACAGCCGCTGCGCCTCGCCGGTGGAAGCACGCAGATGGGTACAATTATGAGCATTCGCAATGTCAGTGATGCGGGTAAGCTGATCATCGACCTGTGCCGCCGTACCGTCGGCTTCCGCAATCATCAGCGCGGCGACATCGGTGGGATAACCGGCCTGCACGAAGTCTTCCGCGGCGCGGATAGCCGGCGCGTCCATCATTTCCAGGCCAGCCGGGATGATGCCGGCGGCGATGATGGCCGCCACACAGTCGCTGGCGTCGGTGACGGAGGGGAAACCCAACAGCAGCGCGCGCTGGGTTGCGGGTTTGGGCAGGATGCGCACCGTGGCCTCGGTAACGACACCCAAGAGCCCTTCCGACCCGCAGATCAGCCCGAGCAGATCATAGCCCGCCTGCTCCTGTCCCGGCCCACCCAACCGCAGCACTGTGCCATCCATCAGCACGCACTCGACGCCGAGAAGATTGGGGCTGGTGGTGCCATATTTCAGGCAATGCACTCCGCCGGCATTTTCCGCGACATTGCCGCCGATCGAACAGGCAATCTGGCTGGACGGATCAGGCGCGTAATAAAAATTCTTGTGGGCAATGGCCTGTGAGACGGCGAGGTTGGTGACGCCGGGCTGCACCACGGCGCAGCGGTTATCGTAATCCACACTTATGATGCGGTTGAAGCGCGCCATGCCTAACACGATACCATCGGCTAGTGGCAGCGCCCCGCCTGATAGCGACGTGCCCGATCCGCGCGCCACCACCTTCACGCCGTTGGCATTGCACCAGGCCAGCACGCGGCTCACTTGGTCTGTGGTGCGTGGCAACACGACTGCAAGCGGGCTCTGCCGGTACATCGCCAGCCCGTCGCTGCCATAGGGCGACACGCCGTCGGCATCTGCGATCACGCCATCAGGCACGATGGCGACCAGCGCGGCGGCAATCGCGGCCTGGCGGGCGATCACGACGTCATCGGGGATGGGCATCTGCATCGCCGGGCAGCTTCGGGGATGGCGCCGAGCTTGTCGAGAGGGGATGATTAGCGACGGGGTTGGCGGGGGTAGAGGATGAAGTCGCCTTCGTTGCTGATCACCGGTGCGTCGGCCATGTTGCGGGCGGCGGCGGCCAGACGCGCGATGGCGTCGGGCGGCAGTGCAAGCTGGTGTTCATTGGGGTGGGCAGGGGCTTCGAAACCATAATCCTTGCCCGGCGTCGTCGTCATTTCGATGTGGGTGCCCAGTACGGCGGCGATCCTGTGAGTGCGGGCGAAGGCGACGAGACGGTCGGCACTGGCGATGAAGGTGGCGAAATGGTCGGTCGGCACATAGAGGCGCCCGGCGTAGAGCATGTCGCCGGAAAGCAGCAGGCGCGTGCGCGGATCATGCACCATGATGTGCGCCGGCTCGTGGCCGGGCGTGGGGATGATGGAGAGTGCGCGCCCGCCAAGATCGTACGTGGCGATGTCATCAGGCCAACGACTGATGCCGAAAGTGGCGGCGACCTCTTCAGGCTTCAGGCCGACCAGCGTTGTGCCGGGCCGGCCGGCGAAATCGGCGTCGCCTTGGTGGTGATCACCGTGGCTGTGGAAATGCGCGACGGTGAGCGGGATGGAACGGCGGTGATGGCTGGCCAGCCAGCCGGCGATGAGCGCATCGACCGTAGGGCGGATGGAAAGGCCGCCGGCGCCGGTGTCGAGCAGCAGGGCGCGATCCGTGCCGAACAACAAATAGAGGAAGGGCGCTTCGAAATTGGTTCGCACCGATTGGCGGATGACGAAGGTGTCGGCGTCGATGCGCTGCACCTGGGTTTGCGGTTCGGAGGACGCGGTGCCGTTGATCCATGGCCGGAAACCCGGGCCGGCGGCGTTGGCGGGCGTAGCAATCGCCAGTAGTAGACAAAGCAGGGGCAGGCGCATGCATCGTCTCCGGCGGTCGGGCGGCTAGCCTGCGCTGCCGGCCTGGCGCGTGTCGATAGGGTGTCCACCCCAGCGTCGCTCAGGGCTGCCCGGTTAGCCGCGCGGCATAGAGCGTCATTCGGTTGCGCACCGGCGCTTCGTCGCCGAAGTTCGCCGGCAGGCCCAGCACGGGCAGCGTTTCGCGGGCCGCCACACTGCCCTGTTCGGGGTGAGCGGCGATGGCGGCTAGGATGGCCTGGTACTGTCCTGCAGGAAGACGAACCTTGAGCTCGGCGCGCACCAGCGCTGGCAAGTGCGATTGCAGCGGCTCAGTGTCGTAAAGGTCGGGCACGGCCGCGATCAGCAGCAGGTTGCGGGCCCGCTGTGTGAGGTCCGGTTCGGCTGCGGCAGGCCATTTGGCGATCTGGCGCTGTATGCGGTTCAGGCTACTGGCAGTGGCGGCATCAGGCGGGGCGGCGGCCATTGGGGCAATCGGGCCAGCAGGGGCGGCAGCGATAGCAAGATCGGCGTGGGGCCGGGCCGGACCAGGCCGGTGCCAGACCAGTGCGGACAAGGCCAGCCAGGCCGTGAACATTAGGGCATAGGGCCAGCGGCGCGGCCGCAGAAAGGCCACCAGCAGCGTAGTGGCTGCCGTACCGGCGAGCGCGAACAAGGCCGAGCTTGCTGCCCGCGTGCCAGTGCCGGTGAGAGCGGTCTGGATCGCTGTGCTTGCCCATTGCGCTGGTAACAGGGTGAGCAGCCAGGCCGGCAGCATCGCGGCGGAAACAAGCATCGCCGCCTCGCCCGCGACCACGAACAGCGCCATCAGCCAGCCATTCTTTCCCATGGCGCGGGCGAACAGCGTGCCCCGCGCTGCAAAGCTGAGGCTGGCAATGGTCACGGCCAGTCCGGTGGAAAACGGGTGGGGCAGCGCCGGCATTCCCAGCGCCCGCGCCAACTGGATCAGGCTCACCCCGGCGAGCAGGGCCAGCGCCAAGCCGACCCACAGCCGTACGGCGGCCGCCGCCGCAATCATCCCCATGCCCATCAGGCCGACTGCCAGGATCGGGCCGCCCACCAGCGCCAACGGCGCCGGTGCCGGCGCATCTTGAAGCAATAGCATCGCAAGAATTGGTGCCGCGACCCCAGCCAGGACCGCGGTCAGCCAGGACGCAACAGACACATTCGCAGCGACTTTCATTGCTTCTCCTTGGGCGACGGGCCCGGCCGTGTCGAGCCGGGTCTTCAATGGGGGGCCGTGCCCGTGAAAGTGGCGATGATCGGGCAGGGCCCGGCCTTACCGCTGGTGCATTCATCGAGCAGGCCCGACAGCATTGCTTTAGCGGCAGCGAGTTCGGCCATTTCAGCATTGAGCGCCGCGAGCCGCGTGCGGGTGAGGGCCTGGATGCGGGTGCGATCATGGCTTGCATCCAGCGCCAGCAACTCGACAATTTCCTTCAAGCTAAAACCGGCACGTTGGGCGGCGCGAATGAAGCGCAGGCGTTGCACGTCGGGTTCGTCATAATGACGCACGGCACCGCTGCTGGCCGGAACCGGCATCAGGCCCTTGCGTTGGTAAAAGCGCACGGTTTCAATGCCCACCCCGGCGCTGGCAGCAAGGCGGGCAATGGTCAGACTGGCCATGGCTTGACTCCGTATCATGGTACAGAGGTTATGAGGCTGCCATCAGTGATTCGCCAAGGATGATTTCGATGGATGCACAGCACCCCCGCACTGCCCGCCTGGTGCGCATGGCGCTGCCGGACCTTGTCTGTCCGTGGGGCCTCCGGGCGCGCCACCTGCTGAGAAGTCACGGCTTTTCGTTCGAGGAGCAGCTGCTGACCAGCCGCGAGGAGGTGGAGGCGTTCAAGACTACCAACGCCGTGAAGACCACCCCGCAGGTGTGGATCGGGGGGCAGCGCGTGGGTGGGCATGATGATTTGCGCCAACGGCTGGGGTTGAAGCTGCATGATCCCAAGGCCATCAGCTATCGCCCGGTGATTGCGCTGTTCGTTATGGCCGCTGCGATGGCGCTGGCCTTAAGCACAGCAACGATGGGCACGCCGTTCACGTTGCACGCCGCCGAATGGTTCGTGGGAATGGCTATGTGTCTGCTCGCCTTCCTGAAGCTGAAGGATATCGAAGGCTTTGTCACCGGCTTCGTCGGTTATGATCTGCTGGCGCGGGCTTGGCTGCCCTATGCTTATGTTTATGCTTGGGCCGAAGCCGCTTCGGGCGTGTTGATGCTGTCGGGCCAGTTGGCCGCCCTGGCATCAGCCATTGCCTTGTTCATCGGTTCGATTGGCGCGGTTTCGGTGATCAAGGCGGTCTACATCGAGCGCCGCACGCTTACCTGTGCCTGTGTCGGCGGTAGCAGCAACGTACCCTTGGGCTTTGTGTCGCTGCTGGAGAATGTGACGATGATCGCCATGGCCTTCTGGATACTGGCGGGGCATGGGGCCGCATGATGTTGCGTCTGATCTTCCTTTTTCTCGGCCTGCTGTGGCCCAGTTTGGCCCACGCCGCCATTTATGATCTGGTGGTCGAGCGCCAGAAGATGCAGGTCGTTCCCGGCCGCACTGATAGTGTGATTGCCATCAACGGCAGCGTGCCGGGTCCTACCCTGCGCTTCAGTGAAGGCGAGGAAGCGGTGGTGCGGGTCACCAACAAGCTTGGTAG